>NZ_JAKYXC010000007.1 GCF_022538185.1 Microbacterium sp. CFH 31415 | reverse complement strand
GTGGGCGGGCCGGGGCGGGCGCCCCCCCCGGGGGGCCGCGGCGCGGGGCCCCCCCCCCCCCCCCCCCCCCACGGCCGGGAGTCCGGCCTCGGCCACGATCGCCAGCGCTCGCCGCACGCCGCCGAGCGGCTGCGCCTTGACGACGAGGAGGTCCGCGGCGCCGGCGCGCGCGACGGCGAGGGGATCCGACGCCTTCCGCACGCTCTCGTCCGCCGCGATCGGGATGCCCATGTAATTCACGCGGCGGCGCAGTTCGGCGAGCTCCTCGACCGTGGCGCACGGCTGCTCGGCGTACTCCACGTCGAACTCGGCGAGGGCGTGGAGCGCCCGCTCGGCTTCGTCGACGTTCCAGGCGCCGTTCGCGTCGATCCGCACCCGCCCCTCCGGACCCATCTCCTCGCGCACCGCGCGCACGCGCTCGACGTCGTCCGACAGCCGCTGCCCGGCCTCGGCGACCTTGACCTTCGCCGTGCGGCAGCCGTCGAACCTGGCGAGGACGGCGGGGACGGATGCCGCGGCCACCGCGGGCACCGTGGCATTGACGGGGATCTCGTTCCGGACGGGCGCGGGCTGCGGCATCCATCCGAAGTCGATGGCGGCGGCCAGCCAGGTCGCCGCCTCGCGGTCGTCGTACTCGACGAAGGGCGAGAACTCGGTCCAGCCCTCCGGCCCTTCGAACACCAGCGCCTCGCGCACATCGACTCCGCGGAATCGCGTTGCCAGCGGGAGGGCGACGACGCGGGCGGAAGCGAGCAGTTCGGACAGCGGAGGGATGGCGTTGCTCACGCGACCCATCATGCCCGGGTCAGAAGTACCAGGTCTGATTCTGGACGGAGCGTCCGCGTGCGCCGTTCTCGCCGCTCGCTGAACTGCGCGCCGTGGCGACCTGCGCCTCGTGACGCGCCTGCGCCTCCTCGTGGGTGAGCGGCTTGCCGAACAGGGCGTGCCGGATGCGGGCGACGAGCGAGGGCTTGGCGGTCATGGTGGCCTCCTTCGAGTCATCGTCGCACGGCCGCGCATCCCCGGCAATCCTTCTTCGCTCAGCCGAGGCGCCCGTCTCCGGGCCGCTCGACACGCAGCCACGTCCAGCCGTACGCGGGCAGCTCGATGTCGACGCGACCACCGTCGTCGAGATCGCGACGGTCGGGGCCGAAGAGGTCGCTGAGCTGGGTGCCCTCCGGTTCGTCGCCCAGGGTCAGCTGCACGCGGGTCGGCTCCTCGGCGAAGTTGTGGAGTGCGATCATGCGTCCGACGTCGGCCGAGACCGAGTGGGCGAGCACCGCGGGGGCGTCGTGCTCGAGGATCTCGACCTCGCCCCACCCGATCTCGGGAGAGATGCGGTAGCGCGCCGCGAGGCGGCGGATGAACTGCAGCAGCGAGCCCTCGTCGTTGAGCTGAGCCGATGCGTTGACGTGCGCGGGCGCATAGCCGCCCTCGGGCGGCATCGCCGTCAGTCGTGACGGCGGGGCGGTCGAGAAGCCTCCGTTACGGGTGTCGTTCCACTGCATGGGCGTGCGCACAGCCAGGCGGCCGGGGATCTCGGGGTTCTCGCCCATGCCGATCTCCTCGCCGTAGAAGAGCACCGGGGTGCCGGGGAGGGAGAACAGGAGGCTGTAGACCATGCGGATGCGGCGCGGGTCGCCGCCGAGCATCGGAGGAAGCCGGCGGGTGATCCCACGCCCGTAGACGCGCTGCCGCTCGTCGGGCGCGAACGCCTCGAAGACCTCGTCGCGCTCCTTCTCGGTGAGCTTGTCGAGCGTCAGTTCGTCGTGATTCCGCACGAAGTTCGCCCACTGTGCCTCGGGTTCGATCGGCGGACGCGCGCGGAGCGCCTTCGCGAGCGGCCGGGGATCGGAGCGGGCGAGCGAGAGATAGAGCGCCTGCATGCCGATGAAGTCGAACTGCAGGGTGAGCTCTTCGCCCTTCCCGGCTCCGAAGTAGTCGAGCTGCTCCTTGTAGGGGAGATTGACCTCGCCCAGCAGCACGGCCTCCTTCGATCGTCGCCGCAGGAAGCGGCGCAGATCCCGGAGGTACTCGTGCGGATCGGCGAAGGCCTCGCCTTCGGGCACCTCGAGGAGGAAGGGCACGGCGTCCACTCGGAAGCCCGACACGCCGACCTGCAGCCAGAAGCCGATCGTCTTCGCGATCTCGTCGCGCACCGTCGGGTTGGCGATGTTGAGGTCGGGCTGGTGCTTGTAGAAGCTGTGGAGGTAGTACTGGCCGCTCTTCTCGTCGAGCTCCCACAGCGTGCTCTCCTCGCCCGGGAACACCGCGTTGACGTTGTTCGCCGGCGGTTCGTCGCGCCACACGTAGAAGTCGCGGAACGGCGAGGTCTTCGATCGACGCGCGGCGACGAACCAGGGGTGCTTGTCGCTCGTGTGGTTCACCACGAGGTCGACGATCACCCGGATGCCGTGGTCACGCGCCGTGCGCACCACCTCGACGAGGTCGCCGTGCGTGCCCAGCCGCGGGTCGACGCCGTAGAAGTCCGTCACGTCGTAGCCGTCGTCGCGGTCGGCAGTCGGGTAGAACGGCATGAGCCACAGGCAGGTCACACCGAGGTCGGCGAGGTAGCCGATGCGCCGGCCGAGGCCGGTGAAGTCACCGATCCCGTCGCCGTTCGAATCGAGGTAGGTCTCGACGTCGAGGCAGTAGACCACGCTGGTCTTCCACCACAGGTCGCTCGTGTCGGTGATCTTCACAGCGTCCTCCGCAGGGCCGGGAGCAGCTCGGAGGCGGCGCGGTCGAGGAAGGAGTTCTGGTCCTTGCCGACGTGGTGAAGGTAGACGCGGTCGAAGCCGATGCGGGTGAGCTCGGTGATGCGCTCGGCGAGGGATGCGGCATCCGAGTCCACCAGCACCGCCTTGCGCAGCTCGCCCTCGTCCGGCTCGCCGACGGCGGCGTCGAAGTCCTCGGGCTGGTCGAAGTCCCACGCCTGCGGGGGCCCGATCAGGCCGTTGCGCCACTGATCCTTCGCGAGGGCCAGGGCCGCGGCATCCGTCTCCGCCAGCGACAGATGGACCTGGAGGGTGCACGGTCCGGCGCCCCCCGCCGAGCGGTACGCGTCGACGACGCGGCGCAGCGCATCCGGCTCCTGCGCGACGGTGGCCAGGCCGTCGACCCGTCCGGCGAGCCAGCCGGCGGTCTCGGCGCTGACCGCGGCGCCGAACAGCGGGGGAGGCTGGGCGGGCAGCGACCAGATGCGGGCGCGGTGCACGCGCACATGGCCGTCGTGGGTGACCTCGTGGCCCGCGAGCAGGCGACGGATCACGTCGATCGACTCGTCGAGCCGTGCGTTGCGATCGTCCTTCGACGGCCACGGGTCGCCGGTGACGTGCTCGTTCATCGCCTCGCCGCTGCCGAGCACCGTCCAGAACCGCCCGGGGAACATCTCCTCGAGCGTCGCGATGGCCTGCGCGATCACGACGGGGTGATAGCGCTGTCCGGGCGCGTTGACCACGCCGAGTGAGAAAGACGTCGCGGCGAGCGCAGCGCCGAGCCACGACCACGCGAAGCCCGACTCGCCCTGCCGCACGCCCCACGGCGCCAGGTGGTCGGAGCACATCGCTCCGTCGAAGCCGGCGCGCTCCGCGCCGACGACGGAGGTCAGCAGAGCGCTGGGGGGGAGCTGTTCATGCGAGGCGTGGTATCCGACGAAGACCATCGTCCGAGTCTCGACGGGGATCCCGCTTGGCTCAAGGCACTTGCGGGCCAGGCGAGTGGGTCCCCGCAAACAAGGTGTCACAGCTTACAAAGTGTGATTGACGATAGTGTGTGTCACACAGTACAGTGTGAGCCATGAGCGAATCCGAGATCCTCGACACGCACCTGCAGGAGCTGCGGCGCGGCACGATCGTGCTGGCCTGTCTCCGCCTGCTCGAGCAGCCGGGATACGGGTACGGCCTGCTCGAACAGCTCGGGGATCGCGGATTCCCGACGGACGCGAACACCCTGTACCCGCTGCTGCGCCGGCTCGAGAAGCAGGGGCACCTCACGAGCGAGTGGAATACCGACGAGGCCCGGCCCCGCAAGTTCTACCGCACCAGCGCCGCAGGCTCCCGCCTCGCGGCCGCCCTCACCGACGAGTTCCACGCGATCGCCACCGCGATCGACTCCCTTCCGCAGGAGGACTGACAAATGGCAATGAAGACGACCCTGACCGACCGCTACGTCGCGGCCGCGATGCGCACCGTTCCCGAGGCGCAGCGCGCCGACCTGTCCGCAGAGCTGCGCGGCTCGATCGACGACCAGGTCGAGTCCCGCATCGCCGAGGGCGAGCCGCGCGATACGGCCGAACGTGCGGTGCTTACCGATCTCGGCGACCCCGACACGCTCGCCGCGGGCTACACCGACCGGCCGCTGTGGCTCATCGGCCCGCGCTACTACCTGACGTGGTGGCGCCTGCTGAAGCTGCTGTGGGCGATCGTGCCCGCGTGCGCCGCGTTCGGCGTCGCGCTCGGGCAGACGCTCTCGGGGGCTGGCGTCGGCACCATCATCGGCAACGTCGTGAGCGTCACGCTGAGCGTCATCGTCCACATCGCCTTCTGGACCACGCTCGTGTTCTTCATCGTCGAGCGATCCGAGCGGGGAACCGACGCCGGCGTCGTCAAGGACTGGACGCCGGACGACCTCCCTGAGCTCAAGGATCGTGGCGCCGGCCTGAGTGACCTGGTCGCATCGCTGATCTTCCTGGCGATCGCGGCCGGCGCGATCCTGTGGGACCACTTCGTCGGTGTCGTGTACTCAGCGCCGGAGGGCTGGATGCCCTTCCTCTCGCCGGCGCTGTGGCCGTGGTGGATCGGTGCGCTCTTCGTGCTCATGGTCCTCGAAGCGCTGCTGGCCATCTCGGTCCACGCCAAGGGCGGCTGGAACATGGGATCCGCGACCGTGAACCTGTTCCTGAACCTCGTGATCGCCGGCGGTGCGCTGTGGCTGCTCTCGCAGCAGCTGCTGGTCAACCCCGCGCTGTTCCCCACGCTCGTGCCCGAGGACGCTGGCACCGTGACCGCGGTCGTCACCACCGTGTTCGGATTCGGCGTCATCGCGATCGCCGCATGGGACTCCGTCGACGCCTACCTGAAGGCGTACCGCGCCCGCTGACGCAGGAGAAGGGCGGGTGGGATGCCGGAGCCCTCGGCCTCCCACCCGCTTAGGCTCTTCCCATGCCCCTTCTTGACACCCCCGTGCGCCTCGGCGTGCAGCTCGAACCGCAGCACGCCCCCTACTCCGCGTTCCGCGACGCCGTCCTCCGGCTCGAGGAGATGGGGGTCGACATCCTCTTCAACTGGGATCACTTCTTCCCCTTGTCGGGCGATCCCGAGGGGATGCACTTCGAGTCGTGGACGATGCTCGCCGCGTGGGCCGAGCAGACCGAGCGGGTCGAGTTCGGGGCGCTGGTCAACTGCAACAGCTACCGCAACCCCGACCTGCAGGCGGATATGGCCCGCACGATCGACCACATCTCGGCCAAGGGCGGCACCGGCCGCTTCATCTTCGCGACCGGCTCGGGCTGGTTCGAGCGCGACTACGACGAGTACGGCTACGAGTTCGGCACCGTCGGCTCGCGCCTCGACGACCTCGCCGACGGGCTCGCGCGCATCGAGGCGCGCTGGCAGAAGCTGAACCCGGCGCCGACCCGGCGCATCCCTGTGATGATCGGCGGCAAGGGCGAGCAGAAGACCCTCCGGCTGGTGGCGCGCCACGCCGACATCTGGCACAGCTTCGTGCGGCCCGACGACCTGGCGCACAAGCTCGGCGTGATCGAGCGATGGGCCGACCGCGAAGGGCGCGACACCTCGGGGCTCATCGTCTCGAACGAGCTCAAGCGACGCGGCGAGGACGTCGCCGACGAGCTGTACGACGCCGGGGTGCGGCTGTTCACGCTCGGCTTCGGGGGTCCGGACTGGGACTACGACCTCGTGAAGTCGTGGCTGCGGTGGCGTGACGCCAAGAACGGCGCGTGAGCGGCGGCATCCCGCGCCCTAGGCTGGAGCCCATGGTCTCGGAGCTCTTCGACGAAGCCGAGTGGATGCCGGCACCCGGCACCGACGGCTTCACCGACATCACCTCGCACGTGTCGAAGGACGGGCGCATCGCGCGCATCGCATTCGACCGGCCCGAGGTGCGCAACGCCTTCCGCCCGCACACCGTGGACGAGCTGTACCAGGCGCTCGATGCCGCGCGCCAGAACCCGCGGATCGGCGTCATCCTGCTGACCGGCAACGGGCCAAGCCCGAAGGACGGCGGCTGGGCGTTCTGCTCGGGCGGCGACCAGCGCATCCGCGGGCGCGACGGCTACAAGTACTCCGAGACGGACACCGTCACCGACCCGGCGCGCGCCGGCCGGCTCCACATCCTCGAGGTGCAGCGGCTCATCCGCTTCATGCCCAAGGTCGTCATCGCCGTGATCCCGGGATGGGCGGCCGGCGGCGGCCACTCGCTCCACGTGGTGTGCGACATTTCGATCGCGAGCGCCGAGCACGGGCGGTTCAAGCAGACGGACGCGGATGTCGGATCCTTCGACGCCGGTTACGGCTCGGCGTACTTCGCCCGGCAGATCGGCCAGAAGTTCGCGCGGGAGGTGTTCTTCCTCGCCGAGGAGTACTCGGCGCAGCGCGCCTACGAGATGGGTGCCGTGAACCGGGTGGTACCGCACGCCGAGCTCGAGCGCGAGGCGATCGCGATGGCCCGTACGATCCTCACGAAGTCGCCGACCGCGATCCGCATGCTCAAGTTCGCGTTCAACGCGGTCGACGACGGCCTCGTCGGCCAGCAGGTCTTCGCCGGCGAGGCGACGCGCCTCGCCTACGGCACCGATGAGGGCATCGAGGGACGCGATGCATTCCTCGAGAAGCGGGAGCCCGACTGGGCCCCATACCCCTGGCAGTACTGAAGCCATGAAACTCGAGCCCGTCAGCGGCGACGACCCCCGCGACATCCTGAGGGCATTGAAGAGCGCACTGCACGGCGCCGGTCCGGCGCTCGGGCTCGGCATGGTCAGCGAGCTGCCCGGCGACGTGCGGCCGGGCACGGCCGTCGTGGTGACGACCTCGGGATCCACCGGCGTGCCCAAGAGCGTGGTGCTCAGCCGCGACGCCCTCACCGCCAGCGCGCTGGCGACGGCCGACCGCGTCGGCGAGGGCGCCTGGCTGCTGGCGCTCCCCGCGAGCTACGTCGCCGGTCTGCAGGTGCTCGTCCGCTCGATCGTCGCCGATCGCGAGCCCGCCGTGCTGAGCGGATCGTTCACCCCCCAGGGGTTCGCGGCCGCCGCGCTGATGATGGCCTCGAGCGATCGAGGCCAGCGCATCCCGACCTACACGTCGCTCGTGCCGGCGCAGCTGTCGCGCCTGCTCGATGCGGCCGAGGACGACAGCACGGTGCTGACCGCCCTCCGATCGTTCGAGACGATCCTCGTCGGCGGGCAGGCACTGCCGCCGGTGACCCTCGAGCGGGCCGAGGCCGCAGGCGCGCGCATCGTCCGCACCTACGGCGCCACCGAGACCTGCGGCGGCTGCGTCTACGATGGCGTCCCGCTCCGCGGCGTGAGCCTGCGGATCATGCGCGGCGAGGTCCAGGTCTCGGGGCCGGTGCTGGCTGAGGGCTACCTCGGTGATCCGGAGCTGACGGACGCCGTGTTCCCCCGCACCCCCGACGGGGCCCGCTGGTACCGCACCGGCGACGCCGGCATCCTCGAAGACGGCGTCCTGCGTGTGCGCGGCCGGATCGACAACGTGATCGTCTCGGGCGGCGTGAACATCTCGCTGGACCGCGTCGAGCGCATCGTCCGCACCGTGCCCGGACTGTCGGGCGCGGTGGTCGTCGGCGTGCCCGACGAGCGCTGGGGCGAGGCATCCGTCGTCGTCGCCACCCGGGGTGAAGTGCTGCGCCGCAGCGAGTCCGTGCAGCTCGAAGAAGCGCGGGCCGCCGTCAAAGACGCGATCGGCCCGCACGCGCGCCCGGCGAGGCTCGTGCTCGTCGACGAGCTGGCGACCCTGCCGTCGGGCAAGCCGGATCGCGAGGCGATCCGCCGCGCCGTCGCGTCCCTTCACTGACGCGCGCGGGCCGACCGCTCGCCTCGCCCAGAAGATTCTTGCTGCCCAGAACAGGAGATCCGGCGGACGCAGGACGATTCCGCTGGAAAGATCCTGTTCTCGCCAGAGCTCCTGTTTTCGGCTGCGGATGCCTGGGCGAGGGCTCGTCGTGCCGCTCAGTGCCCGGGGTAGGGGCCGGTGTCGACCACGCAGAAGCGGTTGCCCTCGGTGTCTTCGAGCACGATCCAGTCGGCGTCGTCGGGGTAGTCGTGCCAGTCGACCTCGCGCGCGCCGAGCGTAAGCAGCCGGCGCACCTCTGCCGCCTGATCCTCGGCGTACAGGTCGAGGTGGATGCGCGGGGGATAGTGCTGCGGATACCCCGTGACCGACAGCGCGACGCTCGCGCCGGGAGACGCCCAGTCGGCCTTGTCCGGTGGGTCGAGGATGAGCCAGTCCTCGCTCGGCTCGCCCCTGTCCACGTAGCCCAGGGCGCCCCGCCAGAAGTCGGCGGCGCGGGCGATGTCCTCCACCGTCAGCACGATCGTTCCGATGCTCAGCATGGCTGTCATTGTGCGCCTGCAGGGCGCATCCGGCGAGGGGCTTGCGCGGGCGCGTGCCTGCAACCCGGCGTCGCCTCGGGGCGGCTCATCGCGGCGCCCTCTAGGATGGCGATTCGTGGCAGGCACCTCCAGCAAGAAGCGCAGGCATCCGGGTCCGAAGAAGCAGCCCTCCCGCGGCAACCCGCAGAAGGCGCGTCAGTCGGGTGATCCCCGCGCCGTCGAGCCGGCCACCGCGCGCGACTGGATCGGCGCGGCCCGCCTGCGCACGCTGCCCCTCGCGATCAGCCCCGTCGTCGTCGGCACCGCGGCCGCGATCCTCGTCGTCGACGTCTTCCATTGGGTGATCGCGCTGTTCTGCCTCATCGTGTCGGTGTCGCTGCAGATCGGCGTCAACTACGCCAACGACTACAGCGACGGCATCCGGGGAACCGACGACAACCGGGTCGGTCCGGCCCGGCTCACGGCGTCGCGCAAGGCGAAGCCCCGCGCGGTGCTGACCGTCGCGCTGGTGTTCTTCGCGATCGCCGCGGTCGCCGGGCTGGCGATCACGATCCGCACCCAGCAGTGGTGGTTCCTCGCTGTCGGCGCCGCGTGCATCCTCGCCGCGTGGTTCTACACCGGCGGCAAGCGGCCGTACGGCTACTACGGCCTGGGTGAGCTCTTCGTCTTCGTGTTCTTCGGGCTGGTCGCCACGCTCGGCACGACGTGGGTGCAGGCGTTCGCCCTGCCGCAGGAGGCGTGGTTCGGCGCGGTCGCCATCGGTCTGCTGGCGTGCGCCGTGCTCCTCGCGAACAACCTGCGCGACATCGACCAGGACCGCGCCTCGGGCAAGCGCACGCTCACGACCCTGATCGGCCGTACGGCCACGCGCTGGCTGTTCACGATCTTCGTGCTCGCGCCGTTCGTGATCGCCGCCTATCTCGCGCTCTTCTATCCGATCGCGTGGCTGTCGCTGCTCGTGCTGCTGGCGGGGTTGCCGGCCATCCTGATCGTCTGGACCTACCGCGACCCGCGTGAGCTCGTGGTCGCGCTCGGGCTCACGTCGCTGACTTCGCTCGCCTACGCGGCATTCTTCGCGTGGGCGCTCATCGGCTGAGCTCCCGCCGGGTGCCGGCGCACGCCGGGATCAGTCGCCGGAGCGGGACTCGGTCGAGCCGGCCGCGGCATCCTCTGCATCTTCGTCGCTCACCGCTCGCTCCGCGCGCGATCGATCACGGCGCTCGGCGATGCCTGCGCTCATCTCGTCGAGCGGACGACGCAGGAACAGCATCGACAGGCTCAGGCCGATGAGCGCGGCGAAGATCGCGGCGAGCCAGTAGTACTCGCGCATGATCGGCAGCAGCATCAGCAGGCCGAACGGCACCAGGAAAGCGAGGAGCCGCAGCACCGTGTACACGAGGGCGGAGCGGGCTTTCACGCGTCCATCGTAATCGAGCCCGCGGTGCGCTCCGGCGGGGCGGTCCTGCCAGACGACGGTTCGGTCACGACAGGGCCGCGTTGCACGATGCTCGCCTAGGATGGGGAGCATGACACGGGCCCTGCTCATCCTGGCCCTGGTGGCGACGGCTTTCTGGGTCTATACGATCGTGGACTGCGCGGTGCAGCCTCCCACGAGGCACCGCGGTGTGAGCAAGCCGATCTGGATCCTCATCGTCGTGTTCATCCCCGTGCTCGGCGGTGTCCTGTGGCTTCTCGTCGGCCGCACGCGCCGTGCCACGCTCGCCGCGCGGCGAGCGCCCGACGATGATCCCGAGTTCCTCGGACGCATCGGCGTGGTGAGCGACCAGGACGAGCGCATCCGCCGCCTCGAGGAAGAGCTCGCACAGCTCGACGCCGAGGCCGACGACCCGCGGTGGAGCATCGACGGACCCGACGCCGCAGCCGGACCCGCCACGGCAGACACGTCGCCGGCCGCGTCGGCACCGCCGGCCGACACCCCCGCTGATCCGCCCGTCCGCCCGTCGGACGAAGGTGACGAGCGCGGCCAGCGCGGAGCCGTCAACTGACCGAGATCAGCGGTGGGAGCGGACTCGCCTCCGCCGCCACCGATGCCGCCGCGGCGCTGCTGTGCCGACTGGTCGAACTCGGCGTCGAGCACATCGTGCTCAGCCCGGGATCGCGCTCGCAGGCGCTCGCCCTCGTCGCCGCCGAGCTCGAGCGGCGTGGAGCGGTGCGTCTGCATGTGCGCGTGGACGAGCGCGTTGCCGGCTTCACGGCGCTCGGCATCGGACGCGAATCACGGATGCCGGCGGCCGTGGTCTGCACGTCCGGCACCGCCGTCGCGAACCTCATGCCCGTTGCGCTCGAGGCGCACCACGCCGGTGTGCCGCTGCTGCTGCTGACGGCTGACCGGCCTCCCGAGCTGCGCGGTGTGGGGGCGAACCAGACGACACGGCAGCCGGGCATGTTCTCGCCGAGCGTGCGCTACGAGGCCGACCTCCCGGTGCCCGAGGGGTGCGACACCGAGGGCGACGAGGAGCAGAGCGTCATGCTGCGGCGGGTCGCCGAAGAGGCCGTCGCCGCAGCGCTGGGGGAGGGCCTGCGCTCGGCCGGGCCCGTGCACCTCAACCTTCCCTACCGGGAGCCGCTCGCCGGCGACCTGCCCGCGTGGTTCGGCGTGCCGACCGCGGAACTCGCCTCGACCGCCGGCGATGACCCCGACGGTCCGCCTGCTCCCGACCCGGCGACCGAGGACGAGGCATCCGGTGCGCTCTATCAGGGCGGCGGTGGGATCGGCGTCTCGGACGTGCCCGATGATCCCGAGGAGCAGCCGTTCGTCGTCGTGCGCGGCCCGCGCACGGTCGTCGTCGCCGGATCCGACGCCGGCCCAGACGCCGAGGTGCTCGCGCATGCGGGCGGGTGGCCGCTCATCGCCGAGATCGTCAGCGGTGCTCGCTTCGGCCGGTACCTCGTCCACGGCTACCGCGCGCTGCTGCGGGCTCCCGAGCTCGGCGGACGCGTGGAGCGCGCGATCGTGCTCGGCCATCCGACTCTGAGCCGCGAGGTGGCCGCGCTCCTCTCCGACCCCGAGGTCGAGGTCATCGCGCTGCGCGGGCCGGGCGAGCCGCTCAACCTCAACGGTGCCACGACCGCGGTCGACACCGTCGCCGTCGCAACCGGCGACGCCGACCGGGAATGGCTCGGCGCCTGGCTGCACGCGTCGCGCGAGGCATCCGTCGATCTCGCTCCGCCGCCACCCGACGCCGAAGGGCTCACGTCCGCGGTGCCGCAGGAACGGCTCGGCGCGATCGCCGCCGAACTGGCGGCGGCGCGCGCACCGATCGACCGGGCCGTGCTCGCCGACGCGGTGTGGCGCGCGACCTGGCCGCACGACCGGCTGATGTTCGGCTCCTCCCGCCTGGTGCGCGTCGCCGACGACCTGCTCGGTGGCAAGAAGGTGCCGGTGCATGCGAACCGCGGCCTCGCCGGCATCGACGGCACCGTCGCGACGGCGACGGGCATCGCGATCGCGAGCCAGACCGCCGGGCGTCCCGGCGTCACGCGCGTGCTGCTCGGCGACCTCGCGCTGCTGCATGACGTCGGTGCGCTGCTCCTCCCACCCGGCGAGACCGAGCCGCGCATCCAGGTCATCGTCGGCAACGACGGCGGTGGCACGATCTTCGACGGTCTCGAGGTCGCCGGAGTCGCCGGTGCGGACGCTATGGACCGCGTGCTGTACACGCCGCATTCGGTGCGACTCGAGCACCTGGCGCTCGCGTACGGCTGGGAGTATCAGCGCGTCACGACCCGCACCCAGCTCGACCAGGCCCTCACGGCGCCCGCCGGCGGGCGGCAGCTCATCGAAGTCCCGCTCGCGCGGTAGCGCGGCATCCGCTCGCCTGCTCTTCGGCACGCCCGGTTCGCGTGACACCGGACGGAGACACGCCGCGGCCGGCCGCCGCTCGCACCCCGCGCGGCGTGTCTCCTGAATCCGGCACGCGCGGACCTGGCCGGGGTCGGCATGATGGGCACATGATCGCGAAGAGTCAGAAGCACTGGTCGGGCGATGTCGCAGACATGCTCCGCGTACGAGAGGGCTTCGTGCTCGCCGACGTCGATGCGCAGGCCACGCCGGGATACGAAGAGGACAAGGTGCAGGCCGCCGAAGATCTGGCGGCAGGCTCGATGCAGCTCGACGAGTACCAGGAGCGCCTCTACGCCCGCAGCCGCGTCGATGCGACGAACGCCGCCGTGCTGCTCGTGCTGCAGGCGATGGACTCCGCGGGCAAGGGCGGGATCGTGCGTCACGTCGTGGGCTCGGTCGACCCGCAGGGCGTATCGATCACCGCGTTCAAGAAGCCGACGCCCGAGGAGCTCGAGCACGACTTCCTCTGGCGCGTCGCGAAGCGGGTGCCCGAGCCGGGCATCATCGGCGTCTTCGATCGGTCGCACTACGAGGACGTCCTGATCGGCAGAGTGCGGGAACTCGCCCCGCACGAGGAGATCGAGCGGCGCTACGGCGCGATCAACACGTTCGAGGAGCAGCTCGCCGGCAGCGGGACCCGCGTGATCAAGGTGATGCTGCACATCTCGTCGGACGAGCAGAAGGCGCGGCTGACCGAGCGGCTCGACCGCCCCGACAAGCACTGGAAGTACAACCCCGGCGACGTCGACGAGCGCCAGCTCTGGCCGCAGTACATGGACGCCTACCAGCAGGTGTTCGAGCGCACGTCCACCGATCACGCGCCGTGGTTCGTCGTGCCCGCGAACCGCAAGTGGTACGCGCGCCTCGCGGTGCAGCACCTGCTGCTCGAAGCTCTCGAGGAGATCGACCCGCAGTGGCCGAAGGCGGACTTCGACGTGGAGGCCGAGAAGAAGCGCCTTGCGCTGACCTGACGGCACGACCTGCGCTCACCGCGGCACCACGCCCCGCGCCGCCCAGGCGGTGGCCGTCACGGTGAACGGCCCGGCGGGCATCGACTCGACGCACCGCTCGCGGACGAGCCCGCGCTGCTCCTCCGACAGCGCCTGCAGCTGCCTGCCGGCGGGGGAGACCCCGAGCGTGTACGGCTCCCACCACTCGTCGAACCCCGCGTAGTCGACGGCGACGGACAGCTCGGATTCCTCGACCTCGGTGCAGCCGGCGCCCCGCAGGAGGGCAACCAGGTCGCCGGACGCGGCGCCCACGCGGTCGGTCTCGTCATCGATTCCCTCGACCACGGCCGAGAGCGCCGAGAAGAACGTCGACTGCGGTGCGCGCCGCCCCGGGAAGTCCCACACGCAGGCCGCCACGACACCGCCGGGGCGGGTGACGCGCACCATCTCGCGGGCGCCGGCGGCGGCATCCGTCATGAAATGCACGACCAGTGACGCGAGCGCGGCGTCGAACGTGTCGTCCTCGAACGGCAGCGCCTCGGCCATGCCGTGCCGCACGTCCGCCCACGGGTGCCGGTCGTGCGCGGCCGCGACGAAGCTCTCGGACGGATCCACGCCCGCGACCTCGTCGGGGCCGAACCGTCGAGACAGCACCGCGAGCAGCGCGCCCGGACCGCAGCCGACGTCGAGCGCGCGGCCGTGCCCGGGCAGTCGCGCCCACTCGGCGAAGGTCTCGGCCAGCGGCGTGGAGTAGCGCCCCATGAACCGGTCGTAGGCCTCCGCCGCCACATCGAACGACATACCCGCAGTCTAGGACCGGGGTGGTGGATCGGACATAGAAGCATGTTGCATGGAGTATTAGATCTGATACAGTACCCGACATGGCAAAGGACGACGCGTTCGCAGCAGACCTGCTGCGCGGCCACACCGACACGATCGTGCTCGGCGTGCTCCGGCGGGGCGACCGGTACGGGTTCGAGATCTACAAGACGATCCGCGACGCGACCGGGGGCGGCCACGAGATCAAGGAAGCCACTCTCTACGCCACGTATCGACGTCTCGAGAAGGACGGACTCGTCGAGTCGTACTGGGGCGACGAGACGCAGGGCGGCCGCCGCAAGTACTACCGCATCACCGACGCCGGTCGCGCGGTCTTCAGCAGCAACGTCGCGGCGTGGAACGCCACCCGCCGCATCATCGACTCGCTCCTCGACGCGAAGGGCACGGAGAAATGAGAGAGAACACCGACATCCACCGCTTTCTCGACGAAGCGTTCCGGAGCATCGAGATGACCGCCGACGCGCAGGACCTCAAGGAGGAGATGCGTGCCAACCTGCTCGCACGCGCCGCCGAACTGGAGGAGGCGGGCAGCACGCCTGCGGATGCCGCTCGGCGCGCGGTCGCGGAGTTGGGCGACGTGCGTGATCTGGTCGCCGAGTCGACGGATGCCGCAGCCGCAACGCCGCGCGAGGACTACGCGGCCCTGCAGCAGCGCCACCGGGTGAAGCTCGAGGTCGGCTATGTCGTGCGCGCCGTGGTCTGGTCGCTCGCCGCGATCGTCGGCATCGTGCTCGGCGTGCTCGGGGCGACCGGGGTCCTCCCGCTCGTCGCCGGGCCCCTCATCGGACTCTTCGGCATGGCGTCGACCGGACTCGGACTCCTCGTCGGCGATACCCTCGCGCAGGAGACCACGACGAACCACCCGATGCCCGAGAACCGGGCCGGCGGCTTCGCCGGCGCGACGTTCCTCGCCGCGTACGGCGTGGCCTTCGGATTCATGGTCGCCGTCGGCGCGCTGCCGGTATGGTGCGTCGTCTTCGCCGCGCTCGGCGTGATCGCGTCGATCATCCTGTTCGCCTTCCTCGGCGCGAGCCAGACCAACCGGCACAAGGCATGGACGCGCCAGGCGCTCGCCCGCGAGCCCGCCAACCGATTCGAGCGCGAGCCCGAGACCGCGGCGCGATTCGGCCTCTACACCGTCGCGATCTGGATCGTCACTTTCGCCGTCATCGCGGTGCTCGTCTTCACCGTGGGCTGGTGGTGGGCGCCGCTGGCGTTCGCCGGCGGCTTCGCGGCCATGATGCTCGTCCTCGCACGGATGCTCTTCGCCCCCGACAAGACGTCCTGACCCGCCGGCTTCGCGGTCATGTGCGCGGCGGCTTGCGCGGCGGCGGACGCGTGCGCAGAATCGGATGCCGCGGCCGCCACGCCGCGTGGCCGGGCACGAACCCCGGCGTGTCGCCACGATCTCCGATGTTGCGGCACACGACCGGGCGTCAGCGGCGTCCGGCGCCCCGGCCTCAGGCGAGGGCGTCGACGATCGGGCGGAACTTCACCCGGGTCTCGAGCAGCTCGGTCTCGGGGTCGCTGCCGGCCACGATCCCGGCGCCTGCGTGCGCGACGACGGGGATGGTCTCGCTGTACTCGGCGAAGCGCCGCGCCGGCTCCGCGCCGATCTGGGCGCACCGCAGCGCGATCGCCCACTCGCCGTCGCCGTGGGCGTCGACCCAGCCGACCGGGCCGGCGTAGCGGCGGCGGTCGAACGGCTCGAGCCGGCGGATGACCTCGAGCGCGGCATCCGTCGGCGTCCCCGCCACCGCCGCGGTCGGGTGAAGCGCCGCGACGAGGTCGAGCGCGGAGGCGTGGTCGGCGATCTCGCCGGCCACGTCGGTCGCGAGGTGCCAGAGGTTGGGCAGTTCGAGCGCGAACGGCTCATCGTCGGCGCGCACCGAGCTGACGTGCGGGGCCAGGGCATCGAGCACGCTCTGCACGGCGAACTGGTGCTCGTCGAGGTCCTTGCCGCTGTGCGAGAGGCGGAAGGATGCCGCGGCGTCGTCGTCTGCGTCGGCGCCGCGCGGGAACGTCCCCGCCAGCACCCGGGCCGTGACTTCGCCGCCCGACACGGTCACGAGCGTCTCGGGGCTCGCACCGATGAGGCCGTCGACCGCGAAGGTCCAGGTGTCGAGATAGCCGGTCGACAGCGCACGCACGAGCCGGCGAAGGTCGGAGCCGGCGGGAACGGTTCCCACCAGGTCGCGGGCGAGCACGACCTTGTCGACCTCGCCGGCGGCGATGACGTCGAGCCCGGCGCGCACGGCGGCCTGGTAGCCCTCGGGGTCGAGCGCGCCCGGGCCGAGGGTGGCCGACCAGTACGGACCGTAGGGCACGGGCTCGGCCGGCGGCTCGGGCAGCTCGGTGTCCGACCAGCGGATGCGGGTCATCCACGAGCGTCCGTCGCGCCGTCCGACGACGAGCTGGGGGATGATCAGGCGGCTGGACGCCTGCGAGCGAGCGTCGAACACGAGGGTGCCGAAGGCGACGAGGCCGGTTCCATGCAGTCCGATCGGGTCATCGATCTCGGCATGGGCGCAGAGCCCGCGCCACCAGTCGGCCGGGCTCGGCTGCCCGGCCCCGGGAAGTGCCCCCGGAAGGCCGGTCTCGTAGCCGCCGACCGTGCCGATGCCGACGATTCCCTCGCCGCGCCGCAGCCAGGCAAGCGGGGAACCCGGATCGGTGTACGACAGCAGATCGTCGACCGTCGCGAACTCACGGGTCTCGACCACCAGCTTCGGCGGGCGGAGCGAAGAGGTCACACGTCAAGCCTAGACTCGCCCCGTGACCGACGACGCCGTCTCCGCACGTCCCGCCCCGGGCACCCGGCTGCTGTTCCGCTGGCGCAAATGGGACGGCGGGCCGCACTGGGTGCACGAGTGCGTCTACCTCGGCCGCGACCGCTGGGGCGACTGGTTCGGCCAGCTGCCCGGGTGGGACAGCTCGCGGCCCGGCAGGGTGTTCGAGCCGCAGCATCCCAATGTGACCCTCCTCCCGCCCAGCGGCGACTTCGCCTACACCCACAACGCCGCCCCCCACCGCACCCGCATCTACATCGACATCGCCTGGGACCTCCGCTGGCAGCACGGCGAGCCCACCGGCATCGACATGGACCTCGACGTCGTCGACCACGCCGACCGCGGCGTCTACATCGACGATCAGGACGAATGGGACGAGCACCGCGTCGAGTACGGCTACCCGCTCGACATCGTCGAGCACCTCGAAGCGCTCGCCGCCGACCTCGAGACACGGGTCCTCGGACGCATCCCGCCCTTCGACGACGCCACGGCCGAGGTGTGGCTCGCCCGACTCGCGGAGCTCGGCCTCGGGTGACCACGGGTGCCCGTGCCCGGCCCGCCGCCTAGACTCGACGGGTGGCATCGCACCCCTCCGAGCACGAGCCGAATCGCGCCGACCTGCACAAGGACCCGTCGCGCGTGAGCGGCATGTTCGACCAGGTGGCGCCGGCGTACGACCGCACCAACACCGTGCTGAGCATGGGCAACGACCGTTTCTGGCGGGCGGCGACCACGCGGGCCGTCGCGCCGCGGCGGAGTCAGCGCATCCTCGACCTCGCGGCCGGCACCGGTGCTTCGAGCGTCGCGCTCGCCCGCAGCGGCGCGAGCGTCGTCGCCGCCGACTTCTCGCCGGGGATGATCGCGGAAGGACGCCGGCGGCACGGCGGCATCCCGAATCTGACGTTCGTGGAGGCGGACGCGACCGACCTGCCGTTCGACGATGACGGGTTCGACGCGGTCACGATGTCGTTCGGGCTGCGCAACGTGAACGAGCCGAAGAAGGCGCTCGCCGAGCTGCTGCGCGTCACCCGCGCCGGCGGCCGCCTCGTGATCTGCGAGTTCTCGCACCCGCCGTCGCCGGTGTTCAGCGGCCTCTACCGCTTCTACAACGACCGCGTGCTGCCGGTCGTCGCCAAGACCGTGAGCTCGAACGCGGACGCGTACGACTACCTCAACGAGTCGATCCGCGACTGGCCCGATCAGCGCACGCTGTCGGCGTGGATCCGCGAGGCGGGGTGGACGGATGTCGCGCACCGCAACCTCTCGATGGGCATCGTCGCCCTGCACCGCGCCACCAAGCCCCTCGTCGCCTCCGGTCGGTGAGCGGGGGGCGCGAGACGACGCGTCCCCGGCCGCCGTGGGGGACCGCGCGGACCGAGGCGAATCGCAGCCCCGGTAGGCTGGGCGTGTGACTCCCTCAGCGCCGGGCTCGCGCATCGCGGGCAAGCTGGGCCTCACCGACCGTGTCTTCGCGGGCCCGAGGTCCCGCAAGCTCCTCTCCGCGGTCGAGGCGGGCCTGAAGCGTGTCGACCACGCGCTCGAGCGCGAACTGCGCGTCGCGGACTCGCTCGCCGACGCCACCAGCCGCTACCTCTACGAGGCCGGCGGGAAGCGCGTGCGCCCGATGCTCGCCCTCCTCACCGCTCAGCTCGGCGACGGCGCGACGGAGCAGGTCATCGACGGTGCGACCGCGCTCGAGATGACGCACCTCGGCTCGCTGTATCACGACGATGTGATGGATGCCGCGGACAAGCGCCGCGGAGTCCCCAGCGCGCACGCGATCTGGGGCAACAGCATCGCGATCCTCACCGGCGACATCCTCTTCTCCCGTGCGAGCCAGATCATGGCCCGGTACGGCGACGACGCCATCAAGCTCCAGGCCGACACGTTCGAGCGCCTGGTGCTCGGCCAGATGCACGAGACGGTCGGTCCGCAGGACGGCGACGACCCCGTCGACTTCTACCTGCAGGTGCTGTCCGACAAGACGGGCTCGCTCATCGCCGCGGCCGCGCAGGCCGGCGTGATCTTCTCGAACGGCCCCACCGAGTTCGAGGCGCCGATGGTGACCTTCGGCGAGAAGGCCGGTGTCGCCTTCCAGCTGCTCGACGACGTCATCGACCTGTCGGCCGACCCTGACGAGACCGGCAAGGTGCCCGGCACCGACCTGCGCGCCGGCGTGCCGACGATGCCGTACCTCGTGCTCGGGCAGCGCACCGACGCCGGCTCCGTCGCCCTGCGCACGCGGATCGACGACGGCGTCGCGCGCATCTCCGACGGTGCCGACCCGGCGATCCTCGACGATGCGCTCGCGGAGCTCCGCGACCATGAGGCGACGCAGGCCACGCTCGACCTCGCGAACGCGTGGTCGCGCGAGGCCGTCGACGCGCTCACCCCCCTTCCCGATGGCCCGGTGCGCGAGGCGCTGACGCGCTTCGCGCAGGCTGTGGCCGACCGCTCGAGCTGAGGCGCCGACCCGGCAGCCCACCTCACCTGTCTTGTCGAGCAGCGGCGGCGCCGCGACTCGAGACACGAAAGGACCACCATGACGAAGCTCCGACTGGCGATCGTCGGCGCGGGCCCGGCCGGCATCTACGCGGCCGACATCCTGCTGAAGGCCGAGCGCAAGTTCGACGTCTCGATCGACCTCTTCGAGCAGCTCCCCGCCCCGTACGGCCTGGTGCGCTACGGCGTGGCCCCCGACCACCCGCGCATCAAGGGCATCATCACGGCCCTCCGCGAGGTGCTCGACCGCGGTGACATCCGCCTCTTCGGCAACGTGCGCTTCGGCGAGGACATCACCCTCGAAGACCTCAAGCACCACTACAACGCCGTGATCTTCGCCACGGGCGCCGTGCGAGACACCGATCTCGACATCCCCGGCATCGACGCCGTGGGGTCGTACGGCGCCGCCGACTTCGTGAGCTGGTTCGACGGCCATCCCGACGTGCCGCGCGACTGGCCGCTCGACGCCGAATCGGTCGCCGTGATCGGCAACGGCAACGTGGCACTCGACATCGCGCGCATGCTGGCCAAGCACGCCGAAGACCTGCTGCCGACCGAGATCCCCGACAACGTCCACGCCGGCCTCGCGGCGAGCCCCGTCACCGACGTGCACATCTTCGGCCGCCGCGGTCCCGCGCAGGTGAAGTTCACGCCGCTCGAGCTGCGCGAGCTCGGTGAGCTGCGCGACGTCGACATGGTCGTCTACGACGAGGACTTCGACTACGACGAGGCGTCGAGGACGGCGATCGCCAGCAACAAGCAGGTCATGGTCATCGATCGCGTGCTGCAGTCGTGGCGCCAGCGCCCTGCGGCGAACAACGCCGGGGGAGAGGCATCCCGCCGCCTGCATCTGCACTTCTACGCGAAGCCCCTGGAGGTCGTGAAGGATGCCGAGGGCCGCGTCAGCGCGTTCCGGTACGAGCGCACGCGTCCCGACGGCGAGGGCGGCGTGGTCGGCACCGGCGAGATCCGCGAGGTGGAGATCCAGGCGATCTATCGCGCCGTCGGCTACTTCGGCTCGCCGCTGCCCGGCGTGCCGTTCGACAAGCGCCACGGCGTGATCCCGAACCACGAGGGACAGGTGCTGCGGCGCGAGTCGAACGAGCGCGTGCCCGGCGTCTACGCGACCGGCTGGATCAAGCGCGGCCCGGTCGGCCTCATCGGTCACACGAAGTCCGATGCGATGGAGACGATCCGCCACCTCATCAACGACCAGGGGTCGTGGTGGCAGCCGGCCGATCCGTCGGAAGACGCGATCCCCGCGCTGCTCGCGTCGCGTGGCGTGATCTGGACCGACCTCGACGGGTGGCACCGCCTCGACTCCCACGAAGTCGCGCTCGGCGCCCCGCACGGTCGCGCCCGAATCAAGGTCGTCCCACGCGACGAGATGGTGACGATCTCGCGCGACTGACCGCCGCCCGGGTCGTCGCGCGTTCCGCGAGCCGGCGCGCGGCTGGATAGGCTCGCGTCATGGCGGGCCAGTGGCAGACCGACGTGCTCGGGAAGCCGTTCGAGCAGTTGACGCTCGATCTCGGCCTCGACGAGGAAGACGGACCGCTCGCGGCGAGCCTCGTGCGCCTCCTGCCGAATCCGGTCGTCGCCGTGCTGCAGCCGCTCCGCGACGTCGACGTGCTGTACGTGCACGGCTGGTCGGACTTCTTCTTCCAGGCCGAGCTCGCGCGCTTCTGGACCGGGCTCGGGGCGCGCTTCCACGCCCTCGATCTTCGCCGCTACGGCCGCAGCCTCCGTGCCGGGAACTCACCCGGCTACATCGACGCGCTCGACGACTACGACGTCGACATCGAGGCGGCGCTCACGGTGATGGGACAGGGGACGGATGCCGCGCCCCGCCGCCGGCTCGTACTCGTCGGCCACTCGACGGGCGGTCTCACGCTCACGCTCTGGGCGGCCCGGCATCCCGGCCGGGCGAGTGCGGTGGTTCTGAACAGCCCCTGGCTCGAATTCCAGTTCGGGGCGGTGGGCCGGCAGGCGATCGCGCCGCTCGTGAACGCGCGGGCGCGGTTCGATCCGCGGGGCAACCAGCCCGCGGTCGACCTCGGCTTCTACACGCGAGCGCTGACCGAGCTCGGCGTCCTGCCGCTCGCCGTCGACCATCCCGACTGGCGGCCCGAACGGGGCTTCCCCACACGGCCGGCGTGGCTGGCGGCGATCCTGGACGGGCACCGGCGGGTCGCGGCAGGCGTCGACGTCGGGTGCCCGGCGCTCGTCCTCCTGTCATCCCGATCGACGCCGCCGCTCGCGTGGAACGAGACGATGACGACGTCGGACTCGGTGCTCGTGGTGGACGACATCGCCAAGAGCGCGACGCGGATCGGGCGGCTCGTCACGATCGGGCGGATCCAGGACGCCGTCCACGACGTGTTCCTCTCAGGACCGGCGGCGCGTGCGGAGGCGTACCGGGTCCTGCGGCGGTGGGCCGTCGACGCCGTCGGACGCGGCATCCGTCCCCTTGTCTGACTGCGAGAGCGGGGTCGTCCGCAGCGGCCGGTGGTTGCGCCACGCGGTGCGGTAGGTCCAGTACCCGTAGGTCATGAAGCACGCGATGAGCACCAGTGCGACGAGGACCCCGGTGGCGATCGCCCATCCGATCGCCTGCCCCGCAGCCACCAGAGTCGACCCGGCGAGCAGACCGGAGACGCACGCATTCACGACGGTGATGAGCATCGCGGAGCTGCCGAACAGGTGCGACACGCTCCGCCGGCGAAGGAACGAGTAGGTCAGCTCGAGTCCGCGCTCGTCGTCGGCGATCGCGGCGAGGAAGTAGCGCTGCACCCGGGGATCGAGGTCGACGTAGGCACCGCGCAGGCGGTTCATCGCCACGACGTACATCATGTCCTCTTCGGCGACGTTGAAGACCCGGGTCTGCGTCATGAACCCGATGAGCGCCAGGAACCCGAGGATCGAGAGCGCGGCGCCGGCGAACCAGTCCTCGAAGCCGGTCGCCTGTCCGAGCAGACCGATGGTGACCAGTCCGGCCGACACGAGCGTGAGGAAGATGGTGATGCGGGTGAGCACCTCGCTCTGCGCGGTGCCGCGGGCGGCGAGCAGTCCCCAGTGCTCGGTCGCGAGGATCTGCGCGCGCCGCCCCAGGGCGGCGTCGGACTCTGCAGTGTCCGCCGCCGGCGAGGCGTCGTCGGCTGCAGGGTCGACGGGCGTGTCGACGGCCATGGCTCATTGTCCACCCGGCGTCGTCGGCGTACCAGGCCCGGCCGCCGGTCAGGGCGATCCGGGCCCGTAGCGCGCGCAGTCGTCCGTCGGCGCGTCGCGACCCAGAAGCTGAGACTCGGTCCAGTTCACGAGCAGGGGCAGGAAGCGCGATCCGGGCAGCAGCGGTCGCAAATGGTCATAGCCGCCATAGACGGCCCATCGCACACGGTCGCCCTGCTCGCAGAGCCGGTCGACGAACCGCTGCTGAAGGCGCGGGGGTATGACCTCATCGGCATCGCCCCAGGCGACGAGCACGGGCGTCGTGAACGGACCGGCGACCGCGTTCTGCGCGAGTCGCTCGCCGAGCGGACCGGCAGTGAGGTCGCCCACGTAGAGGGGTCGGTCCTCCGAGACCCCGAGCGACGTCAGGACCGACACGATGACGCCGGGCTCGCTGGGGCATCGCTGCGTCATCTCCCGGACGATCGTCCGCGATCCCGGCGCGACATAGTTCCTCAGGTCGATCTCGGGGTACGTGTCGGCGTAGGGCACGAGCACCCACGACACCAGGACGGACAGGAGCGGGTCGGCATCGCGAACCGACAGCTCCTGGGCGAGCTCCAGCGGCGCCGTGACGGGCGCGAGCGCCGCCGTGCCGCGGAAGTCGATCTCGGGCGCGTACCGCTCCGCCAGCTGCGCCATCCACAGCGCCGCGTGACCGCCTTGCGAGTGCCCCCACGCGACGGTCTCGGGACGGAGGGCGAGACCCTCGAGCTCGCGGCTGGCGAGGACGGCGTCGAGTGACGAGCGCGCCTCGCCGGCGCCGATCAGATAGGGGAAGACCCCCGGTGCCCCCTGGCCGGAGTAGTCCGTGGCGACGACCACCCATCCCCGGGCCACCGCGTCGTTCAGCGCCGGAATCGCCCAGTGAGTCGCCGAGGCGTCGCGCAGACTCGGTGCGCAGCCGCGGGCGACACCGGTCGTACCGTGATTCCACGCGACCACGGGCCGAGCGCCGGCCTGGTCTTCACGGGGAGCGATGACCAAGGCGCTGGCGACTGCCGGTGCGCCGAACGCGTCGCGGGTCGTGTAGAGGATCCGCATCACATCCGCATCAGGCGGGCTCTGGCCGGTGAAATCGTCCGCCCGGATCAGGCGACCGTGCTCCGCGGGAACGGTGGCGGGTGGATCGTAGAACGCGTCGGCGACGGGCGCTCCCTCGGCGAGCCAGCTGTTGAGCGCCCAACCCGCTGCGCAGACGGCGAGCAGGACAGCGGTGAGCGCATACCGGCCGGCAGCGATCCAGAAGGTCGATCGATGCAGACGGTCCGTGGTCGTTGCCGGTGACGGCTCCGCCTTTGACGATGCGGTGCCCTGGGCGCTCTCCGCTCGAATCGCCCGGGCGGCGAGGGAGCCCCCGTACAGCACGGTCCGGATCCCGAACACCACCGCGATCACCAGGACCGTGACGTCCGGCCACGCGAGCGCGAGGATCCCGAAGACGATCTGACTCACACCCCACGCGAGGGTCAGGACGCGCTGGCTGACGGTCGCCGGAGACAGCGCGTCGCCGAGCGAGGCGAGCCCACCCAGCACCAGGAGCAGCGCCATCGCGGGAGGGAGAAGCTGCAGGCTTCGCTCGAGGAACAGCAGGATGATCGCGCCCGCGACGAGCCATGCGCTCGCGACGAGTCGCGGCCACCACGCGCGCTCGCCCCGCCGGCCCAGCAGCTCGGCCAGTCCGGAGACGACCGCACTGCACCCCACGTAGATCCCGAGGAGGACGATCGAGGTGAGCGGTCGCGTGACGATCAGAGCGCCCAGCAGGATCAGCCCGAACCCCACGATGATCGCGACCGGTACGGGCGCACGGTCGAGGAGGATGGGCAGTGCGCCCTTGCGCGGGAGAAGTCTCACGGACGGCTTTCGCGCCATCGCCACATGATATTCGCGCCGGGAGGGCGCGCTGCGCCGACGGCGGCCGTCGCCGCAGTCAGCAGATCTTCGCGGTGGCGGCTTGGTGGATGGACATGTCGGTGATGTCGTGCCATCCGAGAGCCAGGTCGCCGGCGACTCCTGCCGGGGTGGACGCTGACTGCACGACCCGGTCGCGCAGATCGTCGCCGTTCTCCCACCCCGTCGCGTCGATGAGGATCACTTCGATGAAGCGACCGCGCGAGCGCTCGAGTTCGGCGTGGAGCCTGGTCGCGGTCTGAGCGGCGGCGGACAGGCAGCTCCCCTCCGGGAGCGAGGCTCCGTGGGTGTACACGACGAAGAGGTGGGTGAGGCTCGCCTGAGCCTGGCATGCCCGCGCGATGCCGCGTGATTCCAGCCGAAGCTGCTTGTGCGCTGCTCGCCGGGTCGGAGCCGAAGCGAGGTCGAGGCCCCACACCAGGGTCTTCGGCGACTCCAGACCACTGGCCTGGCTCACGGCGAGCGCGCTCAGGACCGCAAGGTGGTCGCCCCGCACGATGTAGTCGGCGGTCTCGGTCATGGATCGGCCTCGCAATCGTCGGTTCACACTGTGCCGAC
This sequence comes from Microbacterium sp. CFH 31415, assembly GCF_022538185.1. Taxonomy (GTDB): domain Bacteria; phylum Actinomycetota; class Actinomycetes; order Actinomycetales; family Microbacteriaceae; genus Microbacterium. The sequence goes on along the minus strand of NZ_JAKYXC010000007.1, from coordinate 82,951 downwards.
CAGGCTTCCCGGCTCACCATCGCCCCAGTCCGCTCGGGGCGCGCGCCCGACTCCGTTCGGGGCGCGGCCGAGACTACGCCCTCTGCCGGGGCCCCGCGCGGTATTGACACCCGGCGTGTCCATCCCTCCATGGCGCAGTGGACGGTCCGCGCGCGCCACCGTTCGCGTCATGCGGACTTCTGACGATTTGTCAAGAGGGGACAGCCTCGACCCCGCTCCGAATACCGTGTGAACGGTCGCTACCTGGATGGGTGGCGCGGGGGAGGCAACGGTGGCAGTCGTGCAGCAGGGCGCCGCGGTGACCGGCCGTCTGGATGGCCGGTATCGGCTCGAAGAGTGCGTGGGTTCAGGAAGCGTGGCGCGGGTTCACCGCGCCGTCGACGAGCAGCTCGGTCGCACCGTCGCCGTCAAGCTCATGCGGGAGGGCTCCGACGATCTCTGCACCCCGGAGCGCGCGCAGAACGAGATGACGGTGCTCGCGTCGCTGAGCCACCCGTCGCTGGTCAAGCTCTACGACGGCCGGGTGCGGTCCGACGGGCCGAGCTACCTCGTGATGGAGTTCGTCGACGGCGAGACCCTTGCGGCCACCCTCGGTCGCGGTCCGCTGCCCGCCGCGCGGGTGCGGCATCTCGCCATCGAACTCTCGTCGGCGCTGCATGTCGTCCACGGGGCGGGTGTGGTGCACCGCGACCTCAAGCCTTCGAACATCCTGCTCGCCGAGAACCCGGTGCCCGGTCTCGGCGAGCAGGTGAAGCTCGGCGACTTCGGTGTCGCCCAACTCGTCGACGGCACGCGGATCACCGCGGCCGGCACCATCGTCGGCACCGCCGCCTACCTCGCCCCGGAACAGGTGCGGGGTGAAAAGGCAGGACCGGCGTCCGACGTCTACGCGCTCGGGCTGGTCCTGCTCGAGGCGCTGACCGGCGTACGCGCCTACGGTCAGTCGTCGGGGATCGCCGCCGTGATGGCGCGGCTCATCGACCCCCCGCCGGTGCCGGGGTGGGTAGGACCCGAGTGGGCGCGCCTGCTGACCGAGATGACGGCGACGGATGCTGCGCACCGGCCTGCCGCGCTGGAGGTCGCGCAGCGCGCTGCCGCCCTGCCGATCGAGATCGTCCCTGACGCGATCGGCGACCCCGAGGCCACGCAGCCGGCGATGCCGGTGCTCAGCGCCCTCCCGTCGATTCCCCCTGCCCCCACCCTTCCGTCCGTTCCGGTGGCCCCCACCCGTGCTTCGACCCCGGTCCCATCGGCCGTCACCGAGGTGGCCGTGGGCGCGTTCGCTCCGGCGACCCCGAGCCTGCGTGCGCGGCCCGCTCGGCGCAGGCGAGCACGGGCGCTCGCCGCTCGCCGACGCCGGATCGTCGCAGCCGGGGGAGGAGCGGTTGCCGCAGCCACCGTCGCGCTCGGCCTGGTCCTGGGCGTTGGCGTGCCCGGTGCCACCCCAGCCACCTCCTACGGCGAGCTGCGCGACGCCACCTCCTCGAGCGTCCCGGAGCCCCTGCTCGACGGCGGGGCGGACGAGGCTACGCCTTCGGCCCCCGAGGGCCAGGTCGAGGACGGGCTCTCCATCGAGCCGGCGTCCCACGTCGTCGAGACGCCGAAGGGCGAGGCCGGTGCGGCCGCCGACAAGGCGGCTAAGGACCTCGCGAAGGAGGGGCGCAAGGCGGCGAAGGAAGCCGAGAAGACCGCCGAGAAGGCGGCACGCGACCTCGCGAAGCAGGAGCGCAAGGCGGCGAAGGAAGCCGAGAAGGCCGCCGGCGCGAACTCCCAGCCCGGCAAGGAGAAGGGCCAGGGCAAGCGCGACTGACGCGCGCCCCGGCGCCTCAGAGCCGTTGTCGAGTCGGCCGTCTGGTCGACGGATAAGCCCTCCTCGAGGGGCTGATGTGGTTGATCGATAAACCGACGCCCATGGTGCGTTTTCAAATTGATCCTTGCGCGACTGTTAGCGCTATCAGTATGGTGGCGATGCCGAGGGCGGCGAGTCGACGTCGACGCGCCCATCAATGAGGAGGTTGGCATGGAGCTATCACGACGCCGTAGACGCCAGAGGCGGTGGGGAAGGGCAGGCCTGTCGGCGATCGTCGCCGCGACGGCGGGCGCCCTGGTCTTGGGAGGCATGTCGCCGGCACATGCCGTCGACGACTTCGGACTGGGTGATCCCGTCCTGGAGCTGACCTTCGAGGACTCGGTCGTCGACTCCAGCCCTCTCGCGCACCCCACCGCATTGAAGGGGCACAACGGGTCGACCACCCTCAACCACGAGTACATCGCCGGTAACAAGGCCGGCACGAAGGGCCTGAAGCTCAACGGCAGCACCTTCCTCGATCTGGGCACGAGCAGCGAGCTCGTCCCCTCCGACCTGACCTTGTCGTTCTGGTTCAAGCCCACGGCAGCCATGGGCTCGGGTGAGCAGATCATCACCTGGAACAAGCGGGCATACAACACCGCGGGCTGGTACGCCTCGTCGGTGAGCGCGACGAACCCCCTCCTGTTCTCCTTCGGCCCGGGCGGAGGCCAGCCGCACGAGGTGCGGGCCACCTCGACCGATCGCGCCGGATTCTTCCCCGTGGGCGAGTGGACGCATATCACCGCCACGTACAGCAGCACGTCGAAGCAGTTCAACCTCTACCGCAACGGCGTCAAGGTCACGACGTCGGTGCAGACCCCTGTCAGCGCCACCGCGACCGGCACGATCGCCGAGGCGAGCCCCGTGCTGCCGAAGTCGATCGGGTACAACGGCCCCAACTACAACGGCGGATACCTGACCAGCGCGCTGGACGACTACCGAGTGTTCCAGGGCGTTGCCGACCTCGCAGGCGTCGTCGCCCTCTACGAGGACGGCGGAGGCACGGTGGACCGTGCGGCTCTCGCCGCATCGGCGGCTGCAGGCATCACGGTGCCGACGACGGCGACGGTCAACCTGACGCTCCCCACGACGACGTCGAACGGGTCGACCGTCAGCTGGACATCGACGAACCCCGAGGTCATCGCTCCGTCCGGAGTCGTCGTGCGCCCTGAGGCCGGCGAAGAGGACGTCACCGTCACGCTGACCGCCCGCGTCAGCTACCTCGGCGGCCCCGCGACCACCAAGACCTTCGAGGTGTACGTTCCGGCGGTCGTCGAACCGGTCCAGGACACCGGCCTCGAAGACGTCGTCATCTTCGACGACTACCTCAAGAACGCGCAGGACAAGGAGATCGACTACCTCCTCACGCTCGACCCCGAGCGGTACCTCCACTGGTTCCGCGTGACGGCGAACTCCTACAAGCCCGGCAGCTTCGCCGTCAACACGACGAGCTACCCCGGGTGGGAGAACGGATCGGTGACCTGGAACTTCCGCGGCCACTCCTTCGGTCACTACATGTCGGCCCTGGCGATGAACTACGCCAACTCCGATGACCCTGCGGTCAAGGCTGAGGTCCTCGCCGACCTCGAGGCCACGATCCGCGGTCTCGCCGCGGTGCAGGACACCTACGACGGCACGTCGCGCGCGGGCTACCTCGCTCCGTTCCGCGATTCAGCGCTCGACGCGGTGGAGGGACGAGGCACGTCCGACGATCAGGTCATCGTGCCGTATTACAACCTGCACAAGATCCTCGCCGGGCTGCTCGACGCGTACGAGTACGTGCCGGGTGAGCTGGGCGAGCTGGCGCTGGATGTCGCTGAAGGCTTCGGCGAGTACATGTTCGGGCGCGTCTCCACCCTCAGCAACACCGCCACACTTCTCGGCACCGAGTACGGCGGCATGAACGAGGCGCTGTACGAGCTGTTCGACGTGTCCGGGGGCAACCCCCACTTCAAGACGGCCGCGCAGGGATTCGATGAGGTGTCGCTCTTCCAGTCGCTCGCGAACGGCACCGACGTGCTTCCCGGTCGTCACGCCAACACGACCATCCCGAAGTTCATCGGCGCGCTCAAGCGCTACACGGTGTTCACCGAGAACCCCGAATACTACGAGATGCTCACGCAGGCCGAGAAGGACAACCTCGGGATGTACCTGACCGCGGCGCAGAGCTTCTGGCAGACGGTGGTCGATCACCACACCTACGTGACGGGTGCCAACAGCCAGTCCGAGCACTTCCGCGCTCCGGACACGCTGTGGCGCTACGCCACACAGCAGGGGTCGACGGGCAATCCGCAGACGGCCGAGACGTGCAACGAGTACAACATGCTCAAGCTGTCGCGCGAGCTGTTCAAGGTGACGCAGGACGTCAAGTACATGCACTACTACGAGAACACGTTCATCAACACGATCGTGTCCTCGCAGAATCCCGACAACGGCATGAGCATGTACTTCAACCCGATGGCGCCCGGCTACTACAAGGTCTACGGCCCGGCACCGACCGAGTCGCAGCTCTTCTGGTGCTGCATCGGCACGGGGATGGAGAACTTCTCCAAGCTCGCCGACACGCTGTACTTCTCCCGTGATCAGAACGTCTGGGTCAACCTGTACTTCAGCTCCCAGTACGACCACGCCGACAGCAACATGCGCGTCACCCAGGAAGCCGACTTCCCCAACGACGACACGGTGCGCATCACCGTGGACGCCCTGACGGGATCTCAGCTCGCGGAAGGCGCCACGCTCCGTCTGCGCGTCCCGGACTGGGTGGCCGGCGAGCCGACCCTCACGGTGAACGGCACGGTCGTGTCGCCGGACGTGCGCCAGGGGTACATCGTCCTCGATGACGTCGCCGCGGGGGATGTGATCGAGCTGACCACCCCGATGGAGGTCGTCGCGTACGACACCCCCGACAACGCCGACTTCGTCGCGTTCAAGTACGGACCGACGGTGCTCAGCGCCGGCCTGGGCACCGAGAACATGACGGGCTGGGGATCGGTCGGAGTGAGCGTGCGGATCGCCCTCGCACCCTCGGCCGACGTTCAGCAGACGGTGACGGTGGCCACGGAGACCACTCAGCAGTGGTACGACGACATCGCGGAGAATGTGGAGCGCATCGAGGACAATGCGGACGGCGAAGCGCAGTTCGTGCTGAAGAACACGCGCGACGGGGGAGACCTCATCTACACGCCGCACTACTCGCAGCACGGTCAGCGTTACGGCATCTACATGAACTTCGAGGTCCCGGACTCGCCGGCCGCACAGCAGGCGATCCTCGACGAGAAGAAGCGCCAGCGTGACGCCGCACGGTTCATCGACGTCCTCACCACGTTCGACAACAACAACGGAGAGGCCGCGAAGAACCTGAAGACCGGCGGCACGACGAGCGTCGGAGTCCACAACGGTCGGCAGTATCGTCACGCGAACAGCAACGGCTGGTTCAGCTACGACATGGCCGTGGACCCCGCCGCATCGACCAACCGACTCGAGACGACGTACTTCTCGGGGGACAGCGGGCGTTCGTTCGCGATCTACCTCAATGACACCCTCTTCAAGACGCAGCAGATCACCAACGCTGCCGGCTCCGGAGTGTTCTACGAGGTGGTCGACACGATTCCGGCGCAGTACCTGACCGGCCCGGATGTGCGGTACAAGGTGGACGCCGCCGGCAACCCGGTGCTGGATGGGCAGGGCAACCGGATCCCCGTGGTCACGGTGCGCTACCAGTCGACGGGAGGCTTCGCGGGCGGCGTCTTCGGTGTCGCGACCTCGCGGCCGGTGACCTACAGCGCGGAGTCGTCGCTCACGGGTCTCACGGTCGACGGGGGCGTCCTCTCGCCGACGTTCTCCGGATCGACCACCGACTACACGGTGACGGTCCCGCAGGGCGCCACCTCGATGTCGTTCACCGCGACGCCGAACGTGCCCAGCGGCCTGGTCCGGGTGGGCGACATCCTGATCGACGACACCGAGCCTCGCCAGGTCTCGCTGGTGCCGGGGGAGGAGAAGACGGTCACCATCCGTTCGTTCGCGCAGGATCACGAGACGTCGACGACGTACACCCTGGTCATCCGCGAGGATGCGGACCGGCAGCTCGCCGTCACGGGCACCGCTACGGCCCGCTGCGTGGCGGGCAAGGCGGTGCTCACGGTGAGCGTCGCGAACGGCGACGAGGTACCTGTCGGCGTCCGTCTCGAGTCGACGTACGGCACCAAGACCGTCGCCTCCCTGGGGGCCGGCAAGACCAGCAGTCACGCGTTCACCACGCGTGCTGCGGTCCTGCCGCAGGGCGAGGCGGTCGTGACGGCGACCGCGACCGTCGGCGGTGAGGACGTCACCACCACGGTGAACGTCCCGTACGCTCAGACCGCCTGCGGCGCCGGCGCGCTCTGATGACGGTCCGGATGCCGGCAGCGAACTCGCTGCCGGCATCCGGCCGTTCGCCGACCCACTCGACCCGGAGACATCACCATGGCCAAGCGCCGTCGCCCGATGGGAACGCTGAGTCCCGCAGCACGGACACGTGTCGCGACCGCGGTCGCGGCATCCGCCCCCGCATCAGCGCCGGAGGCGCCGCCCCTTCGCCGGCGACGCCTGTGGTGGGGTGCGGTCCTTGCGATCGTCCTGGTGGGAATCGGGCTGGCGACACAGGCCTTGACCGACGCAGCTCTTCCGGAGCGACTGCAGGACGGGCTCACCCTCGCGGTGAGCGTCCTGATCGAGTCGATGCCGTTCGTGATGCTGGGGGTGGTGCTCGCCGTCGTCATCCAGGTGTGGGTCCCGCCGGGGGCGATCGAACGCTGGCTCCCGCGGCGCGCCTGGGCCCGCCGCGCGGTGCTCTCGCTGCTCGGGATGCTGGTGCCGGTGTGCGAGTGCGGCAATGTCCCGTTCGCGCGCGGGCTGATGATGCGCGGTTTCTCGGTCCCGGAGACGCTCACCTTCCTCATGGCGGCGCCGATCGTCAACCCGATCGTGATCCTCACCACGCACCAGGCCTTCGGATTGAACGACGGTATCCTCCTCGCGCGGCTGCTCGGCGGATACGCGATCGCCAACCTCATCGGGTGGCTGTATTCGCGGCATCCTGATCCCGCGTCCCTCCTCACCGCGCGGTTCGCCGCCACCTGCGACGCCCCCTCTGTTCTCGAAGCAGAGAGCCGAGGACGGCGGACGGCGGCGCAGCTCCTCGTCGAGCTCCGCGCCGTCATGCCGGCGCTCGTCCTGGGGTCGGCTCTCGCGGGTGCGATCCAGGTGCTCGTGCCCCGCGAGGTCCTCGTCGCGATCGGCAGCGACCCCGTGCTCTCCATCCTCGCGATGACCCTGCTGGCGCTCGTCGTGGCCATCTGCTCGAACGTCGACGCCTTCTTCGCCCTGTCGTTCGCCTCCACGTTCACGCCCGGTTCGATCGTCGCCTTCCTGCTGATCGGTCCGCTCATCGACGTGAAGATGCTCGCGCTGCTGCGCACGACGTTCACGACCCGCCTGCTCGCCGGGGTGGTGCCCGTGGTCATCCTCAGCGCATGGTTCATCGGAGCGGTGGTGAACCTCGTTGCGTGACATGTGGGAACGCTGGCTGGGTGCGGGCCTCGCCGCGGTACTCGGCATCGCGACGCTGGTGCTCGCGCTGACCGGACGGCTCGGACTCTTCCTGAACCCGGCAGGCAGCTGGTTCGCGATCGCGATGGCGGTTGTCGCGATCGGAGTGGGGGTCGTCGGTCTCGCCCTTCCCCTCGGCATCGAGCGGGAGCACGATCATCCTGGCGAGGCATCCACCGACCACGATCACGATCACAGTCGGGATCAGGTCGACGATCACGGATGGGACCACAGCCAGGGCGCCGTCGGCCGGGCGAGCGCCGTATCGATCGTGGGTGGTGCCATCGCCTCGACGGTGGTGGTCGCCGCCTGGTTGCTCCCACCCACCACGCTCTCGGTCACGCTTGCGATGGATCGAGCGACCAACGCCCCCGCGCTGTTCGGCAGGGATGACGCGGTCGAACTGGCGAGCTCCGGCGACACGCGTGAGTTCGGGATCCCCGACTGGTCGACCGTGTTCGCCACGGCCACCTCGCCCGAGGACTTCGCCGGCGACGCCGTGGAGCTCGAGGGGTTCGTCACCCCGCACCCCGACGACCCGGAGCAGTTCCTGCTCACCAGGCTGGTGATCACTCACTGCGTCATCGACGCGCAGCCCGCCGCCGTGCCGGTCAGCGACGCGGACTGGGATGCCGGCATCGAGGTCGGCGACTGGGCGCGCGTGGAGGGGACCGTGGTCCTCGAGGGCGGAGAGCTGACCATCCGTCCGACGACGCTGACGCCCATCGAGGAGCCGCAGGATCCGTATGAGTACTGACGAGCGCGCGGGCACGGGCGGCGGGAAGCGGTTCCTCCTCGTCTACGCAGCCGTGCTGGCGGGAATCCTGGTCGCGTCTGCGGCTGCCGCCGGTGCGAGCGTCGCCGCCGGACCCCGCATCTCGGCGGTGCTGTCCGACCCGGCCGCGGCGACGACGGTCAGCGGCTCACGCGTGATCTTCACGGCGAACCAGGCGCTGGCGGAGGTGTCCGCTGCGCAGGTGCGGATCGAGCCGGAGGTGCCCTTCACGGTCGACACCGCCGGTCGCGACGTCGGCGTGCGACTTGCCCAGCCGCTGCAGGACGGCACCCGCTACACGCTCACGATCAGCGACGTGGTGGGCAGGTCGGGCGGCCCATCCTCCACCTTCTCCACGTCGCTGGAGACGCCGCGCGCGGAGGCGTTCCTCCTCGAGCGCTCGCCCGACGGCGACCGCATCTATCGCACGACTCTCGACGGAGCCACGGAGGAGACGGTGTTCGAGCACCCGCGGATCGAGGACTTCCGCTCATCCCCCCGCGGATTGGTCGTCGCGCTGCGCACCGAGCAGGGTGATTCCGAACTCGTGGTGGTCCGAGAGGACGGCCGTGTCGACGAGGTGCGTCTTCCCGCCGTCGGTCGCCTTGCTCGCCTGCAGCTCTCGGACTCCGGCGACCGCTTCGCCTACACCTGGACCGACCCGTCCGTCGAGGGCATCCCGGTTCGCGACTCGGTGGTCTTCCTCGGCAGCATCTCCGCACCCGATGCCAAGCCCGAGCAGCTCGATCTCGGCACGTCCGACCCGCGCATCGACGACTTCCGCTTCGTGCAGGGCACGACGTCGCTTCTCCTCGTGACGCGCGGCGACGACCTGCTGCTGGCCGACCCCGTCGCGGAGGGCGAACCCGTCACGCTCGGCAAGGCCTCGATCATCGACGACGTCTCGCGTACCGAGCCCGTGGCGTACGTGCGAACCGCGGAGGGTCCGCAGATCGTGGACCTCCGGGACGGTTCACGCACTCCCGCCGCAGGGGCCGACGCGGAGTTCGGGCAGCCGTTCGCCGCGGAGGAGGTGACGGGGAACGGAACGCTGCTCACCTATCTGCATCTCAGCGACTCCGGCGAGCTCGAGGGTCAGACGGTCGTGATGCGAGCGCCTTCCGCCGACAGTCGGGTCATCGTCGAGGTGCCGACGACCGACGCGATCCTGCAGGTGTGCGCCGCACCGAGCGGACGCTGGGTGGGTGTCGTCGTCGCTCCGGACATCGCCGCGAACCCGCTCGACGACGCGATTCTCGCGATGCCCGAGACCGTCGAGACGAGGGTCTTCTCCCTCGAGTCGGACGACACGCAGGTGATGCCCGGTCTCGCGATCTCGTGGTGCCGCGCACCAGCGTCGTGAGTGAGGGCACCGGCCCGCGGGCCGGCCGCGCGTCGCGCCCTACCGGTAGTTGACGAACTGCAGGTCGACGTCGAGGTCGGCGGCCTTGAGCATGCGCTGGACCTCCTGAAGGTCGTCGCGGCTCTTCGACTGCACGCGCAGCTCGTCGCCCTGGATCTGGGACTTCACCGATTTCGGGCCCTCGTCGCGGATGAGCTTCGAGATCTTCTTGGCGTTCTCGGACGAGATGCCGTCTTTGAGCGTCGAGACGATCCGGAACTCCTTGCCGCTCGCGAACGGCTCGCCTGACTCGAGGCTCTTCAGTGAGATGCCGCGCTTGATCAGCTTCGACTGGAAGACGTCGAGCACCGCCTTCGCGCGCTCCTCGGTGCTCGCCTTGATGAGGATGGAGTCGCCGCTCCACTCGACGGAGGCGCCGGTGCCCTTGAAGTCGTAGCGCTGCTCGATCTCCTTGCGCGCCTGGTTGAGGGCGTTCTCGGCCTCCTGGTGGTCCACCTTGCTGACGATGTCGAACGAAGAATCGGCCATGACGGGCAGTCTATCCGCGGTCGCGTGACGCCGCGAAGACCGGGCATGCCTTGGAAGCGCTTGCAAATGAGGGGGTTTCGCGGATGATCCGCGTTATCCCGCAAGTCACGAACGCGTATCGATCATCCCAATCGTGGGTTGCGTTTCGGGTCGAAGATGATAACAATGTAAGCGCTTGCATCATCTGCGAGCAGAAGAACGGCCTTCGACGGTGCTTGGCGCCGGCCCGGGCCGGTCTAACCCCAACAGCACTTAAGAGAGGCACACACCGATGAAGGTGAACAAGAAGAGCGCGCTCGCGATCAGTGCGTTCATCGCGGGCGGCGCGCTCGTGCTCTCCGGCTGCGCAAGCGGCGGCGGAGACAACGGCGGCGACAACGGCGAGAACGCGGACACGACCCCCATCACCGTCTGGGTCGACATCGAGCGCAAGCCCGCGCTCGAGGACGTCGCGGCATCCTTCACCGAAGAGACCGGCGTCGAGGTCAAGCTCGTCACCAAGGACTTCGCCACGGTCGACCAGGACTTCATCAGCCAGGTTCCCACCGGCAAGGGCCCCGACGTCATCGTCAGCCCGCACGACAAGCTTGGCGCCTACGTGTCGGCCGGCGTCGTCGCCCCGCTCGAGCTCGGTGACGTCGCCGACGGCTTCGCCGAGGCGGCCGTTCAGGCCATGACGTACGACGGCAAGGTCTACGGCGTCCCGTACTCGATCGAGAACGTCGCGCTCGTCCGCAACGCCGACCTCGTGTCGGAGCCCGTCGAGACGTTCGACGAGGTCATCGCCAACGGCAAGGCCGCCGGCACCGAGTACCCCTTCCTCGTGGGACTCTCGCCGGAACAGGGCGACCCGTACCACCTCTACCCGCTGCAGACGTCGTTCGGCTCGCAGGTGTTCGCGCAGAGCGCCGACGGCTCGTACGACCCGTCGCAGCTGGTGCTCGGCGACGCCGCCGGCGTCGAGTTCGCCACCGCTCTGAAGCAGTGGGGCGCCGAGGGCATCCTCAACGCCAACATCGACGGTGACAAGGCGCGCGAGTTCTTCGTCGCCGGCAAGTCGCCCTACTACCTCACGGGTCCGTGGAACATCCCGGCGATCTCCGAGGCAGGCATCAACTACGCCATCGACCCGCTCCCCAGCGCCGGTGGCCAGGAGGCCCGACCGTTCGTGGGCGTCAACGGCTTCTTCCTGTCGAGCAAGTCGGAGAACGCGCTCGCCGCGACCGACTTCATCGTCAACTACCTCAGCACCGAGGACGCGCAGCTGAGCCTGTTCGAGGTCGGCGGCCGCCCGCCGGCACTGATCTCGGCCTACGAGAGCGCCGCCGCTTCCGACCCCGACGTCGAGGCCTTCGGCAAGATCGGGCAGACCGGTGCTCCGATGCCCGCGATCCCCGAGATGGGTGCCGTGTGGTCGGACTGGGGCAACGCTGAGCTCCAGCTCATCAAGGGCGAGGGTGACCCGGCGCAGGTCTGGGAGACCGCTGCGACGAACATCCAGTCCAAGATCGGCTGACAGCCGATGTGATGAAGGCGGGTGGGGCCTCTCGCGGCTCCACCCGCCTTCTCTTCTACTCTGAACCCGAAGACCTGCGATGAAGGAGCGTCCCTCCATGGCCGATGTCAAGACTGCCGCGACGAAGTCCGCGGCACCGAGTGCCTGGGGCGATGATCCGTTCCACAAGCCCGCGCGGCGGCTCACGACCGGAGGCATCGTCGCCCTCATCGTGAAGGTCGTGCTCCTCGCGATCATCGACGCCCTCACCGTCTTCGGTGTCTGGGTGCTCGTCGCGAAGGGCGACTGGATCGCCGCCGGCGTGCTCCTGCTCGTCGTCGCAGGAGTCAACTACCTCTACCTGCGCCCCGGGCTGCTGCCGGGCAAGTACCTCGCGCCCGGCCTGGCATTCCTCGCGGTCTTCCAGATCTTCGTGATCATCTACACCGGCTACATCGCGTTCACCAACGCCGGCGACCAGCACAACAGCACCAAGCAGGATGCGATCGAGCAGATCATCCGCACCTCGCAGGAGCGCGTGCCCGACTCGCCCGAGTACACCGTCGAGGTCTACAAGCAGGCTGACCAGTTCGGACTCCTCGTGGCCGAGCCGGGTGGCGGCACCGCGTTCGGCACGAACGAGCAGCCCCTCCAGGACGCCTCGAGCGCACCCGACGGCTGGGAGCAGCTCAACCTCAACCAGATCATCCGGTTCCAGGACGAGGTGCTCGCGCTCAACGTCCCGGTGAGCGATGACCTCAATGACGGCACCCTCCGCACATCCGACGGACGCAAGGCCTTCGTCTTCACCTCCAGCCTCGAGTACGACGAGGCCGCCGACACGTTCACCAACACCGAGACCGGACAGGTCTACTCCGACGACGGCGAGGGGAACTTCCGCGCCGAGAACGGCGAGACGCTGACGCCGGGATGGCGCGTGGTGATCGGCTGGGACAACTTCGCGTTCGCCTTCACCAACGAGCAGATCCGCGACCCGCTCCTCCGCGTGACGATCTGGACCTTCGCCTTCGCTGCGTTGTCGACCCTGGTCTGCTTCGCCCTGGGTCTGTTCCTGGCGCTCGTCCTCAACCACCCGACGCTGCGCGGCAAGAAGATCTACCGCGTGCTGGTGATCCTGCCCTACGCCTTCCCCGCGTACCTGACGGGACTCGTCTGGGCGGGCATGCTCAACACGGAGTTCGGCTTCATCAACGAGGTGCTCCTCGGCGGCGCGCAGATCCCATGGCTCGGCGATCCGTGGCTCGCGAGATTCAGCGTCATCTTCGTAAACATGTGGCTCGGCTACGCGTACATGTTCCTGGTGTGCACCGGCGCGCTGCAGTCGCTGCCCGACGACATCGTCGAGGCGGCGAAGATGGACGGCGCGGGTGCGTGGCGGATCTTCCGCTCGGTGAAGATGCCGCTGCTCTTCGTGGCGGTCGCCCCGCTGCTGATCGCGACCTTCGCCTACAACTTCAACAACTTCGGGGTGATCTACATGCTCACCCGAGGCAATCCGCGGTTCACCGACACGACGCTCGACATCGGCGCGACGGACATCATGATCACCATGGTCTACAAGGTGGCGTTCGGCGGTGGCGGCGGCCGCGACCTCGGCCTCGCGTCGGCCCTGTCGATCCTGATCTTCGTCATCGTCACGATCGTCGCCGTGATCAGCTTCCGGCAGACCAAGGCACTGGAGGACCTGAACTGATGAGCGAGAACGAGAACGGCTCGGCAGCCGGGCCCCGTCAGCGGTCCTTCGGGGCTCGCACCACTCTGGCCGTGTTCAGCGAGGGTGCTCTCGAAGCCGGCGAGATCTATGGTCAGGCGCTGAACGCCGAGCACCGCCCGCCCACCCCCCACGTGCGACGGCAGTCGTTCCGGCGCTGGTTCGCCGAGAAGGGCTGGCGTCATGTCGTGGCGTGGGCGGCGATCGTGTTCGCGCTCTTCCCGCTGCTGTACATCCTGTCGGTGTCGCTCAACCCGATCGGCACCCTGACCGGCTCCAACCAGCTGTTCCGACAGATCGACTTCTCGAACTACGTCCGGCTGTTCACCGACCCCGACCTGCCCTACCCGCAGTGGTATGCGAACTCGCTGATCATCGCGGTCGTCACGAGCGTCTTCACGGTGCTGCTGTGCGCGCTCGGCGCCTACGCGTTCTCGCGCATGCGCTTCACGGGTCGCCGCTTCGGCCTGGCCACGCTGCTCGTGCTGCAGATGTTCCCGCAGCTGCTGGCGATCACCGCGATCTTCCTGCTGATGATCCAGATCAGCGACGTCTTCCCGGCGATCGGCCTGGGAACCCACGCCGGCTTGATCATGATCTACCTCGGCGGCGCCCTCGGTGTGAACACGTTCCTCATGTACGGGTTCTTCAACACTGTGCCGACGGCGATCGACGAGGCGGCGAAGATCGACGGCGCGGGTCACGCGCGGGTGTTCTTCACGATCATGCTCCCGCTGGTCACGCCGATCCTCGTCGTGATCGGGCTGCTGACCTTCATCGGCATCATCGGCGAGTTCGCGATCGCGAGCGTCATCCTCAATGACCCGTCCCAGCAGACGGTCGCGATCGGGCTCTTCCAGCTGGTGTCGGGCTTCATGTCGCAGAACTGGGGCGTGTTCGCTGCCGGGGCGGTGCTCGCCGCGCTGCCGGTGATGGCGTTCTTTCTCGTCTCGCAGCGCTACATCGCGGGCGGTCTGGTCTCCGGCAGCGTCAAGTAGACGGATGCCGCGGGCCGCGGCATCCTGGATCACACAACTCAAGGGCTCTGTCATGGCTTCCGGCCGTGCAACCACGTCGCACCCGGCGGCGCGCGCTGCCGACCGATCGAAAGGCATGTCATGACCCCTGCACCCCACCACGACGGCTCGTCCCTGCACGTGTCGAACCTCGCGCCGGCACTCGGCGAGGTCGTCACGGTGCGCTTGCGCGTGCCCGCCGGGTACGGACCTCTCGCGGCCGTGCGCACGCGCTCGAACCCCGACCACGAGCCCGAGTGGACCGACGCCGTACGCGTCGGTGCCGCCGACGCGTGGGAGTGGTGGGATGCGCCCGTGACGGTGCGCAACCCGCGACACGGATATCGATGGATGCTGCAGCACGCCGACGGCCGCGTCGAATGGCTCAACCAGACCGGCCTGCATCGCATCGAGACCCTCGACTCCGAGGACTTCGCGCTCGTGGCCTACCCGGCACCGCCTGCCTGGCTGAACGAGTCGGTGATGTACCAGGTCTTCCCCGACCGGTTCGCGCGCTCCGCGGCGGCCGACGAGCACCCGACGCCTGAGTGGGCGATCCCGGCGGCGTGGAGTGATCCGGTCGACGCCGTGATGCCGGCGCGCTCGCAGCAGTTCTACGGCGGCGACCTTCCCGGGATCATCGAGAAGCTCGACCACCTGGTCTCGCTGGGTGTGAACCTGCTCTACCTCACCCCGGTGTTCCCGGCGGAGTCGAACCACCGCTACGACGCCGCCAGCTTCGATCGCATCGACCCGCTGCTCGGCGGGGAAGAGGCGTACATCCGGCTCATCGAGGAGGCGCATGCCCGCGGCATCCGGGTCATCGGCGACCTCACGAGCAACCACTCCGGCGACAGTCACGAGTGGTTCCGGGCGGCGCTCGGCAACCCGGGAGCGCCCGAAGAGGACTTCTACTACTTCACCGACGACGCCAACAGCGCGTACGTCTCGTGGCTCGGCTACGCGAGCCTGCCGAAGTTCGACTGGTCGTCGGAGGAGCTGCGCCGCCGGTTCATCTCGGGCGAGGACTCGGTCGTCGCGAAGTGGCTGAAGCCGCCGTACAACGCCGACGGGTGGCGCATCGATGTGGCAAACATGACCGGCCGCCTCGGCGCCGTCGACCTGAACGCCGAGGTGCGGCAGCTGCTGCGCGAGACGATGCTCCAGGTCAATCCCGACACGATCCTGCTCGGAGAGTCCACCAACGACGCCGTCAGCGACCTGCAGGGCGACGGCTGGCACGGCGCGATGACGTACCCGTCGTTCACGCGGCCGCTGTGGGGATGGCTCAGCGAGCCGACCGGCGCGCCCTACCTCGACGCGGATGGCGGCGAGCTGACCGATTCGTGGTTCTTCGGTCAGCCGATCGGCGGCATCCCGCGGTACACGGCGCGCGAGTTCGCCGAGGCCGTCAGCCGCTTCACAGCCGGCATCCCATGGCGCGTGCGGCTCGGCAACATGCAGCCCCTCGACACGCACGACACCGCCCGGTTCGCGACCAACGCGGCGCCCGGTGCGATCCCGGTCGCCGTCGGCCTGTCGCTCGCGATGCCCGGGCTTCCCGTGGTGTTCGCAGGCGACGAGTTCGGATTGCTCGGCGCCGACGGCGAGTCCAGCCGCACCCCGATGCCGTGGGGGAGCGAGGACGAGCCCGAGGTCGCCGCGCGACTCGCGCTCTACCGCGACCTCATCGCGCTGCGCCGCAGCCATCCCGCGCTGCAGGACGGCGGGTTCCGCTGGGTGTACGTCGATGACGAGACAGTCGTCTTCGTGCGCGAATCCGCGAGCGAGACCGTGCTCGTGCTCGCGACGCGAGGAGATGCGGATGCCGCGATCCCGGCCGGCGCCCTCCCCGGTGCGGCGTCCGGTGAGCCGGTGTTCGGCGACGCGACCCTGGCGGTGTCGGATGACGGGTCGGTGCTGCTTTCGGCGGAAGGCCCGGCGTTCGCGATCTGGGTCCTTCCCGGGGTGAGCGCGCCGACGCCGACTCAGACGGACGAGACGACTGAGGTCTCGCGCGGCGTGGTCGACGCTGACGAGCCGACACCTGCCGAGGTCGTGAAGGGCGCCGATTCCACAGGGGCGTGACACGCCGTCGCGGCATCGGGCACACTGAGTGCCATGTCAGCGTTGACCACCATCGGCCTGCCCGTGGCCCTCGGAATCATCATGTTCGGGCTCGGTCTGAGTCTCACCCTGGGCGACTTCGCGCGCGTCCTGAAGCAGCCGAAGGCGGTGATCGTCGCTCTGCTCTGTCAGCTGGTGCTCCTGCCCGCTATCTGTTTCGGTCTCGTGCTCGCGTTCCAGCTGCCTCCGGTGCTCGCCGTCGGCATGATGATGCTTGCGGCATCGCCCGGCGGCACGACCGCGAACCTCTACAGCCACCTGTTCCGGGGCGATGTGGCTCTCAACATCTCGCTGACGGCGGTCAACTCGGTGATCTCGGTCGTGACCCTGCCTCTCATCACGAACTTCGCGATCATCTACTTCGACCCGTTCGACAGCCAGCTCGGCATGCAGTGGTCGAAGGTGCTTGAGGTGTTCGCGATCGTGCTCGTGCCGGTCGCGATCGGCATGGTCGTGCGGCGCCTCTGGCCGGCGTTCGCGAAGGCGATGGACAAGCCGGTGCGCATCGCGTCGATCATCATCCTCGTCGTCGTCATCGCCGGTGCGGTCGCCTCGAACTGGACCCTCCTCGTCGCGAACTTCGCGCGCCTGTCGGTCATCACGATCGTGTTCTGCCTGATCAGCCTGTCGGTCGGCTACCTCGTTCCGCGTCTGCTCAAGGTGGGCAAGCGTCAGGCGATCGCAGCGTCGTTCGAGATCGGCATCCACAACGCCACTCTCGCGATCGTCATCGCGCAGACGGTGCTCGGGTCGGTCGAGCTCAGCCTTCCCGCCGCCGTCTACGGCGTGCTGATGTTCTTCATCGCCTTCGGGTTCGGCTTCCTGATCCGGGAGCGCCGCGGTGCGTCCGACGACGAGATCGCCGTCGCCGTCGCCGACGACGACGCCGAGGCCGCCGCGCACCCTTGACCCGGCGCTCGGCGCGCGTCGCCACCCGAGTCGCCACGTCGGGCGGGGAGCGGATGCCTCGTTCCCACGCGAAGTGGCAACTCGCGGCTCCGCACGCCGGGGAGCGGGGTGGCGGCGGCATCCGTCCTTCGTAGACTGGGGGCGCGAGGAGGTGCCATGCGCCCACTGACCGAAGACGACGTGCGTTCCGCGTTCGCGAACGCCTCACCCGAAGAGCTCCGCCTGGTCGCCCTGCCGACCGACTTCCTGCTCACCGACTGGGATCACCTCGACTTCTTCGCGTGGCGCGATCCGCGCACGCGCGGTCGCGGCTACGTGATCGCCGAGGTCCAGGGCGAGCCCCGCGGCATCGTGCTGCGTGCAGCCGACGGAACGTCGAGTGCACGATCGGCGATGTGCAACCTCTGCCACACGATGCAGCCCGCCGACCAGGTCGCGCTCTTCACGGCGCGGAAGGCGGGTGATGCCGGACACGCCGGTGACAGCGTCGGAACCTACATCTGCACCGATCTGTCGTGCCATGAGAACGTGCGGCTCGCCCTGCCGCTCGCCCCCAACGAGGTGCGGGCCAGCGTCGACCTGAAGATCGACGGCACGCGCCGACGTGCGGAGGCCTTCGTCGAGCGCGTGCTCGAGACCGCCGGAAGCCGCCGATGACCGCCGGCCGTGTGGTCGTGGTGGGCGATGCGCTCATCGATGAGCTGCGTGACGACAACGGAGTGCGCGAGTTCGTCGGAGGTGCTGCCCTGAACGTCGCGGTCGGCCTCTCCCGGCTGGGTGTGCCGGCCACGTTGATCGCGATGGTGGGCGACGATGAGCCCGGCGCGCACATCCGCTCGTATCTCGCCGACTACGGTGTCGAGCTCGTCGCCACGGAGTCGTCACTGGGCACCGCTCGCGCAGTGAGCGTGCGCACGGGCGGCGGCGAACCGGAGTACGACTTCAACGAGGCATCCCAGCAGCGCCGCATCCGATTCGGTGATGATGCGCAGCGCGCGATCGCCGACGCCCCCATCGTCGTCGTCAGCTGCTTCGCGTTCGACGGCGCCGAGCAGGCGGCGGAGCTCATCGACGCGGTGAAGAGCGCGGGCGTGCCGGTCGCGATCGACCCCAACCCGCGCAGCGGCATGATGCGAGACAAGGCTGAGTTCGTTCGCGGCTTCGAGGCGCTCGCAGCCGGTGCGACGCTGGTCAAGGTCGGCGAGGACGACGCGACTCTGCTCTACGACGAGCCGCTCGACTGGCTGCGCGAGCGGCTCGTCGACCTCGGCGTGGGCGCGGTTCTCGCGACCGAGGGGGCGGCGGGCGGGACGCTCGAGGCCGGCGACGTCGTCGTCACCGCGCCGGTGACGGCGCTGCCGGGAAGGATCGTCGACACGATGGGCGCCGGCGATGCCGCCTTCGCCGCGGCCATCGCGTCGCTGCTCGACCGCGAGCCCGGGGGTGAGGACGAGTGGGCCGAGACGCTGAAGAGCGCGATGGACGCCGCGGCCGCGACCTGCCGTTTCGAAGGCGCGCTGCTGCGCACGCCGGCGGCTCTCGAGGCGCTCGACCTGGACCGGATCGGCACCTGATCGCCGCTCGCGCCACTTCGATTTCGAGCAAGCGCGCGGGACAGCGTAAGATGTGTAATCGCGCCTCCGGTCGGCTGTGAAAGTCGGACGGGTGCGTCTGGCGAGTTACCCAAGCGGCCAAAGGGATCTGACTGTAAATCAGACTGCTCAGCATTCGGGGGTTCGAATCCCTCACTCGCCACCATCGCGAACGGAAGAAGCCCCCTTCATGGGGGCTTCTTCCGTTTGGCGGATCGGCGGCATGCCAGGATAAGCGTGCGGACGCCGTGCCCCGCGACAGAGAGGACCGTCATGACCGTGCCCGATCCCCACGCCCCGGTTCAACCGCAGGCGGCTGACGCGCCTGTGTCATCCCTGCTTCGCGCAGCGATCTGGGTCGCCATCGGCGCGCTCATCGCGTCGGCGGTCGTCTGTGTCGTGTGGGTGCTCGTCGGCGACCAGAGCGACATCATCGGCAAGGCGTTCCTCACGATCCTCCTGCTCGTCGCCTTCGCGGGCGTCACGATCCTCGACGCCCACCTCGCGCCGCGGCGCCCGGCCTGGTTCGCGCTCGCGAGCATGGGCACCTGGATCCTCACACTCCTGATCGGCGCAGTGCTCATCTGGATGCCGGAGCGCTATTCGTGGGATGGCTTCACCCGCTTCGTCCAGTTCCTTTTCATCGTGCTCATCCTGCAGCTCGCGCTGCTGCACGTGAGGCTCTACACGAAGGCGCTGCAGCGCTATGACACTCCGTTCACCCGCACGGTCGCGGTGATCACGATCGTGCTCGTGGCCGCGCTCGTCGTGCTGCTGATCCTGCCGCTGATGTTCGACGAGTACCTCCGGTTCCCTGACATCTACTGGCGCATCGTGGTCGCCGTCGCGATCCTGGCCGCCGTCGGCACCGCACTCATCCCGCTGGTGAACGTGCTCTTCGCGCCGAAGAAGCCGCGCGCCGCCGCGTACCCTGCGTACGGCGCGATGCCGGCCGCCGCACCCGCACCTGCTCCCGGCGCGCAGCAGGAACTGCTGCCGTGGCCGAACTACGTCGACGGGGTCACTCCGCTGCCAATGCTGCCCGACGGCTCGCCGGACTGGAACGCCTACTACACGGGCTACCCGAGCCCGGGCGCGCACGTGTTCGGTGCCCCGCAGGCTGCGCCGCAGGGAGGCGATACCCAGACGAGCGCCTCCGCGATCGACAACGCCACGCCCCCGCCCCACCCCGGCTACGAGGGCTACCCGCCCCCGCCGCCGCTGCCGCCGCAGCGGTAAGGGAACGAGCGGGCGCCGCGCCGCGCGCGGGGGCACGCGTCAACCGCGGAGCAGTTCTCCCGCGGCCATGGCGGCGTTGTGCCCGCCGATCCCGCTGACCGCGCCACCGCGTCGCGCGCCCGACCCGCACAGCAGAATGCGGTCGTGCGCAGTCGCCACTCCCCAGCGCTGCGCCGGAGTGTCGAGCGGCTCGTCGTCGCTCGCCCACGGCCATGACAGCGGGCCGTGGAAGATGTCGCCGGCCGTCATCCCGAGCGAATCCTCGAGGTCGGCCGTCGTCCGCGCCTCGATGCACGGCATGCCGTCCGGAGCTTCGAACACGACGTCGGCGATCGGCTCGGCCAGCACCGAGTCGAGCGACGCCTGCGCCGCGGCGAGCAGCGCGGAGCGCGCAGCATCCCGATCCTGCCCTGCCACGAGACGGTGCGGCACCTGCAGACCGAACAGCGTCAGGGTCTGGGCACCCGAGGCCTGAAGCTCGGGACCGAGGATCGACGGATCGGTGAGCGAGTGGCAGTAGATCTCGGCCGGGAGCGGGTTCGGGATGCTGCCGCCGGCCGCCGTGCGGTGGGCGTCGTCGAGCTGGGTCATCGTCTCGTTGATGTGGAACGTGCCCGCGAAGGCGGCCTCGGGATCGACCGACATGTCGCGCAGTCGCGGGAGGCGCCGCAGCAGCATGTTGACCTTGACCTGGGCGCCCTCCGGCGCGTCGGCCGCCGGCCCGGATCCGCCGAGCAGTCGGTCGAGCACCGCCGGGCCGACGCCGCTGAGCACGACGCGTCCGCGCAGCAGCTCGGTGCGCCCGCCGTCGCAGGCGACCTCGACCGCGCCGTCGGGGGCGATCGAGGTCACGTCGGCGCGGGTGCGCAGTTCGGCGCCGGCTGCGCGGGCGGCGCGCTCGAGCTCGCCGCTGACCTGGCCCATCCCGCCGACCGGCACGTCCCAGTCGCCCGTTCCGCCGCCGATCACGTGGTACAGGAAGCACCGGTTCTGTCGGAGGCTCTCATCGTCGGCGTTCGCGAACGTGCCGATGAGACCGTCTGTGAGGGCGATGCCGCGGGCGATGTCGGTCTCGAATGAGGAGCGCAGCACCTCGCCGAGCGGGCGCTCGACGAGGTCGGTCCACATGTCGCCCATCAGCTGCCGCGCTGTCGCCGCACGGGGGAGGGGGTCGGTCACGGTCGGGAACAGTCGCTCCGCGACCGGCGCGAGGCGCTCGTAGAACGCGGCGAAGCGCTCGGCCTCGCTCGTGTCGCCGGTGACGCGGGCGAAGGAGGCCGCGGTGGCCGCGGCATCCGCTGTATCGATCAGGATGCCGCGCGACGGATCGGTGGGGTCCGGCGTATAGGAGGAGTACCGCCGCCGCTTGAGGGCGATCTCGAGGCCGAGGTCGTCGATGATGCGCTGCGGCAGCAGACTGACGAGGTAGGAGTAGCGCGACAGCCGCGCGTCGACGCCGGGCCACGGGCGCTCCGAGACGGCGGCGCCGCCGACGTGGTCGAGACGCTCGAGCACGACGACCGAGTGGCCTGCGCGAGCGAGGTAGGCGGCGGCGACGAGGCCGTTGTGGCCTCCGCCGACGATGACCACGTCGTGGGTGTGTGCGGGGGCGTCTCTGACCATCCCTCCACGCTAGCCGGGGGCAGGAGGCGCTCGCCTGTCCCCAGGACGGCGAGCGGATGCCGCATCCCGGGCATCCTCAGACGAACACCCCCACCCCCTCATTCTTCGCGCGCGGACCCTCAGATGCCGGCCGACGCGTTGACCGTGGCGTGCGGTCGGAGGACGGTCGAAGCGCGGGGAGATCAGCGCGGTCGTGCGAGGCCAGGAGGGCTCTCATGGGTATCAGGAGAAGGATCGTGACGGGTGCCGTGGTCGCGGCGCTCACCGTGGCGTCGCTGCTCGGCGTCGCGACGGGCGGAGCGGCGGTAGCGGGTGAGGGCGGGAAGCCCGGCGGGAAGCCCGTCGCATCGCTTCTCGCTTCCGGACTGCAGGGCGCCAGCGGCAGCACCATCGGACCGGACGGCGCCCTGTACGTCACCGAGGGGAGGATCGGTCAGGTCACCCGGATCGATCCGCGGACAGGAGCGAAGACGCCGTACGTGACAGGACTGCCGCCGGCGATCCTGCCGCTCGGCGGCGCGATCGACGTGGCTTTCATCGGCAAGACCGCCTACGTCCTGGTGACATTGGTCGGCGACGGCGTGCCCGGCGGCACGGCCGACGACATCGCAGGCATCTACCGCGTCGACGGCCGACACAGCTTCACGACGATCGCCGACCTCGGCTCGTGGACGGTCGAGAATCCGCCGCCGCCTGAGATCGACTTCTTCGTGGCCGCCGGGCTCCAGTTCGCGATGCAGCCGATCCGTGGGGGATTCCTCGTCACCGACGGGCACATGAACCGCCTGCTCAAGGTCTCGCTGTCGGGTGACATCACGCTCATCGCGCAGTACGGCAACATCGTGCCGACGGGTCTGGACGTCAAGGGATCCAGGATCTACATGACCGAGGCGGGGCCCGTGCCGCACCTGCCGGCGACCGGCAAGGTGGTGTCGCTCAGCCTGCGCCACCCGCAGTCGCGACAGGTGGCGTCGGGGGCCAGCCTTCTCGTCGACGTGGAGTGGGGCGCGTGCGGTCTGTACGCCCTGTCGCAGGGCGACTCTCCCGGTGACGTCGAGCCCGGCTCTCCCGCGCTGCCCGACAGCGGTGAACTGCTGAAGGTCAACCGCAACGGCACGGTCTCCGTGATCGCCGCAGGGCTGGACCTGCCGACCTCCGTGGACTTCTCGCGCCGCTCCGCCTTCGTCGTGACGGTCGACGGCGAGGTGTGGAAGGTCGACATGACCAGCGCCGGCAGGCACGGCAGGGCGTGCGGGCATGGCGCCTGGTGAGAGCTGCGGAGCGGATGCCGCGTCCCGCAGCGCTATCGCGCGTCGTGTCTCGCGGCGCCCGATAGCGTGAGGGGATGACGCTCGCGAAGGAACTCGAGTCCCTGGCCGTCGACATCGCCCGCGAAGCCGGTGAGCTGGCGCGGGTGCGTCGCACGGCGGGGGTCGCGATCGCCGCGACGAAGTCGGCGCTCGCCGACATCGTCACCGAAGCGGACCGCGAGGTGGAAGAGCTCATTCGGGCACGCCTCGCGGATGCCCGACCCGACGACGGGTTCCTCGGTGAGGAGACCGGAGCCGAGCGTGGGAGGACCGACGTCACCTGGGTCGTCGACCCGATCGACGGAACCGTCAACTACGCATACGGCATCCCGGCCTACGCCGTCAGCATCGCGGCCGTCATCGGCGAACCGACACCGGGGGAGTGGGAAGCCGTCGCTGGAGCCGTGTACGCGCCGGCGTCGGGCGAGATGTTCCGGGCCGCACGGGGGGAGGGCGCCTGGCTCGGCCACCAGTCGCTGACCGTGAACGCCGACGTGTCGGCCGCAGGTGCGCTGCTGGCGACAGGCTTCGGCTACGACCCGACGACGCATGCCGGCGACCTGGCCCGCGTCGGCCGGGTGATGCCGATGGCCCGCGACATCCGCCGTGGAGGCGCAGCGTCGCTCGACTTCGCGTGGGTCGCCGCTGGGCGGCTGGACGGCTACTTCGAGCGTGGCCTCGCGCCGTGGGATCACGCAGCGGGCTCGCTGCTGGTCACGGAGGCGGGCGGTTCGTTCACGTTCGTCCGGGATGACTCTGAGCGGTCGCGGCACCTGATCGTGGCGTCGACTCCGGTGATCTTCGAGCGGCTGGTCGACGCGGCGCTCGCCGACGAAGCCTGAGCGTTCGCAAGGATCTCCACGAAACGCGGTGAGTTGTCCACACCGCTCATGGCATTCCCAGGTCTCCCCATGTAGTGTTTATGCGATCGTTACTTTCGTCGCCCGAACGGCGGAAGTCATCACTTGCCCGAAGACCGTACCGTTGCCCCCCGAGCGACACGACCCGAGAGCCCCCCGCTTGCCTTTTGACGCCCCGATGGCTGAGCCCGCCCGCACGCGCCGTTCCAGCCGCACCTCCTCGACGCCTGTCCAGGCGACCTCGGAGACCCTCGGGACGTCACGTGCGGAGCTCCGTCGCAGGGCCGCCGGTGCGGCTTCCGAGCGTCCCGCCGTCGTGTGGGGCCGCCCGGTCGAAGAGAAGCAGAAGGATGCTGCGCCCTCGGCGCCGACCGACAGTCCGGTGATCGCGGCGGCCGAGGTCGAGGACCTCGCGCGCGTGCAGCCCCTCACCGATCTGCCTGCCGCTCCCGTGGCCCCCGCCCCGGCCCCGTCCGCGATCGAGGTTCCGGCAGCGCCCATCCACATCGCCGACCCGATCGCAGCCGCGGTGCCTGTCGCCCCCGCACCGCAGCCGGTGGTCGCGCAGCCCGCGCCGATGAGCCGTCGCGCTCGCCGCGTTCCGCGCACGGGCGAGCAGCCCGCCGTGGTCGTGCCGCCCATCGCGCTCGCCGCCCCGGCCGAGGTCGAGCGTCCCGCACCCGTCTTCCACGCGGACCTCCCGTCGGCTGAGGCTCCGGCACCGATGCTCGAGGCCGTCCTCGCACCCGCCGAGCCGTTCCAGCTGCTCGAGCCGACCGTCGCGCCGGTGACCGAAGAGGTCACCGTGCTCGAAGTCGTTCCCGACGAGACCCCGGTCGGCGAGCCGACGATCGCCGCCGAGCGGGTCACCGACCCGTCGGAGGGGCCGCGGGCCGCGGCATCCGCTTCCGATGAATTCGAAGCCGCTGCCCGCCTGTTCTCGTTCACCGGTGAGCTGCCCGTCCAGGACGAGCAGGTCACGACGGTCGACGCCGCCGAGCCCGCCGCGGAGCCCGTCCAGGCCGCACATACCGCTCCGCGCAAAGCGCGCGTGAACCGCGGCGCGTCCTTCAAGCGCCTGACCGCAGCGTCGTTCTCGGTGGGCGTGATGGGCATCGTCGGTCTCATGACAGTCGGAATGACCACCCCCGCCGAGGCCGTGGCAGCCGCCGGCGGTGCCGAGACGTCGATGTCGATCCTCGCCCCCGGCGCGACCACCGTCACCGAGGTCGACGCCGACGAGATCCAGGCCTACGTCGCGCCGGCCGGCATCGCGGCCGACACGCTCGACCGCACCGAGAACTACGGCACGACGACGGTCGCCGAGCTCGCGTCCGAGGCGGGCATCCGCAACTTCTCCAACCTCTTCGTCAACGACCCGAACGCCGCGATCCAGTGGCCGTTCGCCGTCGGCGTCACCATGTCGTACGGCTTCGGCATGCGCTCCGGCCGCATGCACGAGGGCATCGACTTCACGCCCGGCGCGGGTGCGCCGATCCAGGCGATCGCCGACGGCACCGTGCGTGTGGCCTCAGAAGCGGGCGGCGCCTACGGCGTGCACGTGATCATCGACCACGTGATCGACGGCCAGCTCATCTCGAGCCACTACGCGCACATGGAGTACGGCTCGATCCAGGTGTCGCAGGGTCAGCACGTCACGGTCGGCACGGTGCTCGGTCGCACGGGCAACACCGGCCGTTCGTACGGCGCCCACACGCATTTCGAGCTCCTCCTCAACGGCAAGACCGCGATCGACCCGCTGCCCTGGCTGCGGGAGCACACCGGAGGCTGACCTCGATTCAAGAGTGGTGCCGTTGCTCTGGTATCCTCTTCTAGTTGCCCGCACGCGGGCAGTGTGCCCCGATAGCTCAGTGGCAGAGCACTTCCATGGTAAGGAAGGGGTCGTCAGTTCAATCCTGACTCGGGGCTCGGAACATCGTGAGGTGTGACGCGGCAGGGTAGCTCAGTTGGTGAGAGCGCACGACTCATAATCGTGAGGTCGCGGGTTCAAGCCCCGCTCCTGCTACAGATTAGAACCCCCGGATTTCCGGGGGTTTCGTCGTTGTCGTGGACGTCTCCCGGCGCCGCTCTGATTCTCATCAGACGAAAGAAAGGGTGCGGATTCCCTCGCCGGAACCCGCACCGCTGCTGCGACGATAGCGCTGCGTGAGCCCGCGCGTCGTGCACTATCCGCAACCCGCACCAAGGATGACGCGCGGCGAACAGTTCGTCTCTGGTGCGGCGGTACGCCGGCGTCGCGCGCCGCGGCGGCGATCGCCGGGGGGCTCTCACCTTCGGCCGGGGTTCGCGCGGGACCTTCGACCCGTGTACCCGTGCTGCGTTGGCGCAGTGTGAGGGGTGAAGGAGGATGCCATGTCCACCAACACAGCCCCGCCGCACGTGCCGGCAGGCGTGGGCGCTCCGTCGCAGATCGCGATGTCGGACAGGTCGTTCATCGCCACGTGGATGTTCGCCTGGCTGCTCGGGTTCCTCGGCGTCGACCGCTTCTACCTCGGCAAGATCGGGACCGGGATCATCAAGCTGCTGACCGTCGGCGGGTTCGGCGTCTGGTGGCTCATCGACCTCATCCTGACGCTGGCCGGTGTGCAGCGTGACAAGGAGGGTCGCCTGCTTCCCGACTTCGAAGAGCACAAGATGATCGCCTGGATCATCACCGCCGCAGGGTTCGGGCTCTGGCTCTTCACGGCGGCGATCTCGCGGGTGATGGCCTACATCCCCGACGTCTGGCCGATGATGCCGTGGTGGCAGCTGCAGTGATCTCGCGGCCTCGCGTTTGGCGATCGAGCAGAGGAGCCGGGATGCTGGGCATGTGAAGCTGGTTCGCACCGTACGGCGGTACCCGGTGATCACGGTGTCGGTCGTGATCCTCGCCGTCGTCCTGGGACTGCAGTTCTCGGGCGCGGCCGGCCCGGCGAGGTGGCTTGCGACCGCGTACGTCGGGCTGTTCATCGCCTGGACGATCGTCGGCATGGTGCGCGACGTCCTCCGTGGGCACATCGGTCTCGACATCCTCGCCGTCGTGGCGATGATCGCCACGCTCGCCGTCGGCGAGTATCTCGCTTCGCTGATCGTCGTGCTGATGCTGTCGGGCGGCGAAGCACTCGAAGAGTTCGCGGGTCGGCGCGCCAGGCGAGATCTGACCGCGTTGCTGGACCGGTCGCCGCGCACCGCCCACGTCATCCATCCGGGCGCCGGAGAGCGTGACGAGGTGGAGGATCGCGCCGTGGAGGAGGTCGCCATCGGCGACGTCCTCCTCGTGCGCCCCTCCGAGATCGTGCCCGTCGACGGCATCCTGATCACTGCCACAGGCTCGTTCGACGCGTCCTCGCTCACCGGCGAGAGCATGCCGGTGACCCGCGACGCAGGAAGCGAGGTGATGTCGGGATCGATCAACGGGCCGCGCGCGGTGCGCATTCGTGCCACGCGCCTGAGCGCAGACAGCCAGTACCAGCAGATCGTCGCACTCGTCCAGGGGGCGCAGGACTCACGGGCACCTGTCGTCCGGCTGGCGGATCGATTCGCGATCCCGTTCACCGCGGTGTCCCTCGTCCTGGCGGGCACCGCGTGGGCGCTGTCGGGAGATCCCACGCGGTTCGCCGAAGTTCTCGTGCTCGCCACGCCGTGCCCGCTCCTGATCGCGGCGCCGGTGGCGTTCCTGGGCGGGCTGTCGCGCGCCGCGAAGGCCGGTGTGATCATGAAGAGCGGAGCGGTCATCGAACAGCTGGCGCGCGTGCGCTCGGTCGCGTTCGACAAGACGGGCACGCTCACCGAGGGACGGCCCGACCTCGTCGCGGTCCGCCCTGCCGAGGGATTCAGTGCCGACGAGGTGCTGCAGCTCGCAGCATCCGCTGAGCAGTACTCCTCTCACGTGCTCGCCGCCGGCATCCGCCGCGCCGCCGTGGAGCAGGGCCTCGCGCTGCTGACGACGGACGACGCCAGCGAAGTCGCCACCAACGGCGTCGAGGCGACCTTCGGCGACCGCCGGGTCGTGGTCGGCAAGCCGGCGTACGTCGCCACCCTCGCCCCCGACACGACACGGGCGGCGCTCGGCCCGGGGGAGGCCGCAGCGTACGTCGCCATCGACGGGCGCTTCGCCGGCACTCTCGTGCTCGCCGACGATCCGAGACCCGAGTCCGCCGACGTCGTGACGTGGCTCGGCGAGAACGGTGTCGAGCGCATTGCGATGCTCACGGGCGACACGCTGCCGACCGCGACCTCGATCGCCCGGGACGTGGGAATCGAGGAGGTGCACGCCGAGATCCTTCCCGGCGCGAAGGTCGAGCTGGCGCATGGAATGACGCCCCGCCCCGTGATGATGGTCGGCGACGGCGTCAACGACGCGCCCGTCCTCGCGGCCTCCGACGTCGGGGTCGCCATGGGAGCCAAGGGCGCGACCGCGGCCGGAGACGCCGCCGACGTGGTGATCCTGGTGGACTCGCTGGCTGGAATCGTCGACGCGGTCGCTATCGGCCGCCATACCCTGCGCGTCGCGCTCACCGCGATCTGGATCGGCATCGCGCTGAGCATCGGGCTGATGCTCGTGGCGATGACCGGGGTCATCCCGGCCGTGGCGGGAGCGCTGACGCAGGAGCTCGTCGACCTCGCGACGATCCTGTACGCACTGAGAGCGCTCGGCGGCCCGCCCCTCGGGTTGGGCGAACGCGCAGCGGCGAGTCGGAAGCACGACGCCATGCGGCGGTGAGCGGACACCGTCGTCCGCGGTCAGCGCACGACGGCCACGACCGTCGGCGGCTCTTCGAGGAGCAGCTGCGTCGTCGACCCAAGCAGGAAGCGGCGGAGCGCGCCTCGTCCGTGGCTGCCGGCGACGACCATCCGTGCACCCGCCCCGATGCGGCGCAGGAGAGCCGCCGGATACTCGGGTTCGACCACCGTGCGCACCCTCAGGTCGGGCAGATCCTGCCGGAGGCCTGCCAGGGAGATCGCCAGCTCCTCCTCGGCGAGCTGCTGGGCGGCGGCGAGATACTCGCTGGGGAGGGTGCCGATCTGCATCGGCATCGGCATCGGCGACCAGCTCTTCACGGCGATGAGCTCTTCGTCATGGCGCTCCGCCTCCTCCGCGGCGAACCGGATCGCGCGCTCGCTGATCTCGGATCCGTCCACGCCCACCACGACGCCGGCGTTCCCCTCCACATCACGATCGGGCACCACCACGACAGGGCAGTGCGCTTCACCGCTGACCCGCATCGCGAGTGGACCGCGTCGCCGGCGGCTTCCGGTGAACCGGTCGCTGCCGACCACCAGCAGCGCCGCGCGTTCCGACGCGGCTACGAGTCGCGCGAGCGGATCGCCCCGGTCGACCACCGCTTCGGCGGTCAGCCCATGCTCGGATGCGCGGCGAGTGAGCTGATCCAGGAGGAGCTCCGCTCCCGCGAGCGCACGCTCCACGACCCCGCGTTCGCCCGCGGCGCCGGAGTCGCTGCCCACGACCGAGATCAGGAGCAGCTGTGCGCTCGAGCGCACGGCTCGATGGATCGCCCATTCGACCGCCCTCCGAGAGGCGCTGCTGTCCGATACCCCGACTGCGATGGCGTCGCCCACCGAATGCTCCTTTCGCGTGCCTGGCCCACCCCCCCCAGTGTCGGTGGTCCTGCGAGCGCACACCGGGACGTTGGTCCCGCAGTCGCAGCCGCAGCCGGTGTTTTCGTCGTCCCGACGCGCGCGCGGTAGGATCTGGCGACGCCAGGATGCGTCGTCCTGTGCGCTCCACACGCGGGAGGCGACCATGACCGGTCCGGAGCAGCTGTCCTTCGCGGACGGCCCCCGCCTCGAGCTCGATGAGGCGCTCTCCGCACTGGTGGAGCAAGCCGAGCGGGTGCGCTCCACGCAGGGGCGACTTCGCGCCCTCATCAGCGCGACCCTGGTGGTCGTGGAGGAGAGCGACCTATCCACGGTGCTCCGGCGCATCGCACAGGCGGCCACCACCCTCGCCAACGCGGAGTTCGGTGCGCTGGGGGTGGTCTCTCCCGAGCGGGACGCGCTCGAGGAGTTCATCTACGTCGGGTTGACCGACCAGGAGGCCGCGAAGATCGGACACCTCCCGACCGGCCACGGGTTGCTCGGCGCGCTGATCGACGACCCGCGGCCCATCCGGATTCCGCGCATGTCGGACGATCCGCGTGCTTCGGGGTTTCCCGCCCACCATCCCCGGATGGACTCCTTCCTGGGCGTGCCCGTTCGAGTCCGGGGCGAAGTGTTCGGAAACCTCTATCTCACGAACAGCCGCGAGGGCGCGTTCTCGGAGGAGGACGAGCGACTCGTCGAGGCACTTGCCACCACCGCGGGGTTCGCCGTCGAGAACGCGCGCCTCCTCGAGCAGGCGCGCACGCGCGAGCGCTTCGTGACGACCGCGGCCGAACTCTCCGCGGCGCTCCTGTCGTCGTCGACCGGCACGGCGTTCGACCTGATCGCCGGACGGATCCTGGACCTCCCGGACATCGACAAGGTCACGGTGCTGCTCCCCGACGAACCGGCGGGAGCGATGCGGGTCGCCGCGGCGCGCGGGCCGGACGAAGCCGAGCTTCGCGGCAGCCTGTTCCCCGCCGCCGGCACGTGCGCGGGCGATGCGCTGGACACCGGCCGCGTCGCGGCTCGCCCTCGCGAGACGGAGTCGCGCGACCCCGCGCGCATCATGGCCGACGGTGTCGCCGGCGCGGTGATCGCTGCGCCGCTCCAGACGCGTGGACGGCTCTTCGGGCTGCTGTGCGCGGCGCGCAACCCGGACCGGGCCCGCTTCACCGCGACGGAGGCCGAGAGCTTCTCCGATCTCGCCTCCCGCGCGGCGATCGCGCTCGAGCTCGCGCACGCGCGCGAAGAGAGCCAGCAGGCACTTCTCGCCGACGATCGCCGCCGGATCGCCCGCGATCTGCACGACCACGTCATCCAGCAGCTCTTCGGCACCGGCCTCACGCTTCAGGCCGTGGCGAGCAGCGTGCCCGGCGAATCCGAAGCCCAGCGGCTTCGCGAGTCGATCGATCACCTCGACGACGCCATCTCCCAGATCCGCACCGTCGTCTTCGCGCTGTCTCGGCGGGAGGGATCTCTGCGTCACCGGATCATCGACGTCGTCGCCGAGCTGTGCGGGACGCTGACGCATCCTCCGGCGATCCGCTTCAGCGGACCCGTCGACCACGCCATCACCGGACCCCTCGCCGAGGAGGTCGTCGGGGTCACCCGTGAGCTCCTGAGCAACGCGATCCGCCATGCGAAGGCCGACCGGATGAGCGTCGAAGTGTCCGTCGGCGAGAACTCCCTCACGGTCGTGGTGACCGATGACGGGATCGGAATGGGCGAACCGGGCCACCGCAGCGGCCTGCGCAACCTCGATGAGAAGGCGAGCACGCGCGGGGGCACCTTCGTCGTGGAGTCGAAGCCCGGGGCCACCGCTGCACGGTGGAGCGTACCGGTCCCGCGCGACGGAGGGGGGTGAGGCGATGATCACGGTGTTCCTCGTCGATGATCACGAGATCGTCCGCCGGGGGATCGCGGACCTGATCGGAACGCAGGACGACCTGCAGGTCGTCGGTGAAGCTGGGACGGTCCGGCAGGCCTTCGGACGGATCGCCGCCACGATGCCGGACGTGGCGGTGCTCGACGTCCGGCTCCCGGACGGCAGCGGTGTCGACCTCTGCCGCGAGATCCGCTCGCGGCTGCCTTCCGTGGCGTGTCTCATCCTCACCGCGTACGACGACGATTCGGCGGTGAGCGCCGCGGTCCTGGCGGGAGCGGCCGGCTACATCCTCAAGGACGTCGGCGGCCCGCGCCTCGTGGACGTCATCCGGTCCGTCGCCGCCGGGCGACGGCTCGTGGATGAGGCCGTCGTCCGCCGTGCGACCGAGCAGATCCGGCGGCGGGCGGACGATACCGACCCGCGCCTCGGCTCCCTCGGACTCCGCGAGCGCCAGATCCTCCGCCTGATCGCCGACGGACTGACCAACCGCCAGATCGGCGAGCATCTCGGGCTCGCGGAGAAGACGGTGAAGAACTACGTGTCGTCCCTGCTGAGCAAGCTCGGGCTCGAACGCCGCACTCAGGCCGCGGTCTTCCAGGTCGAGCACCAGACCGACGGGCCGGGGTAGCGGTCGATACCCCGCTCACCCCTGGCGCGTCCCCGGATGCGCGGGGCGGGCGGGCACGAACGTGGACCGGTGGTGATGGAGGAGGGGATGCAGGATCCCCAGAGCCAGCAGCGTGAGGCCGAGTTCGAGGCATCCCACCGCGACGTAGACCGCCTGCAGAAGGCTGAACGGGATGTAGACCATCTGAACGAAGATCCAGATGATGCAGACGAAGCCTCCTGCCGCTGCTGCGAGCAGCTGCCAGGGTGAGTCGGCGATCGTCGCGAAGAAGCCCGCGGCGTGGACTCCTGCGACGACGACGATGAGCAGCAGGCCCGGGATCAGGTACGACCTGAAGGGTGATCCGTCCAGGTAGCTCATCGGCGGGGTCAGCACGGATGCCCACGCGGGATCCACACTCCCTGCGATGAGCGCGATTCCGCCGGCCAGTCCCGTGAGGGCGACGAACGCCTGTGTGATCAGCAGACCCACTCGGGTCGGACGACTCATGATCAGACCTCCTTCGGTTGAGCGAGCGCCGCGCCGTGCGGCACGATGACGACGGGACACTCGGCGTCCCAGAGCACGCCGGCGGCGACGGAATCCCGCAGACCGGGCGCGACGGGACCGCTCCGCCGGCCGCCGATGACGACCATCGAGCTGCGCGGCGCGAACCGGAGAAGAGCGGCTGCTCGGCTGTCGCGGACCAGCTCGCGTTCGATGCGGACCGTCGGATGCTGCGCGGCGACCCACGTTGCGGCGGTGTCGAGGACCTCGCCGTGCTGCGCCATCACGTCGGCCTGGGCAGCGACGAGGACGGCCGTCCCCTCGAACGAGGGCGTCGGCATGAGCCAGGAGTGCACGAGGCGAAGGGAGACCGACGAGGCTGCGGCCTCGCGCGCGGCGAATGCCAGAGCGGCGGCGGACGAGTCGTCGTCGGCGATCCCGACGGTGATCGGGTCGCCGACGTCGATCCATCCCGCGGGCACCAGGACCACCGGCACCTGCGCGATCGTCCTGACGCGCAACGAGGATGTGGCGGCCACGGCGGTGCGGATCGGATGCCCGGGATCGATGCCCGCAACGTAGAGCTCGGTGTCGACGCCGGCATCGTCGCCGTGCGGTGGCGGTCCGGCCACGGCGCGATGGCGCCGCACGACAGCACCGGGCGCGCGGTCTCGGAGGAGCGCTTCCGCGTCGTCGAACGTATCGGCTGCGTCGGCACCGACGCCACCGAACCCCGAGACGATCTCGACCAGGTCGACCGTCGTGGCGCCTCGCGCCGCGCGCGTCGCCACCCACGAAAGGGCGGACGCAGCGGCGGGGCTCCCGTCGAAGCCGAGGACAATGCGCTCCATG
This sequence comes from Microbacterium sp. CFH 31415, assembly GCF_022538185.1. Taxonomy (GTDB): domain Bacteria; phylum Actinomycetota; class Actinomycetes; order Actinomycetales; family Microbacteriaceae; genus Microbacterium. The sequence goes on along the minus strand of NZ_JAKYXC010000007.1, from coordinate 49,489 downwards.
GCGACTCCTTCACACCGGCCGGATCGCCGGCCGTCTCGCTGACGGTATGCCGCATCGGCGGGCCTGCTCAGGCCGAAGGTCCCCCTGAGACGAGCGTCGGCGGGACCTTCGGCCCGGCGCGGCGCCGCGAGAAGCGCTCGACTGGGTCGGACGACGAGCAGGAGACGATGATGACCCCGAACCCCGCCGCGCACGGATCGGCGACGTTGCGCTTCCTCGGCGCGGCCGACACCGTCACCGGCTCTCGGTATCTGGTGACCGTCGGCGATCGACGCGTCCTCGTGGACTGCGGTCTCTTCCAGGGATACAAGGTGCTCCGGCTGCGCAACCGCGCGCCGTTTCCGATCCCGCCGTCCTCGATCGACGCCGTCGTGGTCTCACACGCGCATCTCGACCACTCCGGCTATCTGCCGGCGCTCGTCCGCGACGGGTTCCGCGGAATGGTCCACTCGACGGAGGGCACCGCCGAGCTCAGCCGGATCATGCTCCCCGACAGCGCGCACCTGCTGGAGGAGGAGGCCCGCTACGCGGCGAAGGGCAAATGGTCGAAGCATCCGCATCCCGAGCCTCTCTACCGCCTGCGCGACGCCCAGGCCGCGCTCGAGCGGTTCCGCCCGCTGCCCACGGGCGAGGTGGAGGCGATCACGGACGGCGTCGAGCTGGAGCTCGTGCCGGCCGGTCACATCCTCGGCGCCGCGCAGGTGCGACTGCGCGTCGCCGGGCGCACGCTCCACTTCACCGGCGATCTCGGCCGTCCGGACGATCCGTTGATGCGGCCCCCCGCCGCACTCGCGCCCGCCGACGTCCTCGTCACCGAATCCACCTACGGGGACCGCGAGCATGCACCCGACAGCCCCGAGGTCGTGCTCGGTGACGTCGTGCGCAGGATCGCCGGGCGCGGCGGTGTCGTGCTGATCCCTGCGTTCGCGGTCGGGCGGACTGAGACGGTGCTGCTGCACCTTTCGCGGCTGCGGGACCGCGGTGAGATTCCCGACGTCCCCATCTTCGTCAACAGTCCGATGGCGGTCAGCGCCCTGGAGGTCTACCGTCGTCACCCCGACGAGCATCGACTGGACACCGACGAACTCCAGCGGATGTACCGGATGCCGAGCATGGTGACGACCGTCGACGACTCGAAGCTCCTCAATCTGCGCGGCGGCCCGATGGTGATCATCTCCGCCAGCGGGATGCTCGCGGGCGGACGGGTGCTCCATCACCTCGCTGCGTACGGTCCGGATCGGCGCAATGCGATCGTGCTCACCGGCTACCAGGCGGGCGGCACGCGCGGCGCTGCGCTCCTCGCCGGCGCGCGTACGCTGCGCATCTTCGGACGGGATGTGCCCATTCGCGCCGAGGTCGTGAGCGCGGACTCCATGTCGGCGCACGCCGATGCCGACGATCTCATCGAGTGGATGAGGTCGTCGTCGGCCACGCCCTCCGCCGTCTACGTGACGCACGGGGAACCGGCTGCCGCCGACACTCTTCGAGCCCGCATCACCCACGAGCTGGGGTGGCCGGCGCGCGTGCCGGAGCACCTGGAGACCGTCCGGATCGCGTAGCGAGCGCGACGCCCGCGCCGCGTCGTGGCGTCATCCGGCGAGACGCTCGGTGAGCGAGTGCCCCCAGTCGCGAGCCCGCGCGAGCTCGCCGTCGACCAGCGGCCCCTCATATCCCTCGACGAGGAAGCTGGCGGGCTCGAGAACGCGGAAGCCGAGGCCACGCGCCGCACGGGTGGCGCTGCGCGATGCGGCGCCGGGGAGCAGTGGCATGTCCACGCGCGTGTCGAAGGCCGCGAACTCCCGGTGCGCCGGCTGGGTCGGCAGGGCGCGCAGCCACTCGCGGATCCCTCTGGGCACGTCCTTCGGATCGCCGCCCTGGCGCACCGCATCCTCTCGGGTGCGGTGTCTCGACATCGAGAAGGCATGCGTGGGGCCTCCTACGACCAGCAGCTCGATGTCGTCGGGGAGCTCGGTGGGTGCATCGACGACATTCGTCACGACCACCTCTGCGCCGTCTCCCATTCCGTCTGCGATCGCATCCGCGATCCGATGCGTGTTGCCGAACATCGACTCGAAAACCACCATTGCGCGCATCATGACGCCCCTTCACGACTCCTCTGCGACGGTCCGCGGGTGCACGATCACCACGGGGCAGTGGGCGTGTTCCGCGCAGGCGGCGCTCACCGACCCGAGGAGAAGACCGAGGAAACCGCCCCTTCCGCGGCTGCCGAGAACAAGCATCCCGCAGCTCTTGCTCACTTCGATCAGCGTCCGCGCGGCCGGTCCGCCCAGCACCCGGCGGGTGAGCCCGTCGGGCGGCGACTGGCCGAAGGCGCGTCTGATCGCCTCATCGAGATCATCGGCCGCGATCTGCTCGGGGTACCAACCCTCCATGGGCGGCATTCCGCCGGCGAGGGGGAACGTCCAGGTGATGAGCGCTTCGACAGGGGCATCGAAAGCCTCCGCCAGCCGCGCGGCATATCGCAGCGCGTCGACGGAGGAGTCCGAACCGTCGACGCCTACGACGATGCGGTCCACGTCAAGGGTGTCATCCATGGAGCCAGCGTTGCGGGGATCAGGCCGTCTCGAGGGGACGAAAGTCACACGGGCACGTCCGTGGAGATGCGGCAGTCTCGCGTTCCCGACGATAATTGCCGGATGCCGAAGATCTCCGCTCCGACGGTCGCCGAGCACCGCGCTGCTCAGCGCGCGGGCCTCCTCCGCGCGGGCGAAGCCGTGCTGCTCGAGTCAGGACTCGCCGGCGTGTCACCGCGGACGGTCAGTGAGCGTGCCGGCCTCGCGCGGTCGAGCTTCTACGACTACTTCGCCACGAAGGACGACCTGCTGGTCGCGATCGCGATCGCGGCGATCGAGCAGTGGGATGCCGAGATCGAGGTGGCCCTGTCGAACGTCGAGCCGGGCGTGGCACAGCTGCGGGCATTCGTCGACGCGACGATGACGATGACCGCGGACGGCAAGCACGCGATCGCGGGCGCTCTCCGTGAAGCGGACCTCAGCCCGAGTCGCTACGAAGACCTGATGACGCTCCACGCCGTGCTTCTGCGGCCTCTCGTGACGGTGCTGACCGATCTGGGGATCGAGAGGCCGGACTCCACCGCGATGCTTGTCCAGGGAGTGCTGGGCGCCGGCGTCCAGCTCGTCTCGCACGGGATGGACCATCGTGTCGTCGCCGACGATGTCTTCCGGCTGCTGACGGAAGGCCTGCCCGGCTGAGACCGGCTCGGCGGCGGGCCGGCGCTGCGGGTGCGTCAGACCGCGACGTTCGCCGCGATGATGCGGGCCGCGGCGGCTGCGCCGTCCTCCTTTTCGTACGCGACCTTCACCTCGTCGGCGGCCCGGCGGATCGCGGGGTCGGACAGCACGCGTTCGACCGCCTGCACGAAAGCCGGCCGCGACACGTGCGCGGGAGGAACGGCGATGGCGTTGCCCCGCTCCTCGCAGAGCCGCACGTGCCAGGTCTGCTCCGGCTGAAGGCCCATGCCCACGAACGGCACACCGGTGGCGCACGCGGTCTGCACCGTGCCCTGACCGCCGTGCAGGACGGCGGCGTCCAGCATCCCGCCCATCAGGTGAACCGGCAGCAGGTCCGTCACGTGCACATTCGCGGGCACGGGGTCGTCCGCGCCGAGGTAGTGGCTGATAGGGGCGATGACGTTGATCGGCAGCGGGCCGAGGGCACGCGCTGCGGCGAGCGCGAGGTCGCGGTTTCCGGAGGAGCCGAGGCCGAGGTAGACGAGCGGCTCGGGCGCGGCCGCGAGCTCGGTGGCGAGCGACGGGATGGGCGCGTCGATGTGCGCGAAGATCGGCCCGATGCGCTGGTAGTTAGGGGGAAGCTCGAACCCGTTGAGCTCCCACGGCATCTCGGTCAGCAGGTTGTGGTCGGCGGTGATCAGCGAGGCGACCGTGCGCAGCGGGGGCACGCCGTTCGCCTTCGCGACCACGGTGAATGCCCGCGGGGCGAGGGGAAGGGAGTTGTACACCCACCGGAACGCCCATGTCGCCACTCGGTCCGCCGAGCGCGCGAACCGCCCGCGTCCGCGCACGAGCTGCTGGTGCGGTGCCTGCGCCACCTGCGGCCCCGTGAGAGCGAAGGGCACGGGGAAGAACAGCGGGACGGACTCGGCGCGCGCCGAGATGAACGACGTCAGGTTCGACCCCGTGACCACGGCGCTCGCGTTCAGGCGCCGGATGAGCTCGCGCTCCACGTCGACGCGCGTGCGCACGAGGCCCTCGGTGAAGGGGCTCTTCATGCTGCGTCCCTGGTCGAATGCGATCGCCTGGTCTTTCTCCGCCGTGCTCCACGCCGGTTCGCACGCGCGGTAGTCGAAGCCCGCCGCGGTGATGAGGTCGACGTAGTCGTGCTCGTATCCCATGAAGACGGGCTCGAAGCGACGGTCGAGTGCGCGGGCGACCTGGATCATGCGGGTCGTCTCGGCCAGGTTGAACGTCACCGGGCAGAAGAGCACGACGGTCACGGGACCACTCCCTTCGGGGGCGTGTTGGTCCGAGTGTCGCACCCGCACGACCGCCTCGCCACCCGCCGCGGAGTGCCGGTTCCACGGCCCCGCCGGAGCGCTACGTCGTGCGGTCGGGAGCGGCGAGCAGTGATCGGGCAAGGACCGTCGAGCCGGCGACGGCGGCGGGCATCGTGGCGACGGCGCCGAGCGGGACCATGAAGCACAGCTGCGTCGCGACGCCGAAGCCGAGCACGCGCGCACGGTGCGCGCGACTGAGCGAGTGGCGTTGGGAGGGAAGCATCCCACGCGCGGTGAGTGCGCGCGAGACGAGCTCGTCGGCGACCAGCCATCCTGTCGCCAGGATGCCGAACACCGTGCCGAGGATGCCGCCGACCACCGGAATCAGTCCCAGCAGGCCGGCGACGATCGCGACACCGACACCGCGGGCGACCAGGATCAGCCCGTCGAGCGCGCCGCGCCAGAAGCCGTAGGCGGAGTCCGCCGGTGAGCCGCCCAGCTCCCGCTCGACGGCGATCCAGATCCGCTCGTAGAAGGGCTCGCCGACGAGCAGGGTCAGCGCCGTGAACGAGACGGCGACGATCACCAGCGCTGCACCGAACACCGCGGTGCCGACGGCGACGCGCATCACGGTCGCCCACAGCCCCGGCCAGCCGTCGGCGAAGGGCGTGACCGCCTCGGCGATCGCCGGAAGGTAGACGCCGAGGGCGATGAGCCCCCCGAGCAGCACCAGCGCGACGATGGCGGCGGGCACGAGGCCGAGCGCCATCAGGCCCGGCCGGCGACGCCAGTAGCCGAATCCTCGACCCAGCATCCCGACGCCCCGCGCGAACTCCCGCATCCTGCCCAGCCTAGATGCGGCGAGCGGATGCCTCGCCCACGCACGTGACGACATCGGGCCGCACCCCCATCGGGTGCGGCCCGATCAGCGCGCGCGGTCAGCGGGTACGGCGCCGGTAGATAGCCATCGCCCAGAAGTAGGCGACGACGAGGATGCCGACGCACCAGGCCAGCGCGACCCAGATCTGCGTACCCACGGGCTGCTGGGTGAAGATGTCGCGGATGGAGTTGACGATCGGCGTCACCGGCTGGTTGTCGGCGAACCACGCCACCGGTGCCGGCATGGTGTCGGTGGGCACGAACGCCGAGCTCAGGAACGGCAGGAAGATAAGCGGATACGAGAACGCGCTCGCCCCGTCGACCGTCTTCGCCGACAGCCCCGCCACGACGGCCAGCCAGGTCAGGGCCAGCGTGAACAGCACGAGGATTCCGAGCACGGCGAGCCACCCCAGCACTCCGGCGCCGGTGCGGAACCCGATGGCGAACGCCACTCCCACCACGATGACGAGCGAGATGACGTTCGCCACCAGCGACGTCAGGACGTGCGCCCACAGCGCGCTCGAGCGTGCGATGGGCATCGACTGGAATCGCTCGAAGATGCCGCCCTGCATGTCCATGAACAGCCGGTACGCCGTATAGGCGATGCCCGACGCGATCGTGATCAGCAGGATGCCGGGGAGCATGTAGTCGATGTACGAGTACGACCCGGTGTCGATCGCCCCGCCGAAGACGAACACGAACAGGAGCATGATGGCCACCGGGGTGACCGCCGTCGTGATGATGGTGTCGGGACTGCGGAGGATGTGGCGCAGCGACCGCCCGGTGAGGACGGCGGTGTCGCCGACGAAGTGCGAGGTCATCGCGGTTCTCCTTTCTCTGCTGCCGCGGCGTCGCCGGCGGCGTTGAGTCCGTCTTCGCCGATGATCGCGAGGAAGACCTCCTCGAGCGTCGGCTGCTTCTCGACGTACTGCACGGTGGTGGGAGGCAGCAGCTGCTTCAGCTCGGCGAGTGTGCCGTTCGCGATGATGCGGCCCTGATGGAGGATCGCGATGCGATCCGCCAGCTGCTCGGCCTCGTCGAGGTACTGCGTCGTGAGGAGAACCGTCGTGCCGTTCGCGGCGAGCTCCTTGACGGCGTCCCACACCTCGATGCGCGCCTGCGGATCGAGGCCCGTCGTGGGCTCGTCGAGGAACACGATCGGCGGGTCTCCGATGAGGCTCATGGCGATGTCGAGGCGGCGCCGCATGCCGCCCGAGTACGTGCCCGCCCGGCGCCCGCCGGCGTCGGTCAGCGAGAACCGGGCGAGCAGCGCGTCGGCGGTCCCGCCGGCGTCGGCGATGTGCCGCAGCTGCGCCACGAGCACGAGGTTCTCACGTCCGGTGAGCACTTCGTCGACGGCTGCGAACTGCCCGGTGAGGCTGATCGACTCGCGCACCCGCGCGGCCTCCGCGGCGACGTCGTGACCGTGCACGGTGGCGGTGCCCGCATCGCCCTTCAGCAGGGTCGACAGGATGCGGACGACCGTGGTCTTGCCCGCGCCGTTCGAGCCCAGGAGGGCGAAGATGCTCCCCTCGGCGACGTCGAAGTCGACGCCGGTGAGCACGTCGAGGTCGGCGAAGGACTTCTCGAGTCCCTCGACCCTGATCGCGGCAGACGTCTTCATTGCTCCCCGTCCTCTCGTCGAGCGTCGTCCATCGCCTTCGTGAGGCGAGCGCGCTCCTTGTCGATCCACCGGGTGCCGGCGTAGGCCTGGGCGAAGGTCTCGGCGAACTCGACGGGGTCGTCGCCGACGATGTCGCCCACCGGTGTGCCGTCCACCGCAGCACGCTCCCACAGGTCGGCCAGGTCGGTGAACATCTGGGTCATGGTGTCTCCGTCGGTGACACCGCCGTAGTACATGAGGTACCGGTGCATCGCCTTCGCCGCGGTGGCATAGGGCTCGGGGAGCCCGTCGATGCGTGCCTTGTCCTGTTTGTACTGCTTCTTCTGCTCGAGTGAGCCGGTCAAGAATTCGATCCATTTCGCGGCCATGTCACCGGTCTCCTTCGGTCTGAACTGCCTGGTCTGGGTCTGTGCTTCGGTGGAGCTGTTCGATGCGCCCTGCGAGGAAGCTCCAGGTCCTCCAGAACTCGGCGAGCTGCTCGCGGCCCTGCGCGTTGAGCGAGTACACCTTGCGCGGCGGGCCCTTCTCGGACGGCACCTTCTCGACATCGACGAGACCGCGCTGCTCGATGCGCACGAGGAGGGCGTACACGGTTCCCTCGACGAGATCCGAGAACCCCTCGTCGCGCAGGCTGGCCGTGATCTCGTAGCCGTACGCCGGCCGGACTGACAGCGTGGCGAGCACGATGCCCTCCAGCGTGCCCTTGAGCATCTCCGTCATCTGATTGCCCATCGCGCATCGCCTCCATCTACTCAGCGATGCTGAGTACCAGTAGACGGTAACACTAAGTACCGGTAGATAGCAACACTGAATACCGGAGGTCATCCGACGCTCTCGCGTACCGTTCTCCAGGACCGGCGGGGTCGGCGCGGGGGAGTGCCCGCCGAACGACCCGGGCGCGGTCGCCCAGGGGCGCGCGGTCGTGAGACGGTACGGCGGGGTGGGGCGTCTCCCGAGGTGCGAAGCGTCAGTCCGACGTCAGGCGGGGCGTGCGCGGGGGCTCGGTGCGGCGGTGTCCCGTGGCCTCGAACGCGGCCGCCAGCTGCAGCAGCGCCGAGTCGGAGTATGCGCGCCCGCAGAAGGTGAGGCCCACCGGCATCCCGATGTCGTCCATGAGCCCCATCGGCACCGTGACCGAAGGGATGCCGAGGTGGCGCATCGCGAGGTTGCCGTTGGCGATCCAGACGCCGTTGCGCCAGCCGAGGTCGGCCGAGGCCGGATTGACGTCCATGTCGGCCGGGCCGACGTCGGCGACCGCGGGGAACACGACGGCATCGAGCGCGAGGGTGTCCATCCAGTCCTCGAGGTCGACCTTGCGCGTGCGCTCCAGGCCGTGGAGGCCCGCCTCCAGCTCGGGGATGTCGGTCATCGACGACACCGGGTGCTCGCGCACCTGCGCCGGGTACTCGGCGATGTCGTCCTCGAAGCCGGTGTAGCGGTCGGGCAGGGCGCCGACGGGGTGGGGGAAGATCTGTGCTCCGTCGACGTCGGTCAGCGACGAGAGGCGGGGGTCGCCGTTCGCGTCGAGAAAGTCGTCCCACGCCCACGCCGACAGGTCGACGATCTCGCGCTGCAGATAGGAGGAAGTGACGTAGCCGCGGGTGCGGATGGTGGGCGCGCCCGGGCGGTCGCCCTCGTAGTTCGACACGACCGGGAAGTCCACCTCGACGACGGTCGCCCCATGCGCTTCGAGGTCGCGGCGCGCGGCCTCCCACAGGTCGATGACCGACGGACGCGTCTCGATGCGGGTGCCGGTGGGGCCGCCGATGCCGGGAGAGTCGGCGGTTCCGGCGTCGTGGTCGGCGTTGATGTACATCCGCGGGACGCCGATGCGACATCCGTCGAGCACGTCGTGGGGTTCGGCGGCGATGCGGCCGAGCGCGGCGTAGGAGTGCGGCCGGACGTCCGACGCGGCCGGCAGCGGGATCCACGGCTGTGCGCGCCAGAAGTCGCCGCGCGCCTCGGGGTCGTCGGCGACGACGACGTCGAGCACGTCGAGCAGGTCGCCCATCGTGCGCGTGTGCGGCACGACGACGTCCATCGTGGGCACCAGCGGCCAGTTGCCGCGCACCGAGATCACGCCGCGCGACGGGGTGTAGGCGCACAGGGCGTTGTTGGACGCGGGCCCGCGGCCGCTCGACCAGGTCTCCTCACCCAGCCCGAACGCCGCGAAGCTCGCCGCGGTCGCGGTGCCCGAGCCGTTGGAGGAGCCCGACGCGAAGGGCGCCGTCAGGTAGGCCCCGTTGTAGGGGCTCTCGGCGCGGCCGTAGAGTCCGCGCTGCATGCCGCCGTTGGCCATCGGAGGCATGTTCGTCAGGCCGAGGCAGATGGCTCCGCCCGCGCGCAGGCGCTCGATCGTGAAGGCGTCGCGCTGCGCGACGAGGTCGGCGAACGCGGGGCTGCCGGCCGCGGCGGTGAGCCCGGCCACGAGGTAGCTGTCTTTGGCGGTGTACGGGATGCCGTCAAGCGGGCCGAGGGTCTCGCCGGCAGCGCGACGAGCATCGGATGCCTCGGCCTCTGCGAGCGCGTCGGGGTTGCGCACGACCACGGCGTTGAGCGCGGTCTCGGTCTCGGGGCCGTCATATGCGTCGATGCGCGCGAGGTAGGCGCGGACGAGCTCGACGCTCGTCGCCTCGCCGCTCTCGAGCGCCGCCCGCAGCTCCGCGATGGTGGCCTCGACGACGTCGACCATCACGCCACCGCCGGCTGCTGCTGGGTGATGCAGTGGATGCCTCCGCCGCGGGCGAAGATCGGTCTCGCGTCGACGCTCACGACCCTGCGTCCGGGGTATGCCTCCGACAGGATGCCGCGGGCCGCGGCATCCGCTTCCTCTTCGCCGAATCCGCACGCGATGACGCCGCCGTTCACGACGAGGTGGTTGATGTAGCTCCAGTCGACGAAGCCCTCGCGGTCGCGGAGCGTCGCCGGCGCGGGGACGTCGACGACGTCCCATCGGCGGCCGGCCGCGTCGGTCTCGTTCTCGAAGACCGCGCGCAGCTCGCGGGTGACGGCGTGGTCGGGATGCCCGGGGTCGCCCTGGTGGTGCAGCAGCACACGCCCGGGGGACGGGATGGTCGCGACGATGTCGACGTGGCCGTTCGTGCCGAAGTCGTCGTAGTCGCGCGTGAGCCCGCGCGGCAGCCAGATGGCGTGCGAGGTGCCGATCGTGCGGGCCAGCTCGGCCTCGACCCGGGCGCGGTCGGCGTAGGGGTTGCGGCGCGGATCGAGCTGCACGGTCTCGGTCAGCAGCACGGTGCCCTCACCGTCGACGTGGATGCCGCCACCCTCGTTCACGAGCGCCGAGCTGATGTGCTCCGCCCCGACGAGGTCGGTCACGAACCGCCCGATCCGGGCGGACAGTCCCCACTCCGCCCACTCGGGCGCTCCCCAGCCGTTGAAGATCCAGTCCACTGCGCCGAGCACGCCGGGAAGCTCGTCGTCCACGACGAACGTGGGGCCGAAGTCGCGCATCCAGAACTCGTCCAGAGGCGCTTCGACGATCTCGATGTCACTCGACATCATGCGCCGGGCGCGGTCGGTCTCGGACGGATCGACGACCATCGTCACCGGCTCGAACTCGGCGACGGCATGGGCGGTCGCCGTCCACGCGGCGTAGCACTCCTCCCGCTCTGCAGGGGAGGCGCCCAGTGTCTGGCCCTCGCGGGGGAAGGCCATCCATGTGCGCTCGTGCGGCGTCGTCTCGGAGGGCATCCGCCAGGCCATGAGTCGTCCTTCCCGTTCTGTTGATCACTTGATCAATTCGGGATCACGGTACAGAATCGTCCGTGATGCAGTCAACACCCACGCGAAGATCCGCTGCCGAGCGCGTCACCCAGATCGCCGACGCCGCCCGCGCCATCGCGCTCGAGTCGGGCCTCGCCGCCGTGACGCTGCGGGCGGTCGCGACCGGGGTCGGAGTCGCACCGGCACTGGTCGCGCACTATGTGCCGAGCATGGACGAACTCGTCGCCGACACGTTCTCGGGCGTCGTCGGCGACGAACTCGCCGAGGTGATCGCGCTGGCCGGGAACCACCGCTCCGCGGCCGATGCGCTGTCCGCGGTGCTGGCGAGCCTGCTCGACGACGGCAGGGGCGAGGTAACGCTGATCTGGGTGCAGAGCTGGTCGCTCGGCCGGCGCAACAACCTGCTCGCCGAGCGCGTGCGCGAGCAGATGGACGCGTGGCGTCGCTTCCTCGGCGGCATCCTCGAACGTGGCCGGACCGCGGAGGAGTTCCGCTGCGACGACCCGGACGCGATCGCTGCCCAGACGCTCGGCATGGTCGACGGCCTCAACGCGCATTCTCTCGTGGCGTGGCAGGATGCATCGGAGCGCGTGCGTCTGCTGCTGCGCTCGGTCGAGGCGATGCTCGACCTGCCGTCCGGGGTGCTCACCTCGCCCGGCGCGACCGTCACTGCACCGCACGCTCCGGAAGGCGCCACATGACTCGGGTCCTCGTGATCGTGGATATCCAGCGGGACTACTTCCCGGGCGGCGCGTACCCGCTGGTGGGAGCGGATGCCGCCGCCGAGCGCGCCGCGGTGCTGCTGGCTGATCAGCGCGCGTCCGGACGGCCGGTGATCCATGTGCGGCACGAAAGCCGCGAACCCGGAGCCGGGATGCTCGCACCGGGTACGCCCGGCGGCGAGATCGACTCGCGCGTCGCGCCGCTCGCCGGCGAGACCGTCGTGCCGAAGACGCACCCGAATTCCTTCCTCGGGACTCCCCTGAACGACCTGCTGCGCGGGGCCGCGGCATCCGAGGTCCTCGTCATCGGCATGCAGAGCAGCATGTGCGTCGACGCGACGGTGCGCGCGGCGTCCGACTTCGGCTTTGCCGTGACCGTCGCCGCGGACGCGTGCGCCGCGCCCGATCTCGAGTTCGGCGGCAACCGGATCGGCGGTGCCGACGTGCACGCGGCATTCATGGCGGCGCTCGCCGCGGGCTACGCGAAGGTCGCGCTCGTCGACGACCTCGTGGCCTGACCCGCGGCCGATCGAGACCCGCGCCGCATCCGCCCCGCCGAGGCGAGCACGGTCCGGATAGACGCCGGTGCCGCGCGCTGTCAACCCCGTCGCGCCCGTCACCGGGTGTCGCGCAGGCTCGTCACGTGGCCGCGCGCAGTCACGTCGCGGCCGAGGACGAGTGAGGAGCGACGACGAGCATGGTGCGATTCGGCTACACCCTGATGACCGAGCAGAGCGGGCCGAGGGAGCTCGTGCGCTACGCCCAGGCGGCCGAGGAGGCCGGATTCGACTTCGAGGTGTCGAGCGACCACTACTCGCCCTGGCTCACCACGCAGGGTCACTCGCCGTACGCGTGGACCGTGCTCGGCGCCGTCGCGCAGGCCACCTCGCGGGTCGAGCTCATGACCTACGTCACGTGCCCGACGATGCGGTATCACCCGGCGGTCGTGGCGCAGAAGTCCGCGACGATGCAGCTGCTTTCGGAGGGGCGGTTCGTGCTCGGCCTGGGGTCGGGTGAGAGCCTCAACGAGCACGTCGTCGGCGAGGGCTGGCCGGGCGTCGGCACGCGCCAGAGCATGCTCGAGGAGGCGGTGGAGATCATCCGCGAGCTGCACTCGGGCGAGCTCGTGACCTTCGACGGCGAATACTTCCGGGTCGATTCGGCCCGGGTGTGGGACGCGCCCGAGGACGGCGTGCCGATCGGCATCGCGGTCTCGGGCGGCGACTCGATCGAGCGCTTCGCTCCTCTGGCCGACCACATGATCGCGGTGACGCCCGAAAAGGATCTGGTGGCGGGGTGGGATGCCGCGCATCCGGGCCCGTCGCGCAAGATCGGCCAGGTACCCATCTCGTGGGACCCCGACCTGGAGACGGCGGTCGAACGGGCGCACGACCAGTTCCGCTGGTTCGGCGGTGGGTGGCAGGTCAACGCCGACCTTCCGACGCCCGCGGGCTTCGCTGCCGCGAGCCAGTTCGTGCGGACCGACGACGTCGCCGAGGCGATCGCGTGCGGACCCGACCTCGATGAGCTCGCCGAGAGCGTGCGGCCGTTCATCGACGCGGGGTTCACCGACATCGCCGTCGTCCAGATCGGCGACGAGCAGCAGGAGCGCTTCGTGACCGAGGTCGCGGAGCCCCTGCTGGAGCGCCTGCGAGCGCTCGCCTGACCCGGGAGCAGCAGTGAGCGCTCCCGGCAGGACAGCCATCAGAGTCTCGGTCGTCATTCCCGCGAAGAACGACGCCGAGCGGCTCGCCTCCTGCCTGGCCGCACTGGCCGCCCAGAGGCGTCAGGCCGACGAAGTCATCGTCGTCGACAACGGCTCGTCCGACGGCACCGCTCGCGTGGCCCGCGCCGCCGGGGCGCGGATCGTCCCGTGCGCAGAGCCGGGCATTCCCGCGGCATCCTCAGCCGGGTACGACGCTGCCACGGGAGACCTCGTGCTGCGGCTCGACGCCGACTGCCTTCCGCAGCCAGAGTGGGTCGAGCGGGTCGTCGCCGCCTTCGCGGACGCGCCCGACGTCGGGGCGATCACCGGAGGCGCGACGTTCGCGGACGGGCCACGGTGGCTGCGGACACCGCTGGCCGCCGTCTACCTCGCGGCGTACGTCGCGGCCACCGCGCCGGCGCTCGGGCACCTGCCGCTGTTCGGATCGAACCTCGCGCTGCGCCGTCGCGTGTGGCACGACGTCCGGGCCGACGTGCACCGGCACGATCCCGAGGTGCACGACGACCTCGACCTCGCCTTCCACGTCGGCGAGCGGCACGTCATCCGCTACCGCCGGGGCTTGGGCATGCGCATGTCGATGCGTCCGTTCGGCGACGACGTCGGCTCGTTCGGCGTGCGCCTCACGCGAGGGTTCCGGTCGGTGCTCGTGCACTGGCCGCGCGACTTCCCGCCGCTGCGCTGGCTGCGGCTGATCGTGCGGCGAGCGACGGGGTCGCAGACGGATCGGATGCCGCGACCTCACCGCCGAGCGGATCTAGCCTGACCGCGGCGCGGCGTCAACCCCTCCGGTTCGCGGGTCGCGCCTGAGAGAGTCGAAGCGATCGCCGCGGCAGCCCGCGGTCGTGCCATCAGGAGGACCCATGACGATCGCCGACATCGAATCCACTGCCCTTCACGCCTTCGGCCCGCGCGGTCCGCTCAGCGCCACGACGCTCGCGATCCTGATGCACGACGACGTCGCGCACCGCCGCGACGCGATGGTGGGTGCGTGCCGCGCGGCGGTGCTCTCCAGCGACGACGTCACGACCGATGAGGACATCCAGTTCACGCTGTTCCTGCTCTACGCGAGCTCGTACGGGTCGCTCGAGTGGATCGACGCCGGCTGGGAGTGGCATCCTGCGCTGATCGAGGCGCGCGGCATCCTCGAGTCGGCTTTCGAGGCGGCGCTGCGCCGTCGCGTCGAGGTCCCCGACAGCCCTGAGCCGAAGGCGTCCGCGATCGCGCAGGCGCTTTTCGACCTGACGGCCCCCTCGCCCGGACCCTCTCTCTCCCGCTTCCTCGCCAAGGAGGCGACGCTCGAGCAGGCGCGCGAGTTCCTGATCCACCGCAGCATCTACACGCTCCGCGAGGCCGACCCGCACTCGTGGGCCATCCCGCGCCTGACCGGTCGCCCGAAGGCCGCGCTGGTCGAGATCCAGTCAGACGAATACGGCGGTGGCCGCCCCGAGCGGGTTCACGCCGAGATCTTCGCCCGCACGATGCGCGGGGCCAGGCTGGACTCCACGTACGGTGCCTATGCCGACGTGGTGCCGGCGGTGACCTTCGCGGCACAGAACGCCATGTCGATGTTCGGGCTCAACCGCCGCCTGGTCGGCGCGATCGTGGGCCACCTGGCGGCGTTCGAGATGACGTCGTCGCTTCCGAACCGGTCATACGGCGACGCCTTCCGGCGGCTGGGCTTCGAGTCCGAGGTGACGGATTACTTCGACGAGCACGTCGAGGCGGACGCTGTGCACGAGCAGATCGCTGCGCACGACCTCGCGGGTGCACTGGGCGAGCAGCGGCCAGAGCTGGTGCCCGACATCATGTTCGGTGCCGCCGCGTGTCTCGCGCTCGACGACCTCGGGGCCGACCACATGCGCACGGCATTCGAAGCCGGCCGGTCGTCGCTGCGGGCCGAGGAGGGGTTCGCGTCGTGAGCGGGCGGACGCCAGTCATCACCGCCTGCGCGAACGGGCCGCTGCTGGTGCGCGGCGACGTCGAGATCCTCGGCGACGACGGCGAACCGCTGCGCAATCCCCGGCGCACGGTCGCCCTGTGCAGGTGCGGAGCCTCGGCGATCAAGCCGTGGTGCGACGGCACCCACAAGCTGACGCGCTTCTCTACGGAGCCCCCGCCTTCGGTGACGTGACCCCCGAGTGGAGGCGCGGCCCCGGCAATCGAGCGGATGCTGCGGCCGCGCCATCCGCTCGGTCATACCTCGTGGTCCGTCAAGCCCCTCCCCGCGCAGGCGGATGGTTCCTACCGTCGATGTCATGGAAAGGAGCGCAGCGATGACCGACACGAACACCGACACCCAGACCGACCCGCGCGACAAGCACCCGGAGGGCGATTTCCCCGCCCAGGAGCAGGAGCAGCCGGGCCTCACCGACGAGACGCGCCCCGAACCCGACCACGGCGAGGACTCCTATGTCGGCGGCGATCGTCTGAAGGGTCGCAAGGCGCTCATCACGGGCGGTGATTCGGGCATCGGCCGGGCTGTCGCGATCGCGTTCGCGCGCGAAGGGGCTGACGTGGCCATCGTCCACATGCCGGAGGAGCAGAAGGACGCCGACACGACGATCGCGCTCGTGAAGGATGCCGGGCGCACCGGCGCCGCTTTCGCCGGCGACATCCGCGACGAGGGCTTCGCGACGTCGATCGTCGATGATGCGGTGAAGGCGCTCGGCGGGCTGGACATCGTGGTGCTCAACGCGGCATACCAGAAGGATCGTGACAGCCTCGAGACGCTCGAGACCGCGGAGTTCGACCGCGTCTTCCGCACCAACCTGTACGGCATGCTCTACACCGCACGCCAGGCCGTGCCGCAGCTGACGGCGGGCAGCTCGATCATCGTGACGTCGTCGGTGCAGGCGTTCAATCCCTCGCCCGGGCTCATCGACTACGCGATGACCAAAGCGGCTCAGGTCGCGTTCGTCAAGGCGCTCGCCGAAGAGCTCGGTGAGAAGGGCATCCGTGTGAACGCGGTGGCGCCCGGTCCGATCTGGACCCCCCTGATTCCCGCGACGGGATGGGACGCCGAGCGCATCGCCACCTTCGGCACCGATACGCCGCTCGGCCGGCCGGGCCAGCCCGCCGAACTCGCCGGCGCCTACGTCTACCTCGCCTCCGAGGCCGCGTCGTACGTGTCGGGAGCCGTGCTCCCGGTCACCGGAGGCAAGCCGCTGTGATCGGCCGCCGCTCTCGAGAGGCTCGTCGCACGGCGACGAGCCTCTCGCGAGCGGCACGAGCTGCACTCGCGGTCGCCCTCGCCGCGAGTGTCACGACGCTCACGGGGTGCGGACTCGAGATCCCGAGCGACCCCGACGGCACGCTCGACCGCATCACCGGCGGCCAACTGCGAGTCGGCGCCTCCCCGAGCGGAGACCTCGTCGTCGTGGACGGCACCGACGTCGACGGGGCGCTCGCCGACCTCATCGAGGGCTTCGCGCGCGAGCACGATGCGACCGTGGAGTGGTCGGTGGACAGCGAGGAGGACCTCGTCGCCGACCTGGAGGAAGGATCCCTCGATCTCGCGATCGGAGGCATCACCGCCGCGACGCCGTGGGCGGATCGCGTGTCGGTGACCCGCGGGTATCCGGGCATCCCCGGTTCCGGTGACGCCGACGTGGCCGTGCTGCTGCCGCTCGGCGAGAACGGTCTGCAGGCGGCCCTGGAGACGTACCTCGACCGGGAGGTGTCGCGATGAGGTCGATGGGCCGCACCGATCTTCCCGCCGAGCAGCAGGAGGCGCTGCGCAAGGCCATTCGCTGGGAGTGGTTCACGATCGGCTACACGATCGTCACGATCGCGATCATCGCGCTCGTCGTCGGCGGATCTCAGGCGATGAAGACCGCCTGGATCGAGGACATGCTGTCGCTCATCCCGCAGATCTCGTTCCTCGTCGCACTCCTCGTCATCCGCCGACGACCGACGCGGAAGTATCCGTACGGCCTGCACCGCGCGATGGGCGTCGGGCACCTGGTCGCCGGCGTCGCCCTCCTGGCCGTCGGCGGCAATCTCGCCGTCGAGGCGCTCCTCGGCCTCGTCCGGCAGGAGCACCCCGCGATCGGCACCGTCCGGGTGTTCGGCCAGACGGTGTGGCTCGGGTGGTTCATGGTGGGCGCGATGGCGCTCATCACCGTCGGGCCCTTCATCTACGGCCCGGCGAAGGCCAAGCTCGCTCCGGTCCTCCACAACAAGGTGCTCTACACCGATGCCGACATGGCGAAGGCCGACTGGACGACCACGGTCGCCGCGATCGTCGGTGTGCTCGGCATCGGCATCGGCCTCTGGTGGCTCGACGGCGTGGCCGCACTGTTCATCTCGGTCGGCATCGTTCACGACGGCTGGCGGAACTCCAAGTCCGCCGTGCTCGATCTGATCGACCAGCGCGCACGTACGCACGACGACGAGGGGCGGCATCCGCTCCACGGACGTATCGTGGCGGCGCTGGAGACCCAGCCGTGGGTGCGCGACGCGGCGGTGCGCATCCGCGACATGGGCCAGGTGTTCCACGTCGAGGCGTTCGTGGTCCCGAACCGGGCGAAGGTCTCGCTCGCGCGCATCGAGGCGGCGCGCAGCGCTCTCGCCGACCTCGACTGGAAGATGCAGGACGTCGTGGTGATCCCCGTGACCGAGTTGCCCGACGAGGCGTCGCGCGGCGACGCCGACGAGGCAGCCGCCGATACGTCTCCGCCTGCTAGGCGGAGACCAGCGAGCTGAGGGTCTCGGGCGAGAGCGCGTGCTCGATCGCGAGCACGCTCGCCCCGAGCACGCCCGCGTTCTGGGCGGCCGCAGACTGCACGATCGACAGGTGCTCGGTCGCCAGGGGGATCGACCGGGTGTAGACGACCTCGCGCACACCTGCGATGAGGTGCTCGCCGACGCGGGCCATCGACCCGCCGATCGCGATCACCGACGGGTTCACGAGGCTCACGCAGGTCGTCAGCACCTCGCCGATGTCGCGGCCGGCCTGGCGCACGGCCTGGATGGCGTCGATGTTGCCGCGCTTGACGAGGTCGATGACGTCGTTGCCGTTCTCAGCCGGCACGCCCTGGGCGCGCAGGGCGCGGGCGATCGCGGGGCCGGACGCCAATGCCTCGAGGCAGCCCTGGTTTCCGCAGTGGCACGGCACGCCCGCCCCGCGGGCCACGCGCACATGCCCGATGTCGCCCGCGATGCCCTGGGCACCGCGCTGCAGCGCGCCGCCTGAGATGACGCCCGCGCCGATGCCGGTTGCGACCTTCACGAACATGAGGTGCTCGACGCCGGGGTAGGCGGCCGCGCGCTCGCCGAGCGCCATGATGTTCACGTCGTTGTCGACGAGGACAGGCACATCGAGGTGCTGCTGAACCCAGCCGGGCACGTCGAAGCGGTCCCAGCCCGGCATGATGGGCGGGTTCACCGGCTGCCCGGTCGAGTGCTCGACGGGCCCGGGGATGCCGACGCCGATGGCGGCGACGTCGTCGGTCGAGCGGCCGATGCGCTCGAGCAGCGCCACGGCGTTGTCGACGAGCCACGTGAGCACCGGCACCGGGCCGAGCGAGACGTCGAGGGGCTCGCCGTGCTCGGCGACGATGCTGCCCGCGAGGTCGGTCACCGCGAGCGTGGCGTGCGAGGCGCCGATGTCGGCGGCGAGCACGAGACGGGCGCTGGGGTTCAGAGCGAACTGCGAGGGTGGGCGACCACCGGTCGACACCGACTCGGCGATCGGTGTGATGAGGCCCATCCGCATGAGCTCGTCGACCCGCGCTGCGATGGTCGAGCGCGCGAGACCGGTCGACTTCGCCAGCTCGGCACGCGTGCGAGGGACACCATCGCGCAGAAGCTGGAAGAGCTGACTGACCCCCGACACGTTCGGGGCCGTTTCGATGCTCATTTTCGCCACATTCCAGTTTATCGGCGGCCGAGAAGGCGCCGAAGTCCGATGACTTTCAACGGGATGCCGCGGCCCGGCGCGACGCGATCGTCCGAAGTGGACGGCGCCGGGCCGCGGCATCCGCTCAGGTCGCTCGTCCGGTCGGCTTCGCGAACCGCTGCTGCAGCAGCACGGCGACGACGATGATGATGCCCTTCACGACGGCCTGCGCAGACGAGTTCAGGTTGTTCTGCACGAACACGTTCGTCAGGGTCGCGAAGATGAGCACGCCGAAGACGGTGCCGGTGATGGTTCCTCGTCCGCCCACGAGGAGGGTGCCGCCGACGACGACGGCTGCGATGGCGTCGAGCTCGAGGAGCGTGCCGTGCGTCGAGGTGCCGGCGGTGGTGCGCCCGAGGTACATCACGGCGGCGATGCCGGCGCACAGGCCCGCGATGGCGTACAGCCACATGGTGTGCCGCTTGACGTTGATGCCCGCGAGGCGCGCGGCCTCGCGGTTGCCGCCGATGGCGACGGTGCGACGGCCGAACGTGGTGCGGTTGAGGATGACCCAGCCGAGAGCGGCCACGATCGCGAAGATCCAGATCAGCATGTCGACGCCGATGAGGTCGGCGTTGAGGAAGTTGATGAGGTCGCGGTCGCCGACCTGCAGCGTGCGCCGCTCGGCGAGGATCTCGGCGAGACCGCGTGCCGCCACCAGCATCGCGAGGGTCGCCATGAAGGCGACCACCTTGCCGTAGGCGATGATGATGCCGTTGATGAGACCCGCGCCCAGGCCGACCAGCAGCGCGAGCAGGATCATCAGCACCCAGTGGATCTGATCGGCGAGGTCCTGCACGGCGGCGAGAGTCGCCACGACGGACGCGAGACCGATCACCGACCCGACCGACAGGTCGATGCCGCCCGAGATGATCACCAAGGTCATGCCGATGCTGACCACGCCGA
Organism: Microbacterium sp. CFH 31415; assembly: GCF_022538185.1. Classification (GTDB taxonomy): domain Bacteria; phylum Actinomycetota; class Actinomycetes; order Actinomycetales; family Microbacteriaceae; genus Microbacterium. The sequence continues at coordinate 29,494 of NZ_JAKYXC010000007.1, read as the reverse complement.
TGATCGACGCCTGGCGCAGGATCGTCAGCGTGTTGCTCACCGTCAGGAAGGTGTCGGGCGCGGTGGCGGCGCCGACGATGATGAGCACCAGAAGGGCGGCGACGAGGCCGAGGTTGCGGCCCACCGAGCCGGACAGGATGCGCTGGAGGGCCGACTTGTCGGACTTCTCGGGTGCTCCGGCGGGAGGCGGTGCCTCGCTCGACGTCGGCACGGCGTCGGTGCCGAGCGGCCGTGCTTGCGCGCCGGGGGTGCGGGGCGGAGCCCCATTGAGTTCTGCGGACTCGCTCACGCGGCGGTTCCTTTCATGACGAGATCGAGCACACCGTGCTCGTCGATCTGGGAGGCGGGAAGGGTCTGGAGCACGCGGCCCTCGGCGATCACCAGGACGGTGTCGGCGAGGCCGAGCACCTCCTCGATCTCGCTCGAGACGATCACCACGGCGTTGCCGGCTGCGGCGAGGCGCCGGATCAGGGTGTAGATCTCGGCCCGGGCGCCGACGTCGACGCCGCGGGTGGGCTCATCGAGCAGCAGCACGCGCGTGCCGTGCACAAGCCAGCGGGCGAGCAGGATCTTCTGCTGATTGCCGCCCGACAGAGTCATCGCCGCGCGGTCGGGGTCGGCAGGCCGCAGCTCCAGCGCGTCGATCTGCTCGCGCGTGATCCTGCGCTCGCTGCGCTCATCGAGGAAGCCGGCCTTGGCGAAGCGCGACATCGACGAGAGCGTGACGTTCACGAAGATCGGCTCGTCGAGCACCAGTCCCTGGCTCTTGCGCTCCTCGGGGGAGAGCCCGACGCCGGCGCGGACGGCGTGCACCACCGAGCCGCGGCGGAGCGTCTTGCCTCCCACGGCGACCGAGCCCGACGTGGCGCGGCGGGCGCCGTACACCGTCTCGAGGATCTCGGACCGGCCCGAGCCGACGAGCCCGGCCAGGCCGACGACCTCTCCGGCGCGCACCGTGAAGGACACGTCGTCGAAGAGGCCCGTCACCCCCAATCCGCGAACGTCGAGCACCGTCGGCGCGTCGTCGGGCACGGGGACGGCGGGCGGGAAGACGTTGGCGATCTCGCGCCCCGTCATCAGGCGGATGAGCTCGGAGGTGGGGGTCTCGGAGACCGGCAGCCCGACCGCGGTGGTGCGACCGTCCTTCAGCACCGTGATGCGGTCGCCGATCTGGCGGATCTCTTCGAGCCGGTGCGTGATGTAGACCACGGCGATGCCCTCGGACGTCAGCTCCTTCACGACATGGAAGAGGTTCTTGACCTCTTCGGTGTCGAGCACGGCGGACGGCTCGTCCATGATGATCAGCTTGATGTCGTGCGACAGCGCGCGCGCCATGCTCACGATCTGCTTGTTGGCGGCACTGAGGCTGCCCACTTCAGTGTGCGGCGAGAGCCCCGGGTGCCCGAGTCGGCGCAGCAGCTCCCGGGTCTGCTTCGCCGCCTCGGAGCGCTTCGTGAACCCCCCGCGTGCGAGCTCGTGCCCCAGGAAGATGTTCTCGGCGATCGTGAGCCCGTCGACGACATCGAGCTCCTGGTACATCGTCGCGATGCCCAGTTCGATCGCGGACTCCGGATTCGGGATCTCGACGGAAGCGCCGAGCCACGAGATCTCGCCGTCGTCGGGCCGGTGCACACCCGCGAGGACCTTGATGAGGGTCGACTTGCCGGCGCCGTTCTGGCCGAGGATGCAGTGGACCTCTCCCGGACGGACCTTGAGGTCGACCCCGCGGAGCGCGCGGACACCGGCGAAGGACTTCGTCACGCCTCGGACGTCGAGTAATGCCGATTCATGGTCAACTTTGATCACTCGCAGAACATAACACGTCGACCGGCTCGTTGCCGAGACCTGAATGGGAAAGCGTCTGACCGCTAGCGGAGATCGACGAGTGGATGAATGGGCTGATCTTCTGCTGATCACAGCACCTTCACGCACTTCTGCCGGTTGAAAAACAAAAGATGCCAATCGAGTTCGCACTTCTGCTACGGTGTGATTCGTCAGCGTGGACTCCTCGAGTGCGGGCAGCTTCCCCCTCGGCCCACGCTGTGAAGCTGCATCACATTTCAAGGAGGAAACAATGCGCTCACACCTGAAGGCGCGCACCCGGCTGGTGCTGACCGGCACCGCGGTCGTCGCAGCCATCGGTCTTCTCGCGGGCTGCACGGGCGGCGGAGCCGACGAGGACGACGTCGTCGACCAGGGCACCACGACCGAGGAGAACGCCGAGTCGGGCGACACTGTCGTCATCGGCTTCTCGGGGCCCGCCGCCGACCACGGCTGGCTCGGCGCCATCAACTCGGGCGCGCAGGCCGCGGCCGACAGCTTCGACGACGTCGAGCTGCGTGTGGCGGAGGGGACCAACGACCCGATCGCGCAGATCGCCGCCGTCGAGACTTTCGTCAACGACGGAGTCGACGCCATCGTGCTGCTGCCCACCGACGGTGCGGCGCTCACCGAAGCGGCGATCGCAGCGATGGAGGCGGGCATCCCGGTCATCAACGTCGACCGCGAGTTCTCGAGCCCGTTCGCCGCACGCACCACGATCCTCGGCGACAACTACGGCATGGGCGTCAGCGCCGGCACCTACATCTGCGAGCAGCTCGGCGGAGAAGGCTTCGTCGCCGAGATCGCCGGCATCGACTCGCTGCCGCTGACCCAGGACCGCTCGCAGGGCTTCGCCGACGCCCTCGAGGACTGCGGTCTGCAGGTCGACGCCCGCGTCGCGGCCGACTTCACGGTGGCCGGCGGTGAGGCCGCGGCCTCGCAGCTGCTCTCGGCCAACCCGCAGATCGACGCCATCTGGAACCACGATGACGATCAGGGCATCGGCGTGCTCGCCGCGATCGACGCCGCGGGCCGCGACGAGTTCTTCATGATGGGCGGCGCCGGCAGCCGCTCGGCGATGGAGGCCATCGAAGCCGACGACACGGTGCTCAAGGCGACGGTCATCTACCCGTCGACGCAGGCCGCCGACGGCATCGCGCTCGCGCGCCTGGTCGCCCAGCAGAAGACGCTCGGCGACATCATCACCCCCAGCGTGCCGAACCGCATCGTGCTCGACGCGCCCGTCGTCACGAAGGACAACGTCGACGAGTTCATCGACCTCTCCTTCGAGTAAGCCAGACGACCGATCCGCGGGGCGCCCGCCTGCCGGCGGGCGCTCCGCGCCTCACCTCCCGAGAGAGGACACCGCGTTGACTGAGACGCTCCGCATCGCCATGATCGGCCACGGCTTCATGGGCGCCGCACACTCACAGGGCTGGCGCGTCGCCCCCCGTTTCTTCGATCTTCCGCTCGAGCCCGAGATGACCGTCGTCGTGGGCCGCAATGCGGCCACGGTCGAGGCATCCGCCCGCAAATGGGGCTGGGCCGAGTCCGCCACCGACTGGCGCGAGGTCATCGCCCGCGACGACATCGACGTCGTCGACGTGGTGACCCCGGGCAACACGCACGCCGAGATCGCCATCGCGGCGCTCGAAGCCGGCAAGCACGTCCTGTGCGAGAAGCCGCTCGCCAATTCCGTCGCCGAGGCCGAGGCGATGGCCGCAGCCGCCACCGCGGCGGCGGCTCGCGGCATCCGCTCGATGGTCGGCTTCACCTACCGGCGGGTTCCGGCGACCACGTTCGCCCGCGACCTCGTCGCCGCCGGACGCATCGGCGAGATCCGCCAGGTGCGCGCGGAGTACCTGCAGGACTGGCTCATGGATCCCGAGGGGCCGATGACGTGGCGCCTCGACAAGGACCTCGCCGGTTCGGGTGCGCTGGGCGACATCGGCGCCCACGCCATCGACCTCACCGAGTACATCACCGGACAGCGGGTGACCTCGGTGTCGGGCATCCTCGAGACGCTGGTATCGGAGCGTCCGCTGCTCGGCGAGGGGATCGGCCTGTCGGGAACGGCCTCGGCCGAGCGCGGCACGGTCACCGTCGACGACGTCGCACTGTTCACCGGTCGCCTGGAGTCCGGTGCGCTCGCCTCGTTCGAGGCGACCCGCTTCCGCACGGGGCGCAAGAACGCCCTGCGCATCGAGATCTCGGGCTCGAAGGGGGCGATCGCGTTCGACCTCGAGCGTCTCAACGAGCTCGAGTTCTACGACGCGACGCTGCCCGAGACCGGTCTCGGATTCCAGCGCATCCTCGTCACCGAGCACGATCACCCCTACCTCGCCCCCTGGTGGCCGACCGGTCATATGCTCGGCTACGAGCACGGCTTCTCGCACCAGGTGTACGACTTCGTCACCGCGATCGACGAAGGAACGCAGCCGCGGCCGTCGTTCGACGACGGACTGCACGTCCAGCGCGTGCTCGATGCGGTCGAGCGCAGCTCGGCGGCCGGGAGCGCCTGGGTTCGCGCCGACGACTGAACCCCAACACCGAGAACCGGAGGAACCGCAATGTCGCGACCGATCACCTTGTTCACAGGCCAGTGGGCCGATCTTCCCTTCGAGGAGGTCGCGCGGCTGGCCGGCGAGTGGGGCTATGACGGCCTCGAGATCGCCTGCTGGGGCGATCACCTCGACCCGTGGCGATGGGATGACGACGCCTACGTGCAGTCGCGCCTCGACATCCTCGAGCGCAACGGGCTCAAGGTCTGGGCGATCTCGAACCACCTCAAGGGTCAGGCGGTGTGCGACGACCCGATCGACCAGCGCCACCGCGACATCCTGTCCGACCGTGTGTGGGGCGACGGCGATCCGGAGGGCGTGCGTCAGCGCGCGGCCGAGGAGATGAAGAACACCGCACGCATCGCCGCGAAACTGGGCGTGAAGACCGTCGTGGGGTTCACGGGGTCGTCGATCTGGAAGTACGTGGCGATGTTCCCGCCGGTCTCGCAGGAGGCCGTCGATGCGGGCTACCAGGACTTCGCCGACCGCTGGAACCCCATCCTCGACGTGTTCGACGAGGTCGGCGTGCGTTTCGCTCACGAGGTGCATCCGTCCGAGATCGCCTACGACTACTGGACGACGGTGCGCACGCTCGAGGCGATCGGCCATCGTGAGGCGTTCGGGCTCAACTGGGACCCGTCGCATTTCATCTGGCAGCAGCTCAACCCGGTCGACTTCATCCTCGAATTCGCCGACCGGATCTACCACGTCGACTGCAAGGACGTGAAGCTCAACCTCGGCAACGGCCGCAACGGGAGGCTCGGATCCCACCTCGCGTGGGCAGACCTGCGCCGTGGCTGGGACTTCGTGTCGACCGGCCGGGGCGACGTGCCCTGGGAAGCGGCCTTCCGCGCCCTGAACCAGATCGGGTATGACGGTCCGATCTCGGTCGAGTGGGAGGACGCCGGCATGGACCGGCTCATCGGCGCCCCGGAGGCGCTCGAGTTCGTCACGCGCAACGCGTTCGCCGCTCCCGAGGCGGCGTTCGACGCGGCTTTCAGCAGCCGCTGACACCCGTCATCGGGGGGGGGGGGGGGGGGGCCGCCCCCCCCCCCCCCCCCCCCCCGCTGTCCGGATCGGGCGGCGCCGACGGCGCCGGGATAGGGTTTCAGCATGGCGACGACACCTCCCGGCTGGTACGACGACGGACATGGTGCGCTGCGCTGGTGGGACGGTGCGCAGTGGACCGAGCACGTCGCGGAGCCGGACCCCGAGACGGCCGACGGCAACGTCGCGCCGACCGAGGCCGAGATCGTCGCCGCAGCCGAAGCCGAGTCCGAGCGGGAGGCGGCGGAGGTCGATGCCGCGACGGCGCTGGGCTTCGGCATCCCGCCCGTCGGAGCCTCGCCCGAGTACCCGGCAGCCGCCACGCAGCAGACCCCGTACCCCGGCGCGCATCCGGGGGCCGAGGCCAACGGCGGCGCGTTCACCGCGGCGACCGAGCCGCGCAAGTCGAACCTGTGGATCCTGTGGGTCGTGCTGGGCGTCGTGATGCTCGGGATCGTCATCGCCGCGGCCGTCGTGATCCCGCTCATCTTCCTCAGCCTCACCACGAGTTCGCAGCAGTCCGTCGCACCGTCGGGATCCGACGAAGAGGCCGCCGTCGCCGCGGTCGAGCTCTACGACGAGGCCTGGCAGACCGGGGATTGCGACGCCTACACCGAGGCGACCACCGAGGAGTTCCGTGCGGCCACGTCCTTCGCGGACTGCGCCGCGTTCACCGAGCGCGCGGCCGGATTCGCGGCCTCTCTTGAAGACTACGAGCTGACGGTGACGGGCATCGCGACCGGCGCCGACGCGATCCTGATCTCGACGACGGAGACGTTCGACGCCCTGCTCGACGAGGCCGGCGAGCCCCTCGCCGAGCCGCAGGCCCAGCGGGCCCAGTACGAGTACACGGTCGTGCCGGTCGACGGAGGCTGGGCCATCGACGACCTCGACGATCTCGCCGACTGAGCGTGGCCGAGAGCTCCACCGCGCGCCCGAGAAGTGCGCGCTCCATCCTCACGTGCATCGGCATCGGGCTGCTCGCGGGCCTGCTGTCGGGGCTGTTCGGCGTCGGCGGCGGTACGGTCATCGTCCCGCTGCTGGTGCTCACCCTCGGCTTCGACCAGCGCCTCGCCGCTGGAACGTCGCTCGCCGCGATCGTGCCCACGGCCACCGTGGGCGTGATCTCCTACGCCATCCACGATTCGGTCGCCTGGATCCCGGCGCTTCTGCTCGCCGCCGGTGCCGTCGTCGGCGCGCAGATCGGCACCTGGCTGCTGCCGCGGCTGTCGCAGACCATCCTGCGCTGGGCGTTCGTCGGTTTCCTCGTGCTCGTGATCGTGAGCCTCTTCCTCGTCGTGCCCTCCCGCGAGGCGGAGCTCGCGCTGACCCTGCCGTCGGGCGCCGGGCTCGTCGCGCTGGGCGTCGTGACCGGCATCACGGCGGGCCTGATCGGCGTGGGCGGCGGCATCATCGTCGTGCCCGCGCTCATGATGCTCTTCGGCACGAGCGACCTCGTGGCGAAGGGCACGTCGCTGCTCATGATGATCCCGACGGCCGTCTCGGGCACGATCGGGAACGTGCGACGCCGCTACGTCGATCTTGTCGCCGCCACGATCATCGGCGTCGCCGCATGCACGACGACCGCGCTCGGCGCGTGGATCGCCACGGTGCTCGACCCGTTCACGGGCAACATCCTCTTCGCCGCCTTCCTGGTCGTGATCGCCGTGCAGATGGCGCTGCGGGCCATCCGGGGCCGGCGGACATAGAGCCCGGCGAGTGCGGAGGGGCTGCTCGGTAGGATGGCCTGGTGCCAGTGAACCCCGAGATCGTCGGCCGGGAATTCCCCCCGACGGCCCCCTACCTCGTCGGTCGCGAGAAGGTGCGCGAGTTCGCCCGCGCCGTCTTCGCCACCGACCCGCAGCACACCGACCCGGCGGCCGCGCAGGCGCTGGGGTATCCCGACGTGGTGGCGCCGCCGACCTTCGCGATGGTCGTGCAGGATCTCACGCTGCAGCAGCTGCTCGCCGAGCCCGACTCGGGCATCGTGCTGCAGAACGTGCTGCACGCCGAGCAGCGCTTCCGCTACTCGCGGCACATCGTCGCCGGCGACGAGCTGACGGCGCGCCTGACGGTCACCGGCATCCGCGCGCTCGGCGGCAACGCCATGGTCACGAGCGACGCCGAGATCACCGACGCCGAGGGGGGTCACGTCGTCACCGCGACCTCGGTCCTGCTCGTGGGGGAGGGAGACCAGTGAGCGCCGCCCTGCAGGTCGCCGTGGGCGACATCGTCGCCGAGCGCACCGTCCACCTGACCCGGGATTCCCTCGTGCGCTATGCCGGGGCATCCGGTGATTTCAACCCGATCCACTACCGCGACGACATCGCCGCCTCGGTCGGGCTTCCCGGCGTGCTGGCCCATGGCATGCTGACGATGGGCCTCGCCGTCGAGACGATCGTGCCGTGGCTCGGCGACGCCGGTCGCATCCTCGAGTACGGCGTCCGCTTCACACGCCCCGTCGTGGTCGACCGTGACGCCGGTGCCGAGGTCACGATCGTCGCGAAGGCCGGTGCCGTCGACGACGACACCGCGCGCATCGACCTGACGGTGACGTTCGACGGGACGACCGTGCTGGGCAAGGCGCAGGTGCGCGTCCGCACCGCATGACCGAGGTCACTCCCGTACCGCTCTCCGAGCTGACGACGCTGCGCACCGGCGGCGCGCCGGCGCGGATGTTCGAGGCGTCCACGCCCGACGAGCTCGTCGCCGTGCTCCGCGACGTGTGGGCCGACGGCAAGCCGTGGTTCGTGCTGGGCGGCGGATCGAACCTGTTCGTCGGCGACGAGCCCTACGACGGCACCGTCGTGCGCATCCTCACGCGGGGCATCGAGCGACTCCCCTCGCCCCGGCCGGGCTTCACGCGGCTGCGCGTGCAGGCCGGGCACGACTGGGACGCCCTGGTCGGACACGCGGTGGCCGAGGGCCTTGCCGGCATCGAAGCGATGTCGGGCATCCCCGGCTCGGTCGGCGCGGCGCCGGTTCAGAACATCGGCGCGTACGGCCAGGAGATCGTGCAGACGCTCGTCGAGGTCGACCTGATCGACGAGGCCACCGGCGACGTGTCGACCGTGCCGGCGTCGGATCTCGGTCTCGGCTTCCGCACGTCGGTGCTCAAGCACCACTACGGTTCCGTGCCGGAGCGGCGCGCCGTGATCCTGTCGGTGACGCTCGAGCTGGTGGAGGTCGGCCACGACGAGCGGCCCATCCCCGGTGAGCAGCTCCGCACCGCCCTCGGACTCGGGCCCGCCGACGCGGTGTCGGTCGCGTGGGTGCGCGATCACGTCCTCACCACGCGCGCGCGCAAGGGCATGGTGCTCGACGCCGACGACCCCGACACGTACAGCGCCGGGTCGTTCTTCCAGAACGCGATCGTGTCTCCCTCGTTCGCCCGCACCCTTCCGCCGGAGTGCCCGCGCTGGCCGGTCGCGCCCGACATCGACGCCGTTGTCGTCATCCCGCTCGCGACGTACGACGGGTATGTGCCGCCGACGGAGACCGTGGAGTCCGACGTCAAGGTGAGCGCGGCCTGGCTCATCGAGCACAGCGGTCTGCGCAAGGGGTTCAAGCTGCCGCGCTCGCGCGCGGCGCTGTCGAGCAAGCACGCCCTCGCCCTGACCAATCGCGGAGGCGCGCGGGCGGCGGAGCTCGCCGAGCTCGCCCGCTACATCCAGGGGCGGGTCCAGGCCGAGTTCGGGCTGCTGCTCCAGCCAGAGCCCGTCCTCGTCGGCGTCGAGCTCTAGCGCGGCTCAGCGGCGAGTCGCTCGACGTGCTCCGCCGGCGCAGCGCGGGGGGCTAGTTGCCGGTTCGGGTGGGCTCGACGGCCGCATACGCACCATGGGTGGCAACCCGTCGGGCTCAGGCGGCGCTTCAGGCGCGATTCAGGTCGGATGGGACACGATGGATCCATGCGCGTGCTGGTGGTCGACGACGAAGTGCGTCTGGCCGACGGTCTGCGTCGTGGTCTCGAGGCGGAGGGCTTCTCCGTGGACGTCGCGCACAACGGCGTGGACGGCCTGTGGCTCGCGCGCGAGAACGAGTACGCGGTGATCCTGCTCGACGTCATGCTGCCGGGCATGAGCGGCTACTCCGTGTGCCGTGCGCTGCGTGACGAGGAGAACTGGACGCCGGTGATCATGCTCACAGCCAAGGACGGGGTGTGGGATCAGGTCGAGGGCCTCGACACCGGCGCCGACGACTATCTGACGAAGCCCTTCTCGTTCGCGGTGCTGCTGGCCCGGCTGCGCGCTCTCACTCGCCGCGGATCGACGCCCCGGCCCGTCGTCCTCACCGTCGGCGATCTCGCGCTCGACCCCGTAACACGCGACGTGTCGCGCGGCGGCACGCGCGTCGAACTGACCAGCCGGGAGTTCGCCGTGCTGTCGTTCCTCATGCGCCGCGCCGGCGAGGTCGTCTCGAAGGCGCAGATCATCGAGGCGGTGTGGGACTTCTCGTTCGACGGCGACCCGAACATCGTCGAGGTCTACATCGGGCATCTGCGGGCCAAGGTCGACCGCCCTTTCGGCCGCGCATCCATCCGCACCGTCCGCGGGGCGGGCTACAGGATCGACGCCGATGGCTGAGCCGCGACGCCGGCTCGGCATCCGGGCGCGGATCACGTCGGTCGCCGTCGCGGTGGTCGCCGTCGCGCTCATCGCCGGCGCGGTCGGCTTCTGGCTGACGCTGCGCACCTCGCTGCTTCGTCAGCTCGAGGTCGCCGCGGTGCAGGATGCCACGGCGTGGGCCGAGCAGGTCGACGACGCCGGGGTCGGCTCCCTCCCCGACGTCGACGACGACCGGTTCTGGCAGGTGCTGGACCGCGACAGCGGAGCCGTCGTGGCGGCCGGCGATGTCGTCGAGGACCTCGGACCGCTCGCCGATCGGAACGGGGCGCTCGCGGGTGCGATCGACATCCCCGGCGCGGGCGTGTTCGTCGTCGCCGCCGACCGCGATGGCGGCGACTGGGTCGTCGTCGCCGGTCGCAGCACCGCGGAGTCCGATGCGACGCTGGCGTCGGTGGCGGGGCTCCTGGCAGTGTCGGTGCCGATCATCGTGCTGGTCGTCGGAGTCACCACCTGGATCGCGGTGGGGCGTGCGCTGGCGCCCGTCGATCGCCTCCGCCGCCAGGTGGACGCCGTGACGGCCAGCGACCTCTCGCGCCGGGTCGACGACCCGCACACCACCGACGAGGTCGGCCGTCTCGCACGGACCATGAACGGCATGCTCGCTCGGCTCGAGACCGCTCAGCACAGTCAGCGGCGTTTCATCTCGGATGCCTCGCACGAGCTCAAGTCGCCCCTCGCGGTGCTGCGGCAGTATGCCGAGGTCGCGCTCGCCCACCCCGAACGCGTCTCGCCGCGACTGCTCGCCGACACGGTGCTCGGCGAAGGCGCGCGGCTGGAGCGGCTGGTGCAGGGGATGCTGGTGCTCGCGAAGGCCGACGAGAATGCGCTCGTCCTCGACGCGGTCGAGGTCGACCTCGACGACGTGCTCGTCGCGGAGGCGCAGCGCGTGCGCGCCACCACCGCCGTCGAGGTCGACGGGTCGGGCATCCGTCCGGTCCGTGCGCGCGCCGACGCCGGGCTCGTCGCGCAGGCGGTCCGCAACCTCGTCGACAACGCCGTCCGGCACGCCTCGGGCCGCATCACGCTGTCGACCGAGCTGGCCGACGGGATGGCTGCGGTCTCGGTCGAGGACGACGGCCCTGGCGTACCGCCCGCCGAGCGGGAGCGCGTGTGGGAGCGGTTCGTGCGGCTCGACGAAGCGAGGTCGCGGGATGCCGGCGGCAGCGGCCTCGGGCTGGCGATCGTGGCGGAGATCGCGCGGGCGCACGGCGGGAGTGTGCGGCTCGACGACGCCGCGCTCGGCGGCGCGCGGTTCACGCTGAGCCTGCCGGTGTGATCTTCGCCGGCTTCAGGCTGGCTTCAGCATCCATTCGCGAAGGTGAAGTCCTACCCAGGAGGACACCATGCGAAAGAGCGCCATCATCATCACGTCCGCGGCGGTCGTCGCCTCGCTGGCCGGCGGCGCAGCGGCGTTCGCCGCGAACGCCGCGCCGCGGGCGACACTCGCCACCACCAGCGCGGCGACGCCCAGCGCGACCCCCGACACCGACTCCCTCCGGGGCGCGACCCCGGGCAGCGGATCCGTCGGCGTGACATCGGGCGACCCGGCCGATCTCGACGCCGCCATCGCGGCCGCTCTCGAAGAGACCGGCCCCGGAACGGTCGTCGACGCCGACATCGACGACGACCCGACCCACGCTTACGAGATCGACATCCTCCTCGACGCCGGCGGTTTCGTCGAGGTCATGCTCGACGCCGAGTTCGGCATCGTCTCCGTCATGTCCGATGACGGCTCCTCCGACGACGGCTCCTCCGGCGACGGCTCCTCCGACGACGGCTCATCGGACGACGCGTCGGGCGAGTCGACGGGCGACGACCTTCCGGTCACGGACGAGGCGGTCCGCACGAAGGCGGCCGACGCGGCACTCGCCGAGGTCGGCACCGGAACCGTCACCAGCGTCGAATTCAGCGACGACGCCGACGACGCCGACCACGTCTACGAAGTCGAGATCGACCTCGGCAACGGCGAGGACGCCGACGTCGAGCTCGACGCGGACTTCGCCGTCGTGAAGGTCGACTGACTCTCCCCAGAGAATCCCCCAGAATCGCCTGCCGCCCCCCGATGCGGCGGGCGGTTCGAGGTCTGAGGACCTCCCGGGCAGCGGGGTGCGGTGACTCGGCCTACGAGGCGAAGAGCTGCTGCAGGCGCTGGACGCCCTCGAGCAGGGCATCGTCGCCGAGCGCGTACGACAGCCGGAGGTAGCCGCTCGGGCCGAACGCCTCACCCGGAACGACGGCCACTTCGGCCTCTTCGAGGATGAGATCGGCGAGCTCGAGCGTCGTGGTCGGGGTCTTGCCCCGCCACTCGCGGCCGAGCAGTCCGCGCACGTCAGGGTAGACGTAGAACGCCCCGAGCGGGTTCGGCACGGTGACGCCCTCGATCTTCGACAGCTCGGCGACGATCAGGCGGCGGCGGCGGTCGAACGCGAGGCGCATCTGCTCCGCCTCGTCCTGCGGCCCCGACAGCGCCGCGAGCGCCGCGCGCTGCGCGATGTTGTTGACGTTGCTGCACAGGTGCGACTGGAGGTTCGCCGCGACCTTGATGGCGTCCTTCGGCCCGACCATCCAGCCGAGACGCCAGCCGGTCATCGCGTAGGTCTTGGCCACGCCGTTCACGAGGATCGTCTGGGCCGCGGCATCCGGAACCGCCTCGACGATCGAGACGGCGCGCACGCCTTCGTAAACGAGGTTCTGGTAGATCTCGTCGGTGATGATCCAGATGCCGTTCTCGACGGCCCACTCGCCGATCGCCCGGGTCTCTTCGGGCGTGTAGACCGAGCCGGTCGGGTTCGAGGGCGACACGAAGACGAGCGCCGTCGTCCTGTCGGTACGGGCAGCCTCGAGCTGGTCGACCGTGACCTTGTAGTCCTGCTCGGCGGGCGCGAAGACCTCGACGGGAACGCCGTCGGCGAGGGCGATCGCCTCGGGATAGGTCGTCCAGTAGGGAGCGGGCAGCAGCACCTCGTCACCCGGGTTCACCACGGCCTGGAAGGCCTGATACACGGCCTGCTTGCCGCCGTTGGTGACGATGATCTGCGACGGGTCGACGTCGAGAGCCGAGTCGCGCAGCGTCTTGGCCGCGATCGCCTCACGCAGCACGGGAAGGCCGACGGCGGGCGTGTAGCGGTAGTTCGCGGGGTCGTGCAGCGCCGCGGCGGCGGCGTCGACGATGAACTGCGGGGTGGCGAAGTCCGGTTCGCCCGCGGCGTACGAGATCACGGGCCGGCCGGCGGCCTGCAGTGCTTTCGCCTTCGCGTCGACCTTGAGGGTCGCGGACTCGGCGATGGCGGAGAGCTTGCGGGAGAGCGGGGCGCGGTCTGTCACGCCTACGAGCGTAGTGCGAGCCGGCGTTCCGCACTGTCCGGAATCGGTGGGCCGCACGACAGTCCGTGGACCGTATTGCGGTGCGTGGACGCCGGTCTGCCGGTCGACGCCGGCCTCCACCGAATGGGGGATGCCTCCTCCTGCGGATGACGGCTGGGGGAGCCGGCTCGCCGGCGCGAGGCTGGAGGCATGAGAACTCCAGCAGTGCAGGTGCGCAACCTGCGGAAGACGTACGACGGCCGCGCCGTCGTCGACGGCGTGAGCTTCGACATCGAGCGCGGCGAGACCTTCGCCCTGCTCGGCCCCAACGGCGCCGGCAAGTCCACGACCGTCGAGATCCTCGAGGGCTACCGCCGTCGCGGCGGCGGCGAGGTGAGCGTGCTCGGGGTCGACCCGGAGCACGGCGGCCTCGAGTGGAAGGCGCGCCTGGGCATCGTGCTGCAGACGTGCGGTCAGAGCGGCCTGCTCACCGTGCGCGAGCAGCTGAAGCAGTTCGCCGGGTTCTACCCCGACGCGCGCGATGTGGACGAGGTGATCGCCGCCGTGGGCCTGACCGCGCAGGCGAAGATGCGCACCTCGAAGCTGTCGGGCGGGCAGCAGCGGCGGGTCGACGTGGCAATGGGCATCATCGGGCGACCCGAGCTGCTCTTTCTCGACGAGCCCACGACCGGCTTCGACCCCGAGGCGCGGCGCGAGTTCTGGGAGCTGATCTGGGGGCTCAAGGCCGACGGCACGACGATCCTCCTCACGACCCACTACCTCGACGAGGCGGCGCAGCTCGCCGACCGGGTGGCGGTCATCGCCGACGGCCGGCTGCAGGCGCTCGGCCCGGTCGACACCTTCGGCGGGCCGGACGCCCGCGTGCCTGTCGTGCGCTGGCACGAGGACGGTGTGCAGCGCGAGGAGCGCTCCACAGCACCCCTCGCTCTCGTGGGCGAGCTGAGCGCTCGACTGGGCGGTGAGCCGGAGCGGCTCGAGATCGTCCGGCCCAGCCTCGAAGACATCTATCTGGAACTGGTCGCGCGCGCATCGGGCGCCGCGGCCGAGCTGGCGAAGGAGACTGTGCGATGAGCATGACAGCGATCAGGGTGCCCGGCATCGTCCCGACCGGGCTGTGGCGGGCGCGTTTCGAGCTGACGCAGTACTTCCGCTCGGGCGACACGCTGTTCTTCACCTTCCTGTTCCCGGTCTTCATGCTGGGCCTGTTCAGCGTCGCGTTCGGCGCGGACGGTGATGTGCAGATGGCGCCCGGCCTGCCGGCGCTGCCGATGGCGCAGCTCTATCTGCCGGGCATGATGGCCGCCGGACTCCTGCTGTCGGGCTTCCAGAACCTCGCGATCGACATCGCGCTGGAGCGGGCGGACGGCACCCTCAAGCGACTCGGCGGGTCGCCGCTCTCGCCCGTCAGCTACTTCCTCGGCAAGATCGCGCAGGTGCTGGTCACCGGCGTGCTGCAGGCGGCGCTGCTGCTCGCCGTGGCCGGGCTCGCCCTGGGCGTGCCGCTGCCCACCGAGCCGTCGCAGTGGTTCACCTTCGCGTGGGTCTTCGTGTTCGGCATCGCGACCTCGGCGCTGCTCGGCATCGCCCTGTCGGCGCTGCCCCGCAGCGCGAAGAGCGCGACGGCGGTCGTGATCCCGATCGGGCTCGTGCTGCAGTTCATCTCGGGGGTGTACCTGATGTTCTGGCAGCTCCCGGAGTGGCTGCAGAACGTCGCCTCGCTCTTCCCGCTCAAGTGGATGGCGCAGGGGATGCGCGCCGTGTTCCTCCCCGAGGAGTACGCTGCGCTCGAGCCGGGCGGCGAGTGGAACCTGGTGGGCGTGGCGGCCGCCCTCGGCATCTGGCTCGTCGTCGGGCTGATCATGTCGCTCGTCACCTTCCGGTGGATCCGCCGCAACGCGTAGCCTCACGAGGAGGATCAGGGGGACCATGCTCGACAAGCGCTGGTGGGACATCGCGGTCGTCGCCGGATCGGCGTCGATCGCGATGGCCATCGCGTTCGGCCTCGGGCCAGGAGGCGCAGCCGAGCGCGTGGTCGCCTATGCCGCGATCGCGGCGTTCGCTCTGGCGTACTTCCTGATCGCGCGACCGGCGATCGGGACCGCGTCGACTCTGCGGTTCGCGACGTTCCTGACGACCACCGCCGTCATCCTGGCGATCGGGACCGCGTCGACCGAGTTCCTCGCCACCCTGCAGGTGCTCGCGTACCCGCTGGCCTGGGTCCTCGGCGACACGCGCCGTCGTGGGGTCATCGGATCGGCCGTCATCGCCCTCGCGGTGATGGTCGGCTACACCTTCGGCGGGGGCTTCAGCATCGGTGCGTTCGTGGCCGGGGTGACGACCGCCGGGTTCTCGTTCGCGTTCGCCACCGCGTTCGGGCTCTGGATCTCGGGCATCGCAGAATACGGGGAGGAACGGGCGCGTCTGCTCGACGAACTGACGGCGGCGCAGGCCGAGGTGCGCGCGCTGAGCCATGAGCGCGGCGCCTCCGAGGAGCGGGAGCGCCTGGCGCGCGACATCCATGACACCCTGGCCCAGAGTCTCGCCGGCCTCGTGATCCTCGCGGAGCGTGCCGGGCGGCAGTCGCGGGAGGGGGCAGCGGACGCCGCGACCGCGACCCTCGCGACCGTCGAGCAGGTCGCGCGCGACGCGCTGGACGAAGCCCGCGCCCTCGTCGCGCGCACGGCGGCCGTGCCCGACGAGGCGGCGCTCGGCGCGGCGATCGAGCGGTTGGCCGAGCGCTTCCGCGCCCAGTCGGGAGCCGCCATCGACGTTTCCGTCGATGCGACCGCCGAGGCGCTGGACCGCGACCGTCAGGTCGTGCTGCTGCGCTGCGCGCAGGAGGGGCTGTCCAACGTCGCCCGGCACGCGCAGGCGACGCTCGCCACGGTGGCGGTGCGCGTGGCCGATGGGGCCGCGACGCTGGAGATCACCGACGATGGGCGCGGGTTCGACCCCGCAGCCAGCGGCACCGGGTTCGGCATCGACGGCATGGGAGACCGCGTCGCGCTCGCCGGCGGCACGTTCGAGGTCGACTCGGCGCCGGGCGCCGGCACGACCGTGCGGGTGCGGCTTCCGCTGGGCGCGGGCGCGGGTGCGGGCGCGCGAGCGGTCGGCGGCGGTGCGCCGGCGGACGAGACGCGCACGGAGGTCACGCCATGATCCGGCTGCTGATCGCCGACGACCATCCCGTCGTGCGCGCGGGCCTCGCCGGGCTGCTGTCGGACGAACCCGGCTTCGAGGTCGTGGCGGAGGCATCCGACGGCGACGAAGCGGTCACACTGGCGCGTGCGACCTCGCCCGACGTCGTGCTCATGGATCTGCGCATGCCCCGCGTCGACGGCGTCTCGGCGACCGCGCGGATCGCCGGGGGAGAGGCGGGCACCCCGCCGCCGCGGGTGCTGATCCTCACGACCTACGAGTCGGACGACCAGATCCTCGCCGCGATCGAGGCGGGAGCCTCGGGCTACCTGCTCAAGGCGGCGCCGCAGGCGGAGATCGTGGCGGGCATCCGCTCGGTCGCCGCCGGTCAGTCGGCGCTCTCGCCGCAGGTCGCCGTGCGCCTCGTCGAGCGGATGCGTCGGCCCGGACCCGACGCGATCGCGCTCACGGGACGCGAGCTCGACGTGCTGCGGCTGGTCGCCGCCGGACACAGCAACAAGCAGATCGCGGTGACGCTCGGCATCGGCGAGTCGACGGTCAAGACGCACCTGCTCAAGGTCTTCGACAAGCTCGGCGTCGCCGACCGCACCAGGGCGGTCACCCTTGCCATGGAGCGCGGCCTGCTGCCCTGACGCGGGATGCCGAAGACGACGGATGCGCGGACCCTGCGGCCCGCGCATCCGTCGTCTTCGAGATCAGCCGAACTGGTTCATCGTGTTGTCCTTGCCGCCGGCCTTCAGGGCCGCGTCGCCGGCGAAATACTCCTTGTGGTTGTCGCCGATGTCGCTGCCGGCCATGTTCTGGTGCTTCACCGTCGCGATGCCCTCGCGGATCTCGCGGCGCTGGACGCCCTTCACGTAGGCGAGCATCCCCTCGTCGCCGAAGTAGCCCTTGGCGAGGGTGTCGGTCGACAGTGCCGCCGTGTGGTACGTCGGCAGGGTGATCAGGTGGTGGAAGATGCCGGCGCGCGCCGAGCCGTCGGCCTGGAACGTGCGGATCTTCTCGTCGGCCAGCTGCGCCAGCTCGGTGTCGTCGTACTCCACGCTCATCAGGCTGCTGCGGTCGTAGGCCGAGACATCCGCACCCTCGGCCGCGAGCTGGTCGTAGGCCTGCTGGCGGAAGTTGAGCGTCCAGTTGAACGACGGGCTGTTGTTGTAGACCAGCTTCGCGTTCGGGACGGCCTCGCGGATGCGGTCGACCATGCCGGCGATCTGCTCGACGTGCGGCTTCTCGGTCTCGATCCACAGCAGGTCGGCGCCGTTCTGCAGCGACGTGACGCAGTCGAGCACGACCCGATCCTCGCCGGTGCCGGGACGGAACTGGTACAGGTTGCTGGCGAGACGCTTCGGGCGCAGCAGCCGGCCCTCACGACGGATGACGACGTCGCCGTCGCTGAGCTCGGACTCGGAGATCGTCTCGACGTCGAGGAACGCGTTGTACTGGTCGCCCAGGTCGCCCGGCTCGCTCGAGACGGCCAGCTTCTGCGTCAGTCCGGCGCCGAGCGAGTCGGTCCGGGCGACGATGACGCCGTTGTCGATGCCGAGCTCGAGGAAGGCGTAGCGCACCGCGTTGATCTTCGCGAGGAAGTCCTCGTGCGGCACCGTGACCTTGCCGTCCTGGTGACCGCACTGCTTCTCGTCGGAGACCTGGTTCTCGATCTGGATCGCGCAGGCGCCCGCTTCGATCATCTTCTTCGCCAGGAGATACGTCGCCTCGGGGTTGCCGAAGCCGGCGTCGATGTCGGCGATGATCGGCACCACGTGGGTCTCGTGGTTGTCGATCTGCGACTGGATGAACTCGACGGCGGTCTCGTCGCCCGCGCGGCGCGCGTCGTCGAGCTGCGTGAAGAGCAGGTCGAGCTCGCGGGCGTCGGCCTGGCGGAGGAACGTGTACAGCTCCTCGATGAGGGCCGGGACCGCCGTCTTCTCGTGCATCGACTGGTCGGGCAGCGGGCCGAACTCCGAGCGGAGCGCCGCGACCATCCAGCCCGAGAGGTACAGGTACCGCTTGTTCGTGCTCTTGAGGTGCTTCTTGATCGAGATCAGCTTCTGCTGCCCGATGAAGCCGTGCCAGACGCCGAGCGACTGGGTGTACAGCGACGAGTCGCCGTCGTACTCCGCCATGTCGCGACGCATGATGTCGGCCGTGTACTGCGCGATCTCGAGTCCGGTCCTGAACCGGTTCTGCGCGCGCATCCGGGCGACGTACTCGGGGTTGACGGCATCCCAGGGAGATCCGTACTGCTTCTTCAGGGCCTCGACGGCCTCGATGTCATCGGTGTAGGTGGTCATGTCGTTGTCCTTCGGGAAGATGCGTCAGTCGGTTTCGACGAGGAAGCGCGCGTAGGCGGGCAGGGTGAGAAAGGCCGGGAACTCGGTGCCGAGGGCGACCTCGCGGAACACCTCGGCCGCGTCGTCGAATCGATCGCCGTCGCGCCGCTCGACCTCGCCGAGCACCTGCGCGATCAGCCGCTCGACGTAGTCGCGCGTGATGGGCGTGCCGTCCTCGGTGGAGCGGTCCTGGTGGATCCACTGCCACACCTGCGAGCGCGAGATCTCGGCGGTCGCGGCATCCTCCATGAGGTTGTCGATCGCCACGGCGCCGAGGCCCCGCAGCCACGCCTCGATGTAGCGGATCGCCACCGACACGTTGCCGTGGACGCCTGCTGCCGTGATCGGACGGCCGATGTGCACGTCGATCAGGTCGGCCGCCTTCACGTCGACCTCGGGTCGCTGGCGGTCCAGCTGGTTCGGCCGGTCGCCGAGCACTGCGTCGAACTCGGCGCGGGCGACGGGGATCAGGTCGGGGTGGGCCACCCACGTGCCGTCGAAGCCGTCGCCGGCCTCGCGCTTCTTGTCGGCGGCGACCTTCTCGAACGCGCGCTGGGTCACCTCGGGGTCCCGCCGGTTCGGGATGAAGGCGCTCATGCCGCCGATCGCGAAGGCGCCGCGCTTGTGACACGTCTGCACGAGCAGCTCGGTGTACGCCCGCATGAACGGTACGGTCATCGTGACCTCGCTGCGGTCGGGGAGCACGAAGCGAGCCCCGCGGCCGCGGTAGTTCTTGATGATGGAGAAGATGTAGTCCCAGCGGCCGGCGTTGAGGCCGGCGCAGTGGTCGCGCAGTTCGAAGAGGATCTCCTCCATCTCGAACGCCGCAGGCAGCGTCTCGATGAGCACGGTCGCGCGGATCGTGCCGTGGGGGATGCCCGCGTACCGCTCGCTGAACGAGAAGACGTCGTCCCACAGCTTCGCCTCTTCGCTCGACTCGAGCTTGGCGATGTAGAAGTACGGTCCGCGCCCGTTCGCGATGAGCTGCTGGGCGTTGTGGAAGAAGTACAGGCCGAAGTCGACGAGCGAGCCGGAGGCGGCCATCGTGCGGCCGGTGCGGTCGGTGAAGCGGATGTGGTGCTCGGTGAGGTGCCAGCCGCGGGGTCGCATCACGATCGTGGGTGTCTCGGTCGCCGTCACCTCGTACCGCTTGCCCTCGGGGCTCGTGAACGAGAGCTCGCCGCGGATCGCGTCGCGCAGCGACAGCTGGCCCTCGATGACGTTCTTCCAGGTGGGGCTGGTGGCGTCCTCCTGGTCGGCCAGCCACACCTTCGCGCCGGAGTTCAGCGCGTTGATGGTCATCTTCGGGTCGGTCGGACCGGTGATCTCGACACGGCGGTCCTCGAGGCCCGGGCCCGCACCGGCGACGCGCCACTCCGCGTCCTCCCGGATGTGGCGCGTGTCGTCGCGGAACTGCGGGTCGTGCCCGTTGCCGACCTGGAAGCGCCGCCGCATGCGGTCGGCCAGGCGGTCGTGACGGCGGGCGCCGAACCGGTGGTGCAGCTCGGTGAGGAAGGCGAGCGCCTCCGGGGTGAGGATCTCGTCGTAACGAGGGGCGAGGCGTGCGGCGACCTCGATCGCCGGCTCGTGGATCTGCGTGGGGATGGGGCCGGTGCGCGTGCGCATCGGGGTGGCGGTTGCAGGTGTCATATCCCTGTCTTCCTGTGAACGAATGTCAAGTGCCTCTGGGGGATGCTCCGACCCGACGTGTGCGTCGGTTCCGGCATCCCGAGATCCGCGTTCTGGATCAACCGGTGGTGGTCGTGTGTCCACTCTGCGGTGAAGATCACCCCTTCGCCTGACCAATTCACTTGTGAAGTTTTCGCTTATTTCTGCTCTCGTGACAGAATCGCACCATGACGACGTCCTTCACCTACGATTCGGTCGCAGAAGTCTCCGACCATGACGACGTGGACTCCCTGACCATCGGCCGTCGCATCCGGCAGCTGCGCGCAGAGCGCGGCATGACGCTGGAGGAGCTCGCGGCGGCGGTCGATCGGGCACCCAGCCAGCTGTCGATGATCGAGAACGGCCGGCGCGAACCGAAGCTCACGCTGCTGCAGGCGATCGCCCGGGCGCTGGGCTC
The DNA here is from genome assembly GCF_022538185.1 of Microbacterium sp. CFH 31415. Taxonomy (GTDB): domain Bacteria; phylum Actinomycetota; class Actinomycetes; order Actinomycetales; family Microbacteriaceae; genus Microbacterium. Next base: position 8,541 of record NZ_JAKYXC010000007.1, on the reverse strand, counting down.
CTCCCTCGACTCGATCCTCGAGTCCGAGCCGCTCGACGAGCGTGCGACCCTCGAGATCTCGCTCGAGCGGGCGATGCGCGGGCAGACGTTCCAGGCGCTCGGCATCCCGCCGTTCCGCATCGGCAAGACCATCCCCGATGAGGCGCTGAAGACGATGCTGGCGCTGCAGTCCGAGATCGAGCGGCTGCGCGACGAGCGGGCGGCCACGCCTGAAGAGGCGCGTCGCGCCAACGTCGCGCTGCGCCGCCTCATGCGCACGCAGAACAACTACTTCGCCGAGCTCGAGGTGCACGCGCGTGCGGTTCTCGACGCGGTCGACCACCCAGGTGGCCCGCTCACGCAGCGCACCGCATCCGACATCGCCGCGCATCTCGGATTCACGCTTCACTACGTGCCCGACCTGCCCCAGACCACCCGCAGCGTCGCCGACCTCAAGAACGGGCGCCTCTATCTGTCGAGCCGGGTCACGGCCAAGGGCGACCCGCGCACGGCGGTGCTGCAGGCGCTGTCGAGCCGCATCCTCGGGCACCGGGAGCCCACGTCGTACGCGGAGTTCCTGCGCCAGCGCGTCGAGACCAACTACCTCACCGGTGCCCTGCTCATCCCCGAGCAGCACGCCGTGCCATTCCTGCAGGAGGCCAAGAAAGACCGTGCGATCTCGATCGAAGACCTCCGCGACGCGTACTCGGTCTCGTACGAGACGGCCGCGCACCGGTTCACCAACCTGGCGACCGTGCACCTGGGCATCCCGGTCCACTTCCTCAAGGTGCACGAGTCGGGCACCATCACGAAGGCGTACGAGAACGACGACGTCAACTTCCCGACCGATCGCCTCGGCTCGATCGAGGGCCAGATGTGCTGCCGCAAGTGGACCTCGCGCGCGGTCTTCGACGTCGACGACCACTTCAACCCCTACTACCAGTACACCGACACGGGCAACGGCACCTACTGGTGCACGGCCCGCGTCGAGCAGTCGAGCGAGGGCGCGCATTCGGTGAGCGTGGGCGTTCGCTTCGACGACACCAAGTGGTTCCTCGGGCGCGACACCCCGCACCGCGGCGTCTCGACGCACTCCGTGGAAGCGTGCTGCCGGCGCGCGCCGGCCGACCTCGAGGCCGCCTGGCGCGAGAACTCCTGGCCGAACGTCCGCACGCCGCGCACGCTGCTCGCGACCCTGCCGACCGGTGCCTTCCCCGGCGTCGACACGACCGACGTGTACGAGTTCCTCGCCGCGCACGCCCCGCGCTGACGGCTGAGCCGCCCGCTCGTCGCCAGCCGTCCCGTGGCCGCCAGCCGTCTCCGGCTCGCCGGCCGGGTGCCTCCGGCTCGCCGGCCGGATGCCTCCGGCTTGCCGGCCCTCCTGCTCGCCTGTCACGAAGTGCTGGGGCGAGGGGCGTGTCGTGACAGGTGAGCGTGAGTGTGTGAGAGACGCGTGAGAGAGCGGATGCCGGGGTTCCGCCAATACCTGGCAGGTGTTAGGTTTTCCGGACCGACGGCTCCGCCCGCGGAGCCGCTTTCGACGAGGAGAGCGCGATGAGACGATGGCTGAGCACGGCGACCGTGGCGGGACTGATAGCGGCAGGAGTGGCGCTGGCGCCACCGTCGGCGGCGACCGCCGGTCCGGGTCACGGCAAGCCCGGCAACGAGGCCCTCCAGCGCTACGCCGAAGACACCTGGGCGTCGCTGGACGCGATGACCGATGAAGCGACGGGCCTGCCGTCCGACAACATCACCGGCGACCTTGCCACCGCGGGCGCGTACACGTCCCCCACGAACATCGGCGGCTACCTCTGGTCGGCGGTCACGGCGCGCGATCTGGGCATCATCTCGAAGGGCGAAGCCCGCGATCGCATGGCGACGACGCTCGACACCCTCGAGGGTCTCGAGCGCAACGATGCGAGCGGCATGTACTACAACTGGTACGACCCGGCCACGGGGGCGAAGCTGACGACCTGGCCGGACTCCGGCGACACGGTGCACCCGTTCCTCAGCACGGTCGACAACGGCTGGCTCGCAGCATCCCTCCGCATCGTCCGCGAGGCGGAGCCGAGCCTCGCCGAGCAGGCGGACGCGCTGTACGACTCGATGGAGTTCTCGGCGTTCTTCAACCCGGAGGGCGCACCCGGTCTGCCGGCGGGAACGAACCGCGGCGGGTTCTGGGAGGCGCCGCCGCCGGACTGCAGCGTCGAGGCGCCGATGTACAACGGATCGGGTGAGACGGCGTTCTACACCTGTCACCACTACGACACGACCGTGAGCGAGAGTCGGATCGCGACGTACCTGGGCATCGCCAACGGCGAGATCCCGGCGACCGCGCTCTACGGCACCCACCGCACCATGCCGCCCGGCTGCGACTGGGCATGGCAGGAGCAGCTGCCGACCGGCACCTACCGCACGTACCAGGGCTTCAAGGTCTGGGAAGGTGTCTACACCTATGCCGGCATGAGCTTCGTGCCGAGCTGGGGCGGCAGCATGTTCGAGGCACTCATGCCCGACCTCCTGGTGCCTGAGACGACGTGGGGGCCGCGGTCGTGGCGGCTGAACCATCCGATCACCGTCGCGGTGCAGAAGCACCACGGGCTCGAGGACGCCGGCTACGGAGCCTGGGGCTTCTCACCGGCGAGCAACCCGTTCGGCGGCTACGCCGAGTACGGCGTCGACCTCGCGGGTATGCGCTCCGACGGGTACACGTCGGACGTCGAGAACACGGATGTCGACATCGACCGGCCCGGATGCACCGAGGGCACGAACCCGGATCCCGAGTTCGGCGACGGGGTCGTGACGCCGCACGCGAGCTTCCTCGCCCTTCCGTACGACCGCCGCGGCGTGCTCGAGAACCTCGCCCACCTCGAGGACGATCTCGGCGCGTACGGACCCGGTGGGTTCTACGACTCGGTGGCGGTCGGCAGCGGCACCGTCGCCGAGCGCTACCTCTCGCTGGACCAGTCGATGATCATGGCGGCCATCGGCAATGAGCTGACCGGCGATACGCTGAAGCGGTACTTCGTCGACAAGGAGATGGAGAAGCTCCTGCGGCCGGCCATGAGGGCGCAGGTGTTCAGCTCCGAGGAGAAAGCGCGCGAGTGAGCAGCGAAGCCGCCGAGACCGCAGCCGCGGCACCCACGTCGGGTGCCCCGGCTCGCGGTGCGCGCGCGCGGCGCGGCAGCTACGCCAAGGGCCAGGCGCGCCGCCAGGCGATCGTCGATGAGGCGCTCATCGTCTTCGGCCGCAGCGGCTACCACAGCGGGTCGCTGCGCGAGATCGCGAAGCGCGTCGGGCTCACCCCCACGGGACTGATGCACCACTTCGCCAACAAGGAGGAGCTCTTCACCGAGGTGCTCCGCCAGCGCGACGAGGCGATCCGCGCGGCCGCAGGCGACCCTGCCGAGCACACGCTGATCGAGCAGGCGACCAAGGTCGTCGCCTACAACCAGGAGTCGCGCGGCCTCACGTCGCTGTACGCCACGGTGTCGGCCGAGGCGACCGATTCGGAGCACCCCGCGCATGCGGAGTTCGCGCGGCGGTACCGCGACGGCGCCGCGAGCGCGACGCCGATCCTCGTCGCCGCACAAGCCGACGGCGAGGTGCGGACCGACATCGACCCCGCGCTCGCCGCACGTCTCATCAGCGCGGTGATGGACGGGATCCAGCAGCAGTGGCTGCTCGACGACACCGTCGACATGAACGCGCTGTTCGCCGAGTTCGTGCGCGGGTACCTGCTGCCCCGCGACGACGCGTAGAGTCGACTCCCTACTGCCTCGCGCCCTGCGTCAGAGGGCGTTCGCGCGGGCCACGTCGCCGAGCCAGGAAAGGCTGGGCTTCGGGCGGCGTTCGAACGTCTCACGGTCCCACGCGATGAGTCCGAAGGTCGGCCGGTAGCTGCCCCACTCGTAGTTGTCCAGCAGGCTCCAGTGCAGGTACCCCCGCACGTCCACGCCCTCGGCGATGCACGCGTGGACCGCCTCGAGCGCCCCGCGCGTGTAGTCGATGCGCCGGGCGTCGTCGGCCGTCGCCATGCCGTTCTCGGTGATGTAGACCGGCACACCGGCCCGGGCCCACGCGTTGCGGATGCCGTCGCCCACCGCGGGCGGGTAGTACTCCCACCCGGTCAGCGTGCGCTCGGCGTCGTCCGGAATGGGCAGCGGGCCGTCGGGGCCGATCCTCGTGCGCGTGTACGCCTGCACTCCCACCCAGTCGTCGCCGGTCGCGGCGTCGAGGAACACGTCCTCGCGCGAGGCGCCGTACTCGGCCGCGACGGTCTCGCCGCCGTCGACCGGCTGATACGCCTGGGTCGCCACCGACCACCCGGCGCGCCCGCCTGCGCCGCGCACGAGCTCGACCGCGCGCTTGTGCGCGTCGACCAGCCGGTCGGTGACCGCCGGGACCCCCGGAGGCAGCCCGACCGACGGGAACCCGACCTCGGGGTCGGCGAGTACCGACACCATGTTCGGCTCGTTGATCGTGCACACGAGGTCGACCCCCTCGAGAACCGGAAGGGCGGCCTCGACGTATCGGGCGAACCGGTCGGCCGCAGCATCCGAGTGCCATCCTCCCGCACGGGCGAACCACACCGGATTCGTGAAGTGGTGCAGGGTGATCATCGGCTGCAGCCCGAGTTCGCGGGCCGTCGACACCATCCGGCGGTAGTGGTCGATCGCCGCGCGCGAGACGAAGCCGTCCTCCGGTTCGATGCGCGCCCACTCGATGCTGAAGCGGTAGGTGTCCAGTCCCGCGTCGGCCAGGAGCGCCATGTCCTCGCCGTAGCGGTGATAGCTGTCGGCGGCATCGCCGGACGGCGTCTCGACGGGAGCACCGGGCAGGTGCCCCCACTCGCGCTGCCACCAGTCCGAGTTGACGTTGCCGCCCTCGATCTGGTGCGCCGCCGTCGACGCACCCCACAGGAAGCCTTCGGGGAAGTCCATCGTTCGATGGTCCTTTCTGTCGGAGGAGCGGATGCCGCGGCATCCGCTCATGTCACTTGATGCCGGTGAGCGCGATGCCCTGCACGAAGTAGCGCTGCAGGAAGAGGAACAGCAGCAGCATTGGCAGCACCACGACCACGGCGCCGGCCATCATGAGGCCGTACCGTGCCGCGTTCTGGCCCACCGAGTACAGGGCGAGCGCCACCGGAAGGGTGTACATGTCCTCGGTCGTGGCGACCACGAGAGGCCACAGGAAGTTGTTCCAGCTCGCGAGGAACGTGAGGATCGTGAGCGTCGCGACCGCCGGACCGCACAGCGGCATGATGACGCGCAGGAAGATGCGCCACTCGCTCGCGCCGTCGATGCGGGCCGCTTCGATCAGCTCGTCGGGCAGGCTCAGCATGAACTGCCGCATCAGGAAGACGCCCAGGGGCGAGATGAGGAACGGCAGGATGAGACCCGGATAAGAGTTGACGAGGCCCAGGTTGGCGGTCAGCACGAACAGCGGCACGAACGTCACGACGCCGGGCACCATGAGCGTGCCGATCACGATCACGAAGAGCAGCTTCTTGCCGCGGAACTGCAGCTTCGCCAGTGCGTACCCGATCATCGAGCAGAACACGATGTTGCCGAGCGTCACGAAGACCGCGACCACGATGCTGTTGATGAAGAAGGTGGTGAAGTCCAGTCGGCCGAACAGCGTCTCGAAGTTCTCGATCGTCGGCTGCTCCGGCAGGAAGCCCGTCGGGTTGCGGCGGATCTCCGCGTCGGTCTTGAACGCACCGAGGATCATCCACACGAAAGGCATGATCATGACGACCAGGCCCACCGTGAGCACGATGTAGAGCCACCAGCGGGGGCGCTCGCCGCGACCTCGGCGACCGGCGGGATGCGGCTCCCGCTCGATCACGTCGGTGTCGGTGACCGACGCCGAAGCGAGGACGGGCCCGAGGCGCCGCGGCGGTTCGCCGGGTGCGTCTGCGGTGCGCGGGGGAGTGACGGTCATGTCAGTCCCTCCTTCCGAGGAACCGGAACTGGATCAGCGACAGCACGACGATCGCGAGGAACAGCACGTAGCTCGCCGCCGATGCGTAGGCGTAGTTGCCGAAGCCGAACTGGTCGTAGGTGTACATCGCCGTCGACAGGGTGGCGTCGAGCGGTCCGCCCTGGGTCATGACGTACGGCTCCTCGAAGAACTGCAGGAACCCGATGCCCGTGATGACCGCGGCGAACAGGATCGCGGGGCGCATCGCCGGCACGGTGATGTTCCAGAAGCGCTGCCAGGCGTTGGCGCCGTCCACCATCGCGGCCTCGTGGTGCTCGCGGGGCACGCCCTGGAGTGCGGCGAGGAAGATCACCATGATGGTCCCGATGTTGCGCCAGACCGCCATGACGATGAGGGACGGCAGCGCCCAGGTCGTGGACTGCAGCCAGTCCGGACCCTGGATGCCGAAGATCGCGAGGAACCCGTTGAGCAGGCCGTCCGGCTGCAGGATGAACCTCCACACGAGCGCGATCGCGACGATGCTCGTCACGACCGGAGCGTAGTACCCGACGCGGTACACCGTGCGGAAGCGACGGATGCCCTTGTCCAGTGCCAGCGCGACCGCCAGGGCGAGCGCGATCGTCAGCGGCACTGCAACGATCACGAAGGTGAAGGTGTTCAGGAGTGATCGCAGGAAGCGGGGGTCCTGGAACAGCCGGAGGTAGTTGTCGAACCCGACGACGTTCACCTGGAACGGCGTCTGCAGGTCGCGGGTCGTCATGTCGGTGAAGCTCATGAGCAGTGACCCGATGATCGGGCCGGCCATGAAGATCACCCACAGGATCACGAACGGCGCGGCGAAGAGCCAGGCGTTGCGTGTCATGCGGCGCTCCCGCCGCGTCGCCTTCACACGGGGTGCGGGGCGACGCGGCGGGGCCGCGGGAGCGATGGCGGTCATGTGGAAGGTCGCTTACTGACCCGTGCCGATCGACGCGGCCTGCTGCTGGATCGTGGCGATCGCGTCTGCCGGCGTCGTGTCGCCGCGCGTGGCCTTCTCCAGCTCCTGGTCGATCACGGCGGACACCTGCGCCCACGTGGGGATCGCGGGCGGCGCCTTCGAGTCCTGCAGCTGCTCGCCGAACACGCTCAGGTACGGGTCGTCGCTGAAGGTGGGGTCATCCCAGGCCTCCTGCACGCTCGGCAGGTCGGTCGAGATCTCGTACCAGGCGAGCTGCGTCTCGGGCTGGCTCAGCCAGCGCACGAACTTCCACGAGGCGTCTCGGTTCTCGGCGTCGTCGAACACGGCGAGGTTGCCGCCGCCGGTGAAGCTGGTGCGGCTGTCGGCACCCGGCACCATCGCGACTCCGAACTTGTCGGCGAATTCCTCGCCGCCCTGGTCCAGAAGCAGTCCGACGTGGAACGGACCGCTGTAGAACGCGCCGACCTCACCCGTGATGAAGGCCTGCTCGATCTCGCCGCCCTCCAGGCGCCGGGGCTCGGCGATGCCGTCTTCGAAGAAGCTGGTGTAGAAGGAGAACGCCTCCTCCCACTCCGGGGTGTCGAAGGTGAACTCGGTGCCGTCCTCGTTGAGGATGTCGCCGCCCTGCTGCCACGCGAGCGGGGTGACGTACTGCCACGAGTCGAAGCCTCCCGGCGGGAGCGAGACGCCCCACTCGGCGCCGGCCCCCTGAAGGCCCTTCGTGAATGCGGTGTACTCCTCCCACGTCGCGGGCGGCTCGAGGCCGGCCTGCTCCGCGAGGTCGGTGCGGTAGTAGAGAACGCGGGTGTCGACGTACCACGGCACGCCGTAGGCGACTCCGTCGACGACGGCCGTCTCCCACGAGCCCTCGAAGAACGACGACTCGTCGACGAGGCCGTCGGGGGTGGGCTCGAACGCGCCGGTCGCGGCGAACTCGCCGACCCACGTCGTGCCGAGCATCGTCACATCCGGCGTCTGGCCGCCGGCGATCGCCGTGGCGATGCGGTCGTGGGCGCTCTCCCATGGCACGGCGGTCACCTCGATCGAGACGTCGGGGTTCTCCTCCTCGAACTGGGCGGCGAGCTCGTCGAGGACTTCGCCCTCGTTGCCCATCGCCCATACCTCGACCGTGCCGCTGGCGGGCGAGTCGTCGATGGCGTCGCCGCCTCCGCCGTCGCCGCCGCCGCCCGTGGGCGCGTCGCTGCGCCCGCAGCCGGCGAGCACGAGCGCACCGACGAGTGTCAGCGCTCCGGCCGCAGCCCATCGGGAGGTTCTGCGTGTGAATGTTCTGGTCATCGGTCTGACGCCTCCATCGGTCGTCGCCGCCTCCGTGGCGGCCCTGCCTCGGCTGTGTTCGCGACGCGGGGGCGTCGCGGTCCCCGACTGTACGCCAAAAACCTGACACATGAAAGGTATTGGCGGATGAGAGTCATCTCATCGACGGCAGGATGCCTCGCGACAGGGGTGCAGCCAATGACCTGGCGCAGGCCTCGTCGAAGTGCTAGCCGAGGGTCGCGGAAGCGGGGACACGGCGCGCGGAACGCCGCTCCGGGCCGGCAGGCGAGCGGCGCCGGGCGTGGTGCGAGCGGCGCTGGGCGTGGAGCGGGCGAGCGGCGCCGGGCGTGGTGCGAGCGGCGCCGGGCGTGGCGCGGGCG
>NZ_JAKYXC010000006.1 GCF_022538185.1 Microbacterium sp. CFH 31415 | reverse complement strand
CGGTGCCGCGGCGGATCAGGTCATACGCCTCGGCGATGAGCTGCATGTCGGCGTACTCGATGCCGTTGTGCACCATCTTCACGAAGTGACCGGCACCGTCGTGGCCGATGTGCGTCACGCACGGCTCACCCTCGGCGACCGCCGCGATCGAGCGCAGGATCGGACCGAGCGTGACCCACGACTCGTCCGACCCGCCGGGCATGATCGACGGGCCCAGCAGCGCACCCTCCTCACCACGAGATCCCGGCGCCGACGAATGAAGGAGTTCTGTGGGTTTAATTTACATTGAGCAACTGATTGCACTTCGGGAAAGCAGGGGCGCTGGGGTCGCATATCGTCCACCTCGGGAGGCGCTGGGTCAGCAGAGTGTCGCGCATGAGCACACCCTCCTCGGCTTCGCTCGCCGATCCGCTGTACGGCGCCTCTTCGGGCAGGCATCGCCGGTTCTTCTGCAAGTACGCCGCGTTCTCGGGCCGCGCCAGCAGGTCCGAGTACTGGTAAGCGCTGAGACGGGTCAGCGAGCCAGCGCGCCGCGGAGCGCCTCCGGGCTCACCCTTGCGACTCGTCCGCGTAGGCGTCCAGGCCGGCCGCGACCGCCCGCGCTCCGCGCACGGCGATCGCGACGCTCATCAGCGTCGGATTCATCGTGTTCGCGGTCGGGATCAGAGCGTTGCCACCCACGATGAGGTTCTCGAATCCCCACACCCGGGAGTAGGGATCGGCGACCGACGTGCCGTCGTCGGCCTGGCCCATCCGCAGGGTCCCCATGTAGTGCAGGCTCGAGCCGTTCGGCAGCAGACGGGGCTCGGCGACGAAGCTGCCCAAGGCGCCCCCGGCGCGCCGAAGGCGCTCCGTCGCCTCGGCGATCTCGCGTTCCTCGACCTCGGTGAGCGCATACTCGATCGTCATGTTCGGCATCCCCCGGTAGTCGAGGTCATCGTCCGAGAAGCGGACGCCGTCCTCGACGCGCGGGTGCTTGCGCACTCCGTAGCCCATGTTGACGTAGCCCCAGCGGTTGCCGGCGTGCGCGCTCGACGGGTCGAGCGGGAACGGCGGGTTCTCCGCGTACATGACCTGGAGGGAGAAAGGATGCCCCGGCTCCGAGAACGGGATGCGGTTGACGGCTGCGATGGGATCGGCGGCATGCTTGGCGCGCCGGGCGAGCTCGTCCTTCAGTTCGTCATCGCTCACGAGCGCACCCATGCGCTCGCCGTCGAGGGCGACCGTCGAGATCACGACGTGATGCTCCGTGAGGTACCGCCCGAGAGCCTCGGGACGGATCCCCGATGCCCACAGCAGCTGCGGCGAGCGGAACGCATCGGCTGCCACCACCACGACATCGGCGGGCACGGTCGACACCTCGCGCGTGCGCAGGTCCTCCACGACGACCCCGGTGGCCCGCACGCCGTCGTGCTCGACCTTCCTCACGAGCGACAGGTCGCGAAGCTCGAAGCGGCCCGCGAGCGGGTTCCCGGCATCGATGAGCGGCCCCAGCACGACATCGGCACCCGCCCAACGCATCGATCCGTCGGGCTGAGGATCGCCCGCGACCGGAAGCGTGCTCACCCCGTAGCCGTCCGGCAGCTCGCCGCCGAACTCGTCCTCGAGCAGCATCCGGATGGCCCCGCCGATCGCCGAGTCGGCGAACGCCGCGCTCTGCGCGTGCAGGAGCGACTCGGCCGTCTCGATGAGGCCGTCCCACTCCGCACCCGGGATGAACGAGACCCTCTCGCTGAACGCCGGGCGAGGGATGGCGCACGTCCAGTGCGCTCCTTGCCCGCCGACGTTGGTGGCGGCCGCCGCAGCGGGGAACGTCGGCGCATGAGCCGACCCCTCGCCGCCGAAGTCGAGAAGATGCGTGCCTTGCCGGGCGGTGAACATCCCCTCGACGACGACTCCGGCCGGGATGCCGAGGCTCTCGCGCAGGGCACCGGCCTGAGGCCCTTGCGACATCTCGCGGGCGCGCTCCTTGGCGACGGGGTCCTCGATGTTGCGGACGCTCTCGCCCGGGATGGCGGTGAGCTGGGGACCCGCCTCGAACATGGTGACAGTGGCGCTGGGGTGCGACTCGAGGATGATCCGGGCGTAGGCGGACCCGATCGGGCCACTGCCGACGATGACGACGTGGGGAGGGTTGGACATGACGTCTCCTTCTCGGTTTCAGGCGCGAAGCGGTTCGGGGTCCCGTGCGGCGGCTTGCTCCTCGGGCAGGCGGCCGGCGGGAAGCAGGACGGCGGCGATCACGCCGATGCCGTAGGTGATGGCGAGTCCGACGAAGATGGGCGCGAACACGCTCGTGTAGATCCCAGCGATCTCGGCCTGAATCGAGGGCGATGCGGCGTGGACGAGCTGGGGGGTCAGCGTGGCGGCATCGACCGTGGAGGGCAGCAGCGAGGTGACCCCTGCGGCGATCACTCCCCCGATCACCGCGGTGGTGACCGTGGCGCCCACCTGCCGGACGAGATTCACGGATGCGGTGGCGGATCCCAGTTCGGAGCGGGGGACCGCACTCTGCACGACCGCGATGATCAAGCTCATGAATGCTCCGGTGCCCACGCCAACCGCGAACATGACGATCATCGGCACCCACAGCGGAAGTCCGACCGGAAGAAGCGACATCGTCAGCAGCCCGACGGCCGCAAGGCTGGTGCCGGAGATCGCGAAGACGCGGTAGCGGCCGGAGCGGCTGGCGAGCCATCCGGTGACGAGGTTGCTCACGAGCATCCCGAACACCGTCGCGATGGGCACGAGACCCGACACCGTCACCGACGTGCGATAGGCCATCTGGAAGTAGGTCGGCAGATAGGCCGTCACCGAGAACAGCCCGACGCCGATGATCGCCGAGAGCGCCAGCCCGGCCGCGATCGTGCGGTCGGCGAACATCGCGAGGGGAACGATGGGCTCCGGTGCGCGGAGCTCGACGAAGAGGAACGCGGCGAAGGCGCAGAGCGCGATCACGAATGCCACCACGGCGGCCGAGCTCGAGCGGTCGCCGGCCCACGACACGGCGAGCACCAGAGCGACGAGCGACGCCGTGAACCACGCGGCGCCGGCGACGTCGAAGCGCCGGGGCGCGGCGGCTTCGATGTGCGGCACGGCGACGATCGCCAGAGCCAGCGCAGCGAGGCCGACCGGGACGTTGATCCAGAACACCCACTGCCAGCCCCAGTACTCGGTGATGAGCCCGCCGAGGACGGGGCCGACGAGGATCGCGATGGGGAAGGCCGCACCGATGACGGCCATGTGCCGCGGTCGCTCCCGGGGTGAGGTCACGTGGGCGATGATCGTCTGCGACATGAGCTGGAGCCCAGCCGAGCTCATGCCCTGGATCACGCGGGCGATCACGAGCCACGTCATGCTCTGCGCGAACCCGCACAGAACCGAGGCCCCGAGGAAGACGACGAGCGAGGTCACGAACACGAGCCGCGGCCCGACGGCGTCGCCGAGCTTTCCGATCACCGGAAGCAGGACGGTGCTCGCCAGCGTGTAGCCGACGACCACCCAGCTCATGTGTTCGAGGGCTCCGAGGTCTCCGGCGATCGTGGCGAGCGAGGTGGACACGACCGTGTGGTCGAGGGCGCCCAGGAACGAGACGGACAGAAGGGAGATGACGAGGAGGCGGAGCCTCACTGGAGACAGCTGCATGCGCGGGTCGCCCGAACGATCGGGCCATCGACGCGACGGTGTGTGCCCCGCTCGCGACTTCGCGAACGGGAACGGACCCGTAGGCCCCGACGTCATGAACATGATAGCACAGCTTTAGTAGAAAAGCTACGAAAGTTCGCGCGATCGACGCCGAGCGCGGTGCCGCGCTGCGGGGACGCCAGGCGCGACGACCTGCTCTCCTACGGGTCCGGCCAGTTCCCCGATTCCCTCGATCCTCATCCGGACGACGTCGCCGGTGACCAGGGGAGGCGGGGTGAGGCTGCCGTTGCGGCCCCACAGCTCGCCGAGGCAGCCACCATTGCCCACCGTTCCCGAGCCCAGCACGTCGCCCGGCACCACCCGCGAGTTGCGCGAGGCGTAGGCGACGAACTCTGGGAACGGCCAGCCGGCGTTCGACACCAGGTCGTACCCGATGAGGTCGTCGTTGACGTACACCTCGGCGCGAAGCTCGAGGAAGCCCTCGTCGTCGAGGTGCGGTTCGAGCTCATCGGCGGTGACGATCCAGGGTCCGAGGGACATCCCGAAGTCCTTGCCCTTGGCCGGCCCCAGCCGCACCTTCATCTCGCGCGCCTGGAGGTCGCGGGCCGACCAGTCGTTCATGATCGTGTACCCGAAGATGTGCGCACCCGCCTCATCCGGACGCAGGTTGCGGCCGTCCGACCCGTCGACCGCCCCGATGACGACGGCGAGCTCGAGTTCGAAGTCGAGCCGCTCGGTCTGCGGCGGCGCCACGGGCTCGCCCGGCCCGAGGATCGTGTGCGGATTGGTGAAGTAGAAGGTCGGCGCCTCGTACCACTCCGGCGCCACGTGGCTCTTTCCCTCCACTCCCGCGCTCACCCCCTCGACATGCTCCTCGAAGGCGACGAAGTCGCGGATCGACGTGGGCACGAGCGGCGCCAGCAGCCGCACCGAGTCCAGCGCGGTCCCCCGCTCGTCGGCGACGCGCTCGAAGAGTCGGCGGGCGGCCGGCAGCCCCTGAGCGAGCACCTGGGCGACCCGCAGCCCGTTCGGAAAGGGGACGACCCGATCGCCGACGACGAATCCCTCGCCGAGCTCTGCCCCGTCCCTCCAGCGGGCGACTTTCACGCGCGCACCCGCGTCCGCAAGACCTCTTCGGCGTTCTCCCCGAGGATCCGCGCCGTGATCTCGGTCGGCAGTTCCGCTGATCGCACGAACGCGACGGGGTCATCGAGCCCCATGTCGAACGGGAAGTCGCTGCCCAGCAGCACGCGGGATCCCCCCGCAGCCTCCACCAGGTGACGCAGCGCCAGCGAGTCGTGGACGACGGTGTCGAACCACAGCTTGCGCAGGTAAGTCGACGGCGCGTGCGCGCATCGCTGCGCCTCGGGCCGGACCTTCCACGCCCGGTCCGACCGGCCGATGGCGAAGGGCAGGTAGCCGCCGCCGTGCGCGGCGACGATCTTGAGCTCCGGATGCCGGTCGAGCACGCCCGCGAAGATGAGGTGCGAGAGGGCGACCGCATTCTCGGTCGGCTGCCCGACGGTGTTCGAGAGGTAGAACCGGTCCAGGCGCTCGTCGAGGCTGCACCCGAAGGGATGGAGGAAGACGACGCAGCCGAGTTCGGCTGCGCGGGCCCAGAACGGCTCGAGACGCTCGTCGGACAGCTCGACATCGCCCGCGAACGAGGAGATCTCGACACCGGCGAGACCGCGCCCGAGGACGGCGTCGTCGAGGTACTCGACGACGCGCGAGGGATGCTGCAGCGGGACCACGCCCAGGCCGACGAGGCGGTCCGATGCCTGGGCGACATGCTCGGCGATGAGTCGGTTCGTCTCCATCGCCACCCACACCGCGAGTCCTTCGGGCGCCCACGGGTAGAAGTGGTTCGGCGACACACTGACCCACTGGGTGTCCACCCCCTGCTCGTCCATGGCGGCCAGGCGCGCTGAGACATCCGTCAGCTTCGGGATGCGCGCACCGATCATCGCCCCCGAAGCCTTCAGGCTCTCGACCCCGTTGCGGCGGCGCTCCAGGTCGGCGGCCCCGGCGACGAGTTCGGGGGCGCGTCGCTCGACCTCGGCGTGCAGCTGAGGCAGGAGAAGGTGGGCGTGGACGTCGACAACCGGCATCCGGTCGCCCCTGACCGAATCGAGCTCGGTCATGCCGGCACAGCCATCTGCTGGGCGATGCCGAAGATCAGCCCGCCGGCGTCCGCGTCACGGTTGCCGTCGATCTGCCATTGCGCGAGCTGAGCGGATGCCTCGACCACGGCCTTGGCTCGCGGCAGGCGACGAGCGTGGAACGCGTCCCACAGACCCTCGTCGACCGCGTCGCGTCCGGTCAGGAGGTCGGTGAGCACGACGGCGTCCTCGAGGCCCTGCGCTGCGCCCTGCGCGATCGTCGGGGGGCACGAGTGCGCGGCGTCTCCGATGATGACGACCCGGCCGCGGTTCCAGGGCCCCTCGACGAGGTGCTTGGTGAACCACGTGTAGTTCGCGTGTGCGCCCTTCTCGAGGTCGGCACGGATCGAGTTCCACGGGCCGCCGTACGCGCGCGACTCGTCGAGCATGATCTTGGATGCCTCTTCGTCGGAGACGCCGAACCTGTCCTGCGCCTTCTCGACCAGGAATGCGTACATCGAGTTCTCGCCGGTCGGGGTGTAGCCCGCGATGTAGACCGGACCCCCGTAGTACAGCTCGCTGCGCTCGACCTCGGCCGGCCGTGACACGAAGGTGCGCCAGATGCCCATGCCGTTCGGCTCGGGCGCCGTATCGATCCCCATCAGCCCGCGCACGGCGGAGTTCAGACCGTCCGCTCCGATGAGCAGGTCGTAGACGCCGGCGGACTTCTCGTCGACGAACACCTCGACGCCGTCGTCGGCACGGGCATCGAGCCCGGTGACTTTGCGGCCGAAGTGCACTCGTGCGCCGGCACGCTGAGCATGCTCGAGCAGGATGCGCGCCAGTTCGGGCCGGGGCATCCCCATCGCAGCCGGATAGTCGGGACCACCGGTCTTCACATCCGGCAGATTCGCCACAACGGGGGCATCCGGTCCCGGGGCTCGGAGCGTCAGGCCCTCGAACGGGTACCCCGCGGCGCGGATGTCGTCCCACGCGCCGAGCGCGTCGAAGGCCCGCAGCGCGTTGCCCTGGAGCGAGATGCCGGAACCCAGCGCACTGAGCTCGGCCTTGGACTCGAAGAGATCGACCTCGACACCGGCCTTGGCCAGCTGGATCGCGGCGGCCAGTCCGACGACGCCGGCGCCGGCGATCGCGACCTTGGAGACTGCGGTCATGTCAGAACCTCCCTGTTCTGTCTGTGTGGAGTGCGTCTAGAGGATGGCGACGGGGTTGATCGGCGAGCCGACGGCCCCGGTGATCGGCAGCGGAGCGGCCGACAGGAGGAAGGAGTATCGCCCGAGTCTTGCGCACTCGTCGGCGAGCGCGTCGAGGTTCCACATCTCGCCGATGGTCAGTCCGAGGTTGGGGATCACGACCTGATGCAGCGGCTGGAACGCGGGCACATCGAACTCGTTCGGCCGCACCTCGAAGCCCCACGTGTCGGTGGCGATCGCCGCGATCTCGGTGCGGTGCAGCCAGCCCGCAGTGGTGAGCGACAGCCCCGGCGCCGGCCCGCCTGCATAGTCGCCCCAGCCGTCGCGGCGGGTGCGCGCATACTGTCCTGTGCGAACGAGAACGATGTCGCCGCGTGTCACCGTGCTCGATGGTCCCTGCGCGGCGATGCACGACTCCAGGTCGGCCGCGGTGATGGCATATCCGTCCGCCAGCTCGCCGGTCGCGGGCTGCAGGTGCCGACCGACGTCGAGCAGCACACCGCGGGAGACGATGACGGATGCCGTGTGCTCGATGCCCGTCACCAGGTCGCCGTCGCTTGTGACGACGTCGCCTGCCCTCCGTCCGTTCCAGGCGTTGCCATGGTCGAAGATGTGGCCGAGTCCGTCCCACTGCGTCGAGCACTGGAGCGGCATCGCGATGACGTCGTCGGCTCCGCCGATGCCATGAGGGAATCCCTGGTTGCCGCGCTCGGCGTCGGTCCCGGTGTCGGTCATCGTGTGGACGGGATTGGTCCGGCGACGCCAGCCCTTCTGAGGGCCGTCGGTGTCGAATCTCTGCGACAGCGACACGACGAGACCTTCGCGCACGAGCTCGGCGGCCTCGACGCGTTTCGCGGGATCGATGAAGTTCAGTGTGCCGAGCACGTCATCCTCGCCCCAGCGACCCCAGTTGCGGAACGCCTCGGCTCGCGCCGCGATCTCGGCCTCGGGGTCGGTGCGGTCGAGGTCGGCCGGGTTCTCCGACGGAGCGGTCATCGTGCGCCCTCCGCCACGCAGCGGACCACCTGGGTTCCGAGACCCGCGATGCTGCCGGTCATGACGTCGCCGTCCTGAAGGAACCGCTTCCAGTGCTGTCCGTTGCCGGCCGGGCTTCCGGTGAGCAGGAGGTCCCCGGGAAGCAGAGGCATCGTCTGCGAGGCGCCCGAGATGAGGGCCGGGATGTCGAAGAGGAGGTCGGACGTCGAGGCATCCTGCATCACCTCGCCGTTCAGCTCGAGCCGGACGTTGACGTCGGAGGCGTCGACGAACGGCGCCGGAACCAGGAGAGGACCGGTCGGCAGGAACCCCGGCGCGTTCTTCGCCCGGTACCAGTCCGTTCCGATCTCCTTCATGTCCTTCCGGAACACGAGATCACGCGTGGTGATGTCGTTGACGATCGTGTACCCGGCGACGTGGTCGAGCGCGTCCTCGCGACGCACGCGGAAGGCCTCGCGGCCGATCACGACGGCGAGCTCGAGTTCCCAGTCGTGCACCTTGCTGTAACCGGGGAGGGCGAGCGCAGCGTCCTCGCCGACGACGCAGGCGGGAAGTCCGATGAAGAAGTACGGCTCACCGGACCGCTTGCGCTCGTCCATGATGTCCGCCGCGAAGGAGCGGGCCTGATCGGGCGTCCGAGAGCCATCCTGGGTCAGTCCGGCCACGACGAGCTCGATGACGTGCTGACGATAGTTCGCTCCCGTCTGCAGCACCTGGCGGGGTTCGACCGGCGCGGTGAGCGTGACCTCAGCCAGCGGCATCCACTCGTCATCGTCGTCGGTGAGCGCGGCCAGATGTTCCCAGTCCGGTGCGGCGAGGAAGTCGTTCAGCGTGGGCGAGCCCAGCTCATCGCGCCCGAGCGGGCGCACCCGGTCCCCCGACAGCAACCCGAGGCGCACGCCGGAGCCGGTGCGGTAGCGCACCAGCGCAAAGGGGGCGTCGAAGCGTTCGATCGTCATCGTCATCCGTTCTCGCTCATCATCGTGCGAACTGGTGTCGCGGGCGACCCAGGCTATGGGGAGCACCGGGTCGCCCGCGAAGCTGTCAGCCCTGACCGTGCTTGGCGTAGGGGTTCAGGAGCGCGTCCTTGATCTCGTCGGGCACGCCCTCCTCGGTGGCCGAGGGCCCGTCGGCAGGCGGGAAGGATTCGGTCATCGACATCGGCATCGCGCTGTTGCGGTAGAAGTTGTTCGAGCCCTGGGACGGCTTCCAGGTGTTGGCCTCCCAGTCCGGGACGTAGTTGCGGTAGCCACCCGTGTTGAGCTCGATGCGGAGGCTCGAGGGCTCGCGGTAGTAGAGGAAGTTCTGCTCGCCGATGCCGTGGATCGAGGGTCCGTACTCGATGGGATAGCCGTTCTCGCCGAGGATGTCCGCCGCGATGAGGAGCTCTTCGCGGGTGTCGACCCAGAACGCGTAGTGGTTGACGCGGCCGGCGCGGGTGGAACCGTCGAGCACCACGCCGAGGTCATGCGATTTCTCGTTGGTGGTGAGCACCGAGAAGACCGAGATCGGCGCTTCGTCGAGCTGGGTGCGCGCCATGAAGCGGAAGCCGAGGACATCGACGTACCACTGAACGAAAGCGTCCACGTCGCTGGTGGCGACCGTGACGTGGTCGAGCTGACGGGGTGCACCGGCGACCTTGCTGCGCCGCGACGGGCGGTCAGGGTAGATGGAGGCGGCATCGCCTTCGGTGTCGTGGTGGCGGGTCACGTCCCAGTGCAGGGTCATCGAGTGGCCCCACGGACCGACGAAGCGATACGCACGGCCGATGCCGTTGCCTTCGAACCACTCACCGGTGATGCCGGCTGCCTCGATCTTCTCGGCGGCCGCATGGAGGGCCTCGGCCGAGGAGGTGCGCCACGCCATCGTCTCGAGCGAGGGCTCGTCGCCCTTCACAACGACGACGGAGTACTTGTAGTAGTCCCCCCAGCAGCGGAGGTAGACGCGATCGTCCTCACGCCCGACTTCGATGAGGCCGACCTGATTGACGTAGAAGTCGACGGATGCCTCGAGGTCGGGCGTCGTGATCGCGACGAACGAGAGGTGGGAGAGCAGCTTGATCATCTTCGATCCCTTTCGGTGAGTCTTCGGGGTGATCCCGTCACCTACTTTTGTCGAAGACCGGCTTATCAGGGAACGAGCGATCGCCTATCTGAGGGATCGACGGCGTTTATGGACGGGAGCGGTCCGCGATGGCGCCGGCGAGGCGCTCGTCGTGCTGCAGCTCCTCGAGGTCTTCCGGCGCGGATCCGGTCGCCACCGCCTCGATCGCGCGGCGGAGGGCGAGTCGCTCGGAACTCTCCCAGCGCCTCGGGGCGACGCGGCGACCGTCGGCATCGGATGTCGTGACGCGCAGCGTGCCGACGCCGCCGTCGACCTCGATCAGCCGATCTCCCACGGCGGTCACGCGGATCCGCCCCCCACCCGGCGCGCCCGCCTGGACGGTCGCGACCACCGACACCGCGACCCCCGCCGGACTCTCCAGAAGTGCGAGACTCCGCCCGTGCGCGGACGACTCCGCCTGTCGCAGCACAAGCGGAGCGTCTGCGATGGCCCGGCCCCACCCGAGGGCATCGCGAAGCACCGTCGTCAGCGCCGGAGCATGGCACTCGACGGTCACGAACGCCGGCCGGACGCCCTCGAGGGCCCCCCGGGCGGCCATGTCCGCCCGCACGAGCGGGCGCTCGACGACGATCGGCGCGCCCGACGCGGCGAGCTCGTCCAGTCCCGGTTCCGGCATGCGCTCGGGACGAGCGACCACCACGCCAACAGCGCCGGCCGCGATCGCGGAGAGCGCCGCGGACCACCACCGGCCCGAGCCGTCGACGACGGCGAGAGCACCCTCAGCGTGCGCGACGGCGCGTGCGCTGACCGGCAGCTCCGCGGTCGCCGCACGATACGCGGGAAGTTCGGCCCACACGCCGACGGCGCTCATCCCGTCGCCTCCACGAGTGCTGCGGCATCCTCTGCCAGCCGAAGGCTGTAGCGCACGTCGTCGAGGAGTTCGTCGTACTCGACCGGCACGCCGTCCTCGATCACCTGCGCGAGCGCGCGCCACTCGGCGAGGTAGCCGTCCTCCGCCTGCCCCGCATACGCCGTGTCGCGTCCATCGGCACTCACGACGCGCACGCTCGCGCTCCCGACGTGCACGAACGCCGGCGGAAAGGTGACGTCCAGCCGATCGGACGTCGTCGTCACCGTCAGGCGCCAGAGCGCGTCGCCTCCCGCGGGAAGCATGACGGTGGTGAGCTGCACCGGGATGCCACTCGCGACGAAGCCGACGGCGTAGCCGAGCGGCGCGACGGGCCGCGCGAAGACCACACGCTCGAATACCGGCGCGAGGTCGCGGACGAGTGGAAGGTCGTGGATGGCGAGGCCGGTGAGAAGCTGACGCACGACAGCCGCCGCCACGTCGCCACGGGAGAGGTCGGGAGCAGGCCGGCCCGCGAGGGGCTGCGGCAACTCGGTCACGACGTCGTGATAGCGCCCGTTCGGCGGCAGGGCGAGCGTGACCGAGATGGAGACCACGGGTCCGCCTGATGTCTGGAGATGGTGCCTGGCCCTCCCCCAGGCGGGGTCGTAGTAGTGGTTCGTGCCGACGATCAGCGCAACGCCGGCCGCGCGGCACGCCTCGACGGCGGCCTCAGCCGCTGCGACGGTCGTGCCGATCGGCTTCTCGCAGAAGATCGCGCGCTTCCCGGCGGATACCGCGGCGAGGATCTGCGCGGCGTGCTCGGCGGGCGGGCTGCAGATCGCGAGGACCTCCACCCGCGGATCGGCCAGGATCTCGTCGGTCCCGCGGGAGGATCGCGCGCCTACGCGCGCCGCGAGGTCGGCGGCACGCCCACTGCCCGCGTCTGCGACGTGGACGACGGCGAAGTGCTCGGGCATCCGCGCGAGGGTGGGCAGATGGAGCGCCGAGACCCCGGGGCCCGCGCCGACGATGCCGACTCCGTGAGGCATCCTCACCTCCTCTTTCGCATAAAGACTACATAAGTCTTCTTCGAAGTGACTATAGGACGCTGGAAAGAGTCCCTGATCGACAGAAGTTGTGTCAAGATCAGCTATGGCCAAACAGTCCACGCTGCGCTTCGGCGCCCAGACAGACGAGGTCACGAGCCTTCTCCGCGTCGTCAACCTCGTTCGCACACATGAGGCGACCACGCGGCCCGAGATCGGGCGCGTCACGGGGCTCGGCCGCGGAGTCGTCACGCAGCGCGTCGACCAGGCGATCGAGATGGGCTTCCTCGCAGACGGGGAGTTCGGTCCGTCGTCCGGCGGCAGAGCCCCGCGCACGCTGCGCTTCCGCAGTGATCGCGGCCGCATCGTCATCTGCGCGCTCGGCGCTCTGCACATCCACGTCGGCGTCACCCTGCTCGACGGTGACGTGCTCGACGCCGAGCACCGCCCCTGGGACATCTCGCGAGGACCCGCCGAGACGCTCGACACCGCAATGGAGATGATCGACCAGCTGCTCGCCCGCACACCGGACGTCCCGGTCTGGGGAGTGGCTGTCGGAGTTCCCGGCCCCGTCGACTTCGGCTCCGGCCGACCTGTGGCCCCACCGATCATGCCGGGATGGAACGGGTTCGACGTGCGCCGGAAGTTCGAGCAGCGCTACGGTGCGCCGGTGTGGGTCGACAACGACGTCAACCTGCTCGCCCTCAACGAGCGGGCGCGGCGCCGGGACGAGCACGCCGACCTGATCTACTGCAAGGTCGGCACCGGCATCGGCGCCGGGCTGCTCTCGCAGGGCCGGCTCCACCGCGGCGCGAACGGCGCGGCGGGCGACATCGGGCACGTGCGCGTGCGGGACGCCGATGTGCCCTGCCGGTGCGGGAAGACCGGATGCCTGGAGGCCGTCGCGGGGGGCTGGGCCCTCGTCCGCGATGCCGAGAAGGCGATCGCCGACGGCGCGACGGGGTACCTCGCGCGGTGGTCCGACGACGGCGAGCCGCTGCGCCCCGAGGCGATCTCACTCGCCGCCGAGGACGGAGACGCGGTGGCCATCGCGCTGGTGCAGCGGTCGGCGCGCGTGGTCGGGGAGTCGATCGCCGCGCTCGTCAACATGTTCAACCCGGCAACGATCGTCGTCGGAGGCGCTGTGCCGTCTGCGGGCGAGATCTTCCTCGCCGAAGTGCGCCAGCGGGTGTACGAACTCTCGCTGCCGCTCGCCACGCGAGACCTCACGATCGCCCAGTCCGTCAACGACGCACGGGAGCCGCTGCGAGGTGGCGCGGAGATGGTGCGCGAGCAGCTCTTCGACGTGACGTTCCCCCGGTGGTTCGCCGCGGGCCGACCGACGATCGAGGGCATCTTCACCGACGCCGCCTGAAGAACTTCTTCGGGATTTCGACTAAAGCGTGTAGCTTTCTGTCTGAACCCGACCGAAGTGAGGCGCGACGATGCTCCCAGTCCTGCTCGACGATGCGCTCGACGCGACGGATGGAGGGTTCACCCTCGCGGTGAGCCTCCCGTGGATCCGCTCGCTCCCGCTCGCGGGCGTCATCGACCTCACCGTTACGATCGACGGCGAACCCGTCGAGGTGGAGGTACGGCTCGGACGGCGCCGCGTCTCCCCCGGCGCCCTCTCGACTGAACCGGGATGGTGGTTCGTCCAGGACCGGCTCATGCTCGAGGGGCGACGGATGCTGCGCCCGGGCGCCCACGACGTCGCAGTGTCGTTCGCGCTCGTGGTTCCCTACCTCCAGGCGGGTTCCGAGGGCCCGCTGACGCTGTCCTTCCGTGCCGACGCTGCGCTCGAGAACCCTGCACCCGGTACCCGGCCCGCGTCGCCGGGCGCCGCGAGCACGACGCCCGATCCGCGTCCGGCGGAGGCTGCGCCCGCGCCGGACGGGAGCTGGGCGCTGTCGGCGAGCGCGTTCAACTGGACGCCCGAGATCATCCGTGCCGAGCGCGACGCCCTCGATATCGTCGCGGGAATCGTCGAAGCGGGGATCGCCCCGACGATCGAAGTCGAGCCCGGTCAGCTGTGGCGGTCGTTTCCGGAACCGACCTCGCTCGACGTGCTCGCCTTCCGCGAACGACTGGAGCTTGCCGGCGGAGCGGTGACGATCCTCGGTGGGAGCATCGACGATTGGGGGTCCTCGGGCCGACGCCGCACCGAAGCGGAGCGGCTGGCCTTCCTCACACCCCAGCTGCGCGCGGCTGCACAGCTCGGGGCTCGGGGCGTGCGCGTGCCGTTCGGACAGGCGGGCCCCGAGCTGCTGCGTCTGCTCCAGCCGGTCCTCGCGGAACTGGACATCGTGCTCTACGAAGAGATCCAGGGTCAGCAGACGCTCGACGTGGCAGCGAACGCCGCCAACCTCGAACTGCTCGAGGAGCTCGACGACCCGCGCATCCGAGTGCTGATCGACATCAGCATGCTGATGCCCTCACTGCCGACGAGCTACCTCGCCGCTCTTCGCGACGCAGGAGTGTGCGGTGCTCTCGTCGACCGCCTGGCGAGCGACTGGCGCGCACCTGACACCCACGCCGCCGTGCTCGGCGCCCTCCGGGGCGGCGAGGTCCCGGGCGTGGCGCACACGCTCTTCATGAACCTCCTCGTGCGCTTCGGACGGTCCACGATCGACGACGTCGCCCCCCTCCTGCCGCTGACCGAGGGCGTCCACCTGAAGTTCTGGGATCTGGACGACACCGACGCCCGGGTGTCGGGTCCGATCGCCGACATCGGCGGCGCGCTCCGCAGCGCCGGATTCACCGGCACCCTCACCAGCGAGTGGGGCGGGCACGAGTGGCTCGACGACGACCCGGTCGCGATGACCCGCGCGCATCTCGCGCTCGCCCGCGCGGCACTCGGCGACCGCGCACCGATGACGACCGCCCACCGAACGGATCACCGATGACCGACGTCCTGAATGTGCTGATCCTCTCGGGTCACATGACCCGCGAGCACGACAACGAGCACCGCAGCTTCCGCCAGCACAACCACTGGATCACCACGCTGCTCGAGGATACGGCGCGCTTCCGTGTTCGGGTCGTCGAGGATCCCCGAGGGCTGGGGACCGAGATCATCGACAAGTACGACGTGCTGATCGTCGTCTTCGAGGGGCGCGACGGCTACTTCGACAGGGCCGTCGGCTTCGGCGCCGAGACGGATGCCGTCATCCTGCGCTTCGTCCACGACGACGGCAAGGGCATCGTGTGGTTCCATGGGTCGGCCGCGCAGGAGGATTCGTGGGGCTACCCCGAGGAGTACAACGTCATGCGCGGCGCCAAGCTGAGCGCCTACGAGACCGGCCTGCGCCCCCGCCCGTGGGGCGAGGCGCTCCTCCGGACGGCGGACCCGCGGCACCCGATCACCGAGGGCATCAGCCCGACCTGGACCGTCACGGGCGACGACATCCTCACGGGCGTCGACCTCTACGAGGGCGCTCAGGTGCTCCTGACGACCTTCGACGACCTCGACGCGTACGAGAACGCCCCCGTGTGGCCCATGTCGCACTATCCGGTCGTGATCCCCGAGGCGGGCATCTCCGAACTCAACGGCATGAACACCGATCAGCCGATCGCGTGGATCAACGAGTACGGCGCCGGCCGCTCGTTCACGATCACGATCGGGCACGACATCGACACGTTCCGGCGCATCGAGTTCATCCGCATGTTCCCGCGCGGCGTCGAGTGGGCCGCGACCGGCTCCGTCACGCTGACTGGGCCGGACCGGCGCGGGGATCGCCGCTTCCTCCCCTGGCCGTACTACGACCACGAGGGCTGAGCTGCTGCGAGCCGCCGCGCGTCGGTCCCCGATACCCTGCACGACGGGCTTATTCACCTCCTGACCGGGCCGAAGTCCCTGCGTCGATGTCGGAGGCCCTCGGCAGAATCGAAGCATGAGCATCGCATCCGTCGCCGCCGCAGAGCGGGCCGCGGCGCGGATGGCTCACCTGGTGCCGAGGCTCGTCGAGACGCGACGTGAGATGTCCCGGCTGCAGGCCGAAGAAGCAGAACTCCTCGCACAGGCACGTTCGATCGCCGACGACTGGACGACGGATGCCGGCCTCGACGCGACGAGTACGGCAGAGTTTCCGCACCGATCGGTCGCCGCCGAGATCGCGGTCGCGTGGCGGGTCAGCGACCGCACCGTGCAGCGCCAGATGAATGATGCGGCAACGCTCGTCGACGAGTATCCCGAGACGCACGCCGCGCTGGCTTCCGGCACGATCACGGCGGCTCACGCACGCGCCATCGTCACCACCGGACAGATCATCCAACGCTCGGAGCTGAGGGCCGAGTTCGAGGCGTCCGTGCTGGACTACGCGATGTCCGAGTCCGCGGCGCGGCTCACGCCCATCGCCAGGCGACGCGCGGAGTGGTTCGCCGACGTCACGATCGACGAGCGCCACCGTCTGGCGCGGAGCGGACGACGCGTCTGGGTGGAGGATCTGGACGACGGCATGGGCGAGCTGCACGTCGTCGCGCCCGCGTTCCTCGTCCACGCGGCACACGATCGCCTGTCTCAACTCGGACACGCCGTCAAGGGCCAGCCGGCGGCGGATGCCGCACCGGGCGACATCGCGGACGGCACCGCTGACGATGCGGAGAGTCCTGTCGACGCCCGTAACGCCGATCAGCTGCGCGCCGACATCCTGCTCGACCTGCTCCTCGCCGCCGATCCGGTCGGCCACGACACGGAGCTCGGCGCGATCCGCGCCTCCGTCAGCATCACCGTCCCGGTCTTGGCGCTCATCGACGCCGCCGTCCGTGACCCTTTCGAGGCGATCATGCTCGACGGGCACGCCCCGGTCGACATCGACACCGCCCGAATGCTGACCGCGGACGCGCCGGGTTGGGACCGTATCCTGACCCACCCGATCACCGGAGCGGTCGTGGCCGTCGACCGGTACAGACCGAGCGAAGAGATGCGCCGACATCTGCGTGTGCGCGATCAGCACTGCCGATTTCCCGGGTGTCGCATGCCCACAAGGCGGTGCGACGCCGACCATACGATCGACTTCGCACTCGGCGGTGAGACGACGATCGAGAACCTGGCGAACCTGTGCCGAAGACATCACACGTTGAAACACCAGACCGCGTGGACGGTCGTGCAGCGCTCCGGCGGCGTGCTCGAATGGACGAGTCCGACCGGCTCCACCTATGCCGACCGGCCGGTCAGCACCGTGGCGTTCGCACCTGACCCGGAGTGCGACCACGAGCTCGCGCCGTTCTGAGATCGCCCAGCGGGACGACATGACCCGGCAGGTGCTGGATTCCCGGACGGCCTGGACCGCACACCGCTCTCTCAGCGCGGCTGCAGGCCCGCGGCGCGGTAGACCGCATCGACCACGGCCATCGTGCCGACGCCGAGCGCGGCGTCGAGCTCACTCGGCTCACCCGTGCGCAGCGCGGCGACCACCTGCTCGAGCTGGCGGGCGTAGCTGTTCTCGCCCTCGACGGCCTTCTCCTCAAGCAGCACGTCTTCCCCCGCCGTCACGCTCAGCACAGCACCCCACTGCGGCACGATCACGCTCGTCGCTACGAGGGAAGCGGCCGATCCCTCGACCCGCAGCGCCATGCTGCCCTGGTCATCGCCGATGAACGACGAGCGGATGCTGACCGAGATGCCGCCGGGGAGTTCGAGCGCGGCATCCGTCTGCAGATCGACGCGCGGATCCGCCTTGTACAGCACCGACTCGGCCGAGACGACTGTCGGCTCACCCCACGCCGCGCGCACCAGGTCGACCGCGTAGCAGCCGACGTCCATGAACGAGCCGCCGCCGAGGTCGGCGTCGAGACGGATGTTGCCGGGCTTCACGACGAAGTGGGGGATGCTGAAGTCGATGTCGACGCGGCGGATGTCTCCCAGCGTCCCCGAGCGGAGCACCTCGAGCAGCCGACACGTGAAACCATGCAGGCGGTAGTGGAAGCCGACGAACGCGCGCCGGCCGGTCCGCGCGGCAGCCGCGGCGACGGCGGCCGCCGATGTCGCATTCGCCGTCAACGGCTTCTCGCACAGCACGTGCTTGCCCGCCTCCAGCGCGCGCACCGCCCACTCCGCCTGCACAGTGGACGGCAACGGGATGTAGACGAGGTCCACGGCCGGGTTCGCGAGCACGGCGGCGTAGTCTCCCGCGTCGGGCACGCCGAGACGGTCGGCCGTCTCCCGGGCGCGCTCGGCGTCGCGCGCGCCGATCGCGACGACACGCACCCCATCGAGCTCGCGCGCCGGCTCGACGATCGCGCGCTCGGTGATGCCCGCCGCCCCCAGGATGCCGATGCCGATGGAACGCATCAGGGCTTTGTGGAGAAGGCGGCGTCGAAAGCGGCGGCGGGTGGGGTGATCGCGTTGAGCGCGCGGACCATCGCGAGCGCCTCGGGTGCGCCGACGAGGCGGTCCATGCCGGCGTCCTCCCATTCGACCGAGGTCGGTCCGGTGTAGCCGATCGCGTTGAGCGCCCGGAACAGCGGCTCCCATCGCACCGCGCCGTGGCCCGTGGAGACGAAGGTCCACCCGCGCCGCTGGTCGGCCCAGGGGCGGTGCGAGCTCATGACGCCGTTGCGGCCGTCGAGGTTGGTGATCGACTCCTTCACGTGCACGTGGAAGATGTGCGGCGCGAAGTCCAGCACGAACGCGACATAGTCCAGCTGCTGCCAGACGAAGTGCGACGGGTCGAAGTTGAACCCGAAGCTCTTGCGCTGCCCGATCGCGTCGAGGGTGTCCTTCGCGGTCCAGTAGTCGTACGCGATCTCGGACGGGTGCACCTCGAGCGCGAAGCGCACGCCGACCTCTTCGAACACGTCGAGGATCGGGTTCCACCTGTCGGCGAAGTCCTGGTAGCCGCGGGCGACGAATTCCTCCGACGCGGGCGGGAACATCGCGACGGCCTTCCAGATCGAGGAACCGGTGAACCCGTTCACCGTGGTCACGCCGAGCTTCGCGGCGAACCGGGCGGTGTTCTTCATGTCCTCCGCGGCGCGCTGACGCACACCCTCGGGGTCGCCGTCGCCCCACACGCGGTCCGACAGGATGTCGCGGTGCCGCTCATCGATCGGGTCGTCGCACACTGCCTGGCCGGTGAGGTGGTTCGAGATCGCCCAGACCTTGAGCCCGTTGCGCTCGAGGATGTCCAGCCGCGACTGGACGTACGCGGCGTCGTCCCACCGGGACACATCGAGGTGGTCGCCCCAGCAGGCGATCTCGAGGCCGTCATAGCCCCACTCGCCCGCCAGGCGCGCAACCTCTTCGAATGGCAGATCGGCCCACTGGCCGGTGAACAGGGTGATCGGACGCGCCATCGGGTTCTCCCTCGGATCGATTCTCAGGCGGATGCCGGGACGTCCGCGGCGACGCGGAGCCAGGCGGACTCGTTCTCGCTCGAGCGCTCCACCGCTTCGAGCACGCGCTGCACCGACAGGCCCTCGGCGAACGAGGGCCGCGGGTCCGTGCCCGCCGCGATCGCGGCCACGAAGTCCACGACCTGGTGACTGAAGCCGTGCTCGTAGCCGAGCGTGTGACCGGCAGGCCACCACGCCGCGACGTAGGGATGCTGCGGTTCGGTGACCAGGATGCGTGTGAACCCCTGGGTCACCTCTGGCGCGGTGCGGTCGTAGAACCAGAGCGTGTTGAGATCCTCGAGGTCGAACCGCAGCGCGCCCCTGTCGCCCGAGACCTCGATCGAGAGGTCGTTCTTTCGTCCGGTCGCGAAGCGGGATGCCTCGAACGACACGAGAGCCCCGGTGGACAGCCTTCCGGAGAAGAGCGCGATGTCGTCTACGGTCACCTGCCCGAAGCCCTCGGCCGCGGTGCCGGAGAGTCCCGAGCCGCCCCCCAGCAGGGGCCGCTCCTTCACGAGCGTCTCGACCGTCCCCGACACGGCGACGACGTCGAGTCCGGTCACGAACTGCGTCATGTCGATGATGTGCGCGCCGATGTCACCCAGCGCCCCCGAGCCGGCGTGCTCCTTCTGCAGGCGCCACGCGAGCGGCATCCCGCGGTCGACGAGCCAGTCCTGTCGGTAGGCCGCGCGCACCTGCGCGATCTTCCCGACCGCGCCCTGCGCGATGAGGTCGCGCAGGAACGTCACTGCGGGAACGCGTCGGTACGTGAAGCCGACCATCGAGCGGATGCCTCGCGCAGCGGCGCGGGACGCGGCATCCGCCATCGCCTCCGCCTCCGCCACCGTGTTCGCGAGAGGCTTCTCACACAGCACGTGCTTACCGGCCTCGAGCGCGGCGATCGCGATCTCGGCGTGAGAGTCGCCCGGCGTGACGATGTCGACGATGTCGATGTCGTCGCGCGCGATGACCTCGCGCCAGTCGGTGGCCGACTCCTGCCAGCCCCACCGGGTGGCGGCATCCGCCACCGCGTCTGCGTTGCGACCGACGACGACCGACATCTCGACGTCCTCGGGGAGGGTGAACACGCGCGGTGCCTGGCGCCATCCGACGGAGTGCGCGGCTCCCATGAACCCGTAGCCGATCATGGCCACGCGGAGGGTCATGCGAGGACGACCTCGCGTTCGACCGGGACACGGTTGGTGACGTATCGGCCCGGGCCGCCGTCGACACCGGGCATGATCTGCATGTAGAGCAGACGCATCGTGAGGACGACCTCGATGGTCAGCTTCTCACCGGGCTCGGGTGCGCGACCCAGATCGATGACGACCTCTGGCTTGTCGGCGACGAACCACAGTGTCTCGGACTGCTCGGGCAGCTCCTCGATGCGGTAGCTCGTGCCCTGCAGCTCGAAGCGCAGCGAGTCCTTCGCGATCTCGACGCCGTTGACGGATGCCGCGACATCGTCGACCGCCGAGAGCCACAGGCTCCGGTACCAGGGCAGCTGGACCGCGACGGCGATGCCGCTGTCGGTGCGGCGGATGTCCTTCTCGGAGAAGAGAGAGTTGTGGGTGGCCATGGCTGATCCTCAGGCGTAGGTGTCGGTGAAGGACTCGTGCGCCACCGGCGGGACCGGCTCGAGCTTCTGCACGGTCTCGGGGCTGTAGGGGTGGTTCGTCGAGGGGACCGGCTCGTCGGCCGGCGGCATGAAGACGGGCTTCCCGTCGTCGCCGAAGTACATGAGGTCGAGATCGAACGCGCCCTGGTTCTTCAGGCCGAAGCTGACCCAGTTCTCCTCGAACGGCGCGCGGGCGAGCTCGTAGCAGCGGAACTTCCAGAACTTCCACTCGCCGTCCTGCTTGAGGAAGTCGATGGCGTACTTGCACCACACCCAGTGCGCCCAGACCTTCTTGCCGAGCACCTCCTCGGGCGAGTACATGTCGGGGAACGCTTCGGCGACCTTCGGGTCGGTGAGTCCGGACTCGGTGCCGGCCATCATCCACACGCCCTTGGCGGTCCTGCCGTCGGCGGCGACCTCGATGACAGGCGTTGTCGTCGCGTGGAGGATGAGCTTGCCTTCGGGGTGCGGGCGGCCACGGTGGTAGTCGGTGACGCTCTTCCAGGTCGTGTACTGCCCGGCGTTCGTGTAGCGGGCGCGGATGCCCTCCGTGCCTTCCCTGACCCACAGCGGAATGATCTGCTCGTCCTCGAACGCGTTGTGCAGGTACATGTAGCGGTTGAAGAGGTTCTCGACCTGGCCGCGGTCCTCGGCCCGCTGCGCGAGAGCGCGCGCGGCGACGACTTCGTGGCGGAGGGCGGCGAGCTCGGCAGCGAGCTCGGTGACCGAGACCTCGGTGGCGGTGTCAGACATTCGCGGTCTCCTTCGACTGCTCGGCGACGGTGTCTTCGATGGCTTTGCGCATCAGCGCGTGCTGCTTCTTCACGAGGTCGATCGGATCGGCCTCGCCGAGGTCCTGGAAGGCGTGTCCCTCCCACTCGCTGGAGAGGTACCCCTGGTAGCCACCCACGACGAACTGCCTGACGATGCGCGGGATGTCCATCGCCGGCTCTTCACCGTCGGCACCGATGTCGTAGAACTTCGCGTGCACGTGGAAGATCTGCGGCATGATGTCGAGCCACTCCTCGGGCGGTACGAGACCGTGCATGTTGAAGGCGAGGCGCGTGAACGGGCCGAACGTCAGCGGGTCGACGCCCTCGCTCACGAGGTAGTCCTCGAACTTCTGGTTGCGCACGTGCATGGGAGTCGGCTCGTGCCAGATCTCATCCATGATCGTGAAGTGCTTCTCGTCCATGCCCATCTTCCCCAGCTGCGCGAGCAGCGTCGGGGACAGGCTGTGCATCGTCGACGAGAAGTCGGCGGTGAAACCCAGTCGCTCGGACTGCAGCTCGTCGTACATCTCACGCATCTGCAGGACCTGCGGGTTGTTCGGTCCTGACGGCGCGTGGATCTCGTAGCCGAGGTACTGGTCGTACTTCTCGGCGAGCGGGAGAAGGCCGCGCAGCAGCTCCTTGCCGTGCGAGCGGATGACGACCTTCTTGAACCCGAGCCTGTGGGCGGTCTCGAGCTGGCGCGCGAGGAAGTCGTGCTCCTCATCGGGCGTCATGTCGCGGTCCTTGCGGCGACCCATGTCGAGATTCGTCCCGACCGCGCTCGCCTCGAGGCCGTACTTCTCGAGCGAGTCGAACCAGAGCCTGACGAAGTCCTGGTCGACATCGGGGTAGGTCCGCAGCAGCTGGGCGATGTTGAACTCGACGCCCGGCCCGATGCCGTGCTCAGCCACGGCGGCGATGAGCGTCTCGGGCGTGTAGAGCCCTGCCGCGAACTCGCTCGTCATGGAGTACAGGGTCGTGCCGAGCTTGATGCCGGTTCCGGCGATTCCATCAGAGGTCATGCGCTTGCTCCCGTCGTGGTGGGCAGCCACTGCGCGAGCTGCGCACGTGCGGCGGCCGCATCCGTGGTCATGTGTGATCCGGCAGCCTCTGCAGCAGAGCGCTGCACGGCCTGCTCGCCGGCGATGATGTCGAATGGCGACTGCCAGTAGTTCCAGTGCCATCCCTCGTACTCGCTGGAGATCGCTCCGGAGTAGCCGTTCTCGACGAGGAGACGGACGAGGTCGCGCACCGGGACGGACGGCTCTTCGCCGGTCTCGTCGATGCCGAAGAACTTGCCGTGGACGTGCTTGATCCACGGGAAGATCTCGAGCCAGTCGTCCACGCGGGCAGGTCCGAACAGCCCGGTGCCGTTGATGCCGAAGTCGATGCCCAGGTCGGGACGGCCGTTCTGGGCGGCGAGGCCGATGAAGCGTCCGAACCGCTGGCCGTGCTCGGCCTGGTCGGCCGGCGGACCCTGCTCATAGAACTCGTCCCACAGCGCGACGACCTTGGCGAGAAGGTCCTCCGACGCGCCGCGGCGGCGGTACGCCTCGATGAGGGAGGGAGCGAAGCCGGAGACGGTCGCGCCCCAGTCCATCGTGAAGCCGAGGAACGGCGAACCGACCTTCTCGTAGCGGTCGCGGAGCGCGAGGATGCGCGGGTGCGACGCGTACTGGTCGGCGTGCACCTCGAGGGCGAGCGTCACGCCGTACTCCTCGGCGATCGGCGCGAGCGCCTCCATGGAGTCGGGCGTGATCGAGATCTGCACGCGGGCGATCGGGAATCCGAGCTTGGCTGCGGCCCGGATCTGGAGGCGCATGTACTCCAGGAGCTCATCCTGGGTCAGGAGCCGGTCGCGGTGGATGCCGATGTCAGCGTTCACGGCGAGCGAGGTCGTCACCAGCCCGGTCTCGGCGACGAGGTCGCGGAACCGGCCGGCGAACCGGTCGTCGATCGCGGGGAAGCCGCGGAAGCTCGAGAAGCCGATGATCTCGAGTCCGGGGCCGTAGCCGTCGGCCGCGACCTTGCGGATCAGGCCTTCGAGGTCGTACTCGCGTCCGTGGAAGGCACGCGTGAAGCTGTAGAGCGTGACGCCCTGGATGGGGGTGCCCAGCGCACTCATGCTGCCACCGCCTTTCGTGCGGTCATGGTCTTGGCGTCGTGCTCCTCGATGTGGAGCACCTCGTCGGCGCCGATGACGATGTATGGGATGTACAGGATGAGTCCGACCTCGACCTTGTGCTCCGCGGTCTCATCCAGCGCGAGGCCGCCCGAGAGGACGGCGGAGTCGGTGGGGAACCACCACTCCTCGATGTTGCGCCTGAGCTCGGCGAACGTGAAGGTGCGGCCGTTCATCTCCCAGCGCAGCGAGTCGGCGGGAGCCGTCACGCCGTCGATGGTGAGGGTGGCGCCGGCGATGCACGAGGCGGGCAGAGCCCGGTACCAGGGCAGGCGCACCTCGACCGAGGCGCGGTCGCCGTCGATCGTGAGCGTGTCCTGCTCGATGATTCGATCGGGGATCACGGGGTCTCCTGACTACTTTGTCGTTCTTTATGCAGTGTAATGTCGAATATCGACATAAGCAAGCGGAGTCACTCGGCCAGACGAGCGGCGATGGTCCGAGCGCCGTTCACGGCGAGCGCGACGCCGGTGAGCGTGGGGTTGCACGCCGTCGCGGTGGGAATGACGCCGTTGCCGGCGACGAACAGCCCTGCGACGCCCCAGACCTCACTCTCGACCGAGCAGACGCTCGTGCCGTCGTCGACCGCACCGAGTCGCGTCGTGCCCTGATAGTGGAGCGAGGCTCCCAGCGGCATCATGAACGGCCGGTCGTCGAGCGGTTCCCCTACGGCCTTCCCGAGGCGGACGATCTCCTCCTTGCCGCGCGCGATCACCGCCTCGTCGAGCGGGGTGAGACGGTAGTGCACGGTCATCGCCGGCATCCCGTATCCGTCCACCTCCTCGTCGGAGAACTCCACGCGATCCGAGGCCTGCAGGTCCTTCGCGCAGAACAGCCCGAGCCCGACGATGGAGCCGGGTGCGGCGGGGTCGTCGTCCGCGAGCTTCACGGGCGAGGCATCCAGCTGCATCACCTGACCGTGGAACGGCATATCGTCGGTGAAGGGCACCCACGTGACGCCGCTGTACTCGCTCAGGCCTGTGGCACCCGCTTTGTCCTCGCCCTCCGCCGGTTCGAGGTCGCGGATGCGCACGGCGAACACGATCTGCGCCTGGTCGTTGAGGTAGCGGCCGAGGGCCTCGGGACGGACGCCGGAAGCCCAGAGAAGCTGCGGGGTGCGCAGGGCGTCGGCGGCCACGACCACGAACCGCGCGCGGATCTCGGAGGTCTCGCCCGTCCGCCTGTCCGCGACGGCGACTCCCGCCGCGCGGCCGTCTTCGACCAGCACACGTGTGACGAGGGACTCGTCGTACAGAGTGAACTGCGCGTTCCCACGCGTGACGTCGCCGAACACGACGTCCGAGCCCGACCACACGAGATTCCCGTCGCCTCTGCGGTGCACCGCCAGCGGCATCCTCTGTACGCGTGTCGTGGCGGTGCGTCCTGCATCCTCGGCTGCGGAGAGCCGCTCGCGCACGAGTCCGGCATACGGCGAGCTGTCGAACGCGTCCGTCGTCACCCCGAGCAGTCGCTCCCCCTCGGCGAGCAGCTCGTCGAAGGTCGCGTCCGCGTCGAGGACCGCGATCCGCTCGCTGTCATTGGGTCGAGGGCAGGCGCCGGTCCAGTGCGCGGCCATCCCGCCGACGTTGCTCGACATGGCAGCGACGGGCAGACCGTCTTCGCCCTCGACCTGATAGCCGCTCTCGAGCAGAAAGGTCCCCGGTCGCGCCCGGCGCTGCGTGGTCTTGACGATCCCGCCCGTCCGGTCCTCGCTCGCCCTGGCGTGCGGACCCTCCGACCGGGTCTGCGCGCGGGCCCGCTCGGACGGGTCGGCGATGTTCTTCACGTGGGCACCGGGCGGATCCGTGATCGTGGGGCCCACTTCGAAGAGGGCGACCGTGGCGCCGGGAGCGCGCTCGCTCAGGATGCGGGCGTACGTGGCCCCCGCGGGTCCGCTCCCGACGATCGCGACGTCGACGGACTCGGGGTACCGGCTCATGCCGACGCCGCCACTTCTCGAATGAGTGCGACGGATGCCGCGGACTCCTGCGTCGGGTAGTACTCCAGGCCGATGGGCCCGTCGTAGCCCGACGACCGCAGGATGCCGAGCCGCTCGGCCCAGTCCAGCGAGCCGCTGCCCGGCTCGCCGCGGCCGGGGGCGTCGGCGAGCTGCACGTAGGCGATGAGGTCACCCGCGTTCTCGAGCTCCGCCGCCATGTCCTCGCCCTCGACGGCCGAGTGGTAGATGTCGTACAGCACGCCGAAGAAGGACGAGTCCACGCCGCGGGCGACATAGACGGCTTCCGCTGTGCGGTCCAGCAGTGAGCCGGGGTGGTCGACGCGTACGTTGACCGGCTCGAGCGCGAGGGTGATCCCCGACCCGCCGATCTGCGCGATCGCCTTCTGGTAGATCTCGATGAGCTTGTCGAGCTGCACCTGACGCTTCCAGCCGCCGAAGCCGGTGCCGCTGCCCACGACGATCCGCGAGCAGCCGAGGTCCTGCGCGATGGCGACTCCCTCGTCGAGCCTGCGGAAGAACTCCGAGTGGTCCCACGGCGGGATCATGAACTGCGTGCGGGGCTCCGCAAGCTGAGCGGTGAGCTGCGTGCCGGTCTCTTCGAGTGCGGCCTTCAGCGCCGGCAGGTCCTTCGGCTGAGCCGGGGCGTCCGCCCCTGTCGGGCCCCACATCTCCACGGCGTCGAAACCCGCCGCGGCGGCCGCGCGGACCCTGTCGTGGTAGTCGCCGGCCTCGGTGAAGAGCAGTTCGATGTTGGGTGCGAGCTGGTACATGGGGTCTCCGGTCAGTGTGTCGAATGAGTGGGCGACGTGCGGCACGGGTGACCCCGCGGTCCGCTCGACGATCCGGCCGCCCCCGAATCGGTGCCCGGCGTCAGCCCTTGAGGCCTCCGCCGAAGCCCTGGATGAACTTCTTCTGCGCGAACATGTAGAACAGCAGGATCGGGATCATGGAGATGATCACGACGGAGAAGATCTTGTTCCATGCCGACACCAGGCCGCCGACGTAGGTGTACATCGCCACGGGCAGCGTCTGCGTGGTCGATCCCCCGAGGAAGATCAGGGAATTGAAGAAGTCATTCCACACGATCAGCCCCGCGAGGATCGCGACGGTTCCCGTCGCCGGTGCCATCAGCGGGAGCACCACGCGGAAGAACGCCTGGGTCGGTGAGGCGCCATCGATGACCGCCGCCTCCTCGTATTCCGTGGTCAGCCCGCGGAAGAAGCTCGCGTACAGGAAGACCGACAGCGGGAGCAGGATGCCGATCCAGAGCAGGATCATGCCGATCGCGTTGCCGGTGAGGCCGACGGTTCGCGCACCGATGTAGAGGGGCACCGTGCCCAGCTGCGCGGGGAGGATGATGGCGATCAGCACGAGGTAGAAGGTGAGATTCGTCCAGGTCCTCGTACGGCGGGTGATCACGTAGGCCGCTACGGAGCCGAACAGCACGAGTCCGGCGATCGCTCCGGCAGTGATGACCACGCTGTTCAGGATGCTCATCGGGATGCTGTTGCGGCCACCCGTGGTGAGCACCTCCACGAACGCGGTGAAGTCCAGCGACGACGGCGGGGTCATCGCGCTCGTGGTGAGGGTCTCCTCGTCGGTCTTGAACGCGGTGGCGACGAGGAAGTAGAACGGCAGCAGCCCGATGAGCGTGACGATCCAGATCGCGACCTCGCGGACCGCGGTGAGTTTGGTGTAGCGGAACATGTCAGGCGGCCCTTCCGACGGCGTTGCGGTCGCGGGTGGCGTACTGCTGGAGGATGGCGAAGACCAGGATGATGAGCGTGAGGACGAGCGCCAGCGCCGAGCCGAACCCGAACTGACCGAGGGAGAACGCCTGCTTGTAGACCTGCGTTGCGAGCGTCTCGGTCGCGCCGGCAGGACCACCGCCGGTGAGCGCGAAGATCTGGTCGAAGATGCGCAGCCCCTGGATGATGCCGAGGGTCGTGGCGATGGCGATCGACGGGCGGATGGCCGGGACCGTCACGTGCCAGAAGCGCTGCCAGATGTTGGCGCCGTCCAGCGCGGCCGCCTCTTCGATCTCGACCGGCACCGAAGCGAGGCCGGCGAGGTAGATGACCATGACGAAGCCGGTCTGCTGCCACACCACGGTGAGGAGGATGGCCCAGATCGACCAGGTGGGATCGGCCAGCCACACCTTCTGCCATGACTCCAGGCCGATCGCCCCGAGGAAGCCGTTGAGCGGTCCGTTGAACTGGAAGATGAACTTCCAGATGTAGGCGACGGCGAGCGGGCTGAGGACGACGGGGATGAAGAGCAGCGTGCGCAGGATGTAGCGCGTCTTCAGGGTGCGGTTGATCGCGAGAGCGAATCCCAGTCCGAGGATGTTCGTCAGGATCACTGCGCCGAACGCCAGGAACAGCGTGTTGACCACCGCCCCGACGAGCAGCGGGTCCTGGAAGATGCGGACGAAGTTGTCGAGGCCGATGAACTCCCAGTCGCCCAGGCCGGTCCAGTTGGTGAAGGCGAAGAACCCGCCGGTCAGGTTGGCGACGTAGTGCACCGCGATCACGAGGATGATCGCGGGCAGCGCCCACCACCAGTGCCCGTAGCTGATCAGCGGTCGCCGGCCGCGGGGCCGGGGGGTCCGGCGGGCTTCGGGAGGCACCGTGA
Organism: Microbacterium sp. CFH 31415; assembly: GCF_022538185.1. Classification (GTDB taxonomy): domain Bacteria; phylum Actinomycetota; class Actinomycetes; order Actinomycetales; family Microbacteriaceae; genus Microbacterium. The sequence continues at coordinate 268,361 of NZ_JAKYXC010000006.1, read as the reverse complement.
GGGTGCGAGTGGCATCGCGCTCAATCGTCACTGTCATCTGCTCTCTGACCTCGTCGTCACACGCCGTCAGTGGCGCTGATGCCACTTTCACACACTTGCGTCGAAAGCACACATTAGTCCTAGCGATATCGGATATAAGTGGCGCGGTCCACGTCGAGGGCCGTGCGGCGGAGAGGATGAGAGCATGCCGGAGATCCTCCCCTCGAAGCCGACCCCGGCGGCGCTCTGGAACAGGTTCCTCCGCCCGCCGGACGACGCGCGACCTCGGGCGTGGTGGCACTGGATGGACGGGAACGTCGATCCTGAGGGCATCGTCCGCGACCTCACCTGGCTCCACTCCGTCGGGGTGCGGGGCGTTCAGCTGTTCGACGGCGGCATGGGCGTTCCACTCGTCGTGCCAGAGCCCGTACGTCCGGGATCTGCGGCATGGAGCGAGGCGATCCAGACCGCCATGCGCACGGCTTCCGACCTCGGCCTCGAGCTGGCGGTCGCCACCTCGGCGGGCTGGAGTGCCGCCGGAGGCCCATGGGTGGAGCCGCGCGATGCGATGAAGAAGATCGTGTGGTCGGAGGCGATCGTCGAGGGAGGCGGCAGGCGCACCGTGACGCTGCCCCCGCTTCCGGATGCTGCCGGCCTCTTCCAGGACGCCCGCCGCTGGGGCGCCGCTCCGCGGGAGCCGTGGGCTACGGACTGGCGCGTCGTCGGCTTCCCCGCGGACGACGCCCACGACGTGCTCCGACCCGACCGCGTCGGCGGCTCGGCTCCACTGGCCGACGTCGCCTGCCTCACGGACGGCTCTTTCGAGGCCGCGCTCGAGCTGCCGCGGGATCCCGACCGGTGGTCGTCGGCGTGGCTCGAACTCCAGTTCGACGAGCCTGTGACTGTCCGCGCCGTGACGGTGGGGCTCCCGGGTCCGCGCGGCTTCGGTGCGGCGCCACCGCCCGATGCCGTGCTCGAGGCCGACGACGACGCCACCGGCTTTCGGACCATCGCGCACCTCGAAGCCACTTCCGTTCCCGCGCGCACTGTCGCGTTCGCGCCCGTCACCGCACGCCGGTTCCGGCTGATCCTGTCGGGGGCGAGTGCTGCCGAGGCTCTCCCGCCCGTCGCCGACGGCGTGCGCATGCCGCCGGTTCTGCGCCGCAGCGACGCCTTCCTCGTCTCCGAGTTCGCACTCCGCGAGGGCGGCCGCATCCACCACGCCGAGACGAAGGCCGGCTTCGGCGTCGTGCGGGACTACTACGCCGTCGACACGGACGCACGAGCGGATGCCGCCGCGGTCAGAGCATCGGATGTGCACGATCTCACGGCGCTCGTGAGAGACGGACGCCTGGACTGGGACGCTCCCCCGGGACGGTGGCGCGTCCTGCGGCTGGGAGCGTCCCTGACCGGCCAGACCAACGGCCCCGCACTCGTGGACGCGACCGGCCTCGAAGTCGACAAGCTGGACGGCGCCCGGGTCGAGATGTTCCTGCAGCGCCATCTGACGCGGTTCGAGGCGGAAGGCTTCGACGCGCTGCTCAGCGACAGCATCGAGGCCGGCAGCCAGAACTGGACCGACCGCATCACGGAGAGGTTCCAGAACCGGCGCGGCTACGACCCCACGCCCTGGCTGCCGACGCTCGCCGGCTACCTCGTGGACGACGGGGACTGTTCGGACCGGTTCCTGTACGACTACCGACGCACCCTCGCCGAACTGCTCTCCGGCGAGTACTACGCCACTCTCGCCGCCGAGGCCCACCGTCGCGGCATGCGCTACTACGCAGAGGCCCTCGAGGACCGTCGCCCGCAGCTCGGGGACGACCTCGCGATGCGGTCGCACGCGGATGTGCCGATGGGTGCCATGTGGACGTTCGATCCGGAGGCGGGGCCGCGGCCGACGTACGTCGCAGACCTCAAGGGTGCGGCATCCGTCGCTCATGTGCACGGAAAGAGGTGGACGGGCTCCGAGGCGTTCACCAGTTTCGACCGGCCGTGGGCGTCGTCGCCCCGCACTCTCAAGCACGTCGCCGACCTGCAGCTGGCCCTCGGCGTGACGCGCTTCTGCATCCACACCTCGCCGCATCAGCCGCTCGCGGCGCCGCCGCCTGGCGTGGCCCTGGCGCCGTTCCTGGGTCAGGCGTTCACGGCGACGGAGACGTGGGCCGGCATGGCGGGACCGTGGATCGACTACCTGGCCCGCTGCTCCGCGGTGCTCTCCGCCGGCGAGCCCGCGGTCGACGTGGCAGTCTTCGTCGGCGAGGAGGCTCCGGTCACCGCCCTGTTCGGAGACGAGTTCGATACGACCGTGCCGGACGGATTCGACTTCGACTATGTGGATGCCGAGGGGCTGGCGCTCCTGCGCGTCGACGTGGACGGCACCCTGCGATCTGCGGGCGCCCGGTACCGACTGCTCGTCCTCGGCGGGTCGAGCCGCCGCCTCACCGTTTCGGCGCTGCGCCACCTCGAGCGGCTCGCCGACGCGGGGGCGACGGTCGTGGGGCTGCCCCCGCAGTCGACGCCATCGCTCGCTGATGACGAGGTCGCCTTCCGACGCCTCCGGGACGCCATCTGGGCCGGTGCCCGCCAGCCCGGGCACGTCATCTCGACGTCGGACCTGGCGGGGGCGTTCGCTTCCCTCGGACTGCGGTCGGACTTCGAGCTCACAGGGGCGCCCGTCCGCACCATCGCCCGCATCGTCGACGGTCAGCGGGTCACGTTTCTGGCCAACCCCTCGCACGAGGATGCGCGGGTCCGTTTCTCGGTGCCGCAGCGCGTCGGGGCCCTCAGTGCGTGGGATCCCATCGAGCTGCGGGCGACGCCGCTGTCCGGCGAACTCACCCAGGACGGGCGGACGGTGGTCGAGCTCGTTCTGCCGCCATTCGGATCCGTGTTCGTGGTGCCGGCCGGGTGGGCAGCCCAGGAAGAGCCCGCGAGCGACGGACTGGCAGCGTGCCGCGTCGTTCCGCTCCGCGGCGACCAGTGGGCGCTGAGCCTGCCCGGTCGGGACGAGATCGCGCTGCCGCGACCGGCACTATGGACGGAGCTGGACGACGAGGCGCGCGGGTTCTCAGGTACGGCGATCTACCGGTCGCGATTCGAGCAGAGTCTCCCTCTCGACGACGCGCGGGTGTGGGTCGACCTCGGGCGGGTGCACGATGTCGCGCGCGTCGTCGTCAACGGCGTCGACTGCGGGGTCGCGTGGACGGCGCCCTTCCGCGTGGATGTCACTTCCGCGCTGCGCGAGGGTGCGAACGTGATCCAGGTCGAGGTGGCGACGCCCTGGCGCAATCGACTGATCGCGGGGGCCGACCGACCGACGGGGCAGATCTTCCCCCCGATGACGACGGTGTTCGAGCCGTTCGCGGAACCACTGCCGGCAGGACTCGCGGGGCCTGTGGTCCTGCTTCGCGAAAACCCGGTGTGATCGGCCGAATACGCGAATCACTGGGGCTATTGCACCACATAAACGATACTAATGTCAGAAACCGGCGAATGTGTGTCAGAGTGATTGCGCGGCCAGCGGCCGAGCCAGCAACCCGACGCTGGCGACAACGAAGTCACGAAAGGGTCGAAATGCCACAGCACACAGCTTCCCGGCTCCGGTGGACGCTCCTGGCGGCGCCGCTCACGGGAGTCCTCATCCTCGCCGGCTGCTCCGGCGGCGGCGACAACGGCGGCGACAACAGCGGAGATGACGGCGGCGACGCTACCGCCCCCTTCAGCGTCATGGTCGCTCAGGCGAACGACCAGGACGACTTCTACGCACAGATCATCCAGCAGTATACGGACGAGACGGGCGTCGAAGTCGAGGTCATCCCCTACCCCTCCGACGCGTACAACAACCAGGTCACCACGCAGCTGCAGGCGGGCAATGCCGCCGACGTGATGATCCTCGCGCCCGGCACTGGTCAGCCGATCTCGGTGATCACCCTCGCCGAAGCGGACTTCCTGGAGCCTCTGGACGAGACATCCGCCGGCATCATCCCCGCAGGAGCCGAGGCCGAGTTCCAGATCGACGGCGACACGTACGCCCAGCCGACGGCGCTGACGCCGGTCGGAATGGTCTACAACGTCACCGCTGCCGACGAGGCCGGCGTCTCGGAGTACCCGGCGACCTACGAGGAGCTGCTCGACGCGTGCACGACCGCCCGCGACGGCGGCAAGACATTCACGGTCCTCGCCGGCGGCATCCCGTTCAACACGGGCCTGTTCTCGATGCTCGTCTCGGCGACCCGCGTCTACGCAGCCGACCCCGACTGGAACGAGCAGCGCGCCGCAGGTGACGTCACCTTCGCGGACAGCGGCTGGCGCGATGTGCTCGAGGACATCGTCGAGATGAACGACTCGGGCTGCTTCCAGGACGGCGCCGCCGGCGGCACCTTCGACAACATCACGCAGGGGCTCGGCGGCGGCACGTCGCTGACGGCCGCAGTCCCGGGCAGCGCCGCCGCCTCGATCAGCGGAGCCACCGGTGCGGAGCTCAACGTGCAGGCGTTCCCGCCGGCCGATGGCCAGGAGCCCTTCACGGTCACCGGCGCGAACTACGCGTGGGGCATCAACGCCTCGTCCGACGACGACGTCAAGGCGTCGGCACAGGCCTTCCTCGACTGGGTCGCCCAGCCCGAGAACGCACAGGCGTACGCCGAGCTCTCCGGAAGCGTTCCGATCACGGGCATCGACCCGGCCACCCTGCTTCCGCAGTACGAGCCCATCGGCGACCTGCTCGCCAGCGGCTCCTACGCCGGACTCCCGAACGCCACCTGGCCGAACCCCGCCGTCTATGACGCGCTCGGCACCGGCGTCCAGGGTCTGCTGACCGGTCAGAAGACGGTCGACCAGGTCCTCGAGGACATGGACGCGGCGTGGGACAGCTGATCGGCTGACAGCGCACGGCGGTGCCGCCCGGGATTTCGGTCCCGGGCGGCACCTGCCGTTTCACCCCGATGATCGCCGAGGAGGAACCCGATGTCGATGGACCGCATCCGTGAACTGATCGACCGCATGACGCTGCGCGAGAAGCTCGGTCAGCTGCAGATCGTCTTCCGGCCGAAGCTCGAAGACGCCGCCGAGCTCGTGCGCGCCGGCCTCGGGTCAGTGTTCTGGCCGCCGTCGGCTGCGGCCACGAACTCGCTGCAGCGCGTCGCCGTCGAGGAGTCCCGGCTCGGCATCCCGGTCCTCGTCGGGCTCGACGTGATCCACGGGCAGCGGACGATCGCGCCGGTCCCGCTCGCACAGGCTGCCGGGTTCGATCCTGCTCTCGTAACGGAGCTGGCCGCGCTCGCTGCGGCCGAGGCGCGATCGGGCGGGGTCACCTGGACCTTCTCGCCCATGGCGGACATCTCGCGGGATCCTCGATGGGGCCGGGTCGTGGAGGGCTTCGGCGAGGACGTGCACCTGACGAGCACGATGGTGCGCGCGATGGTGCGGGGCTACCAGGGGGGCGACCTCACGTCGCGCACTTCCCTTGCTGCGACCGCCAAGCACTTCGTCGCGTATGGCGCGCCCGAGGGCGGACGAGACTACAACGGTGTGGATGCCTCGGACCACCAGCTGCGCAACGTGCACCTCGAGCCCTTCCGCGCCGCGGTGGAGGAGGGTGCTGCCGGCGTCATGGCGGCGTTCAACACCGTGGCAGGCGTGCCGATGCACGCCAATCGGCGCCTGCTGACAGGAGTGCTGAAGGACGAGTGGGGCTTCGACGGGGTGGTCGTCGGCGACGCCGAGGGCGTGCGCAACCTCGTCGCGCATCGGGTGGCCGGCGACGAGGCGGCCGCCGTCGTGCTCGCGTTCGAGGCGGGACTCGACGTCGAGATGGGCGGGGCACCCGCCGACCTCACGGACGAGGCACTGACCCGCATCGACGGTCGCCGGCTGGACGACGCCGTCGCGCGCGTGCTCGCACTCAAGGAGCGGCTCGGCCTGTTCGACGACCCGTACGTCGACGAGGATGCGGAGATCACCGAGCCGTCAGCGCGCAGCCGCCGACTCGTGCGCCGCGCGGCCGCACGTGCGTGTGTGCTGCTCCGCAACGACGGGACGCTTCCTCTCGGCTCGCCCCGGCGCGTCGTGGTCACCGGCCCCTACGCAGACTCGACGGACCATCTCGGCGCGTGGACGCAGTACTTCGGAGCGCGCGCCGGAACGATCGCCGACCGACTCCGCGATCGCCTGCCCGACGCAGTCCTCGAGATCCTCCCCGGGGTGGGATTCCTCGACGAAGACGGGTCCGGGATTCCCGCCGTCGTCGCGGCCGCCCACTCCGCCGACGTGGTCGTGATCTGCGCCGGAGAGCCGAGCGCACTGTCGGGTGAAGCCGCCTCACGCAGCGACCTGCGCCTTCCCGGGCGCCAGGAGGACCTCATCCGCGCCGTTGCCGGCACCGGGACTCCGTTCGTCGTCGTGCTCGAGTCGGGCCGTCCGTTGGTCGTGGCGGACTGGATCGAGCACGCCCCTACGGTCGTCGCCGCGTGGCACGGAGGAACCGAGGCCCCTGCTGCGATCGTCGACGTGCTCCTCGGCGACGAGGATCCGGCCGGTCGCCTGCCGATGTCGTGGCCGCGGTCCGTCGGGCAGATCCCCATCCACTACGCCCACGAGAACACCGGCCGCCCTGCCACGACGGGGGGAACCCTCAGCGCCGACGAGACCGATGTCGGTCTTCACGGACCCGACAACCTGCAGGACAAGTTCACGTCGAAGTACCTTGACCTCGAGCTCGGGCCGCAGTTCTCCTTCGGCCACGGTTCGAGCTACGCCACGTTCGCGTGTGGCTCGCCCACGGTCTCCCGCGAGCACGTAGAGTGCTCCGCCTTGGATGCCGGAGCCGCCGTGACCGTGTCTCTCGACGTCACGAATACGTCGGCCCGGTCCGGCGACGACGTGGTGCAGGTCTACGTCGAAGACGTGGTCGCCAGCGTCGCCCCGCCCGTGCGCCGGCTCGTCGCCTTCGAGCGCCGCACCCTCACTCCAGGGGAGACTGCGTCATTCACGTTCGAGATCGGGCGGGACCAGCTGGGATTCTGGATGACGGATGCCGCGCAACCCCGTTTCGTCGTCGAACCGGGCGTCTTCCGCCTGCACGTCGGATCGACGCTCGCATCGATGCAGTCGGTCGAACTTCTCGTCAGCTGAGCGGGCGGTACCGGAAGCCCCGGAACCGCGCAGAGCCCGTGCCGACCGCGAAGAGGGCGGGGCGCAGACTCAGCAGGTCGCCCATCGTGTTGGCGTGGTAACCCGAGGTCTCGTACCGGATCTGGTGCCGCGTCCACTCACCGCCTGGCGCGCGATACCACCCGGTGACGATGTGGCGATCGTTCTGCAGCCGGAGCTGCAGCCGGCGGGTGACGGGCGCCGGTTCACGCCAGTGCGAGACATGTCCGCCCATGTAGCTCAGCATCCGTTCGCCGTCGACGCCCATGCCGCAGAACAGCCGGTCGTTGAAGTAGAGGAGAAGACCTGCCTCCGTGCCGCCGTCGGTGAGTTCGACGTCGACCTCGATCTCGTAGGCGTGCTGATCGACGACGACCGTGAGCGGCGATGTATCGCCCACGGACGCGCCCTTGCCCGCGAGCACAAGACCGTCACCAGCGGCGCGGACCCGACCGAGCTCGCCGGGCGACGGCGCGTGAAAGGTCCAGCGCTCCCCCAGCCGGAGGGTCTGGAAGTCGTCGTGGAACCCGGCAGCGGTCCGCTGGGGCGCCGCCCCCGCGGGGGCTGCGAGCTCACTGATGTCCGTCGCGCCCACAGGCCATCCGTCATCGGACCAGGTCACCGGCTCGAGGAGGATCTGCCGTCCGAGCGTGCGGTAGCCGTTCTCGTAGCCGTGGGACAGCATCCACCATCCGTCGCCCGCGGGTCCGGCGAGGATCGTCGCGTGTCCGCGCGACCACCACTTCTCGGCAGCATCCTTCGTCCGCGTCACCGGGTTGTGCGGGCTGTTCTCCCACGGACCGTCCACTGACCGGGATCGCGCGACGATCACCATGTGACCCGTCGGCGGACCGCCGGTGCCTCCGACCGCGCTCACGAGATAGAGCCATCCGTCGCGCCAGAAGAGCTTCGGACCCTCGAGCGCGTACGCCTCGGTGATCCATTCGTCGGGATAGCGCCACCCGTCGTAGACCTGCTCGAGGTCGCCGACCGTCGCCAGCCCGTCGTCGGTGAGCTGGATGCGACGGATGCCGTTGACGAACAGGTACCGCTTGCCGTCCTCGCCGACGACGTGGCCCGGGTCGATCGCGCCGCGGATGCCGAGGTCGATCGGGTCCGACCACGGACCCTCCATCGAATCGGCGTGGATCACGAAGATCGCGGGAGCAGTGAGGGTCGACCACGGCGCGGGGATGAACGGGATGTAGATGAAGAAACGTCCGCCCACCTCCGCGATGTCGACCGCGAAGGTGCTGCCGACCGGTTCGGCGAGCGCTGATCCGGCGTAGGTCCAGTTCACGAGGTCCGAAGATCGGTAGAGCAGCAGGCCGGGTGCCGACTCGAACGACGAGTACGTCATCCAGTACTCATCGCCGACCCGGATGACGGCGGGATCAGGACGGTCGCCCCCGAGCACCGGGTTCCGGAAGGTGTTCTGGCCGGTCATTGCTCGGCGTCCTGTCGAAGCCCGGCGCCCGGCCCCGCCGCGGCCATCCACTCGGCGACGACGGGAGCTGCGGCGAAGCGCTCCGCAATCATCAGATATCCGGCGGCGCTCGGGTGAAGGCCATCAGGCAGCTCGGCGATGTCGCCCGCACCGAAGAGGTCCAGACCGTCGAGGTAGAAGAGCGCGCGGTCGGCGACCGCGCGCGTCCGGACGACGTCTTGCAGGATCTCGCGCACCGAGCGCAGCGTGAGGGGCGGATTGAACGGGTCGGGCGTGCCGACGGGCGTTCCGCGACGCTCGCCCGTCTCGGGGTCGGTGACGGTCGGGCCGGGTGCGTCCTCGTGCATGGGGCAGAGAATCGGCGAGACCAGCAGGATCGGCGTCGTCGGGGCGCCCTCGCGGATCGTGTCGAGGAACCCGTGCACGGCGGGGACGAACGTCCGCCGCTTCATGGTGTCACCACCCACGATGTTGATGCCGATCTTCAGGCTGAGGAGGTCGGCACCGGAGTCGCGCATCGCCCGCGCGGTGAAGGGATCCAGGTGAGCGTTCGCGGCGAAGCCGAGGTTGGTCACGTCGAGATCCAGCTCGTCGGCTGCCGCGACGGGCCATACGCCGAGGGGAGTCGCCGCTTCGATGCAGTGGCTGATGGAGCTGCCGTGGTGCCACCACCGCAGCTGGTCCAGGCGTTCGGCAGATCGAAGCAGTGCATCGGCCCGTATGTCGCGGATCTCGACGGCCTCGGTCTGAGGAAGCCAGACGACGATGCGGCGGTCCTCAGCTCCCGTCCCACCCAGATCGAATCGCACGACGACCGGCTCGCCCTGGACGAGTCGCGGTCCGCCCGGCCACCCCAGGTGCAGTTCCGATCCACCCGTGACACGCGCATCACCGACCGGCCGGCCGTCCACCGTCGCCGAGAATACGGCCCACCATTCCTGAACGGGAACCCACGGCAGACGCAGACCGGTCGTCTCCACCGTGAGCTCGATCCAGGTCGCCGCCGTCCGGAACTCGCAGCGCACGCCTGACGCGTTCTCCGCCGCGAACCACATCCAGTCCGAGTCGGACTGAGCGCGCGCTCTCAGCGGCAACCGCACCGGCTTCAGGCCGGTCGCGGTTGCCTCGACGTCGACATTCCCCCGCATGCTCGCCCGGATGAGTTCGGCGCTCTCCTGGTTCACTTCGCTCCTTCATGGTGCTGACGCACGCTGCCCTGCTTCAGCCTGCCAGCCACTGCGCGATGGCGTCGATCGTCAGACGCGCGGCGGGGTCGGCAGGGTCGATGTGGCCGTGATCGGCGCCGGTGTCGGGGGCTGGAGGTTGCGCATCGAGCGGCGGATGAGATCGTGCTGGCGGCGCACGAGCAGCAGGGGGTCGACCTCCCCGAGCTCAGCGAAGGCGTGCCCCTCCCATTCGCTCGACCAGAATCCGCGATAGCCCCTCTCGACGAACACGCGCACGAGCTCGGGGTAGTCGATGGCGGGCTCCTGACCGGACTCGTCGATGTCGTAGAACTTGGCGTGCACGTGCAGGATCTGCGGCATGATGTCGGCCCACTCGTGCGGGTCGACGTGCCCGTGCATGTTGAAGGCGAGGTGAGCGAACGCCCCGAGCCGGCCCGGATCGAAGTCACGACCCTGCAGGTACCCGATGAACTCCTGCTGGCGCTCGCGGATCGGAGCGTCCGTGGCCCAGACCCGCTGGAGGGTGGCGACTGCTTCATCGTCCAGTCCGGCACGCCGCACTGCGCGCAGCAGCGTGGGCGACATGGCATGCATCGTGGAGGAGAAGTCCGCCACGAAGCCGAGAAGCGGCGACTCCAGGTCTGCGTACGTCTCGCGGACACGCAGGATCGGCTCCGCGTTCGGCCCCAGCGGAGCGTGGATCTCATAGGCCAGCTGCAGCTCGAGCCGCTCGGCGACAGGCAGCAGGCGGCGCAGCAGTGCGGGCTTGGCGGACTGGATGCGCACGAGCGGGAACCCGAGCTTCTTGGCGCCGTCCAGCATGACTTCCGAGAACTCGAACTCCTCGTCCGCCGTCATGTCGCGGTCACGCCGGCGGCCCATGTCGAGGTTCGCGCCGAACGAGCTGGCGACGAAACCGTGTCGGTCGAACGCGTCGCGCCACGCCCGCACGAAGTCGTCGGAGACGACGGGGTAGGTGGGCAGCACCTGAGAGGCGACGATCTCGATGCCCGGCCCGATGCCGAGCTCGGCGACCCGGTCGAGCAGCCCGGCGAAATCAAACCATCCGGCGCGGAACTCGGCGCTCGCCGAGTAGAGCGTCAGGCCCAGTCGGAACGGATCGGACTCGCTCGCCGGCGGTGGGGGCGCCACATCCGGCATGAGCGCCGGGGCCGGGGCATCCGTCTCCGTCACCGTCAGGCGCTTCGCGTCGTGCACGATGTTCGGCACGTAGAGCCCGGGACCGCCGTCCTCCCCGGGCGTGATCTGCATGTACGGCAGACGCAACTCGCCGTGCAAGACGATGTCGTGCTGCTCGCCGACGGCGAGGGGCGCCGAACGCCTTGCGATCAGCAGCGGATGCTCCTGCAGAAACCACAGGGCCTCGCTCTGCGCGGGCAGTTCATCGAGGGAATACCGCCTGCCTGCGTGCTCGAGCACGAGATCGACTGCGGGCACGCGCTGCCCGTCTACGGTGAGCTCGAGCGTCGAGACCGACGAGAGCCAGAGGCTGCGGTACCACGGCAGGGTCAGCCTCAGGGCCAGTCCTTCGCGGTGAGGCCGCAGGCTGTCGTCGTGAATCAGCCCATTGGGCATGCGGGTCTCCTGTCGGATCAGATGGGATGCCGGCGCTAGCGCAGCCGGGAGGCGACACGGCGCATCAGCGCGTGCTGGCGGCGCACCTGCTCGATCGAGCGCCATGGGGCACGGTCGCCCTCGTACTCGCTGGACAGCCAGCCGGCGTAGCCGGCGTCCTTGAGCCCCTGCAGCACCGGCTCCCACCGGATCTGCTGGTCGACGAGGTCGTCGTCGATGTCGTGGAACTTGGCCTGCACGAACACGACGTACTCACCGATGTCGATCAGGTCCGCAGGGTCGACGCCGATGCCGTCGAGGAAGGCCGGGCGCTGACCGGGCAGCTCGCCCGGTCGCAGCGGGATCGGCCGGTCCTGGAAGATGCCGGTGTCGATCAGCAGGCCGAAGTGCTGGGTGCCGGTGCGCTGGATGAGGTCGACGTAGTCGTCGACGACCTCGTGCTTGATCGGGGTCGGCGAGTGGATCTCGGGAGCGATGACGACGTCGAGCTCGGCGGCGAGGTCGAGGCTGCGCTCGACGGCTTCAGTCCAGCTCGGGTGAGGCACCAGGTCGCTCGTGATCACGCCGATCTTCGGGCGCACGAAAGAGAACCCGAGGCGCTTCGCGAGCCTGAGGTCGCGCTGCAGCAGCGCGGCACCTTCCCGAGCGGTGAGATCCCGTGCGTTCGGTCCGCTCGAATGCAGTCTGGTGTCGATCCACGAGCCGTAGTTCGTCGGCTCCAGCCCGTATCGGTCGAGCAGGGTGAACCACGTGTCGATCCACTGGGTGGACGGCTCGGGATAACCGGCGACGTGGCCCTCGCCGAGGATCTCGACGCCCGTCGCACCGACATCGGCGACGTGGGCGAGTGCGGTCTCGAGGTCGAGCACCGTCCCGAAGTCGTGCATGAAGCTGTAGAGGCTCACGCCGTAGCGGAACGGGCCGCCGTCGAGATCCGAGGTCAAGGTGATGCGCTTGGTCTGGCGGTAGGTCGACGGCTGATGCTCGAGAGGGATGTACGACATCCGCAGCCGCAGTTCGACGCTCACCTCGTGGATGCCCTCGGGCAGGCCTCCGGCGAACGGAACCGTGATGATCGCGGGATCCTCGAGCGGCCACCGCACGTCGTCCGAGTCCCACAGCTCCGCCAGCGAGTATGTGCGCCCCTGCAGCGTCCACAGCGGCACCTCCGGTCCGACGTCGACGACGTCGCCGACGCGCACCGAGACGCCGTCGATGAGGGATGCCGCCATCCCGCGGTACGACTGCATGCGCAGGCGCAGCTGGAAGCCGATGACCTCGCTCCCCTCGCGGACGTTGCGGAAGCCGACGGACTGGATCAGGTCTCGTTCGAGAAGCATCGATGCTCACTCTCTGCAGGGGCGATTCCTCGCGAGCCTACTCTGTTTAGCTGTATTCATGCATAAGTAAGATCTATACGCGCATAACTAAGACGGAGCCCATCGCCACGGGCGATGGCCCCTCGGCACCATATAGATCACACGGATACACTGTGCTCAGCGAACTTAGTCCGAAGGAACACAACGCCGTGTCCGATCCCCTGCTCTCTCGTCTCGATCTCAACCTGCTGGTCGCCCTGGACGCGCTCCTGACGGAGCGCAGCGTGACGCGGGCTGCGGAGCGCCTTCATCTCAGCCAGCCGGCCCTCAGCGCATCGCTCGCCCGGCTTCGCACCCACTTCAATGACCCGATCCTCGCCCGGCGGGGCAACACCTACGAACTCACCCCCCTCGCCCTGCGGCTGACCGAGCACACGACGACGGCACTGGATGCCGCGCGGCGGGTGTTCGAGAGCCAGGCCATCTGGACGCCGCACGACTCCTCGCGCGAGTTCTCCATCTACGGCTCCGACTACGGGTTCGCCACGATCGGAGCTGCTGTGTCGCGGCTCGCCGCAGAGGAGGCGCCGGGCGTGCGTCTGCGGTTCATGCTCCACAACCCCTCGATCGTCGAGGACGCCGCCGTGCGCCTGCGGTCCGTGGACGGCATGGTGATCCCGCACGGCCACCTCACTGAGCTGCCCTACGCCGACCTCTGGCGCGACGGCTGGGTCGTCCTCGCCTCCGACGACAACGACGAGATCGGCGACGCACTGACCATGGAGGTGCTCGGCCGGCTTCCCTGGGTCTTCACGTTCCAGACCCGGACCGCCTTCACCTCCGCGGCGCGGCAGCTCCAGCAGCTCGGCGTCGAGCCACGCGTCGAAGCCGTCGTCGAGAGCTTCCTCGCGCTGCCGCACTTCATCGCCGGGACCAACCGTCTGGGGCTCATCCAGGCTGGCCTGGCATCGACGGCGAGCAGGGTGGACGGCATCCGCGTGCTCGAGGTGCCCTTCGACGCGACACCCGTCGTCAACGCCCTATGGTGGCATCCGGTCCATGCGCGCGACCCCGAGCACACCTGGATGCGCGGCATCTTCGCGCGCGCGGCCGAGGAAGTCGCCGCCGGCGGCCACGAACTCACAGTCCAGACCCAGCGATGACCTTCCCCGGCCTGGACGGTGCAACCGTCGTCGTCACCGGCGCTGCTGCAGGACAGGGTCTTGCCGAGGTCCGGTTGCTCGCGGACGCCGGTGCGGTGGTCTTCGCGTCGGACCTCGGCGAGAAGATCCCCGCTTCGCTGCGCGAGGCGGGGGCGGCCTACCGCCGGCTCGACGTGGCCGACGAAGCCGACTGGGCCGAATACGCCGAATGGCTGCGCGGCGAGCTCGGCGGCCGGCCGCTGCACGGTCTGGTCAACAACGCCGGCATCACGCACCGGGCTCGCCTCGGCCATCTCGAGCGCGCGGACTGGGATCGAGTGCTCTCGGTCAACCTCACGGGCGCCATGCTCGGCATCCAGAGCGTGCTGCCTGTCCTGCACGCAGGCTCGTCCATCGTCAACGTCGGATCGTCCGCTGCGCTGACGGGCCATTACCCCGCGGCCTACACCGCGAGCAAGTGGGGACTGCGCGGACTCACTCACGCCGCCGCGACCGAGCTCGGACCGCGCGGCATCCGGGTGAACATCGTCCATCCCGGGTTCGTCGAGACTCCGATGACGTCGTCGGCTCCCGGCTCGATGCGCACCGCACAGCTCGAGCTCACGCCGCTCGAACGCACGGCGGACGCCGACGAAGTCGCCCGGACGGTCGCCTTCCTGCTGTCCGACGCCGCCTCGTACGTGACCGGCGCCGAGCTGCCCGTCGATGGCGGCTTCACATCGTCCGGCGGTGCGAAGCTCATCGCGGACCGCATCGCCGGCCGTCCGTCCGACCGGGCTCAGCGCTCCAGCACGACCGCCAGCCCCTGACCGACGCCGATGCAGAGGGCCGCGACGGCGACCCCGCCGCCCCGGCGACGCAGCTCATGGGCGGCATGCCCGATGATCCGTCCCCCGGACGCGCCGAGGGGGTGTCCGATCGCGATCGCCCCGCCGTGGACGTTGACCTTCGCGGGATCGAGGTCCGGCCACCCGGCGAGACATGCGAGCGACTGCGACGCGAAGGCCTCGTTGAGCTCGACCAGATCCACGTCCGCCCATGTGCGCCCGGCCCGCGCCAATGCCCGGTTCGCGGCTTCGACAGGTGCGACGCCGAAAACGTCGGGATCGTTTCCGAACACCCCTCGACCCGTGATCCGCGCGAGCGGATCCGAGTCGAGGGCGCCTTCGGCGCCCAGGAGAACGGCCGAGGCTCCGTCGTTGATCGGCGACGAGTTGCCCGCTGTCACCGTTCCGTCAGCCGCGAACAGGGCCCTGAGCGACCCCAGCTTCTCCAGCGAGGTGTCGTCGCGAATCCCCTCATCGCGCGTGAGCGCAGCACCGGGAACCTGCACGATCTCGGCGTCGTAGGCGCCTGCTGCCCAGGCCTCGGCGGCGAGCCGATGGCTGCGCAGGGCGAACGCGTCCTGCGCATCGCGGGGGATCCCGTAGATGCCGGCCAGCTTCTCCGCCGACTGCCCGTTCGAGATCGTCCACTCCTGCGGCAGCCTCGGGTTCGTCATCCGCCAGCCGATCGCGGTGTTCCACAGCGTCTGATTCCCCACCGCCGGCCATGGCTTCGGCGACTTCTCGACGACGAACGGGGCGCGGCTCATCGACTCGACGCCCCCGGCGAGCACGACCGAGACATCACCGGCCTCGATCGCCCGTGACCCCTGGATGACCGCCTCCACCGAGGATCCGCAGAGCCGGTTCACCGTCACCCCCGACACCGATGTGGGGAAGCCCGCGAGGAGGGCGCCGAAACGGGCGACGTTGCGGTTGTCCTCCCCGGCCTGGTTGGCGTCGCCGAAGATCACATCGTCGATGCGCGCCGGATCCAGGCCCGTCCGGTCGACGACGGCCCGCATCACCACCGCGGCGAGATCGTCGGGCCGGACCCCCGCCAGTGCGCCGCCGGCGCGGCCGAACGGCGTGCGGACGGCGTCGTAGACATATGCGGCGAGCATGTCAGGTGCCCTCGACGGATGCCGCGGCATCCGCCATCGATGCCAGCTCGAGGCCCGTGAGCTCGGCGAGCGACGCGACCGTGTTGTCGCCGAATGCCTCGCGGACCACGAACCGGCCGTCGACCACGTCGAAGACGGCGTGGTCCGTGTACACGCGCGTGACGCATCCGACGCCAGTGAGCGGGTAGGTGCATGCGGCGACGAGCTTGGACTCGCCCGCCTTCGTGAGGAGGTCGGTCATCACGAAGACCTCCTTGGCGCCGATGGCGAGGTCCATCGCTCCTCCGACGGCGGGGATCGCGCCCGGTGCGCCGGTCGACCAGTTGGCGAGGTCACCGCTCTGCGAGACCTGGAACGCGCCGAGCACGCACACGTCGAGGTGGCCACCGCGCATCATCGCGAAGGAGTCGGCGTGGTGGAAGTACGCGGCGCCGGCGAGTGCCGTCACCGGCTGCTTGCCGGCGTTGATGAGGTCGGGGTCGATCGAGCCCGACTCCGGCGCCGACCCCATCCCCAGCAAGCCGTTCTCGGTGTGCAGGATGATCTCCAGATCATCGGGCAGGTAGTTGGCCACGAGCGTCGGAGCACCGATCCCGAGGTTCACGTACGAGCCCTCGGGGATGTCGGCGGCGATCCGGGCGGCGAGCGCATCCCGGCTGATCCGGCTGCTCATTGGTCCACCTCCGCAGGTGCCTCAACCGGATGCGCCGGGCGTCCTTCGATGTCCACGCCTCCGACGAAGGTGCCGTCGCGCAGCCACGAGCGCTCGCCCACAGCGACGACACGGTCCACGAAGATGCCCGGCGTCACGACCGTCTCGGGGTCGATCCAGCCGAGCGGGACGAGCTCATCCACCTGGACGATCGTCGTCGTCGCGGCGGTGGCCATGATGGGTCCGAAGTTGCGGGCCGTCTCGCGGTAGACGAGATTGCCCCACCGGTCGGCGCGCAGCGCCGAGATCAGGGCGTAGTCGGCTTTGATCGGATGCTCCAGCACGAACATCCGGCCGTCGATCTCGCGCAGCTCCTTTCCCTCGGCGAGCTCGGTTCCCACGCCGGTGGGGGAGAAGAACGCCCCGATGCCGGCACCGGCCGCCCGGATCCGCTCAGCCAGGTTGCCCTGCGGGACCAGCTCGAGTTCGATCTCGCCGGCACGGTAGAGCCTGTCGAACACCCACGAGTCATGCTGACGCGGGAACGAGCAGACGACCCTGCGCACCCGTCCCTTCGCGAGCAGCGCCGCCAGACCGGTGTCGCCGTTTCCGGCGTTGTTGTTCACGATCGTGAGGTCGGAAGCCCCCTGCTCGATCAGGGCGTCGATGAGCTCGACCGGCTGCCCGGCGCGGCCGAACCCCCCGATCATCACCGTCGCGCCGTCCTGGATGCCCGAGACCGCGGCTGCGGCATCCGTCACCGTCTTGTCGATCACGAGGTCTCCTCCGCCAGGACCTCGTTCGCCACGCGGAAGGCCGTGTTGGCGGCGGGGACCCCCGAGTACACGGCGGACTGCAGAATCACCTCGCGGATCTCGTCGACGGTGAGCCCATTGCGCAACGCCGCCCGCACGTGCATGGCGAGTTCCTCGTGGTGACCGTGCGCGATCAGCGACGTCAGCACGGCGATCGAGCGCGACCGGCGATCGAGCCCCGGGCGCGACCAGACGTCCCCCCACGCGACACGGGTGATGAAGTCCTGGAAATCCGCTGTCAGCTCGGTCGTCCCTGCGATCGCCCGGTCGACGTGAGCGTCGGAGAGCACCTCGCGGCGAACGACCATGCCCTGGTCGTAGCGCTCCTCGTCGGTGAGTCCCTCACCGTCCGGTCGTGTCATCGGCCGTTCCTTCCACTCGGGCGAAGAAGTCTCTGAGCATCGCGGCGACTGCCTCTGGCTGTTCGGCGGGCGGCAGATGCGCAGCATCCGGCACCATCTCGATGCCTCCGCGCTTCGTACCCGAGGCGATCTCTGCGGCCTTCTCGCGTGGGGCGACGCCGTCGTGCTCCCCCCACAGCGCGAGGACGGGCGCCTCGATCTCAGCGAGCCGGTCGCGCACGTCGTACCGAGCCAGCGCTTCGCAGCACAGGGCGTAGCTCTGGTCGTCGGCGTCCTGCAGTGCGTGCAGCAGACGCCCGGTGAGCTCGGGATGCCTCGCCACGGACCCGTCGGCGAACCAGCGCTGCGCCGA
Source organism: Microbacterium sp. CFH 31415 (assembly GCF_022538185.1). Classification (GTDB taxonomy): domain Bacteria; phylum Actinomycetota; class Actinomycetes; order Actinomycetales; family Microbacteriaceae; genus Microbacterium. The sequence goes on along the minus strand of NZ_JAKYXC010000006.1, from coordinate 250,389 downwards.
CGCGATGATCACACTCGACGTGCTCTGCGCGCGCACCTGCGCCGCCCGTTCGTGCCAGGCCTCGGGCTCGCCGAGCTGCGCCCCGGAGGCGACGATCGCGGCGGCGCGCACCCGGTCGGGGTGGCGCAGCATCAGCTCGAGGCCGGCCGCACCGCCCAGTGAGACACCCGCGTAGAAGAAGGGGCCGGCAGGAACGGACTCCGCGACGGCGTCGGAAAGTTCGCCGACGCTGAAGCCGGCGACGGCGGCCGGGGACGAGCCGTGTCCGGGCAGGTCCCACGCGACGATCCGGAACCGGTCGGCGAGCAGCGGCGCGACCGTCTCCCACAGGATCGTCGACGTCCCGAGAGACGGGCCGAGCACGAGCAGCGGAGCGTCCGCGGGGCCGATCGGCGACGTGAGCGTGACGACCGGCACGGTCATGAGTCGCGCTCCGTGTCGCCGCCGCCGGTCGCGAACTCCTCGGCCAGCCCGGTATACCGTGCGGGGTCGAGCAGGTCGTCGAGGTCGAACGCCGCCGCTTCGGGGAGGGCGCGCACGCGCGCGGCGAGGCCATCACCGGGCCCCGCGAGCAGCGCCGCGAAACGGTCCACGCCGATGAGAGGCTGCAGCGCATGACGCAGGCGCTCGCTCACGATGAGACCGCCCGTCAGCGCGAGGTTGCGCGCGACGGGGCCCTTCTGGACTCGCAGCCCGGCTGCGAGCCCGGCCGCATGCGCCGCTGCCCCGAGCGTGAGCCTCAGCAGTTCGCGCAGCGTCGGCCACTCCGCGTGCCAGGCGCCGTCGGGACGCTCGTCGACGGCGAGCGCAGACGTCAGGTGAAGGGTCGCCCCGAGCTGTGGAGCGCGCAGGGCGGCCGAGCGGATCAGGACGGAGGCGACCGGGTTCTGCTTCTGCGGCATCGCGCTCGAGCCTCCGCCGGCGCCCTCGGCGAGCTCACCGATCTCGGTGCGACCGAGCGTCGCGATGTCGGATGCCATCTTGCCGAGCGCGTCGAGCACCTGCACCAGCGTGTCGCCGAGCTCTGTGACGGGCGAGCGCTCGGAGTGCCACGGCGCGTCGGGAGCCCGCAGACCGAGCTCGACGGCGAAGGCGCGCGGGAGACGGGAGGCGGCGTCGGCGCCGAACTCGTCGACGTACGACGCGAGGGTGCCTGCGGCTCCGCCGAGCTGCGCGGGCAGTTCGCCGTGCACGCCACCGAGGCGTTCGATGGCACGACGGATGCCGCGTTCCCAGCCGGCGATCCGGGCGCCGACGGTCGTCGGCACCGCGTGCTGGGTGAGGGTCCTCGCCGCAGCGGCCTCGGCGGCATGGGCTCGAGCCAGGGCGCCGAGGGTGTCCGCCGTGCGGTCGAGGTCGCCGATGATCCGCGCGACGGCGGACCGCGCGATCGCCATGAGTGCCGTATCGAGGATGTCCTGGCTGGTCGCTCCGCGGTGGATCCACGGCGCGTCGTCATCGGCGACCGCCGTGCGAAGCCGCACGACCAGGGGGATGACCGGGTTGCCGCCGCCGACGGCAGCGGTGGCGAGTTCTTCCGCCGTCACGCCGTGGCCGCGGCATCCGATCTCGCTGCCCTGCCAGCCGAGCGCGTGCGAGACCCGCTCCGCCACGTCGCCGGAGACCAGGCCCTCGGCGGCGAGCGCGCGCAGGAGAGCGACTTCGGCGGTCACCAGTGCGTCGAGGACGGCGCCGTCGCCGACGAGTTCGTCGTGTCCGGCCGCCACCGGAGTCAGCAGCCCGCTGTCGAAGGATCTCGCGTCAGAAGGCAAGGAACACCGTTTCGTTCTCGCCCTGCAGGCGGATGTCGTGGTGCAGGTGACCGTCGGGAGTGCGGGTCGCGATCAGGGTCGCGCGGTCTTCAGGTTCGAGCGATGCGAGGAGCGGATCCGCGGCGAGGGCGTCGGCGTCATCGGGAAGGTAGATGCGCGTGTGGAGCTTGTCGGGAAGCCCGCGGGCGTAGACGATGGCCGCGAAGAAGGGCGCGCGCCCCGCGACCGCACCCGGATTGCGGGTCCAGAACTCGAAGCGACCCTCATCGCTCGTGAAGGCGCGGCCGAAGCCCGTGAAGGTGTGGTCGTCGCGGTGGAACGAGCCGCGCGCACGCGGGATCGTCCCGTCTGCGTCAGCGCTGAAGATCTCGACGAACGCGTCGGGGATCGGCGCCCCGGCGCCGTCGAGCACGGTGCCCGCGAGCACGATGGCACCCGGCGAGTGCGGGAAGGCGACCTGGTGCATCTTCGGAAACTCGACTCCGTACGCGAAGAAAGGGCCGGCCGTCTGGCCGGGGGTCGGGCGGTGCGTCTTGGCGGGGACGGTCATCGGGGTCACTCGCCTTCCTGCTCGAACCAGGTGGAGTCCGGGCCGTCCACGACGATGTCGAAGCGGTAACCGGTGGACCACTCGGGCGAGGTCAGGTCGTGGTCGTAGACGCCGACGAGGCTGTCGCGATCCTTCTGCCGCCAGATCGTGTTGTAGATCGGGTCGAGCGCGAAGAGCGGGTCGCCGGGGAAGTACATCTGGGTGACCAGCCGCTGCGTGAACGACGAGCCGAAGATCGAGAAGTGGATGTGCGCGGGGCGCCACGCGTTGACGTGGTTCTTCCACGGATAGGGCCCGGGCTTGATCGTCGTGAAGAGGTACTCCCCGGCGTCGTTCGTCACGGCGCGGCCCGCCCCCGTGAAGTTCGGGTCGAGCGGTGCCGGATGCTGATCGCGCTGATGGATGTAGCGACCGGCCGAGTTGGCCTGCCAGATCTCGATCAACTGGTTCGCCAGGGGGCGGCCCCACGAGTCGAGCAGACGCCCTCGGACGGTCAGGCGCTCGCCGAGCGGCTCACCGGCGTGCTGGAGTGTGAGGTCGGACTCGATCGCCGCCACGTCGCGCTGGCCGAACGCGGGGGAGAGCAGCTCGATCGTCTCGGGGTCGACCAGCTTCGGGTTCTTCGTCGGGTGGCGGAGGATGCTCGACCGGTACGGGGGGAAGTCGTGCATCGTGGCCGGCAACGACTCCCCGCCTGCCTCGCGGCGAGCGTAGAGGTCGTGCAACTCGGTGATCTCGCCGGTGATCGCCGACTGCGACGCCTGATCCGGCGAGGCGAGCAGAGTCTCTGGCGCGGCTGCGGTGCGGTACGACACGGGTCTCCTTCGACGCGGTGAGGATGCTGGCATCCATGGTGCGATGGCAGCGCGAAGCGTGGGCCGAGGATCCCACTCAATGGGAATCGCGTCGAGGAAGTGTCATGCTGAGCACATGGCGAACTCACCGTCCGGAGAATCGGTCACCGACCGCCTGGTGCGCGTGCTCGAGACGTTCACCCCCACCCGGACGGCTCAGACCGCGGCGGAGATCGGCCGTCGCAGCGGGCTGCCGAGCTCGACCGCCCACCGGATCGTGAGCGAGCTCGTCGAGGCAGGACTGCTGGAGCGCGATGACGAGCGGCGAGTGCGGATCGGGATCCGCCTGTGGGAGCTCGCCACGCGATCGTCCTCGGCGCTGCGCCTGCGTCAGGCGGCCCTGCCCTACATGGAGCGCGTTCAGCAGCGCGTGCGCGAGCACACCCAGCTCGCGATCCTCGAGCACGACGAGGCCCTGTTCCTCGAACGGCTCAGCGCCCCAGCATCCGGCTCCAACGTCACCCGAATCGCGGGAAGACTGCCGGTCCACGCCTCGTCCTCGGGCCTCGTGCTGCTCGCTTTCGGCGACCGGGCGCTCCAGGACAGGGTGATGTCGGGGCCGCTCGTCCGGCTGACTCCGTCGACGCTCGTCGACCCGGCGCAGCTGCGACGCAAGCTGTCGGAGATCCGCACCGTCGGGCATGCGATTGCTCCGGGGTACATCGAGGAGGTCTCCACGGGTGTCGCCGTCCCGGTACGCGACGAGACGGGCGCCGTGATCGCGGCGCTCTCGGTCGTCCTCCCGCGGGACGCGGAGGTCGAGTTCGCCCTCGTCGAGCTGCACCGGGCGGCCCGCGACATCGAACGATCGCTCGGCTACCGCCACTGACTCGCCTCCCGTTGATCGGGAATCGCTCGGATGCTGGGCCCCCGGGCACCGCAGAATGATCCGGTTCCCCGTCGAAGGAGACGACATGACCACGACCGTCCGAACCCGAGTGGCGATCATCGGCGCCGGCCCCGCAGGCCTCCTGCTCTCGCATCTGCTCGCCGACGCCGGCATCGAGTCGATCGTCATCGACCAGCGCTCGCGCGAGGAGATCGAGAGCACGATCCGCGCCGGGATCCTGGAGCAGGGCACGGTCGAGATCCTCGAGTCCACCGGCGCTTCGTCGCGGGTCCGCACCGCGGGGAGCCGCCACGACGGCATCGAACTGCGGTTCGCGGGCGAAGGCCATCGCATCGACTTCGACGCCCTCGTCGGCCGGTCGGTCTGGCTCTACCCGCAGCACGAGGTGCTGAAGGACCTCATCGCCACCCGCCTCGCCGACGGCCAGGACCTGCGGTTCGGCGTCACCGCCGAACGGGTGGAGGATGCAGCATCCGACCGCCCGCGCGTGATCGCCACCGATGCCGGCGGTTCGCCTCTCGTGATCGAAGCCGACTTCGTGGTCGGCGCCGACGGATCACGCAGTGTGGCACGTGAGGCGGTGACCGGCTCATCCACCGGCGGTTACTTCCGGGAGTACCCCTTCGCCTGGTTCGGCATCCTGTGCGAAGCGCCGCCCTCGGCGGCGGAGCTGATCTACAGCAACTCCCCCGACGGATTCGCCCTCGTCAGCCAGCGCAGCGCCACCGTGCAGCGGATGTACTTCCAGTGCGATCCCGAGACCGACCCGACCGGGTACTCCGAGGCCGAACTGTGGGATGCGCTCCAGCGCCGGGTACCCGGGACGACGCTCAACGAGGGCCCGATCTTCCAGCGCGATGTGCTCCGCTTCCGCAGCTTCGTCGCGCATCAGCTGCTGAACGGACGCGTCGCTCTCGTCGGCGATGCCGCGCACACCGTCCCGCCGACCGGCGCGAAGGGCATGAATCTGGCGGTCGCCGATGTGCTCATCCTCGAACGCGCACTGCGCGCCTTGCTGCTCGACCGCGACGACCGGCTGCTGGCCGCATTCCCTGAGACCGCACTGCGCCGCATCTGGAAGGCGCAGCACTTCTCCTGGTGGATGACGAGCATGCTGCACGTGGCGCCGGATGCCTCCGACTTCGACCGGCTGCGCCAGCTCGGGGAGCTGCGCTCCGTCGTCGAATCCGAGGCCGGCAGCACCTACCTCGCCGAGGCCTACACCGGCTGGCCGCTCGACGCGACGCGCTGATCACCGCGGTCGCACTTTCAGATGTCGCGAGGGATTGCTCCGTAACGCGCCCGCACCTCGGCGAGATCGCTAGGTTAACTAGGGATGTTGCCTTCAGAGCGAGGGAGTGCCATGAGGACGCCGATCATCTCGGTTCGGGACGTGCACAAGTCCTACGGCCGGAGACAGAACCGCTTCGATGCCCTGAGAGGCGTCAGCTTCGACGTCCACGAGGGTGAGAGCGTCGCGATCGTCGGCAAGAGCGGCTCGGGGAAGTCCACCTTGATGCACGTGCTCGCGCTCCTGGACGCCCCCACCTCGGGCACCGTCGAACTCGAGGGGATAGACACCTCCACCCTGCGCGGCAGGCGACTGAACCGGACACGAAACAAGACGTTCGGCTTCGTCTTCCAGCAGTTCTTCCTCACGGGCAACTCCTCCGTGCTCGAGAACGTGATCCTGCCGCTGAAGATCGCGGGCGTCGGTCGCTCCGAGCGGCTCCGCCGCGGCCACGCGGCGCTCGAGCAGCTCGAGCTCGACGACAAGGCCAGGAACAAGGCGGTCGATCTGTCGGGCGGGCAGAAGCAGCGCACCGCCATCGCGCGCGCGCTGGTGAACGATCCGCGCATCATCTTCGCCGATGAACCGACGGGCAACCTCGACTCGACCACGGGCGCGATCGTCGAAGACATCCTCTTCGGGCTGCATCGCGACCACGGGATCACCCTGATCGTCGTCACCCACGACGAGGATCTGGCCAGTCGCTGCGATCGACGCCTGCTCATCCGCGACGGGCTCCTCGTCGCGGACTCCGCGGCGGTGCACGCATGAGGACCATCGATCTGATCGCCTCCGCGGTCGCGAACACGTTCCGCTCGAAGACGCGGACCATCCTCACGATCCTGGCGATCTTCGTCGGCGCCTTCACGCTCACGCTGACGAGTGGGCTCGGCACCGGGATCAACGCCTTCATCGACGACACCGTCACGTCCATCGGCGCCTCCGATGTGATGACGGTCACGACGACCCCCGAAGGGGCGACGGGCGTCGACGCCACGGACCCGGTGAAGTACAACCCGGATGCCATCGCGAGCGGTCAGCCCGGCCCTCCCGGGTCGACGGTGGTGGCGCTCACCCCCGAAGATCTCGAGGCCATCGCGCGGATAGACGGCGTGCTCGACGTGCAGCCCACCCGGGCGATCTCGCCCGACTACATCCAGGCAGGCGACGGCACGAAGTACGTCATCGGAGTCGGGATCCTCATCGCGGGACAGACGATCCCGCTCGAATCGGGAGTCGTGCCCGACGACGCCGCCTCCGCCCTGCAGCTCGTCCTCCCCGTCGCCTTCGTCGAGCCGATGGGCCTGGGCGATCCGGAGCGGGCCATCGGTGAGACAGTGACGCTCGCGATCACCGACGCCGAACGCACCCAGCACTTCGTCGAGGCGACCGTGGTCGGTGTCGCCGAGGAAGGCCTCGCGTCCCCCGCAGGCGCGACCATCGTGCCGAACACCGCACTCAGCGACGCGCTCTTCGACGCCCAGAACATCGGCGTCCCCGACGACGAGGTGGAACGCTACGCGCAAGCGAGCGTCTTCTTCGACCCGGCAGCCACCGACGACGACGTCACCGCGCTGAAGAAGCGTCTCAACGATGCCGGCTACACCGGATCCACCGTCGCCGATCAGCTCGGGCTGTTCAAGACCGTGATCGACGGGATCGTGCTCGTGCTGAACGCGTTCGCCATCATCGCCCTGCTCGCCGCGAGCTTCGGCATCGTGAACACGCTCTTCATGTCGGTGCAGGAACGCACGCGCGAGATCGGCCTCATGAAGGCGATGGGCATGGGCAACGGGCGGGTCTTCAGCCTGTTCAGCCTCGAGGCCGCATTCATCGGATTCCTCGGCAGCGCGATCGGAGTGGCCGTCGCCATCATCGCGGGCAGCGCGCTGAGCTCGTCGCTCTCCACAACGCTGCTGGCAGACCTGCCGGGCCTCACCCTCATCGCTTTCGACCCTGTCGCCATCGCCGGCATCATCGTCGTCGTCATGGCGATCGCCTTTCTCGCCGGCACCCTCCCGGCGGCCCGGGCCGCACGCGCCGATCCGGTGGAGTCGCTCCGCTACGAGTAGCAAGGCGCGCGGAAAGGGTTCGCGGGGCTTCGACGTGGCGGTGACGGCGGGATCTGGCCGGTGATGAGGTTGGTGTCGACAGCGTGGTTCGCCCACGGCTGTGCCGGCTCGACGACCCCGCCGCGCTCACACAGGGCAGACTCAGCCCTCGAGCACCCGACTCGAGGTCGGTGAACAGCCACCGGCCCGCGCCGCGGCGGCGACGGCGGCGACGGCGGCGTCGAACCGCCGCACCTCGGCGATGAGCTCTCGGGCCTGCTCGGCGAGCTGCAGTCCGTGCTGAGTCGGGCGGATACCGCGGCCGTCCGGTTCGAACAGAGCAACCCCCAGCCGCCGCTGCAACCGACCGAGGTGCCGCGACACCGCCGCCGCACTGTATCCCCTGCAGCGAGCAGCTGCCACGACCGAGCCGCACTCGACGACCGCGACGAAGCTGCGCAGCGTGTGGAGATCGGTGATCATGACGTCCGTGTCACGTGGCGGTATCCGACCGGCACTCAGAGCGAGAACGCTGCGCGGACCGCCGCGTTGGTGACCTCGCCTCTGCGCACGTTCAGTCCGAGTGCCAGCGCCTCATCGGCCCCGGCCGCGGCATCCCAGCCCTCGTCGGCCACAGACGTGACGTAGGGGAGAGTGGCGTTGACCAGCGCACGCGTCGAGGTGTGCGGGGCGGCGCCGGGCATGTTGGCGACGCAGTAGTAGAGCGAATCGTGCACCGGGAAGGTGGGCTCGTCGTGGGTTGTCGGGCGCGAGCCTTCGAAGCATCCACCCTGGTCGATCGCGATGTCGACGAGAACCGAGCCCTTCTTCATCCCGGCGACCATGTCGTCCGTGACCAGCTTCGGCGCTGCGGCGCCGGGGATGAGCACCGAACCGATGACGAGGTCGGCCTCGGCGAGCTGCTCGGCGATCTCGTAACGGGTCGAGTAGCGCGTCTGGATGGCGCCCTGATATCGCGCCTCGAGGTAACGCAGCTTCGGCAGGGAGATGTCGATGACGGTGACGTCGGCTCCGAGGCCGAGCGCGTTCGCCGTGGCGTGCTCACCCGCGACGCCGCCGCCGATGACGACGACCTTCGCCTTCGGGGCGCCGGGCACACCGCCCAGCAGCATGCCGCGGCCTGCGGGACTGACCAGCGCGTTCGCGCCGACGGCGATCGACAGCCGGCCGGCGACCTCGCTCATCGGGGCAAGAAGAGGAAGTGCCCGGTCGGGTGTCTGCACGGTCTCGTAGGCGATCGCGGTCGTGCCCGACTTCACGAGCGCGTCGGTCAGCGGCCGGTCGGCGGCGAGGTGCAGGAAGGTGAAGAGGGTGAGGTCATCGCGCAGGTGGCCGTACTCGGCGGCGATCGGCTCCTTGACCTTGACGACCATCTCGGCCGATCCCCAGGTCTCGGCCGCGCTGTCGACCAGGCGAGCGCCGGCGATCCGGTAGGCGTCGTCCGAGAACGCGCTGCCCAGTCCAGCGCCGCTCTGCACGGTCACGGTGTGGCCGCGGCGCACGAGGGCGTCGACGGCCGCGGGGGTCATCGCGACCCGACGCTCGTTGTTCTTGATCTCTTTCGGCACACCGATGTGCATCAGGGTCTCCTCCCGCTCTGGTGACGGTCCCGCGACCGCCAAGTCGGTTAGAGGTTCGCAAAAGCTTCCGCGAAAAGCACTACTCGTCGAATGTTCACGAGACTGGATGCGGTAATTCAGCGATATACGCTGGTGATTGTTCGGTGATACCGGGATCTACGGAATACTCTTCACCATGCCAGGTGCTCTTGATGCCGTGGACGAGCAGATCCTCGCCCTGTTGTCGACCGAGGGACGCATGACGAACGCCGCGCTGGCCGACATCCTCGGCGTCGCGCCGTCGACCGCGCATGCGCGGATGCGCTCCCTCATGGAACGAGGCGTGATCACGGGGTTCCATGCCGCCGCCGACCAGACGGCGCTCGGCCGCGGACTCCAGGCGGTCATCGGCGTGACGCTGAGGCCCGGCGCGCGGCACGAGAGCATCCGCGCGTTCACCCACCACGTGCGCCGACTGCCCGAGGTGCTGCAGGTGTTCTTCGTCGGCGGGTCCGACGACTTCCTGGTCCACATCGCCGTCGCCGATTCCTCGGCGGTGCGGCAGTTCGTCGTCGAGCGGATGTCGGCGCACCCCAGTGTCGCCTCGACGCGCACGAGCATCATCTTCGAGTACCACCGCAACGGCCTGGCGGCCGACTTCGATTGACTCGTCGTTCGCCGCATTGTGCAGTAGAGTGGGCGCAGAACGAACAGGTGTACGTAAGCCGAACACATGGAGGCCGGTGTGATCGACAAGACGGTGCCGGATGCCGCGGCCGCCGTCGCCGGCATCGCTGACGGTTCGACGGTGATGATCGGCGGGTTCGGGCGGGCCGGTCAGCCCGTAGAGCTGATCGACGCCCTCATCGACCAGGGCGCGTCGGGCCTCACGATCGTGAGCAACAACGCCGGCAACGGCGACATCGGCCTCGCCCGGCTGCTCGCACTCGGTCGGGTGCGCCGCGTGGTGTGCTCCTTCCCCCGCCAGCACGACTCGTGGGTGTTCGACGCCCTCTATCGGTCGGGCGAGATCGAGCTCGAGGTCGTTCCGCAGGGGAATCTCGCCGAACGCATCCGCGCCGCCGGGGCGGGGATCGGGGCCTTCTTCACCCCCACCGGCGTCGGCACCGAGCTCGCCGCAGGCAAGGAGACACGAACGATCGACGGGCGCGAGTACGCGCTCGAGTACCCGATCCATGCCGACGTCGCGCTCGTCAGTGCGCTCAAGGGCGACCGCTGGGGCAACCTCGTCTACCGCGAGACCGCCCGCAACTTCGGTCCGATCATGGCCACCGCGGCGGCGACGACCGTCGTGCAGGTCGACCAGATCGTGCCGCTGGGGTCGCTCGACCCCGAGTCGGTCGTCACACCCGGCATCTTCGTCGACCGCGTGGTCGCCGTGGGCGCGCGGGCTTGGCTGCACGACGGCGCCTTCGTCGGCGGCGTCGACATCGAAGGGCGTCCGCTGGCCGAGGCGTCCGCAGAAGGGGACGGATCGTGACGACCCGCATCACGCGACTGGAGCTCGCAGCCCGCATCGCCGTCGACATCCCCGAGGGCTCGTACGTCAACCTCGGGATCGGTGCTCCCACCCTCGTAGCCGACTATCTTCCCGACGACCAGGAGATCATCCTCCACACCGAGAACGGGCTCCTCGGGATGGGACCGACTCCCGTGACGGGCTCGGTGGACCCGGACCTCATCAACGCGGGCAAGCAGCCCGTGACCGCTCTGGCCGGTGCGGCGTACTTCCATCACGCCGACTCGTTCGGCATGATGCGCGGCGGGCACCTCGACGTCTGCGTGCTCGGCGCGTTCCAGGTGTCGCAGTCCGGCGACCTGGCCAACTGGTCGACGGGCGCCCCCGGCGCGATCCCGGCCGTCGGCGGCGCGATGGACCTCGCGATCGGCGCCAAGTCCGTGTACGTCATGACCGACCTGCTGACGAAGGCGGGCGAGCCGAAACTCGTCGCCGAGTGCACGTACCCGCTGACCGGCGTCGGCTGCGTCACCCGCGTCTACACCGACCACGCCGTCTTCGACGTCGTCGACGGCCGCTTCCGCCTCCGCGAGGCGTTCGGCGACAACACCCCGGCCTCGCTGGCCGAGCTCATCGGCCTCGACATCGCCGGCCCCCACCCCTCCGGAATGTGACATGACTCAGACGCACATCTACGACGCGGTCCGAACTCCGTTCGGTCGAGCCGGCGGAGCGCTCTCGCACATCCGACCCGACGACCTCGCCGCGCACGTGATGCGGGCTGTCGTCGAACGCCAGGACTTCGACCCTGCACGCATCGCCGACGTGATCTTCGGCGACGCCAACCAGGCGGGGGAAGACAACCGCAACGTCGCCCGCATGGGAGCGCTGCTCGCCGGGCTGCCCACGCCCGTGACCGGCACCACCGTCAATCGCCTGTGCGCGTCAGGCGTCGAGGCGGTCATCCAGGGCGCGCGGGCGATCGAGTCTGGGGATGCCGAGATCATCCTGGCCGGCGGGGTCGAGTCGATGAGCCGGGCGCCCTACGTGGTTGAGAAGTCACCCAGGCCGTGGCCGGCAGTGGGCAACCAGACACTGTGGAACACATCCATCGGCTGGCGGATGACCAACCCTGCGCTGCCGACGCACTGGACGATCTCGAACGGCCAGTCGGCCGAGAAGATCGCGCGCGAGTGGGGCATCACCCGCGAGCAGCAGGACGAGTTCTCGGTCCGTTCCCACCGTCTGGCCGCACAGGCGTGGGCCGACGGGATGTACGACGCCGAGTCGGTGCCCGTGGCGGGCGCCGACCTCTCGCGCGACGAGGGCATCCGCGACGACACGTCGGCGGAGAAGCTCGCGGGGTTGAAGGCGCTGTTCGCATCCGACGGCTCGGGCACGGTGACGGCGGGCAACTCCTCCCCCATCAACGACGGGGCGTCGGCGGTCCTCCTCGCGGGTGAGGGCGTGCTGCCGGGAGAACCGCTCGCTCGCATCGCGGGGCGGGCGGCGCACGGCGTGGATCCCGACGTCTTCCCGATCGCCCCCATCGAGGCGGCGAACAAGGCGCTCGCCCGCGCCAGCCGGACGTGGGCCGACGTCGACTTCGTCGAACTCAACGAGGCGTTCGCCTCCCAGTCCCTCGCCTGCGCTAAGGGCTGGCCCGACTTGGACCCCGAGCGGATCAACATCCACGGCGGCGCGATCGCGATCGGCCACCCGCTGGGTGCATCCGGCGGACGCATCATCGGACACGCCGCGCACGAGCTCGCCCGCCGGGGCGGCGGTGTCGCCGTCGCGGCGATCTGCATCGGCGTGGGTCAGGGTCTCGCGGTGGTGCTGGAGCGCTGAGCCACCTCGTCGCCGGCCCTCCCTTCGTCACGCCGAGCACGCGTGACACGCGCCCGGTCAGCCCTGGGCGGCGGGGATGATCTGATCCACGAACCGCGCCTCGGTGTTCACCCGGCGGCGAGTGAAGACCCAGCGACCGTCGATGCGGGCGTACTCGTCCTCGTAGCGGATGAGGAAGTTGTGGCTCAGGTCGAACGGGAGCCGCTTGTTCTGGTGGAAGTCCTCATAGAGGTGGTGTGCGACGCAGTAGACCTCCCCCGAGGCGCGGTCGCCGTCGAGAGAGATCTTCTGCGTCGTCACCGAGTGGAGGGTCTTCTTGTAGCGCGCGAGCTGCTCTCGCGGGATCCGGAGCACGTCCTCGAGTCCGCGCGACGAGCTGCCACTCTCGAACGCGATGTCATCCGAGAACAGCGATGCCCACTCGTTCCTGTCATCCCGGTCGAGCGCGATCGCGTACCGGTGCGACAGGTTCTTGATCGCCAGCTCGTCGAGGAGGTCCGACAACTCGCTCACGGTCAGGTCATCCCTGCAGGTGCTTGCGGCGATACGCAGCCCACGTGACGGCCCACGTGTCGGGGTTGTCGAGACCCGACCCGTCGATCTGCGCCACCACCTGATTGTGCGGGGCGGTGCGAACGAGCTCGGGGTCGCGGCGACCCTCTTCGAGCACGTGAGCCAGCACGGCGATCCACTCGTCGAGGTCTTCCTTCGACCACATCTCGCCCGCCTCGGGCGTGAACGGCTCGGGCACGATCCACGGCTCGTGGGCCAGCCAGTACGCGTCGATGCCGAAGTCCGTCATCCGGTTCTGCACGTCCACGGTCGACAGGCCGGTCTCGGCGGTGTACTCCTCGAGCGAGTATCGCGTCATCTCCATGCGCGGCAGCGCCTTGCCGGGGAACGACATGGTGACGCCCTTCAGCGCCATCAGCTGCTTCTCCATGTAGTTGTTGGCGAGGAGGGAGAGATCGGATGCCTCGCGCAGCCCGTCCGTGCCCATCGCCCGGGTCCACGAGTAGGCCTTCACCAGCTGCTGCACGTTCCCGAGGAACTCCCGCACGCGTCCGACGCTGTCCTCGGGCTCGATCAGGTCGTAGACGTCGCCGTTCTTCACGATTCGCGGACCGGGGAGGAACCGGGCGAGCTCTTCGGAGCATCCGTACGCCCCCACCGACGGCCCGTTGCCGCCCTTGGGCACACCGAACGTCTTGTGCAGCATGTACATGCACGCGTCGAAGCCGAGGTCGCGGGCGCGCAGGCGGGTCATCACGCCGTTGAAGTTCGCGTTGTCGTAGAACGCGAGCCCGCCGACCTCGTGCACCGCGTCGATGAACTCCTTGATGTGCGGGTTGTAGATGCCCATGTCGTCGGGATTGTTCAGCATCAGCGCGGCCGTGTTCGGCCCGATGACCGCCTTCAGCGCCTCGACCGACGGGTAGCCGTCCTCTTCGATGGGCAGCGTGATGACCTCGAATCCCGCCGCCTTGGCGGTCGCCGGGTTGCAGGGGTGCGCCTGAGCCGTGGTGACGATGTGCGTCCGCTGCGCCAGCTCGCCACGTGAGGCGTGATAGGCCCGGGTGACGACGGCGTGGAGGTATGCGGCATCCGCCCCTCCTCCGGGCTGGAAGCTGAACGCATCCATGCCCGACAGGTTGCGCAGCTCGTCCTCGAGCGAGTGCACGATCCCGAGGAGGCCCTGGTACGTCGAGGGGTCCTGGCGGGGGTGCACCGCGGCGACCTCGGAACGCGCGGTGATCTGCTCGTTCACGGTCGGGTTGTGCTTCATTGTGCACGTGCCGAAGAGGCTGATGCCCATCATGCCCATCGTCTGCTGCGACAGGTGCGTGAAGTGGCGGCGCACCTCGTACTCGGCGAGCTCGGGCAGGTCGGCATCGCGGTCGCGGCGGAGTCCCTCGGGGAAGAGCGACGAGCCGGCCTGCGGTGCCCACGACTGCGGGGGCACGACCCCTCGGCGGCCGGGCGCTCCGAGCTCGTACACGATCTCTTCGTCCCACGATGCGGCGTGGTAGTTGCGGACGGTGCTCATGCCACCACCTCCTCGATCGCCGAGATCAGTTGTCGGACGTCGTCTTCCGAGATCACCTCGGTCACGCAGTAGAGCGCGCACTGATCGAGTCCGTCGTGGCTGCCGGTCAGGTCGTGACCGCCCAGGATGCCCCGCTCCAGGAGCGCTGCGTTGATGTCGGAGACCGTGCGGCCGGTGCCGGAGAAGTCGACGATGAACTCCTTGAAGATGCGGTCGCTGTAGCGCACCGACACCCCCGGCAGGGCGTCGATCAGCTCGGCGGTGCGGCGCGCGTTGGCGGCCACCGTCTCGGCGAGCTCGCGCATGCCGGCGGGCCCGAGGAGGGCGAGGTAGATCGCCGCACGCACGGCCCACAGGTACACGGAGTTGCCCGTCCAGTCGTTGCCGAGCTCGCGTGCGCCGTAAGAGCTCTGCCCGAACAGCGTCATTCCGAATGCGCGCTCACCCTCGCGGGTGGTGGGTGCGATGCTGACCTGCAGAGTCGGGAACTGTCGGGCGTAGCGCTCCTCGTCGCGGGTGGCGATGAAGCCGCCCACGCCGCCGCCCGCGTTCAGGTGGATGCCGAGCGGCTGGATCGAGCCGACCACGATGTCGGCGCCGAACGCGGCGGGCGACGCCAGGCCGCCGAGCGAGATCGGGTCGACCCCGACGATCGCCTCGGCGCCCGCCTCGTGCGCGGCGTCGATGATCCGGGCGACGTCGTGCTCGATGACACCCCACGAGTTCGGCGTCTCGAGGTAGACGGCGGCGACGTCGTCGCCGAGGGCCTCTTCGAGCGAGGCCAGCGAGACCGTGCCCGACTCGGGGTCGATCGCGACCTCGCGGATCTCGAGCGACCCGCCGAGTTCGCGGTACCCGGCGTACGTCTCGATCACGAGGCGGCGCTCGCGGTCGATGTTGTCGGGGAGCACGACGACCGAGCGGCCGGTCATCCGTGCGGCCATCCGCAGCGCGTGACCGGCAGCGCAGCCCCAGCTGTACACGGGGAGCCCGACGAACTCGAGGTCGAGGAGGGCGCCGAGTTCGGAGGCGAACTCGAACCACGCCTGGTTTCGGCCGTGGTCTGAGCTCGGCGTGCCCCACACCGACGTGGAGATCTCGGGGCGGTTCACGATCTCATCGCACAGGGCGGGGATGTGGTGCTTCCAGTACCCGCCGCCCAGGAACGAGATGTGCGAGTCGGTCGAGATGCCGCCGCGCAGCCGGCCCTCGATGAGGCGGCGCAGTTCGAACTCCGACTTGATGCCCGGGACCGGCTGAACCTTGTCGTCGGCCCGGTGGTCGGCGGGGATCTGAGCGAAGAGCTCTTCTGCGTCCGTGATGCCGATCCCGTCGAGCAGCGCCTGTCTGCTGCCCTCCGCAGAGTTCGCCATGTACGGGTGCGACTGACTCATGTGCCTCTCCTGCTCTCGTTCTGGTTGGACTCGTTCATGCCGCCGCGTCGACGACCTTCAGCACAGTGCTCTGCCGCGGACCGGTGTGGACTCTCCGGTAGCCGAGGAGCGGATGCTGCTCCCCGTGGCCTGCCGGGTCGGAATCGACGAGCAGCACGGGCGGGAAGAGCGCGCCGACCTTCTCTTCGGTGGCGAGGATGCGGACGCGGTCGGCGCCGATCGCCGCGATGACCCGCGCGCTCAGCTCTTGGTTTCCTCGTCCGAGAAGGAATCCTTGGCCGCCGACGACCCCGAGGGCGAGGAGCGGTTCAGCCGCGGACACGACGATCTCGTACAGGCGCTGCTCGGTCACATCGAGCTCCACCGTGCCGTCGGGGTGGCGGACGTCGACGCCGCGGAGGGTCGGGGCGAAGCCGAGGGCCTCGCCGACGGTGCCCGTGGTCGTGCCGGGGCCGACGATCCACGTCGTGGCCGGATCCGCGGCGCGGACGAGGTTGTGCGCGATGGCGTGGCCGACGACCTCTGCGGCCTGCGGCCGCGACACGGTCTTCGCGCCCTGGAGCGCTTCGCGGGAGCGGGGCACGCGGAGCACGCCGACCACCCCCGTCTCGCCCTCGGCGCCCACGTCGAGCACCTCGGCGGCTGAGACGGAAGCCCGACCGGCGACGAAGTCGGCGAGCAGCCGTCCGGCCGCCTCGGGCGAACGCGAGAAGACCTCGGAGTGCATCTTCACTCCCGAGGGCACCCCGATGACGGAAGCCGTCTCGCCCAGCGCCTCGGCGAGGTCGGTGGCCGTCCCGTCGCCACCCGCGAAGAGGATCACGTCCACGCCCTGGGTTGCGAGACGTCGCGCCACGGCGATCGTGTCGTCGCGGGTCGTGGGCGACGCCGGCGCGAATCCCGCGAGCACCGAGTGCGGGACGGATGCCGCGGCCAGCGCCTCGGCGCCCAGGACTCCGGGCGCCGCGACGAGCGAGGCATCCCCTCCCCCCGCGGCGAACCTCTCGAGCGCCCGTACCAGCCGGCGCGCGGCGTGACCCGCGCTCACGGCTTCGCCGTAGCGCGCCGGATCAAGCGTGTCGGTGCCGTGGAGCGCGAGCATGCCACCGAAGCCCTCGATCGGGTTCATAAGCACACCTACGCGCACCACGACGACGCTACTTGCTCCGCAGCTCGCCGACGGCGTGGTCGAGTCCTGCACGCACACCCGCGACCATGCGCTCGAGCTCATCGGGGGTGGTCACGAACGGCGGAGAGAACGACACCGTGTCGGCGGCGGGCAGAGCCCGCGTGATCACGCCGTTCTCGAGCGCCGCCCTCGTGACCGCGCCGGCGAAGGCGCCCTGCTGGGCGAAGGGGCGCAGCGGGTCACGCGACTCGACGAACTCGACGGCGGCCATGAGGCCCCGGCCCCGGATCTCGCCAACGTTGGGGTGATCGGCGAAGGCGTTGTGCAGCAGCTCGTGGAGAAGCTCGCCGTTCTCGGCGACGCGGTCGACGAGGCCCTCGCGCTCGATGATGTCGAGGTTGGTCATCGCGGCGGCGGCGGCCAGCGGGTGGGCCGAGTAGGTGTAGCCGTGGCCGAAGCTGCCGTACTTGGCCGAGCCGTCGAGCAGCACCTGCCACACCTTGTCGCTGACGAGCACCGCCGACAGCGGCACGTATGCCGAGGTGATGCCCTTGGCGACGGTCATGAGGTCGGGCTTCATGTTCGTCGAGACGCTCCCGAACGAGACCCCGAGGCGGCCGAAGCCGTTGACGACCTCGTCGGCGATGAGAAGCACGTCGTACTTGTCGAGCACTTCCTGGATCTTCGGGAAGTAGGTGTCGGGCGGCACGATCACGCCGCCGGCGGCCATGACGGGCTCGGCGATCAGCGCGGCGACGGTCTCGGGCCCCTCGTTGACGATGAAGCGGTCGAGCTCGATCGCGAGGGTGGTGGCGAACTCGTCGTCGGTCTGACCCGGCTCGCGCTCCCACAGCCGGTGCGGCGGGCGGATGTGGCGGATCATCGGCAGCGGCAGGTCGAATCCGTCGTGCAGGTTCTTCAGGCCCGTCAGGCCGCCCGAGAGAACGGTGACGCCGTGGTAGCCGCGGCGGCGCGCGATGATCTTCTTCTTCAGGGGGCGTCCGAGGACGTTGTTGTAGTACCAGACGAGCTTGGCCTGGGTGTCGTTCGCGTCGGAACCGGAGTTGCCGTAGAAGACCTTGCTCATCGGCACCGGCGCCATGTTGATCAGGCGCTCCGAGAGGCGAGCGGGAAGATCGGTGCCCATAGAAGAGAAGGCATGGAAGTAAGGAAGCTTCAGGGCCTGCTCGCGCAGGGCCTCGGCCATCTCGGGGTGCGAGTACCCGACGTTGACGCACCAGAGCCCGGCCATGGCGTCGAGGTAGTCGCGGCCCGTCCGATCGGTGACCGTGGCGCCGTGACCCTCGACGATCGTCATATGGGGGCCGTTCTCAGCGTGCGCCGCCAGATTGGTCATCGGGTGGAACAGGTAGTTGCGGTCCAACTCCTCGACGTGCATTCAGACACCTTCGTTCGTTCGCATTACGCACTTATGGTCGCACTTCGCACATTACCCCCTATGCTGGAGTTGGTTCAAACCCGATCTCGGGATCCGCGTCAGAAAGTTGAGGGCGACCTATGACTACAACTCGTCACGAGCTCCTTGAGGGCGAACTGCTGCGCACTCAGCTCTATTACGGCGGACAGTGGCGAGACGGGTCAACGGGCGAACGACGCCCGGTCACCGACCCCGCTACCGGCGAAGAGATCGCCCAGGTCGCCGTCGCCACCGCGGAAGACGTCGAGGCCGCCGTGCTGGCCTCCCACGAGGCTTTCAAGACCTGGTCGAAGGTGCCCGCCCCGCAGCGCGCGAAGCTGCTGCGCCGCTGGTACGACCTCGTGGTCGAGCGTGCCGACGACCTGGCCGCGATCCTCACGGCCGAGCAGGGCAAGCCGCTCGCCGAGGCCAAGGCAGAGGTGCTGTACGGGGCCGGGTTCATCGAGTGGTTCGCCGAGGAGTCCAAGCGCCTCTACGGCGAGGTCATCCCCACCAACAGCCCCAACCGCCGCATGCTCACCACGCGCAGCGCCGTCGGGGTTACCGCGGCCATCACGCCGTGGAACTTCCCCGCCGCGATGATCCTCCGCAAGGCCTCACCCGCGCTCGCCGCCGGGTGCACCATGATCATCAAGCCGGCCAGCGAGACTCCGCTGTCGGCGTTCGCCCTCGTGGCACTGGCCGAAGAGGCGGGCATCCCCGCGGGCGTGCTCAGCGTCGTCAACGGCTCCGGCTCGGTCATCGGAGGGGTGCTCACCAGCCACGACCTCGTGCGCACGATCAGTTTCACCGGCTCCACCGAGGTCGGCCGCACCCTGATGGCGCAGTCGGCGGGCACGATCAAGCGCCTCGCCCTCGAGCTCGGCGGCAACGCGCCCCTCATCGTCTTCGACGACGCCGACCTCGAGAACGCCGTCAAGGGCGCGATGGACTCCAAGTTCCGCAACGCCGGTCAGACGTGCGTCTGCGCCAACCGCATCTACGTGCAGGAAGGCATCCACGACGAGTTCGTCGCGCGCCTCTCTCAAGAGGTCGCGAAGCTGCGTGTCGGCGACGGCCGCGAGCCCGGCGTCACGCAGGGTCCGCTGATCTCGCGCGCAGCGGTCGAGAAGGTCGAGTCGCACATCGCGGATGCCACGGCCAAGGGCGCCCAGGTGCTCAACGGCGGCGGCATCAGCGAGCTGGGCGGCACCTTCTTCTCCCCGACGCTGCTCGTCGGCGCGACGCCCGACATGGTCGTCGCCAAGGAGGAGACGTTCGGGCCCCTGGCGCCGGTCTTCAAGTTCTCGACCGAGGACGAGGCGATCGCGCTCGCCAACGACACCGAGTTCGGTCTCGCCGGCTACTTTTTCAGCCGCGACATCGGCCGCATCACGCGCGTCGCCGAGGCGCTCGAGGTCGGCGTGGTCGGCGTGAACACGGGCCTGATCTCGTACGAGGGCGCGCCCTTCGGCGGGGTCAAGCAGTCCGGCATCGGCCGCGAAGGCTCGCTCCACGGCATCGAGGAGTACACCGAACTCAAGTACATCTGCATCGAAGGCGTCCTGTGACGGCCGGCCGGCCGTCTGCAGACTGACGAAGGGCCGCCGACATGTTCGACACCGAGAGCGACCGCAAGTCGGGTGAGTTCATCCAGTCCCTCGACCGTGGGCTCGCCGTCATCCGGGCGTTCTCGAACGAGCGCGACCTGCTGTCGCTCGCGGACGTCTCGAAAGCCACGGGCCTCAGCCGGGCGTCGGTGCGCCGGGCTCTCCTGACGCTTGAGACGCTCGGCTACGTCGGAAGCCGCCAGAACCGCTTCTATCTGCGACCGCGCGTGCTCGATCTCGGCTACGCCTTCCTGTCGTCGTCGTCGAGCATCGACATCACCCAGGACCACCTGCGTCGCCTGTCGGCGCGGATCGGCGAGTCGGTCTCGGCGTGCGAGTACGACGACGGCGACGTCGTGTACGTGGCGCGCGCCGCGGCCGAGACGATCATGCCGATCCGGCTCGGCATCGGTCGGCGCTTGCCTGCCTTCTGCACCTCAACGGGCCGCGTGCTGCTGTCGGAGTTCGACGACGCCCGGCTCGATGAATACCTGCGCACCTATCCCCGCGAGAAGCTCTCGCCGGCCACGATCGTCGACGAGCACGAGCTGCGCGACAAGATCGCCGAGGTCCGCGCGCAGGGCTGGTCGCTCAACAACCAAGAGGTCGACCTGGGGGCGCGCTCCATCGCCGCCCCGGTCGTCGGCGCCGACGGCCGCTACGTCAGCGCCGTGAACATCTCGGTGTCGACGTCTCGGATGTCGGTCGAGCAGCTCGTCGAGGAGTACCTCCCGCAGCTGCTGGAGTCGACCTCGATGATCAGCGCCGACCTCTCCCTTCTCCGCCGCCGCCGCACCTACGAGTGAGCCGGCGCCGCCCCCTGCACGACCGAACCACCGCACGACCGAAGGAACCCGAGTGCCCCGCCTGAAGCCCCGCCTGTTCGAGCCCATCACGATCAACGGGCTCACCCTCCCGCACCGGCTGTGGGTCGCGCCCATGTGCATGTACTCCTCGGTCGACGGGATGCCGAGCGACTGGCACCTCGTGCATCTGGGGTCGTTCGCCATCGGCCGCGCCGGGCTCATCATGACCGAGGCGACCGCGGTCTCTCCCGAAGGACGGATCAGCCCGGACGACGCCGGCATCTGGAGCGACGAGCACACGGCCGCGTGGCGCCGGGTCGTCGACTTCGTCCATGGGATGGACAGCCGGATCGGCATCCAGCTCTCGCATGCCGGCCGCAAGGCCGCGACGTATCCTCCCACGCGCGGTCGCGGGTCCGTTCCCGAGGATGAGGGCGGCTGGACGACGGTCGGACCGTCACCGGTCGCATACGGCCCGTTCACCACCCCGATCGAGCTCGACGCCGAAGGGATCGCCAAGGTCGTCTCGGACTACGCCGACGCGGCGACGCGTGCCGTTGAGGCCGGCTTCGACCTGGTGGAGATCCACGCCGCGCACGGGTACCTCCTGGGACAGTTCCTGTCGCCGACGTCGAACCAGCGCACGGACGAGTACGGCGGCGACGCCCGCCGTCGCGACCGCCTGCTGCGCGAGGTCATCGCCGCCGTGCGTGATCGCATCCCCGCAGACATGCCGCTCGTGCTGCGGATCTCGGCGACCGAGTGGGTGCCGGGCGGCGTCACCGTCGCCGACACGATCGAGACCCTCCGGGGCATCGAGGGCGTCGACCTGGTGAGCGTCTCGTCGGGGGGGAACAGCCCCGACCAGCAGATCCCCGCCGGTCCCGGATACCAGCAGCCGCTCTCGCGCGAGGTGCGAGACGCGATCGACCTCCCCGTCGGCGTGGCCGGTCTCATCACGACGCCGGAGCAGGCGGAGGCCGCGCTCGGAGCCGGCGACGCGGACGTCGTCTACGTCGCCCGGCAGTTCCTGCGCGAGCCGACGTTCCCGCTCCGCGCCGCCGCTGCGCTGGGCGGCGAGCTGGCTTGGCCGTGGCAGTACAACCGCGCCAAGTACATCGAGTCCATCCCCTGAGGCGGGCATTCGCCGCGGTGAGGTTGTGCACAACCTCGGAGTTCTCGGGCGACGCGCCGTGCCACGGCATCCGACACTGTCGAATCCGGTCGGATCGCCGACGTTGTGCACGGACGCAGACCAGATGCCGCTACTCAAGCGGCGCCGCGCGACGTCAAGGTGCCAACTGAGCCTGAGCGTCAAGGCGGTGCACTACCAGCGGCCATGGCGGCCAGAATCGGCCTCGGGTGATCGCGACGCCCAGTTCTGCGACCGAGCCCGTGTGACCGACGGGCGTGGGACAGGTTGGTGCGCGGGCCGCCATGTAGCCACGAGGAACACCGGGACTAGCCAGCATCCAGGACCCGGTGTGTAATCCCCGGACGATCTTGCCTCCCGTGTGACTCAGTGGAGCGTCTCGCCCCGCGCGAGCATCGCGACGTACTGAGCGACGCGGGCAGTACGGGACTCCGGCCGTTTGAGACTGGCCACGCGGAACGCCATCGCGAAGCGGTTCTGCGCGGACTGCGCCGCGAACGCAGCGGCGATCGCGGGGTCGGCGTCGAGCGCCGCCTGGAGTTCGGCCGGCACCTCCCCGTCGCTCTGCCGGTAGGCGGCATCCCACCGCCCATCTGCCTTCGCCCGTTCGATCTCACGGTGACCGCCGGGTCGCATCCGGCCCGCCTCGATCAGTCTGGCGGCGTGCTCGACGTTGACCTTCGACCACACCCCGCGAGGCCGCCGCGGCGTGAAGACCTGCAGGAAGTAGTCGGCATCCAACGACTGCTTCTGCCCGTCGATCCACCCGAAGCACAACGCGACGTCCAACGCTTCGGCGTAGGTGATGCCCGGCTTGTTCGACGCGACCTTGCGGACGCGCAGCCTCACTCCGTCGGGATCTGGATCGGACTCCAGCCACTGCTCCCATTCCTCGACGGTGTCGACGCGCAACTCGGGCTTGGCAGAAACGGCGACCATCTTCGAACCGTAATCCCTCACACCGACACGCTCCCCTCAGCTGGCCAACGCAGCAACGGCCATTGTGGAAGCCCGCGTCGCTGGCTAGGGTCGCCATCCCGAGGGAAGGACACAGATCATGAGCCGCGATAACTGAGATACCCAAGCGAGCCCCCGCCCGACCCTGTCGCGCGGGGCTTCGTTGTCACGCGGCTTGCTCAGTCGACGGGGTGACTGTGGTCGGTCGTGTCGGGCTCCGCGCGGGCGACGTCGGCGATTTCCTCTTCGGGTCGCGGGGCGACGTTCTCGTCGACCTCGATCTCGGGAACGCTCGCCTCCCCGTCCGCAGGGATGTGCGGCTGAGTGTCGCGGTCGGGATGCGTCGGCACGATCAGCCGATCGACCAGT
This sequence comes from Microbacterium sp. CFH 31415, assembly GCF_022538185.1. Classification (GTDB taxonomy): domain Bacteria; phylum Actinomycetota; class Actinomycetes; order Actinomycetales; family Microbacteriaceae; genus Microbacterium. The sequence goes on along the minus strand of NZ_JAKYXC010000006.1, from coordinate 227,228 downwards.
TCGAAGGTGTCGTACGGCTGGATGTGCAGCGCGTCGCCGAAGATCACCGGTTCTGCAACCGTCGGCCGCACACTCACTGCATCGCCCGGATCGTGGACGACAGGCACCACATTCACGTACCAGTGGTACCGCAACTCGGTTGCTATCACCGGTGCGACGGGACAGACGTACCAGCTCGTCGCCGCTGACCGGGATGCCCGCATCACCGTCCGCGCCCAGGGGCGCAAGACCGGCTACGCAACCGTCACCCGCCCGTCCACGGCCACGACGCTTATCGCCAAGATCAGCTATCCCGCCATCACCGGCACGGCAGTGGTCGGCAGTGTTCTGACGGCTGTGCCCGGCGAATGGATGCCCGGTACCGTGCTGCGCTATCAGTGGTTCGCGAACGGAAAACCCATCGCCGGTGCGACAACAGCGAGACTCCTGCTTTCCGCGGCGCACCGTGGTTCGACCATCACCGTGAAAGTCACCGGCGCCAAGACCCAGTACACGACCTACGCGCGGTCTTCGCAGTATTCGGGCGATAGTCTGCGAAAGCGGCGCGATTCTGCGAAAGAGGTGAGCAGCCGCACGAGGGAATCCGGATGCCGCTGCCTGGCGAGACCCGTCAGTGGCCGTGCGCGGCCTCGGCGTCGGCGGCCGTGCCCGACCCGACCTGGTGCTCCACCGTCATGCCGTCGCGCACCCAGGTGACGCAGGTCCGTGTCTGAGGCACGCCGTCGACCACCATCACGCAGTCGAAGCACACGCCCATGCCGCAGTAGTACCCGCGGGGGTCGGCGTCGCCGGTCTGGCGCAGGCCGAGGCCGCGGCCGGCCATGACGGCCGCCGCGACGCTCTCACCCTCGTACGCCTCTGCCGGTTCGCCGTCGATGAGGATCTCGACGCGGCGTCCGCGCTCGAGGCCGTGTCCGGCGACCCTTCCCGAGCTCATGCCCGGCTCGTCTCCGGCTGCAGCAGGCCCTCCTCGACGAGCACGGCCCGCATGGTGGCGAGGTCGGCCTCGTCGGTGACGGGCAGACGCGGCCGGCGGACGTGCCCGGCGGGCTGGCCGAGCATGTGCATGAGCGCCTTCAGCTGCGCCTGGTAGGACCCGTACAGCCCCGCCCAGCCGCCCGGCAGCCACAGCTTCGGGAAGAGGCGGTCGGCACGCCGGGCGTACTCCTCCATCGGGGCGAAGTCGCCCTCCCAGTAGTTCTCCCAGAACTCGGGGTCGGGACGGCCGTTCAGCGATCCGCCGCCGACGAAGCCGTCGCCGCCTTCGTTGCGGAGAACCTCGACGCCGCGCGCCGACATGTACGGGCCGAACACGCGCACCCGGTCGCGCACGCGGCGGGACGTCTCGAAGAACTGTTCGGCGTTCGGGGTGCTGTCCTTGATCGCGACGACCGCGTCGATGTCGGCGAGCCGGTCGGCCAGGTCGCTGTCGATGTCGATTCCCGTTCCATGCGGCCAGTTGTAGACCACGAGCGGTCCGCCCACGCGCTCGCTGATGTCTTCGTACCAGGCGACGACCTCGTTCGGGAACAGCTTGATGTACGGCGGTGGCGATGCCAGAACCCCGTCGGCACCGGCGCCGAGGGCGTGCGAGGCGAGCCCCTGCACGTTCTCGGCGGTGTTCGAGGTGCAGCCGATGAGAACACGCATGCGTCCCGCCGCGGCGGCGACCGCGGTCTCTGCCACGGCCTTGCGCTCGTCGACGCTCTGCGAGAACCACTCGCCGCACGTGCCGTTCACGACGACGCCGTGCATGCCACGTTCGGCATACTGCTCGATGAGCGCGTGCAGCGTGTCGGTGTCGAGTGCGCCCGACTCGGTGAACGGGGTGACGACGGCGGGGAAGTACCCCGCCCAGTCGACGTCGTTGCGATCCATCAGCAGCTGCTCCTGTTCGTAGTTCTGGTCTTCGTAGTTCTGGTCTGGGTCAGGCGCGAGCGCGCTCCACCGTGCGATCGAGCGAGAATCGCTCGTCGAACGGGGATGCCTCGGCCGGGTCGAGGATCATCTCGGCGATCTGCCGAGCGTAGATGGGAGAGAAGGTGAAGCCGGTCGAGGCGACGCAGGCGAAGTAGCCGGGCACCTGAACAGACTCCCCGACGATCGGAGAGTAGTCGTCGGTGAACGCGATCACTCCCGACCACGTGCGCACGACGCGGACGTCTTCGAGCTGCGGCACCACGTCGAGGGCGACGCGCAGGTTGCCGGCGGCGCTGTTCCACGTCGTCGGGTAGCGGCGGGGGTAGCCGGTGTACGGGGTGGGCCAGCCGCCTCCGATGATGAACGAGCCGTGGTGCGTCTGCTTGAGGGTCAGCCGGCGGCCGATGTGCTGCACCATCGACGGCAGCAGCGGGGTGCGCGCCTCGGTGACGTTGACGTGCAGACCCTCGCGACGGATCGGGAACTTGAGGCCGACCATCTCGCCCAGGTCGCCCGCCCAGCCGCCGCCGCAGTTGACGACACGACGGGCGCGGATCGTGCCCGAGTTCGTGCGCACGATGAAGCGGTGCGCAGCCGAGGACTCGTCGATGTCGATCGAGAAGACCTCGGCGCGGGTGCGCACGCGCGCCCCGTGCTCGACCGCTCGGCGCGCATACAGCGGCGCCACGATCAGGGGGTTGGCGTGCCCTTCGAGGTCGCAGTACGTCGCGCCGATCACCCGGTCGGAGAAGTATGGCGCGCGATTGCGCAGCTCGGCCCCGGTGAGGACCTCGGTGTGGATGCCGGCCTCTTCTTCGAGCAGGTGCTTCTCGTGCAGGAGCGTGAGCTGCTCGGGGGTCTCTGCGACCATCCAACCGCCGGTCTGGTGCAGGCCGACGTCGGCGGCGAGCTCGTCGCTCAGCGTCTTCCATAGGTCGTACGCCTCGACGCTCGCCCGCGCGTCGCTCAGCAGGCGTGCACGGTCGGCGTCGGTGCCGGCGCCCGACAGCTGGTGGATGGCGAGCTGGAAGTGGAAGCTTCCGGCGTTGGTTCCGGATGCTTCGCGGTTGAGCTGTCCGCGATCGACGAGTTCGACCTCCACTCCGCCCTTGGCGAGGTAGTAGGCGACCGCGGTGCCGGCGATGCCGCCGCCGATCACCAGCACGTCGGTGTCGGTGACCGGGCCGCCGGTCCGCCCGACGATCTCGGAGAGGACGACGTCGGTGCGCTCCGGTTCGAGGGGCGCGTCGTCCTTGCGCTGGAAGAGACCCGGATCGACCACGTTCGCGTCGGCGATCGCGCCGATGCCGACCGGCCGCACGGGCATGCGGGGGGTGGCGGGGGCCACCTCGGCCATGGGCACGCCGCTCTTCTCGGCGATCATGGCGGCGATGTGCCGGCCGCACATCCGGCCCTGGCAGGGTCCCATGCCGGCGCGGGTGAGCGCCTTGACGGCGCTGATCTCGGGGGCCGTGTCGACCGCAGCCTGAACCTCGGCCTGCACGACGCCCTCGCAGCGGCAGACGGTGGTGTCGGCATCCGCGAGAGCGAAGACTCCGTCGCCGACGCCGTACATGCGCTGCGTGGCGCGGGTGAGCGCCCGGCGGCGGGCCAGCCGGCGCAGGAGCGGGCGGGCCGCGGCGGACGCCGCCCCGGCAGTCAGCAGGCCGGCGTCCTGTGCGACGGCGTAGGCGGCGATGCGCCCTTCGTCGGCGGCGACCGCCGAGCCCTCGACGCCGGCGCCGTCACCGGCCGCGTACACGCCGGCGACCTCGGTGCGGCACCATTCGTCTTTGCGGACGACGGGGCCGCCCAGGTCTTCGACGGTGTCGAAGCTCGCGCCGGCGAGGCGCAGCAGCTCTCCGCTCGGGGTGAATCCGTAGCCGACGCAGAGGACGTCGGCGTCGACCGACTCCTCGGTGCCGGGGATGACGCGCCACTGCGAGTCGACGCGCGCGTGCACGACCCGCTCGACGCGCCCGTCGCCCTCGGCGCGGACCACCATGCGGCGGTAGCGAAGCGGGATGCGGTGCGCGATGAGCGAGGACTGGTACTTCGCGGCATCCATCAGCAGCCCGACGTTGCCGGGCGCGACGGCGGCGATCTTCGCGAGATCGACCGGCGACGGCGCGGGGCCCGCTTCGAGCGCGGTGACGATGTTCGCCCCGAACCCGGCGAGCTGCGCCGGGAAGGCGAGTGCGACGGGGCCCGAGCCGGCGAAGACGGTCCGCTGGCCGGGGATGAACGACTGGGTCTTGGCGAGGGTCTGGAGTCCGCCGGCGGTGATGACGCCGGGAAGCGTCCAGCCGGGGAAGACGACGGGACGATCGTGCGCACCGGCGGCGACGATCACGCGACGCGCGCGGATCGACGCGACCGGATCGCCATCGGTGTGCGCCATGGCGACCCAGCCGTCAGGGTCGGGCTCGAGGTCGACCACGCTCGTGCGCAGCAGCACGGTCGCATCGGATGCCTCGGCCTCGTCGATCAGCTCGCGTCCGGCGAGGTACTGCTTGCCCATCGCCTTGGCGTCGGTCACGCGCATCCCCGGTCCGGGCTGCTTGTAGACCTGTCCGCCGAGGGTGGGACGCTCGTCGATGAGCACGGTACGAAGTCCCGCATCCGCCGCCGTCGACGCCGCCGCCATTCCTGCGGGGCCTCCTCCGACGATCAGGACGTCGTACTCGTGCTCATCGACGGGCATAGGTCAGCAGCCTCCGGGCATCTCGGGCATGGTCGGAGCCATCCACTTGGTGTAGTACTCCTCCAGCGTCCCATCGTTCTGCGCCTTGCAGAGGAACGCGTCGAGCGCCTCCACGAGCGCGGAGTTGTCCTTCTGGACGCCCCACGCTCCGTAGTAGAGGCTCAGCGGCTCATCCAGGTCAAGGGCGGTCAACTGGTCGGGGTTCGAGCGATCGAACTCGGCGAGGATGTAGTCCTCGACGACGACAGCGTCGGCGCGGCCGGTGGCGACCTCGAGCAGCGCGGCGTTCTGGTCGGGGAAGCCTGCCACCGTCGCGTTGGGGAAGGTGTCGCGCACCAGCTGCTCGCCCGTCGAGCCCTGGAGAGCCGTGATGACTACGCCTTCCTTGTTGTAGTCCTCGATCGTCGAGCCCAGCTCGGAGCCCGGAGCGACACCGAGGATGGTGGCGTAGGGCACGTAGCCGCGGCTGAAGTCGATGACTTCCTTGCGCTCGTCGGTGGCGCCGAGGCCGACCGACACCATGTCGAACTGCGCGGCCTGGAGGCCCGGGATCAGCCCGTTGAAGTCGAGGTTCTGGATGTCGAGCTCGACACCGAGTTCTTCGGCTAGCGCGTTCAGGAGGTCGACGTCGTAGCCGCTGGGCGTGTCGCCCTCGAGGAACATCTGCGGCTTGTACTGCAGGTTCATGCCGACGACGAGGGTGCCCGGCGTCATGAGGCCGATGTCTTCGGCGCTGCCGCCGTCGGACTCCTCGGGAGCGGCCGAGCCGCCTCCGCCGGCGCAAGCCGTCAGCGCCAGTGCTGCAGCCGCTGCGGCGGCGACCAGTGGCAGGCGGAGGCCTTTCATACTGAATCGTGCGTTCACGAGATTCTCCTATCGATGTGATTCGGGTTTGGTGCGGATGTGGTGCTGGGCTTGAGTGACCGCCTACTTGGGCGTGTAGACGGTGCCGGTGGCGGGGGTGACCGCCTTCACGCGGGCGGCGAGCGCGACGATCTCGCGACGCTGGTGCGCACGCAGTCCCCGGCCGACGATCCCCATCGGCGGGCGAACGTACGCGTTCTCGATCATCCGGAAGACGAAGTCGATCGCGAACGCGGCGAGCACGTAGATGATCGCGGCGGCCGTGTAGAGCACGAACGGCTGGAAGGTGGTCGCGACGAGGTTCTGGGTGACGCGCACGACTTCGAGCAGGCCGATGACGGTGAAGGTCGAGGTGTCCTTGACCATGCCGATGAACATGCTGCCGATGTTGGGAAGCGCGATCTTCACCGCCTGCGGGAGGGTGACCGAGAAGAAGATCTGGTGCGGCCGCATGCCGAGCGCGAGTCCCGCCTCGGTGTGGCCTGAGGGGACCGCCTGCAGGGCCGAGCGGAAGATCTCGGCGAAGAACGCGCTGTAGAGCAGCGAGAGCGCGATGACACCGGCCTGGAAGACGGTGAACCGGATGCCGAGGACCAGCGCCAGACCGAAGTACACCCAGATGACGCTCACGAGCGCCGGGACGCCCCGGAAGATGTTGATGTACGCGACCGCGATCCAGTTGAACGGCTTGGGCGCCGAACGCAGGACGGCGAGGAGCAGTCCGAAGACGAGCGAGATCACGAGGCCGACGATGGCGACCGCGGCGGCGGTCCACAGGCCCGCGAGCAGCGCCTCGCGGTACTCCCAGACGAGCCCCCAGTTGTAATCGAAGATCGACATCACATCACCGCCTGGAGGAACTGCTTGGCGCGCTCGCTCTTGCAGTTCTCGTAGAAGCCGCGAGGACCGGACTCGACGATGCGGCCGTCCTCCATGAACACGTTGAGATCGCCGATCTCTTTGGCGAAGCCGAGTTCGTGGGTGACGACGACCATCGTCATCCCCGTCTCGGCGACTTCGCGCATCGTCTTGAGCACCTCGCCCACCAGTTCGGGGTCGAGGGCAGAGGTGGGCTCGTCGAAGAGGATCACCTCGGGGTCGAGCGCGAGTGCGCGTGCGATCGCGACGCGCTGCTGCTGGCCGCCGCTGAGCTCGGCAGGGTAGTTGGCGGCACGGTCGATCAGACCCACCCGCCGCAGTGCGATCGCCGCCTTCTCGCGGGCCTTGCCCCGGCTCATCCCGTGCACCTTGCGCAGCGGCAGGGCCACATTGTCGAGCGCGCACAGGTGCGGGAACAGGTTGAACTGCTGGAAGACCATGCCCACCCGGCGCCGGAGCGCGAGGCGTCCGCCCCGCTTGCCGGACTCGCCGGGAAGTCCCGGGCCGAACTCGATGCCGTCGACCCTGAGGGATCCGGAGTCGGGCTCGGCGAGCATGTTCATGCTGCGGAGCACCGTCGACTTGCCCGAGCCGGACGGGCCGAACAGCACGACGTGCTGACCCCGTTCCACCGTCAGGTCGATGTCGAAGAGGACCTGCGTCTTGCCGAACGACTTGTTGATGCCGCGCAGCTCGATGATCGGCAGGCGGGCCGAGGCATCCGCAGACGATCCGGCGACAGCCCGTGCGCGGCCGCTCATGCGCGAACCTCCGAGACGCTCACGTACAGGCCGTCGGGATCGCGGAAGTAGGCGTAGCGCCAGCTCTGGCCGTCGGGCATCTGGATCTCGGCGGGCTCGCCGACGAGGTCGACGCCGATCGACGCGAGGTACGCGATCGCGAGGTCGAGGTTGCGAGCGCCGATGGAGAACTCGAACGTGCCGAGATGGCCCCACTCGCCGCGCATGTCGGGTCCGGCCGGGGTCTGCTCGACGGGCTCGAGCGATCCGCCGTGCGGGCTCATCAGGAGCATCATCCGCTGGCTGGGGGGCTGGCGGCCGACGTCGAGGAACCACTGGTTCATCGGCTCGTTGATGCCGGCCATGTCGAAGAGCTTCGCCGTGAAGCCGAGCTTGCGGTAGAACGCCTCGGTGCGGTCGGAGCTGCCCACGCCGAAGGCGACGTGGTTCACTCCCTGCGGACCGTCGGGGTAGGGCCATCCCGATTCGAGCGACCGCCACTCGATGAACTCGATCTTGGCCCCGTCGGGGTCTTCTACGTAAGAGAGACCGCAGTGGGTGTCGTACGGCTCGAGGATCTGGTCGTTGGGGTCCATGAGCACCTTGTGCCCGGCGGCGACCAGCGACTCGTGGAAATCCTCGTATGACTGCACGTGGATGCAGACCTCGCAGATGCCGGGCTCGCCGTACGCGAAGCCGTCGGGCAACGGCGGCTGCGGCCGGTTGATGATCTGCACGAGCTTGATTCCCGAGCGGCCCAGCACCGTCGGCTGCGAGCTGCGCAGGTAGACCACGCGAGCCTCGGTGGCGTCGTGTCCGGTGACGGCGTCGATGCCGGGGAGAGGCCCGGTGTAGTCGAAGGCGACGTCGACGAACCCGAGCCCGCCATAGAAGCGGAGCGATGCATCCATGTCGGACACGCCGACGCCGATGTGGTCGAGACCCAAAAGGGTCCCGAATCGGAAGTCTGCTGTGTTCAAGTCCGGGTCCTTCCCATCGGCTCCCTCGCGCACCGCGGAACAATCGCGAACGGTCGGGTGTTGTAGCGATGTTTGCACAACGCACACTTGTCCGCAATACGAACAACTTCGTTCGGATTGCGGAGATCCGTGCGCATACCGTACATTGGCGTTCAATCCGACAGGAAGGGTCACGACCTTGGCACAGGACGGTCCGCGCGCCGCTGAGGCGCACATCGCCACGGCGGCGGCATCCGGGATGCTGCAGGGTCGCCGCTTCCTGGTGACCGGTGGCGCGCGCGGCCTCGGCGCCGCGATCGTCCGCACCCTCGCCGCCCACGGCGCGACCGGCCTGATCGTCGACCTGCGGGTCCCAGAAGGCGCTGAGCTTCCCTGGCCGTTCGCCGCTGCCGACGTGACGGACGAAGGCGCGATGCGCGAAGTGACCGAGGCGTACGCCTCCGAGCATGGCCCGTTCGACGGCGTCGTGGCCGCCGCCGGCATCGTGCCCTCCTGGCAGTCGCCGGAAGAGCTCGACCTCGCCGACTTCGATCGCACGATGGCCGTCAACGTCCGCGGCACGGTCGTCACCGTCAAGAGCGTCGCCGCGATCCTGCCCGCCGGGTCCACGATCGTCGCGATCGGGTCGCTGAACTCGTGGAAGGGCGACCCGAACATCGTGTCGTACGTCGCGAGCAAGCACGCCGTGCTCGGTGTCGTTCGCAGCACCGCCCTCGCCCTCGGCGGCCGAGGCATCCGCGTGAACGCCGTCGCCCCCGGCCCCGTCGCCACCGAAGCCCTCCTCTCCCGCATCGACAGCCGTGCCTCTTCAACAGGTCTCGACCGCGACGCGTCCCTCGCACGCTCAGCCGGACTGACCGCGCTGGGCCGCCTCGCCACCGAACAGGACATCGCCGACGCCGTGCTCTTCCTCTCCTCTCCCCTGTCTGCCGCCATCTCCGGACAGCTGCTGCCCGTCGACGGCGGAATCCTCTGAGAGGCATCGACATGGCGACACTCGAAGATCGAACGGCACTCATCACCGGGGTCTCGGGGGCGATCGGCGGCGAGCTGGCCCGCACCTTCGCGCGCGAGGGCGCGAAGGTGATCGGCACCTACCGCAGCCGTCAGGATGCCGCTGAGCAGGCTCTCGCGAGCCTGCCGGCTGCCCGCCGCACTCTCATCCAGGCCGGATTCGGCGGCGGTGAGAGCGCGCGTGAACTCTGGCGCTCCGCGTGCGAGAGCGGTCCCGTCGACACTGTCGTGGTCAATGCGGCGGCAATGGCCACGACGCCGCTGTCGGGCGACGACGAGGCATGGGATGCCGGATGGCTCGAGTCGCTGCAGGTGAACGTGATCGCGGCATCCACCCTCATGCGCGAAGCCGCGAAGACCTTCGCCGAGCGCGGGTCGGGGTCGATCATCGCGATCTCGAGCTGGGCAGCCGAGCAGGGCAGCCGCATCCCCGACGTCGGCGCGTACGCGGCGTCGAAGGCCGCACTGCGCAACTTCGCTCAGACCCTCGCCCGCGCATACGCGCGCACGGGAGTCCGCGTGTACACGATCGCGCCCGGCGTCGTCGACGGCGGCATGGGCACGGCAGACCTCGACCCCGATGAGGTCCGCGCCGTGGCGGAGGGACTCGTGATGGGCCGCCACGTCGCCGTGTCGGAGATCGCCGAGCTTGCCGCCTTCCTCGCAACAGACAGATGCCCGAGCCTCACCGGGTCAACGCTCGACCTCAACGGGGCCTCGTACATCAGGTGACCCACCGGCTCACCTGATCAGCAAGACACATCGGATCGGACGCTCCACATGATTTCTCCTCCCCCGCTCGGATCGGGCGCCGCGCACTCCCCCAGGACTGTCGCGGTCGTCGGTGCGGGCAGCATCGGGATCGCCTGGGCGGTGGTCTTCGCCTCTGCCGGGGTGTCCGTCCGCCTCTTCGAGACCGACGACGCAGTCCGCCGGGGCGCGTTGGGTGAGGTCGACTCGATCCTGACGGCCCTGTTCGAGGCCGATCTCCTCGCCGAGCCGGTCGCCGACGTCCTTCCGCGCGTGAGCATGCACGACAGCCTCGCCGCCGCGGTCGCCGGGGCGGACTTCGTGCAGGAGTGCGTGATCGAAGACATCGACGTCAAACGGGAGCTGTTCGCCGAACTCGACCGCATCACCCCGCCGGGGGTCGTGCTCGCGAGCTCGACGTCGACGATCATGGCCTCGCTCTTCGCGGCGGAGGTTCCGGGCCGCGACCGGTGCCTCGTGGTGCACCCCGCGAACCCGCCCTACTTCCTTCGCGTCGCCGAGATCGTCCCCGCCCCGTTCACGTCGGCCGAGGCGATCGAGAGCGCTCGCGAACTGCTCACCCAGGTCGACATGACACCGGTCGTGCTCAACCGAGAAATCGAGGGCTTCGCGTTCAACCGGCTCCAGGGGGCCGTGCTGCGCGAGGCGTACTGCCTGGTGCGCGATGGCGTGCTCTCCGCGTCCGACCTCGACACGCTCGTCCGGGACGGGCTCGGCCTGCGCTGGTCGGTCATCGGCCCCTTCACCACGAGCGAGCTGAACACCCGCGGCGGCATCCGCCGGCACGCCGAGGTGATCGGTCCCATCTACGCCCGGATCGGGGTCATGCGCGGCACCGACGACCCGTGGACGCCCGAGACGATCGAGCTCGTCGCGAGCGAGATCGAGCAGCGCCTGCCGCACGAGACCTGGGAGGAGAACGTCCGCGAGCGCGACCGCGCCATGATCAAGCTCGCCTCGCTGCTGCGGCAGTTCGAGAACCCTCTGAGCCAGGCGCCGGCCGCGGCATCCACCTCCCCGCTGTAGGGCCGGCGCACGACGCACTTCGCAGTTCCGGACGAACTTCGCAGGAAGTCCGGTCAACGGTGCGCGCGACGGTGGACCATGCGAACTTCCGTCGGATGCCGAGCGCCGATCCGCGTCGGCATCGCTTGCGACGGCATCCGTGGGCGTCGACTCGCATGTAAGGCGAATCGCTCTTCTAGCTTTTCGTTAGCCAGCCAGGCGCAGAGCAGTAGTATCCATATGTGAAGACTCATGCCAGCTCGAGCGTTCAGATCGCCGCGTGGTCGATGCTCGGGACGCCGGCCGCGGCATCCCTCATGTCACGCATCGGAGCAGACCTGCTGGTGCTCGATGCCCAGCACGGCCTCTTCGACGACGCCGCGCTCATCGCCACCGTCCCGGCCGTCTCAGCAGTGCCCGTGCACGTGCGGGTGCCCGACGGATCGGCCGCCGGCATCGGACGCGCCCTCGATGCGGGCGCGGCGGGCGTGATCGTGCCGATGGTGCAGGATGCCACCGAGGCCGAGGCCGCAGCATCCGCCACCCGCTATCCCCCGCTCGGCGAGCGCTCGTGGGGGCCGCTGGCCGCCTACCGGGGCGAGCCGACCACCCCGCCGGCCGAAGCGAACGCGCGAGTGTCGTGCGCGGTGATGGTCGAGACCTCGCGCGCGATCGCGAACCTCGACGGCATCGCGTCGGCACCCGGCGTGGACATGGTGTTCGTCGGGCCCTTCGATCTCGCGATCGCGCTCGGCATGGACGTGCCGGGGCTGCTGGGCGACCGGTCCGACGGCAACCCGCTCGACGCCGTCGTCGCCGCCTGCCGACGGGCAGGAACCCGCGCCGGTGCGTTCGCGGGAAGCCTCGAGACCGCCGCCGCCCTCATCGCCCGAGGCTTCACCACCGTCGCCGTCGCCGTCGACACCCAGCTCATCACGGCCGCCGGCAGGGACCTCGTCGACGCCGCACGCAGCATCCCCGTCCCCCCGAAGGAGAACGAATGACCACCGTCCGCCAGATCGCCGACGAGTACACCGCCGCACTGGCCGCCCGCGAACCTGCGGCGGCCCTCGCCCTGGGGATCGAGCGGCCCGAGCGGGCGCTGGCCGACCTCTCACCCGAGTGGCTCGAGGAGCGATACGCGCTCCAGGGCGAGGTGCTCGATCGGCTCGCGGCGCTACCGGACGACGCACCCGACGCGGTGCTGCGCGCGGCACTGGTCGAGCGACTGTCGGGCGACCGAGCGATGTTCGACACCGGGTTCACGATGCGGATGGTCGCCGGACTCGCGAGCCCCATGCACCTCATCCTCGAGGGCGTCGAGGGACTGACGATCTCGGACGACGCCGGCGGGATCGCCGTACTGGAGCGCACTGAAGCTGCCCCGGCAGCGGTGCGCGAGTACATCCGCTCCCTCGTGCGTGCGCGCGAACTCGGCCGCGAGGGTCGGTTCACGGGTGAGGGAATCGCATCGGTGCGCCAGATCGGGCTGCTGGCCGACCAGGCCGAGGGCTGGGCCGACGCGAACTACTTCGCCACCCTCGATCGCGTGCCGGGACTCTCTCCCGAGCTCACCGCCCGCGCCGACGCCGCCGCCGCCGCGATGGCCGAGGCGCTCCGTGAGCTGGTGCGCTTCCTTCGCGACGACCTGACACCGGATGCCCCGGCCGAAGACGCGATGGGCGTCGAGGTGTACCCGACCATGGTCGCCAGCATGCTCGGCACCCCCGTCGATCTGGAGGAGGTCTACGCATTCGGCTGGAGCGAGCTCGAACGTCTGGTGGCACTTTCGCGCGAGCTGGCGGAGCAGCTGGGCGGAACGGGCGACGACCCCGTGCGGTCCGCGGCGCGCTTGCTCGACGCCGACCCCCGCTACCGGCTCGAGGGGATCGAGTCGATCGTCGCGTGGCTGCGTCGGCGCGTGGCGGAGAGCGCCGAAGTGCTGGGCGCCGAGGCATTCGTCCTGCCGCCGACGATCGACGATGTGGAATGCGTCGTGTCTCAGGCATCCGCCGGCGTCGTCTACTACACGCCCGCCCCGCCCGACGGGTCGGTGCCGAGCCGCATCGTGTGGACGATCCCCAGTGGCGTGCCGATGGCTGCGACCTGGCAGGAAGTGACGAGCGTTCACCACGAGGGGCTGCCGGGCCACCACCTGGAGCACACCGTCAACCGCGCGAACGCCGACCTGCACCCGTGGCAGAGGTACCTGTGCGAGGTTCACGGGTACGCGGAGGGCTGGGCGCACTACGCCGAGGCGCTGTCGGACGAGCTCGGCCTGATCCGCGACCCTGCCGAGCGGCTGGGTATGGTGCTCGGTCAGATCTGGCGCTCGGTGCGGATCGTGACCGACATCGGACTGCACACGAAGTGGCCGCTGCCGGCGAACCCGCTCACCACTGAGACGGAGTGGACGCCCGAGCTGGCGAGGAAGTTCCTCGAGGACTTCGCGATGGTCGAGCCCGACCTCGCCCGCTTCGAGGTCGACCGCTACCTCGGCATCCCGGGCCAGGCGCTCGCCTTCAAGGTCGGCGCGAAGCTGTGGATGGAGGCCCGTGCCGCGTGGCGTGAGAGCCGGGGAGTGGATGCCCGTCTCGCCGACTTCCACCGCGAGGCCCTGGCGCTCGGCCCGATGGGTCTCGCGCCGCTGCGGGCGCAGCTGCTCGCCGGCTGAGTCTGGCCCGCCCGAACTGTCCCGACCCAGGCCGTGAACGTCTGCTCTGCCCACGCGGGCGCGGTACCGCTGCTCTGCGTCGCACGCCTGATCCTTCTGGCCGGGTTCGCCGGCGGACGCACTCGTCGCTCCCGCGCTGAAAGGGATGCTCGCGGCGCCAGAGTGCGCGGGTCAGCGCGAGGGCACCGTCGCAACCTCACGCCGCACGACAACCGCGACTCGCCCGCCGACGGCGTGTCCGGCGGGGTCGGATGCCTCCACCTGCGTTCCGTCGGCGAGCTCGACGCGCACCAGCCGGTCGCCGCCGCGGAACAGCGACCGTACGACCCGCCCGGTGACCCCCGCACCGGGCTGCGCCAACTCGACCGACTCCGGCCGCAGCACGACGAGGCACTCACCGGCAGACGCACCCGGGCCGACGGCCACCTCACCCAACGCCGTGGACGCGACCCCCGGCGCTGTCACCCGTGCCGGCACGAGCACACCGCGGCCGATGAACTCGGCGGTGAAGCGATCGACGGGACGCCGGTACACCTCCTCGGGCCTGCCCTGCTGGTGGATGCGACCGGCGTTCATCACGATCACCCGATCGGCGATCGCGAGAGCCTCGGACTGATCGTGGGTGACGAGCAGCGCCGACGTGCCCGTGCGCCGGAGCGCGGCGAGCATCTCGTCGCGCACTCGCTCCCGCAGCGAGGCGTCGAGGTGCGCGAAGGGCTCGTCCAGCAGCACCAGCGCGGGTTCGGTGGCGAGGGTGCGCGCCAGCGCGGTGCGCTGCTGCTCGCCGCCGCTGATCTCGTGCGGCATGCGCTGTGACAGATGCGCGATACCGAGCAGTTCGAGCATGCGCTGGGTCGCGGCATCCCGATTCCTGCCCTTCATCCCGTACGCGACATTCGCCGCCACGTCGAGGTGCGGGAACAGCACGCTGTCCTGGAACACCAGCCCGACGCCGCGTTGCTCGGGGGGAACCGCCTTCGCCCCGTCCGAGACGGTGACTCCGTCGATCGAGATCGTCCCCTCGCCGCGATCGAGACCGGCGATGAGGCGCAGGGTGGTGGTCTTGCCGCAGCCCGACGGTCCGAGGAGAGCCACGACCTCACCGCGCGGCACGGCTACGTCTGCGTGATCGACCGCGACGACCGAGCCGTACCGGCGGACGAGTCCCTGCGCATCGAGGGCGAGCGCGCTCATGCGGCGACCGCCGCCCTCGCCGCGACCCGCGCGTGCAGGGCGAGCAGCGGCACGCTGATCGCGACCATCAGCAGGGCCGCGATGCTCGCCGTCGTGTACTGACCCTCGACCATCGCTCCCCACAGTCTCACGGCGAGCGTCTCGGTGCCGGTCGGGCGGAGCAGCAGTGTCACCGGAAGCTCGTGGAACGCGGCGAAGAAGACGAGCACCGCCCCAGTCAGCGCCGCCGGCCGAACGAGCGGGAGCACGACCCTCACCAGGGTCGAGGCATCCGATCTGCCCAGAGTTCGCGACGCGTCGAGCAGCCTGCCGTCGACGCGGCGCAGCGCCGTCGACATCGCTCCGACCGACAACGGCAGGAACAGCACCGCGTAGGCGAGCACGAGCGTGGTCGTGGATTGGTACAGCGCCGCCGGCAGCGCGAGCGACAGCACCAGGATCGCGAGGCCCACCGCGAGGTGCGGGAGGGCGTGGGTGACCCAGGGCACGCCCTCGACGACACGACCGAATCGGGACCTGCGCCGCGCCGCCAGTGCGATCGGCAGCGCGAGGAGCGTCGTCACGACGCTCGCGAGCAGCGCATAGAGGAGGGCGTTGCCCGCCTCGACCAGCACCGGCCCAGGCTGCGCTCCGGATGCGAGACCGTTCAGCGCCCAGGTCGCGAGCGTGGCGATGGGCAGCAGGCTCGACGCCAGAACCACGATCCCCAGGAACACGATCGCCGCGATCGACCCGGTCGTCCCCCAGCGACGAGCGGGAGCGGGCCGCGCATGGGGAGCGGATGCCGCTTCCCGACCCCGCAGGACCACCTGACCCACAATGAACACCGCCGCCACGAGCACCAGGATCGAGCAGAGCGCGAACGCCGGCGCGAGGTCGACCCGACCGCGGAACTGCGCGTAGATCGCGCGGGTGAGGGTGTCGTATCGCAGCATCGACACCGCGCCGAAGTCCGAGATCGCATACAGGGCGATGACGCAGGCGCCGAGCGCGAGCGTGCTGCGCAGGTGCGGCAGCACGACCCGCACGAACACCCGTGCGGGCGGGTCGCCGAGCAGCCGGGCGCTTTCTTCCAGGGCGGGGTCGAGACGCGAGAGCGCGGCGGCGACCAGGGTGTGGACGATCGGGATCCCCACGATCGTCAGGCACACCGTCGCCGCCCACAGCCCGGTCGCCGGCAGCAGGCGTTCGACACCGAGCGGCGCCAGCCACCGGGTCAGCGAGCCCGCACCCCCGAGCATCCCGGTGAGCGCGACGGCGAACACGTACGCGGGGAGCACCAGGGGCACCCCGATCAGCGTCGACCATACTCGACGCCCCGGCAGGAGCGATCGGGCGGTGACGACGGCCGTCGCCGTGCCGATGACGAGGGATGCCGCCACCACGAGCAGTGCGAGCAGCAGGGTGTTGCCGAGCAGCTCGACGAGCCGCGCGGATGTCACGGTCTGCGCCCCGCGCCCCTCGAACCCCTGGACGGCGAGCACCACGAGCGGCGGCACGCACAGGCACGCGATGATGAGCACCGCGAGGACTCCCGCGGCCCGCTGCGCAGTCGCCGGCACGGTGACTCCTCGGGGTCGGAACAGCCTAGATCAGCCCGGATCGAGCGATGAGGTCGGTGGCGATGTCGAGGTTCCCGGCGACCTCGTCGAGCTTCATGTCTTCGATGAGGTCCTCGTCGAGCTGCCGCTCTCCTTCGGGTGTGCCGACACCCGCAAGGAGCGGGTACTCGCCCACCTCCTCCAGGAAGTGGGTCTGTGCCTGCTCGGACAGCATGAATCGCACGAACTCGACCGCGGTGTCGCCGCGGGTGCTCGAAGAGAGCACCCCGATCGTCGTCGGCATGAGCACATCGCCGGCGTCGCCCGCATCGAACGAGTGGTTCCGCACCGCGAAGCCCGGGTCCTCGGCGAGCAGACGGTGAACGTAGTAGTGGTTGACGAGCCCGACCTCGAGGTCGCCCGCCGCGATCGCCCGCAGCTGCTCCTCGTTGCCGTCGAACACCTGGGGGTCGTTCGCGGCCATGCCCTCCAGCCACGCCAGGGTCTCGTCCTCACCGTGCATCGCGACGAGGGCGGCGACGAACGACACGAAAGAGCTGTGCGTCGGGGCGAGCCCCACCTTGCCGCGCCACGGCTCCCCCGTCAGCTCGAACACCGAGTTCGGGAGACGGTCAGCCGGCGTCTGCGCGGGGTCGAAGGCCAGCACCCGGCGGCGGGCGGTGACTCCCACCCAGTCGTCCTCGGCGCCCGTGATCCCCTCCGGAACGGAGTCGAGCACGTCGTCGGGAAGCGGACTGAGCAGCCCTGCCTCGGAGATTGCGCCCATGTACGCCGGGTCCTGGGTGAAGAACACGTCGGCGGGTGAGGCATCCCCCTCCTGGACGATCGTCGTGGCCAGCTCGCCCGTGCTGCCGTAGCGCGCGTCGACCTCGAGACCCGTCTGCGCCTCGAACAGCTCGACGAGCGGACGCACGTGGTCCTCGTTGCGCCCGACGTACACGACGAGGTCAGCTCCGTCCGTGGCGTCGCCGCCCGCGCCGGGCGAGACCCCGGCGGGAGCATCGCTCGCACACCCCGTGAGGGCGAGGACGGCGGCGAGTGAGAGGACGGCCAGGCGGGAGATGCGCATTGCGTGTGGGTCCTAGTACGCGGGGGCGATGAGCGCGATGTCGGTGTCGGCGCGCAGGGCGGAGTCGAGCTCGGGGATCGCATCCCGGCGGATGTCGTCGAGACCCGCGAGAGCGTCGTCGGCCTCGGCCTCGAACCTGTCGAGCACCGCATACACGCCCTGAACGGGACGGGTGTCCGACAGCTCGACGACGATCTCGGGGAGCAGCACGATCTTCTGCTCGAGCCCTGCGGCCATCTTCAGCGCGTCGTTGTGGTCCTTCATGTCGGGGTTGGTCAGCACCCGCAGCAGCGCGTCGATCCGGTCGGCGACCGTTCCGATCCGCTCGGCGAGGGGTCGCCCGTCGAGCCGGATCCGCAGCGCTTCGAGCGAGCCTCGTGTCGAGGTCGCCCATCCGATGCCGTCGGCCACCCGCTGAAGCAGGTCGCGGATGCGCACGAGCAGGCGGTGCTGCTCGGCGAGGTCGTCGTCGGTGGCGATCCCGCGCGGGTCGCGTTCGACCACGATCGACCGCTCGGCGGTGGTGCCGAGCGCCTCGAGCGTCACCGTGTACTGCCCCGGCGCGACGCGCGGGCCGGGGTAGACGACGCCGCGAGGCGAGCCGTCGGTCGACGCCGCGAGCGCAGGCTCGATCCGCAGATCCCACACGAACGCGTGCGTGCCCGACGTGCGAGGGGTCAGCTGGTCGGCCGGCAGATCGCGGTCGGCGGGGCTGGTCGACCCGAAGGTCCGCAGCACCGTGCCCTCGGCATCCCGGATCGTGAGCGTCACGTCGTCGGCGTCGGCAGGCAGCCGATAGATGAGCTGCACGCCGTTCGGCGGGTTCTTGCCCCCGTCGAGCCACACGGTCTCGCGGGTGCCGTCGGGCAGCGCGCGGCGCGTGAAGGTCGCTCCGCCGAGGGGAACTCCGGGGAACCCGCCGACCCACGAGCCCTCGCCGGGCATGTCGAACCCGTCGGGTGTCGCATACCTGTAAGCGAGCGGCGGCGCGAACAGGACCGGCTCGTCGAGACGCGTTTCGGCGATCTGTCGCAGGGGCGCCAGGTCGTCGAGGATCCAGAAGGCCCGCCCGTGCGTGCCGGCGACGAGCTCGTGGTCACGCACCTTGATGTCGTAGACCGGCACCGACGGCATGTTGCCGCGCAGGCTGGCCCACGTCGCACCACGATCGATCGAGAACCAGACCTGTCGCTCGGTGGCGAGGAACAGCAGGTCGGGCGATGAGGGATCTTCGCGGATGCTGCGAGCCCACTCCTGCTCGGGGATGCCGGCCGAGATCGGCTCCCACGTCGCGCCGAAGTCGTCTGTGCGGAACACGAGCGGCCGGGGATCCTGCAGTCGGTACGCGTGCGCCGCGAGGTACGCCGTGCCTGCGCGGTGCGCGGACGGCTCGATGCGGGCGATGGTCGCCCAGTCGGGGAGCCCCGGGACGGTCAGCTGCGTCCACGACTCGCCGCCGTTGCGCGACACGTGCACGAGACCGTCGTCGGTTCCGACCCATAGCTCACCGGCGGTGAGGGGCGACTCGGCGAAGGCGTAGATCGTGCAGTACACCTCGGCGCCGGTGGAGTCGCCCGAGATCGGGCCGCCCGTCGGCTGCTGCTTCGTCTTGTCGTCGCGCGTCAGGTCGGGGCTGATCGTGGTCCACGTGATCCCGCCGTCGGGAGAGCGGAACACCCGCTCGCCTCCCACGTACAGCACACCCGGCTCGTGAGGTGAGAACTCGATCGGGTAGGTCCACCCGAACCGGTGGGTCATCTCGCTCGCGCCGATGCCCATGAAGTACTCGGGCCACACGGCGACATCGCGCGCCTGCTCGGTGACCTGGTCGAAGCGCAGCAGCGGACCCGGATGCCCGAACCCAGCACCGCCGAGCATCACGAAACGCGGGTCGGAGCGGTCGAGCGCGACATCTCCCGCCTCGGCTTCACCGAGCTCGACGCAGTCCGGCCAGCGCAGGGCGCCCTTCCACGAGCGGGAAGGCGCCCGGATGCCGGAGTTGTCCTGCTGCGTCGCGTACAGGTCGAACGGGAACCGGTGGTCGATGTCGAACCGGTAGAACTGGGCGGTGGCCTGGTTGTAGACCGACGACCACGTCATCCCGCCGTTGACGCTCACGCAGGCGCCGCCGTCGTTGCCGTTGATCATCCGGCGAGGGTCGTCGGGGTCGATCCACAGGTCGTGGTTGTCGCCGTGCGGGGTCTGCACCTGCTGGAAGGTGCGGCCGCCGTCGCGCGATCGCCACGCCCACGTGTTCATGCTCCACACCGTGTCGGCCTCGGTGGGGTGGGCGATGATGTGGCTGTAGTACCAGGGTCGGCCCTGCACGCTGCGCTCCCGCGACACGTGCTCCCAGGTCTGACCCGAGTCCTCGGAGCGGTAGACGCCGCCCTCCTCGCCGATCGCCTCGACGAGAGCCCACAGCCTGCCGGGCTTGGCGGGACTCGCGGCCACGCCGATGCGACCGAGCAGCCCGGTCGCGAACCCGGGGCTGTCGGAGATCTTCTCCCAGGTGTCGCCGGCATCGGTCGAGCGCCAGAGGCCCGAGTCCTCGCCGCCCGAGATGATGTTCCACGGATGCCGCACCATCTGCCAGATCGACGCGTAGACGATGCGGGGGTTCGAGGGGTCGATGACGAGATCGGCGCCGCCGGCCTTGTCGGAGACATGGAGCACGTGGTCCCAGGTCTCGCCGCCGTCGCGCGTGCGGAAGACGCCGCGCTCCGGGTTCGGGCCGAAGACGTCGCCGGTCGCCGCCACGAACGCGACGTCGGGGTCCTTCGGATGCACACGCAGCTTCGCGATGTGCTTGGTGGCGGCAAGGCCCCGGTGCTGCCAGGTGCGCCCGCCGTCGACCGTGCGGTACACCCCGTCGCCGGGGACGACGTTGTTGCGCGCGAAGGACTCGCCCGTTCCCACCCACACCACGTTCGAGTCGGACTCCGACACGGCGATGGCGCCGATGGACGCGGTCTCGAGGAAGCCGTCCGACATCGGCCGCCAGTACTGGCCCGCGTCATCGGTCATCCAGACGCCGCCCGAGCACGCGCCCATCCAGAACCGCGAGCTGTCGTGCCGGTCGCCCGACACCGCGACCACTCGTCCGCCCCGAGACGGACCGACGCTGCGCCACCGGATGACGTCAGCGCCGAGCTCCTCGGCGAGCTCCTGGCTCGTGCCCGTCATTTCGCCCTCTCCCCCACGCGCGAGGTCGGCCGGATCCGGCAGATCACCCGCTCGCTCTCGATCTGCTCTTGAATGTACGGCCGGCCGAAGTATCGCTGCGAGAGCTCGTCGATATGCGCCCGGGCCGCATCGCCGTGCACGAACTCGACCACTTCGCCCCGGATCTCAGCGTAGGAGTAGGGATTCTCGCGGTCGATGATCACGACGACCACCCGCGGATCGCGCACCATGTGGCGGTACTTGACGCGGTGCACCTCGGTGTTGATGAGGATGTGCTCGTCGTCGCAGTCGACCCACATCACCTGCGCGGTGGGCGATCCGTCCTTGCGGAGGGTGGTCAGCGTGGCGAAGTTCGCGCCCTTCGCGAGGGCGCGCGTGTGCTCATCAAGCATCGTTCGGTATTCCTGCGGGTCGTCGTCGGGGACGGTGCTCACTTGACCCGGACCCGCGAGTCGAGCAGAGCGTAGGCGATGTCGACGATGATCGACGAGATCACGACGAACAGCGATGCGAGGAGCATCGTGCCGATGATGACCGGCTGGTCACCGCGGTTGACGGACTCGATCGCGAGGCTGCCGATGCCGTTGATGCCGAAGATGCGCTCGGTGACGACGAGCCCGCCCATGAGGACGGCGATGTCGAGGCTCACCTGGGTGACCACGGGCGTCAGCGCGCTGCGCATGCCGTGCTTGTAGACCACCGAGCCGTCCGAGAGACCCTTGGCCCGGGCGGTGCGGATGTAGTCCTCGCCGAGCACGCCGGCCAGCTGACTGCGGGTGAGGCGGGCGTACGTCGCCGCCGAGACGAACCCGACCGTGACCCACGGGAGGATCAGGTGCCGGAACCACTCCCACGGGTCGTCCGTGAATTTCACGTAGCCGGCGGCAGGGAAGATCGGGAACCCCGCGACGGTGAGCTGGAAGAAGAAGATGTACAGCAGGAGCAGGCCGACCACGAAGGTGGGGACGCTCAGGCCGCTCAGGACGAAGACGGTGCTCACGCGGTCACGGAACGACCCGGGCCGGCGTGCCGCCCCGATGCCGACGAGCACGCCGATGATGAGGGCCATGGCGAGGCCGCCGATCGCGAGCGACGCGGTCGCGGGAAGACGCTGCAGGATCGAGTCGAGCACCGGCTGCTGGTTGTAGAACGAGTAGCCCAGGTCGCCCCGCAGCAGACCGCCCATATAGAGGAAGTAGCGCTCGATCACGGGCAGGTCCAGGCCCAGGCGCTCGCGCACGAGCTCGACCTGCGCGTTCGTGGCCTGAACGCCGGCGATCGTGCGAGCCGGGTCGTTGGGCGCGACGTAGAAGAGGAGGAACATGATCGCGCTGATCGCGAGCAGCGTGAGGATGGCCGAGACGGCCCGGCGGCTGAGGAAGCGGATCACGCCTGCGCCTCCTTCTTGGCCGCGCGGCGGGCGGCTCGACGACGGGCGAGTCGGCGCCGGCCGGCGAACAGGGTCTGTCGCGGGTCGAGCGCATCCCGGATCGAGTCGCCGAGCAGGTTGAACGCGAGGGTGACGGCCAGCAGCGCCGCCGACGGGAAGATCACGAGCCAGGGTGCGATCGTGTAGAGCGAGCCCTGCGAGGCGACCGACAGCATGTTGCCCCAGGTGGCGGTGGGCGGGAGCACGCCGAGACCCAGGAACGACAGGGTGGCTTCGAAGACGATGGCCTGCGGAATCAGCAGCGTGCCGTACACGAGGATCGGCACGAGCAGGTTCGGGATGACGTCGACCCGCATGATCCGCCAGTTCGAGGCGCCGAGAGACCGGGCAGCCTCGACGAACTCGCGTTCGCGGAGCGAGAGCACCTGGCCGCGCACCACGCGAGCGATCGGCGCCCACGAGAACAGGACGATGACGATGATGGTCGTGGTCAGCGACGGTCCGACCAGTGCGACCAGCGAGATCGCGAAGAGCAGCTGCGGCAGGCTCAGCGTGGTGTCCATCAGCCAGGTGAGCACGGTGTCGACCGGGCCGCGCATGAATCCTGCGACGAGGCCGACGAGGGTTCCGATGCCCAGCGCCCCGAGCGTGGCGAAGAACGCCACCGTCAGACTGATCTGGGCACCGTAGACGAGGCGCACGAGCACGTCGCGACCGAGGTTGTCGGTGCCGAGGAGGAACTGCGAGTTCGGCGCGACCGGCGTGCCGAACTCGGTCAGGCCGTCCTGCCGGAACTGCTCGTTCGGACCGTGACCGGTCCACGCCGCCACCAGCGGGGCCATCAGTGCGGCGAGGATCACCAGGACGATGATGACGACCGAGACGATCGCGACCCGATCGCGGCGCAGGCGGCTCCATACGAGCTGCATCGGGCTTCGAGCGGCGACCGCCGTCTGGCGAGTGAGGCCCGAGACGGCGTCGGCCTGGATTTCCTCGGCCTCTTCGTCGAGTTCGGCCTCGACGCGCGGGTCGAGGGAGTTCGGACTGGTCATCCGCGTGCCTCCCTGAGGATGTCGTCGGACTGATCGAGCACGGTATCGACGTGGGGCGCGGCGGCCAGGAGCGAGCGGGTGTACTCCTCCTGCGGGTCGCGGTAGATCTGCTCGACCGGACCCTGCTCGACGACGACGCCGCGGTGCATGACCGCGACCGTGTCGGCGATGTGCTCGACCACGGCCAGGTCGTGGGCGATGAAGACGTAAGTGAGGCCGAGCTCGTCCTGGAGCAAGCTCAGCAGATTGAGGATCTGCGCCTGGATCGACACGTCGAGCGCTGAGACGGGCTCGTCGCAGACCACGAGCTTCGGGTTCAGGGCCAGGGCGCGGGCGATGCCGATGCGCTGACGCTGGCCACCCGAGAACTCAGCGGGGAAGCGGTTGTAGTGCTCGGGGTTGAGGCCCACGAGCTCCATGAGCTCCTGCACGTGCGAGCGCAGCTCCTTGCCCGTCTTCAGACCGTGGATGATGAGCGGATCGGCGATGATCGAACCGACCCGGCGCTGCTGGTTGAGCGATCCGTACGGGTCCTGGAACACCATCTGCACGTCGCGGCGGAGCGCGCGCCGCTCGGCACGACCCAGGGTGGAGATGTCACGGCCCTCGAACTCGACGCGGCCGCTCGTGAGCGGGATGAGGCCCGTAAGGGCGCGGGCGAGCGTGGACTTGCCGCTGCCGGACTCGCCGACGATGCCGAGGGTGCCGCCGCGGGGGATGTCGAGGCTGACGCCGTCGACGGCCACCACGGTGTCGCTCTTGAGGCCGAGCACACCCTTGCGGGCGCCGGGGAAGGTGATGCGCACGTCTTCGACGCGCGCCAGAAGGTCGCGCTCGACCGCGGCGACCGGAGCCGCGTCCGGAAGGACCGGAAGGACGACCGGGCCCGCATGCGAGACGGGCAGCACGCACGCCGATCGGTGCCCGACGGCGATGTGCTTCTCTTCGGGGAAGCCCTGAAGGCACGCGTCGTGCACGAGCGCGCACCGCGAGGCGAAGGGGCATCCGGGCTGTTCGATGAGGAGGCTCGGCGGGTTGCCGGGGATCGACTGCAGCACCGTGCGCTCCGAGCCGACGCGCGGAACCGAGGCGAGCAGCCCGCGGGTGTACGGGTGGTGCGGCCGCGCGAGGACCTCGCCTCGCGCACCGCGCTCGACGATCCGGCCGCCGTACATGGTGATGACCCGGTCGGCGACCTGGGCGACGACGCCGAGGTCGTGCGTGATCATGAGGATCGCCGTGCCGTGCTCCTGCTGGAGGCGGCTCATCAGGTCGAGCAGCTGAGCCTGCACGGTTACGTCGAGGGCCGTCGTCGGCTCGTCGGCGATGAGCAGAGCGGGGCGCAGCGCGAGCGCAAGACCGATCATCACGCGCTGGCGCATGCCGCCCGAGAACTGGTGGGGGTAGTCGTCGACCCGCTTCTCAGGGTGGGGGATGCCGACCTCTGCGAGCACGTCGATGACCCGTGATCGCAGGAGCTTCGGCGACGTCTTCTCGTGGACGCGGATCGCCTCGGCGATCTGCGCCCCGACCCGGAACTGCGGGTGAAGCGATGACAGCGGGTCCTGGAAGACCATGCCGATCCCCCGGCCTCGCACCGAGCGCAGATCGTCGTCGCTCATCGTCAGCAGATCGCGGCCCTGGAAGAGCGCCCGGCCGGTGACCATCGCACCGCTCGAGAGTCCGACCATCGCCTGCGTGCTGACCGACTTGCCTGAACCGGACTCCCCGACCACTCCGAGGGTTTCACCCTCGTCGAGATCGAAGGAGATGCCACGCACAGCGTGCAGCCTTCCATCGCCCGTGTCGAACGACACATCGAGATCTTCAACGCTGAGCAGCACGTGGCACCTCCCTCTCCCTCATTCAGACTGACCGCGAGCGGGTCAGTCCTCGATCCAGACGTTCGTCACGTCGCCGTTCTTCGTCCACGAGAGGTACTCGAAGCCCCCGACGCGGTCGGAGTGGAAGACGGGCGTGCGAGCGAACGTGATCGGCACCCAGGCAGCATCCTCGGTCGCCACGGCGTCCGCGGCGATCCAGAGCTCGTTCGCCTCTTCGGGCGACTCGGCGGCGAGCGCCTCGTCGACCAGCGAGTTGAACTCGTCGCTGTTCCAGCCACCGAAGTTCGGGGAACCGGCGGCGTAGCCGCGGCCATCGAGCATGGGCACGAGGTACGGACGACCGCCGAAGTAGTCGGCGCTCCATGCCGCGATCGCGATGTCCCACTCGCCCGCTTCGGTGATGTCCTGGTTGAGCAGGAACTCGCTGTAGAACGCGTTCTGCGTGGTGACCTTCATCTCGACCTGGAAGCCGGCGGCTTCGAGGTCCTGCTGCATGGCCGCTGCGATCGACGCGTAGGGCTCGGTCTCGCGGTAGAGCAGGCGGACGGGGACGCTGTCGCCGAAGCCTGCCTCGGAGAGCAGCTCCTGCGCACGCTCGGCGTCGCCGTTCTCAGGGACGTCGAGCACGTTTGCCTGCTCGGTGCCCAGGACCTCGGGAGGCAGGATCTGCGTCGCGACCTCGGCCAGGCCGGGTCCGCCGAGGATCTGCTGCACCGCGGCGCGGTCGATCGCGAAGTTGAGCGCCTGGCGCACCGTGGTGTCGCCGAAGGCTCCACCGGCGTTCGGGCTCAGCGTGTTGATCACGACGTAGGGACGGATGGCTCCGTCACCACCGATCACGAGACGCTCGTCGTTCGCTGCCATGAGCGCGGGGACCGAGGCGGTCGGGGTGACCGTGTCGGCCCACTGCATGTCGACCGTTCCGGCCTCGAGCTGCTGCTGCACAGCTGCGGCATCCTGACCCATCGCGATCTCGATCGCGTCGACGTTGGCCTCGCGCACCGGGTCGAGGTCGGCCTTCCACACGGGGTTGCGCTCGAGCGTGAAGCTCTCGTCGGGCACGTACTCCGCGATGCGGTAGGGACCGCTCGAGATGATGTTCTGGCGGAGCTCGGGCGAGTCCGGCAGGTACTCCAGGTACTCCACGGGCTGCGGTGCGAGGAACACGCCGAGCGCCATGATGTCGATGAAGTCGGCGGCCGGCTGCGTGATGGTGAACTGCACAGTGTGGTCACCCGTGGCCTGGATGCCCTCGATGTCGTTGCCCTCGACGTACTCGCGGATGGCCTCCACGGTCGGCTCGACGGTCGAGAAGCCCTCGCAGTATTCGGCGAGACCGACGATGGTGTCGGTGAAGTACGACAGCGCGTTCGACGGGGACACCGGGTTGCAGATGCGCTTCCCGGCGAGCACGACGTCTTCGGCGACGATCTCGCGTGCACCGTCGGGAGCGTCGAACTCGACACCCTCCTGCAGGTCGACCGTGTAGACGGTGCCGTCCTCGGAGATGCCGCCGTTCTCGGCGGTGGGGATCTCGAGTGCGAGGTCGGGGACGATCTGCGAGCCGTCCGTGCCACCCTCGCCGGGCACCTGTGCGAACAGGGTGCGGGTCAGCGCGCGGTGGATCTGGTAGTCCGGAGCCGAGTACGAGGCAGCCGGGTCGAGGTAGAGGACGTCCGAGTTGCCGGCGAGCTTGAGGGTGCCGCCGGTGGCGGCGTCACCTCCCTCGTCGTCGCCGCCTCCCTGCGTGCCGGAGCACGCCGTCAGGACGAGTGCCGAGAGCGCGACGGCGGCGCCGAGCATCCCCAGCCGTGATCGATGGTGCATGGTGCTTCCTCTCGTGAAGCCGATCGGTTCACCCCCCGGGCGGGCCGCCGGCGGGCATGCTGCAACTGTTCCGTGTGCGGATTTCGGTGAAAAGTCACTCACGTTACAGATTCGCCAAAACGCCTGCTCAACACTGCGCAAGGTTTCGCTTTGCCAAGTCTAACCACATTTTTACCTGTCAATTGGTTTTCACAGGTAGCCGTGACGACAGCAAGCGAACGGCGCGCCGACGGAGGCGTCGAGCAGCGTCAGGCGGTGGGCAGCGACCCCGTGTACGCGTCGATCGCGTCGAGGTCGGAGCGGTCGCCGAGGATCTCCCAGCGCTGCAGCGAGAACGGCACGTTGCCGTTCTGCCACACGCGATCGTGGAGGGCGCGGAGCGAGAAGGCGGCTCCCTGCGACACCGCGGCGTCGGTCACCAGGCGCAGCAGCTGCTGCTTGCCCACGTGGTACGACATCGCCAGTCCCGGGGTGGCCAGGTACATCGCGCACTCCTCGCGAGCGGTCTCGACATCCATGGGCACCAGTCGCACGAAGAAGTCGATCGCCTCTTCGAGCGTGAACGCCCCGGTCGCGAGGCTCACGTCGACGACCACCCGCAGGCTGCGCAGACGATTGAAGTTGTGCACGACCTCCTGCGAGTGCGGAGCGTCGTCGAAGAGCCCGGCGAGGAGCATGAGCTCCTCGTTGTAGAACGCGATTCCCTCGTTGGCGACCGAGTCGATGTAACGGCGGCGGATCGGGTCGGGGTTCGCCCACGACAGCGCGAGCTGCTTGTAGTGGGCGCCCTCGTGGATGATCCCCAGACGCGGATCCCGCGCGTTGGCCGCGTAGAAGTACGGCAGCTCGGGCTCGGGGTGAGGCATGTACGACACCCCGTCGACGTCCAGGCGATCCTGGTCGGTCAGGTCGTCGCTCACACCGAGGAAGCGCAACGGCTCGAGATACGCCGGCATAGGCGCCACGTGGTACCGCTGGAGCGTGTCGGGCTGGCTCAGCAGGCCCTCCGACTCGGAGAACGCCCGCACCTCGGCCTCCTGCTCGATCTGGCGTGCGAC
Organism: Microbacterium sp. CFH 31415; assembly: GCF_022538185.1. Taxonomy (GTDB): domain Bacteria; phylum Actinomycetota; class Actinomycetes; order Actinomycetales; family Microbacteriaceae; genus Microbacterium. Next base: position 199,495 of record NZ_JAKYXC010000006.1, on the reverse strand, counting down.
CTGAGCCTCGATGCTCTCGGCGATCGGCGCCGGTTCGACGTCGCGATACCGGTTGCGCGTCACCATCTCGGCGAGGACCGCGCGACGGTAGTCCTGCAGCGCCGCACGCACCAGGTCCTCGGGCTCCTCGGCGATGAGCGCGACATGACGCAGGAACCACACGAACCGATCGCGGCCGACCGGGGTCGACGGCGCGAAGGCGGCCGCGGACTCCGACAGCCATGCGGCGAAACCTGCGAGCGCCCCACCCGCTGCCGGAGCGAGAGCCCGCAGCTGGGTCAGCGTGTCGTCGCTCACGACCCCGCCGAGGCCCTCGACCGAGGCGGCGAACCGCTCGTCGATCGCTTCCAGCTCGACCGCGGCCGCGCGGGCGAGATCGCCCACACCGGCGCGCTCCAGGTTCTGGCGGGCGAGCGCGACGCGCTCGGGGATCGACCGCGCGATCGCGATCAGTCCGCTCTCGACCGCGGCCGAGAAGGGCGGCCGGGGAAGCAGCAGGTCGAACCACGGGCCGATGATCTGCCCGACGAGGAAGACCGCGTCGCGCTCCCAGTTGCGAAGCACATCGAGGTCCCATTCGACCCGGTCGAGCACCGAGCCCAGCAGGCGAGCGTCGACGGCCGCGGCGACGTCGTCGTCGGGGACGGATGCCTCGGCCAGGCGCGCGCGGAACGCCGCGAGCTGCTCACGCCGCTGCGCGACCGACTGCGGGGTGAACTGCGGAAGCCATCCGGGCGAGCGGCGCAGCCGTGGGATGTCGTCGGACGAGCGGAACGCGGCATCCTGAGCCCAGCGCTCGATGTCTTCCGACAGGGCGATCAGGTTCTGGGTGGTCATGCTGTTCTCCTCAATTCCGGAAGTACTCGCCGGCCGAGCAGCTCGATCGCGGCGACGGGATCCGGCCCGAGCGGCGGGCCGAACGACAGATGGGTGGCGCCGCGGCGCTGGAGTTCGCGGCACCGCTGGATGACGGCATCGGGATCCCCCGAGATGCCGAGCGAGAGCATCTTCGGGGTGATCGCGCGCACGGCCGCGTCCTCGTCTCCCTCGCGGAGCGCTTCAAGTGCGGGGGCGAAGTCCTCCTGCACGAGCCCGGCCCTCGACAGCAGGTACGGCGAGAACGCGGCTCCGTAATAGGCGAGCTTCAGCGCGAGGGCACGGTCGGCCTTCTCGCGATCCTCATCGAGGGCGAGCCACACGCAGGCAGGCATGTCGAGATCGGAGAGGCGGCGTCCGGCCTGCTCCGCTCCGGCGGCGACGAGCTCGGACGCGGTCGTGTAGTGCTCCGGCGGGAACAGCAGGGCGAGCACGCCGTCGGCCTCGGCGCCGGCGAAGGCGAGCATCTTCGGGCTCATCGCTCCGATGTAGATCGGCACCTTCGTGGCGGGCAGGCGCAGGTACGCATCGCGGTTCCACCCCGACCCGGCGCCGTCGACGTCGGCGGGGCGGGCGCCTTCGACGAGGGCCCGGATGGCGCGCAGCGCGGCCCGGGTATCGGTCAGCGGCTTCTCCTGCGGGATGCCGACCCAGGTCAGGAACTCGGCGGATCCGGCACCGAGACCGAGGAGGAATCGTCCGCCCGACATCTCCTGAAGAGTAGAGGCGACCATCGCGAGCTCGGCGGGGTGCACCGAGTACGGATTCATGATTCCGATGCCCAGCTGCAGGCGCGTGGTCTTCTGGAACAGAGCGCCCAGCAGGGCTGGCGCCGATCGCATCATGAGGTCGTTCGACACCCAGAGCTGGTCGATGCCGGCCTCTTCGGCGGCAGTGGCGAGACCGGTGAGCGCCGCGAGGTCGAGGTCGTTGTTGACCCGGAGGCTGAACCGCACCGTCACCGCACCGCCTCCACACCGTGCGACGCAGCGTCTCGTGCGGCGGACGGCGCCGAGGCGAGGCCGCCGGCATCGCGCCAGGCGAGGAAGCGCGACAGCCCCTCGCGGATGCCTTCCTCGGATGTCGCGAGCGACACACGCAGGTGGTGGGGGGTGGTCCGTCCGAACGCGGACCCCGGGGCGAACGAGACGCCCGCCGAGACCAGATCGAGCGCCGCCAGCCGTGAGTCGGTGCCCGCCGGGAGCGGAAGCATCAGGTAGAACGCGCCCTCCGGTCGCACGAGGTCGACGCCCGCGCCGGTGAGGATCCCGACAGCGACATCGCGGCGCGAACGGTAGGCGTCGCGCATGTGTGCCACGACCTCCTGCGGGCCGGTGACCGCAGCGAGCGCCGCGGCCTGCGTCACGCTCGAGACGCACGAGGATTCGAGTTCGAGGATCCGGGTCACCGTGTCGGCCAGCCAGTCCGGCACGAGTGCGTAGCCCACGCGCCACCCCGTCATCGCGTAGGTCTTCGAGAAGCTGAAGACGGACGCCACGTGATCGGGTGCGAGCGCCGCCGCGTTGACATGCGAGCCGTCGAACACGATCTCGTCGTAGACCTCGTCGCTCACGACGAGCAGGTCGTTCTCGACGGCGAGAGCGACGATGCCGGCTACGAGTTCGGGAGCCATGACCGTCCCCGTGGGGTTGTTCGGGGAGTTGAGGACGATGACGCGGGTGCGGGGCGTGATGAGGCGGCGGATCTCGTCGAGATCGGGCTGGAACGCGTCTTCGGGCCGGAGCGAGTAGTGCACGGCGGTCGCACCGATGAGCGTGGCCTGCATCTCGTAGTTGGGCCAGGCCGGATCGGGCACCAGGACCTCGTCGCCCGCTCCGACGACGGCGGACAGGATGGCATCGATCGCCTGCACCGCCCCGTGGGTGATGAGGACGCGCTCGAGAGGCGCCGCGACGCCATACGCGTTGTGGAGCCGGGCGCCGACGGCCTCGCGCAGCGCCGGCACCCCGGCCGTCTGCACGTACGAGACCCGCACCCGCGCGGCGTCGAAGGCCGCCTCGGTGACGTGCGCGGGGGTCGAGAAATCGGGCTCGCCGATCTCGAGCCGGATGATGGGCGTCGTCGCGCCGAGCGCTAGATCGACGATCTCACGGATGCCCGAGTGGGGCAGCCGCATCGCGGTCATCGTGGCGTGGGGCAATGGAGTCCTTTCGGCGGCGGGCGTCCGGGCGGTCGATGCCCGTACCATCGCCGAGCTGACTGTAAGCAGGAGTCTACCCAGTAAGCGCGTCTTGAAAGGAGTTCTCTAGCAAGAACTATTCGTTTGTCATGTCAGAGGACGAATACGGCGTTCACTCGTCGTCGTCGGCGAACGGCGCCGCATCGAGGGTGACGGAGCCTTCCATGAGCTCTCGCACCCCTCGTTCGCGCACGATCTCCCCCAGCCCGAGGAACGTCTCGATCCGCTGCAGGCCTCGGATGGGCCAGATGCGGTCGAGCAGGAGCGCCTGGAGGTGGGCGTGGTCGCGGATCCGGAAGCGGGCGATCATGTCGTAGCTGCCGGTCACGACGACCAGTTCGGTGAGCTCGGCGATGCCGCGCAGTTCGGTGAGGATGTCGGACAGGACGGCGTCGGTCGCGAGGGTCATCGGGATGTAGACGAGCCCCGGATAGCCCAGCGCCGACCAGTCGACGATCGTCGTGTAACCGCGGATCACCCGCTGCCTCTCGAGGCGGGCGATGCGTTCCCCGACAGCCGGCGGCGACATCCCCACCTCGCGCGCGAGCTGGCGCTGCGAGACACGCGGGTCGTCGGCGAGCAGGAACAGCAGCTTGCGGTCGATGTCGTCGAGTTCGACGACGGGGCGGGGCTTCTCGACCTCTCGCGTCATGTTGGACATGGGCGAACGCTGCGAGCGCGCCTCGTGCGAGTGCCCCTCGTTTTCGGATGCTGCCATGCCGTTTCCTGTCTGGTGAGAAGATATCCGCTGGATCGGCCAGCGCTGGAAGAACTATACGGTCGCGCCCGTCACGCCGCTCGTGCGGCGTCCACAGGCATCTCACCCCGACAACGTGCCGCCGAACCACTCCAGGAGCAGCTCGCCGCGCTGCCGCCGGTGAACGGGGGTGCCCTCCCGCGTGAGCGAGTGCCCCTCGCCCGGGAACCGCACGAACTCGACGGGCCGGCCGAGCCGCCGCAGCGCGAAGAACAGCTCCTCCGCCTGCTGGATCGCGCAGCGCCGGTCGTTCTCGGAGTGCACGATCGCGAGCGGCGAGGTGATCCCGGCGACGTACTTCAGAGGAGAGGCGTCCCAGTACGGCGCCGCGTCATCCAGGTGCGAGACGCCGAGGTAGCTCTCGAAGAACCATGGCGCCTCGTCCTTCGTGGCGGCGTCGCTGTAGAGGTTGTACACCCCGCGCTCTGCCCAGCCCGCGGCGAACAGGTCGGTCTTGGCGAGCAGGAAGGCCGTCATCATCCCGCCGTACGACCCGCCCATGACCCCGATGCGTGCCGGGTCGACGCCGTGCGTCGCGCGAAGGTGCTCGACGACGGCGACGATGTCGGCGACGTCGCGGTTGCCCCAGCCCTCGCCGGGCTCGGCGGCCCCCGGAGCCGCATTGACCTTCATCCACGCGGTGCCGTACCCGGCGGATCCGCGGGGGTTGAGCCACGCGACGGCGTATCCCGCACTCACGAGGGTCTGCACTTCGTGCGACCACTGGTACCCGTACTGCGTTCCGCCGCCCTGCAGCCACAGGATCATCGGGTGCGGCCCCTCCCCTACGGGAGTGGCGATCCAGGAGTCGATCGTCGTGCCCTCGACGTCCACCGGCACATGCTCGGCATCGCCGAGTCGGTGGGTCGAGCGGTAATCCGCATTCGGATCGTGCAGCAGCGTCTCGGCCGCGTCGAAACCGGTGCCGGTGATCACCCGGGGCGGGCTCGCCGGGGCGGACTCGACGGCGACCCAGCGGTCGCCTTGGACGTCGAACGAGGTGATCTGTCGTGGTCCGGTCAGCAGCGCGCGCACCGACGGGCGGGCGCCCGGCGCGCAGGAGATCTCGACGGCTTCGACCCGGCCTTCCGAGCCCACGAGTGCCACGAACGCATCGGGCGACACCCACGCGATCGAGCCCGGCAGGACGTCACGGTCGAGCACGTCTCGAAGATCGTCGACGGCGCCGGTCGTCAGGTCGACGAGCGCGGGGAACGCAGTGCTGGGGTACCGCGCGATGTCGACGGCGACCACCGCCGCCCGTGTGCCGTCGGGCGACGGGACCGGGCGCACGATCTCGCGCGTCGCGTCGGTGACGGTGTCGATCGAACCCGTGGCGAGATCGAGCCGGTGGAGGGCGTTCGCCTCGGTCAGGTCCCAGTCGGGCTGTCGCTGCGAGGTGAACAGGATGCTCCCGCCGGCCGCCGTCCACGCGACGTCGTGGTCATCGGCGGTCCCGTCGCTCACGAGCCGCACTTCGCGGGCGACGGCATCCACGATGAAGATCTGCCGGCGGTTGTTCACCGTCCAGCCCACGCCGTCGGCCGAGAACCGGAGGGTCGTGAGGCGCAGCGGCGGCCTGCGGTCTTCCGATGCCTCGAACCACGCACGGTCGACGGGCACGCGCGCCACGACGGCGAGCTGCGAGCCCGACGGCGCCCAGGCCAGCTCCTCGACCGCATCGGCGAGCTCGGCGATGTCGCGCACGCTGTCGGGCGAGCCGCCCGAAGCAGGGATCGAAGCTTCACGGATCACACTGCGACCGTCCCGCGTGGCGACCCACGCGAGCGTTCGGCCGTCAGGCGCGAATGCCGGAAGACGGATGCCCGGGCCGTGGTCGACGACCGCGGGAGCCGCGCCATCCGCCGCCGGGTCATGCAGCGTGAGACGGCCGACATAGGCATTCGGGCCGGAGTCGGGCCGCGTCTCCATGACCAGCACGCGACCGCCGCCGGGCTGCAGGCGCACGATCGAGGGGGTCCAGATCTGCTCGAGGTCGTGGGGGAGCACGGGCAGTCGCGCCGCGCCGGTCTTCGGGCGGTCGGTCTGGTGCAGCGTCGTCATGCAGCTTTCCTCTGGGTCGGCGAGAACTATCGGCCGGGCGTGGGCCGGGGCGCCGGCGGTCTCAGTCGGGGCAGCACCTCGCGACCGAGCAGGCCGATGCCCTCGGCCTCGTCGATGCCGTGGGGCGTGCCGAACTCGATGCGGTCGACCCCGGCGTCGATGAGGCCCTGCGCCTGCGCCGCGATGTCGTCGGGATCCCCGGCGAAAGCGAACCGGTCGAGGATGTCGTCGGGGATGAGCGCCCCCGCGTGATCGCGGTCCTCGGCGAGCCGCTGCCTCAGAGCCGGGAGCAGGTCGTCGGGCAGCTCCACGGTCGGATCGAGTTCAGCGACGACGTCGAGGTACATCGCGACCTCGCGCCGTGCTGCGCGTCGAGCGGTCGCGCGATCCCGGTCGATCACCGTGACCGCACCCAGCACGATGCCGACGTCTTCGGCGGAACGGCCCGCGCGGGCGGCTCCGACCCGCAGCCGCTCCCGGGTGACGGGGATCATGTCGGGGTTGGCGCATCCGCCGATCTTGATCTCGTCGGCGTGCTCCCCGGCGAGCGCCGCTCCCCGCGGCCCCCACGAGCCGATCAGGATCGGCAGCCGGCGAGACGGCGAGACGAGACGCACACCTTCGTCGAGCCGGAAGGTCTTTCCCTCGTAGCCGCGCCCACCGCCCTCGAGCAGGGCGTCGATGAACCCGACGGCATCGCGCAGGTGCTCGACCGGCCGCGTCGGCTGAAGTCCGATCGCGCCGAGCCACGATCCTCGGGCCAGGCCGACGTACGCACGACCCCCGCTGTGAGCATCCAGCAGAGCCGCCTGGTTCGCGATCTCGTAGGGATGCAGGGTGAACGGGTTCCAGCACGCGCACCCCAGACGGATGCGCTCGGTCGCCCAGGCCATCTCGATGAGCGGCACGATCGAGGACTGGTAGAGCAGATCGGAGAAGACGCTGACGCCCGAGAAGTCCAGCTCCTCGGCGAGCACCGCGAGCCGGGCGTACGAGCCCCGCGCTTTGTCGGTCTGAAGGCCGAGGGTGATCGGCACGCCTGATTCGTTCACGTGAGCTCGCTCGAGTCCATGCGGCGAAGGGCCCTTCGCTCGACGCGCATCACCAGACGCTCCTCGGGATCGGGGCACGCGACCTCGCTGTCGCGTTCGAGCCAGTCGCACGGCGGGAGCGGCCGCTGCTTCGCCGGGATCAGCGGAAGCGCGGCGCTGAGCGCGTACAGACAGAAGTGCTTGCCGTCGGGGATGCGCAGCTCGTTGCTGCCGGTGACGGTGAAGTGATCGCCCACCGCCATGCCGCAGACGGAGCGCCCCTCGATGCGGTCGACGACCACGTCGAGGTCGTACAGCTCCATGTCGCCGTCGCCGGGCGTCATCGCCGAACCCGCCCGTCGTCGCGGACGACGACGCCGCCCTGCATCACGAAGTCCAGGCTCCGCAGCGCGGACGGCGAGGCCAGCGGGTCTTCGGGGAGCGCGATCAGGTCCGCCCATTTCCCCTCGGCGATGCTGCCGGCGCGGTCGTCGATGCCCAGCCACCGGGCGGGTGCGAGGGTTCCGGCGCGCAGCGTGCCCGCGGCATCCAGTCCGAAGTCGTGCATGTGCTCGAGCTCGCGCACGGCTGCGGACGTCCCCTCGAATGGCCAGAACGGGGGCATGTCGCTGCCGAGGAGCACTTCCACCCCGGCCTCCAGCGCCATGCGGTAGGAGTCGATGTGCCGCTCCCCCGCACCGAGCGAGCGCTGCTGCATCCACTGCGGCACTCCCAGCTCGTCGAAGAACGCGCCCGAGCGGGTCACGATGAGGGTCGGCACCAGCGCCGTGCCGTTCTCGACCATCGCGCGACACACCTCGGGGGTCAGCTCGTACCCGTGCTCCACGCAGTCCAGCCCCAGGCGCACGGCCTCGGCGATCACGGCGGCCGGCCCCGCGTGCGCGGTGACCTTGCGGCCCCACGCATGGGCGGTCGAGATCGCGGCCGCCATCTCTTCGTTTGTGAGCTGAGGGGTCGAGATCGTCTCGTGCTCGCCGGCGATGCCCCCAGAGATCATGATCTTGATGAGGTCGGCCCCCGCGCGGATCTGCGTGCGCACCCCCCTGGCGAACTCGTCCGCACCGTCGCACTCCATCGTGTCGTCCGAGGAGTGCCCATGCCCGCCCGTGCATACGAGCGCGCGACCGGCGGTGTAGATGCGAGGACCCTGCACCCAGCCGTTGCCGATCGCCTCTCGCAGCGCGAAGTCTGCGTGACCCTTCTCGGCGACGCACCGCACCGTCGTCACGCCGTTGTGCAGCGTGCGACGAGCACCGTCCGCCATGTAAAGGGCGATGCCGGCAGGATCCATCGACTCCAGTCGCTCCCCCACCGGGCCGGGAAGCGACAGCGAGAAGTGGGTGTGCATGTTGATGAGGCCGGGTGCCACGAACGCCCCGCCCATGTCGAGCACGGGCAAGTCGCCCGCCGCGGGGGTGTCATCGGCGACGATCGCCTCGATCACGCCGTCGCGCACGCGGATCGCGAGGCCCGACCGCGCGACCCCATCCTCCACGTCGACGAGCCGCAGATTGCGAAGCTCGGCATGTCCTCTGGTGTCGAACGAGGTGACTACACCCACCTGCATCGGTCCTCTCTGTATTGGCGGCGCGGATCCGTGTCAGGACGCGACGAGCGCCTCGGCCGCGACGAAGTGCCCCGGTGCGCACTCGACCAGGCGCGCCTCCTCGTCGGTGCGGACGACGGCTCCCCGGCGTTCGGGCACGGAGGGCATCGGGGCGTCACGGCCCAGGCGCGGGATCGCGCCGATGAGCTCGCGGGTGTACGGATGCCGCGGCTCCGCCCAGATCACATCGGTCGGGGCGACCTCGACGATGCGCCCGAAGTGCATGACGGCGATCCGGTCGGCGATCACTCGAAGCCCCGACAGGTCGTGCGAGATCATGAGCAGCGCGACCCCTTGTGCTGTCGCGGTGTCGGAGAGGAGCCCCGCCACCTGCAGCCGGGTCGAGGCGTCCAGAGCCGAGACCGGCTCGTCGGCGACGATCACGCGCGGCTCCGAGGCGAGCGCCCGCGCGATCGCGATCCGCTGGCGCTGACCGCCCGAGAACTGGTGCGGGAACCGGGCTGCCGACGATGCCGGCAGGCCGACCGATTCGAGCAGTTCGCGAACCCGAGCGGCTCCTCCGCGGCCGGGCACGGAATCCTGGATCTGGCGGCCCACGCGGCGACGGGGGTTCAGCGACGAGTACGGGTCCTGGAAGACCATCTGCACCGTCCGGTCGGCGACCGGCCGGGCGCGGCGCCCGAGCGGGGCGATGGACCGGCCGTCCACGAGCACCTTCCCCGAATCGAGCGGATTGAGGCCGACGATGGCACGCCCCAGCGATGACTTGCCGCACCCCGACTCGCCGACGAGCCCGAGCACCTCGCCCGCCTCGACATGGATCGACACGCCGTCCACGGCTCGGACGGTCGGGCGACCCGCGACCTTGTACTCGACGACGACATCCTCGACCTGCAGCGCGGTCACCGTGCCACCTCCGTGTCGGGGAGCGCGTCGACGAGCGCCCGGGTGTACTCGTGCTGCGGTTCGGCCAGCACGTCACGGGTCACACCCGATTCGACGACCTTCCCCGATCGCATGACGTAGAGACGGTCCGAGACCACGTTCATCACCGCGAGGTCGTGGGTGATGAACAGCATCGCCATGCCGAGCTCCTCCCGAAGACCCTGGAGCAGATTGAGGATCCCGGCCTGCACGGTGACGTCGAGTGCCGTCGTCACCTCGTCGGCGATCAGCAGCTCGGGCTCGCACGCGAGGGCCGAGGCGATCGAGATCCGCTGGCGCATGCCGCCCGAGAAGCGGTGCGGGTAGGAACGGATCGCGACGTGCGGGTCGGGGATGCGCACGCGGTCGAGAAGCTCGATCGCTCGCTCGCGGGCCTGCTTGCGGGTGAGACTTCGGTGGACGCGCTGATGCTCGGTGAGCTGCGTCTCGATCGTGAGCATCGGATGCAGAGAGGTCATCGGATCCTGGAACACCATCGCGACCCGGTCGCCGCGCAGGCGGCGCAGAGCCTTGGCGTCGAGCGCGAGGAGGTCCTGCCCGTCGAGCAGCACCTGTCCCGAGGTCGTGGCGTTGTCGGGGAGGAAGCCGAGGGCGGTGAGGGCGGTGAGCGTCTTGCCGCTGCCGCTCTCGCCGGCGAGGCCGACGACCTCGCCCGGATCGACGGTGATGTCGACGCCGTCGACGAGCGCGCGCCCGCCGACGGTGATGTGGAGGTCGCGGATGTCGAGAAGGGTGGCCATCACAGCTCCATCGACTGCACGGCGCGCGACGTGCGGGGGTCGAGGGCGTCTCGGAGCGAGTCGCCGATGAAGTTGAACGCGAGCACGATGCTCAGGATCGCCAGACCCGGGAACAGGGCGACCCAGTAGTTGTAGAACACGCGCGAGCCTTCCGAGACCATGGCCCCCCACTCCGGGGTAGGCGGCACTGCGCCGAGGCCGAGGTAGCTCAGTCCCGCCAGGAGCAGGATCGCGTTGCCGAGCTCGAGTGTCGAGATGACGACGATCGGTCCCAGGATGTTCGGGGCGATGTCGCGCCCGAGGGTGCGGGCAGGGGATGCGCCGATCAGCCGCGAGGCCGCGACGAAGTTGCTGTCGCGCAGGCCGATCACGAGCGATCGGGTCACTCGCGCGTAGGCGGGCCACGACACCACCACGATCGCGAGGACCGCGTTGACGAGCGAGGGCCCGAGAGCCGCCGACACCGCCATCGCGAGGATGATCGCGGGGAAGGCGAAGAACAGGTCGACGACGCGCATCGCGACCGCGTCGACACCGCCGCCGAAGTAGCCGCTGAGCGCTCCGATCGTCGCGCCGATCACCAGGGAGAGCAGGACCAGCATCACCGCGATCGGGATGCTGATCCTCGACCCGTAGATGACGCGTGAGAGGACGTCCCGTCCGACGCCGTCGGTGCCGAACCAGTGCTCGGGAGAGGGCGGGAGGAACCGCGCCGAATCCTGCGCGAGCGGGTCGTACGGGGCCAGGAGCGGAGCGAAGATCATCACGATCACCCAGAACACGACGATCACGACGCCCGCGATGGCCAGCGGCCGCCTCCAGGCGGCGGGAAGCCGCCACCGCGGGACCCATCGCCGGCCGTCGGCGGAGCTGATGGGGTCCACCGTGTCGAGAGCTTGCTCGGTGACAGTCATGCGCGTCGGATCCTCGGGTCGATGACCCCGTACAGGATGTCTGTCACGAGGTTGACGAAGATGTAGATCAGGGCGACGAAGATCGTGACGCCCACGATGGCGGAGAGGTCGAGGGTCGACGCCGCACGATAGGCGTACGAACCGATGCCCGGCCAGGCGAAGATCTGCTCGACGAGCACGGTGCCCGCCAGCAGCGAGGCGAAGGCCGTCCCGACCACGGTGATGACGGGGACCAGCGCGCCGCGCAGCACGTGCCCGAAGACGACGCGGCGGCTGCTCAGTCCCTTGGCCTCGGCCGCGCGAATGTACTCCTGCCCGAGGACGTCGAGCACCGACGCGCGGGTGAAGCGCATCAGCAGTCCGACCATCGCGGCCGAGAGCACGATCGCGGGAAGGATCAGGTGCTCGACGGCCTGGAAGAACAGCGGGACGTCGCCCGCGAGGAGCGAGTCGATCGTGTAGAAGCCCGTCACCCGCGGGGGCGGGATCACCCCCGCGTCGAGCCGGCCCGACGAGGGGAACCAGCCCAGCTGGGTGGAGAAGATTGCGGTCGCGATGAGGGCGAACCAGAAGATCGGGATCGAGACGCCGCCGAGGCTGAGGGCCCGCAGCGCGTTGTCGAGGTGGCCGTTCGCACGCAGGGCGGCGACGATGCCCAGCCCGCCGCCGACGATGACGGCGATGAGGGTCGCGGCCAGAGCCAGCTCGGCTGATGCGGGGCCGAAGAGCTGCAGATCGGTGAGCACCGGGCGAGCCGTCTGGACAGAGTCGCCCAGGTCGCCGCGCGTGACGCCTGCGACGTAGAGGAAGAACTGCTCGTAGAGGGGGCGGTCCAGGCCCAGGCGCTCGCGCATGGCGGCGACGAGCTCGGGGTCGGCAGCGGCGCGCTCGCCGAGCCGCGCAGTCGCGGCGTCGCCGGGGAGCACGGCGGTGAGGAGGAACGCGACGAGGATCGTGCCGATGACCAGGAGCACGGCGGCGCCCAACCGCTTGGCGATGAACAACGCCACGGGTCACCTCGGATTTCTGCAGTGGGGGGACGGGTGAGGCGGCACGAGCTCCGAGGAGGGAGACGAACTCCCCCCTCGGAGCGTGTGCGTCGGATCAGCGACCGATGGCCGCGATGTCCAGCGAGAATACCGGGTCGTACTTCACTTCCCCGATCGCCGAAGCTGCGACGACCGAAGCCGCCGGCTGGAACAGCGGGATGATCACGCCCGCTTCGTTGTGGAGCTGCTGGAACTCCTGGTAGAGCGCCTCGCGGGCGTCGACGTCGGTCTCGGTCGAGACCTCGGCCATGACGGCTTCGAGCTCGGGCGCGGCGCCTGCCTCCCAGCCGGCGCGGAGCCCGACGACCTCACCCGGGCCGAAGGCCAGGTAGTCGGCCGAGTCCGGGTAGTCCGGGTTCCACAGCCACAGGCCGACCTGCTCGCTGCCCGCGCGGTAGCTCTCGAGCGTCGTGGCGATGGGACCGGGCTTCAGGTTCACCGTGATGCCGACCTCGGCCAACTGCGAGGCGATGCGCTCGGCGAAGGGCTGCATCGACAGGCCGTTGCTCGAGAAGTCGCTGGCGTACTCGAGGTCGACCGACAGGTCGCCGCCGACGCGCGCGGCTGCCTCCTTGGCGCGATCCACGTCACGTTCCACGGCGCCGTCGGGGCCGATGGCGCCGAGGTACGACGACGGGACGATGCCGTATGCGCGCTCTGCTCCCTCGCCCGCGAGCTCGAGGATGCCGTCGAAGTCCAGCCCGTACTTGACCGCCTCGCGGAAGTCGGGGTTCGACGTGATCTCCGACACCGCGGGGTTGGCGTTGAGGAACATGAAGAAGATCGTCGGCGACTGCGAGGTGCTGACGACGACGTCCGAGCCGAGCCCGGCGATCTGGTCGGAGCCCAGGTCGAGGGCGACGTGCGCCGTTCCGCTCTGGACGTCCATGAGCTGGGCCTCGGCGGTGGCGTTGCGCAGCACGACACGGTCGTAGACCGGTCCGTCGCCCCAGTACTCGGGGTTGGCGACCAGCACCGTTTCGGTCGTCGTGTCGAACGACTCGATCGTGTAGGGACCGCTGCCGGCCGACGTCTCGTTGAGGAACTCCTCCGCCGTGTCGGCGTCGGCGGCGCCCTCGGCGTCGGTTCCGCCGTTCTCCTTGACCAGGGCGCTGTTCACGATGCCGAGCGTGGGGCTCGTCACGATCGCCGGGACGGCGGTGTTCGGCTCTTCCGACGTGATGACGACCGTCGTCTCGTCGGGCGCCTCGACGGTCAGGCCCGCCATCAGGAACGAGCCGTTGCCCTGCACGTTCTTCACGCGGTTGAGCGAGAAGACGACGTCGGCCGAGGTCAGCGGGGTGCCGTCCGAGAAGCTGATGTCGTCACGGATGGTGAACGTGTACTCGGTCGCGTCATCGTTGACCGACCACTCGGACGCGACGCTGGGCAGCGGCTCGTCCGCGTTGCCGTCGGCGAAGGTCAGCAGGCTGTCGTAGACCGCGTGCAGCACGATGCCGCCGGTCGTCTCGTACATGCGAGCGGGGTCGGCCGTCACGAGGTCGAACGACTTGTCGATGACGAGCGACTCGACAGCGGGTTCCTCCGACTCGTTCTGAGCGGGAGCGGAACATGCACTGACGATCAGGGCGGATGCGGCGATGAGGGCTGCCGCGCCCACCAGTTTCACAGAGCGCTTCACTGTGGTTCCTCTTTCTCGGTGATGGGACTTCTGGTATTGCGGTGATGGGCTTCGGGTCAGGCGGGAAGGACGTCTTCGTGGTTGTGGACGACGAGCCAGCGGCCGTCGCGCCGCTGCCACACCGCCGTGTTGCGAACGCGCTCGGGCGCCGCGGCCGGGTCGACGAACCGCACGACGAACGTGTGACGCACGACCGCGACGTCCCCCCACACGTCCACGACCGGGTCGGTCACGTCGATGCCCGCGACCGCCGCGACACTGCCCGCGGGGCGCGAGTCACGCAGCTCGTTGAGCCCCGACAGCCCGTGCACGAGGGGTTCGTGCTCGGTGTCCCAGATCGTGACGTCGTCGGCGATGTAGCTGTCGGCGCGGGCACGATCCGAGGTCAGGTACGCGTCGTACATCTCGTAGACGGCGCGCGTGAGCCATTCGGCATCTTGCGTGGTGGTGGCGTCCTCGGGCATGGGGGCGGCCTCTTTCGGGTGGTGCGGGCTATTGTCACATGAAAAGTACCGTGCGGGTCTGGATCGCTATGGGGAAGCTTAACTCGTTATCGAATTTACATTCGCTCGTGTTTCAGCTACGTGTCCTGGCGATTGCGTTCGAAGTCGCCGACGATCAGAGACCGAGGTCGCGAGTGACGCCGTCGAGCTCGTCGATGACGGCACCGATGCGCGCCAGACGCTCCTCACCCTCGGCGCCCAGCTGCGCGAAGCTCGTGAGAGGCGGGCGGACCGTGCCCATCGGGTAGCCGGCGCGGGCAGCGAGGCGCTTCGAGTAGCACTGGTGACCGTAGGTGGGGTGGCCCGCCGCGATGATCGCGTCGAAGCGCTTGATGAGTCCGTCGATACGGCGTGCGTCGTCGATGCGGCCGGCCTCGAGCAGGTGCCAGATCCCGGCCGAGGCGCGGGGGATGTAGTTGCCGTACGGGTTCACGTACCCCTTGGCTCCGAGCAGGAACGAGTCGACGACCCGCTCGCCCGCGTAGACGGTGATGTCGTCGCCGGCCAGGTCGATCACGTCGCGCACCCGGGCGATGTCCTGCGAGGACTCCTTGATGTAGGAGATCGTCTCGAAGTCCTTCGCCAGACGGGCGACGAGCTCGGCGCTGAGGTCGACGTTCGAGGTCACCGGGTTGTTGTAGAGCATGATCGGCAGATCCTGCGCACCGACGATGGCCTCGAAGTAGCGGTAGATCTCGTCGTCGGTCGGCGTGTAGTAGTACGGCGAGATGATCATGAGTCCGTCGGCGCCGAGATCCTTGGCCTCTACGCTCTGGGCGACCGCCTTCGCGGTGGAGGCATCGGCGGTTCCGATGAGCACCGGGATCCGGCCGTCGATGTGCTTCACCGTCTCGTCGATGATGAGTCGACGCTCCTCGGGGGTCACAGAGAGGAACTCCCCCGTCGTACCCAGCATGATGATTCCGGGGACGTTCTCTTCGAGCTGCCAGTCCAGGAACGCCTTCAGACGGTCGACATCGACGGCACTCAGGTCATCGGTGAACGGGGTGACGGCGACGGTGTAGGAACCGGAGAACTGGGATGCCATTATGACCTCTCTGCGCACACATGTACGTATTGTGAACATCAGGATACGGTGTAACCATGACTGATCGAAAGGGCGACGTCGAAATCTTCGACGTCGCGATCGTCGGCGGTGGCGCCAGCGGCACCGCCGCCGCGTACCATCTCAGCGGCGAAGGGCTCTCGGTCGCGCTCCTCGAGCGGCACGACATGAACACCGAGGCATCCGGTCGCAACGCCGGCAGTCTGCACGGCCAGATCCAGCATGAGCCCTTCCTCGAGGAAGGCGACGGCTGGGCGGCCGCATGGCTCCCGGCGCTGCGGTTCCTCGCCGACTCGCTCGAGCTGTGGGACGGCCTGAGCGACGAGCTGGGCGCCGATCTGCAGGTCGGCAAGAAGGGCGGCCTGCTCATCGCCGACGATGTCAGCCAGCTCCCCGCGATCGAGCGCAAGGTCGCCTTCGAGAACAGCATCGGCATCGAGAGCCGGATGCTGTCGGCCGACGACGTACGTCGGCTCGCGCCGTGGATCAGCGACGACGTCGTCGGAGGCGAGCTCTGCCCGATCGAGGGCAAGGCCAACCCCCTGCTCGTCGCTCCCGCCTTCGCCCGCCGCGCCGTCGAGCGCGGGACCGTGGTGATGCCCCGCACCCCGGTGGAGGACCTGCGCGAGGAACGAGGCATCCACATCCTCAAGACCCCGCGCGGCGAGGTGCGCGCGCGTCAGGTCGTGCTCGCGGGCGGCGACGGGATGCCGGCGCTCGGCCGACTCGTCGGCATCGACCTCCCCATCTCCAGCGGCGCCGTCCAGGTGAGCGTCACCGAGCGGATCGACCCGATGGTGAACCACCTCGTGTACTACGCCGGGGGCAAGCTGACCTTCAAGCAGGCGCAGTCGGGCACGCTTCTCATCGGCGGCGGCTGGCCGGCCCGCCGCAACGCCGCGGGCGAATGGGTCGTCAACCCCGAGTCGCTGCGCAAGAACCTCGCGATGGCGATCCGCATCGCCCCGTCGATCGCCGAGCTGTCGCTGCTGCGCACGTGGGTCGGCATCGGCAACGGCACACCCGACCACAGCCCGATCATCGGCGCGGTGCCGAAGCATCCGGGTGTGTGGCTCGGTTTCTATCCCTATATGGGCTTCACCGCGTCGCCGCTCATGGGCAAGGTGCTCAGCGATCTCGTACTCGGCCGCGATCCGGGGCGTGACCTGGCGCCTTTCGCACCCGACCGCTTCTGATCGGGTCGGTCAGCCCTCGGCGACGTCGCCCAGCGGCACCGGCTTGACGGGCGCCTGCGGCGCGAAGCCCGAGCGCTCCGACACCGGCTCGCCCCGTCGCCGCGCCTCCATGTCGGTGAGGACGGGCCCGCAGTAGCGCCCCTGGCACTTGCCCATCCCGGCGCGCGTGACGCGCTTGACGGCCCCGGGCGACGAGACCCCGTCGGTCATCGCCTCGACGAGGTCGCCGTGCGTGACGCCCTCGCACCGGCAGACGACCGTGGTCGGCTCTGCGAGCTGATCGGTGAGGATGGGGGCGGCGAAAAGGGCGTTGACCCCCTGCTGGAACGACAGATGCCGACGCGCCGTCCGCGCGAGGCGCGGGTCCGGTGCGATGGCCTGCCCGCTCAGATCGGCGATGATCGCCGCGGCTGCCACTGCGCCCTGCGCCTGGGCGTACTTCGCTCCGCGCACGCCGGCCGAGTCCCCGATCGCCCACACCGTCTCGACGGACGTGCGTCCGGTCTCATCGGTCACCGTGCGCAGCGCCCCGCGCGCCGGGTCGAACTCGTGCCGTGCACCGAGGCTGCGGGCGAGGTCGTTGCTGGGGAGGAAGCCGTAGCCGAGGCACACGGCGTCGACGTCGAACATCCGGCGCCTGCCGGTGGCGCGGCCCTCGCGGTCGAGGCGCGCGACCGTGGCGCGGCGGACGCCCCGCTGCGGGTCGCCCTCGAGCGACTCCACGACCGAGCCGGCCATGATCGGCACCCGGCGGGCGGCGAGTGCGGCGAGGTAGAAGACCCCGTCGCGGGTGAGGCCCGGGGCATTGAGACCCATCCGGACCGCCGCGGCGCCGCGAGCGGGCGACAGGAACGCGGCGGCCTCGACGAGACCGACGACGTCGACTCCGGCCTTGGCGAGCTCGGCGGCCAGCTGAATGTTGAGGGGGCCGTTCCCGGCGATGAGGACCCGCCGGCCCGGCGCCACCTGGTACGAGCGCAGCAGCGTCTGCCCCGCTCCGGTCGTCATGACTCCGGGGAGGGTCCACCCCGGGATCGGCACACCCCGCTCGTAGGCGCCGGTGGCCAGGACGACCCGCTTGGGCGTGATGATCCAGCGCTCGTGATCGGAGCGCGCGAGCAGCCGGTCGGCGTCGAAGGCTGCCCACACGGTCGCGCCGAGGAGCAGGCGGGCGCCCGAGCGCCGGACCGCTTCGATGAGGCGGCGGCCGTCCGTGAACTGGCCGTCGAGGCGGTCCTCGTCGAGCGGGAAGGCGGGGTCGGGCTGCTTGTAGAACTGGCCGCCGAGCTTCTTGCGCTCGTCGGTGACGACCACTTCGAGTCCGGCGGCGGCGAGGTCGCGGGCTGCGGCGAGGCCGGCGGGGCCTGCGCCGATGACGAGGACGTCCGGCGCCAGTTCGGACTCCGACCGGGGTGCTGCGGCCGCCGTGGGCACACGGCGCTTGGCCGACTGGGTCTCGATGACCTGGCCCGCGCGCGCGGGCGTCACGCACGCGAGGGTGCCCTCGTGGTGGTCGGCGGTGACTGCGCACTCATGGCATACGCCCATGCCGCACCAGACGCCGCGCAGGTCTCCGCGGTCGTCGCGGCGGTTGCCGAGCTCGCCGGCGGCGACCATCGCCGAGGCGATGGTGTCGGATGCCGCGACCGGCACCTCCCGACCCTCGTAGTTCAGCGATCCGGACTCTTCGGGCGATCCGACACCCGGGGACGACACCCTCATGCAAACTCCTCGAAGCGTTCGCGGTACGAACTTTTTGTCGCATGACGAACACTACCCCGTATGCTGGTCACCGTCGCGCAGCTTTGTCGCGCCACGACCGACGGAGGTCTCACATGGATTCTGCACCCGCCTCGCTCACAGGAGCGGCTGCCTCGTCAGGCGAGCTCTCGGGCCGGACGGTGCTCGTGACCGGAGCGTCCGCCGGCATCGGCCGCGCCATCGTCGAACGCCTCGCGAACACGGGAGCACGGGTCGTCGCTCACCACAACTCGAACGCCGACGGCGCCCGCGCCGCGATCTCGAGCTACCCCGAGGGCACGGCCCACCTTGTGCGGGCCGACCTCTCGCAGGCGGACGGCGCATCGACGCTCTGGTCCGACGCCACGGCCTGGGCGGGGCGCATCGATGTCGCGGTGCTCAATGCCGCGGTCATGCCCAAGGTCGACTTCGACGCGTCCGACGAGGAATGGGATGCCGCGCTCGACCTCGCCCTGCAGGTGAACACGCGCAGTCAGCTCACCCTCATCCGCCGTGCGGTCGCGCACTTCGTCGATCACGGCGGCGGATCGATCGTCGGGCTCAGCAGCTGGGCCGCACAGCGCGGCGCCGGCAACGCCAACCTCGTCGGCTACTCGGCGTCGAAGGCGGCCACCGCGGCCGCGATCAAGACCGTCGCCCGGTCCTTCGCGACCCAGGGCGTGCTCGCCTACCTCATCGCCCCGGGCGTCGTCGACACCCAGATGTCGGCGTCGGCGGGCGAGGACCGCGGCGGGCGCCAGGCATTCCTCGACACGCTCACCATGCGCGAGATGGTTCCCCCGAGCGAGATCGCCGAGCTCGTCGCCCTGCTCGCGAGCGGCCGGACGCGGCACCTCACCGGTGCGACGATCGACGTGAACGGGGCGTCCTACATCCGCTGACCTGTGTCGATGTGTGGACCTGCGCGCGCCCATCAGTAAGGTGAGACGACCCGCAACGCCGCATCTTCGCCGAGGGAGCACGACATGAATGCCGACGAACCCCGGCAACCCTCGGGCGAATTCGTTCAGTCGCTTTCGCGAGGACTCGCGGTCATCCGGGCTTTCTCCGACGAGCGCACCATGCTCACCCTCGCCGACGTCGCGCGCATCGCCGGGCTCAGCCGCGCCTCGGCGCGGCGGTCGCTGCTGACCCTCGAGGCTCTCGGCTACGTCGGCATGCAGCAGAACCGCTTCTACCTGCGGCCGCGCGTGCTCGATCTCGGCTACGCGTTCCTCTCGTCGTCATCGAGCGTCGACACCACCCAGGACCACCTGCGCAGACTGTCCACCCGCCTGGGCGAGTCGTGCTCGGCATGCGAGTACGACGACGGCGACATCGTCTACGTCGCCCGCGCCGCCGCCGAGTCCGTCATGCCCCTGCGGGTGAGCATCGGCCGCCGCATCCCCGCCTTCTGCACCTCGACGGGCCGCGTGCTGCTGTCGGCGATGAGCCCCGACGAGCTCGACGCATTCTTCGCCAAGTACCCGCGCGAGAAGTTCACCCCGCAGACCGTCACCGACGAGCAGGAGCTGCGTGAACGCATCGCTCAGGTGCGCGAGCAGGGTTGGGCGCTGAACAACCAGGAGCTCGACCTCGGCGCCCGGTCGATCGCCGCGCCTGTCGTCGACACCCGCACCGGCGCCTACATCAGCGCCGTCAACGTCACCGTCTCGACATCGCGAGTCAGCGTCGAGGAGCTCATCGAGAACTGCCTGCCGCCGCTCCTCGAGACCACCGCGCAGATCAGCTCCGACATCGCGCTTCTCAGCGCGCAGCGATGACTCGCGGCACGGGTCTGCCGACGTCGCCCCGCGTGACGGGCGGAGGATGATTCGCGGGGGGAGGATCCTTTCGCCCGCTCTGGCCCTCCGCTCGGCACCGGCTCTCCGCTCGTGACGCGCTGCGTGGGCGGAAGAAGGGCGCGCCGCTCTGATCAGAGCACAGGACTGGTCAGAGCGGCGGCCCGGTCACTCATCGACGTCGGCGCGTGTGTTGAGGATGCGCGAGAGGAATCTCTGCGTGCGATCCTCGCGCGGCGAGTCGAGAACCTGTTCCGGCGTGCCCATCTCGACGATGCGGCCGTCGTCCATGAACACCACACGGTCGGCGACCTCGCGGGCGAACTCGATCTCGTGCGTCACGACGATCATCGTCAGCCCCTCGGACGCGAGACGTCGCATGACCGAGAGCACCTCGCCCACCGTCTCGGGATCGAGGGCCGATGTGGGCTCGTCGAACAGCATCACCCGCGGTCGCATCGCGAGCGCGCGTGCGATCGCCGCTCGCTGCTGCTGACCGCCCGACAACTGGCGGGGGTAGGTCGACTCTTTGCCTTCGAGCCGCACCCACTCCAGCAGCTGCCTCGCGTGGGTCTCGGCCTCCGCCCTGGGCGTGCCCAGCACCTGGGTGGGCGCCTCGATGATGTTCTCCAGCACCGTCATGTGACCGAACAGGTTGAAGCTCTGGAACACCATCCCGATCTCGGTGCGCTGCCGGGCGAGTTCCGCCGGGGGCACCTCGACCAGCTGCCCACGACTCTCGCGCACGCCGATGGTCTCGCCGTCCAGCCAGACGACGCCGGCACTGGGGGCCTCGAGGTGGTTTATGCAGCGCAGGAGCGTCGACTTGCCCGACCCCGAGGGGCCGATGACGCACACGACCTCGCCGCGGAACACCTCGAGGTCGACACCGTGGAGCACCTCCAGCGGGCCGAAGTTCTTGCTCACCGACTGGATGCGGACGATGGGCTCGGCAAGCGTGGTCATACGCGATCCTGCTCTTTCGCCTCGAAGGTGATCGGCGTGGTGCGCCCCATCAGCTTGCGCAGCTTCGTGGCGTACGTGTCAGGTGCGCTCCGGGTCGCACCGCGTGCGTAATAGCGCTCGATGTAGTGCTGGCCGATCGACAGCACGGTGGTGAGGACGAGATACCAGATGCAGGCGACCACGAGCAGCGGGATCGTCTCGAACGTGCGCGCGTAGATCACCTGCACCGTATAGAGGAGCTCGCTGATCGCGACGATGCTGACGAGGCTCGTGCCCTTGAGCATCGAGATCACCTGGTTGCCGGTCGGCGGCACGATGACGCGCATGGCCTGCGGCAGCACGATCCGGCGCATCGCGCGGCGGCGCGACATCCCGAGCGCGGCGGCCGCTTCGCTCTGCCCCTGATCGACCGACTGGATGCCGGCACGGATGATCTCGGACATGTAGGCGCCCTCGTTGAGGCCCAGTCCGAGCAGTGCCGCGACGAGCGACGTGATCACCGTGTTGGTGTCGAACTCGAGCCACTGCGGGCCGAACGGGATGCCGAGGGTCAGCTTGGGAAGGAAGCTCGCGAGGTTGTACCAGAAGAGCAGCTGGACCAGCAGCGGGGTGCCGCGGAAGATCCAGATGTAGCCATCGGCGGCGACGTTGAACAGCAGGCTGTTCGAGATCTTCATCAGGGCGAGCACCAGGCCGATCAGGCAGCCGAGGATCATCGCGACAACGGTGAGGATGAGCGTCAGGCCGACACCCTGCAGCACCTTGGGGCTGAACAGGTACTCGGCGACGACATCCCACCGCATCGCGTCGGCGGTGAGGAACTTCGAGACGATCTCGAGCACGATAAGCACGACCAGGATCCGCAGGACCCAGCCGCCGATCTTCGCCGCGAGACGCCGTCCGCTGTTGTGACGCACGCGCGGCCCCGTTGGTTCGCGGCCGATCTGCAGCGTCGTGGTCAGCGGACCGCGGCCCGGGCGATCCTCAGGCGCGCCGTCGCTCATAGGCTTCCTCATTCATCGTGTCGGTGTCGTACTCCGGCAGCGGCAGAGCAGCCAGCCGCGCGCCCCGTGCTCGCGCGTCGACGGCGAGCCGAGCGCCCAGCGGATGCAGCGACGCGGTGGTGGCGCGCCGCTCGTCGAGGTTGTTCAGCGCCGACCACCCGCTCTCCACGGCCAGGACCGCGCCGGTGACGTGGGCGGACGAGTCCGAGGCCAGGAATGCGACGGCCGCCGTGGGTTCGATCCCGTGAGGTTCGACCGCGTTCACACGCACGCCGAAGGGCCGCAGCTCGCTCGCGAGTCCGCGCACCACCTGGTGGAGGTCGCGTCCCGCCGGCGAGGCCGTGAGCCCGCGGGCACCCGCCGGACGTGTCGTGGTCGAGCACGTCAGGGTGATGATCGATCCGCGCCGGCGCCTCGTCATTGCGGGCACGAAGTGCCGGATCGCTTCCAACCCGGACTCCGCCTGCCCGGTCTCCGATGCGCCGTGAGCGTCGAGCGGACGATGGATAAGCACGTCGATCTCGGGGAGCTCGGCGGCGAGGGCTTCGAGTCCCCCGGCGGAGGAGGTGGTCGCCGAGGGAACATCGAAGCGCTCATCCCCGCCGTATTCGCCCTCGAGCGCCGTGTGGTCGTCGTCCGCGACGACCACACGGGCGCCGAGGGACGCGAGTGCCGTCGCCGCGGCGCGGCCCAGTTCCCCGACCGCGCCCAGGACGAGCGCGGTGCGGCCGTCGAGGCAGATGCTGCGTGCCCGTACGGGGCGTGCGGTGTGCATGTCGCCGTTCAGGATCGGACGGTCACTGGGCGACGTCGGGGTTCACGACGGCTTCGTCGAGCAGACCGAAGTCGATGTCCCAGTAGCCCATGATCTGCTCGTATGAGCCGTCTTCGATGAGCTGGTTCATGGCGGCGGCGATCACCTCGGTCAGACCCGAGTCCTTGCCGACGGCGACGCCCTCGAGGTTGGGCTGGTAGTCGAGCGGCTGGATCTCGAGCCCCTCGGCGCTGCTGTCCTCACGGACGAGCCACGAGAGCTGACCCTTCGCGGTCATGAAGGCGTCGATGCGGTCGGAGCTCACCGCGAGCAGTGCAGCACCCTGCTGGGGGAACGAGTCGACGGTCGGGGCATCCTCACCGGCGTCTTCGCAGGTGGCGATGATCTCGTCGAGCTGGATGAGGAACGCCGAGCCCGCGAGCGCTCCGACCCGGAGGCCGCAGAGGTCTTCGGGGGTGCTGATGTCGAGCCCCGCGTCCTCCTTGGTGATGACGCCGGTGGTGCTCTCGTGGACCGCGACGATGTCGACGACGTCGAGGCGCTCCTGCGTGACGATGATCGATGCCCACGAGCTGTCGAAGCGGCCGTTCTCGATGCCGGGGATGAACGTGTCGAATGCGCCCGAGACCTCCGCGGTGTACTCGAGTCCGAGGAGGCCGGCGACGGCGCGGCCGAGGTCGGGGCCCCACCCGGTGATCTGGTCGTCCTCGCCCACGAAGGTGTCGGCGGGGGCGTTGTCGAACTGGATGGCCGTCAGCGTGCCGCGCTCGGCGACGTCGTCGGGAACCATCGCGGCGAGTTCGTCGTTCTTCTGGATGGTGACGCCGGCGACTTCGACGCTGCCACCGGAGCCGGCGTCGTCGCCGCCTCCGGAGTCGCCCGCGCAGCCGGCGAGCGCGAGGCCCAGTGCAGTGCAGGCCGCGAGGCCGACGAGAATCCGGCTCGATGCAGTGGTTTTCATCGGGACTGCTCCTTCGGGTCGATGGGCGTGATCAGGGGACCTCGGGGGCGGCATCCCCCGCGCTTCTTCACGCCTGCTGTGTTCGTTCTACGCACGAGTGTTCACTATGCGTCCGAACGTTGTCAACCATTTCTCGCGCCCGAACACCAGTCGAGTCCCAAACGAGACCTGGCCCCCTCGCTCGTGCGAAGGGGGCCAGGCCGAACAGCCGGATGCTGCGGTCAGTCGTTCACCCGCATGTCGTTGTCGAGCTCGTTGATCTTCACCGTCTCGCCGCTGTCGGTCAGCAGGAAGACATCCTCGACTCGAACTCCGACGCGACCCGGCCAGAACACGCTCGGCTCGATCGTGAACATCATCCCCGGCTCGAGAGGCGTCTCGTCCTCCTCTGAGATGTAGGGCAGCTCGTGCACGTCCTTGCCGATGTTGTGACCCGTGCGGTGGCGGAACCAGTCCCCGTAACCCGCCTCCTCGATCACGGCGCGCGTGGCGCGGTGGACGTCTCCGCCGGTCGCGCCCGGAACGGCCGCCTTGCGACCGGCCTCCTGCGCCGCCATGACGATGTCGTACACGCGCTCGTACTCCTCATCAGGCTGCCCGATGTGCACGGTGCGCCCGAAGTCCGAGCAGTACCCCTCGACGATCGCACCGAAGTCGAAGTTCACGCCCGCACGATCGGGCAGCGCCTTGCGCGACAGCCGCTCGCTCGCGTCGCGCTCGATCCCCTTGCCCATAGCCCACACCGCGGTATCGAACGACGAGGAGGGCGAGCCCAGCTGACGGATGCGCAGGTCGATCTCGGACGCCAGCTCGAGTTCGGTGATGCCCGCGACCACTTTGTCGCTCACCGCAGCCATCACCTGGTCGACCATGCGCGAGGCCTCGGTCATGAGCTCGATCTCGTGGGCGTCCTTGATGCGACGGATGCCGTTGAGGATACCGTCGGCCACGCTGAACTCGGCATCGGGGCGGTGCTCACGCAGCTGGAGGGTCGTCTCGGCCCAGGTGCGTCCGCTGACCGCGATGCGCTCCTTCGCGCCCGACTCGTGCACACATGACTCGTCGCTCGGCGCACCGGCGACCGCGACGTGGCGCGGGCGGGCTTTGAACGCGTCGAAGGCGCGGCGGAAGACCTCGGCGCCGTCGTCGGACTCGGTCGCCGTGACGATGTCGCCCGCGACACCGCCCGGAAGGTGGAACTCCTGGTGGTGGCGGGTGAGCACGAACAGCGGCTCCTTGCCGGGCGAGAAGAACGCGCCCGAGATCCAGTGGTTCGTGTAGCCGATGTTGCCGAAGGACGGCACGCCGCGCTCGAGACCGGTGAAGTACTCGAGGTCGGTCTGGGATGCCGGGAGGAACAGCACGTCGATGCCCGCGGCATCCAGCCGCTCATCGAGACGAGCGCGGCGCGAGACGTAGTCGATGGCCAAGGGGGGTCCTTTCTAGAGGGGGCCGGCCGCTCAGGCGAGCGGCTCGACCGAGAACAGGTCTTCGTGGGAGTGGATGATGTGCCAGACGCCGTCGATGCGGCGCCAGCCCTGGCTGACGCGCATGAGCTGACGCACGCCGCCTTCGGGGCCGTGCTCCTCGACGCGCAGCAGATGCCGCCCGACGGCGAGGTCGCCCGAGACGTCGATGATCGGGTCGTCGACCTCGACTCGGGTCGTGACCGGCTGCGCGTCGCCGGCGGGGCGGGTGGCGCGGATCGCATCGAGTTCGCCGAGCCCTCGCGCGATGCGCTCGGTGACGGCGTCCCAGATGGTGGCGTCGGGGTGGATGTGACGATCGATGCGCGCCCGGTCGCCGGCGAGGAAGGCCGTGTAGATGGCCTTCTGCTCGTGCCAAATGGCACGCTGATCGGCGCCGAAGGATGAGGTGTCCGATTCATCGATCACCTGGAACGCCGGTTGGACCACGCAGGCCTCCTGTTCATGGGCTTCCGATGCCCCGCTCACAGCCAGGTTCGCATGTCGCACGATTGTTCGCAATTCGGATTCCGTGGTGCACGATGATGTCCTGGCCCCGCCCGCTCGCCCGGGTGGCGCGGCTCACTCACTCCGCTCGAGGCCAGCGACGTCGAGCCGACGGGAACTCATGACCGAAGGCGGCCCAACGGATACTCGGGCATGCGTCCGCCGCGATGACGCTCGAGTCTTCGGCGATCTCTTCGGTGACGATCCAGACGCCGTTGCCGAGGCGCTCGATCACGCTCGCGCAGCCCGGAGTGTCAGCACCTCGTTGGCAGCGTGACCCCGCCAAATGAGAAGGACCTCGATTCTCCGCAGAAAATTGCGGATCTCGAGGTCCCTTTCGTGGCGGTGACGGTGGGATTTGAACCCATCGAGCGGAGATCACAGGACCATCCTTGAGTGACGGAACCGCGGAAATACGGCCGTCCGAGTTCTCAGAGGCATCCAGAATGCTCATCAAATGCCGACAGATTGTTCCCACGAGTGTTCTCACCTCGACCGGGAACGAATCCCGTCGCACAACGCGGCTCGCCGTCGAGTGGATGGGTGGCGGCTTCGGGAGCCAGCTGGATCCATCAGCCGGTCCGTCTCCTCCGCCCAAGAAGTACTACAAGTCGCGCACGTATAGTCCCGGGCATGCGATCGCGCGTCGCCGCCGGACCTGCCGCCCTGCAAGCCTGGGGGCCCGACGCGCAGGTTCCGCCCCCTTGCGCTGGTCGGTGCACCTTTCCCAGCCACAAGGGGGGCGCCTTCACGCCCATCTGCAACAAGTGAACGCGTTTGGGCTGATCAGAGGGTTAATCGTTCATCTACTGCATTGATGCCATCGGCAGGGCGTGAACCGTAGGGTAAGACTGACGTTCGCGTCGCCATGGCCGTCCCCAGCGGCCGCATATGGTTAGCCCTGTCCCCAGCGGGGCCTGAGCCGGGCCTGTCCCCACAGGCCCGGCGTCGCGAATCAGTCCGGTCCCCTCGGGCCGCTCGGTTGGTTTGAGTCCGGCCCGAGGGGCTGCCCCCAGCCCCGAGCGTGCCCGTCGGATTGGTGTTTCCCCAGTGTGGTCGCGGGTGGGGGCGAAGATCCCCAGATCTCCCCAGTGCCCCTCACGGCGCCTCCATCGACTACGGTAGCTGTCCCCCATTCGGGGGACAAACTGTGACGCTGAACGTTTCCGCAAGGAATGCGCAAGACGCGGTCACCTGAGCGCTGCAGTGTTTTCGAGTCCTCCCATGGGCATCACTCTCTTTCGATATCGTTCATGTACTCCGAGTCCGCGAGCGGCGGTTCTATCCGAACCGTTAGTTCGGAATTTGCGACGGACGCCACGCGATGGGAGCCTTCGGAAGCGTTTAGGAGCGCGCGCACCGAGCGGCCTCGCCGAGGCTGCGGCTCACAGCGATCGTCGCCGGGGTCGCCTCGCTTCTTGCCGGAGCCGGTCTCGCCGGTGCGCTCATGTTCAGGAGTGAGGTCCACGTCGCGATTGGCTGAGTCCACCGATGAGCGTCGTCGCTGCGCGTCCGCGCACTATTGGTCGCACGATGATCGCCCGCCCGGGCACGCGGCTGCCGCAAACCCGCCGGCGCGGCCGGGTAGGGTCGTCGCGCTCGCCCTAGCTGGAACCGTCAGGCTTGTGCTCAAGCAACCTGGCTGCTACCAAGCGCCGGGCCCCCACGGTCATGTTCTCCTTCGAATCGCCGAGAACGAATCAGCCCGCTCGAAGAAGGCGCTCGTGGGGCAGGCGGTCGGCCTGATCGCGGGCATTGCGTGTTTCTACTCTCTTGGCCTCAACGGCCAGCCGCCGGCACCGGTTGGGGGACCAGACGGCGTCGGCGGAACGGGAAGCGTGCGGCGGTGTCGAGCGACGGCGCGCCGATCGGCGCGGACCGCGGCTGAGTCGAGTCATCGGATACTCAGCGGCCTGTCGATCGAGCTTCCGACATCTTCGGACGTCGACAGGTCGCTGATCACATCGGCCAGTGCTGCAACGCCGCTGTGGCGATCCATCGGCTCGACGAACTCGTGGGGCGAATGAGATGTGCCGTCGTGGTTCCGCACGAACAGCATTGCCGTCGGTACGCCCGCGTTCGACAGGATGCCGGCGTCATGTCCCGCTGCAGTCGAGAGCGTCGGGCCCCCACCGAATCGACGGACGAGGATCTGCTCGACGCGGTCGCGAAGCGCCTCGTCGAAGACGACGCTGGGGGTCCACGATTCCTCGGCTGCTGCCGACCCAGTCGCGACCTCCGCCTCTGACACCACGCGGCGCACCAGCGCTTCATCGGGTCCGCGGACGTCGAGCCAGGCACGCACCAACGACGGGATCGCATTGACCCCGTTCGGCTGAACGTCGACGCGTCCAACGGTGGCCACCGCACCCACCCGCTCGGCGGATTCGCGCGCAGCCTGGATCAGACGAGCCAGTCGGAGCATGGGGTCGTCGCGATCGGCGAGCGCCGTGGTACCCGCATGGTCGGCTCTGCCGATCAGGTCGAACCGCCAGCGTCCGTGGGGCAGGATGGCGGATGCTGTTCCGACCGCCGCTGAGCAGCCGTGAAGACCGTTCACGACGGCTCCGGTCTCGGTGACGACAGGCACACGTCCCTGTTCGACGTGCAACTCGATGAAGGCGGCGATCGAGCTGAGCCGAGCCCGGTCGGGACCGACCCGCGAGGGATCATGCCCGGCCGACCGCATGGCTTCCTCCATCGTCACCCCGCTCCTGTCCGTCAGCGCCAGCGCCCGGTCGCGACCGAGTTCGCCTGTGAGCAGGCGAGATCCCGCGCAGGCGACTCCGAACCGCGCACCCTCCTCGTCGGCGAACGCGACGATGGCCACCGGTCGGCGCGGCACGATCCCTCGTTCCCGCATCGCATCGACGGCGCTGAACGCCGAGACGACGCCCAGCGGCCCGTCGAAGGCGCCCCCGTCGGGCACCGAGTCGAGGTGCGATCCCATGACCACGGCACGGCCCCGCGCGGTATCGCCCCACCATGCCCACATGTTGCCGTTGCCGTCCGTCTCCATCCGCAGACCGCGGACCCGAGCCTGGGCTCGGAACCATTCGCGGCAGTGCAGCTCGTCCTCGGTCCAGGCGTAACGCCGGTACCCGCCGGTCGTGTCGTCCCGCCCGATCGGCTCCAGCCCAGCCCACATCGCGTCGAAGCGCTCGAAGACCGGGAGCATCGACGGCGGTGCCGATGAGTGCAGCGATTCCACGCCGGGCCCCTACGCGCGGAGGTGATCCGTCGTCAGATCACCGACGCGAGCATGCACGCGCGGACCGCCCGTGGCGGCGAAGGCGATGACCATCTCGTCGGCGTGAGGCGCGTCGGGAACCACGAACTCGACGGACTGGTAGTAGTTGCGGATCGCCCGGTCCGTCTTGTGATTCGTCGGGATCGCGATGCTCGTCCCCGCAGCGCCCCGTCGCTCGGCGGCGCTGATCCCCGCGGTGCCGTCGACCAGGCGGCGGAAGTTCGGCCCGAAGGCGGGGCCGTGCAGGATGCCCGACGCGTGCTCGATCTCGCCATTGATCCCGACGATCGCGCCCTTGCCGAATCCGTGGATCCCCTCCTCACCACCGAAGACGTCGATCAGGCGGCCGGCGAGGATCTCGCTCAAGACGCGGCCCACCCGGTTCATCTCGTCCCAGAGGTCGTCGACGTATCCCTGGCCCGCCCAGGGGTTCCGGATCACGGCGGCAGCGACGGCGCGCCGAAGAGGCTGCGGCGCGGCAACCCCGCCCTCCTCGAGGACCTCGTCCACGTGGACCACGAACCTCCGCGCCCGCACGCTGGCGAGGCCCTCCGCGTATTCATCGATGGCGATCATGTGCTCACTGCTCCTCTAAATGGGGTGGGTCTCTCAGTACCCGAGGTAGACGGTCTTCACTCGGGTGAAGAACTCGGTCGCGGTCAGGCCCTGCTCACGGAAGAGCCCGTTGGAAGATGATCTGTTGCCACCGAACGGCGCGTTGACGTCGGTGCCCGGGGTCTGCCGGTTGATCTTGATCACGCCGGCGTCGGCGTCCCGCGCGAACGACATCGCGCTCTCGACGTCGTTCGTCACCACGCCGGCCGTGAGCCCGTACTCTGTGCTGTTGAGCAGGTTCACCGCATCCTCGCGCGAATCGGCGACGAGGACGCTGAGCACGGGACCGAAGACCTCCTCGTTGGCGATGGCGCTGTCGCGATGGACGTTACGGAGGATCGTCGGCTCGAGGAAGAGCCCCTCGGCCGTTCCGCCGGCCACGAGCTCCGCGCCCGCAGCGAGCGCCTGGTCCACGTAGCCGACGTCGGTGGCGAGCTGCCGATCGGTGACGACGGGTCCCATCGTGGTTCGGGGATCGAGCGGGTCGCCTGTGACGATCTCAGCCGTGCGGGCGACCAGTGCGTCCAGGAGACGGTGCTCGTCCCCGCGTAGAACGATCACGCGGCTGGTGGCCGTGCACGCCTGTCCGGTCAGACCGAAGGCGCCCCGCACGCAGAGGTCCGCGGCCGCAGCGGGGTCGGCGTCGGGCAGCACGACCATCGCGTTCTTCCCCCCCATCTCCAGCTGCACTCGGGCCATGCGGGCGGCGGCGGCCAGATTGATGCCGCGCCCCACCCCACTGGAGCCGGTGAAGCTGAGTGCGGCGACGCGCTCGTCGTCGACCAGCGCCTGTCCTGCTCGGGATCCCGATCCGTAGACGACGTTCAGGACTCCGGCGGGAATGCCCGCCTCGACGAAGCACTCCAGGAGCGCCTGGGTGGTGGCCGGGACATACGAC
The DNA here is from genome assembly GCF_022538185.1 of Microbacterium sp. CFH 31415. Lineage (GTDB taxonomy): Bacteria > Actinomycetota > Actinomycetes > Actinomycetales > Microbacteriaceae > Microbacterium. The sequence goes on along the minus strand of NZ_JAKYXC010000006.1, from coordinate 168,940 downwards.
GACGGCTTGAGGACCACGGAGTTACCCGCGACGAGCGCAGGTGCCAGCTTCCACACCGGGATCGCAACGGGGAAGTTCCACGGCGTGATCAGGCCGACCACTCCGACCGGCACCCGCGTGGTGTACAGGTGAGTGCGCCCGTCGGCAGACGGCAGGGTGGCACCGAGCGGATGCCACGCCTGGGCGGCGTAGAACGTCAGCATCCGCACGGCGCGGTCGACTTCCCCCGCAGCCTCGGCGAGTGTCTTGCCCTCCTCCCGCGTCAGCAGCTGCGCGATCTCGGCCGCTCTGCCGTCCAGGATCCTGGCAGCCTCGGCGACGACAGCTCCTCGTTCCTGCGCAGACAGCGCGCCCCACGGGTGCGTGGCCTCCTGCGCGGCCTCGACCGCCTCCGCCACCACTCCGCGGTCGGCGTCGGGCGCGCGCGAGACGAGGTCGGTCGGATCCGCCGGGTTGGTCCGGGACTCCGTCGACTCGCGATCGATCCACGCGCCGCCGACGAAGTGCCGCACGTCCCGCACCTGCGTCATCTCGCTGACGCTCACCGGCTTTCACCGTCCTCGCCCGTCATCGTGTCGAGCATGTGAGCGAGCACCTCGCGGACGTGCAGGCGCATGAACTCCTCCGCGGCGTCCGCGTCGCCGCGCGCAATGGCATCGGCGACCTCGATGTGCCGGTGGGCGGAGTCCGCTTGGAAGACCTGCTGGGCGGGCCGGATGTTGCGCAGCGTCTGCGACAGATCGAGCGCGTTGCGGGCATACCGGGCGAGCTGGGGTGACGCGGCGAGTCGTATGACCGCCTCGTGGAACTGCGAGTCAAGCAGGCGGAACTCGCCCACGTCGTCGCCCTGCGCGGCATCGACGCTCCGGCGGGCGAGCTCTCGCACGTCGTCGGCGAGCGGCCCCGTCGTCCGCTGCGCCGCGAGCCTCGCCGTCATCCCCTCGACGGCCTCGCGCACCTCGAACGCGGCGATGAGCGCGTCACGCGTGGGGGCCGTGATACGCACCCCGCGGTCGTGGACGGTTACCAGTCCGGCCTCCGCGAGATGGATGACCGCCTCGCGGACCGGGGTGACGCTCACCCCGCACAGCCGCGCGAGTCGCGGCACCGAGATGTCGGTGCCCGTCGGGATGGCCCCGCTGACGATCGCCTCGCGCAGTGTGGTCGCCGCGCGGGATGCCAGGCTCTCCACCCGCCCGAGTGGCTGGATGTCGATCAAGCCGTCATTGAGCATCATTGACCTCGCTGGTGGTAGGGCTAAACGGTTGCAGTCACATCGAGTGCCGCGGCATCGGCCGATGTGAGGACGCGTCGGGGCAGGGTGCTGAGGAAGCGTGTGTCATGTTCCTCCACGGCAAAAGTATCCGTGCAGCCCACAGCGGCAAGCCCCGGGACGCGAAGTGTGGGAAGGATGTGGAAGACCATCCCCACTTCGATCGGCCTTTCGTCACCGGCCCGGATGTCGAGCACGTCGCCCTCACCCAGGCCGGGCGGGTAGGCGATGCCCATGCTGTAGCCGCCACGGTTCGGCCAGTACTCGGCGGGCACCTCGGCTTCGACCAGCGAGCGTCCGGCGAAGTCGACCTCGCCGATCGTCGCGCCTGGGCGCGCGGCCTGGCGCATCGCCTCCCCGGCGGCGGCGGACAGATCGAAGTAGCGTCGAAGCTCGTCCGTCGGCTCGAAGCGCGTCACCGTCCGCGTGAGCACGCCGTGGTAGCGGCCGATCGACGCGCACACCTCGAGGCGCAGTGGCTCGTCGTCGCGCACGGGTCGTTGCGCATGAGTCGTGTGCGAGATCAGGGAAGAGACACCGGGAACGATATACGCCGGGGAACCGGTGTACTCGCCGCCGAGTTCGGCGACGCGGGCGAGTGCCGCGGACGCGACGTCGCTGTCGGTCGTCGTGTGGCCGAATGCGTCGAGGCCCGAGACGATCCCGGCTTCGGCGAGGAGCGTTGCCCGCTCGATGAGCGCGATCTCATCGGGGGACTTGAGCCTGCGCGCCTGCTCGACCAGCCCCGGCGCTTCGACGAGCTTGTCGCCCAGCTCCGCGGCGAGTGCGAGGTAGACCTTCGGGGGGAGGAACAGCGCGGCCGAATCAAATCCGATGCGCCTCGCACCGCCCACGGTTGCCTTGATCGCGCCGAGAAGGATGGGGGCCGGGTCGGAGAGGTTTGCCACGCCGATCGGCACGCTCTCCCCGATCCAGGGAAGGTCGGGTACGTTCGTGCGCTCCGTGTTGCGGACGACGAAGGTCAGCGGCGCGTCGATCGGAACGATCACGCACTGGAAGATGTGGTACCCGGGGGTCGTGTACCCGGTCAGGTAGGTGATGTTCTCCGGCCCAGTGACCAGGAGGACATCGAGGTCGGAAGCGGACATCGATGCCCGGACCTTTGTGAGCCGCTCGGCATACTCGTCTTCAGTGAAATACATCTTTGTGTCAGCCCTTTCGTGGCGCGGTGATTCAGAGTTCTTCGAGGACGCGGGCAAGGCGCGACATCCCGTCCTGCAGAGTCGGACGCGGGACCGAGAAGGTCACGCGCAGCAGACCAGGGGTTCCGAAGGTGGAGTCCTGGGGCAGGCGCACGCCGCCGCGGCGCAGCAGCGCATCCGCGACGGACTCTCCCGTCGACGTCAGCGCATCGATCTGAGCCGGGTTGAGCTGGATGCTCTGGTAGATGCCGCCCTTGGGCTTCACGGACACCGCACCAGACAGTGAACTCGCCCGGGCGTGCACTTCGTCCCTGAGATTCCGGTGACGGTCGACATCGGCGCACTCGGACGGTCGCAGCGTGAGCGCCGCGGCCGCGGCGTGCTGGCTGATCGAGCTGGCGCAGTTCGTCAGTTGACTGTTGACCGCTCCCGCTGCCGCGATCAGCGCCCGCGGGCCCGCCGCGTAGCCCACCCGCCATCCCGACATCCCGTACGCCTTCGAGACGCCGTCGATGACGACCATGCGCTCGCGCGGCGCGATGCGCCCGACGGAGATCGCGTCCTCGTCGTAGGCAAAAGCGGAGTAGATCTCGTCGCTGATGATCAGGGCGCTGCTGCAGGAGGTGACGACTTCGACGATCGCATCCAGCGACGCGGCGTCGTACATGGCTCCGGTCGGGTTCGACGGCGAATTGAGGATGACCGCCACCGTGTCGTCGTCGATCGCCGCTCGCAGCCGGTCGGTGTCGAGGGCGTATCCGTCCACGGCGCTCGTCTGCACGGGGCGGCCCTCGAGCCCAGCGCGGCGGATGAGGTGGGGATAGCCGCCGTAGTGCGGTGTCGTGTAGACGACGTTTCCGCCGGTCGCGCCGGCCGCCGCGAGCACGCAGAACAGCGTGAGCTTCGCCCCCGCGGAGACGACGATGTCGTCCGGGGCGGCCTCGAAGCCCTTATCCACCGAGAAGCGCTCGGCGATCCGCTCGCGGAGGGGAAGGATCCCCCGCGCCCCGGCGTACTTCGTGCGCCCCGAGTCGATCGCTTCCCTCGCGGCCCGTGCCGCCACGGCCGGGGTGGGGATGTCGGGTGCGCCGACACCGAGGTCGATGATGTCCGTGGCCGTGGCGATCACGAGGGCACCGTCTCGGGGTCGTCAGCGCGCGGGCCTGCGATGTCGCTCAGGACCGCATGTGCGCTGTTGTGCCCGGGAAGGCCCGTGACCGTGCCGCCCGGCCACGCACCCGAGCCGCACAGGTACAGACCCCGCACCGGGGTGCGGTACTTCCGCAGGGAGGGCGTCGGCCGAGCGAAGAATCCCAGGGGTGTCATGTCGCCGTGCTGCTGATTGCCGCCGACGAGCCCGTACTCGTTCTCGAGATCGAGGGGGCTGAAGCTCACCCGGTCGGTGACGACGTCGCGGATGTCGGGCATGAACTCTTCGATGGTGTCCAGGCAGATCTCGTCAAACCGGTCCTTCATCGGCTGACCCCATGCCCCCTCCGCCAGCTCGTACGGCGCGAACCACACGCTTACGGTCATGATGTGCCGGCCGGCCGGGGCGAGGGAGTCGTCGGAGATGGAGGGGACGAGGCCGAGCATCTTCGGCCGTGCGGACACGCGCCCCGCAGCGAAGTCCTGGTAGGCGTCCTCGAGGTAGCCGACGGTCGGCGAGTACCGGAATTGGCAGGAGGCGCGGCGCACCGCATCGTCCTTGCTCGTCGCCGAGCGGTGCGTCGGGATGCCGTCCATGGCGAGGATGAGCTTGTAGGCCCCGCCCGCGGTGCTCGTCGCCCCCAACTGGTCGCGTACGGTGCCGGGGATCGCAGCCTCGTCGACGAGGTCCAGCAGGGTCGTTCGTGGGTGGAGGTTCGAGAGGACGAGGGACGCGTCGATCTCGACACCCTCCGTCGTCACGATGCCCCTCACCGCGTCGCCGTCCGTGACGATGCGATCGACCCTCGTACCCGTGATGATCTCCACGCCCAGCTCCCGGATCGACCGCTCCATCGCCTCCACGATGGAGCCCATCCCGCCTCGCGGGAGCCCGGTCGAGCCACGCAGCGGCGCTCGTCGCGGGTCCTGGGCGATCTGGCCGGCGCCCACGGAGGACAGCGGGCGCCTCAGCAGCCCCAGGGGAGAGCCGGGAGTCGAGGGCGCGACGTTTCCCGCCGACATCGCCAGGCTCGAGAGCAGCGCGAGGAGATGAGGGCTCGAGATTCTCTGCGAGAGGAGGTCCTCGATCGACCCGAAGAAGATCTGGTTGAATGCGTGCTCCAGCTCCGGCGTGTTCAGCTTTGCGGTCACTTCCGCCAGGGTCGGCGGCGCCTCCCGGACCGAGACTCCGATCGTCTGCGCGAAGTCGTCGAAGAACGCCAGGACGTCGAAGTACGCGTCGACATCGTCCGGCGCGATCCGGGCGATCTCGTCGCGCACCTTCCCCCGGTCGCGCCACGCGAGCAGAGCGTCGCCGTCGGGAAGCGGGAAGACCATGGTCGGATCGGGTCGCTCGTAGGTGAGGCCGAAGTCCTCCAGTCGCATGTCCGCGGCGACGAGCGGCTCGAGCGCACTCGGGGTGTTCGTCATCGCGCCGCGGAATCCCGGGAAGAACTCGATGGGGGCGACGAGACCTCCGACTCGGTCGCGTTGCTCGACGACCAGGACCTTGAGCCCCGCGCGGGCGAGGTAGAAGGATGCGACGAGACCGTTGTGGCCTCCGCCGACGATCAGGGCGTCATATCTCGAGGCTCGGGGTTGCATGCCGCGTTCTCCCATCAGTTCGCGAACGCCGACCGCGCCAGGAAGGCGCGCAGGGGCTCGCAGGTCGGGTTCGTGAAGAGTTCTCGGGGCGCTCCGCTGGCGGCGATCGACCCCTCGTGCATGAATACGATGCGATCGCTCACCTCGCTGGCGAAGCGGAGCTCGTGGGTGACGATGATCATCGTCATGCCGTCGTTGGCCAGGTCGCGCACCACATCCAGGACCTCGGCGACGAGCTCGGGGTCCAGAGCGGAGGTCGGCTCGTCGAACAGCATCAGCTGCGGCTTCATGGCGAGCGCCCGCGCGATAGCGACCCGCTGCTGCTGGCCGCCGCTGAGCGAGGCGGGGTACTGACCCGCCTTGTCGGCGAGTCCCACGCGGTCCAGCAGCGCCATGCCGCGCTCGCGCGCTTCGCGCTTCGGCGTCTGGAGAACCCGGATGGGCGCCTCGGTGACGTTCTCGAGTACTGACATGTGGGGGAACAGGTTGAAATGCTGGAAGACGATCCCGATGCGGCGCCGGTTCTTGGCGACCAGGCGCTCAGGAAGCTCGTGGAACCCGTCGCGCTGCTCGCGATACCCGACGGCCGTGCCGCCCACCTTGATCGATCCGGCATCCACCGTCTCGAGGTGGTTGATGCACCGCAGGAGGGTGGTCTTGCCCGACCCCGATCGCCCGATGAGCGAGACGACCTCTCCTTCTTCGACCTGCAGCGACACGCCCTTGAGGACTTCCACGTCGCCGAAGCTCTTGTGGACCTTCGTGATCTCGACGAGGCTCATGGCTTCTCCTCCACTCGGCTGCGGGTGACGACGACGGGGCGATGCCCGCGGTTGATCCGCCGCTCGATGAAGTACTGCGCCAGCATGAGGACCGACGTGCAGAACAGGTACCAGACGGAGGCGACCATGAGGAGCGGGATGGGTTGGAAGTTGCGCGAGAAGATTTGCTCGGCGTTGTAGAGCAGGTCGCCGATCGACAGCACGCTGACCAGCGATGTGTACTTGAGCATCCCGATCATCTGACCGAACGTCGCCGGAGTGATCACTCGCGTCGCCTGCGGCATCACGATGCGGCTGAACGCCTGCCAAGGCGTCATCCCGAGCCCCCGTGCCGCCTCGACCTGTCCGCGCGGCACCGACATGAGCCCGCCGCGGATGATCTCGCTCATGTAGGCCGCCTCGTTCAGCCCGAGGCCGAGGATGGCTGCGAGCATCGGCGTGATCAGCGTGTTGGTGTCCCACGAGACCCACGGCTCGAGGAATGGCACACCGATCGAGATCGTGGGGTACAGCGCGGCGAAGTTGTAGAAGAAGACGAGCTGCACGAGGGTGGGGACACCTCGGAAGAGCCAGGCGAAGAACCATGCGAAGCCGCTCAGGACCCGGTTCGACGACATGCGCCAGACAGCGACGACCGTGCCGAGGACGATGCCCAGAGTCATGCTGATGGCGGTCAGCATGAGCGTCACGGCCAGCCCGTCGAGGATCTGCGCGCTGAACAGATACTCGAGGAACGTGCCCCACCGGAATGCCTCGTTGGTCATCATCGACAGGAGGACCTGGGCGATGATCAGTGCGGCGATGACGACCGCGACCCACCTCCACCGGTGTCGGGCGGGATGCACCTGTGGCGGCGCCTCGATCGAGGCCTGGATGGCCTCCCGTGCGGTCGCCCTCATGGCAGGCTCACGTCTCGGGTGATCGGGTTCGGCGTGATACGCGACATTGCAGTTTTCACAGCATCTCCCTTGCTGTCAGTGCGAGTCGAAGACGCGCTGGATCATCGAGGTGTGCTCGTCGATCGCGGCACGCTCGGCGTCGGTCGGATGGATGGGGTCGGCGGCCGAGGGTGCGGCTCCGAAGCGGAGCAGGGCGGCCATCAGGAGGATGCGGGCCTTCTGCGCGGGGAGCCCCGCCGCCGAGATGAAGGGCGCCGGCGGCAGACCGCCGGGGCCGGCCGGCTGACCGCGACCTGTCCACACCACCGGCATGCCCGAGAAGTGCGCGGCTCGCAGGGCGCGTTCGATCCCGATGGTCGCCCAGCCGTTCTGCGTGAGGCCCTCGAGGACGAATCCACCGAGGTCGGCCACCTGCGCGAGCTGTTCGACTCGTCGTTCGATCCCGCTCGGGTCCGCGGATCCCGAGAGCTCGTACCGGCCGTACTTCACGATGTCGACCGCCACCTGAACCGACTCGACGAGCCTCGGCCGGTCGCCGGTCGTCGTGATCTCCACGTCGCCGCGGAGGCCCCTGACCCGACGCGGAAGCGCAGAGACATTCAGCTCCGACGAGGCCAGCGTGCGCCGCGTCGGCAGATAGTGCATGCCGAGCCGCTCGATCGCATCGATCGTCGCGAGCGGCCCGTATAGGCCGCCGCTGTAGCCGCCGGGCCGGGCGGCCGTCTTGACGACATCCCGCCCCGAGAACACGAGCCCGTCGGCAACCAGGACGGGGCCGATCGGCTCGGAAGCATCCCACGCTCCCGAGGCGATGAATCGAACTCCGTCCGCGATGTTCCTGGGTCCGTCGTGGCTGATGCTCCGATGCAGTCGCTGCGCGACCTGGCCGACGATCGGCTTGCGCGTATCGATCAGCAGACCGAGCCAGTACAGCGTCTCCTCGATGACCGGCGTGCCCTCGAGCCACTGGATACCAGTGCAGGGCCCATCTGCGACCACCTGCACGGCGTTCGTGATCCTTAGCAGCGCGGAGAAGTCGGGCTCAGAACGATGCGGTCCGTCGCCGTAGGCGAAGTAGTCCACACCGGGCGTCTCTCCGGGGAGACCGCCGGGGGCGCCAGCCCGGTGATGCGTGAAGTCCGCTTGCCTGGCCAGCGCGAACGGAACACCGTCGTCGTCGAGTTCGAGCGCGTCGATCTCCTCGTAGAGGCGGGATGCGTCGGCGAAGAAGGTTTGCTCGGGTTCGACGTCGGTTCCCACCGGCAGAGGGATGAGACTGCCGGCCGGAAGGGTGAGGGTCGTCGAACCCTTCAGGCCGCGGATCTGCGGGTGGGCGCTGCCGAGGTCCACCTCCACCTCGATCGATCGCGCGATCCGCTGCGGAGCGAGCGCGCCAGAACCTGCGGCGATCGGTGTCGTGTTCACGACCGTCGCGGTGGGTCCGGTGATGACCGCGATGAGGGGGCGGACCTCGGCGTCGGTCACTCCGTCGCCCCGTTCACGGTCGCCGTGTCGACGGCGATGCCCGCCACACCCCACTCGTCGAGAATGCTCTGATAGGTGCCGTCGTCGATCAGCGCCTGCACGACGGCCTGGAGCGCTTCGGCGATGTCCATGCGCTCCTTGTTGACGGCGATTCCAGTCAGAGGGCTGTCGGTCAGCTTGAAGGGCTCGCCCGCGATGGCGAACGCACCGTCCGACTCTTCGACTGCCCACGCCGCAGCGGCGGTGGAGCCGAAGACAGCCTCGACCCGGCCGGACGACATCGCCGTCTGCGCTTGCGGGTTGCTCGGCGAGGTGAGGATCTCGATGGGCTCTTCGCCCTCGGCGACACACTCGTCGTCCGACATCCGGCCGAGGTACGTCTCCTCGATGGATCCGGCGCCCACACCGACCTTCAGCCCGCACGGGGGGACGTCGATGTCGTTGCCGTCCATGACGAGGAAGGACTGCGCTGCACCGTAGACGCCAACCACGTTGACGACCTCCTGTCGCTCCTTGGAGTCGAGGAAGCTGATGCCGCCGTCGTACCGGCCGGCTTCGATGCCGGTGAGCACGCTGGCGAAATCGACGCGCTGATAGTCGATCTCGACTCCGACGCGGTCTGCGACGGCCTGGAGGATGTCGACCATGTACCCGGTGGGCGTGGTGCCGTCATCCTCCATGAAGTTGTCGGGCGGATAGTCCAGAGAGGCGCCAATGACGAGCGTTCCGCGCTCCCGGATGTCGTCGGGGAGCAGCGCGACGAGCTCTTGGTCCACCGCGCCCGGATCGGCAGAGGAACCGCCTGTGGGTTCGCCTGCGTTCGGCGTGGAAGCACAGGCCGACAGCGTGAGGATCAGCGCTGCTGCAGCGCCGATCAGTGAGTAAGGACGGTGCTTTCGTTCGTTGTTCATTCACTGCTCCTTTCGATGTGCACCACACGCTACTCGCTATATCGAATTGCGTACAGACCTCTTTTGTTGCGCCTTTGTAAACGTCGCATCTCTCGCGCCATCAGGGCGAACGGGATCGCCGCGCATCTAGGAACGGCCGAACTCGTCGGGATCCACGGAGAGCGACTCTCTACCGCGTCGCGGAGCTTGGCCTCCCGCCGACGCCTCGCGGGGCCGAGCGGGTCAGGCTGGATCGCACGAAGAGCGTCGCTTCCGGTCCCGGGAGGGCGGGCGCACGCGCCCGATTGCACCCTCCGGCAGTGCTGTCGACGACGCTCGAAAATTAGGCCATTGCGACGTGTGAAAACGAGGCCACCTCGTTGTCGTTCGGTCAGTCTGCCTGATCTTGGGTTTGACTCACCCCGGCATGTCCGGAGAGTTGTTGTTGGTGTCAGCCGGCTCTCTCGACCGGTTCGATGCGAGCGTAGTCGAGCTGCTCGACCTCGAGTGGGGTGAGGTCGTCGATCGAGCCGTGGGTGCGTTCGGTGTTGAACCACAGCACCCAGGACGCAGTCGCCGCCTCGACCTGGTCGACGTCCCGCCACGGGCCGTCGTGGTGGATGAGTTCGGACTTGTAGAGCCCGATCTGCGACTCTGCGAGAGAGTTCTCGTAGGCGTCGCCGACGCTGCCGACGGACGGATCGATGCCCTCGTCGAAGAGCCGGTCGGTGAAGGCGATCGACGTGTAGACGCTGCCCGCATCGGTGTGATGCGTGAGCCCGCCGAACCCAGCGACGCCTTCACGACGGCGGGTCCACAGAGCCATGTCGAGGCAGTCCAGCACGAGCGGCGTGGTCATGCTCGTGGCGGCGCGCCAGCCGAGGATGCGGCGGGAGTGCGCATCGAACACGAACGCGACATAGACCCACCCCGACCACATCCAGACGTAGGTGAAGTCGGCGACCCAGAACTGGTTCGTGCGGAACCTCGCGAAGTGCCGGTCGACGAGGTCGGCTGGCCTGGTCTCCCGCAGATCCGTGTCGACCGGGCGCTTGCGCTTCCCGCGGACGACGCCAGCGATCCCGAGTTCTCGCATGAGGCGTTCGACCGTGCAACGCGCGATGTCGTGCCCATCACGGCGGAGCCGCAGCCAGAGCTTGCGGGCGCCGAGAACCTTTCGATGGTCGATCCACGTCTGCAGGATGATCGGCTTCCACCGCTCATCCAACAGTTTCCGCGACGACGACCCGCGCCCGCGAGCATCGTAGTAGGTCGATGGGGCCACCTTGCAGCCGTGCTGGGTGAGCACGGCGCAGATCGACTCGACACCCCATCGCAGCCCGCCATCACGGCGGTCCTTGTGGTCGCTGATGAACGCGACTATCGCTTCTGTGGCCGGTCGAGCTCGGCCGCGAAGAAAGCCGATGCCGCCTTCAAGATCTCGTTCGCGCGACGCAACTCGGCATTCTCCCGCTTGAGCCGCTTGATCTCCTCCGCCGCCTCGGTCGTGACCCCCGGCCGTTGCCCGGTGTCGACCTGGTTGCGGCGGATCCAGGTCCGGATGGTTTCCGGCGAGCCGATGCCGAGCATCTGCGCGGTCGCCGTCATCGCGGCGTACTCACTCGGATAGTCGGGCCGCAACTCGGCGACCATGCGGACAGCGCGCTCACGAAGCTCGCGCGGATACTTGCTGGGACGTCCCATGAGACAGATCCTTCCAAGGAATCATGTCTCCGGACATGCCGGGGTGAGTCAGACCCCGTCATCCGACCGCTGCTCGCCGGCAAGGACTCAACGAACCTCCTCTTTGGCGACGGGACAGATCACCTCCGCCTTCCCAACTCGCAGGACGGCTGGTTCGCCAAGGCAGTGAAACGTGCTCAACGAGACGACCCGACCTTCCCACGCGTCACGCCCCACGACCTCCGCCACACAGCAGCAAGCCTCGCGATCAGCGCCGGCGCAAACGTCAAGGCCGTCCAACGCATGCTCGGCCACGCCTCGGCCGCGATGACCCTCGATACCTACGCCGACCTGTTCGACGACGACCTAGATGCCGGCGCAACCGCCCTCAGCCAGGCGCGAGACCGATCGATCCACGCCGCCGTACAGGCGCCGTTCCCGCTGCCACCGACGGCGCCAGGCATCGGCCTCTAAGAACGAGATCAGCAACGATTGTTCTCAATCTGTTCTCACGGGGCGAAACGTGGGAATAGAAGAGCCCCGCGATCCCAGTGTTTCCACTGGTTCGCGGGGCTTCGAAGTGGCGGTGACGGTGGGATTTGAACCCACGGTAGGGGGTTACCCTACACAACTTTTCGAGAGTTGCACCTTCGGCCGCTCGGACACGTCACCGCGGAAAAGTTTACGTCACGCCGCGCGAACCCGCCAATCGAGCCGCCGAGCCTGCCTCACGCCTCCGCGGTGACCGACACCTCGGCGCCGTCGGGCGCGATCAGCGTGACCACGACCGACACCGGCGCCCCCAGCGGCACGCCGATCTCGACGGTCGATCCGATGAACCGGCCGATGCGCCGCACACGCCGGAACGAGATCGTCCCGTCGACGAGCGGCGGCCTCGGCGTGAGCGGAACGGAGGCCAGCTCCACCTCGGCCCGCAGCCCGCGCAGCGGCGGGAAGAACGGCCCCGGCGGGAACGGCTGCGGGCGCCGGAACGGGTCACGCTCGAACGGATCACGCCCGAACGGATCACGCCCGAACGGATCACGCCCGCGCCCGCGCGCAGCGCTCACCCGCAGCCGGTACGGCTGGTCGAGCGAGGCATCCGTCGCGACCACGACCACGACCCCGGCGAGCGCGCGCGGCGTGATCCCGATCAGATCCAGCGTTGCGGCCGGCGGAGGTGGCGGAGGCGTCCACCCTTCGATCGCGATCGAGCGGGTGGTGCTCCGGCCGCGGGGGTCGGTGATCGTGAGATCCACGGTGACGGATGCCGCGGCATCCGCTCTCTCGAACCACAGCGCAAGCGGCGACCGGCCCGCCGACCGCACCCCCCGCTGAATCACCGCCGGCCCGCCGGGAGGCGTGGTGAGCGGAGTCTCGTCGAGCGACGCCAGCGACACCGGCCCGACCTCGATCGGCGCCGGACCTGCCCCGGTGATCACGGCGCGCAGCGTGTGCTCGCCGAGATCGACCGCGGCGATGGGGGCCGTCGTGGCAGAGCGGACGACCAGGCCGGTGTGGGCGGCGTCGGTCTCGGCCGACACGAGGTCTTCGAGCACCGGCGGGGTGTCGGGCGCGGCGAGCACCGTGACGACGTCCGACGCGGGCGAGTGGAGCCCGCGGACCGCGCGCTGGGGCTCGATCGCCTGCGGCACGGCGATCGCCCGCACCAGCCACGGCGTCCACGCCGGCGGCAGCGTGCCCTGCCACTGCGCCTCGTAGACGAGCTGGCCCGTGACCGCGTCGCGCACGGGCGTCGTGCCGTCGAGCTTCACCTGCGCGACCGCTTCGGCGAACGCCGGTCCCATCGTGTCGGCACGCAGGGCGGCCCGGTCGCTGCGGGTGCGCAGCAGGCGGAACGTCTCGACGGGCAGCGCGCTCGCGGCCTGGAGCCGGAGGAGCACTTCAGTCCCCGTCGTCACGGCGACCGGCGACGACCGCACCACGGGCGGTTCGGGACGACTCAGGCGCGGGGCGATGACGACGCGCAGGTGCTCGTGCGGCTGGGTCCCACCGGTGCCCTGCGGCCAGGGCGACTCGATCGCGGTCGACGAGACGATCGTGACGGCGAAGAGGTGGATGTCGGTGGATCCGCGCGGCAGCGTGACGTCGGTCTTACCCGCGGCGGCGTCCACCTCGACCAGTCGGCGGAAGGCACCGCGCTGGCGGTCGGGCGTGAGCGCGTCGTACGCCTCACGCAGCGCGACCAGCCGCTCGGACGGACTGAGCGCCGGGTCGGCCTGCGGCGACAGCCCAGCCGTCTGGCGCAGAGCGGTCTCGGCGCACTCCCACACGACGGCAGTGCGGGCGTCGGCGCCCGCGGGCAGGCTCCACGACACCGACGCGTGCGAACAGCCCGCGGCGTCGGGCAGGCTCGCCAGCGGCACGTCCGGAAGCAGGGGCGGGGGCAGCGGATGCACCGGCACGGGGCTCGCCGCCTGAATGTCGGTCTGCGCGCCGAACGGGGTGGGCGTCGGCCCGGCGAGCAGGTGGCGACGTGTCCACAGCGCCGCACCCCACCGCCGCACCGTCGCGAAGTCGAGCGTCGGGATCGTCGTCGTCAGCCGGTAGCGCCGGGCGCCGGAACCGCGCGGGCCACCGCCGAGCGGAGCCGTGCCCTCCTCGTTCAGCTCCAGGACCGTGCACCCGACGCCCGTCGGAGTGTCACCGGCGAACGTCACCGTGAGGTCGCGGGCGAAGCCGCCCGCGGGCACCGGACCGGTGGGCGATAACACCGGCGCCGAGGAGGGTGGCGGAGAGACTGGATGGAAGACGACCCGCACATCGATGCGCGACGGCCGTCGCTGGGTCCACTCCGTCGCGACGTCGACCTCGAGCGTCGTCGGCGCGGCGGTCGATCCGGCATAGCGCGTGTCGAGCTTCGCGGTCACGATGGCCGACAGCTCGGGAGCAGGCTCGTTCCCGGTGTACGCCGCATCGCGCCACGGCGACCACACACCGAACACGTCGGCGACCGCGACGCCGTACCGCACCGAGCGGCCGCCGCTGCCGAGCGGGATGACGGCGGGCGCGTGCATGAGTGACGCACGATCGAACCCGGGCTGACCCTGGGGTGCATCCGGCGAGATCGCGACGGTGCGCCACCCCTGCGGGCTGCGTCGCTCGATGATCGCGTCGGCGGCCGGAGCGCCCGCGTCGGAGACGATCGCCGCCTGCTGCGTGGGTGTTCCGAGCATGGCCGACGCAAGTGCGCGCTTGTAGGAGAGTCGGATGCTCTCACCCCACGCCTCGTCGGGCTGTCTCGGTTCGACCAGTCCGGCCCGTGTCGCGGTCAGCTGCACGGGTGAGGGCACCTGCGTGAGACGGGCCCCGCGCGGAGCGTAGGCGGCGAACTCGGCGGATCCCATGCCGCCAGGCAGCGGCTGGCCCTCGATGACCTGCTCGCCGGGGGCGAGCACGTTCGCGTACTTCGCGGTGATGAGCAGCTCGTCGCCGCCGATGGGGATCTGGTCGTCGTCGCCGATCGGCTCGACGACATAGACCGAGCCGAACCCGGTCGCGAGATTGAGGAACGGGTCCACGTGCGCCGTCAGCCCGAGCACCGCCCACGGGCGCACATCGGCGTTCGCGTCGAGCGACGACGTCGAGGCCTCATCGACGTGCGGCGCCGTGGTCGGCGTCCACGCCTCGGTCTGCATCTGGCCGAACTCGGGGAGTCCCGGGTCGTACAGCGCCTCGACGGCGGGGAAGACGAACTTCCGCACCTCCTCGACGAGCGAGGGCGGGTCGGGCTCCTCCCATGGCGGCGCCTGCACGCCCGAGGGCGTCAGCCCGTCCCAGCCGAGGGGCGGTGCGCCCCGCCTGAGGCGACGGACCGCGGCGTCGAACGGACGCTCCAGCGCGTGCACCCAACCCTGGTCGCTCGTGTCATAGTCACCCAGGGGGCCGTCGACGGGGAGCCCGACGAGCTCGAGCGGCTCCCAGTCGTCGGCGTTGACGATGTCGTGCAGCGTCGTGATCGCGACCGACGGGGTGTGGCCGTTGACGAGTACGGCCCAGGTCGCGCCGCCGGTGCGCACGTCGAAGTGGGCTGTCGCCCCCGCCGCGACGCGCACCGCGGCCGCACCGACCGTGCCGGCCAGGCCGTCGCGGCCCACCCGGTACAGGAACAGCCCGACCGGCTGGGCCGGGTCGGAGGGTGCGCAGTGCACGACGACCCGGCCGGCATCCACTCCTCCCCAGCTCAGCCGCAACCCGTCGGCGGTGCCGATGACCTCGGCGTCGATCGGCTCGGGCTTGCGCCGCTGCGACACGGGGCGCCGCCACACCGTGAACGGCCCGTGCGGCACGCCGAGCTCGGCGGAGCACGCCCACACGACGCGGACGTCGCCGAACCGGCGCTTGATGCGCTCCCAGTCGACCTTCTCGCCCAGCAGCTGCTCGCGCTCGCGGGCGACCCGGGTCCAGTCGATTTCGACTGCCTGCGCCCGCATGCGGAACGGATCGGCGATGCGTGCCATCAGTCCTCCACCTCCCAGGGCGCCCGCTGCAGATCGACGCGCACGGCGGTCGTCGCGGTCTCGGTCGTCGTCGTGGGCATCACGTCGCGGTGCACCAGGGCGAATCGCGCCTCGCGCCCGCGCGACGACGGCCCGAGGATCGCGATGGCCCGCGTGCCGCCCGGCCCGCGGACGATGCGCTGGATCGTCGCACGCGGCAGGTCGCCGGCGACCGCGGCCGTGGCGTCGGCGCGCAGCACGAGCCACTCGCCGGGCCGCCCGGCCCAGTAGCCGTGGCTCGGATCGGGCGCGTCCGGCGGAGCGGACACCCAGGTCGGAACCGTGCGGGTGCGCCACAGCGGCTCGCTGCCCTCGACGATCACGGCGAGAGGCTGCGGCGTGGCATCCGCGCTCCACAGCACTCGCGTGCGCGGCCAGTCGGGCACCGGCTCCACGTCGAGTCCGGCGCGTTGCAGCGCATCGTCGACGGCGGCGCCGGTCGGCTGATCGGCGAGCGCCGTGATCGCCGAGAAGTCGGCGACCGCGCGGTGCTCGACGACCGCACCCGAGGTGAGGGCGGCGAGGTCGGCGGTGTCGCGGAACCGCGACGTCGTGAACCCGACGCGGTGCACCAGGATCGGATCGGCACCCGTCCCCTTCACCACGCTGTGCACGTCGACGAGGTAGTCGGTCAGCGGCTCGAAGTCGTACTCGAGCGTCGTCGTGTAGACGTTCGTCGCGTCTTCGTCGACGTTCACGCAGTCGAGGCCGTCCTCGCCGATCACCTCGAGCACCGCGGTGTGCCACGGCTTGAGCACGCCGTCCGCGCTCTCGAGGGTCGCGATCACGCCGTCGGGATCGAGCGGAAGCACCACGCCGTCGGCCGGCGAGCCGCCTCCCGGAGGGGAGGGGTGATCTCCGGATGCCGCGCGCACGGTCACCCGCAGTTCGCGGCCGTACGCATTGAAGAGGCCGGTGACCCGCTGGGTCGCGAAGACGATCTTCACCTTCTCGCGCGTGAACACGCCGACCTCGTCCATGCTCGGCGACGTGCTCGTGATCCACGGATCGAGATCGATCGGGGCGGTGTCTGCCGTGCGGAACGCGAAGGTCTGCGGCGCGCCGACGGGGTTCCAGCCGTCGCCGTCGTCGCCCATGCCGGGCTGCGCCTCGCCCTCTTTGCTGGTCGCCTCCCACGTCACCGCGATGCTGTAGTCGGTGCCGGGATGGAGCAGCGCGACGTCGTCCGCGCCCTTCGACAAGGCGTTCGAGAGCGCCGTGCGGTCACGGTCGATCGTCAGCTCGTCCCACTCGTGGCGCTCGCGCTCGCTGGCGAACGAGCCGGTCGCCGCGACCACGACGAACGGGTCGCTGAGCTGCTTCCGCCCGTCGTCGCGGCGGCGGCCGATGACGATGCGCGACGTGCCGTCGGGCACCCACTTGAGCGGCACGAAGACCGGCAGCAGCAGCGGTCCGCCGTGGTGCAGCCGTCCGGCGATCACGCCGGCGCGCCACACCGGATCGGCCCACGGCCCGCCGGGCTCGACCCACTCGTCGGGAAGCCGGTGAACGCCGCCGAGCATGTCGGAGCCGCTGACGGGGCGCTCGTCGAGCGCGGTGCCGTCGGCGGCCTCGCAGCGGATCACGACACCGTCGTTCAGGCCGCGCTCGTCGACGAGGAGCAGTACCGAGAAGGCGACGAACGTGTCGTCGTCGCGGACGAACGCGACGGCGTCTGCGAGCTCGTGGGGCCGGAATCCGGTCTCGTCCCACGCTTTCTTGACAAGCACCTGGTCCTCCTCGGTGCCCCACGGCGCCGGCTGATCGAGGTCGCGGTACGGCGAGCGGAGCACGGCGCCGCGGCATCCGCTCTTCCCTCTCCGCTGCCGACGCACGGGCTCGCGCTCACGCACGCCGTCCTCGATCGGGACCGCCGCCTGCGCCTCCCAGCCGGTCCGCTGGGCCACCGCCGCGAGATCGTGCAGGGATCCGCCGTCGCTCAGGAACGCGGTCGCCTCGGCGAGCGACGCCGCGCTCGCGAACGCGCCGGCGCTGAACGTGGCGGGCAGCAGTCCGTCCCAGCGGCCGAAGGGGTCACGCGGGTCGACGGGATCGGCAGCCGGGTCGAAGCACACCACTTGGTCGCCGATCACGATCGCCGGCGCCGTGCCCTGCACGAGGTCGATGCGCGGGGCGACGCGCCACAGCTCGATGACCCGCACCCGCAGGTCGGCGGCCTGCGTGCGCACGGTGTCGGGCGGATCCGGCCACGCGACACCGGTGAGACGCCACCCGTCGTCGCTCGGGCCGTCGGGGCTGTCGTGGAATGTCCACAGCACGCGGGCAGGCGGCGCGCCCTGCGAGCACACGTTGCCCCACTGGTGGCGGACCGTCTCGACGAGGTTCTCGCCGTACGGCACCGCGGTCGGCGTGGCCGTCGGCAGCCAGTCGAGCAGAGCCAGCGTCGGGCCGGCGTGCGGTCCGGTGGCGGCGAGCGGCTTGATCCACGTGCTCGGCGCATCGCCGGGGCCGACGCCTCCGGTGAGCGTGACCGCGTTGACGCGGTAGCGCCACCAGCGGTCGCCGACACGGGTCCAGAAGTTCGGACCGCCCGCGGGCAGGTTGACCGGCGGTTCGCCGAGGATCTCGACGTCGGTCCCGCCCGGGCCGCCGTTCATCTGCGGCGCGGTGTGGAACGCGATCAGCGGGATCGCGTCGATGGGCACCACGGGCACCGGCTCGGCGGTGCCCGAGCGCGCCGCGTCGCCGAGCTTGCCGTCGATGACGTCGCCGGCTCCGGTGCCCTCGACCTTCGCGGGGGTCCTCGAGATGAGCGAGACGCCCGCGACCAGGTCGCGCGGCTTCGGCGTGGGCGTCGGGGGTGCGCCGATCGTGAGGCTCACGCATCCCTTGACGGAGAAGAAGAAGAAGTCGACGCTGCCGCACACCTCGCCATGCACGTACGGCTCCTGGGTGATGGTGCCGTCGGGGTTCTCCCGCGTGCCGACCTGCACCTCGAGCTTCGCGCTGGCCGAGATGCCCACGATCCACAGGCGCAGCTCGCCGCGCACGTAGATGATGCCGGCCAGGTAGAACGGGTCGAGCCCGAGGATCGCGTCGAAGCCGGCGGCGACCTCGAGGTACAGGCCGACCGATTTGCTCCCCATCAGCACGGCCTGCAGATGGAAGCCGGTCGCGACCGCGAAGCCGGAGGGCACCGAGAGCACCGGCTCGGTGGCGAGGGTGATGCCGTTGCCGTGCACCATCAGGTAGCCGCTGCCGCGGATCACGTCGAGCACCGAGACGGTGACGCGCTCCGCCTCGGGGAACCGGCCGAGGTCGACGAACCAGTTCTCGGGGTTCGCCGTCTCGAAGCTCGCGGTGACGGGCACGCGTACTTTGAGGATGCTCTCGATCTCGTAGGCGGCGACGATGCCGATCAGGATCTTGCCCGCGGCGAAGTCGATGTCGAGCACGGCGAGGAACGTCGCCGTCTGGTTGCTGCCGAACATCGGAGGAAGACTCAGCACGTCGGCCTTCATGATGAGCAGCAGTCGCGGGCCTGGCAGCTCGATGAGCACGATGCCGTCGAGGTGCACGGTGAACCCGCCGTCGACGGTCCCGACCGCGATGCCGGCCGCGAACGCGAACGCGCCGGGCTCGAGCGTCCAGCCCTCCGGCGCCATCACCTGCCCCGTTCGCGGGTACTGGGCCATGACCCAGTCCAGCGCCGGCGTGAGCGACCCGGCGAAGGGCGACTCGTCACGGCGGTAGTTGACGCCGACGCCGCCCATGAAGCCGTAGATGCCGAGCCCCGAGTTGCCGAGCAGGATCGGCACCGGGAACTCGACGCGCCCGCCGACGAGCACGCCCGTCACGCCGCGCGCCGGGTCGCGCTCGACCGCGAGCACAGCGGCGACGCGGATGTTCACGGGCGTCACCGTGAGGTCGAACGCGCCGCGGAAGCCGAACTCGGTGAACTCGAGCGATCCTGACCCGTGGAGGGTGCCGGGGATCTCGATGCTCGCCCGCAGCTTCGTGATCTGCAGGTCGAGAGGCGGCCCGTCGAGCCGCACGCGCACGCGCACGGCGTCGACGCTGACGATGCCGAGGTCGACGCCGAGGCCCACCTCGACCTCGAGATAGGTCGGGTTGTCGCGGCTCACGCGGAAGCCGAGGATCCGCAGGATCTCGTCGAGTGGGGGCGTGGCCGTGAGCGCCCCGGCCGGAACGTCGAGCGAGTAGCCGCGGCTCGGGTCGAACACCGGCAGCGGCACGTACTCGAGGGGAGTCGAGCCGGTGCCCCACTCCGACCGCACGCCGATCGCCTTGTAGCGTGCCTTGATCGGCTTGGCCGGGTCGACGCGCACCAGTTCGATGTCGAAGCTGAACGCGATCTCGAGATCCAGCAGGATGCTGATCTGCACACCCCGATCGGATGCCGCGGTGATGCCGTCCGGTCCGAGCACGCCGCTCGACACCACGAGTTCCCCGCCGCGCAGCATCAGCTCGTGCGTGTGCAGCACGTCGCTGGCGCCGAGCGCGACGCTGCCGAGCGCGACGATCGCGCCGGCCGCGGGCGAGAGCTCGACGGCACTGGCGGTGAGGGGCGCCATCACGGCGAGCGCGCCGAGCACGTTGAGGGTGTCGGGGTTCGCCTCGCCCTCGGTCATGATCGCGAGCCCGTCGAGGTCCTGCTCGGCCGCGCGGAACTCCGCCGTCACATCCCAGGCCGCCCGGTCCTCGCTGAGTCGCAGGCGCACGAGGAACAGGCAGATGCCGTCCGACGCGTTGCGCGCGCCCGAACGCAGCGGGCTCTCGCCGCGGCGGGCGAGCGACGACTCCGCTGCGGTCTCGATGTCGAACTCGCCGTAGATCTCCGCCCGCACGAGCGTGTCGCGCACGATCTCGACGCGCACACCGATCTTGCGGAAGCAGTCCGGCCGTTGCGCCTGCGGCGGGCGGGGGTCGGTGCGCGGGGCGGGCGGCAGCACCGTGCGGGTGACGTCGGCGCGGCAGATCTCCTCGACCGCGGGCATCGGCTGCCAGCGCGCGACGGCGAGCCACCAGTACGACGCACCCCGGGCGGGCCGGGGAGTCACCCCGTCCATCAGCCCGGGGATCGTCGCGGTCGAGTTCGCGAACGCCGAGCCGTGCGGCGTCCCCGCCTGCACGTTGGTGAAGCCCGCGTTGCGGAGGGCGCGCATCGCGGCCTCCATGCGGCGTCGCGAGAGCAGCAGGTTGTGGCTGTCCTGAGCGGTCGACCCCGGGTCCTCGTGCGAGGCGTAGCCGTCGACGGTGATCTGCTGCCCGGCGCCCACCTGCGCGACCCGCGCGGCCATCGCGGTCTCGAACGCGGAGCCCCCGGTCGCGCTGGTCGTGCGCCCGGACGCGGGGCGGTCCCTCATGTCGGCGTTGCTGTCGGCCCACGCCAGGCGGGCGTCCTCGCGCGTCTGCTCCTCGGGCGACAGCGGCGGCACAGGAGCCGGGACCGGCGCCGGGGGGAGCTGGCCGGCGGTCGGGCGATCGTAGTGGAACCAGCATCCGGCCGTCTGCGCGATGCCTGCGGGGATGGTCGCGGTGACCGTCACCGGCGCGCCGGCGGCGACCGGCACCGTGAGGGTCTCACCGGTCGAGCTGCCGCCGCTCCACGTCCACGCGACGCTGCGGCGAGGCTCCAGCCGCACAGTGACGTGCGTCGCGGTCTCGCTGTCCTTGACGATCACGTGGGTGCCGCGCTGCGTCGGCCGCACCTCGGTCGTGGAGCCGCCGGGGCCCGACCCGCCGGTGCCCGTCGTGTCGCGGGCGACCGTGATGGTGCGTACGACGGCGGACGCGGGGCCGGCGTCGTCGGCCGTCACGGTGATGGTCATGGTTCCCGTGGCAGGCGTGACGACGGGCGCCCGATCGTCGGTCACCGGACTCCCCGACCCGACGGTGATCGTGATCGCGACGGGGGCGATCCCGCCCTCGGTGTCGACCACGATCTCGGAGTTCTCAGGCAGCCTCGCGGTGCCCATGCCGGGGTCGGCGATGTAGCGGCCGCCCGGGCCGCGGAAGCTGGCGTGGATCCGCGGCGCGCCGCCGCGGTTGACGACTTCGGCCTCGAAGATGCCGGTGACGCCCTGATGCTCGCCGACGCCGATCCAGAGGTTGCGCACGCCGGCACTGACGGCGACGCCCTCGAGCCCCTGGGGCGAGACGAACAGCCGAACCTCGGGGAGGAAGAGCCCCTGCCACGCGGCGGGCTGCACCCGTGCCTCGGGTGGCACGCCCGACGGCGCCGCCTCGCCCGATAGGTCGAGCACGGCCGTGCGGTAGGCGAACCCGACGGTGGAGCCGGGGCCGATGAGCGCGTACGGCGGCTCCATGCGCACGAACTCGTAGATGTCTTCGGTGCCGCCGCCAGAGCTCGTCGCCGACGACAGCAGCTTGACCGCGACCGACTGCCCGGCGAACTGCATGACCCGCACGCGCAGCTGGGGCACGACGAACGAGACGTCGGGGAAGGCCGGGTCGGGGATCAGCTGCCCCTGCGCGTCGAGCTTGGCGCCGACGAGTCCCGGCACCCTGATGGCCGCGAGCGGCGCGGTGACGATGACGCGCCAGCCCGACGCGGGAGCCCGCAGCTCGCCCACCGCGACGGTGAGGTTCGGATCTCGCAGCTGCAGCAGCGACCCGCTCCCGCCGATGCCGCCGGTCGCGAGATCGAGGCCGGGAATGCTCGTCACGCTCTGCGTCACCGAGGTGACGTCCCACGTGCCGAACTCGTCGGTGTCGGTCGAGGTGGTGACCGAGTCGGTCATCTGCTCGAGCAGGGGGCGCAGCCGATCCGCGCCGCCGCCCGCGCCGGACAGCGTGTCCCAAAGGCTCATGGCGCCCTTTCCGCAGGATGGATCACCGAAAGAGCGACACCCGAAGGCGCACTCGTTGTGTGGAACTTCCGTGGAACGGTCGCAACTCCGATGCCGGCGCGTCGACTCCCACTCGGCGCGTCCACAGGGCCCCCATTGCGGCGAGCCACATCTTCCTCCCAGCACGCGAGGTGCGCAAGAGGCACGCGTCGGGCACAGCGGCCCGCACCGTCCGCCCCCGGGGATAGGTTGGCGGCATGCCCCAGACCATGACCGGCCGCGAACGCACGATCCTCGCCATCGCGGTGCTGGCGTCGTTCGTCGCGTTCCTCGACGGCACGGTGGTCAACGTCGCCCTCCCCGCGATCAGCGACGAGCTCGGCGGCGGCCTCACGACGCAGCAGTGGGTGGTGGATGCCTACCTGATCACCCTCGGCGCCCTCATTCTGGTCGCGGGCTCGGTCGCAGACGCCTACGGCCGGGCGTTCGTCATGCGCATCGGCCTGATCGGCTTCGGCATCACCAGCGTCGCGATCGCCCTCGCACCGACCGCCGAGTTCCTCATCGTCTCGCGGGCGCTGCAGGGCGCTGCCGGCGCGTTCCTCGTGCCGAGCTCGCTCGCGCTCATCACGTCGACCTTCCGCGGAGCCGCGCAGGGCCGGGCGATCGGCATCTGGACAGCCATGACCACCACGGCGATGATCGCCGGCCCCATCCTCGGCGGCCTCTTCGTCGACTTCCTGTCGTGGCGCCTCGTCTTCCTCATCAACGTGGTCCCCATCGCGATCACGCTGTGGCTGCTGTCCCGCGCAGGAGTGAAAGACGCCAGACGAGCGGATGCCGCGATCGACTGGCTCAGCGCCGCCCTGTGCACCCTCGGCCTCGGCCTGATGGTGTTCGCGCTCATCGAGCAGCCGCGGCTGGGGTGGACGTCACCGGCGATCTGGCTGCCGCTCCTCGTCGGCGCAGGGCTGTTCGCGACGTTCATCATCCGCCAGCGCTTCGCGCGGCATCCGATCCTCCCTCTCGATCTCTTCCGGGTGCGCAACTTCTGGACCGGCAATGTCGCGACCACGTTCATCTACGGAGCGCTCGCGCTGAACGGCTTCGTCGTCGTGGTCTACCTGCAGCAGGGGCCCGGACTCCCTGCCACGCTCGCCGGGCTGGCGAGCCTTCCCGTGACGATCCTGCTCATCCTGCTCAGCTCGCGGGTCGGGGCGCTCGCCGGCAAGTGGGGTCCGCGGCTGTTCATGACGGTCGGCCCGATCACCATGGGCGCGGGCGCGCTGCTGCTGCTCACGGTGTCGGAGGCCTTCGACTACTGGTGGCAGGTGCTGCCGAGCATGATCCTCATGGGGCTGGGGCTCGCGCTCACCGTCGCACCGCTGACCTCGGCCATCCTCGGCGCGATCGACACCGAGCGCTCCGGCATCGCGTCCGCGGTGAACAACGCGGTCGCCCGCGTCGCCGGCCTCGTCACGATCGCCATGCTCGCCACGATCGTGGGCGGGCAGCTCGATCTCGAGGGCTTCCACCGCGCGGCCATCGTGACGGCGGCCATGATGGTCGCCGGCGGGCTGGTGTCGTGGGCGGGCATCCGCAATCCCGAGGCCCCGGTCGGGGACGATCAGGCGTCCAAGAACGCCGCGTGACGAAAGCCGTCCCGGTCGAGCACGGCGACGGAAGACTCGGGCACCTCGAGGAACACGCCGGGCAGGTCGTTGAGCGGCTCCGAAACCACGACCTGCGCGTGATCGCCGAAGGCCTCCAGGCGCGAGGCGTCGGGATACATCGTCCGCAGGGCGGGCACGTCCGCGGAGTGGAACAGCGTGCGCGACCGGCCCTGCGACGAGTACCGGAACGCCCACAGCGTCTCGCCGTCCGACACCGCGAGTGTGCCCTGCATGGGGAACTGCACGCCGGCCGCGTGCCCCACCTCCTCGACGCGACGGATCGCCGTACCGACTGCGGCGACCGGATCGTCGGCGAGCCCGTACGTCAAAGCGAGGTGGAACAGCACCTCCGAGTCGGTCGTGCCCTGGATGTGCGGGTACAGCGACGGGTCGACCGCCAGCATCAGGTCGCGCTTGATCAGTCCGAACTGCGCGATCCCGCCGTTGTGCATGAACAGCCACCGGTCGTACCGGAACGGATGGCAGTTCGTCTGCTGGATGGGCGGTCCGGCGGCCGCGCGCACGTGCGTGAAGAACAGCGGGCTGCGCACCGCCTGGCTGATCTCACGCAGGTTCTGGTCATGCCACGCCGGCTCGATGCTGCGGAAGACAGCGGGATGCCTCGGGGAAGCGGCATCCGCCGGATACCAGCCCAACCCGAACCCGTCGCCGTTCACGGTCTCCGCGCCAAGGGGCGAGTTGAGCGCCATCGCCACGACCGAGTGCTGCGCGTCGAGGACGAGCGTGGAGGGCTGCAGCGGCTCTCCGGTGTAGGCCAGCCAGCGGCACATCCTGCCTCCGAACCCGCGACGGAACGGGCCGTTCGGCCCGGTGCGAGTCATCGTACGACCGGGCACAGCGACCGCGCCTACCCCGAACAGGGTGATTGTCACGGCGCACGCCTGGCCCGCGGCATCCGCTCACTGCAAGACTGGCGGCATGGCCGTCATCGAGAATTCGAAAGTCACCATCGTCGGCGCCGGAAGCGTCGGATCGAGCACGGCGTACGCCGCGCTGATCCGCGGGTCGGCGCGGCACGTGGCGCTCTACGACATCGCGACCGAGAAGGTCGAGGCCGAGGTGCTCGATCTGGCCCACGGCACGCAGTTCACGGGTTCGAGCGACATCATCGGCGGCAGCGACGTCTCGGTGGTCGAGGGCTCCCACGTCGTCGTCATCACGGCGGGCGCGAAGCAGAACCCCGGCCAGACCCGGATCGAGCTCGCGGGCGTCAACGCCGGGATCATGAAGAAGATGATGCCGCAGCTGCTCGAGGCGGCGCCCGAGGCGATCTACGTCATCGTCACGAACCCGTGCGACGTGCTCACGGTGCTCGCGCAGGAGGCGACCGGACTGCCGCCCGAGCGCATCTTCGCGTCGGGCACGGTGCTCGACACGTCGCGCCTGCGCTGGAAGCTCGCCGAGCGCGCGGGCGTCTCGACCGGAAGCGTGCACGCGTACATCGTGGGTGAGCACGGCGACACCGAGTTCCCGCTGTGGTCGCGTGCGACCATCGGCACGGTGCCGATCCTCGACTGGGTCACGCCGGCGGGCGACCGCATGAGCGCGGCCGAGCTCGATCAGATCGCCGTCGACGTGCGCGACGCCGCCTACAAGGTCATCCAGGGCAAGGGTGCGACGAACTACGCGATCGGACTGTCGAGCGCGCGCATCATCGAGGCCATCCTCCACGACGAGCACGCTGTGATGCCCGTGTCGGCCGTGCTGCGCGACTTCCACGGCGTCGACGGCGTCGCCCTCTCGGTGCCGTCGGTCGTGAGCGCGACCGGCGCACATCCGGTGCGCGAGACCCAGTTCGCCTCGCACGAGCTCGACCTCTTCCACCGGTCCGCCGAAGCGCTGCGCGAGGTGGCCGACTCGCTGCGGAGCTGACCCGTGACGCCCGGCCACATCACCGTTCCGGCACTCGCCGAGACGGGCTACGTCGTTCTCGACCGCTACGACCAGGCTCGCGACCCGGTCGAGTGGCACGACCTCGAGTACACCGGCTGGCGGTCGTCGGGCGTGACGCGCTTCGCCCCGCTCACCAGCTACGCCGGCGAGATCGAGTGCAACGGCTTCTGGAACCACACGCCGCCGCGCGCCGACAAGGACGGGGTGTGGATACCGTCGCAGGTCGCCCGCGCCCCGAACCTGACGCGTCGTGCGCAGGAGGCCGGGGCGGGAGTCGGGCGCTGCCGGGTGATCGAGCTGCAGCCGAACACGTACGACGACGCGGTCTACAACCTGCACCAGGATGACAACAACCGCCTCAACCCTGAGGGCACCGGCTGGGTCGTACGCGCGTTCTTCAACCTGACCGACGACCCCGACTCGCTGCTGCTCCTTCGCCGGGACCGGTTCGACCCGTCGACAGAGCTGCGCATCCCGTTGCCCGCCGGCTCCCGCGTGATCGTCGACACCCAGCGCTTCTGGCACGCTGTGTGGCACCGCGGCGACCGCCCGCGCTACGGCCTGATCACGTCGTGGGAGTCGGGCCCCGAGCTCGCGGCCTACATCCGCGAGCACCACGGCGTCGCCCGCGTCGACAGCGTGCCGCTCGACGCGGCGACCATCGAGCACGCGCAGCGCGAACTGCATCGCCGGCTCGAGGAGCGACGGCAGGCGGTGGCCGCGCTCGGTGCCGCGTACGTGACGCCGGACGCGTGAGTCGCGTGGGGCTTCGCGAAGATCAGCGGATGCCGGAGCCGCCCTCGACGAACCGTGCCAGGTTGCTCAGCGACGACGCCAGCCCGGCGGCGTGGTCGTCGGGGTCGATCCCGGGCGGCACCCCGGTCGCCACGACGTCGACGTACGTCCCGCCGTCGCCCTCGGTGAACGTCCACGTCATCGTCATGGTGCCGGCGAACGCCGGATCGTCGGACGGGAAGTCGACCTCCTCGACGATGCGCTCGCCGACCTCGACGGCGATGCGGCGCACGTCCGCGACATCCGACTCCGCCGTCGCCTTCCCGCCCTGCGCCGGCGGTTCGTCGTAGGTCAGCACCATGCGGTAGCCGGCCGCGGCATCGAAGCGCTCCAACCGCGCGGTCATGCCGTCGGGCGGCAGCCAGGCGACCACCGCGACCGGGTCGACGAACGCGCGGAAGACGTCGTCGGGCTCCGCCGCGATGAATCGGGATGCCGCATCCACCCGCATGCGGTCACCCTACGCCGCGCCTGGGAGCGATGTCGCGACCTCGACGTACGCTGAGGCCATGGCCGCCACCCGACGACCCACGCAGACCGCGCCGTTTCGCTGCACCGAGTGCGGGTGGACGACGATCAAGTGGGTCGGCCGCTGCGGCGAGTGCCAGCAGTGGGGCACCGTGGTCGAGGCATCCGAGCCCACGGGGCTCCTGCGATCGATGACGCCGATCGCCCCCGGCGCCGGCCGGGCGGCGCAGCCCATCACGCGGATCGACACGACCGACGCGCCCCGGCGCACGAGCGGCGTCGGCGAGTTCGACCGCGTGCTCGGCGGTGGAGTCGTGCCGGGCGCGGCGATCCTGCTGTCGGGCGAACCGGGCGTCGGCAAGTCGACGCTGCTGCTCGAGGTGGCGGCGCAGTCGGCCAAGGCGGGGCGGCGGGTGCTGTACGCCTCTGCCGAGGAGTCCACCGCCCAGGTGCGCCTGCGCGCCGAGCGCACCGGCGCGCTGCACGACGAGCTCTATCTCGCGAGCGAGACCGACCTCGCGACGATCCTCGGGCACGTCGACGAGGTGCGGCCCGAGCTGCTGATCGTCGACTCCGTGCAGACCGTCGCGTCGTCGCTGTCCGAGGGCATGGCCGGGCACCCGTCGCAGGTGCGAGAGGTGGCCTCCACTCTCATCCGGGTCGCGAAGGAGCGCGGGCTGCCCGTGATCATCGTCGGGCACGTGACCAAGGACGGCACGATCGCGGGCCCGCGCATCCTCGAGCACCTGGTCGATGTGGTGTGCCACTTCGAGGGCGACCGGCAGACATCGCTGAGGTTCGTGCGGGCGCTCAAGAACCGCTTCGGGCCGACAGACGAGGTCGGATGCTTCGACATGACCGGCGCCGGCATCGCCGAGGTCCCCGACCCGAGCGCACTGTTCCTCGGCCACGGCTCTCCCGAGCCCGGCACGTGCGTGGCTATCGCGCTCGAAGGCAAGCGCGCCATGCCCGTCGAGGTGCAGGCCCTCACGATCACAGCGACGAGCCCCAACCCCCGCCGCATCGTGAACGGCGTCGACGCCGCCCGCGTGGCGTTGGTCCTGGCGGTGCTCGAGAAGCGGGGCGGCATCAAGACCAGCGACAAGGACGTCTACGTCTCGACCGTCGGCGGCGTGCGGTTCACCGAGCCGGCGGCCGACCTCGCGATCGCGATCGCCGTCGCGGGCGCCGTGAACAACGAGTCGTCGCCCAAGACGCTCGCCGCAGTGGGCGAGCTCAGTCTCGCCGGCGAGGTGCGCCCGGTGACCCAGGCGGTGCAGCGGCGGTCCGAGGCCGGGCGGCTCGGCTACACCGACGTGATCGACAACCGGTCGGGCACGCTCCGCGGGGCACTCAACGACGTCCGGGCGCGCGTGCGGCCGGTGCGCGGAGGCGACGTTCCCGAGTTCTGAGCCGTCGGTTCTTCCGCGCGGTCAGTACGGAGACACGACGAAGACCTCGAGCCCGACGCAGGCCTCCGGCATGTAGCCGTCCGACGACGGAGCCGACGCTGTGCCCATGAAGCCACCGCCGAGGGCGATCGCATCGCCGTCGGTGTATTCGTCGCCGCGCCAGGTCAGCGTGTCGCCCGACCATGAGGCGTCGCCCGCAGGGAACGTCGGCACCGCGGTGCCCCCCTCGTGCTCGACGCGCACGCAGCCGTCGTCGGCGCGGAGGACGCCCTCGAGGAGGGCGTCCATGCCGGCTTCCGGTCGTGGGTGCACGGCGAGGGGCCCGGAATCGGGGATGTCCGCGGCGGACGTGCACGCGCTGAGCACTGCGGCGCTGACGACCGCGAGCACGAGGCATCCCACCACTCGGAACATGGCCCGAGGCTAGCATCGCGATCCGCGCGTGCTCGGGCGCGCGAGGCGAAGAGAGCCCGCAGTGCCGGGCCGAGGCGATCAGGCGTCGAGCGCGGCGATCAGATCGGCCGGCGTCGCCTGCAGCGGGTGGGGGCCGGCGATGTCGAAGAAGACCGTGGTGATCTCCTCCTCGTGCGTGCCGAGGAAGGCTCGCAGCCACGCCGGAGACTGCAGCGCGACCCCCGGCGGGAGGGTCTCGGGCTTGTGCGCCACGTCGCTGAAGAGCAGCAGGGCGATGTCGCCGGTGCGGGGGTCGCGGTAGGTCCAGACCTCGCCGACGTCGAGCGGGTTGTCACGCTGACCGGGGCGCATCAGCGGCACGACGGTCGGCCCGTGCCGCAGCGCGAACGCGACGGCCGCCATGTCCTGGGTCTGCAGCGCGTCGCTCAGCTGCGTGTTGCGGAACTCGAGGGGTTCCTTCTTCTTCGCGCGCTTCTTGCCGGCCACCCGTCCAGCGTAGACGCCCGGTCAGGCGAGGTAGCCGCGCCCTCGCGCCTCCCACCCCACCCCACCCTCGCTCACCTGTCACGAGACGTCGGGGCGACCAGCACAATGCGACAGGCGAACCCACACCCTCCACCCCCACCCCGCTCACCTGTCACGAAACGTCGAGGCGACCAGCACAATGCGACAGGCGAACCCCGCACCTTCCGCCCCCACCCCGCTCACCTGTCACGAAGCGTCGGGGCGACCAGCACAATGCGACAGGCGAACCCCGCACCCTCCACCCCCACCCCGCTCACCTGTCACGAAGTGTCGGGGCCACCAGCACAATGCGACAGGTGAGCCTCCCCGCGCTCACCCGGTCAGGCGAGGAAGCCGCGAAGCAGGGCCTCCGTGCCGGCCAGGTGGTCGAGCACCGCGGCCTCCGCGGCATCCGCTCGCCCGGCCAGGACCGCGGTCACGATGTGCTCGTGCTGGGCGTTCGCGTGCTCGATGTTGCGCGGCAGCAGTGGGAACGTGTCGAGCCACGCGTTCACCTGCGCCCGGTTCTCGGCGGCGAGTGCGACGAGCGACGGGATTCCGGCGACCTCGGCGATCACGAGGTGCAGGAGGGTGTCGAGCCGGCGGTAATCGGTGGCGGACGCCGCCGACACCGCCTCGTAGCGCGCCCACAGCTCGTCCCGCTGCTCGGGACTGAGGGAACGGGATGCCGCCGCCCGAGCCGCTCCGGCTTCGAGCACGCGCCGCAGCCCGAGGACATCGTCGAGCTGGGCGGAATCGACCTGTCCGGGATGCGGCGGCTGAGGCAGCGGATCGGCGACGAACGTGCCGCCGTACCGGCCGCGCCGGCGCACGAGGTAGCCGGTGTCGGCAAGCTCTCGGATGGCCTCGCGCACGGTGTCACGGCTCACCGCGTACAGCGTCGCCAGCTCGCGCTCGGCCGGCAGGGACTCTCCCGGCGCCACGACCCCGAGCCGGATCGTCTGCACCAGGCGCGCGACGGTGTCTTCGAGGGCATTCCCCTCGCGCACCGGCCGGTACACGGCACGGCGCACCTCGCGCATCGGCGTCTCGGTCATGGCGCCTCCTCGCAGCCAGCACAACGTCGGCGATCCCGGCTCGAACCGCCCGATAGGTCTGTGTCAGCGCGGGATGCGGACCGAGTTGCCGACACTGTGCACACGCTCATCGTCAGAGCGGCGTGACGTACGCGTTGGTG
This sequence comes from Microbacterium sp. CFH 31415, assembly GCF_022538185.1. Lineage (GTDB taxonomy): Bacteria > Actinomycetota > Actinomycetes > Actinomycetales > Microbacteriaceae > Microbacterium. The sequence goes on along the minus strand of NZ_JAKYXC010000006.1, from coordinate 138,319 downwards.
ATGCCGCCGTCGACGACGAAGGCCGTGGCCGTGATGAACGACGCGTCGTCCGAGGCGAGGAACGCGACCGAGGCCGCGAGCTCCTCGGGCTCGGCGAAGCGGCCCATGGGCACGTGCACGAGCCGGCGCTGCGCGCGCTCAGGATCCTTCGCGAAGAGCTCTTGCAGCAGCGGCGTGTTCACGGGGCCGGGGCACAGCGCGTTCACGCGCACGCCCTGGCGCGCGAACTGCACGCCGAGCTCGCGGGTCATCGCGAGCACGCCGCCCTTCGAAGCCGTGTAGGAGATCTGCGAGGTCGCCGAGCCGAGCAGGGCGACGAATGACGCCGTGTTGATGATCGAGCCCTTGCCCGCCGGGACCATGTGCCGCAGCGCTGCGCGCGAGCACAGGTAGACGCTCTTGAGGTTGACGTCCTGCACGCGGTCCCACGCCGGCAGCTCGGTCGTCTCGATCGAGTCGTCGTCGGCGGGCGAGATCCCGGCGTTGTTGAACGCGATGTCGAGCCGGCCGAAATCGGCGGCGACTCCGTCGAAGAGGTCGTTGACGGATGCCTCGTCCGCCACGTTCACGTGCCGGTACACGCCTCCGACCTCGGCAGCCGCGGCCTGGCCCGACGCCGGGTCGAGGTCGGCGATGACGACCTTCGCACCCTCGGCGGCGAAGCGGCGCGCCGTCGCGAGCCCGATCCCGGACGCGCCGCCGGTGATGATCGCGACCCGGTCCTTGAGGCGCTGGGTGAGGTCGATGGTCATGGGTTCTCCGTTCGTCCGGGGCGTTCGGTCTCGCTTCGCTCGCTCAGCGACCGGAGGCCGGTCACGGGGCATCCGTCGCGAAGAAGACGTTTTTGGTCTCGGTGAAGTGCTCGGCGGCGTCGGGACCGAGCTCACCGCCCAGTCCCGAGGCCTTCATGCCGCCGAACGGGGTCCAGTAGCGCACCGAGGAATGCGAGTTGACCGAGAGCACGCCGCTCTTCACGGCGCGCGAGACACGCACAGCGCGGCCGAGGTTCTCGGTCCAGATCGAGCCCGCGAGCCCGTAGATCGTGTCGTTGGCGAGACGGATGCCGTCGGCCTCGTCGTCGAACGGCAGCACGGCGACCACCGGCCCGAACACCTCCTCCTGTGCGAGGCGATCCTGCGGGGAGGCCAGCACGACGTGCGGCGCGAACCAGAACCCGTCGCCCTCCGGAGCCGAGCCGCGGAACGCGACGTCTGCCCCGTCCAGGAACGACGCGACCGTCGACCGGTGCGAGGCCGAGATCAGCGGCCCCATCTGGGTCGACTCGAGCGCCGGATCCCCGACCTGCCAGTCGCGCACCGCCGGCTCGAGAAGTTCGAGGAACCGGTCGTACACCGAGCGCTGGACCAGGATGCGGCTGCGCGCGCAGCAGTCCTGTCCGGCGTTGTCGAACACCGCACCGGGAGCCGACGCCGCCGCGAGCTCGAGATCGGCGTCGTCGAACACGATGTTGGCGCTCTTGCCGCCGAGTTCGAGGGTGACGGGCTTGAGGTTGCGGGCGCAGCCGGCCGCGACATCGGTCCCCACCCCCGTCGAGCCGGTGAACACCACCTTGCGCACGTCGGGGTGCGACACGAACCGCTGACCGACGACCGAGCCCGAGCCCGTCACAACCGTGAAAAGCCCCTCGGGCATCCCTGCCTCGAGTGCAAGCTCACCCAGCCGCAGCGCGGTGAGCGGCGTGAGCTCGGCGGGCTTGAGCACGACGGCGTTGCCCGCGGCGAGCGCCGGTGCGAAGCCCCACGACGCGATCGTCATCGGGAAGTTCCACGGCACGATGATGCCGACCACGCCGTACGGCTCGTGGAAGGTCACGTCGAGTCCCCCGGCGACCGGGATCTGCTGACCGCTCAGCCGCTCGGGCGCGCCCGCGTAGAAGTTGAGCACCTGGGCGACGTGCGCCGCCTCCCAGCGGGCGGATCCGATCGGATGGCCCGAGTTGAGCACCTCGAGCTGCGCGAGCTCTTCGACGTGGTCCTCGACCGCACGGGCGAACGCGCGCAGCGCGTCGGCCCGGGCGACAGGCGCACTACCAGCCCATGCCCGCTGCGCGCGGACGGCCCGGGCGATGGCGTCGTCGACCTCATCGAGGCTCGCACGCCCGATCTCGCGGATCGGCTGCGCCGTCGCCGGGTTGATGACCGTGAACGTGGCGCTCATGCGGAGACCCCCTGAGAAGCGGCGCGGTAGGCGGATGCCTCGGCCACGAGCCCAGCGAAGAGGCGGCGGTCCTCGAGATTCTCCTCGGGATGCCACTGCACTCCCACGAGGTACTGGTCGTCGTCCGACTCGACGGCCTGAACCAGTCCGTCGTCCGTGCGCGCCGTGACGACCAGCCCCGCACCGACCCGATCGACGCCCTGATGGTGGTAGCTGTGCACGTCGACCGTGCCCGCACCGACCAGCGCGGCCAGCCGGGACCCGTCGTCGACCATCACCTCGTTCGTCGCGAACACGCCGCCGCCGATGCGGTAGCGCTCGGTGCCGAGCGCGTCCGGCAGGTGCTGGTGCAGCGTGCCGCCGCGGGCCACGTTGACGAGCTGCAGCCCGCGGCAGATCGCGAGCACCGGCATGCGCCGCTCCTCGGCCCCGCGGAACAGCGCGAGCTCCCACTCGTCACGGTCGGGTCGCCCGGGATCCGTGAGCGGATGCCGCTCCGCGCCGTACAGCTCGGGCTGCACGTCCAAGCCGCCGGTCAGGATGAGGCCGTCGAGTCCGTCGAGAACTGCGGCGGCGGCGGCATCCGGACCCGGCTGAGGAGGAAGCAGAACCGCGATGCCGCCCGACGCGGTGACCGCGTCGAAGTACTGCTGCGGCAGGAACGCGGCGCGCACATCCCACACCCCCTGCTTCGCACGCTCGAGGTAGGTCGTGAGGCCGATGACCGGCCTCCGCACGACCGCCGCAGCGTCAGAGGCGCTCAAATCCACGCACCCTCTCCCAATCGGTCACGGCGGCGTCGTAGGCCTCGACCTCGATGCGCGCCTGGTTCAGGTAGTGGTCGACCACGTCGTCACCGAAGGCGGCTCGGGCGATCGCGGACTCGTCGAAGAGCCGCGCGGCCTCGCGCAGCGTGGTCGGCAGGTGTTCGACGCCTGCGGCGTAGGCGTTGCCGGTGAGCGGGTGGGGCAGCGGCAGCTCGTGCTCCACGCCGTGCAGCCCGCCGGCGATGATCGCCGAGATCGCCAGGTACGGATTCACGTCGCCGCCCGGCACGCGGTTCTCCACCCGGAGCGACGAGCCGTGGCCGACCACGCGCAGCGCGCACGTGCGGTTGTCGACGCCCCACGCGATGCCGGTCGGAGCGAACGAGCCCGGGGCGAACCGCTTGTACGAGTTGATCGTCGGCGCGTACAGGAACGTGAACTCGCGGAGCGTGGCGAGGATGCCGGCGATCCAGTGCTCCATCAGCGGGCTGAAGCCGTGGGGGCGGTCGCCCGCCATCACCGGAGTGCCGTCTTCGGAGCGCAGCGACAGGTGGACGTGGCAGCTGCTGCCCTCGCGCTCGTTGAACTTGGCCATGAACGTGATCGACTTGCCATGCGCGTCGGCGATCGACTTCGCGCCGTTCTTGTAGATCGTGTGCTGGTCGGCCGTCTCGAGCACCTCGGCGTAGCGGAACGCGATCTCCTGCTGGCCGAGGTTGCACTCGCCCTTCACGCCCTCGGTGTACAGCCCGGCGCCGTCCATGCTGAGGCGGATGTCGCGCAGCAGCGGCTCGAGACGCCCCGATGCGAGCAGGTCGTAGTCGACGTTGTAGTCGGTCGAGGGGGTGAGGTCGCGGTAGCCCTTGGCCCAGGCATCCCGATACGAATCGTCGAACACGATGAACTCGAGCTCGGTGCCCGAGTAGGCGACGAGGCCCCGGTCGGCGAGCCGCTCGCGCTGCCGCCTGAGGATCGCCCGGGGCGACTGCACGACGGGGTCGCCGTTCTCCCAGCCGAGATCGGCGATGACGAGCGCGCTCCCCGGCACCCACGGCACGCGACGAAGCGTGTCGGTGTCGCTGAGCAGCATCATGTCGCCGTAGCCCGTCTCCCAGCTCGACATCGCGTACCCGTCGACGGTGTTCATGTCGACATCGACCGACAGCAGGTAGTTGCAGGCCTCGGCACCATGAAGGAGCACCTCCTCCTGGAAGAGGCGCGCCGAGACGCGTTTGCCGACCAGGCGGCCTTGCGCATCGGCGAAGGCGACGATCACCGTGTCGATCTCACCGGCCGCGATGGCGGCGTCCAGTTCGTCGACGCTGAGGTTGCCCGGCATACGTCCATCCTTCCGGATCCGACCATTGGGAACGTACGAGCCGTGTCGGATCCGGTCCACTGTAACGACGAATCTCGCTCCAAAGGTAGACACAACCCGCCAATAGGTATCACAATCATGCGCAAAGACGCCGCCGCGTCCCACCCGAGAGCACGGAGGATCGATGTCTCAGTCGAGCGATGGTCCCGCGAAGGTCGCCGGCGCGACCTATACGCGGGCTGGTCAGGACTACTTCCAGAAGCGGACGCTGAAGCGAGCCGCGGGCGTATGGGGCCTGTGGGGCCTCGCCGTCGCAGCCGTCATCTCCGGCGACTTCTCCGGCTGGAACTTCGGCATCGCGTTCGCCGGCTTCGGTGGCATGCTGATCGCCTTCGTGATCCTGGTGGCCATGTACTACGGCATGATCTTCTCGATCGGCGAGATGGCCTCGGCCATGCCTCATACGGGCGGCGCGTACTCGTTCGCCCGATCGGCCATGGGCCCGTGGGGCGGTCTCGTCACCGGGGCGGCGGAGACGATCGAGTACGTCGCGACCACGGCCGTCATCGTCTACTTCTCGGCGTCGTATGCCGATGCCATCACATCCGAGCTCCTCGGTGTCTCACTGCCCGCGTGGGTGTGGTGGGTCGTGCTGTATCTGGTGTTCATCGGCCTCAACGCCGCCGGCGCGAACATCTCCTTCAAGTTCGCCATCGTCGTGTCGATCATCTCGATCGGCATCATCCTGGTCTTCTCCGCGATGGCGATCTTCTCCGGCGCCTTCCAGTGGGCGAACCTGTGGGACATCGCGCCCGACCCCGGACAGACCGAGTTCCTCCCGCACGGGGTGCTGCCGATCCTCTTCGCACTTCCGTTCGCGATGTGGTTCTTCCTCGGAATCGAGGAGCTGCCCCTCGCCGCCGAGGAGTCGCACAACCCGGTGCGCGACATCCCTCGCGCCGGCTTCTGGGCCCGCGGGACGCTCATCGTGACCGGCCTGCTCGTGCTCTTCCTCAACACCGGGGTGATCGGCGCAGACGCGACAGGAAAGGCGGCCGAGCCGCTGCTCGACGGCTTCCGCGCGATCGTGGGCGACGGCCTGGCCGCCGTGCTCGCGCTCTTCGCCCTCGTCGGCCTGCTCGCCTCGCTTCAGGGCATCATGTTCGCCTACGGCCGCAACATGTACTCGCTGTCGCGCGCCGGCTATTACCCGCGCTTCCTCTCGCTCACGGGCAAGCGCCAGACGCCCTGGGTGGCGCTCGCTGTCGGCGCGGTCATCGGCTTCATCGCTCTGGGTGTGCTCGACACCGTGGCGGCGGTGAACGAAGGCGCCGGCGCCGTCGCGGGTGCGATCGTGCTCAACATCGCGGTCTGGGGCGCAGTCCTCGCCTACCTGCTGCAGATGATCTCGTTCATCATCCTCCGCAGGAAGTTCCCGAATGCGAGCCGCCCATACCGCAGCCCGTGGGGCATTCCCGGCGCCGTGATCGCGGCAGTCATCGCGGCGCTCATCTTCGTGGGATTCCTGCTGAACCCGACCTTCGTGCCGGCGATCATCGCGATCTTCATCGTGTACGTCGTCATCCTCGCCGGCTTCGCACTGTTCTTCCGGCACCGCCTGGTGCTCTCGCCGGAAGAGGAGTACGCGCTCTCGGGCGGAACGCACGGCGACCCGCAGGCGGAGGGCCCCCCCCCGTGGGCGCCGTGTGTGCGGGCCCCCCCCAGGCTTAGGCGGGGGGGGGGGGGGGGGGGGGGGGGGGGGGGGCCCCCCCCCCCCCCGCTGCTGTGTCGACGAGCTGAGCCGTGCGGCGTCCGGGCACGGGCGCGCGCGGCGTCCGGGCACGAGTGCCTGCGACGTCCGGGCATGGGCGCGTGCGGCGTCCGGGGGCGTGCGGCGTCCGGGCATTGAGCGGCCCTCTCGCGCCGTTCCCACGGCGGCTCGAGAGGGCCCACTGCTCACCGGCCGTTCGATCTCCTCGCTGGGGTTACGAGTTCGCTGTGGGGGACAGCGTCGAGCCGGAATACGGGAGCTGACGCCAAGGGTAGTCCTCGAAATTCCGCGATGTCCCCCATCTGGGGGACAAGTCGGATGAAACTCTCATGAGAATCTCACATTTGTCCACCGAAATGGGGACATACAAGGTAGTGCCAATCCGCATAACCTTGTACACGAGGTGTCCCCAGCACCTCCGAGAACAGTGTCCCCAGCACTTTCTCTTCCATCGTCGAGCATCGCGCGCCTTGGGGTGTGCCCGAACCGCAGGACGATGGCAGGCCCCCGGGAGTCCCCAACCCCGGGGGCCTTTTCCTGCCCTCCGGCCGGACCGGACGCCTCACACGGATGCCGCCGCGCCGCAGGGGCGGGTCTCAGCCTGAGCGTCGGCTGTGAACCGCGCGGACGTGCTCACGAAACAGGTTGTGAGTGTCGTCTGCTGGGTTTACATTTAGCACGCCGATGTCTCGACTCCCTCGCTCGCGAGCCTGGTCATCGTGCGCTGGGGCGTTCCAGAACTGGGGAGTTCGGACGCAGAGAGACGCCTCCCTCGAGGTGCAGATCCACAGGCTCTGCCTATCCACCTCGAGGGGGGCGTCTCCTCAACTGACCACCTGTGCGATGTGCGCCTGGGGAACGCGATTCGCGGACTGTGGGGACAGCCGTGATGGGTGCCAGTGATCAAAATGTAGAGCGTCGAGAGCGCCGCGTCTACACCCTTTCATGCGAATGTATGTATCGACCGCCCACGGTGCCCCCGCAGGAGCTGCGGTCACCGGTTCCCGGGGATGCCGTCAGTACAGCAGGAACTGGGTCGTCTCGGTCGAGGCGACCCCGCCGATCTCGACCGCGAGGTGGTACGACGCGCCGCCGCCGGGAGCCCGCGGCCGCGTCTCGTCGTCGCAGGTGCCGACAGCTGAGCGCGTGCGGTCCCACGTGAGTGGCGAGGCGCTCGAGACGGTCTGCCCTGCCGTCAGCAGCACGACCATGTCGCTGGGCTCGCTCTGGCAGTCGGTCGACCGCCACCAGGTGTCGCTGCCGCTGGTCACGGTGAAGACCTGGCCGCTCGTGCCGACGTTGAGCGTGCAGTCGGAGTCGCCGTCGTTGGTGAGCCGGATCGAGAACGACGGCACCTGGTCGTTCGAGTACGACTCCTGGCTCGTCACCGCCTCGACGGTGATGTCGCTCCCGACGCACGGTTGGGCGGCGGGCGTTCCCGACGGTGTCGGCTTCGGCGTCGCGTCGCCGGCGGCGGCGTCTCCCGTCGGGGTGACGCCCGGCGTCGCCCCCGCGGTCGGCACGGGCAGCGATCCCGCCGCATCCTGGGTCTTCTCGGTCTGGGGCTCGGCGCCTTCCGACGCGGTGCTCCGCCACGGCTGGGCGACGAGCAGCCAGATGAGGACGGCGACCAGCAGCAGCCCGATGAGCAGGACGATCCGACGGCGGCGGTACACCGCCGGGGAGTGCCGTCTGCGGGGAGTCTCGCCGGTCATGAGACCAGGGTAGGCGGAGGCGTCCGGCTACCCGCGTCGGCACGCCCGCCGCCCCGGGTTCACTGCCCGCGTCACGCTCGCGCGGCCGCAGGTCGCGGCATCCGCTCAGAGGTTCTTGATCATCCGCGTGTTGCCGAGCGTGTTGGGCTTCACGTGCGCGAGGTCGAGGAACTCGGCGACGCCCTCATCCGGAGAGCGGATGAGCTGCGAGTAGACGTCGGGGTCGACGATCTGCTCGCCGATCGGCGAGAAGCCGCGCCGCGTGAAGAAGTCCACCTCGAAGGTGAGGCAGAACAGGCGCGTGAGCCCGAGCGTGCGGGCCTGCCCCTCGAGCCCTTCGACGAGCGCTCGGCCGACGCCGTGGTGGAGCCACTCGTCCACGACGATGAGCGTGCGGATCTCGCCGAGGTCCTCCCACATCACGTGCAGCGCGCCGCAGCCGATGAGGTTGCCCTCGCCGTCCTCGGCGACCAGGAACTGCTGCGTCGCCTCGTAGAGCACGACCAGGTCCTTGCCGAGGAGGATGCGGCGCTGAACGAAGGGCTCAAGCATCGCCTGGATGCCACGCACATCGCGCGTGCGCGCGGCCCGCACCTTTATCGCCCTCACCCCTCCAGCGTAGAGCGCGGACCGCCGAGACGACGAAGAGCGGATGCCGGGAGGCATCCGCTCTTCGTTCGTTCCGGCCCTTACGAATTGGCCGCCAGGTCTGGCGTGGCCGTGATCTCACCGTTGTGGACGACGCCCACCGCGACCTTCTCGCCGCGCGGGCCGTGCTCGAAGACGAACTCGCCGTCGACGGCGTCGACCTTCACGTGGTCGCCCGGGTCGAGCTCGCCGTGCAGGATCTTCTCCGACAGGCGGTCCTCGACCTCGCGCTGCATCGCACGGCGCAGCGGACGGGCGCCGAGCGCGGGGTCGAACCCGATCTCGATGAGCTTGTCCTTCGCGGCATCCGTCAGCTCGAGCGTCATGTCGCGGTCGAGCAGACGCTCGCCGAGGCGCTTGGTGAACAGGCCCACGATCTGGCGCAGCTCGTCCTTGTCGAGCTGAGGGAAGACGATGATGTCGTCGACACGATTGAGGAACTCGGGCTTGAAGTTGCGCTTGAGCTCCTCGTTGACCTTGCCCTTCATGCGCTCGTAGGTCGTGCCGCTGTTGCCCTCGACCTGGAAGCCCACGGGGCCGCCGGCGATCGCCGACGATCCGAGGTTGGTCGTCATGATGATGACCGTGTTCTTGAAGTCGATGACGCGGCCCTGACCGTCGGTCAGGCGACCCTCTTCGAGGATCTGCAGCAGCGAGTTGAAGATGTCGGGGTGCGCCTTCTCGATCTCGTCGAAGAGCACGACCGAGAACGGCTTGCGGCGCACCTTCTCGGTGAGCTGGCCGCCCTCTTCGAAGCCGACGAATCCGGGAGGGGCACCGAACAGCCGCGAGACGGTGTGCTTCTCACCGAACTCCGACATGTCGAGCGAGATCAGCGCGGCCTCGTCGTCGAACAGGAACTCCGCGAGGGCCTTCGCGAGCTCGGTCTTTCCGACGCCCGTGGGGCCGGCGAAGATGAACGAGCCAGACGGGCGCTTCGGGTCCTTGAGGCCGGCGCGCTGACGACGGATCGTCTTGGCGAGGGCGGCGATCGCCTCTTCCTGACCGATGACGCGCTGGTGAAGCGCCTTCTCCATGAAGACGAGGCGGCTCGACTCCTCCTCGGTGAGTTTGAACACCGGGATGCCGGTCGCCTGGGCGAGCACCTCCGCGATCAGGCCCTCGTCAACGACCGCATGCGACGCGACGTCGCCCGAGCGCCACTGCTTCTCGAGGCGCAGGCGCTCTGCGAGGAGCGACTTCTCCTCGTCGCGCAGCGACGCGGCCTTCTCGAAGTCCTGCTCCTCAGAGGCGACTTCCTTCTGCTCGCGCACCTTGGCGATCTTCTCGTCGAACTCGCGCAGCTCGGGCGGGCTCGAGAGGATCGACAGGCGCAGCCGGGCGCCGGCCTCGTCGATCAGGTCGATCGCCTTGTCGGGCAGGAAGCGGTCGGAGATGTAGCGGTCGGCGAGGTTCGCCGCGGCGACGATCGCGCCGTCGGTGATCTGCACCTTGTGGTGCGCCTCGTAGCGGTCGCGCAGCCCCTTCAGGATGTTGATCGCGTGAGGCAGGCTCGGCTCGGCGACCTGGATCGGCTGGAAGCGGCGCTCGAGCGCGGCATCCTTCTCGAAGTGCTTGCGGTACTCGTCGAGGGTCGTCGCACCGATCGTCTGCAGCTCGCCGCGTGCGAGGAGCGGCTTGAGGATCGAGGCGGCGTCGATCGCACCCTCGGCGGCACCGGCACCCACCAGGGTGTGGATCTCGTCGATGAAGACGATGATGTCGCCGCGCGTGCGGATCTCCTTCGTCACCTTCTTGAGGCGCTCCTCGAAGTCTCCGCGGTAGCGTGAGCCGGCGATGAGCGAGCCGAGGTCGAGCGAGTAGAGCTGCTTGTCCTTCAGCGTCTCGGGCACGTCGTTCTTGACGATCGCCTGCGCGAGGCCCTCGACCACGGCGGTCTTGCCGACGCCGGGCTCGCCGATGAGAACGGGGTTGTTCTTGGACCGGCGCGACAGGATCTGCATGACGCGCTCGATCTCCTTCTCGCGCCCGATCACGGGGTCGAGCTTGTTGTCGCGCGCGGCCTGCGTGAGGTTGCGGCCGAACTGGTCCAGCACCTGCGAGCCGCCCTGGGCGGACTGCGGGTTGTCGTGCGCGGCGCCCGAGACGGCGGCCGGCTCCTTGCCCTGGTAGCCCGAGAGCAGCTGGATGACCTGCTGGCGCACCTTGTTGAGGTCGGCGCCGAGCTTGACCAGCACCTGGGCGGCGACGCCCTCGCCCTCGCGGATGAGGCCGAGGAGGATGTGCTCGGTGCCGATGTAGTTGTGGCCGAGCTGCAGCGCCTCGCGCAGGGAGAGCTCGAGCACCTTCTTGGCACGCGGGGTGAAGGGGATGTGCCCGGTCGGCTGCTGCTGGCCCTGGCCGATGATGTCCTGGACCTGCTCGCGCACGGCGTCGAGCGAGATGCCGAGGGACTCCAGCGCCTTGGCTGCGACCCCCTCGCCCTCGTGGATCAGCCCGAGCAGGATGTGCTCGGTGCCGATGTAGTTGTGGTTGAGCATCTTCGCCTCTTCCTGGGCGAGGACGACCACACGACGGGCACGGTCGGTGAATCTCTCGAACATCGTTCACTCCTTCGGGGCAGAGAGGGTCTGTCGAGCCCTCGGCGCCTTACATCGAGGGTAACGAGAGGGGGGATCGGGTGAGCCCGTGTTCGCCAGGGGCATAGTGCACCGGATGCTTGCGCCGCGGCATCCGTTCGGTTTATCGTTTTTCGATAACAACGACAATCGATATGGAGGTGCCGGCATGGGGTCGGGATTCCTTGCGCTGTGGGTCGGACTGCCGATCGTCGTCGGCACGATCTTCGTGATCCTGCTGGTGCGCGCCCGGCGCGCCGCCGAGCCCGGCGGACTCTCGAGGCTCGAGGAGTGGGTGGTCGCCGTCGTCGGAACCGGCGCGATGCTCGTCGCGGCCGGGAGCGCGATCATGCTCGTGCTCGCGGGCATCCAGGTCTTCACCGTCGACCCTCTGCGCATCGACGGCTTCCCGCTCGCGAACGCCGCCGTGCCGTCGTTCGCGGACAAGTCGGATGCGATCGTCGGCGCGGGGTACGAGTCGGTCTGGCTGGAGGTCACCGGGCTCCCCGGCGAGACGCGCTGGCTGCTCTACCTCGAGGCCGCGCTGCCGCTCCTCGCCGCCCTCGCGATCGGCGTGGCCGTGGCGTGGCTCGCGATCGGCCTGCTGCGCGGACGCCCATTCGTGCGCTCGCTGCCGCACGTGATCGGTGTCACCGCGATCGCGGTGCTCGTCGGCGGACTCGGATCGCAGGTGTTCGGCAGCTTCGCACGGGCGTCGGTGGTCGGATTCCTCGGCGAGCGGACCATCACCGCCGGCGACATGGGCGACGGTCCGTACGAAGGTCTGACGGGGTGGGTGCTGACGCTCGACCTCGGACCGATCGGCTGGGCGCTCGGGCTGGCGCTGGTCGCCGCCGCGTTCCAGATCGGCACCCGCATGCAGAAGGACACGGAGGCGCTGGTCTGATGGCGCGCTCTTCGATGACGGGCACGGCGAAGGAGACCTCGTGAACATCGGCTGGCCGGATCTGCCCGGCGCACTTCTCTGGATCACCGGCGGCCTGCTGCTCGTCGCCGGGTTCATCGGCTTCATCGCATGGGATGCCCGGCGACGGCGCAGCTCCTCCGTCGTGATCGAGGTCGCCGGCGCGCTGGCGCGGATCTGGGTCGCGTTCACCGGCGTCGGGATGCTGTTGTCGGCCTGGCGCTGGTTCGGCGGCGATGTCTGGATCGCGGATCTGCTGGTAGCGGCGAGCGTACCGGGCCTGTCGTGCGGCGGCATCGACGAGCCGGTCGTGGCCACCACGCCGACGCTCGTGTGCGGAACCGTGTCGGGGGTCGACGTCACGGTCGCCGGGGTCGGCGCCGGTCTGCGGATGCTGCTCGCCGCAGGCGACGTACTCACGCTCATCGCGATCGCGGTTCCCGGCGTCGTGCTCACCATCGCGTGCGGCCAAGCGCTGAAGGGCGCGCCTTTCTCGCGCGTGGTGGGCCGCTGGCTGCTCATCGGCGCCGTCACGGTGCTCGTCGCCGGGCTCGGCGGCGAGCTTCTCGGCAGCCTGGGACGCACCGTCCTCGCGAACGAGATCTTCCCCGCGCACGGTGCCGACGTGGTGTCGACGGGCATCTATCGTGTCTCGGTGTCATGGTGGCCGATCTGCGGAGCAGCCGCACTCGGCGCGCTGGCTGCGATCTTCCGTCATGGCGCCCGCCTGCAGCACGACACCGAGGCGCTGGTGTGATGGCCGGCGACACCGGCCGGATGCGGCGCCAGCCCCGGGGGCACGTATGACTCCGGCCGAAGACGAGGGCCCGAGCGGGGTCCACTGCCGGCTCGACGAGCTGCTCGAGGAGCGCGGCATGACCCTCACGCGCCTGTCCGAACTGGTGGGGGTTTCGGTCGTGAATCTGTCGATCCTGAAGAACGACCGGGCCCGGGCGATCCGTTACTCGACGCTGTCGGCCATCTGCCAGGCCCTCGACTGCGAGATCGGCGACCTGCTCGTCCGTGCCGACGCGTAGCCGCGGCATCCGCTCGTTGCTGTCCCCGCACCCTAACCCCGCTCACCTGCCGCAGAATGCCGTGGGTCCCAGCACTTCGTGACAGCCGAGCAGGCGCGCGCTCGGCTCGAGCCGCTCACCTGCCGCAGAATGCCGCGGGTCTCAGCACTTCGTGACAGGCGAGCAGGCACGCGCTCGGCTCGAGCCGCTCACCTGCCGCAGAATGCCGCGGATCCCAGCACTTCGTGACAGGCGAGCAGGCGCGCCCGGCTCGAGCCGCTCACCTGCCGCAGAATGCCGCGGATCCCTGCACTTCGTGACAGGCGAGCAGGCCCACGCTCGGCTCAGCCGCGACGGCGGATCGCCGCTCGCACCCGCTGGACCGCGACCGTGGGGGTGTTGAACAGTTCCGACTTGGTGATCTGGACGACGATCCATCCGGCCGCGCGAAGCGCCTCGTACCGAGCGATATCACGGGACCACTGCTCGGGATCGAGGAGGTGGTGCTCCCCCTCGTACTCGATCGCGATCTTGACGGTGGGATACGCGAGATCCACACACCCGAGGTAGACGCCTCTCTCGAAGACCTCGTGGTTCCGCGCAGGCTCAGGGAGCCCATGATCGACGAGTGTCAGGCGAAGCCAGGACTCAGTGCGAGATGCGGAATCGGTTCGCACTCGAGGGAGCGCGAGCCGGGCAGCCGCCACGCCGACTCGTCGTCCCGCAGCGACCGCCGACTCGAGCTCGGCGAGTGTCGCGAGCGGCGAGTCGACGCGCCACGTCCGCACGACAGCATCCCCGGCGGCGACAAGGTCATACGGGTCGGTCAGCTGCCGTCCAAGGCTCACCCACACCGACGCCGGCGACGCGATGAGCAGACCGGTGCGATCATCGCGTCTGGTGGTCACGAGCGAGGGCTTCGCCTCATGTCCGCGGACACCCGCACTGCGAGGAAGCCGCCGTGGCCGGAGCACCGACACGTGCAACAGCGACCGCGCGACGACAGCGTACGGGAGGGGGATTCCGTGGATGACCGCCGCGGTGACATGACTGAAGAACTCGTCCTCGGACATCCGGGGTGCGTATGCAAGGGCCTGTGCGAGGTGCGCTTGCTCGGCCGGCCCGAGAGCGCGGCCGTAGCGATCGGTCTCGAGATCTGCGGGCAGCACCGCGTCGCTCACCACTCGCACACCATGGAAGGGCTTGTGCATGTCTTTTCGCCGGAGTCTCCCCTTCGGGACCCCGGCGTCCTTGGCCTGCTGGACGGAGAATCGGGGTCCGAGCTCGGTCGGAAGTGGTCGCATCACCTCACGAGCGTGCCTTCAGCCGCGTGTGCAACACCGGCTCACGGCGTCCCTGTGGAGAGGGGGGTGAGAGACGCGGCCTCCGGAGGAAGCAGCATCCGCCTTTGTCGTCGTTCCCCTGTCACGAAATGTCACTCTCAGCGACACCTCGTGACAGGTGAGCAGTGGGACGCACGTCGAAGACAGTCCCCCTGTCACGAAATGTCACTCTCAGCGACACCTCGTGACAGGTGAGCAGAGGGACGCACGTCGAAGACAGTCCCCCTGTCACGAAATGTCACTCTCAGCGACACCTCGTGACAGGTGAGCAGTGGGACGCAGCGGGAGCAGAGGGAAGCAGGAGAGAGGCGCGCCTCAGTTGGGGTAGATCGGCACCCGGATGTTGTCGAACTCGCCGCCTGTGAGGATCGCGAACGTGTCGGCGTCGTCCTCGGCCTCGAGCACCGAGGTCACCACGGCGCGCGGGGCCATGTCCATCGTGCAGACCTGGTCGGCGGGCGGGGTCGCGAACGTGACGGTGACCTCGGTCGCGCTCGTGGCCTCGGTGTTCTCGACCACCGGGGCGCACGACGACGATCCCCACGACAACACGACGAACTGGCCGTCGACGTCGGTCCACCCGGCGGAGGGCAGGTAGTCGGTCTCGCCGCCGCCGCCGAGGTCGGCCACCCCGCCGAGCTCGGTTTCGCCCGTCCAGCCGTCACCGGTCACCTCGATCTCGAGGTCCTGGGTCGGATCGACCCCCTCGGGAACGCCGACCAGCGAGACCCGGGGCGCGAGGTCGGCGGTGCAGGCCGTGTCACCCTCGACGTCGACGAGCGTGACCTTCATCACGCCGTCTTCGTACGTCGCCGCTTCGGCGGTCGGGATACAGGTCGAGCTGCCCTGGGTGACGATGCCGATCAGGCGGCCGCCATCGAGCCACGCGGCGCCGACCTCCTGCTCGTTCGCGTCGTCGACGTCGGTCGACGACGTGTCCGAGGGCGCGGTGGGCGCGGTGCCGCCCGAGGTGGTCGCGCAGGCGGTGAGCGCGCCCGCGAGGAGCGCGGCGATGCCGAGCCCGGCGAGCACCGAGCGGATGCGAGGGGTCATGCGAGGTCCTTCCCTGAGCAGCGCGGACGCCCGAGACCGCGGCATCCGTCAGCCATATGGTGTCGCAGATCGGCGCGTGATCTCACGGTTCTCGGTAACGCGCTGGTCACAATCACCCCGAAGGGGTGATCACTGCAGCGCGGAGGTCAGCCGCGCGAGGTTGTCGAGCACGGTGGAGCGCAGCGGCTGCTTCTCCCACTCCTCGAGGGTCAGCTCGCGGCTCAGGGCGCGGTAGCTGTCTTCGATCCGGCGCATCTCGCGCACGAACTCCTCGCCGCGCACGAGCATGGAGATCTCGAGGTTGAGACCGAAGGAGCGCATGTCCATGTTGCTCGAGCCGACGATCGCGACCTCGTCGTCGATCGTCATCGACTTGGAGTGCAGGATGAATGGGCGCTGATACATCCAGATCCTCACGCCCGCCCGCAGGAGCGCCTCGTAGTAGCTGCGCTGTGCGTGATAGACGAGCGCCTGGTCGCCCTCTTCCGACACGAAGAGCTCGACGTGGATGCCGCGCTGGCACGCCGTCGTGATCGCGAGCAGCAGCGCCTCGTCGGGCACGAAGTACGGGCTGACGACGACGATCTTGCGCTGCGCGGCATAGAGGAGTCCCGCGAACAGCTTGAGGTTGTTCTGGAACTCGAACCCCGGCCCGGACGGCACGATCTGGCAGTCCAGGTCGCCGGGGCCGGACTCGACGTCGAAGAGGTCGATCTCGTCGGTGAGGATCTGGTCGGTCTCGCTGTACCAGTCGGACAGGAAGACGGCATTGACGGATGCCACGACCGGGCCCTCGATGCGCACCATGAGGTCGACCCAGTGCAGGCCGCGCTTGATGTTCTTGCGCAGGTTGTACGTGGAGTCGGTGACGTTCTGCGATCCGGTGAACGCGACGCGGCCGTCGACGACGAGCAGCTTGCGGTGGTTGCGCAGGTCGGGCCGCTGGTACTTCCCCTTGAGGGGCTGGACGGGAAGCATCAGGCGCCACTGCGCACCCATGGCGTCGAGGCGCTTGAGGGTGTGCTTGTAGAACGGCTTGCCGCGGTTGGCCCAATGGTCGAGCAGCACGCGCACGGTCACGCCGCGCGCGCTGACCTCTTCGAGCGCACGGAAGAAGTTCGCGGTCGAGGCATCCGACTGGAAGATGTAGAACTCGACGTGCACATAGCGCTTCGCACCGCGGATGGCGTCGGCCATCGCGTCGAGGCTGTCCTGGTAGCCGCCGATGATGTGGGCGGCGTTGTCGCCGGCGAGCGGCATCGCGCCGAGATTGCGGTTGAGGGTGACCAGCGACGTGAACCAGGACGGCGCGTGCGGGCGCAGTGTGCCGAAGTCGAGCGAGGCGCTGGTGTCACGGATGTACTCGTTGATGCGTTCCTGCTTGCGCCGTCGCTTGCGGGGCAGGCGAGGGTTGCCGATCAGCAGGAAGAGGAACACGCCGATGATCGGGATGAAGTAGATGGCCAGCAGCCAGGCCATCGCCGCGGTGGGGCGGCGGTTGCGCGGCACGATGATGATCGCGGCGACGCGGATGACCAGGTCGACGACGAAGACCAGCACCAGCCACCACGTCGCATCGAACGTGACGGTGATCACTCTTGTGGCTCCTGACGTTCCCCGGACAGCGTGAGCCCC
The DNA here is from genome assembly GCF_022538185.1 of Microbacterium sp. CFH 31415. Lineage (GTDB taxonomy): Bacteria > Actinomycetota > Actinomycetes > Actinomycetales > Microbacteriaceae > Microbacterium. The sequence goes on along the minus strand of NZ_JAKYXC010000006.1, from coordinate 121,371 downwards.
ACCTTAGTGGGGACGGCGGTCAGCGCTCGGAGGCGGCAGGTGCATCGACGGGTGCCGCGGCGGGCGGCATCCCGAGTTTCGCGCGCTCCTTGGCCTCGACGCGGGCGTATTCACGGCGCTCGTTGCGGTCGGCGCGGATCACGCTGCGCAGCACGAAGAAGAAGATGGCGCTGACGACGATCGTCGGGAGCAGCGTCCACACGACGGCGACCCAGTAATCGTCCATGCCTCAAGGATACGCGGCCGGCGCAGGGGCGGTTTCCCGGTGCTCGCGGCGGCGGTCGCCGGTGGCGGCGGTTCCTCCCCAACCCCGGGTACTGCGTGGACGATCCCCCGTCGCCGATGGGCTTCCGTGCTCACCCCGCCCGTGCCGCGACAGTCGACCCATGACCACGATCGTCAAAGCCGCGGGCGCCGCGGAGTTCCTGTCCCTCGTCCCCCGCATGCTCGGCTACGTCCCCACGCGCAGCCTCGTGATGGTCCCGTTCGCCGGTTCGCGCAGCATCGGCGCGATGCGCTTCGACCTTCCCGACGACGACCCCGAGTCCGTCGACCGCGTGGCGGCGACCGTCATCGGGACGGTGTGCCGTCTCCCCGAGGCCGACGCCGTCGCCGCGATCGCGTTCACCGACGCGACCTTCGCAGGCGGGAATCGGATGCCGCACACCGGCCTTCTGCGCGCGCTCGAGCGGCGCGCCGACATCTGCGGGCTGCGGTGGACCGACGCCCTGTGCGTCGCCCAGGACGCCTGGGGTTCCCTTCTCGACCCGCACTGTCCCGCGGGCGGACGGCCGCTCACCGACCTCGACCTCTCGACGGCGAATGAGGCGGGGCCGGGCGACGATGGCGGGGCCGCGACGGGCGACCAGGCGTCGGGCGCCGAGCTCCCCCGCATCGGACCCGCGCAGAGCGAACGGGTAGCCCGCGCGCTCGTATCGCTCGAGCGGGCGGTCGACGTGCTGTGCGGACCGGGTGGAGGAGCGGATGCCGTGCCCGGCAGCGATCCGGACGACGATGACGTCGCCCCGGCCGGCGGCGACCGCATCGACCCGGCGGCGCTGGCTGCGGTATGCGCGCTCGACGATCTGCCCTGCCTGTTCGAAGACGCACTGGACTGGGATGCCGACGACCTGAGCCCGTACGACGCCGCGATGCTCGTCTGGTGCCTGTCGCGGCCGTCGCTGCGCGACATCGCCCTCGTGCAGTGGAGCGCGACGATGACCGCCGGTGACGAGGCGTTCGACGCGCAGCTGCGGTGGGAGTCCGGCGAGGAGTATCCGACGCACCTCGCGATGCGCATGTGGGGCGAAGGGGATCAGCCCGACCCGGGCCGTCTCGCACGCGCGCTGCGGCTCGTGAGGTTCGCGGCGGCTGCGGCACCGCGCGCGTCTCGTCCGGGACCGCTCGCGATGTGCGCGTGGCTGTCGTGGGCGCTCGGTCTCTCGACGCACGCCGACCTCTATGCCGAGCAGGCGTGCGCGATCGAGCCCGAGCATGGCCTCAGCGAGATCGTCCGGTCCTTCGTGCACGCCGGGCACCTGCCGGACTGGGCTTTCCGCCGGTCTGCGCGGTGAGCGCGCGCCGTGCTGAGGCGGTGCCGAGCGTGTCGCTGACCTGCCCGGTGAGCGCGCGCCGTGCTCAGCCGGTGCCGGGCGTGTCGGCGGGAGGCTGGGCGACCGCCGTTCTGCTACTTGACGAGCGGGAAGAGGATCGTCTCACGGATGCCGAGGCCGGTGATGGCCATGAGGAGGCGGTCGATGCCCATGCCCATGCCCCCGGTGGGGGGCATGCCGTGCTCGAGCGCTCGCAGGAACTCCTCGTCGATGCGCATCGCCTCGAGGTCGCCGCGCGCGGCCAGCTTCGCCTGCTCGACGAAGCGCTCACGCTGGATGACCGGGTCGATGAGCTCCGAGTAGCCCGTCGCGAGCTCGAAGCCGCGCGTGTACAGGTCCCATTTCTCCACGACGCCCGCGATAGAGCGATGCTCCCGCACGAGCGGGCTGGTGTCGATCGGGAAGTCCATCACGAACGTCGGGCGCGTGAGGCCCGGCTTCACGAAGTGCTCCCACAGCTCTTCGACGAGCTTGCCGTGCGTGGCGTGCGGCGGAAGGTCGACGCCCACCTCGTTCGCGAACGCGACGAGTTCGTCGAGCGACGTCTCGGGCGTGATATCGCGACCGGACGTCTCCGAGAGCGAGCCGTACATCGGCAGGCGCTCCCACTGACCGCCGAGGTCGTACTCGGTGCCGTCCGCCCACGTGACCAGGGTCGAGCCGGTGACCGCGATCGCGGCGTTCTGGATGATCTCCTGGGTGAGGTCGGCGATCCCGTTGTAGTCGGTGTACGCCTGGTACGCCTCGATCATGACGAACTCGGGGCTGTGCGTGGAGTCGGCGCCCTCGTTGCGGAAGTTGCGGTTGATCTCGAAGACCCGCTCGATGCCGCCGACGACCGCGCGCTTCAGGAACAGCTCCGGCGCGATGCGCAGGTACAGGTCGGTGTCGAACGCGTTCGAGTTCGTGATGAACGGGCGCGCCGATGCGCCACCGTGCTGCACCTGCAGCATCGGCGTCTCCACTTCGAGGAATCCGTGGTCCGCGAACGTCTGGCGCACGCTCGCGTTGGCCTTCGCCCGCGCGACGACCGTCTGACGTGCCCGGTCGCGCACGATGAGGTCGAGGAAGCGGCTGCGAACGCGGCTCTCCTCGCTCAGGTCGGCGTACATGTTCGGCAGCGGGAGCACGGCCTTGGCAGCGATCTGCCACGTCGACACCATGATCGACAGCTCGCCGCGACGGCTGGAGATGACCTCGCCCTCGACGAAGACGTGGTCGCCGAGGTCGACGAGCTCCTTCCACTGCTGGAGCGACTCCTCGCCCACGGCAGCAAGCGACACCATCGCCTGGAGACGGCTGCCGTCGCCGGACTGCAGCGTGGCGAAGCAGAGCTTGCCGGTGTTGCGGCTGAACACGACACGGCCGGCGACCGCGGCGGTCACTCCCGTCTCGGCACCGGCCTCCAGGTCGCCGAAACGCTCGCGCAGCGCGGGGATCGTGTCGGTGACCGGAACGCTCACGGGGTAGGCACCGCCCGAGGCATCCGTCCGCTCCGCCATGAGCCGCTCACGCTTGGCCAGACGGACGGCCTTCTGCTCGAAAATGTCCTCTTCGGTGGGTTCAGGCGTCTCGGCAGGCGTGTTCGCAGGCGTTTCGGTCATCGACGGGCTCCTCGCAAAAGTCGCCGCCAAGTCTATCTGCGCGGCCTCGCCGGTCCCTGCCCTCACGCTCAGGATCCTCGCGGGTGAGACGGTGGCTCACCCGCGAGAGCGTCGGAACGGGGGCCCTGCCTCGCGGCGGGTCAGGGGGAGTCGCCGGATCCGGGGTGTTCGCGGGCGAAGCGAGTCAGGTAGGCGTAGTAGTCGGCGCCGACGAGGTTCAGGAGGGACTGCTGCGCATCGCTGTCGCCGGAAGCGGCGCCGTGGCACAGGTCGCCGAGCGCTTCCGCGGTGGAGAGGGTGCGCTGTGCGGCGTCGTCACGGACGTCGAGGACGAGCGAGGTGCGGACGTTCTCAGCGGTATCGCTGCTGAAGACGACGTCGAACGCTGCGAGGCTCGTCCCGTCGCGAGAGGTGGTACCGGTGAACGTCTGCGTCCCGGTGGTGCGGGTGACGGCGATGACCCTGCGGCAGGCGGCGAGGAGCTCGGAGTGGATCCAGCTCGTCTCGGGCAGCACGGTGGTCAGCGGATGCGTCTCACGCGATGTGTCCCACATGGGTCCAGTCTCCCCGATCCGCGCGGCCAGTGCTCCACTACTCAGTCGATGTAGATCTGCGCGTTGTCGATGAACCGGTGCCCGGCCACGCTCGCCGCGATGAGCGCGAGCGCAGGGCCGCGGTGGCCTTCGTCGACCGGGAGGAAGGACTCGGGGTCGACGACGCTGAGGTACTCCAGACGGATCCGCGGCTCGCCCATGAGGGTCGACTGCGCCGCGGCGATGCAGGCGTCCACGCCGCGGTCGGCGTTCGACGCCGCGGCATCGAGAGCGGCCGGCAGCAGGCCTGCGGCGGCGAGGTCGCGATCCTCCAGCATGCCGACGCGCGTCGACACGGGCAGGCCGTCGTCGCCTCGCACCGTCTCGACCGTGGCCACCTCGACGTCGAAGCAGAGGTCCCGGATCATGCGACGCACGAGGAAGATGCGCTGCGGATCGCGCTCGCCGTAGACCGCGACGTCAGGGCGCACGAGGTTGAGGAGCTTCGCCTCGACCGTGAGCAGGCCGTCGAAGTAGAACGGGCGCGCCCGGCCCTCGTAACGCAGCCCGAGATCGCCGGCGCTCACCTTCGTCGTGGCTGTGCCGTTCGGCAGCAGCTCGGCGGCGTCGGGCATGAAGACCACGTCGACGCCGAGCGATTCCAGCAGCTTCGCGTCCTCGCCGGGCGTGCGCGGGTACGCCGCGAATTCCGCCGTGGTGGCGAACCGCAGTGGGTTGACGAAGACCGACACCACGACGATGTCGGCGACTTCGCGTGCGCGGTGGACGAGGTCGATGTGGCCGTCGTGGAGAGCGCCGATCGTCGAGATGAGCGCGATCCGGGTCCCCTGCGGAGCTGCGGCTCTGGCGTCTGCCAGCCGGGCGCGCAGCTCGTCGGCGGTGCTGATCATCCGTTGATCGTATCGGCGGGTTCGCCGGGATCCCCGGAACCCGCAGCGGCGAGCGCGTGGTCGACCGTGGTGTGCACGAGCCCGGAGAGCAACGCCGCAGGGTGGGGAACCCCGGCCTGGCTGAGCAGCCCGGCTGCCTGGCGCACGATCGACCGTGAGAACTCGGTCGCTGCCGCGATCGCCTCGGCGTATGTCGCGCGGTCGTCCTCGGCGACCACGACGGGCTCGCAGCCGAGCTCGACCGCGAGCGCCTGCGCGATCGGCAGCACCGGTCCGGGCGCCGTCACGGCCGCGTACCCGGTCGACAGCGTCCGCAGGTCCATCGACGTGCCCGCGAACACGATCGCGGGATGCACGGCGAGCGGGATGGCGCCCTGCGCCATGGCCGGTGCGAGCACCCCCGTGCCGTACGCGGCGTCGGTATGCAGCACGAGCTGCCCTGGCTGCCAGGCGCCCACGGCCGCGAGGCCCGCCACGAGCCCGGCGAGCTGGTCATGCGGAACGGCGATCACGACGAGCTCGCTCCGCCGCACGACCTCGGTCGCCTCGAGCACCGGAACCCCGGGAAGGATCGCCTCGACGCGCTCAGCGTCGGAGCCCATCGTGATCCCGATGATCGCGTGCCCCGCACCGGCGAGCGCCGCGCCGATCACGGGGCCGACGCGACCAGCGCCGATGATCCCGACGCCGAGGCGGCCGTCACGATTCATGCGCGCTCCCATCGGAGGAGGTCCGCGCCGCGGGAATCTCAGCCCCGGCCGCCGGCTCGGCGGGCGATCCGGAGGCGGTCCGCGCCGCGGGAACCTCAGCCCCGGCCGCCGGCTCGGCGGGCGATCCGGTGGCGGGCGCTGCCGGCCCGTCGGGTTCGTCGGCCCGCTCGTTCCCCGCATCCGTCGCACCGGGCCCGGCGAGCGGCGCGGTCGCCTGATCAAGCTCGGCCTCCGCCCATCGGTGCGAGCGGTCCCCTCCCGCCGCGTCGACGGTGGCCTGAGCGACGTCGTCGAACAGCCGCAGCGCCTCGTCACGATCGATCGCGGCGAGGTGCGCGTAGACCGGCCCGCTCACGACGTGGCCGCGCAGCGATGCGACGCGTGTCAGCCTGTCGAGCGGCCCCTGGTGCAGTCCGATGCTCTGCAGGCGGGCGAGGGGAAGGATCGCGAGCTTGCGCCACACGACCCCGCGCCGCAGCAGGAGCACGTCGGGGGTGAGGCGGAAGCCGTTGCGCCGGTACGAGAACGGCCTGATCCACAATGCGCGGCGCGGCGAGTTCGTGAAGGAGTCACGGTCGCGAGGCCCGAGCACGCCCTGCTCGACGATCAGCGGCCACTCGGTCTCGGCGACGTGCGGCTGCACCAGCCGCAGCACCCGCTCGACGTCGGCGGACGTGCCCACCGGCAGCACCGTCGTGAACTGGTCGGTGTTGGCATCGGTCGCGCTGCGCCCGGTGAGCCGGTTGATGCGGATCGTCCACCAGCCAGCGGGCCGCCACAGGATCGGCTGGGTCACCTCGACGGCATGGATGCGACCCGGCGGCACGATCTCGGTGATCGTCGTGAGCAGCCCGAACGTGATGCGCACGCCGTCGGGCGTCGGCGCGATCGAGTACCGCAGCGACCGCACGATCGAGCGCACCCAGTAGGCGCCGAAACCGATGATCGCGGGCACGAAGCCGAACAGCAGCCACGTCACGCCCTGTGAGACCCCGACGCCGATCGCGACGGCCGCGACCAGCAGCCCCACCGTCGACATGCTCACCAGATGGGATGCCACGAGCCGGCCGACCGGGATGTTGACGACCGAGTCCGGCACCGCGACCGGCAGTTCAGGTCCTTCGATGAGGCCGGTGAGCTCCCTGCCCACGGTCTGCCCGAGCGCGGCCACGCGGCCCGCCGGACGCGCCGGCGCGGCGTGGGACGCGGCATCCGCAAGTCTTCTGCCGGAGGCGAGCCGCAGGATGTCCGCGCGCACGGCTTCGGCGTTCGCAGTCGAGAGGTACTCCAGCTTGACGTTCGAGTCGGTCCCCGCGCCCACCACCTCGAGCTTGGCCATGCCGAGGAGCCGGGCGATCATCGGCCGTGTGAGGTTCACGCCCTGCACCCGGTCGAGCGGAGCACGGCGTTGGGTGCGGAAGAGGATGCCGCTGCGCACCTCGACGTCGTCGTCGGTGATCCGGAACGTGTGGAAGCGCCACGACGTGTAGAACACCGCGACGATCACGATGAGCGCGGCGAGGACGGCGAGCAGCGCCAGGACGTAGAGGTTGTTGGCGATGATGAAGTCGACGGGGTCGCCGGTGCCCTCCCACTCGCGGACCTCGTCGCCGAGTTCGTCGCCGAGTTCGGGGGCGAGCCACGGCAGGAACAGGAACACGAGCCGGTCCCGCAGGTTCGCGACCACGATGCCGATGACGACGAGCAGGAACAGCCCGCCGCGCAGCAGGGGCGTGAGCGGATGCAGGCGATGCCACTCGCCGTCGCTGAGAGGCGAGCGCACGAGCTCCTGCGGCGGAGCGTCGTGCGACGGGGTCGGATCGGTCATAGTCCCGTGCGCCGGCTCTCTGCGACTTCGATGAGGTGATCGCGCAGTGTCTCGGCGGTCTGCTGCTCGAGCCCGGGGATCACCACACCCGTCGTCGCCGCGGCGGTGACGAACTTGAGCTGCGCGATGCCGAAGCCACGGTCGAGCGGGCCGTGCGTGATGTCGACGAGCTGCATCCGGCCGTAGGGCACGGCGACGAAGCGCTGCCACAGGATCCCCCGGCGGAACACCAGATCGTCGTCGCGCAGCTGATAGCCGATCGAGCGAGCCTGGCGAGGCAGGATGGCGAGGGTCCACACCAGGACCACCGTGAGGATTCCGCCCGGGATCCAGGCCCAGGTCTGGTGCATCAGCAGCGTGAGCACGAGCATTGCCGCGACGACGATCAGCAGGAACGAGCCGGTCGAGATGAACTGCACCCGCACGTACTTCGGCGAGATCTGGTGCCACACCCCCGACTCCAGCACGAGGCGGTTCTCGGAACGCGGTTCGGCCAGGCTGCTGTAGCCTCCGGCCGCCGGGTCAGTGCCCGTGGATGCGGGGCTCGAGTCCGGGATCCCCGCCGGGGTGTTCGTCATCATCGTCCTTCCGGATGGTGCACAGATGCTCCGCGACGAGCGCGGCGGCCACGAGGAGGGCCCCGCAGACCGCCGTCGCGATCACCGTCGCCATCGAGCCTATCGACGGCACGACGGGTCGGGTCACGAGGAACAGCAGCAGCCCGAGCGCCACCCCGCCGATCGCCGCGCCGACGATGCTGGCCGCCTTCGCGAGCATCGCCACGCGCACGGCGCGGAACGGGTTCACCATCCTCGACGCCGAGCCGCGTGTCGCCTGCCGGATCGGCACCGCGAGCACGACGACCACCGCGCCGAGCATCACCAGCAGGATCGGAAGGGTGACCGCAGGCGTGAAGGTGGCACGCCCCGACGACGTCAGCACCTGGTCGAGGAGGAATCCCGCCGCGACGCCGAGGGCGGCGGCGGCGAGGAGGATGCCGGCTCCGGTGCGCTTCATCGGTCCCCTCGGAGCTTCGCGAGCAGGGCTTCGACCCGGCCGGCGCCCGGGAGCGTCGCCTCGGGATCGATCGAGAGCCACGGCTCCAGCACGAAGTCGCGCTCGGCGGCGCGCGGATGCGGAAGGAGCAGATCGGGGTCGTCGCTGCGGAGGTCGCCGTAGGCGATGAGGTCGAGGTCGAGCGTGCGGTCGCCCCACCGCTCACGGCGCTCCCGGCCGTGATGCGTCTCGATCGCGTGCAGATACGCGAGCAGCACCGACGGGGCCAGCCGCGTGGTGACGAGCGCGACGGTGTTGAGGTAGGACGGGGCCGAGGCATCCGGACCATCCGGCTTCACCGCGACCGACTCGACCGGCTCCGACGCGCGCACCGCGTCGACGAGCGGCAGGCGTCGCAGCGCCTCGATCGCCGCCGCCATCGTCGCCGCGCGTTCGCCGAGATTCGCACCGAGTGCGACCACCGCGACCACGGGGGCGCGGTCGGTGTGCGCTGCGTCGCCCTGGAACCCCTGCGCCAGACGCCGGTTCATCGGGGCCTCCGCGCGCGCTCGATCGTGACGGCGACGTCGGTGAACGAGAGCGCGATCGGCGCGTACGGCTTGTGCACGGTCACGCGCACGCTGTCGACGAGCTCGGACGTGAGCACCTGATCGGCGATGCGGGCGGCGAGCGTCTCGAGCAGGTCGACCGGCTCGCCGCCGACGATCGCCGCGATCTGCTCGGCCAGCTCGCCGTAGTGCACGGTGTCGGCCACGTCGTCGGTCGCCGCCGCCGCGCGCGTGTCGAGCCGCAGCGTGACGTCGACCACGAAGTCCTGCCCGACGCGACGCTCCTCGTCGTAGACGCCGTGGTGCCCGAAGACGCGGAGCCCCGTCAGAGTGATCTCGTCGGCGCCGCCCATCGGCTCTCCCCTTCCCACGCCGTCGCGACGCGCAGCGCATCACGGGTCGCGCCCACGTCGTGCACACGCACCGCCCATGCGCCCGCCTGCGCGGCGAGCACGCTGGTCACCGCGGTCGCGAGGTCGCGCCGGCGCTCGCTCACCTCGGACGGATCGCCGCCGGCCGCACCGAGCGTCTCGGCGAGGAACCGCTTGCGGCTCGTGCCGACGAGCACGCGATGCCCCATGGCGGCGATGCGCTCCGTGGCCCGCAGCGTCGCCCAGTTCTGCTCGCCCTTCTTGCCGAACCCGATGCCCGGGTCGACGATGACGCGTGACGGCGGGATGCCGGCAGCAGCCGCGGCATCGACTCGACCGCTCAGCTCCGCGATCACCTCGGCCGCGACGTCGGCGTACGCGGCACGGGCGTACATGTCGGCCGACGGCCCGCGCCAGTGACCGAGGGCGATGTCGGCGCCGGATGCCGCGACCGCGGCGAGCAGGTCAGGATCGGCGAGTCCGCCCGACACGTCGTTCACCAGGCGCGCGCCCGCCTCGACGGCGGCCGCTGCGGTGGAGGCGTTCATGGTGTCGATGCTGACATAGGCACCCGCCCCGGCGAGTGCCCGCACGACCGGCAGCACGCGCTCCTGCTCGACGCCCGGGGCGACACGCTCGGAGCCCGGCCGGGTCGACTCGCCGCCGACGTCGAGGATGTCCGCGCCCTGCTGCCGGAGGGAGAGCCCGTGCGCGACCGCGGCACCGGCATCCAGGAACCGGCCGCCGTCGCTGAAGGAATCGGGCGTGACGTTCACGATGCCCATGACCAGCGTCATTCGCGGCTCCCGAGGAGCACGATCAGCTCGGCGCGCGCCGCCGGCTCGGCGAGCTCTCCGCGAGCGGCGATCGTGACGGTCGAGGCATCGGACTGTCGTCCTCCGCGCATCGTGACGCACTCGTGGGTGGCGTCCAGCACGACCAGCACGCCGCGGGTGTCGAGTGATCCGGCGATCGCGTCGGCGATCTGCTCGCCCAGCCGCTCCTGCACCTGCGGCCGCGACGAGAGGATGTCGACCACCTTCGGCAGGGCGCCGAGCCCGACGACCTGCTCGCCGGGAAGGTACGCGATGTGCGCGTGCCCGCGGAAGGGCAGCAGGTGGTGCTCGCAGATCGAGCGGAAGCGGATGTCGCGCACCATCACGGCACCGGACGGAAGCGTCTCGGGCGCCGGCCCCCGGGTCACCGAGATGGTGTGCGCGAGCGGGGCCGCGGCATCCTCACCCACCCCGGCGAAGAACTCCGCGTACGCGTCGGCCACACGGCCCGGGGTGAGCTTCAGCCCGGGGCGATCCGGGTCTTCCCCGATCGCCTCGAGCAGCTCGCGCACGAGCGCGGCGACGCGCTCTCGGTCGACGGCCATGACGGGAGCCTATGCGGTCGCGGGACGAGCCTGACCGGTCGGGCGACGCTTGGCGGCCTTCTCGGCCGAGGGCTGCTCCGCCTCGGTCTGGGCGGCGGCGCCGACCGGCTGCGGGCGGGCGGGCACCTCGACGGGCGGGAGCACCGACACCGGACGCTGCTCGCTCGACAGCCATTGCGGGCGCGGCGGGAGCCGCTTGACGTCGCTGAAGATCTCGGCGATCTCGAGGTGGTCGAGGGTCTCCTTCTCGAGCAGCGCGAGCGCGAGCCGGTCGAGGACCTCCCGGTTCTCGTTGAGCACCTGGTAGGCCTCGTTGTGCGCCTGCTCGATGAGCCCGCGCACCTGGGTGTCGACGCGCTCGGCGACGCGCTCCGAGAAGTCGCGGCCGTGGCCCATGTCGCGGCCCATGAACACCTCGCCGGAGGACTGACCCAGCTTGACGGGGCCGACGTCGGCCGTCATGCCGTACTCGGTGACCATCTTGCGGGCGATGTTCGTCGCCTTCTCGATGTCGTTCGAGGCACCGGTGGTGGGGTCGTGGAAGATGATCTCCTCGGCGACGCGGCCGCCCATCGCCCACGCGAGCTGGTCCTGCAGCTCGTTGCGGGTCACGGAGTACTTGTCGTCGAGGGGCATCACCATCGTGTAGCCCAGCGCCTTGCCGCGCGGGAGGATCGTGATCTTGGTGACGGGGTCGCTGTGGTTCATCGCCGCCGCGACGAGGGCGTGGCCGCCCTCGTGGTACGCGGTGATGAGCTTCTCCTTGTCCCTCATCACGCGGGTGCGGCGCTGCGGCCCGGCGATCACGCGGTCGATGGCCTCGTCGAGCGCGCGGTTGTCGATCAGCTGCGCGTTCGAGCGGGCGGTGAGCAGCGCGGCCTCGTTGAGGACGTTCGCCAGGTCGGCGCCGGTGAAGCCCGGCGTCTTGCGCGCGACGACCTCGAGGTCGACGCCGTCGGCGAGCGGCTTGCCGCGGCCGTGCACCTCGAGGATGCGCTGGCGGCCCTTGAGGTCGGGCGCGTCCACGCCGATCTGACGGTCGAAGCGCCCCGGACGCAGGAGGGCGGGGTCGAGGATGTCGGGACGGTTCGTCGCCGCGATCACGATGACGTTCGCCTTGGGGTCGAAGCCGTCCATCTCGACGAGCATCTGGTTGAGCGTCTGCTCGCGCTCGTCGTGACCGCCGCCCATGCCGGCGCCGCGGTGGCGACCCACGGCGTCGATCTCGTCGATGAAGATGATCGCGGGAGAGGTCTCCTTCGCCTGGTTGAAGAGGTCGCGCACGCGGCTGGCGCCGACGCCGACGAACATCTCGACGAAGTCCGAACCCGAGATCGAGTAGAACGGCACGCCCGCCTCGCCCGCGACGGCGCGGGCCAGCAGGGTCTTTCCGGTTCCGGGAGGGCCGTACAGCAGCACGCCCTTCGGGATGCGCGCGCCGACCGCCTGGAACTTGGCCGGATCCTTGAGGAAGTCCTTGATCTCCTCGAGCTCCTCGATCGCCTCGTCGGCGCCGGCGACATCGCCGAACGTGACCTGCGGCATCTCCTTCGTCACGAGCTTCGCGCGCGACTTGCCGAACTGCATGACCTTGCTGCCGCCGCCCTGCGCGCTCGACAGCAGGAACCAGAACAGCAGGCCCAGGAGGAGGATCGGGAGCAGCAGCGAGAGGAACCCGTCGAACCAGGTCGCGCGCGGGACGGCGTCGTTGAAGCCGTCCTTCGGGTCGGCCTCGTTGATGGCGCTGACGACCTCGTCCGCACGCGCCGAGACGTAGTAGAACTGCACGTCGCTCGCGCCCTCGTACTCGTCGGAGAGCTTCATGTCGACGCGCTGATCACCGTCGGTGTTCACGACCTCGGTCACGGTGCTGCCGCCGAGCAGCTCGAGGCCCTCCTGCGTGGAGATCTGCTTCGCGCCGTTCAGGCTGGAGATGAGCGAGAACCCCACAATGAGGAAGACGCCGATCAGCAGCACATAGAACAGCGGATTGCGGGTGATCTTCTTGAAGTCCATGGTGCGGGCGCGCGCCCGATCCCTTTCGTCTGCGAACCGGCTGCGCGTCTACAGAATGGCGCGCGAAGCGGTGGGATCAGGGTATCGCGGGGTTCCTAGGCGCTGACTGTGCATTCGCCGACGGCGTAAGGCTCCGGCGACCGCTCCCGGGTGTGCCCGTGTCGGCGAGAGCGACGCGCAGGGTCAGGAGTAGACGTGCGGGGCGAGCACCGCGACATCGCGCAGGTTGCGGTACTTCTCGGCGTAGTCCAGTCCGTACCCGATGACGAACTCGTTCGGGATGTCGAAGCCGACGTACTTGCAGTCGACCTGAACCTTCGCTGCCTCGGGTTTGCGCAGCAGCGCGAAGACCTCGATCGAGGCGGCGCCGCGCGATTCGAAGTTCTCGAGCAGCCAGCTGAGGGTCAGACCGGAGTCGATGATGTCCTCGACGATCAGCACGTGCTTGTCGTGCAGGTCGGTGTCGAGGTCCTTGCGGATCTGCACCACCCCGCTCGACTTCGTTCCGGCGCCGTACGACGAGACCGCCATCCAATCCATCGGCACCGAGGACGGCAGGTAGCGCGAGAAGTCCGCCATCACCATGACCGCGCCCTTGAGCACGCCGACCAGCAGCAGGTCCTTGCCGGCGTAGTCCTCGGCGACACGGGCCGCGATCTCCTGGAGCTTCTCTCGGATCTGCTCCTCGGTGACGAGGATCTCGGTCAGTTCGCTCTGGATGTCGGCCGCGCGCATGCTCAGAGTCTAGGCGTCGCCCCGGGCCGTGAACTCGATCCGTCCGCCGACGCGGCGGGCGCGGCATCCGGGCAGATCGATCGGCCCCTGGCCGGACCAGTCCGTCACCAGCCGCGCCACCTCGAGCGTCTGGCCGCGGGTGAGGCTCTCGTGGAACTCGCTCGCCACGACGTGGCGGATGATCCGCCCCCGCAGCGCGGCGGGATTCGCGGCGAGCGCGGCGACGGAGACCGAGATGCCCGCCTCGGCGTGCTCGACGATGTCTTCGATCGTCTCGTCGATCATCTCGTCGAACGCCTCGGCATCCTCGCGCAGCTGGGCCGCAGTGCGCGCGAGCGCTTCCGCGATGCCCGGACCGAGCTCTGCCTCGAGCACCGGCAGCACCGTCTCGCGCACGCGCACCCGCGCGAACCTCGCGTCGGCGTTGTGCGGGTCCTCCCACGGCTCGAGACCTTCGGCCGCGCATGCCGCCCGCGTCGCCGCGCGTCGCACCTCGAGCAGCGGCCGCAGCAGCACGAGTCCGTCGAAGGTCCCGGCCGCCGGCATGCCCTGCAGGCTGCCCCCGCCGGAACCGCGGGCGAGGCCGAGCAGCACGGTCTCGGCCTGGTCGTCGAGCGTATGACCGACGAGCACCGCCGCGGCGCCGACCTCGCGCGCCGCGTCGCGGAGCGCCCGGTACCGCGCGTCCCGCGCCGCCGCCTCGGGGCCGCCCTCCCCGGCGACCTCGACGCGCACGACGCGGGCCTCGAGTCCGAGGGCCTCGGCCGCTGCCGCTGCGGCGGACGCGGCATCCGCTGACCCGTCCTGAAGTCCGTGGTCGACCGTCACCGCGACCGTCCGGAGCCCCAGCTTCGGCGCCTCGAACGCCGTGGCCGCGACGAGCGCGAGCGAGTCGGCGCCGCCCGAGAGCGCGACGACGACGGCCGAGCCCGGCTCGAGGCCGGTCAGCGCGCGGCGCACCGCGAGCCGTACGGCGGCGACCGCCGGGTCGAGGCCGGGACGATGCTGTTCCACTCGCCCACCGTACCCAGCGTGCCCGGGCCGCGTCGTACCAGACTCAGGACCGGCGCGATGGACGCGGCCGGCGCCGCCGCACGATCACGGGGCCGACCGCCCGCCTCGCCGCCGTGAGTCCCGAGAACGGTGCGGAGCGGCGCCGCAAGCGGCCGCGACTAGGCTTGTCGCGGCATCCCACCGTCTCTTCCGAAGGAGCACCATCATGGGCGCGTACGACGCCGTCATCGAGATCCCGCGGGGCAGCCGCGTGAAGTACGAGGTCGACCACGGCACCGGCCGGGTCTTCCTCGACCGCATCCTGTACACGCCGATGGGGTACCCCACGAACTACGGCTTCTTCGAGAACACCCTCGGCGAGGACGGCGACCCGCTCGATGTGCTGGTCATCCTCGACGTCGAGCTCTCGCCCGGCATCCTCGCGAGCGTCCGCCCGGTCGGCGTGCTGAAGATGAGCGACGAGGCCGGCGGCGACGACAAGGTCGTCGCGGTGCTCGCCAAGGACCCGCGGTGGGCGCACATCCAGGACGTCGGCGACATCTCCGAGTACCTCCAGAAGGAGATCGCGCACTTCTTCGAGCACTACAAGGACCTCGAGCCCAACAAGTGGGTCAAGGTCGACGAGTGGGCGGATGCCGCTGAGGCGGAGCGCCTCGTCAGCGAGGCCTTCGACCGCTTCAAGGCGCACGAGGGCGAGACCCGCACCCAGGGTGAGGGCGTCGCACCGAGCACGCTCTGACGACGATCCACGAGGAGAGCGGATGCCGTCGCGGCATCCGCTCTTCGTCGTCACAGGGCGTCGTGGTCGTGGCTCACCTGTCGCAACACGCCGGCAGTCGCAGCGATTCGCGACAGGTGAGCGGATGCACGGCCGCAGCCTCGACCGTGCAGGCGACCGCCTCGCCGGACACGCCCCGCGGGAGGGTCAGACCGAGACGCCGCGGTCGCGCATGAAGTTGATCGGGTTGACCGGGTACCCGTTCACGTAGGTCTCGAAGTGCAGGTGGCAGCCGAACGAATTGCCGGTGTTGCCCTCGCTCGCGATGAGCTGGCCGGCGTTGACCCACTGGCCGGAGCGCACGAAGATGCCGCCGGGCCTGATGTGACCGTAGCCGGTGCCGATGCCGCCGCCGTGATTGATGCGGATGTAGTTGCCGTATCCGCCGTTGTAGCCCGCATAGTCGACCGTGCCGGCGTGCGCGGCGTAGATTCCCGCGCCGCAGCCGGCGGCGAGGTCGACGCCGTAGTGGAAGCCGCTGGAGCAGTAGCCGCTCCCGCACTGGACGGTGCGCGGCCCGTAGCCGGAGCTGCGCCAGCCGGACGAGGGCCGCGCCCAGCCGGACCCGACCACTGCGCCACCGCCGCCTCCGCCACCGCCGCCTCCGCCGCCCTGGTTCAGGCGGTCGGCTTCCTCGCGGGCACGGCGCGCCGCCTCTTCGGCGGCCTTGCGCCGCGCCTCCTCCGCGGCGCGGACGCCGGCCTGGTACTGCGCGACCGTCCGGGCGGTCGTGTCCTGGAGGGCGGCGAGCTGCGCCTCCAGCTGATCGCGGCGGGCGTTCTGCTCGTCGAGCGCCGCCTGGGCCTCGTCGGCCGCGCGCTGGGACGCGACCATCTTCTGCTCGGCGACCTGCTGCAGGCGGTCGCGCTCGGCGCGCTGCACCTCTGCCTGGTCACTGAGGCTCTGCGCCGAGTCGCGCGCGGTGATCGCGTCGGCGTACACGGCCTGGTTGCGCTCGATGAGCTTGTCCATGGTGCCAAGCCGCGCGAGCAGATCGTCGGCGGAGGCCGCCGATCCCGAGAAGAAGAGCTCGAGGGAGGTGTCGTCTCCGCCGTTGCGGTAGAGCTGGGCGGCGACGCGGCCGGCCTTGTTCGCGGCATCCAGTGCCAGCTGGGCTTGCTCGTCGGCTTGGGACTGCAGCTGCTCGGCACGATGCGCCGCATCGAAGTACTCCTGCTGCGCGACGTAGAACTCGTCGGCGGCGGCCTCGGCGATCGCCCGCTTCGATGCGACATCGTCGGCGAGCGCCTGGATGAGGTTCTTGATCTTGGTGACCTCGGCGGCCTTGGCCGCCTGGTTCGCCTTGGCGCGTTGCACGTCGTCCCACGAGGGGTACGAGGCGGCGAATGCCGGGGCGACGAGCGGACCGCCGATCGCGCCGAGCGTCGCGACGGCGATGGCTCCGAGGCCGAGGGCGCCACGGCGACTCACGGCCGGCCAGAGCAGTCGGCGCTCACGCGGCGACGGGGCGCAGCCACACTCATCGAGGGCGTCGTCGGTCTCCACCCGATCCCCCTTCGTGACATCGTCGTGATTCACATTAGCAACATCAGTCACATGCGCAACCGGTTCGGCGGAACGCCCTCCATGCGCGGGAGGAGCACCACCCGCTCAGTGTCATCCGGGAGACCGCCGCACACAAGGGTGACACGCGCTCGATTGGCGCAATCGAGATCCATTGCGTATGCTTGACCCTCGGTAAGCGTGAGCCCCTCGGGTTCACCCGGCCCCATCGTTTAGCGGCCTAGGACGCCGCCCTTTCACGGCGGTAGCACGGGTTCGAATCCCGTTGGGGTCACATCCCGGAACACACAACTTAACAAGCATGGCCCTGTAGCGCAGTTGGTTAGCGTGCCGCCCTGTCACGGCGGAGGTCGCGGGTTCAAGTCCCGTCAGGGTCGCTCCGAGCGACGGGCCCTTTTTCGAGAGGGCCTTTCGTCTAGGACGCGGCAGGTCTTGAATGAGATACCACCGTGCGGCTCTGTAGCTCAGTTGGTAGAGCGTTCGACTGAAAATCGAAAGGTCACCGGATCGATGCCGGTCGGAGCCACAAGGGTGATCGTTACAGTCGCCCCAGGAACCCCCGCGTAGCTTCTACATCGCGGGGGTTTCGTCTTTCTCTGCGCGAGAGCCGCGGTCTCCGGCCGAACCGGACAAGGCCCGCGCGATCGCCCCGGCGAGAGCCGCGATCCCGAACCTCAGGAATTGCTGAAGATCGCTCGATCAGCGTGTCCCCCATATGGGGGACAGGGTAGATTCAAACCACTGCGAATCCCGGGCAATCTGGGGAGATGGCTTCTGGGGAGCCGGCCCGGGAATTCGCGGTGCCAAGGGGGAGGCGTGGTCCTCGCAGCCACGGGATTTTCCGCACAGCGATGCGGACGGCCTCCGGAGGAATTCCTCCGGAGGCCGTTGTCTTTCCGCTGAGCGTCAGCCCTCGCGCTCCGCGAGCATTCCCTGCATGCGTGCGATTTCGATGCCCTGGTCGGCCTCGACGTGGCGGGCGAACGTGTCGATCTCGGGTTCCTGGCCGCCGCCTGCGGCGTAGAGCTCCTGGACCATCTGGATCGCGCCTTGATGGTGCTTGATCATGAAGGTCAGGAAGAGGATGTCGAACTCCTCGCCTTCGGCGCTCTCGAGCTGAGCGATCTCGGCGTCCGTGAGCAGACCGGGCATCGAGTCCGCGGAGTGCGCGTGCGATGCATCCGGATCCCGCACCGGCTCACCCCGCTCCTGCAGCCACTTCTCCAGCACGGCCATCTCGTCGGTCTGGCTGATGTCCATCCGTTCGGCGAGGAGCCGGACGTCTTCGTCATCGCTGCGGTCCACCACGAAGCCGGTCATCTCGATGGCCTGGGAGTGGTGGTGGAGCATGTCGCGCACGAACAGCACGTCGTCCTCGCCGTAGGACGGACTGGTCAGCGCGGCGGCCTCGTCGGGCGACAGCGTCCGGTTCGGCTCACCCGGCCCGCCGAGCTGCACGACCGGGGTCGTGGGGAGCGGGGCGGCGCCTTCGGGCTCGGCGGTGCAGGCCGTCAGACCGGCGATCAGGAGCGCGGCGATTCCGAGTGATGCGAGCCGGATCGGCGGCGTCATATGGGAGACCTCTCATCGGGGGCGTGGCTCCATCATGCGGTCGAGACAACGCCAGCGGGAGCGTTCGAAACGAAAAGTTAACGATTTCGGTAGCGGTAACGCGCTTTTCGCCGATACGTTCCATTCATATAACTCCATATCCATGCAGTACGCGAAGTGCAATCGGCGCCTTTCTCGAATGGTGCGAAATGCACCTCGGCCTGAGCAACAAACTGACATATCGATGACGCAATGCTGATTTGGGAGGGCCTTACCCGCATGACGAAACGATCACTCCAGGGCTCGCACTGGAGAACCCGAGCGCTCGCCGCCGTCGGCGCGCTTACGCTCGGATTCTCGATGATGAGCGCGACCGCCGCCAGCGCCGACACACCCGAGACCGACCCCCGCGTGGGCCTGAGTGCGGGGCTTCACGACGCAGGACAGGCGGCGAGCAACATCGCTCTCCTGTCGGCGCAGCAGAAGACCGCGCCGTTCACGACGAACTCCGACCTCGCCTTCACCGGCGACTACGCCATCGCCGGCAACTACTACGGCTTCCAGATCTACGACGTCAGCGATCCCGCGGCGCCCGAGCTCGCCGGCACCTTCGTGTGTCCCGGTGGCCAGGGTGACGTCTCGGTCTACGGCGACCTGCTGTTCATGTCGGTCGAATCGGCACCCGGCCGCCTCGACTGCGGCACCACGAGCGTCGGCGCTACCGACCCGCAGAACTTCCGCGGGGTGCGCGTGTTCGACATCAGCGACATCCTGAACCCGGTGCAGGTCGCCGCGGTCCAGACGTGCCGCGGCTCGCACACCCACACGGTCGTCGAAGACCCCTCCGATTCCGAGAACGTCTACGTTTACGTCTCGGGCACCGGAGGCACGCGTACGACCACCACGGCGGTCGAGGGCGGCTGCTCCAACGTCAACGGCAACACCGTGGAGTCGCAGCTCGACGCGCAGGGTAATCCGATTCTGGGCTCGCGCTTCCTCGTCGAGGTCATCAAGGTGCCGCTCGCCGCTCCGGAGGACGCAGCGGTCATCAACAAGGCTCGCCTGTTCACGGATGCCGAGACCGGAAGCCCCGCGGGTCTCTGGCCGGGCGGCAGCCACGGCGAAGGCCTGCAGAGCACGTCGGCCACCGACGCGTGCCACGACATCACGGCATACCCCGAGATCGGTCTGGCCGCCGGCGCCTGTGAGGGCAACGGCATCCTGATCGACATCAGCGACGCGGCGAACCCGGTACGCATCGACGCCGTGACGGACCCGCGATTCGCGTACTGGCACTCGGCCACGTTCAACAACGACGGCACCAAGGTCGTCTTCACCGACGAGTGGGGCGGCGGCAGCGGTGCGCGTTGCCGTGCGACCGACCCGCTGAACTGGGGCGCCAACGCGATCTTCGACATCGTCGACGGCAAGCTCGAGTTCCGCAGCTACTACAAGATGCCCGCGCCGCAGACGGCACAGGAGAACTGCGTCGCCCACAACGGCTCGCTGATCCCGGTGCCCGGCCGCGACATCATGGTGCAGGCCTGGTACCAGGGCGGCCTCTCGGTGTTCGACTTCACCGACAGCGCCAACCCGGTCGAGATCGCGTTCTTCGACCGCGGTCCGAACAGCGCGACCAGCCTGGTCACCGGCGGCTACTGGTCGACGTACTGGTACAACGGCAACGTCTACGGCAACGAGATCGGCCGCGGCTTCGACAGCCTCGCACTCCAGCCGAGCGAGTTCCTGAGCGCCAACGAGATCACCGCCGCCGGCGAGTACCAGCTCGCCGAGTTCAACGCCCAGGCACAGCCGAAGTACGGCCACGCCCCCAGCTTCGCTGTGGTGCGCTCGTACATCGACCAGGCCGAGCGCGACGGCAGCCTGAGCGGCAAGGCTCTGACCGAGGTGCGCAAGCACGTCGACCAGGCCGAGAAGCTCGCCGCGGGACCGGCGAACCCTCGTGCCGTCAAGGCGCAGTTCGACAACGCCGTCCGCAAGGCCGGCGTCCCGGGCTCGGAGGTCGAGGCCGCGCTCGTCGCACTGGCCGGCACCTTCAGCTGATCGACCCGGGAGGCCGGCGCGCGCCGGCCTCCCACGGGGCTCGGCGGTCTTCGGACCGCCGGGCCCCTCTTCGTTCCGCACCCCCGGCGCCGGTGATCACGCCGCCGCCCTCGGCGCCGGTGGGCCAGGCGGCCGTTCGCGCGACCGTCCCGGCTCAGTCGAGGGTGACGTCGACCTGGATCTCGGCCGCGAGCCGCTCGATCTCGGCGGCCACGGCCGCGATGTCCACATCGGCCGGGGCGGCGGCGACGACGGTGGCCTCGAACAGCCTCCCGCCCGCCATCGCCGCATCGCGCGTCTCGGTGGTCATCCGGTCGATGCTCACCCCATGGGCGCTCAGCGCCGACGACAGCTCGCGCACGATGCCCGGGTGGTCGTTGCCCAGCACGTGCAGCACAAGATCCTGGTGCGGCGGGGGCGAAGCATCCGTCCCCGCCTGCACCGCGACGGTGTGGAGACCGTCCAGCCCTGCGAGCGCGGCGCGCAGGGCATCGGCGTTCTCGGCGGAGACGGACACCTCGACGATGCCCGCGAACGCCCCGGCGAGCTCGGCCAGCTGACTGTTCTCCCAGTTGCCGCCGTGCGCGGCGACGGCGTCGGCGACCGCGGCGACGATCCCGGAACGGTCGCTGCCGACCACGGTGAGCACGAGAGTTGTCATGGGCGACAGCGTAGCGACCACCCCGCTGCGGGGTCAGGCCCGCGGCTGCAGCTCGTCCGGCGCGGGGAAGGGAAGTCGGAACCGGTCGAGGTCGGCGCCGACAGCGGATGCCGCGCCGAACTCGTCGCCCACGACGGTGATGCCGCGGGCGCTCGCCTCCGAGATGCGCACCGGGCGCTCGGTGCCGTCGTGCAGGCGGAGCGTCCAGCGGTCGGCGAGATAGCCGATGCCCAGCGCCTCGAGCAGCTCCTCGGCCTCGAGCCACTCGACGGGCTCAGCCGTCCGCTCGCGGCCCAGCAGGTCGAAAACCCGGAAGCGCTCGCCATCGGCAGCCATCCACCCCAGCACCTCGCCGTCGGGCCGGCGGTGTTCGATCCAGGAGGTCGGCAGCACGGCCGCGAGCCTAGCAGCGGGTGAGCGCGACACCGGCCTCGTAGACTGCACAGGACGAGCGGGGCGAGGAGGTGCTGGTGCGAGTAGTCCACGTCGTGTGCTCGACGGGCTTCGCGGGCGTGGAGCGATACATCGTCACCGTGGCCGCAGGGCTTGCGAACCGAGGAGCGGATGTGACGGTCGTCGGCGGAAGCCGGAGCCACATGGTGCCGGCTCTCGAGGGCACGGGCGTGGCATGGCTCCCCGGCGACGACATGCGCCAAGCTCTGAGGTCCCTGCGGGCCACCGGTCACATGGACGTGCTGCACACGCATATGTCGCAAGCCGATCTCGTCGGCTGGATCGGCCGACGCGGTCGCAAGAGCACACGCCACGTGAGCACCCGCCACTTCGCGGGGTCTCGTGGGACCGGAACGTTGGCGCGCGCGGCGTTCGCTCCGATCGGCAGATCGCTCGATGCGGAGATCGCCATCTCGCGTTTCGTCGCCGAACACGTCGAGCGCCCCGCACAGGTCGTCTACTCCGGCGTCGAGGATCAGCCCAGCTCGACGGAGCGTGCGCCGTTCGTGCTCGCCGCGCAACGACTCGAACCCGAGAAGCACACGTCTGAAGTCATCGAAGCGTGGGCGCTGTCCGATGGCCCCGCAGCCGGGTGGATGCTGCGCATCGCAGGGGATGGCTCCGAGTGGGATCGCCTCCACGCCCTCACCCACGAACGCGGAGTCGCCGACTCCGTCGAGTTCCTGGGCCACCGGACGGACATCCCCGACCTCCTCAGTCGCGCAGCCGTGGTGATCGCCCCCACACCACGAGAGGGACTGGGAATCCTCGTTCTCGAGTCGATGGCGCACGCCACCCCCGTGGTGGCCGCTGCCGGCGGCGGGCATCTCGAATCCGTGGGCGTGGCCCAGCCCGACCTGCTCTACCCACCCGGTGACGCGCTGGCCGCCGCGCAGCTCCTGGACCGGCTGGTCGCCGACCCTGAGCTGCGCCTCACCTCCGGCGCCGCACTGCAGCGCCTGCAGCGTGAGCGCTTCACCATCGAGGCCCAGATCGCGGGAGTCCAAGCCGTCTACGATCGGCTGCTCGCGTGACCCGGGACCTCGTCGTCCTCTCGCTCGAAGCCTGGGACGACGTGTGGCGTCGCAATCAGTACCTGATCGACGGCCTGCTGCGCGCCGACCCGTCGCTGCGCGTGCTGTTCGTCGAGCCGTCGAACGACCTGCTCCACTCGGCGCTCTCCGGTCGCGGAGTCCAGCCCGGCCGCGGCCTTCGCCTCTCCGATCGCCACGCGGGGCGACTGCATCTCCTCCAGCCTGACAAGCTTCTCCCCCGCGTGGCGGGGCCCCTCGCCGACGCCCTCCTGCGACGGAGCGTGCTCCGCACCGCACGCCGTCTGGGGATGCGTGCTCCGGTGCTCTGGATCAACGATCCGGGTTGGGCGGGACTGTCCGCCGCGACCGGCTGGCCGACCGTGTACGACATGACGGACGACTGGCTGGCAGCGGACCGCCCCGCCCGGGAGCTGCGGCGCATCGCGCGGAACGAGGACCTGCTGATGGAGCGGAGCGCCGCCGTCGTGGTCTGCTCCGAAGGACTTCGCGACACTCGGCAGTCCCGACGGGAGGTCGTGCTCATCCCGAACGCCGTCGACGTCGTCCGCTACCGTGAGCCCACGCCGCGCCCCGACGATCTTCCGGCGCGCTCGGCTCTCTACGTCGGGACCCAGCATGAGGACCGCCTCGACGTCGACCTCGTGATTCAGACAGCGGATGCCGCGGCATCCGTCGGCGGATCCGTCGTGCTCATCGGACCCTGCGCCCTCTCGGAAGCGAACTCCTCGCGGTTGGCCGCCCATCCGGCGGTGGCGATGCTCGGCCCGCGCCCCTTCGAGGCGGTGCCCTCCTACCTGCAGCACGCCGCCGCGCTGATCGTGCCGCACGTGGTCACCGGCTTCACCGACAGCCTCGACCCGATCAAGCTGTACGAATACCTCGCCGTGGGGCGACCGATCATCAGCACCCCAGTCGCCGGATTCCGATCGCTCAGCGCGGAGACCCTCACGATCGCGTCAGCCGGCGGATTCCCCGGCGCGGTGATCACCGCGCTCGGCGAGCACCGGCCGACCGCCCTCGTCTCGGGTGTGCCCGACTGGGAGGACCGGGTCGTGGCCTACGCGGAGCTGCTCGAACCGCTCTGGAGCCGCTGAGGCCGAGTCAGTACGCGCCTTCGGCCTTGAACACCGTCCCGACGGTCTTGAGCAGGATCAGCATGTCACCGGTGACCGACCAGTTCTCGACGTAGCGCAGGTCCAGGCGAACGCTCTCCTCCCACGACAGGTGGGAACGTCCGCTGATCTGCCACGGTCCGGTGATGCCGGGCCGGATGTACAGCCGGCGGTAGGTGTCGTTCTCGTACAGGCTCGTCTCGCGCGGCAGCGGGGGGCGCGGTCCGACGATGCTCATGTCCCCTAGCAGGACGTTCGCGAACTGAGGAAGCTCGTCGATGGAGAACTTCCGCAGGAATGTGCCGACGCGGGTGACCCGCGGGTCGCGCTTCATCTTGAACAGCGGGCCGGAGCCCTCATTGAGCTCCGACACGGTGTGGAGCATGTTCTCGGCGTCGACATGCATGGAGCGGAACTTCAGCATCGGGAAGGTCTCGCCGTCACGACCGACGCGCGGCTGGACGAAGAAGACCGGCCCCTTGCTCTCGAGCTTGATGGCCAGTGCCACGAACGGAGTCACGATGGCGACGAACACGAGCGCGATCGAGGCGACGGCGATGTCGAACGCCCTCTTGGCGAGGTGGCGGCCACCTTCGAACGTCGGGATCTCGACCTGGATCAGCGGCAGTCCTTCGACGGGGCGAAGGGACATCCGCGGTCCTGCGACATCCACGAGCGGGCTGGAGAGCGACAGTTCGGCTGCGGCCCCCTCCAGCTGCCAGGTCAGGCGCTTGATGTACCCGCGGTCGCCTTCGGGGATGCTCGCCAGGATGACGGAGTCGGCACCGAGCGAAGCGGCGTGAGTCGCGACGTCGTCGATCGAACCGACCGAGACGTAACGCTGCCCGTCGACCATGATCTCGGTGTGCGGCTGATCGAGGATGACGCCCACGACCTTGTAGGCGTGAAGGCCGTCGGTCTGCAGGCTGTCGATGACGTACTCGACGTCGTAGCGGTTGCCGACGACCAATGCGCGCGAGACGAAGTGGCCCGCCACCCGCTGGCGCTGAAGCCAGCGGCGGGAAGTCCAGCGGGTGGCGAGGATTGCGGCAGTGCCGAGGGGCAGCGCGATGAGCAGCTGCGTGCGGATTCCCTGGGACTGCATGATGACGAAGGCGATGGCCGCGACACCGAACGCCATGCCGGTGGCGTGCAGGACGCGTCGATATTCGATGCCCTGACCGATCACGCGCGGTGAACGCGTCTGGAAGAGGGCCAGGAAGAGCAGCCAGACGGCGGCGGTCAGGACGAAGACGCGCCCGTACTGCCAGGGGGCGTCGGTCAGGTCGACCTGGGCGATGGCGGCGATCTGGATCCACGCCGCGACACCCGTCGAACCGATCACGACCGCGGTGTCGGCGAGGCGCAGGCGCCGGCGGTAGGCGCGCTCCCAGCGGTGCCTGTTCTCCAGGGTCGCGTTCGACGTCGGCGCGACGGCGGCGGACACTCTTGCGGTGGTCTGCGCGGGCGGCGCAGAAATCTGCACGGACGGCGTCGCCAAAGGACGGCGTGTCCCCAACAGCTGACGCTCGAAAGCGGTCGTCACGACGTGGCCCTCCCCAGGTGGGCACAAAAAGCCGCGCGACCCCCCGGCCGCACGTACTATCCCCAGTCACCCGCGATCCCACACCGCGAGCCAAGCACTCCTGCTGGAAGTGCTGTCAGATCCTCACCTTCCCAAGAGGAGGATCGCCAGCAGAAGATACATAGCGCACTCTATCGGCATCCGGCCCAGGAGTGTGAGAGTTATCTCACGATTTCTGCAGGATTCGCCACCGACGGGCGCGATCCGCAGAATCGAGGGTCACTGCGACCACCGTTGCCCTGCGCGCGCCTGGCTAGCATGAGTTGATGCGCGTCGCGATGTCGTCCTATGCCTTCAACAACGAGGGGGGCATCGAGCGCGCGTCCTATGAGCTGGCGCTCCGCATGGCGGACCGCATCGATCTGACCCTGGTGTCGGCGAAGATCGACCCTCTTCCCCAGCCCCCGCTGCGGTGGCACCGAGTGCCGATGGCACCCTCGCCCGGGTTCGCCCTCCCTGTCACCTACTCGGCTGCGGCGAGCCGAAGCATCCGCGCCCTCGACGTCGACATCGTCCACAACCAGGGCGGCTGCGCGACCCGGGTGCAGGACGTCATCACCGCGCACAGCTGCCACCGGGCGTGGTGGGAGATGAAGTTCCGCAACGGTGAGGCGCTGCGCGCCATCGCCAACCCCTTCCATCACGCGGTGCTGCAGGTCGAGCAGCGCAACTACCGCCCCGGCCGGTTCCGTCGCGCGATCGCGGTGTCGCCGAGCGTCGCCCGGGAGCTGACCCAGTACTACGGCGCCGACCCCGGACGCATCACCGTGATCCCGAACGCCGTCGACGTGCGGCGCTTCCAGCCGGCCGACGCCCCCGCGATCCGTGCGAAGGTGCGCGCTCGCCACGGCTACGGCGACGACGAAGTGGTGCTGCTGTTCGTCGGCAAGGAATTCCGCCGTAAGGGACTGGCAGCGGTCATCGACGCGCTGCCGCTCCTGCCGCCGGCCGCGCGCCTGCTCGTGGTCGGCGGCGACGACCCCCGGCCGTTCCGTGCCCAGGCTGCCGCGCTGGGCGTGGGCGACCGGATCGTCTTCACGGGGCACTCGCCGGTCGTCGAGGAGTACTTCCAGGCGGGCGATGTCTTCGTGTTCCCGACGATCTACGAGGCGTTCGGCCTGGTCATGCTCGAGGCGGCGGCAGCGGGCCTCCCCGTCGTCGCCACCCCGCTCGGGGTCGCCGAGGAGATGATCGAGAACGGGCGCAACGGCGCCCTGATCGAGCGCGACGGGGCATCGATCGCCGCGGCCGTCGCACCGCTCGTCGCCGACCGCGACCTGCGCCGGCGCATGGGCGAAGAAGCGCGAGCGGATGCCTCGGCCTACACCTCGTGGGAAGCGGTGGCGCAGCGCACGCTCGACGTGTACGCCGAGGTCGCCGAGGAGAAGCTTCGCACCCGATCCGCCGCCTGACCGGACGGATCAGCCGATGCGGTCGGCGTACGCGACCGGACCCTCGACGAAGATCGCGCGGCGGCGTCGGGCGGCCTCGCGGTGGGCGCCTCGCCCGACCCACGCGCGCACGGTCGCCCCTGTGATGACGCCCGCGCGGAACACCTGCCAGCCCAGGGCTCCGAAGTGCTTGCGCTGGTACTTCTCGTTGCTCGCGAAGAACAGTGCCTCGCGACGGGTGCCGTCTCCGCCCGTCCCCGCGCCCACGTGCGTCGCGGTCACCGGCGCCACAGCGATGTTCCACCCCGCGTCGCGCGCCCGCTTCTGCCAGTCGACCTCCTCGGCGTAGAGGAAGAACTGCTCGTCGAACAGGCCGATCTGCGCGATCGCCTCGGCCCGCAGCAGCAGCACCGACCCGATCGCGAATCCCTTGGCCCTGTCGAACCGTCCGAGGCCGAGCGCGTCGATCCACGCCCGGAGCGGGCTGGGGAACGGCCACCACACTCGCACGGTCTCGCCGCTGGACGGCTCAGTCTGGGTTGCGCCCACCGCCGCGAGCGAGGGCGTGGCTTGGAGGGCCGCGTGCATCGCGGAGATGCCCTCCGCCGAGATGCGCGCGTCGGGATTGAGCAGAAGGACGTCGTCGGATGCGAGCCCGCGATCGGCGAGAGACCTGAGCGCGACGTTCACCCCGGCGCCGAACCCGAGATTCGCGCCCGGGTCGATGTACACCGCGCCGCGGCGCTCGGCGAGCGCTCTGGTCTCGGCGGCGGAGGAGTTGTCGACGATCGTCACGCCGAAGCCGGCGCCGATGCCTTCGAGGGCGCCCTCGAGCAGATCGGGATCGCCGTAGGCGATCGCGACGACCTGCGGCGGACGCCCGGCGCCGGCATCGCGACGAGGGGCGACGCTCCGATACAGGGCGGCGTGCTGCTCGGCGACCCGTTGCCACGTGAACTCTGTCGCGCGGGCGAGGCCCCGCTCGCGCAAGCCCGACCACCGGGACGGCTCGAGCGCTTCGTCGAGTCCGGCGGCGAGCGCCTCGGGGTCACCCGCCTCGACCAGCACGCCCGCGTCGGCGACGACATCGGGGATCGCACCGGAGCGGCTGGCGACGACCGGCACTCCAGAGGCCATCGCCTCGACCGCGACCCGGCAGAACTGCTCGAGCCACCCCGGCCAGGGAATCGACGGCACGGCGATCGCATCGAGCCGCCGATAGCGGTCGGCGAGCTCGGCGCCCTGTGCGAACCCGAGGAACGTGACGCGGTCCGAGATGCCGAGGCGGGCGGCGAGCGCCACGAGCTCGGCGCGCTGGCTGCCGTCCCCGCTGATCTCGATGCGCCAGTGAGGACGGGATGCCGCAGCCTCGAGCAGGTGCGCGACGCCCTTGTACGGCTCGACCCGGCCGATGTACCCGATGACGGGCGCGGGTCGCGGTGAGGACGTGTCGGCCGGGCTGAAGCGCTCGGTGCCGACACCGAGGGGGATGAGCTCGGCCGGCCCGCGAAGACCTTTGCGTCGAAGGATCTCGCCCGCCTCCCGATTGCACACGTAGGCACCTGCCGCGCCGCGGAGCGCGGCCGATTCGAACCACCGAAACGGGATCGGGTAGCGCTTCTCGATGTTCTGGGCCGAGTACAGCACGTACGGGGCCTTCAGCCGCAGAATCCGGCGCAGCAGCAGCACCTCGGCCGCGGCGAGCGAGAAGGGCTCCTCATGCAGGTCGATCAGGTCGGGTCGTCCGCGCAGCAGCCGCCAGATCGGACGGGGGTCGTAGAGGAAGGCGTTCGGGTGGGTGCCGATCGTGCGGGCGCCGACCACGAACGAGTCGCCGTCCGCCGCGAGCGCGACGGTCCGCCCGCCCTCGTTCCAGCGCTCGGCCGAGACCAGTCGCACGTCCATGCCCCGCTCTCGCAGGCTTCGTTCTCGATCCCGCCACGCCGACACGACAGCGTGATGAGCGACGCGCAGCACCCTCATCCAGCCCCTCCCGGTCCGACTCTAGCCATGACGATCACGACAGGTACTTCTCGGCGACGTACTCCGCGATCGCCATCGAGGAGGTCGCCGCCGGCGAAGGAGCGTTGCGCAGCACGGTGACGGCGCCGACCTGGTCGACGGCGAAGTCGTCCAGCAGGCTTCCGTCGCGGCCCCATGCCTGTGCACGGACTCCGGCGGGGGCGCGACGCGAGAGGTCCGACATCTTCAGCTCCGGAACGAAGCGGCGGGCCTTCCGGTAGTAGAGCGCTTTGAGCAGCGATGCGGAGATCTCATCGACGCCCATGCGCCAGTGCTGACGGACGAGCGGCAGGGCACCCGGCCAGCGGAGGGACTCCCAGGTGTCCTTCGGCGAGATTCGCAGCCATCCGTATCCCTCGCGGGCCAGCGCCGGCACCGCGTTGGGTCCGACGTGCACGCCGTCGTAGACGCCTCGGGTGAAGTGGACGCCGAGGAACGGGAAGCGCGGATCCGGCACGGGGTAGATCATGCCCCGCACGAGCTTGGCGCTCTCGGGTGTCATGTCCCAGTACTCGCCCCGCATCGGCAGGATCTTGGGGGCGGCATCGGCGCCGACGAAGCGCGCAACGACATCCGAGTGGAGCCCCGCACACACCACGACCCGCTCGAATCGGTCCTCGGTCGCCGCGGTGACCACGCGGACCCGCCCGTTCTCGGAGGTCATCGCGGTCACCTCATGCGCGAGGAGGATGCGTCCGCCCGCCGCGCGCACGTCCTGGGCCATCGCCTCGGTGATCGCCGAGTAATCGACGGCAGCCGTGCGCGGCGAGTGTACGGCCGCTATGCCGGCGACGTGGGGCTCGATCTCGCGAAGGCCTGCGGGGTCGTCGATACGCGCAAGGTCGGGGACCCCGTTCTCGATGGAGCGCCGCTCGATCTCGGCGAGCGCGTGGAGCTCGGACTCGTCGACGGCAACGACGAGCTTGCCCACCTCCCGGAACGGCAAGCCCTTCTCCTCGCAGAATTCGCGGAGCTGCACCCTGCCCGCAGCGCACAGCATCGCCTTCAGCGATCCGGGCTTGTAGTAGAGCCCGGCGTGGACGACGCCTGAGTTCCGTCCTGTCTGGTGCTGGGCCAGCCGGGACTCCTTCTCGAAGACCGTCACCTCGCTGCCGCGGCCGGCGAGCAGTCGCGCGAGCGCGATCCCCACGATGCCGCCCCCGACGACACCGACGCGCTCTGTCACCGGTCGAACTCCCTCATCCTCGCCGGATTCCCGCCTCGACGGACACGGGCCCGCGCCCTTCCCCTGTCAGCCTAGCGACGCCCCCGGTGAGCGCGGTCGCGCACAGCCGCGGCTGACGGAGAAGAAAGGAGGGGCTACAGTATCAGCATCCACCTGCGGTCGGCGCCAGCCGATCCCCCAAGCCGCATGGGAAGGCCCCCAACTCTACGAAGGGATCGCCCGATGCGGACGCAATCCGAACTCTCCTCCCCGAGGAGGGCACGCTCGTTCATCCTGCCTGCGGTCGTGTCCGCCGTGGTGCTCATACCAAACCTCGTGGTGATCGCTCTCGGCGTCGAGGACTTCCCGTTCACGACCGCGCCCATGTTCGCCCACTACGTCGGGCCCGACTCCGAGCTGTACGCGCTGCGCCTCGAGGTCGTCAAAGACGGCACGGCCGAGCCCTTTCCGATCGAGGAGACGAATCTCAACCCGATCGAGTTCCAGCGGCAGCTGGCATCGTGGTACTACCGGCCCCTCGCAGACAATGCGCCGTTCCGTGACCTGAGCGGCGAGGCATCGAGTCCCGAGGGCTTCACGTCGGTGATGTCCGGGTACTTCGGCGCGTTGACGAGCTTTCTGCGTGACCAGCGCGGAATCGAGTACGACTCTGTCGGCCTGTATGTCGACATCGTGGACAGCTCGGGCACCCTGATCGAATCCAAGCCCGTGGGGACATACGACACATCCACCCAGACGTACACGCAGACGTACGAGGTGTCGCGATGACGACTGAGACACCGGCACCGGAGACACGACTGACGCGAGCCCTCTCCCTGGTGTGGATCGGTCGGCTGAGCTGGATGCGGATCGCGCTCGCCCTCGCCTTCGGGGAGCGCACACTCGCCCTGATCGGAACCTGGCACGTCGGCGTCCCGCGCAACGGCGGCCACGGCTGGGTGATGAGCGTCGTCCCCGAGTCGGTGACCCAGCTCCTTGTGAGCCATCCGAATCGCGTGGCGGCGGTCGTCGTCGTCCTCATCGTGCTGAGCGTCATCGGGCTGGGGACACGCCCCGCGCTGTTCCTGCTGGTGCTCATCGGCCTTATCGCGCGCGCGATGTCGTGGAACAACGGGATCTTCGACCACGAGTCCTCGCTCACCACGCAGGTGCTGTTCGTGCTCGTGTTCGCTCCCGGCACCAACTCGGTCTCGGTGGAGCACCTCATCCGGTGGTGGCGGGGTGGACGGAGGGATCTCCTGGCGTCGCTGACGACCCCGTATCGGCAATGGGGTGTGTACCTCATCCTGGCGCTGCTCGCCGTCACCTACACGGCATCCGGGCTGTCGAAGCTCCGCTTCGGCGGACTTCAATGGCTCAACGGCGAGACGCTCGGGTTCTACCTGCGAGGCGTCACGGCCACAGAGACCGTGTACTCGGTCGGCGGAGGCCCGCCCACGTGGCGCGACGACCTCGGGCTGCAGATGTACACCTTCGCCAACCCGAGGTTCGGTCACTACGAGCCGGCGGTCCTGGCCAACCTGGTCGACTGGATGGCGCACACGCCGGCCGTTTCAGCGGCGTTCTCCATCGCAACCGTCCTGCTGGAGTTGGCCGGCTTCCTGCTCTTCGTGCCGAGGCTGCGCAGCGCCCTGCTCGTCGGATACATCTGCATGCACTCCACGATCGGCTTCCTCATGGGCCTGCCGTTCTACGAGTACCAGATCGTCTGCCTCCTCCTCATCGAGTGGGAGCGGATCATTCCCTTCCTCACGCGACTCGCGCAGAGAAGGCGAGCCACCGATCACCCCGACGCCGAACCTGCGCCCTCGCCTGCTCCACTCGACGAGGCGGGAGCTCCTCGCCCGTGAGAGGACGCAGGGATGGATGACGCGGTCGTCATCGGCAGCGGCCCCAACGGAATGGCCGCTGCCGTCACCCTGGCCCGCGCGGGGCTGAGCGTGCGCGTGCTCGAGAAGGAGGACTCCATCGGGGGAGCTGCGCGCACCCTTCCGCTCACGCTGAGTGGGTTCCGGCATGATGTCGGAGCGGCGATCCACCCGCTCGCGCTGGCCTCGCCGTTCTTCCGTGCTTTCGAACTCGACCGCCGAATCCAGCTCACCGTCCCCGACGTCTCATATGCGCAGCCGCTGGCGGGAGCGGCCGGCGCAGCCGCTTACCGCTCGCTCGGACGCACAGCCGCTGAGCTCGGCCGGGACGGATCCGCCTGGGTGCGCCTGTTCGGTCCTCTGGTTCGCCACATCGACTCCGTGACCGATTTCACCGCAAACCAGATGCTGCGACTGCCCAGATCGCCGGTCACCGCCGCTCGTTTCGGTCTGCGCGCGCTCGAGCAGGGGAGTCCACTCTGGAACGTCCGCTTCCGTGAAGCCCGTGCCCCGGCCCTGCTCACGGGCGTCATCGGTCACAGCATCGGCCGTATCCCCAGCCTGGCGTCTGCCGCCGTCGGCCTCGTGCTCGCCGCGCACGGGCATGCCCGGGGATGGCCGGTACCGATCGGCGGCTCCCAGGCGATCATCGACGCCATGGCCGACGACCTCGTGGCGCACGGCGGCGTCATCGAGACCGGGGTGGAGGTAACCGATCTGCGAGAACTGGCAGGGGCCCGCATCGTCATCGCGGACACATCGGCGCGCGCACTGGCCCGGATCGGCCGATCGGTCCTGCCCCGCCGATATGCGCGCCGGCTCGACCGATTGAAGTACGGCGACGGGGTCGCGAAGGTCGACTTCGCACTCTCGGGACCCGTGCCGTGGGCGTACGAACCCGCTCGGCGAAGTCCCACCGTGCACCTGGGCGGCACGCGATGGGAGATCCGGGCAGCCGAAGCCGCCGTGGCATCGGGAGTCACGGCCGAAGCCCCCTACGTGCTGGTCAGCCAGCCCACGATCGTCGATCCCAGCCGGGCGCCCGCCGGGCGCCACGTGCTCTGGGCATACATACACGTGCCGCACGGTTCGGCACACGATCCGACCGCCGACGTCATGCGGATGGTCGAGTCGGCAGCGCCCGGCTTTCGCGACCTCGTGCTCGCCAGCAACGCTTACACGGCGCATCAGCTCGAACGGCTGGACCCGAACCTGGTGGGGGGTGACATCTCCGCCGGCGCCATCACCCTGCCCCAGCTGATCGCGCGTCCCCGCCTCTCGCCTCATCCGTGGCGCACACCCGTTCGCGGTGTCTACCTCGGCTCGTCGTCCACTCCCCCGGCGAGCGGTGTGCACGGGCTGAGCGGGTTCTATGCCGCGCGACTCGCCTTGCGCGACATCTGCGACCTCGCGACGCCCGATCTACGGCTCCGATGACCTCTCCGCGGTCTTGACTGCCGGCGGCGTCTGCGTCCCGGCCTCGGCGGGCTTCCCGGCATCCGCCGGCTCGGTGCCGGAGTCAGATGTGCTCGGTCGCCGCCGTGGAAGATGCAGCCACGGCGGCTGCTCGTAGAGGAACACCGCCCGTCTGGTCAGTCGGTGGATCACGAGGGCGACGGTGATCGTGAAAGCGGTGAGCAGCGGTACGAGGAATGGCTCGATCACCGATGGGATGCCCGCGAGCGACGCAATCAGGAGCCAGCCTGCGGCGAGCGGGTACCATTGAAGCAGATACACGTAGAGTGTGCGCGATCCTAGCCAGAACAGCCAGTCGAATGCTGCCCACCGGGCAAGGAGGATGGCCACGCTGCAGCCCGCGACGACTGCGAGAACGCTCAGCAGGAACCAGACGGCCAGATGCTGCGCGGACCCGGATTCGGTCCCGAGCCACCCCAGCTTGCGGACGGCGACGACCAGCGCAGCGTACACGGCGGGAGCGATCAAGGTGTGCCACGCACGCAGCCGCGGCGCGAGCTGGCGCAGTCGCGGGCCGAACTCCACCGCCAGCAGGAAAAAGAAGAAGTACTTCCCGACTTTGCCCCACGAGCTGGCGGGGTCGACGATGAGCCCCGACTCGCAGAGCATCGTGAGGACGAAGGCCAGCCCGAGCTGCACGGCAAGGGGCAGCTTCCTCACGAACCATCCGACGAAGAAGTACAAGGCGATGGCGAAGATGAACCACGTCGCGCCGTTGGGCCCGCCGGCGTCCAGCAGCAGATCAGTGGCCTGCGACGGCAGGTCAACGGCGTGGAAGACGCCCCACACGATGAGGACACCGGTCAGGATCGACCAGAGCACGTAGAGCCATGTGAACTTCAGGACCCGCAGATCGACCACATCGCGCAAACGCATCGATAGCACCCGAGAGGCGAAGATCCCCGCCGTGAAGAAGAACAACGGCATACGGAACGACTCGAGGACGACCGACCAGTCACCCCAGCGCCAGGTGTGCGCGTCGGTGACCACCGGAAAGGTCGCATGGAGGAAGACGACCAAGATGATCGCGATCCCCTTCGCGATGTCGATCCAACGCTCGCGCGGCTTGTCTGAGGGCATGCGTAGACCCCCGCTCCCCATCTGCAGATCCCCAGTCGCGGGCGAGGCCCGAGACTCTGCGCTGGGCAGTCTACCCCCGAACAGCCGGATGCCGACAGGGAATCATTTCGGGCGGATGCCGGCCTCGACGGCCACCGGTCCGCGACGGAACAGCGCCATCCGCGCCCTCGCGGCGCGGCCCCGCTCACCGCGGAAGACGAGAACCCGCGGAACCCCGCCGATGACGATCGACCACCGGCTGAGCTGCCAGCCGAGCCAGCCGTGGTGCTTGCGAAGAAATCGCTCGAGCCCCGCCTGCAGGAATACCTCACGGCGGTCGAGGTCAGTGCTCGTGCCCGCACCCACGTGCATCGCGGTGACGTCCTCGACCGCGATGTTGCGCCACCCTGCCCTCATTGCCCGGTACTGCCAGTCCGCCTCTTCGGCATAAAGGAAGAAGTCCTCGTCGAATCCGCCGACGGCCTCGAGCGCTGCGGCATTCATCAGCAGCACCGAGCCGATCACGTACCGCGGCTCGCTCTTCACGAGACGGCCCAGCTTCACCGCGTCGGCCAGAAACTGCGCCGGCTTCGGGTACGGCCAGGTGACCTGCTGGTGACTGCCGTCGGCATAGACCTGCGCCGGGCCGACCGTCGCTATCATCGGCTGCGCGTGAAGGGCCTGGTGCAGACGGGAGATCACTTCGGGGCTGACGACGGCATCGGGGTTGAGCAGCAGCACATCGGAACCGGGCAGGCGCCGACGGGCCAGCGCGTGGTTGACGCCGCCGCCGAATCCGAGGTTGGCCCCGGTGTCCCAGTAGGCCGCACCGGCTTCGCGAGCGATCCGTTCGATCTCGGGCATCGAGGAGTTGTCCACCACCGTCACCGCGAAGTCGCGGACGGGGGCGAGCGCCTCGCGGATCAGGTCGGGCGCGCCGTAGGCGACGACGACGATCTCGACTCCGGCTTCGAGCCCGTCGACCATCGCATCCCCCATCGCGCACGGCGCCTCCCTGGCCTGCGCGGTCCAGCCTAGGGGAGCGCGCGCCCCACGCCCGCGATCCCCCATGATGGAATCAGCGTCCAGGGACGCGGTGGGCTGAGGGAGGGGAGCGAGAGATGGCTTCGCCCGATCGGCCTGCCGCAAGCGTCATCATCCCCGCCTACAACGCCGCCGACTTCCTCGCTCAGCAGCTCGGTGCGCTCTCCGACCAGCACGACGCGCCGTCTTTCGAGGTTCTGGTGTGCGACAACGGCTCCACCGACGGAACACCCGCGATCGTGCAGGACTTCACGCCCAGACTCGCGGGGCTGAGGCTGGTCGACGCGTCGGCGCGCCGTGGCGCGTCGGCTGCGCGGAACATCGGGGCGGATGCCGCAGGGAGCTCCCGGCTCCTGTTCTGCGACGCCGACGACGTCGTCGGGCAGACGTGGGTGCGCTCGCTGTACGACGCGCTGGGCGCCGCGGTGTTCGTCGCCGGCGCCGTCGAACACAGACTGCTCAATCCGGGGCGGGAGTGGGACTTCGGCTGGAACGAGCCTCTGTTCTCCGATCCGGGACTGCCGCAGTTCCCCGCCTGCGGCTCGGGCAACATGGGAGTACGCCGCGAGGTCTTCGATGAAGTCGGCGGCTTCGACGAATCGCTCCGTGCGGGCGAGGATCTCGACTTCTCCTGGCGCGTGCAGCTGGCCGGGCATCAGCTTGTCGGCGTCCCGTCGGCGATCATCCACTATCGCAAGCGGGGAGGGCTGCGCGCGGCAGTTCGCCAGGGCCGCGCCAAGGGCGAGGGCACCCGGATTCTCGCGGAGAGGTTCGCGCTCGTGCGTGAGGCGTACGCGCACGAAGCCCGTCCGGCTGCCGCCGGCGCGTCCGTGACCGATCCCATGCCTGTCCCTTCGGCCGACGCGAGACGGCCCCGCTGGGCGGCCGCGGCGGACCGGCTTCGGAGGGTGCCGCGCAAGGTGGCCGAGATCGCGCGAAACCCGGCCGCGATCACTCCTTACGTGGCCGCGCTCGCGTTCGCGTGGGGATACCGCACCGCACGAGTCGACCAGGTGACGCACGTATCGGTCCCCGACCCGCTTCCGCCGGCGGCGCGCATCCTCTGACCGGCCGCCGAGGTGCGCGCGAGCCTCGCGCTACGATCACCGGGTGACACCTGACGATCCTCCCGGCGGTGCTGTTCCGGCTGTCAGTGTCATCATCCCGGCGTACAACGCCTCTGCGACCATCGGCCGGCAGTTGGCGGCGCTGTCGCGCCAGAGGGTCGACGCCGCCTGGGAAGTGATCGTCAGCGACAACGGCTCGACCGACCGCACCGCCGATATCGCCCGCGAGTGGGCCGATCGACTGCCGTTGCGCGTCGTCGACGCGTCAGAGCGACGCGGCCCCGCTGCGGCACGGAATGCGGGCGCGGATGCCGCCCGCGCGCCCCTCTTCGCCTTCTGCGATGCCGACGACGAGGTGACCGATGAGTGGCTCGCCCATCTGCTCCGCGCGCTCGCGGAGGCTGAGGTCGTCGTCGCGTGCGCGCGCGTCGAGTCGCCGTACTCTACGCCCGAACGCCCCCTCTACGACCTCGTGACGACACTGCGGATGCCCTTCCTTCCCGAGCTGGCGTTCGGGAGCAGCTCGCGGCTCGCTCTGCGCGCCGAAGCGTTCGCCGCCGTCGGGGGCTTCGACGAGTCGCTGCGCACCGGTGAAGACGTCGACCTGTCGTGGCGGCTGCAGCTCGCCGGATATCACCTCAACGATTCCCCCGACGCGCTCATCGTCCATCATCATCGGGACGGCTTCGCTGCGACGGTGCGTCAGTTCGCCGGCTACCAGCGCGGAAGGCGCCAATTGCGGCACCGCTACGCCCGTGTGATCGAGGAGTTCGACACCGCGCGCGGGAGCGCACCTGCGGCCGGCTGGGAAACGGGGGTGGTGAGCGCGGCCCAGCCTGCCGTGCAGCCGCCCCCCTCCCGCATGGGGCGCGTGATGCTCTATCTGAGAGACGGTCAGGAGCGCAGTCAGTTCACGCGCCGTACGGTGCGATCGCTGCGCCTTCGCGCCGCCGTCTCACTCGGTCTCTTCCTCGGGCGGGTTGTCGGCCGGGTGGACACATCGGAGCCGCAGGTGGAGGCATCCCTCGCCCGTCGCTATCTCGAGCGGGAGCGGCCGTTCGCGGCGCCCGCGGAGTAGTCATCTGGCGGGCAGGCGCCAGGTCCACTCCTCCCAGCGGTCGTACCGACCGCGCAGGAGCGCGTCGAACACCCGCGGCGAGTCGACGCGCGTGACGAACGTGCGGGCGACCGTCCCCGGCACCCTCGTCTGTTCCGCCTGCGCGTAGATCACGTCGTAGCCCAGTTCCTGCGCGGCCTGGTGGGCGTCGGCGGGCCAGTTGCGCGACTGCCCCCAGGGGATGGCGAAGCTGGTGGTGCGAATGCCGGTGCGCTTCGCGATGAGTTCCTCCGCGTCGCCGATCTCGTGCAGCGCGCGCTCCTTGTCGATGCGCGAGAAGTCGGGGTGTGTGGCGGAGTGGTTTCCGATGTCTGCTCCGAGCTCGGCGAGACGGCTCACGTCGGCCCAGCTCAACGCATCGCCCCCGAGACCGTCCTCCGACCAGCCCGAGACGACGAAGACCGAAAAGGGGATGCCGTAGGAAGCGAGGATGGGAGCGGCTGTCGTGAGGATGCTGCGAGGACCGTCGTCGAACGTGATGCTGAGATCGCGAGGCCCCCCGCCCGTGCGCGCCAGCTGGGCGGCCGGAACGAAACGATAGCCCGCATCGAGCGCAGACTCGATCTGGCGGTGGAAGCGACGCACGCCCACGTCGTTGATGCCCCACCGCGGCTGTCCGACCGAGTGATAACACAGGATGCGGCCGCCCGCGCGAGGGGTGTCCCGGCCGAAGCTCGCCAAGGTGTGTCGGTCGATGAAGAGTCGCGCGGCCTCCACGCCGCCCTTCGCAGCCGCCGCGCCGGCCGCGAGGCGGGCGCGGATCCCCAGTCCGAATCGGATCTCCACCGTCGCACTCTAACCGAGCCGGCTGGGGTGGCCCGGCGCCCCCTACTATGGACCTGCTCGGCTACGGACCTGTTCGGCGGGGCCGAGCCGACGGTGGGGACGCCGGCTCGGATCGCGGGCCGGTCACCACGTCCTGTCGCGGAGGGAACCACGCACGATGAGGAAAGCCGATCCTGTCGCACTGAACACAACGCCCACCGTGAGCGTCGTGATCCCTTGCTACAACTACGCGCACTACCTGCCGATCGCCGTCGAGAGCGTCAGCACACAGGAGGGCGTCGAAGTCGACGTCATCATCATCGACGACTGCTCGACCGACGACAGCCTCAAGGTGGCGGAGGCGCTGGCCGCCCGCGACCCCCGCGTGCGGGTCGTTCACAATGAGAAGAACCTCGGACTGATCGGCACGGCCAACAAGGGCCTCGCGATGGTGACCGGTACGTATGCGCTGCTCATCTCGGCCGACGACGCGCTGGCTCCCGGGGCACTGTCGCGTGCGGCGGCGCTCATGGAAGCCCACCCGGACGTCGGGTTGACGTACGGCCCGGTGGTGTACTCGACAGGTCCGGATCTGCCGACAGACGTGCCTGCCCCCGCCAGCCACTGGGTGATCTGGGAGGGTACGGCGTGGGCGGAGCGGATCTTCCGCAACGGTGCGAATCAGATCTACTCGCCCGAGGCGGTCGTGCGCGCGTCGACGATGCGCGAGGTGGGCGACTACGACCCAGCAGTGCCGTACACCTCCGACCTGCAGATGTGGCTGCGGTTCGCCGCGCAGACGAACATCGGGTTCGTCGCCGGGACCACCCAGGCCTACTACCGCGTGCACGGGTCCAACATGTCGATGACACAGGGCGGGATGGTCGGCGACCGCAGGGAGCTCAGCGAGCTGCGGCATCG
The DNA here is from genome assembly GCF_022538185.1 of Microbacterium sp. CFH 31415. Taxonomy (GTDB): domain Bacteria; phylum Actinomycetota; class Actinomycetes; order Actinomycetales; family Microbacteriaceae; genus Microbacterium. The sequence continues at coordinate 82,391 of NZ_JAKYXC010000006.1, read as the reverse complement.
CATGGCGGCGTTCGAGACCGCGTCCAGGGAGTTCCCCCGCGGAGCGCGGTACCTGAATGCGGCGCGGCGGGCCGTCGCGAAGTACACGCTCATGCTGGCCCGGATCGCGCGGGATGCCCCGGCAGACCCCGACTTCGTCGACGAGCTCGTTGCCTTTGCCTCCGAGCTCGACCCCGCAGCGCGGCGCCGAGCGGCGTGGGCGGCGTCGCGCACACGGCGGATGCTCGCGCAGACCCTCGCTCGCACCGGCGTGCGCAGGATCGTCGTGGCGCCTCGGGTGCGGCAGACCGACCGGAGCAAGGCCGCGAACGAGGATACCGGGGTCTACTGACCACCCCGCGGTCCAGTCAGGATGGCTGACGGCGACTGCTAGCTTGGTCTTCGAACCTGAACTGCCGTGTAGAGAGTGGGGGCCGCGGTGGGTGCAGTGGAGCGTGTGAGCCTGTTGGCGGAAACGCTGAGGGCTCGGTGGCGAGGGTTGCAGGTTGTCATCGAGAAGCGCCCGGGCGGGGAGTTCTCGCGCGCTCTGGAGCACCTCGTCCCGGCCGACGACGACCTCGCCCGATTCGTGCACACGACCCTCGCTCAGCCGACGGATGTACCCAAGCGCAACGTCGTCGTCTTGCACCGTGGTGAGCCGGTCCTCGCGACGACGTTGCGTCTGCGACAGGAACGTTGGGAGCTCGCCAGCACGACCGCGGCCCCCGCGTTCGCCATCCCCCACCGGGAGGGGATGCTCGAGCCGGCCCTGTCGGCACTGGGTCTCCCCATCCTCATCATCGACCACGTCGGTGATGCGAAGGGCGACTTCCCTCGACAGAAGCTCCACCCGTTCGACTCCTACGTGGCACCGCTGCACGGCTTCGACTTCGACGCATACTGGCGTTCGACCCGGCTGCGCGAAGACATCCGCCGCGCCGAGCGGAAGGCCTCGGACTTTCAGGTCGTGCAGGACGACGCCGACATCGTGAAGTGGTCGATCGACACCTGGGAAGGCCGTTGGACCGACCACCCCAACGAAGAGGCCGGCGCCGCCGCGGATTTGAGAGCGATCTGGCCGGAGCTTCTTCGGCGAGGGCGGCTCATGTCGACCGCTCTCGTCACCGCCGACGGCGCGCCCGTCGCGTCGAACGTCAACCTCGTCGACGGCGACACGCTCGTCGGTCTGATCACCGCCCGCGACATGAGCGTCCAGGGAGTCGGATCGATCGGCACGCTCGTGGCAGTCGAGTGCTTCGACGCGGCGCGCAGGGCCGGGCTTGCCAAGGTCGACATCGGAGGGTTCCACGACCACTACAAGCGCCGTCTCGCCCCCGCCGGGCGCACGGCGTACAACGTCGAGATCGAACCTCGTCTCGTCGCCGCGGACACCGTCGCCCAGGCCGAGCGCGCCGCGCGCGCGGTGAAGCGTCGCGGACGCCGGCTCGCCGCATCCGTCCGCGGGCGGCACGCGGACTAGTCGCACATCCCGGACCGGGCTGTCAGAGCAGAGAACGCAGGGTGTGGACGACGTACTCCTGATCGTCGGCGGTGATGCCCGGATACATCGGCAGACTGATGATCTCGGTCGCGAAGCGTTCGGCTCGTGGGTGTCGGCCCTCACCCAGGCCGAGGAACCCGAACGCGGGCAAGAGATGGATGGGTTTCGGGTAGTGGACGCCGACGCCGACGCCGGCCTCGGCCATACCCGCGAGCACTCGGTCGCGGTCGGAGACCCGCACGACATACAGGTGATAGACGTGCTCGTTGCCGTCGGCGACGAGCGGCAGCCGAACACGCTCGTCGCCTCCGAGCAGGTCGCCGTAGCGCGCGGCGGCGTCTCGGCGGAGCTGATTCCACTCGTCGAGGTGCTCGAGCTTCGCCGACAGTACGGCGGCCTGGATGCCGTCGAGCCGCGAGTTGCGGCCGACGACGCTGTGCTCGTAGCGGGCAATGCCGCCGTGGTTGCGCAGCTTGCGGATGGTGTCGGCGAGATCGACGTCGTCGGTCATCACCGCTCCCGCGTCCCCGAATGCGCCGAGGTTCTTGCCGGGGTAGAAGCTGGTCGCGGCAACATCGCCGAGACCACCGGCAGGCACCCCGCCGCGGAGCGCACCCTGGGACTGGGCGGCGTCTTCGAGGATGAGCACGTCGTCACCGACGACCGAGCGCAGCGCTTCGACGGGGGCCGCCTGCCCGTAGAGATGCACGGCGGCCACCACGCGCGTGCGCGGCGTCACTGCTTCGGCGACCGCCTCGACCGAGATCAGGTAGTCGTCGGTGCAGTCGACCAGCACCGGGACGGCGCCGACACGGGCGACCGCTTCGGCAGTGGCGGCGAACGTGTTCGCCGGAAGGATGACCTCGTCGCCGCCACCGACCCCGACCGCCTCGAGGGCGAGTTCGAGTGCGTCGGTGCCGTTCGCCACTCCGAGGCAGTGGTCGACCCCGCAATAGCTCGCGAATGAACGCTCGAACGCCTCTGCTGCGTCGCCCAGAATGAACGCAGAAGAGTCGATCACCCGGGCGATCGCGGCATCCGTGACTTCGCGGATCCTCGCCGTCTGCCACGCGAGGTCGACGAAGGGGACGGTGCGCCGTGCTTGCATGGACGAACTCCTCGGGCTCCGGACGATACAGACTCCGACACTACCGGCCGGCCCTCGGTCGCTGACGCGCTTGTACGATGGCCAAGGGAGTACGCAGTGCCGAGAATGGGGATCTGCGGCCGTATGCCGCGCAACGGGGGGTCGGGCCGATGCGGCAGACAGAGGAACGGCCAGGACGACTCATCCGATGGGGTGTGTTCACGACGGTCGCCCTCGCGATTCTGACCGGATGCTCCGCCGAGACCGGCGGCGGCGCGACGTCACCCGCGCCGCCGACGACGTCGGCAGCCCCTTCGGCACCGCTTGGCGGCTCGCAGCCGTTCGAGTCCGTGGAGGCCGGAACCGGGCTCGTCTGGGCCGATGAGTTCGACGATGACTCCCCGGACCGTTGGAAGACGTGGAAGCGCATGGAGGGTGCGCGCGGCTGGGGCAACGAGGAGCTCCAGAACTACACGTCCTCCCCCCAGAACTCCTTCGTCGCCGACGGCGTCCTGCACATCGTGGTGCGCAAGGAGTCCAGCGAGGATGCCGAGGGGAATCGGTCCGATTACACATCCGCGCGCCTGATGACCTACGAGACCTTCCGGTACGGGCGCGTCGAAGCGCGCATCAACGTCCCCTCCGGCTACGGCCTCTGGTCGGCATTCTGGATGCTGGGCACCGAGCACACCCCCGGGGCGCCGTGGGCCAGCCGCGGTGAGCTCGACATGATGGAGTACGTCGACAAGGCGATGACGCTGCAGAGCGCGGCCATCGGGGTGGACACCGAAGACAACCCGTGGAACTGGGTCGTGACCCGCCCGGATGAGGAGGGCGGCTGGAGCGGGCAGTGGCACGTATACGCCGTCGACTGGTCGCCCGACGCGATCACGTACTCGGTCGACGGCAGCGACCTGGGCACCTTCCGCAAGTCGGACCTCGAGGAGGGGAATCTCTGGACGTTCGACAACCCGTCGCACATCATCGTGAACGTCGCTGTCGGCGGGCGGTGGCCCAGCGACGACATCGAGGACGCCGTCCTTCCCGCCGCGATGCTCGTCGACTACGTGCGGGTGTACGACTCGGAGCTGCGCACCGTGCCCGAGTCGTGGATGCCGAAGCCGCCGTGACCCTCGCTACGCCGGTTCGGAACCGGCCGCTGCCGCGCTCACGCGAAGGACGTCGATGACCCGTGTCTGCTCGTCCTCGGTCATCTGATGGAACACCGGCAGGATGAGCGTGTTGTCAGTGAGACGCTCGGTCGCCGGCAGCGCGGCCCCGGTGTGCGCATAGGCCGGCTCGCGGTGCGCCGCCATGATCCCGCGGCGGGCTGAGACATCGGCCGCGCCCAGTGCGGCCAGAAGCTGCTCACGGTCGAGCGGATAGCCGGGCTCGACCTCGACCCAGAACGACTGGAAGTTCGCGGTGCCGTATGCCGGGTCGGCCACCGCGCGGAGCCCGTCGATCTTCGAGATGGCGTCGGCATACACCGACGCGATCTCGCGACGTCGGTGCACCACCTCATCGAGGCGTGAGAGCTGCACGAGTCCGACGGCGGCCTGGAGATCGGTCATCCGGTAGTTGAACCCGATCTCGGTGTACGCCTCTTTGGGTGCGACCACGCTGGCATGACGCACCGCCGCTGACACGCTCATCGCGTGCTCCCGCAGCGAGCGCGCGCGGTCGGCCCAGTCGGCACGCGAGGTCGTGATCATCCCGCCCTCGCCGGTGGTGAGGATCTTCCGCGGATGGAACGACCACGCGGCGATCACAGCCGCCGCGCCGACAGGACGGCCCTTGTACGTGGAGCCCGCGCCGCACGCGGCGTCCTCGATCACGACGATCCCGCGCGGATCGCACACCTCGCGGATCGCGTCGAGGTCGACCGGCACACCGCCCTGATCCACGGCGATGACCGCACGGGTGCGCGGTGTGAGCGCGGCCTCGACGGTCGACGCGGTGAGGTTGCCGGTGATCGGGTCGATTTCGGCGAAGACGGGAGTCGCACCGAGATACGTCGGCGCGTTCGCCGTCGCGATGAAGGAGAACGACGGGACGACGACATCGTCTCCCGACTCGACTCCGACAACCTTGAGGGCGAGGTGCAGAGCGGTCGTGCAGTTCGACACCGCCACCGCGTGCTCGGCCTGCTGCCTCGTGCGGAATGCCTCTTCGAAGGCGGCCACCTTGGGGCCCTGCGCGACCCAGCCCGACTCGATCACCTCGGTGACCGCCGCGACCTCTTCGGGCCCGAGCCACGGCTTCATGACGTTGACGCGCGTCATGCGTCGTCACCTCGCAGCTCCCGGCCTGCCGCGATCTCCTGACGCAGAGGACGCCACCACTCGACCAGCTCCCGAAGCCCCTGCTCGAGGCCTGTCGTCGCCGTGAAGCCGAGATCGCGCTCGGCGGCACTCGTGTCGGCGAGCCGTCGCACGACGTTGTTCACGCCCCGCTCGGGACCGAACTCGACCTGAAGATCGGACTCCATCACCTTCAGCAGCATCTCGGCGAGCTCGAGGAGGCTCGTCTCGGTGCCGCTGGCGATGTTGTAGGTGCCCTCTTGTACGCCGGACGTCGCCGCGAGCACGTTCGATCGGGCGATGTCGGCGCTGAAGATGAAGTCCATCGTCTGCTTGCCATCACCGAAGATCAGGGGCGGTTTGCCGTCGGCGATCCGCTCCATCCACCGCACGAGGACCTCGGTGTAGAAGCCGTGGACGTCCATGCGCGGCCCGTACACGTTGAAGTAGCGCAGCATGACGTAGTCGAGGCCGTACATCGCCCGGAAGCTCTTCGCCATCCCCTCGTTGAAGGTCTTGGCCGCGCCGTAGAACGTGTCGTTGTTGTACGGGTGGTGACGCTCGTTCGTCGGGAACGACTCGGCCATGCCGTAGACGGAGGCCGACGAGGCGGCCACGAGCTTGGAGACCCCGTGCTCTGCCGATGCCTCGAGAACGTTGAACGTGGCATCCACCATCGTCTCCAGTGCGAGGCGCGGCTCTTCGGCACACTGCGTGATGCGGATAGCGGCCTGGTGGAAGACCACGTCCTTGCCCCTCACCACGTCGTGAACCGTGTCGCGGTCGCGGACATCGCCGTCGATGAGCGTCACCCGCCCGGACTCGAGAGCGGCGTCGAGGTTGGCGCGCCGGCCGCGCACGAGGTTGTCGAGCACATCGATCCGGGCCACGCCCGCGTCGAGCAGCTGATCGACCAGCGTGGATCCGATCGTCCCTGCGCCCCCCGTCACGAGAACGTCGGCACCTGCCAACTCCGTCATGCGATCGTCTCCTCTTTCTCCGCACCCACTGTGGCTGGTGCGCTGTGCGCCTCGAGGCTTCTCGACGTCGCGTCCAATACCTTCAGCACGCGCAACGCGGCCCGGCCGTCAGTACGCGGGGCACGACCTTCGTGGATGGCCGCGGCGAACTCGCCCACCATCAGAGACAGCGCCTCGACCTCGGGGAGCGCCGGCACCCAGGTGTCGCCGTAGCGGTACGAGACCTGGGCCGCCGCTCGCTCGGCGTCTTCGGTCACCGTCACGAAGTCGATCCCCCGGTCGTACACGCTCACGCGCTGAGTGGGGTTGAGGTCGTCCCACACCAGCGTGCGGCGCGTTCCGCCGACGACGAGCTGCCGGATCTTCGTCGGGCTGAGCCAGTTGGCGTGGACGTGCGCGATCACACCGTCCGCAAGCTGCATGACGAGATACCCGACACACGCTTTCCCCAGACCGAGCGGGTCGCCGCCGTGCGCCGAGACCGCGCTGGGGCGCAGCCCGTCAGGGAGGATGAAGTCCAGGATGGACAGATCGTGCGGGGCGAGGTCCCAGAAGACGTCGACGTCGGGCTGAACGAGGCCGTGATTGATGCGCACAGAGTCGACGAAGGTGATGTCGCCGAGCTCGCCCTCCGCGATCAGCTCGGCGATCTTGAGCACGGCCGGCGTGTAACAGAACGTGTGGTCGGCCATCAGGACGACACCGGCCGCCTCCGCCGCCGCGACCATGCGCTCGCCGCTGCCCACACTGTCGGCGAGCGGCTTCTCGGTCAGCACATGCTTGCCGGCCGCGATCGCGGCGAGGGCGATCGGCTCGTGGGTACGAGCGGGGGTGGCGATCGCGATCGCGTCGACCCCTTCGATGGCGAGCGCCTCTTCGACCGATCGGACCGCGACCGCCGATCGAGTGGTCAGCGCCAGTCGTTCAGCCCGCTCGAGATCCAGATCGCACACCGCCGCGACGTGCCAGTGCTGACTGAGATTGAAGTTCCGTACGAGGTTCGGGCCCCAATAGCCGGCGCCGACCACGGCAACGCTCAATCGATCGTCCTGCATGGACCCCCCTGACTGATCCCCTACTCGCCCCACGTCCGACCTTATGGCACGGAAGCCGTGCGCGCGTATCGCGAGGGGAGATCAGCGCGAGAAGAGCGTCAGAGTGCTGAAGGAGAGCTCGATCACCGTATCCTCGCGGAATCGCTCCGAACGGAGCTGCTGGTCCCACTCGCCGTTGCCGTCGGAGGTCGAGACGATCCACACCCGCTCCACGTCGCCGGCGATCTGCAGGTCGCCGGGCGCCGCCCGGTCCCCCCACAGCGCGACAGGGTTCGTATGACCGCTGAGGGCGACGTCGCGCAGCCCACGCGTCTCATCCGGATACAGCTCGAACAGCAGGTGCGGCTGATCCCACGGCTCGCTCTCGACGAGCACCGCATCACCCGCCTCCCCCTCGCTGTCGAGCGTCCGCGCGATCGCGGTCCAGTCGGTCCCGTGTGCCGTCTCCGCACGCATCGCAAGATACGGCGGCACCGCGAGGGCGATCAGCGCGGCGACCAGCGCCACCCGCAGCCAGCGTGCGGTGAGCGACGCGACGCCCAGGGCGCCCAGGAGCGCAACCGCGGGGACCGACATGGCGAGGTACGGCGGTGAGTAGAAGGGCGTTCCGACCAGCGACACGGCGACCAGAAGGAAGGTGGGAAGCAGCATCCAGGCCAGGCTCAACGACGTGACGCCCCGCAACACCCCGCCCTCCTTCACACCGACGACGGCGCCGAGGACGGCGAGACCGAGGAAGATCACTGCGGTGACGTAGGCCACCCACCCTGGATACGCGGAGTCGACCCAGATCACCCCCGAGAACCATTGCTTCACCAGCACGTTGTCGAAGACGTCCCATCCGATCGGCTCGATCCACGACACCTGGCCGCGCTGTCGGTAGCCGAGGAGCGCAACGGGCACGGCGGCGAGCCCGCCGACGAAGACCGCGGCCATGAACGGCAGAAGCCGCGAACGCCACGGCCGGTGGATGAGGACAGCCACACCGAACGCGACGACGACGAAGACCGTGAACAGGAAGGTGACCATCGCGAGCGCCACGAGTGCCCCGACGATGATCCACCGCCAGGTCCTCCCGCGCTCCAGCGCGAGCAGTAGGAGGAACGCGAGCCAGGTCACGAGCGCAAGCTGCACACCCTGGGAACGCCCGATGGTAGCGACCAGAAGCGACGCCGGGGTGACCATCAGCAGGATGCCGGCCACGATTCCCACGGTCCGTGACACGAACACACTGCCGATGAGGACGACCCCGGCCACGGCGACCCCGACAGCGATCGCACTCGGCACCCTCAGGCTCACCGCATCCGCTCCGAACATGGAGAACCACACGTGCATCCCGGCGTAGTAGGCCGCGTGCACGGCATCCATGTTCGCCGACACCATCGCCCACAGCGCGCCGGGCGAACGCGTCGCGATCGAGACGGTGACCGCCTCATCACCCATCAGGGAGGGCTCGCCGATCCGCCACACGCCGATGAGGACGGCCACCGCTCCGAGCACGACCGCCCACGGCCACGCGCGCGGGTCCGGCGCCCGCTGCATCTTCACTCGCATTCGCTTCCCCTGCGTCTTCCTGCGCGGCCCCACGGCGCAGTGCGGTGCGCGCCCACAGCCCGCGCATGGCGCAATGCTAGGCCACGGCGGGGCCTCCGCGCCGAGAGAAAGTCGACGCAACTAGGCTGATGCCGGGGACAGGCGCGCTCGGCACCTGGTGGAGATCGTGCGCCGAACGGAGGACGACATGCGGCCGAGGCTGCTGAGGCTTGCCGACGTGACAGATTCAGACTTCGCACGCTGGTCCGCTCTCGCCGAGCGGGCAGCCGAAGCGAACGTCGTGCTCGACCCGCGCTTCCTGTCGTCGGAACGGAAGGGTCCGGACGAGGATCATCTGTTCGTCGTGGCGGAAGAAGACGACGCGTGGTTCGGCGTGCTGAGGGTGTTTCCCACACAGGCCCCGTCATCGCTGATGCTGCCCGGGTACGGCACGTGGGACCCCCCGGTGGCCGGGCCGTGCCATCCGGTCCTCGACCGGGGTCGCACGGCCGAGGCGCTCATCACGATCGCGCACGGCGTGCGCCACCTGCTTCGCGGCGGATATCTGATCCTGAGGGGCTACCCTGCCACCGGCCCCCTCGCGGATGCGCTCGGGGGCGTCGACCGGCCAACGATCCGCACTCACGTGCTCGGGACCCGCTGGGCGGCATGGGCGTACCCCGCTCCCGACCTGGTTCCACCCGCACGAGGCGCCGACGTGCTCCCCGCCGACGTCGAGCCCCCGTACCGCAGCTACGGCTCGCGCAGAGTCCTGCGCAACAGCGCCCGCCGCCTCACCGAAGCCGCGGGAGGCCCCCTCGCCCTGCACGACGCCACTGCCGACCCCTCGGCGATCGACCGCTTCGTCTCGGTTCAGGCATCGGGATGGAAAGGCGATCAGAATCGCGGGGGGACCGCGCTCGCGCTCGACCACCGCGCCGAGCGGGCGTTCCGCGAGAAGGTCGATGCCTTCCGCGCAACCGGCGATCTGAGGGTACTCGAGCTGTGGGCCGGCGAGCACTGCGTCTACACCACCGTGATCTTCGTCGCCGACGGGGTGGCGGTGGGCTACCTCGACGCCTATGAGCACGAGTTCGGCCAGTATTCGCCGGGAAGCCTTGCGCGCACCGCGGTGTGCTCGCACCTGCGCAGCGTGCCGGAGATCACGGGCATGAACCCGGGCATCTACGACCAGTACCCCGAGGCGTCGAAGATCTATCCCGATCGCCGGGAGTTTCTCGACGTCGTCGTCGGTGTGGGGCTCGTGCCCGCGACGGTCGTTCGGCTGATCGCGCCGGCGGAGCGCTCCGCTGCCGTGCGGAGGGCCCTGGACCTCGCCAACAGGGCGGATCGATTCGCTCTTCGGGCGATCGGTGCCCTCCGCCGGCGGGTCAGGCGTTCTCGTTGACCATCGCGTGACAGCACTCGTCGTACCACTCGATGCCGTCGGCTGTGCGGAGCGGGTAGGCCAAGCGCTTCACACCCTCCACGGGGAAGCTCATGCGCAGAAGCGCTCGATGTGCGGGGACGTTCTCGATGCTGTGGCTGGCCTCCAGGCGATGGAGCGACGTCGTCATCAGCCAGTCCGGGATCAGCATGAGCGACTCCATCGACACTCGAGTGTGCCGGAACTCGGGGAGGTACGCGGCGGCGTACGTCGCGCTCGCCTCACCGGACGTCTCGACGTAGACCTCGCCGGCATACCGGCCGTCCGCCTTGCCGACGACCGCGAGCTGATATGGCCCTCGACCGTTCGCAAGAGCGGCATGCGACTCGGTGAAGAAGGAGTCCATGCGGTCGGCGATCTTGGGCATCTGCGCCCACTGGACGCCCTGACTCTCCTCCAGCGCGGCGCGGCCCGGGAGATCCTCCCGCAGGTAAGCCCGCACGATCGCGTACGTGCCGATGAGCCCGTCCGCGGGGAACGCCGGCAGAGCCGGGGCTCCGCCGGCCTCGGCCGACGACTCCTGTCGCCCGAAGGTGCGGCGCGCGCGTCGCGCGAACCGCTTGAGGTATGCCATGCCGAACCGACCTTCCCCAGTGAACGGTTTCGATCCACCCGACGCGCCGCCTTGCGTGTGTGGCCGCTGGATGTGGGCAAATCGTAGTACGGGTGGCGGCCGGAGGCATACTGCCAGAATGGGAATCCCGGTGCTGCCCCTGGGTGGGTCTGCGAGGTCGGGTGGATCGAGGGGGCAAGCGACGTGATGCAGAGCAGCGCTGTGGCGCTCGTCAGCGTCGTCCTCGCGACGAATCGGGTGAGTCCGTTTCTCACAGCCGCGCTCGAGTCGATCGCACATCAGACGCATCCGCATGTGCAGCTGATCGTCGTCGACGACGGGTCACCCGATCCTTCGTCTGTCGAAGCCGTCGTCCGTGCGGTGATTCCCGCGGCGCGGGTGCTGAGACGAGAGCCCGGCGGAGTCTCCGCCGCTCGTAACGCAGGCGCCGCGATCGCGGAGGGCGACCTGCTCGTCTTCGCGGACGACGACGACGTGTCACACCCGGAGCGCCTCGCGAGGCAGGCTGCCTCGCTCGCGTCCTCACCCCGAGCCGTCGCCTGCTATTGCGGAATGCGCACCATCGACGCCGACGGACGAGTGCTCGTCGAGGCCGACCAGACCGCGGCCAGGGACAGGATCGAGATCGCCCGGCGGCGAACCGGCATCCTGCTCGGCAACCTCATGATCCGCCGCAGCGAGTTCGCTGCTGTCGGAGGCTTCGACGCCGGTCTGCTCCTCGCAGAGGACCTGGACCTCGTGCTGCGTCTGTCCGAGCGCGGGCCATTCGAGTTCGCGCCGGAGGCACTCTTCGACTACCGCTGGCACGGCGCCAACAACACCTCCCGCCACCGGGAACTGGCCATCTCGATCGACGGGATCGTGCGCGCACACATGGCTCTCGCGCGTCAGGCTGGTGATCGGGATCTCGTCGCGGCCCATCGCGAGAGTCTCCGCGCGAACGACAGGTTCGCGTGGTGGGCCGCACTCAGGCATGCCCGCACCGAAGCGACGCAGAGGAGGTTCAGGACGGCTGTCTCCGACGCGTTGTGGGCGTTGCGGTTCGCACCGTTCGCGCCGCTGGACGCGGTGGTGCGACGGCTGAGCCGGCGCCGCGCCTGATGGAAGACGCAGTGAGACGAACGGCTAACGGCGGTAGAGCTGCTCGTACTCGTCGACGACCGAGGTCAGCGCGAACGCGCGCGAACGCTCCAGACTCGCTAGCGCGAGCCGCCCTCGTTCCCCCTCGTCGGTCAGGATGCGGACAAGGGCATCGCCGAGCGATCCGAGATCGGTGAGGACCCCCGCCCGCCCTTCGTCCGTCACATACCTCGCGCCGACGTTGGGAGTCGCCGCCACCGGCAATCCGCAGGCCATCGCCTCGGCATAGGGGATGCCGAAGCCCTCGTAATCCGACGGGAGGCAGAACACCCACGCCCGCTGATACGCCTCGACCAGCTCAGCAGCGCTGAGCTCGCCCAGCACCTCGATACCGCGGCCAGGGTCGTCCGGCGCATCTCTGCACACCATCTGGAGCCGCGCCTCGGGAACGGCCGGCAGCACGACCTGCTGGAATGCCGCAGCGAGGTCGCGCCCGCGCTTGCGGTTACGCCACGTGCCGACGAACAGCACGGTGGGCACCGAGGACGTCTTCTCCGGATCCGGTCTGAAGCGCTCCACGTCCACGCCGTTGGGGATCACGCGTCGCACCCATGGAGTCCACCGCCGCGTCGCCGGAGACACTGCCACCGTCACGTCGGCCACCGCTGTCGCCAGGACCTCGCTCAACCCCAGCAGGAGCATCCGCAGCTTCTCCCAGAGTCCCGGTACCCGCCCGGCTTCTTCGAAGGACGACCCGTGCATCGTCCGCACGTGCACCGGCACCCGGCGCCGCCAGAGCCAGTAGTCATCGCCATGGGCGTGGATCACGTCGTACGCGCGGAAATCGAACCGACGCAGAGCCCAGGCGAATCGGAAGGTGCGCAGCGACCCCGCCAGGTGCACCTGACGGTGCCCGTAGAGCGCGCCGTCGACCGGCGGGCATTCCGAGAACATGTCGACCTCGTGCCCGCGCCGCACGAGCGCGTTCGCGAGCTCGTGAGCCTGGAATCCGACTCCGATCTTGCTCCCGCTCGGGAGGTAGTACGAGATCATCGCCACGCGCACGAACGGTCCGCTCAGATGATGTCGGCGAAGAGGCGCTCAGTGCGCTGGAAGACCAGGATGCCCCACGAGATCGACACGAGCGCAGCCACCGCCAGAGCGATGACCTGCCACGCCTCCGGCGCCGTCTGACCGAGCAGCGACCAGCGATAGGCCTCCATGAGCCACGTGATCGGATTCAGGTTGAACAGCCATTGAAGCCCGACATCGTCCACGGCCTCCATCGAGTACGCGATCGGAGAGGCGTACATGAGGATCTGCATGAACCAGGGCAGGAAGTACTGCACGTCGCGGTACTTGACCATCCACGAAGACGCGGCCAGACCGATGCCCATCGCGAGCAGTACCGTCATCAGCACCCAGATCGGCAGGAGCAGGATCGGCCAGCCCGGGTTGATGCCGAAGACGAACAGCAGAACGACGAACAGCCCGAACGAGACGGCGAAGTCGAGAAGGATCGAGGTGAGCACCGACAGCGGCACGATGATGCGGGGGAAGAAGACCTTCTGCACGAGGGCCAGGTTGGCCACCAGCGACCCTGCTCCGCGATTGACGATGTTATTGAACAGCGACCACGCCATCTGGCCGGCGAAGGCGAAGATGAAGTAGGGAACGCCGCCGCTGGGAAGCTGCGCGATGCCGCCGAAGACGATGGTGAAGACGCCGGCCGCCACCAACGGCTGGACGAACACCCATGCCACGCCCACCGCGGTCTGGCGGTAACGAAGCAGGATCTCCTTCTGACCGAACCGGAAGAAGATCTCGCGCGCCGCCCAGACTTCACCCCAGTTCGGCAGATTGAACCGCCCCGGGGGATGGATGACGGTGCGGTGGCTCATCGGGTCGCCTCGTATTCGAAGTCGGCCAGGACCATGCCATGGCTCAGGGCGTCGTCGGTCGCGAGCTCGGGGTACGGGCTGTGCTCGACGACTTCGATGACGTCCGCCCCTTCCCACGCGTCGAGGATGCCCGCCTGGCACACGAACATGTCGACCGTGTACCGCCCGGGCCGCAGCCAGAGGTTCTGGATGCGCAGAGTGCCTGCCTGCTCCTTGCTCGGGTCGAACCACTGGCCGAGGAGGCGCGAGTCGCACTGGACCACGACGGCGCCGTTCGCGTCGGTGATGTGGGCCGATACGAAGTACTTGCCGATCATGTGGGGGTTGCGCCCGACGTTGAACTCGATGACCTTCTCGTCGGCGGGCTCCTGAGTCTGCTCGGTCACGCCGACCCGCTGCAGTCGGAGCTCGCCCGTTCCAGGACGCGAAGCCGCGTCCTGCTGCTGCACCTGGAACTTCTCGAAGGTGTCGCGGTAGTGGGTGATCGCACCGTCGACCGACCCGTGGTAGCCGAGCCTGCCCTTGTCGAGGAAGATCGCCGAGGTGCACAGGGCGGTCACCGTGTTCATCTGGTGGCTCACATAGAGCACGGTTCGTCCGTCGCGTGCCACCTCGCGCATCTTGGCGAGCGACTTGCGCTGGAACTCGGCGTCGCCGACGGCGAGCACCTCGTCGATCGCCAGGATCTCGGTGTCGAGGTGGGCGGCGACGGAGAAGGCCAGGCGCACGTACATGCCCGATGAGTAGCGCTTGACCGGCACGTCGAGGAACTTCTCGACGCCGGAGAAGTCGACGATCTCGTCGAAACGGCGCTTGATCTCTTTGCGGCTCATGCCGAGCAGCGCGCCGTTCTGATAGATGTTCTCGCGACCGGTGAGCTCGCCCGAGAAGCCGGTGCCCACCTCGAGCAGCGAGCCGACACGCCCGCCGAGATCGATGACACCCGCGGTCGGCGCGGTGATCCGCGTGAGGATCTTCAGGAGCGTGCTCTTGCCGGCGCCGTTCCTGCCGACGATGCCGACCGCCTCCCCCCACGGAATCTCGAACGATAGGTCCGTCAGCGCGTGGAAGTCCTCGAAGTGCGTTCGGGTGAGCGGGTGCCGGATGCGGTTGAGCACAGCGGTCGTGATTCGGTCTGTCTGTGCACCGGTCACCTGAATGCGGTATGCCTTGGACAGGTTCGAGACCGTGATCGCTGTATCGGCCATTCGGCTTCATCCCCCCAAGACACGCCACCCCGCTGCGCAGGACGCAACGCCGAACAGGCTAGCATCGCCCGCGCGGTCACCGGCGCCGGGCGAGCCGTCGGACGAATTCGCCGGCGTACCCCGCGGCATCGTGCCGGAGTCCCCATGTCGCTTCAGTGAGAGCATCCGCGAGCCGCAGTCGTCTCGCCGCCCAGAGAGTCGCCCTCGAGGCCTCACGTGCCGCTCGCCGGCGCTCGAACGCACGGTGGGAGTCGAGGAGCGCTGCGGACTGCGCATCGCCACGTATGCGCGCGGCCCAGGCGTGGCGCGCAAGGATCCCGTCAATGGCGTCCCGCCGCACTCGCAGGTTGGACAGCGACGTGCTCGTGGCGTTGCGATCGTGCCGCCGATAGCCGACGAGTTCCCCCGGTGCGCACACCAGGTCTCCGCGCTGGAGCAGGCGCAGCATGAGCTCGAAGTCTTCCATCATCGACAGCTCAGGGCTGAATCCGCCGACCTGGGCGAAGGACTCGCGGCGGATCAAGAGCGCGCCGCAGATGTGGGGCATCCGCGCCCTGCCGGCGAGCATGTCCTGCGCCGTCGAAACCGACGCAGGCCACGACGGCGGGATTCGCCGGCTCGCGGCATCCATGTGCCATCCGCCGCAGTACGAGGCGGGCGCGTCGGGAGCGTCGCGCAGCAGCGCGACTTGGGTCTGGAGGCGCTCCGGGTGCCAGACGTCATCGTCGTCCAGGAAGACGACGAACGCCCCCTCGGATACCGCGACCCCGGCGTTGCGGGCGAGCGACACCGTCACCGGCGGCGGCACGTGGAACACTCTCGATCGCGGAAGCTGGGCGACGAGCTCTGCGAGAGCTACCGGGTCGGGCACTCCGTTGTCGACGATCACGAGCTCCCAGTCCGAGTACGTCTGCTCGGCGACGGAGCGAAGAGCCTCCGCCAGATAGGGCGAAGCTCGATTCGTGGCCACGACGACGCTCACAAGCCCTGTCCGGTCGGTCATCTCGCCCCATCCCACATCGCAAAGACAGTACCCGACGTCGTCGGGCTAGGATCGGACCGCCCGGCCACCGCACATGACGAGATCTGTGGGAGATGCGACTCAACGCTTACATCATGCTCGGTGACCCTGCCTTCCTCGGTCCGAGCGTGCGCTCCTACTACTCGATCGTGGACCGCATCGTCGTGTCGTACGACGAGAGCGCGACGTCGTGGACGGGCACGCCGCTCCCGATCGAGCGCTGCCTCGAGATCCTGCGCGAGGTCGATACCGAGGGCAAGTGCGACTACCGCCCCGGGCACTTCGGCCGGGAGGGCTTCGATCCGCTCGAGAATGACACCTACCAGCGCCAGACGGCGCTGGTACAGGCCGCAGAAGGTGCCGACTGGGTGCTGCAGCTCGACACCGACGAGGTGATGCCACAGCCCGACGTCTTCGTCGAGATGGTTCGGCGCGCGCACCGCGCGGGCGCCTGGGCGCTGGACTACCCCGCACGGTGGCTGTACACGCGAGTCGCCCCGGGCCGATTCCTCGAAGCGAGCACTCGATTCTGGCGACTGGCCTGCTCGTTCCCCGGCCCGCTCGCGGTGCGGGTCGGCGTTCCGCTGCGGCTGGCGCGACAGACGGACTTCCCGATCTACCGGGTGGACGTGCGCCCGTGGAACACCGATCCGGCCGCCTCGCCCGAGACGATCGTCAACGAGGTGATATCGCCGGAGGCCGCCGTGCTGCACTACAGCTGGGTGCGCTCAGCTGCCGACATCGCACGCAAGGTGGGCTGGTCGGGGCACTCCGAGGAATGGCGCCACAGCGGTAAGTACGGCATGTGGCTGCACTCGACCCGCAGGCCGCGGATGACCGTGCTCAAGACCCCCTTCGCCCCGCTGTGGCGGCACTACCGGCTCAGCCGCGTCCGCGACTTCCCCGGCGAGGGCGCATGATGCGGATCGCCCTCGTCGCGAGCTCATACCTCCCCCGGCTCGGGGGAGTCGAGGAGCACGTGTTCCATCTCGGGCGCCGGTTGCGAGCCCGGGGGCACGAGGTCACCGTGTGGGCCGTCGATCAGGGCGACGAGGCGCCGCCCCAGGACGACGGCCCGCCGCTCCGGTACCTTCCGACGCCGCTGCCGACTCGATCGCCCGGCGGCGTGATGCGGTTCGCGCTCGCGGCACCGAGCGCCCTGCGGTCGTGGCGCGCTGCTGTGCGGCAGGATGCGCCGGAGGTGATCGTCGTCCAGTGCTTCGGCGCCAACGGCCCCTGGGCGGCGCACGTCGCGAAGCGCGCAGGCATCCCACTCGTCTACGCGAACCACGGCGAAACGTTCATGGACGCACACGACGCGTTCGCCTCTTCCCAGCTTCTGCGCCGATCGCTCGCCGACGTGCTCCGCGACGCGCGGGCCGTGACGTCGTGCTCGAGCTACGCGGCTGCCGATCTCGATCGTTTCGGGGCGCATCGCGAGGTGGCGGTCGTCGGCAACGGAATCGACCTCGACGCGGAGGCTTCGTCTCTCGCTGTCGCGCTGCCGGCCGCCTACATCACCGGCGTCGGGCGCCTTGTCGAGAACAAGGGGTTCGATGTGCTGATCGAGGCGTACGCCCGCGCCCGTGACCGGCTGGGAGGCGCCGAGCTCATCATCGCCGGCGACGGTCCACGACGGGCCGACCTCGAATCTTGGGCGCGCGAGCTCGGCGTGGACGCGCACGTGAGGTTCGTCGGGGCGCTCCCGCGCGGGCAGGTGCGCACTCTTCTTGACGGTGCCCTGGTGCACGTCGTACCGAGCCACGTCGAGGCGTTCGGGCTCGTCATCCTGGAGGGGTGGCGTTCGGGCGTCCCCGTGCTGGCGACACAGCGCGGCGGCCCTGGCGAGTTCATGACCGACGGCGCCGACGGCCTGCTCTTCGACCCCCGCGATCCCGAGGGACTCGCGCGATTGCTCACGCGCGTGGCCGAGGATGCCCCGCTGCGGGCGAGGCTCGGTTCGGGCGGCCGCGACGCAGTGCGCAGGTTCACGTGGGATCGCGTGGCCGACGGTTACGAAGAGGTGTTCCGCAGCGCGGTCGTCGCGGACCGCCCGGCGATGCAGAACCGAGGAATCGACTGACATGACCACACCGGACCCGCCCGCCCCGACCGTCTCGGTCATCATCATCACGTACGCGCGGCCGCAGTACATCGCAGAGTGCCTGCGCCATCTGTACGAGATGACCCGCCGGCCGCATCAGATCATCGTGGTCGACGGCTCGCCGGATGACCGCACGCGCGACCTCGTGTCGGCTGAACATCCCGATGTCGTGTACATCCGCCACCAACTGGGGAAGGGCACGATGCCCGAATCGCGCCAGCTCGGGCTGGCGGCGGCGACCGGAGACATCGTGGCATTCATCGATGACGACGCGTACGCCGACCGCGAGTGGCTGACGGAGCTCACCCGCGTCTATGACGACGACCCGACCGTCGCCGGAGTAGGCGGACGTGCCGACAACGGCATCCCCGGCGAGGATCGCGAGGGTGTGGGCACCATCGGCCGACTGCTTCCCAACGGGGATCTCACCGGATACTTCGGCGCGAACTCGCTGCGTCCGGTCGACGTCGATCACTTCCTCGGCGCGAACCAGTCGTATCGGCGCTCGATCCTGGAATCGATCGGCGGCATCCGCGGCAACTATCCCGGCACCTGCCTGCGCGAAGAGTCTGACACGTGCCTGCGGCTCACCGCTGCCGGGTACCGACTGGTTTTCGCGCCTCGGGCGCTGGTACGCCACGTGGCCGCGCCGTACCAGATCGGCGGCCAGCGCTTCGACCGGCGCTATCTGTACTACTCCCGCCGCAATCACGTCATGCTCCTGGCGCGGGTGTTCGGCTGGCGGACCCCGTATCTGCGTCGGTACTACGTGACGGCGTTCCGACAGCAGGGCCACTACTTCTCGCTGGTCGGTCGATTGATCGCGAAGGGGCGCGATGCTGAGGGTGAGAAGGCGACCATGCAGCGGCGCGTGACCTCGCCGATCATCCTCACTCGGTCAGTCGTCGAGATCGCGGGTCTCTTCGCCGGCGTCTGGGCGGGGATCGACGGTCGTCGTCGCGACCGCCGCGCTGGGGTCGGCACCCCCTGAGCCTGCGCCGCGCTCCCCACGGCGGGCGTCGAGGGCGGTCCCCCACGCGTCGCCGACGACGGACCACGTGCGGGTGATCCCGTAGCGCTCCCACGCTGCCTCCCGCGCGGCCGACGCCATCACCTGCGCTTCGATGTCATGGCGCAGCATCCACCCGATCGCCCGAGCGAGGGCGAGATCGTCGCCGGGGCGGACGAGCAGTCCCAGATCGCTCCGACGCACGCCATCGGCGAGTTCGACAGCGCACGAGGAGGGGTCGATGATCTCGGGAACTCCCCCGGCATCGGTGCCGATCACCGGCACGCCGGCCGCCATCGCCTCCACGATCACCTGACCGAATGGCTCAGGCACCGGCGACGCGTGGACCGCCAGCGACAGCCGGCGGAGCTCGGCCGGGGTGTCTGCGACCCAGCCGGTCCACTCCACGCTGGCTCTCAGGTCGGGTGAGGTCTCGACGAGCGTGCGCAGCTCGTTCTCCTCGGCGGCGTCTTCGAACAGGGCGCCCCCGACGATGCGGAACCGCGCGGCGGGGTTCTCGGCGAGGACGCGTCGGGCGGCTTCGAGGAAGACACGCTGGCCCTTCGTGGCGCTGATCCTCCCGACGATCCCCACGGTCGCTGCCGGCGGATGCCCCTGATCCGCGAACGCTTCGCGAGGAAGCCCGGGATACGCGACGACGATGCGTTCGGCGGGCGTCGAGCGAAGGGTTTGCGCCGTCGCCCACGAGTTCGCCACCACGAGTCGCGGACTCCAGCGCGCCAGAGCGCGCATCGCGAAGACGAACGGGACGGGGAGGTAGTCGGGTGCGAGCCGGTCATGCAGGTGCCACACCCATGGCGTGCGGAGCGGACGGGCGATCGAAGTGATGACAGCGCCCTTGAGCGAGTTGGCGACGACCAACTCGGCGCGGAGGCCACGGAGCTTCCGGCGCACGGTGCGCGCGACGGCCAGAGTGGCGACGGCATTTCGCCATAGAGCGCCCACGGACGCCGCCTCACGGCGGGTGACGCGGTGCACCGCCGCGGTCGCGATGACTTCGGTCGGCACCCCGGCCGCGCGCAGGAGGTCGGGAAAGGCACCCTCCTCGAGCACGATCGCCGAGACGTCGAAAGCGTCGCGGTCGCGAGCGCGGAGCAGACGCAGAATCGCGATCTCTGCGCCCCCGACATCTGCGGTGTGGGAGACGACCACCACCCGCGCAGGGGCGCTGCGAGGAGGAGATGCCACCTGCACACCCTAAGGGAGAGGCTCGCCGAGCGGTACACCGCGATCGAGCCCTACCATTGCCCTGTGACCTTCCAGCCCACAGGCACGACGATCCGGGGAGTGGGCACGACGATCCTGGGGATCCTCGTGCTGCTCGTCCTCGGTGCCTCCATGGGCTTGGCGAGCGCGCGCCTGCCCGACTACGCGATCTACCTCGCGCTGGGTGTTCTGCTCATCGCTGTCGCCGCGATCGACCTCTCGCTCGTGCCGGTGCTCGCCGTTCCGGCCGTCTTCGCGGTGCAGCGGATCGGCCCGATGAGCGGATCTGACCTCCTCCTGGGCATAGCCGTGCTGGTCTCGCTGGTGCTGGTGCGCGGCCGCGGTCTCCACACCATGCAGCCGCTGCTGTGGTCCGGGGCTTTCTACGTCGCACTGACCGCCCCTCAGCTCATCCTCAACCGCTACGCCGAGAACTACATCGAGTGGGCCCACGAACTGGTATTGGTTCTCGGCGCGATGGTCGTCGGGTTCGTGATCGGCCGAGAGGGCCATGCCCGTCTCGCACTGGGAATCTTCGTCGCGATCTGCGTCGCCATGGGCGCGACGGCCGGGGTCATGGCGCTGGGCAACGGACTCCAGCCCGTCTACCTGGGCGTGTGGCACAAGAATGCGATCGGCGCATTCTTGATGGTCGGTCTCGTCATCGCCTTCGCCAACCCCCCGTGGCTGGGCTGGCCGGGGTGGATGGCGTGGGGGGCCTTCGTGATCTGCGGTGTCGGCATGGCCGCCGCCCAGTCGCGCCAGGCGATCGTCGGGGGGCTGATCGGAATCTTCGTCGTCGGCCTCCGGCCGCGATTCCACAACGGGAAGCGCTCGAGGTGGATGTGGCTGATCCTCATCCCCACCGGATGGTTCGTCTACCAAGAAGTCGCCTCCCAGCTCGCGTCCGACAATGACTTCAGTTCGGCCGCCCAGCGGATCACCTGGTACGGCGAATCGATCATCGTGTGGCTGCAGTCGCCGATCTTCGGTGTCGGCCACCGATGGTGGACGACGTGGCACACCGGGTTCGGCGGATTCCAGCCTCCGAACGCCGAGCTGGAGGTGCTGACGACCGTAGGCGTGCTGGGACTCATCGGCTTCCTCGGTATGTTCGCCGGCGCGCTCTGGGCGCTCGCGCGGATGAACCCGGTGTATGGCACGCTCGGCCTCGCGGTCGTCGCCGCCAAGCTGGCCCAGAGCCAGTTCGACCTCTACTGGGTCGCCGGCCACGCCTCCATCCTCTGGATCATCGCCGGCATCTGCTACGGCGTCCAGGAACGCGACAGAGCCGACGGGATCGAGCGGATCCCCCACCCCGTGCAGACGCTCTGGCGGCGCACGCGGGGGGTTCGCATCTGATGCGGGGTGTCGTCCATGCGCTGACCCCCGGCGACCACTTCTCACCCAGGACCGGCTCGGCGATCCCCACGGTCGTGCACGGGCTCGCCCAGGCCGCGGCATCCGACGATCGCTACACGCACCGCGTCCTGCTCGACGAGTCGACCTATCGTCCGCGATACTCGAGCGCCGACGCGATCGAGTACGTCGGGGCGGGCTTCCCTGGTCGCTGGGAACGAGCCGTCGACCTCGGACTCTCGAAGGTCGGCCTTCCGCGGGTTCGCGCCCGACGCTCGTACCAGCCGATGGTCACGGCGCTTGAGGGGCAGCCCGCGAGCGTCGTCGTCGCCCACAACGCGCCGATCCTGCCGGCGATGCTCGCCCGCACCGCGCACACCCCCGTCTACTACGCCCACAACGAGCTGCCGCGAGGAATGTCGCGGGCAGAGGCCGACCGCGCCCTTCAGCCCGCGGCCGCCGTGATCGCGGTGAGCGACGACCTCGCCGAGCGCATCGCCGCACGGGTGTCGCCGTCGCTCGCGCGACGGATCAGGGTCGTCGAGAACGGCGTCGACACCGAGGCGTTCCGACCGCGAGACGCTGACGCCGCGCCGGCGAGGACGCGAGTCATGTTCGTGGGACGCGTCGTCGCCGACAAAGGACCCGACGTCCTGCTGCGCGCCGGGGGGATGCTGGAGCGCGACGACCTCGAGATCGTGATCGTCGGGAGCCAGGGGTTCGACCCCGCAGCCGAACTGTCCGGCTACGAGCAGGAGCTTCGCGCACTCGCCGCCCAGGTGCCGGGCGGGGTCGACTTCCGCCCATTCGTCGATCGCGAGGCGCTCCCGGCTCTGCTGCAGTCGGCCGACATCTTCGTCGCACCTTCCCGCTGGCCCGAGCCGAGCGGGCTCACGGTCGGCGAGGCGATGGCCACCGGACTTCCTGTGGTCGCCAGCGACGCCGGCGGTATCCCGAGCGTGATCGGCGATGCCGGGGTTCTTGTCGGCCCTGGGGACGAGTCTGCCCTCGCCGACGCGCTGCGCTCCCTCCTCGACGACGAGGGGAAGCGGCGCACTATCGGAGTCGCCGCCCGTCGCCGTGCAGAGGATCGTTCCTGGTCTCACTCGTGGGCACAGCTGCGGGCGGCGCTCGACCAACTCGCGTGATCAGTCGCGCGCCGCTCCGAGCGCCACGACGATCGTCGAGAGCACCGCTGTGAGCTCACGGACCATCGCGACCCAGGCGCTGGGCGGTGACGCGATCGGGTCGGCGACATCGTCGCTCTCGTCATCGCCGAGGAAGTCGTCTCGCGACCGATCGTGCGCTGCCTCGTCGAGCCACTTGCCGAGGGCCATGCCGGCGGGGATCGGGTGATCGGTGAGCCATCGAGCGAACTGCTTGACGGTGAAGATGCGGTGGATCACGTGCGGGTCGTCGGCGGCGAGCTCGCGGGACTGTGCCCGTGCCATGGTGAGGATGACGTCGAATCCGCCGAGATCACCCCGGTCGAGCTCGCGGCTGCGATGCGACGAGAAGTCGATTCCGAGGTGGGCGCCGGTCTGTACCCCTGCGGGCGGCATCGGGTGCCCCCCGGCCATGAGGCCCCCCGAGTGGATGTCGAGGGAATCATCTGCGAGAAGGCGCATGATCTCGGCAGCGTAGGGCGAACGGCAGCGGTTCGCCTGGCAGACGAAGAGCACGTGTGTGACGCCGTGCTCGCGGTCTGGTGACCGGACGGGCAGGGAGAGGCTGCGGGAACGCGCCATCACAGGTCGCTGGACGTCCTTTTCTCCGCCTGGGAGGAGTCGACATCGAGGTCGGTATCGACATCGAGGTCGGTATCGACATCGAGGTCCGCAGCGATGCCCGGGCCGGACGTGAGCTCGTTCTCGGTCGTCCCCGACTTCTGCGTGCCGTTCCGGTTGCGCGAGCGGAGGTCATCCGTGGATCCGGTCTTGAGGATCTTGCGCAGGTCTTCGACGTCGCCGGGGGTCACGTCGTCTGCGATGACCGGAGCGGCTGCCCGCGGCGCAGAATCCCCGGCCCGCTGCGACACGTAGTACGACGAGTAGGTCTTCGGCAGTTTGCGTCGGCTGCGGTTCGCCACGACGCCGATCACGTCAGCGCCGGCGGCGCGCAGGGCGGCCACAGTATCGGACAGCAGCACGCGGTCGGTCTTGCGAACGGAGGAGATGACGACCGCGCCGTCGGACTGGAGTGTGAGTAGTGCCGCATCGGCCATCCCGATCGCGGGAGGGGAGTCGATGATCACCACGTCCGCGAGCGTGCGCAGGTGCGCCACCAATTCGCCGAGGACCGGACGGGCGAGCAGGTCGGCGGGGTCGGGCGGCTCGGCACCGGCAGGGAGGATGCGCAGACGGCGGTAGCGCGTGGTGTTCAGGCGAGACTCGACATCGCCGCGCGACAGCGTCTCTCCGACCTCGTGATCGCTCAGGATGTCGGCGAGGCCGTCTCCGTCGGCCGCGTCGCCGAAGTAGCGCCCGAGATCGGGACGTCGCAGGTCGCCACCGACGAGGATGACGGTCTTTCCCGCGCGAGCCCAGGCCATCGCGAGGTTGGCCGAGACGAAAGATTTGCCGTCTCCGGGCTCGACGCTCGTGACGACAGCGACGGCCTCCCGTCGGGGAAGGAAGACCTGCAGCGTGGAGCGGAGCGTGCGGAGCCGCTCGCTCAGGTCGGTGCGCTCGTTGTGCGCGACGGGGAGAGGCGGATCCATCCCGGCGACCCCGCGGTCCCAGCTCAGTTCGCCGAGCGACCGGGCGCCGGAGATGGCCTCGATCTCGTCCTCACCACGCAGGCGGTTGTCGAACTGATCCCGGATGAGTGCGGCCGCGATTCCGACGATCAGACCCGTGGCCAGCGCGAGCAGCAGGACGATCAGCACCGACGGCACGGTCGAACCCCCTGCTGACGGAGGCGTCACGATGGCTGTCGCCGCACCGGCGTCGTTGACGTCTTCGATGGCGAGGTTGACGGACGTCATCTGAGAGAGTGCGGTCGCGAGGTTGGTCGCCGCGATCGAGTCGCCGGGGTTCTCGGCGACCTCGCGCTGCAGATCCCGCGCGTTCTGGATGGCCTCGGCTTGCCGCTGCTGCAGGGTCGTCAGCGCCAGGTTGAGCTGCTCGTCGACGTGGGCGACGTACGCCGTCAGAACCGCGTCGGCTCGCGCCTGCGCCTGTTCGGGGGTGGTGCCCATCGCGCTGATGTGGATGCGTGCGAGAGACGTCGAGTCGTCGACGTTCGCGCGGACGGCACCAGCGAGTGCGGCGGGGTCTTCTCCGAGCTGCGCGGCCGCCGCCTCGAGGACGGTCGGCCCCGTCACCGCCTCGGGGCTCACGTCGACGGAGACGCCGCCGACCTCACCGGTGACGGCCCCCTGTGAGATCACGTCGTTGAGCCGGATGACGCCGGTGCTGACGAAGGTCTCCGTGCGCACCTGGAGGTAGACAGCTGCCGTCACAAGTGCGGCCAGCATGACCGCGCCGATGATCCATTTGCGCTTCCAGAGCACATCGAGAATCTGTCGGAGCGTCAAGTCCACTCTCCCCACGGGCATGGTGCCGCGAGCAGCGGCAGTCGTCTAGGTTACAGGCGTTCGCGGAGCCCGGTCCCCTCCAGGTCGAGCCCTCGTCCGGGCCTGAACGAGGAAGGGCCGATGGATGGCGAGGACCGAGACGATGACACCCAGCGTACACAGCAGGATTGCCATCGTGAGCGTCAGGGCGTGATCGCCGCCCCCGAAGAAGCCGAGCGCACCGGCCAGGTACAGCAGGCCGACGCCCACCATCACCCCGCCTGCGATCACCGATCCCCTGCGCAGGCGTGAGGATACGGGCTGCGTCGCCCGTGAAAGCGCTGCCAGCGCGCACGAGACGGCTCCCGCCAGAAGGGCGCCTCCGATGCTGTCGCTGGCGCGGTGGGCCATCGAGAAGAGCGACCCCAGCGCGACGAAGGCGACCACCCCGCCGAGCACGAGAACGAGCACCGGCGACATCCAGCGCGGGTAGCACCAGATGATCGCCACGGCAGCGGCCAGAGTGATCGCGGTGTGACCACTCGGAAAGGTGTTGTGGGCGTACGCCCAGTCGCCCAGATCGGGACGCGGTGCGAACTCCTTCATGAGGAGCGAGATCACGGCGACCACCCCGACGAGGGCGGCCGAGTACAGCGGCGCCTTCCAACGATGCTCGAGCACGTCGGAGAGTGCGGCGACGACCGCGGCTCCGACGACGCAGTACATCACGATGTCGCGTCCGTCGTAGAACGCCAGCCACGCCTCGCTCCGCATCCAGCCGAACAGACTGAGCGAACCGGCATCGACGAGCTGCCCGAAGGCGGTCAGCACCGCAGTGAAGTAGAGGAGCAGGAAGGCGCCACCGTAGGCGAGGCTCACCAGCCACAGGTTCCGGGTCCGGTGCCCCCGGTCCTCGCGCATCGGCTCTTCCCGCGTCGGTTCAGACACGCGCGGCCTCTTCCGCGACGACGGCGCGCAGGCGATCGGCGAACCGTTCCTCTGAGAACCCCTCGACGTGCGCGCGGATCGCGTCGGGCGACCAGTCCCGCCGGAGCATCTCCTCGATCGCGGCGGCGATGGAAGAGGCATCCGCGGTGTCGAAGAAAACGCCGTTGCGACCTTCGACCACCGTGTCGAGGTACCCGCCGTCGCGGAGCGCCGCGGTGGGTTTGCCGGCAGAGCCCGCTTCAAGGGGCGAGAGGCCGAAGTCTTCGTAGGATGCCGCCACCAGCCCCATTGCGTGGCCATAGAGCCACTGCAGCTGCGCGTCGGACACCCGACCCACCAGATGTGCGCCGCCGACCCGCCGGGCGAGCTCGCTCAGCCGCCCTCGCTCGGGGCCGTCGCCGACGACCACGAGCTCCAGGCCACCGACCGATCCCACCGCCTCGATCACGCGATCGACGTTCTTGTACGGCAGCAGGCGTGCGACGCACAGGACGAACGGCTGCGACACCCCGGCCACCGGCTCGGTGGCGGCTGAGCCGAGGATGCGTCCCGGCGGCGGCGCGAGGACCTCCGCCTCGATACCGTACGCATTGCGGACCGCACGCTGCACGACGGTCGAGTTCACCAGGTAGCGGTCGGCGCTCTTCGCGGCGGCGGCATCCCACTCCCGCAATCCGGGCCCCAGAACGCTGATCGCGGAGCGGACCGCGCGAGCGCGGGCGCCGCCGTCGCCTTCGCCCGCGTACCGTTCCGACTGGTACAGCCAGCGGGCAGGAGCGTGGCAGTAGACGACCTTGCGACCCGTGACCGGGATGCCGTGCGCCCAGCCACTCGAGCTCGCCAGCAGCACGTCGGCGTCGACGGGGTAGCCCGACACCGCCCTCGCGAGGAAGGGGAGCGCCAGCCGGTGGTGGCGGCGCAGGATGCCCCACCGATTGATCGGCATCGTGCGCACGTCGACGCGCTCGAACTCCGGAAAGGTGCCGGCGGGGTCGTAGAGCGCCGTATGCAGCGGCGATCCCGGGAATGCCCTGGCCATCGCGAGCGCTACGCGCTCGGCACCCCCGCGCTGCGTCACATAGTCGTGCGCGAGAGCGACGGTCACGTGCTACCCCTTCACGCCGGGATCGACCGAGGGATGATGCCCCGGCGACCGGCGCCCCACGTCCGGTCGTGGCAAGGATATCGGCCTGGAGCGCGGGACGCACCGCGTCGGCTAGTATCTGGCCACCGGTTCGTCGACCGGACTGGGCACGACCCTTGCCGGACCGGCCCAGACGCCAACGGCTTTGGGGAGCCGCCGATGTCATCGATGACGAAGACCGTCCTGTCCGTCGTGATGTGGATCGCCGTGGTCCTGATCGGCGCCTACATCAGCGTGCAGCGCTTCCAGGATGCCGTCGGAAGCGACATCGGCACCGATCTGCGCACCTTCGTCGCAGCGGCCGAGCACATCCGCGAAGGCCGCAGCCCGTACACCGAGTTCGGGTATGTGTACCCGCCACTGGTGGCGTGGGTCCTGCTGCCCTTCGAGGACTTCGACGCCGCCGTCGGGCCGTGGACCGCGGCATCCATCCTGTCTCTGTGGGGAGCCGTCGCGGCGATCACCGCGACGTTCTGGCGTGTGCTGTCGTGGTGGCAGCGGCCCGTGCTCGCCGGCATCGCGATCGTCAGCGCGCTGTACAGCGCGTTGCTCTCGCTGGACCTCTGGCTCGGGCAGACCGACACGTTCCTGCCGCTGGTCGCCTCGCTCGCGGTCTTCTTCGCCTCACGCAACCGTCAGATCGCCAGCGGTGTCTCGCTCGCCTTCGGTGCGATCATCAAGAGCTGGCCGGTCGGCCTCGGCCTGTGGATGTTCCGTCGCGGTGTGCAGCACCGGGCGCGGCTGATCGGCGCCACCCTCGGAACAGGCGTCGCGTTCCTCCTGATCGCGCTCATCGTGCACGGCCCGGGCATCTTCGGCGAGTGGATCGACCGCACCCTCGTCCTCAGTGAGCAGGATCTCGTGGCCTACTCCGTGTGGGGCGCCGGAAGGCATCTGTTCACACAGTCGGCGGCGCTCGCGCCCCTCTTCGTCGCCCCGGTGGTGGCGACGGCCGTGTCGTGGCTTCTGGCGGCTGCCGTCATCGCGCTGATCGTGGTCGCCCTCCGCCGGCCCGGAGACGACGCCCTGTCGATGTTCAACATCGCCCTTGCGGTGGTGCTGCTGATCCCCGTCTGCCACCTCTGGTACTTCGTGCTCGCGCTTCCGCTGCTCTGGGTGTGGATCGCGCACGCCATGAAGGGCACGCGGCGCCTCGAGTCGCTCATCGCCGTCGGCGTGCTGGCGGTGTGGTGGGTGATCGTCTTCCGGCTCCCTCCGCTCGACAACCAGTTCGGCGAGAGCACCCCGCAGTACATCGCGGTGGTGTTCTCATCGCTCCTTGCCCTGGGCGTGTCGGTCACCCTCGCGGCACGGGCCGACGCCGGTCGCGAGCGGGAGCCGCTCGCGCGGCAGTCGGAGGAGCGGGTGCTCGCCGAGTGACGGCACGTCTATGAGGCAGAGAGAAGGATGCCGACCCCGGCGATCGCCGAGATGACAAGCATCCCTCCCGCGGCGAAGCCGTACGTGCGCGGCAACGGCTTCCAGAACTTCGACGTGCGGAACGGGTCCTCGATGAACCGCTTCGACAGCCACCCGAGCAGTATCGAAGCCGCGACCACCGCGAGTGCGCCCACCGAGCGGACGTTCTCGCCGGTGCTCAGCAGCACGAGCACGTAGATGGGCTGATGCCAGAGGTAGATGCCGTATGACACGTCGCCGACGAACTGCACCGGTGCGAGCGATCCGTAGCGGGTCGGGCTCAGCCAGCTGCGGTTGCTCTCGCCCCAGATGACGAGCACCGCCCCGAGGACGGGCAGCACCGCGCCCGGCGCGGGGTGGAGGAACAGCTCGGGGGTGAGGGCAGAGCCGACGATGAGGATGAGACCCGACCACGAGGCGACGCAGTGCACCGCGGTCTTAGCCCGCTCCGACAGCGACAGCTGCGACAGGCGCGGTGCAAGTGCCAGCAGACCGCCCGCGGCGAACTCCCACACGACGGAGGGCGTGCTGCGGGCGGCGTGGAGCGGATGCTGCGCCGAAAGCCAGAGCGAGTACGCGAACGACAGCAGCATCGCGACGATGATGAGCGCCACGATGATCTGCACGCGCGCGCGGGCGCTCATGCGGCGCCCGGCCGCGACGGCGACCCCCAGAAGGAGCAGGAGCGGCCACAGCAGGTAGAACTGCTCCTCGACCGAGAGAGTCCAGAAGTGCTCGACCGGCAGCGGGTAGTCCACCCACGGCAGGAAGCCGAGGTGCCGCGCGAGCGAAGCCCAGTTCTCGACGTACAGGGCGCTGGCCGCGGACTCGATGAGACTGGGTCCCCACTCCGTGCGGGGGACGACGACCATCAGGGCGACCATCGTCACCAGGATCACGACGAACGCCGCCGGCAGCAGACGTCGAATGCGACGCGCCCAGAAGTCGAGGAGCCGGATCGAGCCGGTGCGCTCGATCTCGCGCAGGAGTTGCGCCGTGATGAGGAACCCCGAGATCACGAAGAAGACGTCGACGCCGATGTAGCCGCTCGGCACCCTCGTCTCCCACAGGTGGAAGAGCAGCACCAGGATGACCGCGACGGCGCGGAGCGCCTGGATCTCGGGCCGGATCCCGCCCGTGGGCTCGGCGGGGGCCGGGAGCGCCTGCGCCGTCCGTGTCTCGGTCATCGCCGGCTATATCTCGCCCGGCTGCATCGCCTGCTCGTCGATCTCCTCCAGTACCGCGCGTGCAGCGGAGGGCTTGGCGCCCTTCTTGGGCGCGTAGACGACCAGGGAGTGGAAGACGAAGCGGACGAAGAACGCCACGACCAGGGTGATCCCCGTCGCGATGACGCTGGAGATGTGCCACGTCTCGACCATGAGCGCCATGATGGGGATGCGGATGAGTGCCTCGGCGTTGTTGAACCCGAACGACTTCGCGAACCGCCACCATACGCTCGAGGCCGCGTGGCGCATGTCGTGGAAGACGAACCGCTCGATCAGCAGGAAGTTGCCGATGATGGTCACCTCGGCGCCGATCACGGCGGCGATGACGTAGTTGACGCCCATGCTCGTGAGCGCCCACACGATCAGCAGGTTGACGACGGCGCCCAGGCCTCCCACGACGGCGAACAGCGACATCTTGCCGAATCGGAGGGCGGCGAGCTGCGTGATGAAGTGCAAGCCCTGCAGGAACGATGCCTTCGACTCGCCGGCGTGCCGGTCGGCGAAGTCGAAGTCGACCTCGGCGATGCGGAAGCTCTTGCGCGCGAGGATTTCGAGCAGGATCTTGAACCCCCGCGGCCGGAGGGTCTCGAGTTCGATCGCGCGACGGTCGACGACGAAGAAGCCGGTCATCGGATCGGTGACGTCGCGCAGCTTGACGGGGAACATCGCCTTGGTGACGGCGGTCGACGCCTTCGAGACCAGCACGCGGGTGCGGTCTGCGAGACCGGTCGAGGTGCCGCCCCCGGCGTAGCGCGACGCGACGACCACATCGACGTCGCCGCGCGCGGCACGATCGAGCAGCTCGGGGATCTTCTCGGGAGGATGCTGAAGGTCGCCGTCCATCACCAGGCACGTGTCGGACTGCGCGGCGCGGAACCCCTCGACCACGGCGCCGCCGAGGCCGCCCACCTTCTCATCGCGGTGGATCAGGCGCACCGGCAGGGAAGCGGATGCCGCAACCGCCCGGACCACGTCGGGAGTGTCGTCGGTGCTGTCGTCGACGAAGATGATCTCGGCCTCACGACCCTGGACCGCAGCGGAGACACGGCG
The DNA here is from genome assembly GCF_022538185.1 of Microbacterium sp. CFH 31415. Lineage (GTDB taxonomy): Bacteria > Actinomycetota > Actinomycetes > Actinomycetales > Microbacteriaceae > Microbacterium. The sequence goes on along the minus strand of NZ_JAKYXC010000006.1, from coordinate 51,719 downwards.
AACGAGCTCCGCGACGTTCGGAGCCTCGTTGTACGTCGGCACGATGATCGAGACGTCGATGAGAGTCCCCGTTCTCCCCTTGATGTCCTGCAACCCCAGGGGACCATGGTGACATAACCCCCCGCACCGCGGGAACTGTACTCGGAACCTTGGTCTGCGCGAAGCAAATCCTGAGTGCGAGCGCGACCTCCCAGCCCGGCAGCCGGCCCTCGCCCAGGATCGATACGGGAGAATAGACGTCATGACGTCTGCCCCCTCCACCATCACGATGTTCGGCGCCGACTGGTGCCGCGACTGCGTCCGCACCAAGCGCCAGCTCGACTCGCTGGGGATCCAGTACACGTACGTGGACCTCGTCGCCGACCCCGCTGCCGCCGACGTCGCGCGCGAGATCTCGGGTCGCACGAACATCCCGGTCGTGGTGTACCCGGATGCCTCGCACCACGTCGAGCCGTCGAACGACGACGTCGAGGCCAAGCTCCGCGAGCTCGAGCTCATCTGACGCCGCGCCGTTCGCGCCGCTCACAGCCCTGACGAAGGACCGTTCTGCCTCGTTAGGCTGAGCGGGTGAGCGAAGGCGTCGAACGCAATACCCGGGCGATCGAGGGCACGGTCGTCACTGACTTCGCCGATCGCATGAGCTACGGGGGCTACCTCGATCTCGGCACGCTGCTGGCGGCCCAGCGGCCGCTGAGCGATCCCGAGCACCATGATGAGCTGCTGTTCATCATCCAGCACCAGACCACAGAGCTGTGGCTCAAGCTGGTGCTCCACGAACTCGGCGCCGCCTGCCGTCTGCTGCGCGAGGACAACCTCGCACCGGCGCTCAAGTGCATCGCCCGTGTGAAGCACATCCAGAAGACGCTGACCGAGCAGTGGTCGGTCCTCGCGACGCTGACCCCCGCCGAGTACGCGCAGTTCCGCGGCGTGCTCGGCAACGCCTCGGGGTTCCAGTCGGCGCAGTACCGTGCGGTCGAGTTCACCCTCGGCAACAAGAACGCCGCCATGCTGCGCGTGTTCGACGCCGACCCCGCCGCCCACGAACTCGTCGAGCGCGCGCTGCTCGCGCCGAGCCTCTATGACGAATTCCTCGGGATGCTCGCGCGGTCGGGCTACCCGATCCCCGCCGAGGTGCTCGGTCGCGACGTCACGCAGGCGTGGACCTTCGCGCCCGAGCTCGTCCCGATGTTTGCCGACATCTACGCCGACCCGCAGCAGCACTGGGCGGCGTACGAGACGTGCGAAGAACTCGTCGATCTGGAGGACAACTTCCAGCTCTGGCGGTTCCGCCATCTGAAGACCGTCGAGCGGATCATCGGCTTCAAGACCGGCACCGGCGGGTCGAGCGGCGTGCCGTTCCTGCAGCGGGCTCTGCAGCTGACCTTCTTCCCCGAGCTCTTCGCGGTGCGCACTGAGATCGGCCGCTGACGTGCACGTCGACCCGTTCGCGCTGCGAGAGCTCCTCGGTCCTGCGGCCGTACCGTGCCGCCGGGCCATCACGGGCGAGCCCGGCGTCTCGCTGCCGCCCCTGATCGACCACCACGTCCACGTGCATCTCATCGATGAGCACGCCCTCCCCGCCGGTGGAATCGCCGGCGTCGTCGACCTCGGCGGCGACCCCATCGGCTTCGCCCGCCGCGCCGGCGCGGGAATGCCGCGGGTCGCGTACGCCGGGGCGTTCCTCACCGCGCCCGGCGGCTACCCGACCGGACGCGGGTGGGCACCCGACGCGATCGTGCGGACGGTCACCGGCCCGTCGGCGCATCCCGGCGTGGCAGGCGGCGCTGCGACGGCCGTCGACGAGCAGGCGTCGTTCGGGGCATCCCTCATCAAGGTCGCCCTCAACTCCGCGGCGGGGCCGGTCTTCGACGCGACGACGCTCGAGGCGATCGTCGCCGCTGCACGCGGGCACGGCCTGCCCGTCGTCGCTCACGTGGAGGGGAGCGGGATGACGCTGCTCGCGCTCGACGCCGGCGTCGACGCCCTCGCGCACACGCCCTTCACCGAGGCGCTCGACGACGACGTGATCGGGCGCGCCGTCGCCGCGGGGCAGACGTGGATCTCGTCGCTCGACATCCACGCGGGAGACCCCGGTGCCGAGGCGAGCGCCCTCGCCAACCTCGAGGCCTTCGTCGCCGCCGGCGGCACGGTGCTCTACGGCACCGACCTCGGCAACGGCGACCGCCGGGTCGGCGTGCTGGTCGACGAGCTGCGCGCGCTCGACCGCGCCGGTGTGCGCGGCGACCGGCTCGTCGCCGCCCTGTGCGACCCGTGGCCGGCGACGGCGCCCGCCGGCGTCTCGACCTTCGTTCCCGGCCCGCCGCCCACCACGCTCGACGAGGTCGCCGCGTGGCTGGGTCGCGCGGCCGTCGTCCCGTCCGAGGAGCTCATCCATGACGACCACTGACCCGACCCCCGCCGCGACGGTCGCGGACCTCGAGGTCGAGGCATCCGCTCTCGACACCGCCGACCCGCTGCGGCACCACCGCGATGCGTTCGTCGGTGCCGAGTCGTCGCTCGTGTACTTCGACGGCAACTCGCTCGGCCGGCCGCCGCGTGCGAGCGTCGAGCGACTGGCCGCCTTCGCCCGCGACGAGTGGGGCGGGCGGCTCATCCGCGGCTGGGACGAATCGTGGATGGAGCTGCCGTTCCGGATCGGAGACACGATCGGGCGCGCGGTGATCGGCGCGGCGCCGGGGCAGACCGTCGTCGGCGACTCGACGACCGTCCTGCTCTACAAGCTCGTGCGCGCGGCGTTCGATGCTCAGCACGCGGCGGATCCCGCCCGGGTCGAGATCGTCGTCGACCGCGACAACTTCCCGACCGACCGCTACCTCGTCGACGGCATCGTGCGGGAGCGCGGCGGGCGCGTGCGGTGGATCGACGTCGACCTCTCGACCGGTGTGACGGGAGAGGCTCTCCGCGCGGCGGTTGGGCCCTCGACGGCGGTCGTGCTGCTCAGCCATGTCGCCTACCGGTCGGGATATCTGGCGGATGCCGCGGCCTTCACCCGCATCGTCCACGACGCCGGCGCGCTCGTGGTGTGGGACCTCTGCCACTCCGCAGGATCGGTGCCCGTGCACGCGGACGCCTGGGGCTTCGACCTGGCCGTCGGCTGCACGTACAAGTACCTCAACGGCGGTCCGGGCTCGCCCGCCTTCGCCTACGTCGCCGCGCGGCACCAGGATGCACTGGCGCAGCCGATCCAGGGCTGGATGGGCACGGCCGACGTGTTCGCGATGGGCCCCGACTACCGTCCGGCCGAGGGCATGCGGCGGTTCCTGTCAGGCACCCCGCCGATCGTCGGGATGATCGCGATGCAGGACACCCTCGGGCTGATCGAAGAGGCGGGGATCGACGCCGTGCGAGCGAAGTCCATCGCGCTGACCGACTTCGCGGTGAAGGTCTCCGACGCGCTGCTGGCGCCGCTCGGCGTGACCGTCGCCTCTCCGCGGGATGCTGCGCTCCGAGGCGGGCACATCACGTTGTCGCACCCCGCCATGCGTGCGGTGACCGCGCGGCTGTGGACCCAGGACGTCATCCCCGACTACCGCGACCCCGACGGGCTGCGGATCGGGCTCTCGCCGCTGTCGACGAGCTTCGCCGAGACGCTCGCCGGGCTGCGCGCCGTGCGCGACGCCCTGACCGCGCTGGGCTGAGGGCTTCCGAAGCCCGATGCAGCGGCTGTCCACAGCCGCAGCTCCGCGCCTGCCTCCGCCCCTACACTGGCGCGATGAGCACCGACGCCGCCGGCGGCGGCGCGGCCGCGGCATCCGATTCCGCCACCGCACGCGCCCGCCTCTCGAACGGAACCATCGCCCGGTACGCCACCGGCTCGCTCGGCACCGGCGGGTTCGCGACCCTGCCCGGCCTCGTGCTGACGTACTACCTCACCGACTCGCTCGGCGTCGCCGCGCTCGCTGCGGGCCTCGTCATCACGCTCGCCAAGGTGTGGGACGTCGTGATCGACCCGGTCATCGGCACTCTCACCGATCGCGACCTCGCCCGCCACGGCACGCGCCGCCGGCTGATGCTGCTCGGCGCGGGCACGATCCCGGTGCTCTTCGCCCTCACGTTCGCCGTCCCGCCCGCCCTCGGCCCTGTGGTCGCGGCGATCTGGGTCTTCTTCGCCTTCACCCTGACGGCGACTGCCTTCAGCCTCTTCCAGGTGCCCTACATCGCGCTCCCCGCCGAGCTCACGCCGCGCTACGACGAGCGCACGCGGCTGCTGACGTGGCGCGTGGTCGTGCTGACGCTCGCGATCCTGCTGTTCGGCGCCGGCGGTCCGGCACTGCGCCGCGTGGCCGACGACCCCGTCATCGGCTACCTCGTGATGGGGGTCGTCGCCGGCGTCGTCATCGGGCTCGGGATGCTGGTCGCCACGACGGTCGCGCGCCGCCCCGTGACGGAGACCGCGCCCGTCGCCTCGGGGAGCACGCTCGCCACCGCCGCCCGGGCGAGCCTGCGAGAGCACTACGCCGACGGCGTCCGTGCCCTGCGCCGCAGCGGGCCGTTCCGAGCGCTGCTCGCGACGTTCGTGCTGCAGGCGCTCGCGACCGGGCTCATGCTCGCCGGCGCGCAGTACGTCGCGACGTGGGTGCTCGAGTCGGAGGCCGCGGTCGAGCTGCTGTTCGTCGCCCTCATCGCACCCGCGCTGTTCGCGGCTCCCGCCTGGGGCGTCGTCTCCCGCCGGATGGGCAAGGAGCGCGCGTTCGCGATCGCGAGCACCGTCTTCGCCGTCGCCGCACTGTCGATCCTCGGCGTGCTGTGGGCGCCGGGCGAGTGGATCTACGCGCCCGTCGGCGTCGCGGGAATCGCTTATGCGGGCATGCAGTCGCTGCCGATGGCCATGCTGCCCGACGTCATCTCGCACGACGAACGCACCTCCGGGCCCGGGCGCGCGGGGTCGTTCAGCGGCGTCTGGACCGCAGGCGAGACGGTGGGCTTCGCGCTGGGCGCCACGGTGCTGTCGCTCATCCTCGCGGTCACCGGGTACATCTCGTCGACGGCGGGCGAGACGGTCACCCAGCCCGCCGCGGCGGTGACCGGAATCGTCGTCAGCTTCAGCCTCGCGCCCGCACTCCTCATCGGGCTGAGCCTGTGGAGCCTCGCCCGCTACCCGCTCCGTCGCAGCGACATCGAGTCACAGCAGTCGTGAGATCCCGTCTCACCGGAGCCGTCGTAGACTGAGTCATCCCGCCCGAAGGAGAGCGCCCGTGCCCAAGGCCGCCCCGGCAGCAACCGTCCCGTCCCGCGCGAAGGCGCCCTCCCTCCCCGAGGATGTCTCGGGCCCGCTGGACGCCGCGATCGGCGACCTGCAGACCGGCGCCCGCACGTGGAGTCACCTCACACTCGACCAGCGCGCCCGCCTGCTCGGCCGAGTCCGCGACTCGGTGGCGACGGTCGCCGAGGAGTGGGCCGACGTCGCCGCGACCTCGAAGGGCCTCGAGCCGGGGCATCCGCTCCGTGGCGAGGAATGGCTCTCCGGGCCCTACGCCACGCTGGTGGCCCTCGACGCGTACCGGTCGACGCTGTCGGCGCTCGCCAAGGGCGAGAGCCCGCTTCGCGGGGTGAGGACGGATGCCGCGCCCGGCGGCCGGCTGCGCGCACACGTCTTCCCGCTCAGCCCGGTCGACGGCATGCTGCTGTCGGGCTACACCGGCGAGATCTGGTTCGAACCGGGCGTCACCGAGGCGCAGGCGCGTCGCACGGCCGGACTGGCGCAGCTGACACCGACCGAGCCCGGCGGGGTCGGGCTCGTGCTGGGCGCGGGCAACGTGACGTCCATCCCGGTGCTCGACGTGATCTACGAGCTGATGGCGCACAACCGCGTCACGATCCTCAAGGTCAACCCGACCCAGGACTCCGTCGTGCCGGTGTTCGAGCGCGCGCTCGCGCCGCTCATCGAGCCCGGCTTCCTGCGCATCGTGCGCGGCGGCGGCGACGTCGGCGCATACCTCGCCGACCACCGCGGCGTCGCCCACGTGCACATCACCGGAGCCACCCCGACGTTCGACACGATCGTGTGGGGCCCCTCCGCCGGTGCTGGCGCGGCGGCCACTGCCCGCCGCAGACGCGAAGAACGCCCCAAGCTCAAGAAGCCGATCACGGCCGAGCTGGGCGGCGTCTCGCCGATCATCATCGTCCCCGGCGAGTGGAGCGACGCCGACCTCCGGTTCCAGGCCGAGCACGTCGCCACCATGCGGCTCTACAACTCGGGGCACAACTGCATCGCCGGCCAGCTCGTGCTCCTGAGCTCGGACTGGCCCCAGCGCGAGGCCTTCCTCGACGCGCTCCGCGCGGCGTTCGACGCCGCACCCGCCCGACCGGTCTGGTACCCGCGATCCGATGAGAAGCTGGCGGCCGCGGCATCCGACTATCCGTCCGCCACCTGGCGCGGCGACGGCACGCGCGCGATCGTCGAGGTCGGTCCCCGCGAAGACGCGACCGCCGTCGAGACGACCGAGTACTTCGCACCGGTGCTCGGCATCGTGACGCTTCCCGGAAACGGTCAGGAGTTCCTCGACCGGGCGGTCGCGCACGCCAACGACGAGCTCGCCGGAACGCTCGGCGCGAACGTGCTCATCGACCCCGTGACGCAGGCCGCGCTCGGCGAGGGGTTCGAGCGCGCGATGGCCGACCTGCGCTACGGCACGATCTCGATCAACTCGTGGACAGCCTTCGGCTTCCTCACCCCGACCCTTCCCTGGGGCGGATTCCCCGGCGCGACGCTGCAGAACGTCGAGAGCGGCATCGGTGTGGTCCACAACGCGCTGCTGCTCGACGGCATCGAGCGCGCAGTGACCCGCGGCCCGTTCCGGCCGTTCCCGCGGTCGCTCCAGCCGAAGGCGCTGAGCCGCTCGCGCGGTCGCGCCTTCTCGGTGCTGCCGAAGCCGCCGTGGTTCGTGACATCGCGTACCGGCGCCGCCGTGAGCGAGGGCTTCACACGGTTCCGGATGGACGGCGACTACGCGAAGCTCTCGCTCACCCTCGTCAAGGCCTTCCGGGCGTGACGCGGCGAGACCGGCACAGCCTGACGGCCGACTACATCGTCGTGGGCGCCGGCTCGGCGGGCGCCGCTCTGGCCGCGCGGCTCAGCGAGGACCCGTCGGTCTCGGTGCTGCTGCTCGAAGCGGGCGGACCCGACAAGGCGCTCGAACTCCACGTCCCGGCGGCGTTCTCGAAGCTCTTCCGCGGTCCGTACGACTGGAACTACGACACCGTCCCGCAGGAGCGGCTCGAGAGGCGCACGGTGTACTGGCCGCGCGGCAAGACGCTCGGCGGATCGTCGTCGCTCAACGCGATGATGTGGGTCCGTGGCTTCGCGGCCGACTACGACGAATGGGCCGAGCAGGCCGGTCCCGCCTGGTCGTGGGACTCACTCGTCCGCTACTTCCGCCGCGTCGAGCGCACGCAGGACCCGGTCGATGAGACCCAGGGGAGCACCGGTGCGCAGTCGATCGAGCACCAGCGGGATCCGCGCCCCCACACGGCGGCGTTCCTCGACGCGGCGCGCGAGGCGGGGCATCCCGTCACCCCCGCGAACCTCCCGGAGGGGCAGGGTTTCAGCCAGACGATGGTGTCGCAGCGCCGCGGCACCCGGGCGTCGACCGCCGACGCCTACCTGCGGCCCGCCCGTCGGCGGCGCAACCTGCGCGTGGTGACGAACGCCCTGGTGCGCCGGGTCACCTTCGCACGGCGGAACGACGCCGATCACGCACATGTCGGTGACACCGGGGTCGAGGCACCGGCCCCCACGGGAGCGCTCGTCGCGACCGGCGTCTACGTCGACATCGAGGGCATCACGCGCCACGTGCGAGCCCGGCGCGAGGTCGCCCTGGCCGGGGGCGCGATCAACACCCCGCAGCTGCTGATGCTGAGCGGCATCGGGCCTGCGGAGCATCTGGCCGAGCACGGCATCCCGGTGCTCGTCGATGCGCCGGGGGTGGGCTCGAACCTGCAGGACCACCTCGTCGCCGGGCTCGCGCCCGAGGCGCGCGGCGGCACGCTGTTCGGCGCCGAGCGCCTCGCCGAGCTCGGGCGCTATGTGTCGTCGCGACGCGGGATGCTCACCTCCAACGTCGCGGAGGCGCACGGCTTCGTGCGGACGGAGGTCGCCGACCGCACCGGCGTGCCGGACGCACTCCCCGACATCGAGATCATCTTCGCCCCGGTGCCGTACGTGGGCGAGGGCCTCGTGCCCACGCCCGGCGAGGGGCTCACGGTGGGCGCGATCCTGCTGCGGCCGCGGAGCCGCGGCACGATCCGCCTCGCGTCGGCCGATCCGACGGCCAAGCCGCTCATCGATCCGGCCTACCTCACCGACCCCGACGGCATCGACGAGGCGACCATGCTCGCCGGTCTGTCGGAGTGCGAGCGACTCATCGGCACCGACGCGCTGCGCGCGGTGACCACCGGCGGCTGGATCCAGCCCGAGGGCGGCGAGTCCATGACGTCGGCCGAGCGGGCGGAGCTGTCGCTGCGCCGCTACTCCCACACGCTGTACCACCCCGTCGGGACGGCGCGGATGGGGATGGATGCCGCCTCCGTCCTCGACCCGGAGCTGCGGGTCCGCGGAGTCGAGGGACTGCGCGTGGCCGACGCATCCGTCATGCCCACCGTCATCCGCGGCCACACGAACGCCCCCGCGATCGTGATCGGCGAGGTCGCCGCTGACCTCCTCCGGGGCTGCTGACCTCCTCCCGGGCGCTCGCCGCTGACCTCCTCCGGGGCCGCTGACGCTCGCCGCTGACCTCCTCCGGGGCCGCTGACCTCGCCGGCCTGTTCACCTCGGCCTGCCACCCTCGCCAGCCCTCCCGCTCTCACCGGGAGCAGGAGATCTGGCGAGAACAGGATGATCTCCGCTGCACCGTCCTGTCGCCGCCAGAACTCCTGTTCTGGGCGAAGGAATGGGGGACGGATGCCGCGGCAGAAGGTACAGCGGCACTCACCAGCCGGTCCTTCCTCACCACCCTCGCCACTCTTCGCCCACCTCGCCACCCTCGCCACCCCGCCACCTCGCCACCCTCGCCACCCTCGCCGGCGGGTTCACCTCGGCTTGCCACCCTCGCTCTCACCGGGATCAGGTGATCTGGCGAAAACAGGACGATCTCCGCCGAATCGTCCTGTCGCCGCCAGAACTCCTGTTCTGGGCGAAGGAATGGGGGACGGATGCCGCGGCAGAAGGTACAGCGGCACTCACCGCCCCTTCCTCACCCCACCCTCGCTACCCCGAGATCAGGTGATCTGGCGAAAACAGGACGATCTCCGCCGAACCGTCCTGTCGCCGCCAGAACTCCTGTTCTGGGCAACGAGGAAGGGGAAGAACGGGGACGGATGCCGCAGGGCGGGCACGGCGAAGGGGAGGCACCGGTCGCGACGACCGGGGGCCTCCCCTTCGTGGATCCTGGGGTCAGCGACCGCCGCGGCGGCTGCCGCCGTTCTGTCGGACGACTGAGCCGACCATGAGCTTGCCGCCGCCGTTGCCCGCGCTCGATGCGCGGCGACCCGTGGTGCGCGGGTTGCCCTGCGGCTGGGCCGAGCGGGTGTGCCCGGCGCTCTGGTCGGAGCGCTGGTGGCCGGTCTGCACGCGGTCGGTGCCCTGGGCGCGGCCGCCCTGGCTGCGACCGCCCTGACCGCCCTGACCGCGGCTCGAGCGCTGTCCGCCGCCGGCGCCCTGCTCGCGCGCGGCGCGCTTGCGCTGGGCATTGGCGCCCTGGCTCTTGCCACCGCCGCGGACCGGCTGCTGCACCGGCTCGGGCTTGACGTATGGGGCGACCTCGCCGACCAGCTCGGCGACCGCGGCCGAGTCGGCCGTGACCTTCACCGGCGCGACCGAGATCGCGGCCTTGCGCAGAAGCTGCGCGACGTCCTTCTCCTGACCGGGCAGCACGAGCGTGACCACGGCACCCTCCGCCCCCGCGCGGGCCGTGCGGCCCGAGCGGTGCAGGTACGCCTTGTGCTCCATCGGCGGATCGACGTGGATGACCAGCTCGACGTCGTCGACGTGCACGCCGCGGGCGGCGACGTCGGTGGCGACGAGCACCTTGGCGGTGCCGGCCGAGAACGCCGCGAGGTTGCGGTCGCGCTGCGGCTGCGAGAGGTTGCCGTGCAGGTCGACGGCGGGGATGCCCTGCGCGGTCAGCTGCTTGGCGAGCTTCTTCGCGTGGTGCTTGGTGCGCATGAACAGGATGCGGCGGCCCGTGCCCGAGGCGAGCGTCTTGACGACGTCCTTCTTGGCGTCGGCATCGGTCATCGTGAAGACGTGGTGGGTCATCGCGGCGACCGGCGAGTGCGCCTCGTCGACCGAGTGCAGCACCTCGTTCTGGAGGAAGCGGTTGACGAGCTTGTCCACGCCGTTGTCGAGCGTGGCGCTGAACAGGAGGCGCTGGCCGCTGGAGGGCGTCGCGTTCAGGATGCGCGTCACGACCGGCAGGAACCCGAGGTCGGCCATGTGGTCGGCCTCGTCGATGACGGTGATCTCGATCGCGTCGAGGTGGGCGTAGCCCTGCTTCATGAGGTCTTCGAGGCGGCCCGGGCACGCGACGATGATGTCGACGCCGGCGTTGAGCGCCTGCACCTGGCGGTTCTGGTTCACGCCGCCGAAGATCGTCGTCGTGGTCAGGCCGTACGCCTTGGCGAGCGGGGCGAGCACGGCGTCGATCTGAGTCGCGAGCTCACGCGTGGGCGCCAGCACGAGGCCGAGCGGGCGGCCCTTCCGGCGCGAGCCGCCGGCGAGCGCGCCGCCGAGACGGGCGACCATCGGGATCGAGAAGGCGAGGGTCTTGCCCGAGCCGGTCTTGCCGCGGCCGAGCACGTCGCGGCCCGCGAGGGTGTCGGGGAGCGTGTCGACCTGGATCGGGAACGCGGTGGTCTTGCCCTCTGCCGCGAGCGCGGCGACGAGGGGCTGGGGCACGCCGAGCGTGCCGAAGGTGACGTCAGTCATCGGGGATCATTCTCCGGGCGCGCATACGCACCCTGGTCGGTGGCCGGTGGCGTATCTCGCCCACGGGTCGCCGTACGAAAGTTTTCAGCCGACGGCGTCTGTGCGGGCGGGCCCGGAGACGGCGGCGAGGGAAGCGTTCTACGACGCAAGAAGCGCAGAAGTGCGCTGCAAGTGAGTTCGAGCCTACCAGGGATGCGGGCGGGGTTCCTGAGCGACCGCCTCACCCGAGTCCTCGTGCGAGGACCCCTCGACCTCGGACGGGTCACCGCCATCGGCCGCGTCCTCGCCCTCAGCCGCGTCCTCACCCTCGGTAGCGCCCTTACTCTCGGCCGCGTCCTCACCCTCCGTCGCGTCGCGCCCGACAGCGGAGATGTCCCCGTCCTCGATCCCGGCGAACCGGTCGGTGGCGGCGCGGAGCGCGCTGGCGATGCCCGGCTCGGATGCCGAGTGCGAAGCATCCGGAACCATCACGAACTCGGCCTCCGGCCACGCGCGGTGCAGATCCCACGCGGTCATGGGCGGGGTGCACACGTCGTAGCGACCCTGGACGATGACGGCGGGGATGTCGCGGATGGCGTCGACCTCCGCGATGAGCTGCCCCTCCTCGAACCAGCCCCCGTGCATGAAGTAGTGATTCTCGATGCGGGCGAACGCCGTCGCGGCGGCGGGCTCGGTCATGTCGTCGACCAGAGACTCGTCGGGCAGCAGGGTGAGGGTGGAAGCCTCCCACCGCGACCACGCGACCCCCGCCGGCGTGTGCACCGCGGGGTCGGGGTCGAACAGCCGGCGATGGTACGCCTCGATCATGCGCGAGCGCTCGAGCACCGGGATCGGGGCGATGAAGTCCTCCCACAGGTCGGGGAAGAGCGCCGACGCACCGCCCTCGTAGAACCACTCCAGCTCATGGCGGCGCAGCGTGAAGATGCCGCGGAGCACGAGCTCGGTCACCGAGTCGGGGTGGGCCTGGGCGTACGCGAGCGCGAGCGCGCTGCCCCACGAGCCGCCGAACACCTGCCACTTCGCCACGCCGAGGTTGCGTCGGAGCAATTCGATGTCGGCCACGAGGTGCCATGTGGTGTTGTGGCGCAGGTCGGCCGTGGGGGCGCTCGCGTGGGGGGTGGAGCGCCCGCAGCCGCGCTGGTCGAAGAGCACGATCCGGTAGCGCGCGGGGTCGAAGAACCGGCGATGCCACGGCGACGTGCCGGCACCGGGACCGCCGTGCAGGAACACGACGGGCTTGCCCTCGGGATTTCCGCTCTGCTCCCAGTAGACCCGGTTGCCGTCGCCCACGATGAGCTCGCCGGTGTCGTAGGGCTCGATGGGCGGGTAGAGGACGTCGTCGAGGTGTTCGTTCATAGGCTTCCCCCCGGGATGCCGAAAGTCTCGCAGGATGCGACGCCGTTGCGGTAGCCCGTCTCGAACCAGCGCTGACGCTGCTCGCTCGAACCGTGGGTCCAGGTCTCGGGGTTGACCCCGCCGCCGGACTGCTGCTGGATGTGGTCGTCACCCACCGTCTGCGCCGCGTTGATCGCGTCGGCGATCTGCTGCTGTGTGGGCTCCTTGAGGTACGCGACGCCGTCCTCGTCCACCTGCTCCGTCATGTCGCCGATGAACGCACCGGCGAAGCAGTCGGCCTGCAGCTCGAGGCGCACGCCGTCGCTGTCGGGGCCGGTGCCGCGATCGGAGTGCTCCTGCATGATGCCTGCGATGTTCTGCACGTGATGGCCGTACTCGTGGGCGAGCACGTACAGCTGCGCGAGCGGCCCCGCAGTCGCATCGAACTGCTGACGGAGCAGTCCGAAGAAGGTCGGGTCGACGTAGACGGCCTGCTCGGGCGGGCAGTAGAACGGTCCGGTCTGGTTCGACGCTGTGCCGCACTGGGTGTTGGTGGCCCCGTCGACGACGAAGAGCTGCGGCGGTGTGTAACCCTGCACCTCGCCCGCCCAGAATTCGTCGAGCACGACCTGCCCGGCCGCCAGGCGGCAGTCGTCGCGCGCGTTGGCGTCGGCGCCGGACTGGCACTGCTCGATGCGGGTGGCCTCGCCACTGTCGACTGCCCCACCGCCGCCGCCGACGAGTCCCGAGATGTCCTGTCCGGTGAAGAGCTGGAACAGCAGCACCGCGATCGCCCCGATGCCGGCGATACCGCCACCGGCGATCGCTGCTCCACCGCCACGACGCCGCGCGGTGCTCCCCCCGACGTTGGCGTTGTCGTTGAACGTCATGGGCTCACGGTACCCCGGGCATGGGTCCCCGGCGAGGAGACTTGACACGGCAATAGGCTCTGGGCATGGCCAGCGCATTCACGACCGTGACCATCACAGGGGCCGGCGGGCAGATCGGCTACGCCCTGCTGTTCCGTATCGCCGCAGGCGACATGCTCGGCGCGGATCGTCCGGTTCGGCTGCAGCTGCTCGAGATCCCGCAGGGGATGCGCGCCGCCGAGGGCGCGGCGCTCGAGCTCCAGGACGGCGCGTTCCCGCTGCTGCACGGCGTCGAGCTGAGCGACGACCCCCGCATCGCCTTCGACGGCTGCAGCATCGCCCTGCTCGTCGGCGCCCGCCCACGCGGTCCGGGCATGGAGCGCGCCGACCTGCTCGCGGCCAACGCGGGCATCTTCGGCCCGCAGGGCGCCGCGATCGGCGAGGTCGCGGCCGACGACGTGCGCGCCGTCGTCGTGGGCAACCCCGCGAACACGAATGCGCTCATCGCCGCGTCGGCGGCGACGCCCGGTGTGCCCGCCGACCGGTTCACCGCCCTCACGCGCCTCGACCACAACCGCGCGGTGGGCCAGCTGGCTGAAGCGCTGGACGCACGTCCCGACGCTGTGCGGGGCGTCGCGATCTGGGGGAACCACTCGGCGACGCAGTACCCGGACGTCACACACGCCACGGTCGACGGCGTGCCGGTCATCGACGCCCTCGCGGGGCGGCTGGGCGGGCGCGCGGCCGCCGAAACCTGGCTCGACGAATCTTCATCCCGCGGGTCGCACGACGCGGGGCGGAGATCATCGAAGTGCGCGGCTCGTCGTCCGTGGCCTCCGCCGCCCACGCTGCCATCGAGCACGTGCACGACGAGCAGCTCGGCACGGCCGGCGCCACGACCTCGGCGGCGGTCTTCTCACGCGGCGAGTACGGCGTGCCCGCGGGGATCGTGTGCTCGTTCCCCGTCACCTCCGACGGAGACGGCTACCGTGTCGTCGAAGGGCTCGCGCTCGATGCGCGGTCGCGTGCCCGGTTCGACGCGTCGGTGGAAGAGCTGGTGGCAGAGCGCGACGCGGTCGAGGCGCTCGGAGCGCTGTAGCCGCATGGAAGTCCTCGTCCTCGCCATCCTCGCGGTCGTCGTAATCGCGCTCGCCACCGCGATCGCGCCGAAGCTCAATATCGCGGGTCCGCTCGTGCTGGTGCTCATCGGCGTCGGGGTGGGTCTGCTTCCCTTCGTGAACGTGCCCGAGATCGATCCGGAATGGATCCTCGTCGGGGTGCTGCCGCCGCTGCTGTACTCCGCGGCCGTCGCCCTCCCGGCCATCGAGTTCCGGCGCGACTTCGGTCCGATCGCCGGGCTGTCATTCCTGCTCGTGCTCCTGAGCTCGATCGTGCTCGGGTTCTTCTTCGTGCTCGTGATCCCGGGGCTCAACCTCGCACTGGCGGTCGCGCTCGGCGCGATCCTCAGCCCGACCGATGCCGTGGCCACCTCGATCGTGAAACGACTGGGGGTCTCCGGGCGCGTGGTGACCATGCTCGAGGGCGAGAGCCTGCTCAACGACGCGACCGCGCTCGTGCTGCTGCGCACGATGGTGGCCGCCGCGGCGGCCGCGACCGCCGGCGCTGCGGCCGAGGACGGCGTGGGCGTCGGGTTCATTCCCGCGTTCGCGTGGGGCGTGCTCGTCGCCGTGGTCATCGGGGCGATCGTCGGCTACCTCAACCTGCGGCTGCGCTCGCTCATCGGACACTCCGCCGCGAACACCGCGATCGGCTTCGTGATCCCCTTCGCGGCGTACCTTCCGACCGAGGAGCTCGGCGGTTCGGGCCTCGTCGCCGCGGTCGTCGCCGGCATCGTGACCGGTCAGGGCTCGGCGCGCTGGTTCACACCCGAGCAGCGCATGTCCGACGAGCACAACTGGCGCACGATCGAGCTGATGCTCGAAGGCGCGGTGTTCCTGCTGATGGGCCTCGAGCTCAAGCAGATCGTGGAGGGGAACGTCGAGAATCACGACGGCCTCGGCACGGGCATCGGCATCGCACTCGGGGCGCTGGCGATCATCCTCGCCGTGCGCGCCGCGTACGTCTCCGTCATGGTCTGGCTGCAGAGCCGGCGCGCCCGCGGGAAGCAGCGGGCGCGGCTGGAGCAGATCGGCGAGCGCATCGACGAGCTCGCGAGCGGCGCAGGAGCCGACCCGCAGATGTCCGGTGGGCGCCGCGCCTTGCGCCGTGACGCGCTGTCTCCCGACCACCCGCGCACGCAGCGCCGCATCGCGTCGATGCGGGCACGGGTCGCCCGGGCGATGCGGGACCTCAACTACTACCAGGCGTCGCCGCTCGGCTGGAAGCACGGCGTGGTCATCGTGTGGGCCGGGATGCGGGGTGTCGTGACGCTCGCGGCGGCGCAGACGCTCCCCCGCGACACCCCGGAACGCGAGCTGCTCGTCTTCATCGCGTTCGCCGTGGCCGTCGGAAGTCTCATGCTGCAGGGATTCACCCTGCCGTGGCTGGTGCGGGTGCTGCACCTCACGTCACCCGCCGACACGCTCCTCGAACGGGCCGAGCAGTCCGAGCTCGACGACGAGCTGCGCACCGCCGCCGTCACCGCGATGGCAGATCCGAAGCTCCGGCGCCGTGACGGGAACCCGTTCCCCGACGAGCTCATCGAGCGGGTCGGATCGCGCCTGGCCGACCCACCCGACGACGACGCGAGCACCGCCGCCCGCGACGCCCTCGAGCTGCGGCTCGTGCTCATCGAGGCCATGCGGCGGCGGCTGAACGAGCTCTCCTCGGGCGGGGAGTTCAGCACACCCGCACTGCGGCACGCACTCGCCGAGCTCGACGCCGACCAGCTGAGCCTCGAACTGCGGCTCGGCGATCAGGACTGAGTCACACCGGCGACGCATTCGGGAGAGAATGGGGTTCCGGCGAAGGAGCGATGGCGATGAACGGTGCGGGCCCCACGGCAGACGCGATGGCGACGGATGCCACCACCCTGCGATCCGGGACGCTCGAGGGCGAAGCATCCGCTCAGACCGCTCCTCTGCACCTGCCCCACGCCGCGGCGGACTGCCCGAAGTGCTTCACCGAGCTGCAGCGCGATCGCGACTGGTGGCAGGCGCGCCCCGCCGGCTCACGCCTGGTCGGCCTCGTCATCGCCCGCGACGACATGCCGTCGGTGGTCGAGCAGCGCAACGATCTCACGCGGTTCGGGGTGCCGATCGAGGGCTTCCGGCACCCTGCGCCCGAAACGATGGAGTCGTGGGAGGAGCGCCTCGTGCGACTCTTCGGCACGCTCACGCGCGGCGATGTGCTCGTGGTGAGCAACGTCCACGCGCTCGGGCGCGACATCGACGAGGAGACGCGCACCGTCGCGGAGCTGCACCGGCGCGGCGTCGTCGTGAAGGTCATCAGCCACGGCGGCCGGCACCTGTACGACACCGGTCGCTGACCGCCGCGTGCTCAGTCGTCGTCCGCAGCGGCGGACTCGCGCTCCACGTCGAGCAGCGGCAGGTCGCTGCGCGTGACCAGACGGGCGGCGATCGCGTGCTCGACGAGCCTCACGCGCCGGTTCGTGGCGTAGGAGCGCACGCCGCCGCGCAGCCCCGGCACGCCGATGCGGTCCAGCTTGTCGCAGACGTTGTCGAGCTTGCGGTTGAAGCGGGTCAGCGTCCAGCCGAGCCGCTCGGCCGCCTGCGCCGAGGTGGGCAGCTCGCTCATGCCGGTGCCCTCGCGCCGCAGGACGGGCTCGGCGAGCGCGAGGATCATCATGCGCTGGCTGTGCGTGAGCGGCACGTCGCCGATGGTGCTCAGCCCGTCGTCGTGCTCGAGCTGCTGCGTCTCGCGGAACGCGGGCTCGGCCACGCTGATCGTGAGCTCGTAGGTCGTCGGTCCGGCGCTGAAGATCACCGCGGTGGCGGCGAACACGAGCGGCAGCCGTGCGCCCGGCGCGAGCCACGCCTGCACGCGGCCGCCGGAGTCGGTGACGGTCGCCGCGAGCCGGCTGCCGACGTTCGAAAGCAGCCAGAGCCCTTGGACGTTCTCGATCGTCAGGAAGTGCCGGTGCAGGAAGAGGTTGTCGTCGATCGCCAGGTCGCCCTCGCGACCCACGGTGAAGACCGCGTCGGGGCCGACCGTGAAGGCCTCCCCCGCGAACTCGACCGTCAGCTCGTCGGTGCGCGCGGTCACGGGGCACACCCCCGGACGGCATCCGACGACTGGCCGTTCTCTCGCACGAGCAGCACCTCCACGCAGGTCGTCCCCGAGGGGTCGGCGGGCACGGTCACCTCGGTCCCGGTGACCGGCTCGAACACCGGCTCCTCATCGGGGCGGGTCACCACGCCGAAGAGGTAGCGGTCGCCGTCGCGGGGATCGGGATTGGTCCACGAGAACGCCACCCCGTCGGCCGTCGCGACGCCCGACAGGTCTTCGGGCTGCGGCACGACCGCCGACACCGGATCCTGCGGATCGGACGAGGTCACCGGCGTCGGCACCGGATCGGGTCCGGCGAGGATGCCCGGGAGCGAGACGCCGACGACGACCGCGACGATGACGACCGCCGCAGCGCCCAGCCCGATCCACAGCCCGAGGCGCGACCGCGCCCGCGAGGCGGTGTCGCCTGCGGTTGCGGGGTCGGCTACGGGCTCAAAGGCCGGCGCGCCCGCAGCCGCCAGAACGGCCGGACCGGCGGGCGCGGCGGAGCCGGACACGGCGGGCCCGGTCACGGCGGGCCCGGAAGTCCCGGGCGCTGCGGACGGAGCGCGCACGACGGTGTGGTCGAGCGCCGGCGCGATCTCGGCGGGCGAGCGTCGGCGCGTCTCAGCGGCCGCGGCTGGCGGGGCGGTCGCGCGGATGACGGTCTGCGCGTCGGCCGGCTCGTAGACCGGCTGAACGGCGGGCGGGCCGGCCGTGGGGCTCGTGTCCGCCGACGGGCGGGTGCGGCCCGCGGCGGGCGTCGTCTGCGGCGAGATGCTGACGACCCCCCGCACCCGCGTGAGGCCCTCGTCCTCGTCTTCGACAATGTCGTCGGTGATGCCGTCGTCGAGGATGTCGACCGGCGTGACCGAGTGCGAGAGCTCGATCTGCACCTTCTGGAGCGCACGGGCGAAGGCGATCGCGGACTCGTAGCGGTCGGCCGACGACTTCGACATCGCACGCTCGAGGGCGCGTTCGAGCGATGACGGCACGTCGGCGCGACCGAGCGCGGGCAGCGGCGCGGTCTCGATCCGCTGGATGAGCTCGGCGGCCGTGTTGCGCTGGCCGGGCAGTTCGAACGGCGACCGACCGGCCAGGAGCGTGTACACCGTGGCGCCGAGGGCGTACACGTCGGACCGGGGGTCGCTGCGCGGCTCGTCGGCGAACGACTCGGGTGGCGACCACGGTATCGACAGCCCGGCGGACTCGGCCGCGGCACTCGTGGTCGACGCGATGCCGAAGTCGGTGAGCGCCGGCCGGTTGTACTCGGTGACGAGGATGTTCGCCGGCTTGATGTCGCGGTGCAGCACACCGGCACGGTGTGCCGTCTCGACGGCCGCGGCCACCTGCACGCCGACCCGCAGCGACTCGGCGATCGAGAACGGCTCCCGGCGGTACCGCACCTGCAGGTTGGGCTTCGGGCAGTACTCCATCACCAGGTACGGGCGCCCGTCGCGCGCGACGCCGGCCTGGTAGATCGTCACGATGGCGGGGTGCGTCGAGAGCATCGCCATGACGTTCGCCTCAGCCGTGAACTCCGAGACCGAGCCGCTCGACATCCGCTCGGTGAGCAGCACCTTCACGGCGACGCGGCGCTTGGGAAGAGCCTGCTCGTAAAGGTACACGTCGGCGAACCCGCCCGATCCGAGCAGGTCGACGTACGTGAAGCCCGGCAGGTCGGGAGGCGCCATCGGCGCGCGTCTGGAGCTCACGCGATGTCCTCGATCGCCACCGTGATGCCGTCGCCGAGGTCGATCACGTCACCCGGCACGACGACCGTCGCCTCGCCGGGGTGCAGGCGCATCGGG
Source organism: Microbacterium sp. CFH 31415 (assembly GCF_022538185.1). GTDB lineage: Bacteria > Actinomycetota > Actinomycetes > Actinomycetales > Microbacteriaceae > Microbacterium. Next base: position 32,571 of record NZ_JAKYXC010000006.1, on the reverse strand, counting down.
TCGACGCCCGGCCGCAGCAGGGTCGTGCCGTTCGTGGTGTTGAGGTCGGTGGCCACGATGCTGTCGCCCTCGACGCGCAGTTCGACGTGGCTGCGCGAGATGTCCTGCTGCGGACTGTCGACCGCGACGAGGTGCGGCAGGTCGGTGCCCGACACCCGCGTCGAACGCGGGCGCCGGCCGATGACCACCGTGCGGTCGAGCGTCACGACCTGTCCCGACGACACACGGATGCGCCCAGGCGCCGGCGGCCGCGGCGGGGCGAGCGGCGGGACCGGGTCGGCGCCACCCCGCAGCGCCCTCGCCTCGGCGAGCGAGATGGTCTCACCGTCGTGATCGCCCAGCACGACGGGCGTTTCGGCGGGGCGCACGACGGTCGCCTCGAGGGCGGCAGGGTCGTCTGCGATCCCGCCGGACAGGTGCTCGGCCTCCTCGTCGCGCGGGATCAGGGTCGATTCGGCGGGCAGGAGCGTGTCGGCGTCGGCGAGGGACAGCACGGCGGCCGAGTCGATCAGTCCGGCCGACGTGGTCGTGAGAGGCGTCGCGGGAGAGGGAAGGGCGACGGATGCTGCGCCCTGCGCACCCGGAACGTGCGCCGAGCGTCCGCGCGGGCCCGGCTCGCGCTCGGACTGGGCGGTCGGCGTCGACGCGACCTCGGGGGTCGGTTCGGGCTCCGGGTCCGGATCGGCCTCGGGCGCCGGCGCGGGCTCCGGCCCGGCTGCCGGGTCGAGTGCGGGCGCCTGCGGCTCCGCGGCGGGCGCGGGCTCCGGCGACGACGCGGGCGACTCCGCGGCGGGCGCGGGCTCCGGCGACGACGCGGGCGACTCCGCGGCGGGCGCGGCTTCCGCCTTCACCACACCAGCCTCCCCTGCGCCGGACGGCACCCACACGAGGGCACCGGCGAGCACGACGCCGTCCGCGACGGGCAGCTCGGGGGGCGCAGCATCCGCTCCCCCGTCCAGTGAGACCCGGGATGCCTCGGCGATGACGCGCTCCGTCCAGGTCGTGACGCCCTCGCCCGACACGCGCTCGGGGGCGCGTCCGTCGACGTCGAGCGCGAACGAGCCGCGCACGGCGAGCCGCACGGACCCCCCTTCGGCGAGCGCGACCGCGAACGGAGGCACGGCCGACAGCGAAGTGCCGTACGCACCCGTCAGTGCTTCAAGCACGCCGCCGAGCCCGCGACCGTCGGCCACGAGCGCGTGGATGCGTGCGGCGAGAGCGGGCGAGGTGTCGTCGGCGAGCACGGCGAACCCCTGCGGGGTGACCGCGACCGGGTGCGTTCCCGGCGAGTAGTGGACCGACATCAGAATCCTCCCGTGGCGACGACGCGGGGCAGCGTGTCTCCGTCGACCTCGTCCGCGGCGGCGGCCGCCGACGGAGATGTGTGATCGCCGGGGCGGTTCGCCCGGGTGCGGACAGCCGTGGCGTCCACCACCAGCGCCGTGATGTTATCGCGTCCACCGTGGAGCATGGCCTCGTGAACCAGGCGGGTGGCGGCGCGCTGAGGCTGCGTCTCGGCCACCAGGACGGCATGGATGGCGGCGCTGTCGAGCTCGCTGGACAGTCCGTCCGAGCACACCAGGATGCGGTCGCCGGGCTCGGCGGGGATCAGCCAGTAGTCGGCGTCGCCGTCGCTCCCCGCGCCGATCGCCCGCGTGATCACGTTGCGGCGCGTGTCGCGCGAGGCCGCATCGGGAGCGAGCTGGCCGGCGTCGATGAGCTCCTGCACGACCGAGTGATCGACGCTCACCTGCTCGAAGACGCCCTCGCTGAGACGGTAGGTGCGCGAGTCGCCGAGATTGATCGCGAGCCAGTACCCCTCGCCGTCGACGTCGGCGATCACGACCCCGGTGAGCGTCGTGCCGGCGCCGGCACCCTCGCCGGCGGGCAGCGCCTCGACGCGGCGCCGGGCCTGGGCCAGCGCTGCGCGCACCTCGTCGATCTCGAGGCTGTCGCGTCCGGCGAACCCGGAGAACTCGTCGATCACCGTGGCGCTGGCGATCTCGCCCGCGTGGTGCCCGCCCATCCCGTCGGCGACGAGGAACAGCGGCGCGACGGCGAGGTAGGAGTCCTCGTTGATCGCGCGGCGCAGTCCCGGATCGGTCGCCGATCCGAAGGCCACGGTCACCGGCGAGCTCATCGCGGCACTCCCACCGAAGCGATGCGGTCCCCGAGCTCGAGGAGGTCTCCGTCACGCAGTCCGATGCGCAGGCCCGGGACGAGCGGCTGCCGCTCCCCGTCGCGCACCAGGACGGTGCCGTTCGTCGAGTGATGGTCGGCAACCCACGGCCCCGATGCGACGCCGCCGATCTCGAAGTGCGTCTTGGACAGCGACAGCGTCTCGTCGCGCACCGGGACGCTCACGATCCCCGGCTCGACGGCGGGGTTGCGACCGTAGCGGGTGCGGCCGTACACCGCCATGCGGACGCCGTCGTCCCACGTGAGCACAGCGAGCACGGGATCGTCGAACATCGGCGCGGGCGGAGCGGGCGGCGGGACGGTCAGGCTGCGCGCCTGGTCTGCGGAGGGCAGCGTCACCGGGCGGGTGGCGGGCGCCTGCGGGATCACCGCGGGGGGAGGAGCGGATGCCTCGGCCACCGCCACGGTGCCGGGAACGGCCGTGAGCGTCATCGCCGGCGCGGATGCCACGACGGGCGCCGGTGCCGCGACAGCCGCCGGAGCGACGGGCGCCGGGGCCATCGCCTCGGGGGCAGGCGCGACCGGCGGGGCCGGCTTGGGCGGGATGACGATGTCGTCGAGGAACCACGGCCGCCCGGCCGACACGGCCGGGAAGGTCGCCAGCGCAGCGGCTGTTGCGGTGGCGGCCGCGGCATCCGCTCCCCGCACGTCGATGACGAGCGCGCCGGCGGCCCGGTCGTGCCAGCCCTGACGTCGGGGGCTCGCGTCGAACAGCGGCGTGAACCAGCCGACGACGATGGCGCAGGACGCCGACCACACCACGTTGCGCCACAGTGCGCGCCAGAAGCCGATCGCGACGGGGGCACCGGCGTCGAGCAGCCGCAGGCCGAGGGCGCGCTGGCCGACCGAGCCGTGCGCGCCCTGCATCGCCGTGTAGACGATCGACCACGCGAGCAGCGACATCCATGCCGCGACGGTCGCGACACCGACCGCGAGGGCGAGGGTGCGGGCATCGCCGACGGCGCCGAGGCTCAGGGCCACGGCGAAGGCGACAGCGGCGGCCGCGGTGCCGACCGCCGTGGCGACGAGGGCGTCGATCACGTAGGCGGCGATCCGCCTGCCGGGCGGCGCGGCGACGAGGGCGAGGGGCGGACGGGCGGTCATGCGTTCTCCTGGGGGGCGTCGGGCCCGGGCGCCCGATCGGACGGCGTCTCATGGCCCTCGGCGCGCGCACGCGGCCGGCGCGGCGCACGCGGCCGTCGGTCGGGCAGCGCGAAGCGGGTGCCCGCGAGCAGCGACCGCAGGCTCAGACGCGCACCGAGGCGGTTCCAGACAGACCGGCCGGCCCCCATGCCGCCGACGATCTCGTCGACCTGGCGCCAGAACTCCGCGACATCGTCGGGTGTCGGCTCGGAGGGCCCGAAGACCTCGAGATCGGCGCGCCGGGCGAGGGTGGTGACGCGCGGCTCGGTGAACGCGGCCTCGACGACCCCGGCGTCCTCCGCACGGGTGGCACCGGGCGTGACGGGGGTGCCGTAGTCCTTCGCGCGGTCGACGAGCTCGTCCCAGCCTCCGCTGATGCGGTCGGCGGCGCGCTCGGCCTCGCGGCGGCGACGACGACGCGCGGCCTTGAGCGCGCCGATGACGATGAACGGCGCGGCGAGCAGCGCCAGCACGCTGAGCACTCCGATGCCGATCACGACGATGAGAGCGAGCAGGGCGGCGTCGAAGGTGCTCTCGTCCTCGGACTCGCGGTCGTCGGGCACGGTCGGGGGAAGGTCGACGGGCTCCTGCGGCGGGGGCGGAGGCTGCAGCACCTGCGGCTTGGGGTCGGCGCGGGGCTTGGTGGTCTGGTCGTTCGGAACCTGGTCCTCGGGCGGCGTCGGGTCGAACGTGACCCACCCGTGCTCCTCGAACGCCACCTCGACCCACGCATGGAGGGTGTCGCCCGTCGCGGTGAAGACCGGCTCGCCGGCGGCATCCTCTTCGGGGTAGAAGCCCATCACGACACGCGCGGGTATGCCGATCTCGCGGGCGAGCAGCGCCATCGCCGTGGCGTACTGCTCGTCGTCGCCGACCATCTGGTCGGAGCCGAGCAGCGTCGAGATGCGCTCCGCACCGTGACCGGCCCGCGAGAGCACCTCGCCCTCGAGTCCGTGACTGAAGAAGCCGCCCTCGGACAGCATCGTCTGCAGTGCGCGCACCTGCTCGATGGGCGTGGTGGCCTCGGCGACGGCCTCGGACGCGATCTCGACGAACGCCTGCGGCACGCCCTCCTGATCCGGCAGCGCGACGGGTGCGAAGTCATCGCCCTCGAGCGCGTTGTCGCTGGGCGTCGACGGCACGAGGCTCTCCAGTGTGTAGGCGTCGCCCTCGCGGAGCTCGCGCGTGACGACCGCGGTCGACGTGCCCTCGTTGTAGTACGCCGTGCGACGCAGGTCCTCCGCGCGGTCGCCATCGAAGGCGATGCTGCGGACGGCGCCGACCTCCGGCATCCACACCCCCTCCAGCGCAGCGATCTCGATGCGCACGGTCGCGAGCGTGCCCTCGGCCTGCGGCGACATGTTGCCCCGCACCGGGCTGAACGCGCTCGACGTGCCGGCGCCGTCGTCCGACACGTTGTAGACCGTGCCGTCGTATGCGTCGACCGTCGCCAGGCGCACGCGCGCCTCTTCGGGCATGCCGGTCACCGAGAAGAGCGGCTCGTCGGGGAAGTCGCGGACGTAGGCGCGGAAGGACTGCAGCGGGCTCGGGTAGGCGTGCACGTCGAACGGCGGGATCACGACGTCGCGGAGCACGTAGCGCGGGCTCTGCGGCGCGGCGAACGCGCTGCTGGCGACGCCCACGAGCGCGGCGATCGCGACCACGGCACCGCCGAGAATGAGCCGTCGAGCGGCCACCCCGCGCACGGGAGCCGCCCCGTCGCCGAGGGGCACTACGCCCGTGCCGTGCTCCCAGCTCTGCCGCAGCGCGAGCCAGATCGCCGCGACCAGCGCGAAGACGACGCCCTGAACGACGGGGACCGCGGGCTGCGACGTGCCGAGTGCGATCTGGGCTACCAGGAACGCCGCGGCGGGGATCAGCGCCCAGGCCGGGGTGCGCAGGCGCAGTGCCAGCGAGGCCGTGAACACCGCGGCGACGAGCGAGAGGAGGAAGGGAACGATGAGGTGGCCATCGGATGCCGCGACCGGCGCCACCGTGGTCAGCAGCTGCTTCCACGACGTGACGACCCCGAGGGCGAGCCGGCCCAGCGTGTCGATCGTCGGGATCACACCCAGCGCCGCGGTGTGCGGGAGGGCGAGGGCGCCGCCGAAGAGGAAGTACGCGACGACGGTGAGTCCGGCGAGCGGGAGGACGCCCCACCTCAGCCAGGCGCAGAGCGCGGCGAGACCCATGCCGAGCACGGCGCCGCCGATCGCCGCGGGGAGGAAGGCCGGCCCGCCGAACGTCGGCCAGAAGCCCGCGATGGGCACTGCGAGGAGGGCGGTGACCGCGCTCAGGTCGAGCACCCAGCGACGCACGCTCACCTCGGCCCGGCCGCTCACGAGAGCACCTTCCGCAGCGCGGCGGGCAGCTGCTCGAGCGAGCCGACCGTCACGACGTCGGCGTCGCCGATGCGGCGGAGCGCGGGGGCGGCGCCCGTCTCGGCGACCACCGCGAGCGTGCGGGCGCCGAACGGCAGACGTGCGCAGGCTGCGCGCAGCGTGTTGGCGCCGACCCCGCTGCCGCACACCAGCACCACGACGCTCGCCAGCGGGAGGGTCGCCGCGACGACACCGGCGAGGTCGACGACGCTCCCGGAGCGCGGACGCGAATGCACCACGCCCGACAGTGAGTCGAGGAACTGCTTGCCCGTCGCCGAGGGGAGCGCGCGTTCCTGCACGCGAACCTCGACACGCTGTGAGTCGCGCAGCGCGCGCAGCCCCAGCGAGCCGGCGGCCGAGACGGCGAGCTCGAACTCGTCGTCATCGCGGTAGTCGCCGGGGTGCGTCGAGAGCCCGATCACGAAGTGCGAACGCCGGGTCTCCTCGTACTGGCGCACCATGACGGTGCCGGTGCGTGCCGTCGACTTCCAGTGGACGTGACGGAGGTCGTCGCCCGGCTGGTACTCGCGCAGCGCGTGGAACGACACGTCGTCGCGCGAGAGGTCGGTCGCGGGCAGGCCTTCGAGGTCGCGCAGGAAGCCGAGCGACTGGCCCTCGAACAGCACGGTGCGCGGGTGCACGTAGAGGTCGACCGGTTCGTCCTTGCGATGCACGCGCTCGAAGAGGCCAAGCGGATCGCCGCGCACGACGCTGACCGGACCCACCTCGACCACGGCACGCTTCGTCGTCGGGATCGCGAACAGCTCTTCGGCGGAGGCACCCGGCGCCAGTCGATGCACCTCGAACTCACCGCGGCCGGCGCCGACCGGCAGCACTACGCGTGACGGCAGGATGGCGCGGGTGCCCGAGTTCGACAGCGTGAGTGCGCCGACCGCCCGCTCGCCGACCACGACCCGGGTCCGGGTGAGGTCGAGGGTCACGTCGTAGGCCGTGCGTCCGATGAGGAAGAGCGCGCACAGCGCGAGAAGCACGGTCAGCACCGTGGCTGCCACGGTGAGCTCCCACCAGCCGAGCGTCGACCCGGCGATCCAGAGCACAGCGGCGACGACGATCAGCACCCAGGCTGCAGGTCGGACGACGGCGATCGCGCCGCGCAGCCAGCGCGCGACGTGTTCGGCGGTCGTCTCCCACCACTCGCGGCGCTCCGTCACCGGAGCGGCCGACCCGAGTGCCTCCGTCGTCATCAGGCCGCGGACCTCGCCTGCGGTGCCGCGACATCCTCGAGCACACGCGAGATCACGGTCTCGGCCGTCGTGCCGGCGAACTCGGCCTCGGGGTCGAGCACGAGACGGTGCGTCCACACCGGGCCCGCGAGGGCCTTGATGTCGTCGGGCGTGACGAAGTGACGGCCCTGGGAGGCGGCCCACACCTTGGCGATGCGGATCATCGAGAGCGAACCACGCACCGACACGCCCAGCCGGGTCGCGGCATCCGTCCGGGTCGCCTCCGACAGCTGCGCGGCGTATCGCAGCACGGCGCCCTCGACGTGCACCGTGGCGGCGAGGTCGGCCATGTCGGCCACCGCACCCGTGGTGATGATCGCGGGCAGGTGCGCCGACGGATTGCGATCGGCCGCGCCGGCGAGAATGCGCTCGGCTGCGGCGAGGTCGGGGTAGCCGATCGACGTGCGGATGAGGAACCGATCCAGCTGCGCCTCGGGCAGCTTGTAGGTGCCCGCCTGCTCGATCGGGTTCTGCGTGGCGATCACGAGGAACGGGCGACCCGCCTCATGCGTGACGCCGTCGACCGTGACGCGCGACTCCTCCATGACTTCGAGGAGGGCCGACTGCGTCTTCGGCGAGGCGCGGTTGATCTCATCGGCGAGCACGATCGACGCGAACACGGGTCCCTTGTGGAACTCGAAGCGGTGCGACGTCTGGTCGTAGATCGTGACGCCCGTCACGTCGGAGGGCAGCAGGTCGGGGGTGAACTGGATGCGGCTGCTCGTGCCCTGCACGGTGGCGGCGAGCGCCTTGGCCAGGCTGGTCTTGCCGGTGCCCGGCGCGTCCTCGAGCAGCACGTGGCCCTCGGCGAGCATCGCGGACAGCACGAGCCCGATGACCTCGCGCTTGCCGAGCAGCGCTCGGTCGACGTTGTCGACGAGCCGCGCGAAGGTCCCCTGGAACCAGGCGGCCTGTTCGGGGGTCATGGTCATGGTGATGTCCTGTCCGTTGTCGTTCTCGTCGTGGGGGGCGGGCCGGCTACCACGTGCGGCGTTCGTAGGCCTTGCCGCCGATGGTGACCCAGACCTCCGCGCCGTCGTCGCCGAAGTAGCAGCCGAGCTGGACCCGGTCGTTCGCCCCGATGTTGCGGCTGGCACCCTGCACGAAAGGCGTGCCGCCGTACGGGCCGGTCGCGTTGCATCCCACCGAGTAGTTGCCTGCGGGGAAGTCCTGCGTGTTGACGACGAAGTAGGCGCACTGCGAGCTGCTGCAACCCGGCTGACCCTGCGCCGACGCGCCCTTCGTGACCCAGGCGCGCGGCTCGGGCGGATCCACCGTGGTCGCCGCCGCCGAGACGACGGCGGACCACTGGCCGGCGGCATCCTGCGCCCGTGCCTCGATCGTGTGACGGGTGCTGTAGGCGTACGTGTTCGTGCGCGAGCCGTTGTTGGCGACGTTCTGCCAGTTGCCGCCATCGATGCGGATCTGCATCTGGGTGATGTTGCGACCGTTGGGCGCCGGGGCGTTCCAGCTGAACGTGATGTCGCGGCCGTTCCGGGAGGCGTCGACGCTCGGGTTGCGCACCGGGCCGTACGGGATCACCTGGTTGGACGGCGCCGACTCTGCGCCGTCGTAGCGCACGCCGTCGAGCGCGGTGTACGCCCGCACGCGCACGGTGTACTGCTGGCCATTGCTGAGCCCGCCGATCGTGCGCCCGTCCCAGTTGGCCTGCCAGCCGCCGCCGTTCAGCGAGTACTCGTAGCGCATCTCGCTGGCATTCGCGCCGTTGCCCGGGGCCGGGTTGTACGTCACCACGACCGCGCTGTTGCCGCTCGGAGTCGACGCCTGGACGTTCGTCGGCGCTCCCGGCGGGGTGAAGGCGCGGCGCGGCGCCGACGGCGCACTGTCGGCGCCCCAGCCCGCCTTGTTGCGCGCGGCGATGGTGAACGTGTAGTCGGAGGTCGACGCGTCGATGGCGAGCGCCTGCGACGTCTGGCCGCCCGGGATGCCGGTGATCGTGTTCACGACCGCTCCGCCGCGCAGCACGTTGAGCCGGTATTCGGCGATCGCGTCGCCGTTGTTGGCGGGAGCGCCCCACGAGACGCGCATCTGCGCCTGCGTGCCCACCGGGTCGAGACGCTCGACCGACGGGGCGCCGGCCGCGTCCGGCGCGCGCGCCGGGATCTCGGACGCCGACCACGCGCTCCAGCTCGACGGCTCAGGCGCCCTGTTGTGGGCGCGTACGCGCACCTGGTAGTTCACGCCGTTCTCGAGCCCCTCCCACACGAGGGAGTTGCCGGTGACGCCCGTCTTCTGCACGACGCCCGAGGGCGGCGCAGGCGAGATCTCGAGGGTGAACGATTCCACCGGCGAACCCGGCGTCGTCGGCGTGACCCATGCGACCTGGAGGCTCTGGTCACCGAAGGCGAGGGTCGGCGGCTGCGGCGTGTCGGGCCGGGCGTCCGGACGCGCGGTCTCGGACGGCGCCGACGGGTCCGATGGTCCGACGCGGTTGATCGCGATGACGGTGAAGTTGTACTCGACGTTGTTGGTCAGCCCGTCGAGGGTGCACGTGGTCGACGCGCACACCTTCGTGTAGTTGCCGGCGGTCGACGAGACCTCGTAGGAGGTGATCTCGGCGCCGTTGTTGGCCGGCGGCGTCCACGACAGCACCACCGTGCGATCCTGCACGCTCGAGACCACCGGGGTCCCCGGCGCGTCCGGCTTGCCCTGGACGGTCAGGCGGATGCGCGCCTCGACCTCGCGGTCGGGGTCGTTTGTGACATCCGCCACGCGATAGCGGACCACCATCGTGCCGAAGAACGTCTCGTCCGGCGTGACGCGCACCGCGTCGCCATCGATGACGGCGGTGCCGCGGCCGGTCTCGGTGATCACGTCGACGACCGTCAACGGGCCCTCGCGGAACGGGTTGACGTCGTTGCGGAGCACGTTGACGGTCACCGTGTCGCCCTGGTGCGCCTCGTCGACGATGTCGTCATTGGCGGTCGCGAGCTCGCGGGTCGAAGCGGTGACGCGCACCGTGACCGTGCCCTCGATGGGGTCGGTCTCGCCGTCGTTCACGCGGATGGTCAGTCGCTCCAGCGTGCCCTTCGGAGTGTCGGCACCGGCGCTGACGCGCAGCTCCTGACCGGCCACCGACGCCGTGATGCCGGCGGGAGTGCCGCCCACGATCTCGTACCGCATGCCGTCGAGGTCGTCGACGTCGGGATCGGTGGTGAGGGCGCGCAGATCGAGGCTCTTGGGGTCTTCTCCCGGTGCCACATCCACCGAGCCGTTGACGAACTCCGGCTGCTGGTTGTCGGGCGGGAGCACCGTGATCGGCAGCGTCAGCGTCGCCTTGCGGCCCTTCGGGTCGTCCGGGCCACTCCCGGTCGTCACCTCGAACGTCAGCGCATCCTGCCCGAAGTACCCGTCCTTCGAGGTGTACACGAGAGTGCGCTGGTCCTTCACGAGGTTGGCGCCGTCGGCGTTGACCGCGCTGACCTTCGCCGCCTCGGTGATGACGACGGATCCGCCGCCCGCGACCTCCACGTACTCGCTCAGCGGAAGCTCGATCGTCTCGCCGCTGTCGACCTCGACCTCTTGGGTCGAGATGAGGGTGGGCGGCAGCGAGTTCATCGACGGGACATGGATGAAGGCGGATGCCTCGAACCCGTCGCGGTCGGTGATCGTGTACTTCACGAGCCGGTCGTTGTCGTCGACGGTGACGCGCACCCGTCCGTTGCCCAGCACGCGGGCACCCGCGTCACCCACGGTCACCGTGAGCTCGTCGACCGTGCCGTCGGGGTCTTCGTCGTTCGCGAGGACTTCGAGGTCGACCGTCTCGCCGTCGACGTCAGCGGCCTGCACGTAGTCGTCCCGCGCGATGGGCCGCAGGAGCGGCACATCCTCGTCGACGGTGATCTGCAGGACCGCCTTCGACGTCGCCCCGCGCTCATCGCGGATCGTGTACTGCAGCGAGGTCTCGATCTCCTCGTCCGGCGCCGTGACGATGACGCGGTCACCGGTCACCTTCGCCTTCAGGCCCTCGACGTCCGGGAGGATGAGGCCGTCGCGCACCAGAGCGAACGCGTCACCGTCGGGGTCGGAGTCGTTGGCCGTGACCGGCACCGCGACGATCCGGCCGGGTCGCATGACAACGGCGTCCTTCGCGGCGAACGGCGCCTGGTTCGACGTCTCGGCGGGAGCGATGCCGACGCGGATCGAGCCCGTCGCCTCGGCGCCGATCCGGTCGCGCACGCGGTACGTGAACGCATCCACGCCGCCCGCATCGTCGAACGCCTCGTACACGAGGTGATCGGCGCCCATCTCGACGACGCGTCCCTTCGACGGCGGCGAGGCGATGCCTTCGAGCCGCACCGAGTCGCCGTCGGCGTCGATGCCGTCGAGCGGGATCGCGATGCGCACCTGGCTGCCCTCGAGGGCGCGCGCCACGATGTCGCGCGGCCGCGGAGCGGCGTTCGTCTCATCGTTCAGCGGCAGGACCTGGATCGTGACGTAGCCGGCGTCCTTCTGGCCGGTGCTGTCGATCACCTCGTACGTCGCGTAGACCGTGCCCGGCTCGTCGGACGCCCGGAAGCGCAGCATGTCCTGCGACACGAACATCTCGCCGTCCTCAGGTTCGACGAGGGGCGGCACGAGGTAGGGGGCGACGTGGATGGCGTCGCCGTTCGGGTGGTAGTCGTTGTCGAGCACCGGGATGTTGACGACGTCTCCCGCGCGCACCACGATCTGGTCGTCGTTCGCGACGGGTGGCTGCAGCTTGGACGGCGCGGGGATCGGGATGACGATGACCTCGCCCTCGGCGGACTTCGCGCCGTTCGAGACCCGGTAGGTGATGCGCACCTGCGATCCGAGGGCGGCCTGGTCGGAGATGCGGATCGTCTCGTGGTTGATCACTGCGACGGAGATGCCGGAGTTGGGCTCGACGGTCACCGACTGGACGACGAGGATGCCGCCTGCCGGGTCGGTGTCGTTGGCGAGCGCGTTCACGAGCACCTCGCCACCGCTCGGCAGCAGGGCGACATCGCGTACGGCGACCGGCGGTGACGTCGTGTCGGTGTCGGCGAGCACCTGCACGCGGACGAGTCCCTCGGCATTCTTCGAGCCCGCAGCGACCAGGTACTGGACGTAGTAGTCGCCGGGCACGTCCGACACGAACGTGAAGGTCTTGTTCGCGAAGTCGGGGACGATGCGCGCGCCCGCGACCTCGTCGACGCGCACCAGGCGCAGCGGCTCGCGGCCCGAGCTCGTGTCGTTGGCGAGCGGGGCGATCGTCGCCACCTGCCCGGCCTGCACGACGACGCGGTCGGCATTCGTCACGGGGTCGGTCGACCCGACCGGGCGGACGTCGAAGCGCACGATGCCGGCGGCCTCCTCCGTGCCGTCCGAGACCGTGATGGCGACGTCCTTGCGGCCCTGCGTGCCGCCCACCGCGCGGTACGTGATCCGCCCGTCGGCGGTGAAGTCCGCCTCATCGCCCTCGGCGGGGGCCACGCCGAGCAGGAAGACGTCGTCGCCGTCGGGGTCGATCCAGTCGGGGAGCACGTTGTACGAGACGACGCCTCCTGCCTCGACCACGACGCTAGTGACGCGCTTCTGCACCGGAGGCGAGTTCACGCTCCAGTCGTGCACGCTGAGCGAGACGCGTGCCGTGTCGGTTCCGCCGCGACCGTCGTCGATCTCGTACACGAACGACGTGCTGCCCGACGCGTCGTCGGGCACGGCGATCTGCAGGGCCGCTCCGTCGTTGACGGTGGTGACCTCACCGAAGGTGGGGCCGTCGTCGGCGACCGCCGCGATCAGCACGTCGCCGTCGGGGTCGCTGTCGTTGTCGAGCACCGGGAGCAGGGTCGTGCGGCCCGGGCGCACGCCGAAGGAGTCGTCGGTCGCGACCGGCGGGGTGTTGACCTCGGAACGCTCGGGGAGTGTCGTCTCGACCGTCTCCTCCGTGGTCTGCTCGTCCTCTTCGGCCTCGCCCTCGGGCGGCGTGATCTCGTTCCAGTTGTCGACCCGCTGCATGCTGTCGCTGGCCATCCAGGCTGCACCGCCGATGATGTCGTTGAGCACGACGACGTCGCGGTTCACGCGGAACTGCAGCACCGACGACGCCTTCACGCCCTCGATGTCGGTGGCGAGGTCGTCGCCGTCGCCCACGCAGTCGCGGATGAATCTGCCGGATCCGTTCCAGGCGGCATACGCGCAGCCCTCGAGGAAGACCGGGGCGGCGGCCACGCCCTCGGCGCCGACGGGCTGCGCGACGGGCTCGGAGCCGTCCAGCGGCACCCGCACCAGGGCGCCCGCAGTCGCGAGCACGACGGAGTCGCTCGGCGCGGACGCCTGCTGAAGCACTGCCGAACGGCCGCCTTCCACCTCGGTGGTCCGGCCGGCCGCGAAGAGCGTGCCGCTCTCGGCATCCAGCACCGCCGGCACGTCGCCCACGACGGAGATCGACACGGGGGCACCGGGCTGGAGGCCCTCGACGCCCGCGCGGGACGGATCGCCGGCGGGCGCTCCCTCGGCGTCGGTGCGGACGGTCACGATCTCGGCGTCCTCGGCCGACACGGCGTAGACGGTGCCGTCGACGCCGGCTGCGACATCCGCTCCCTTGCCGACGTTGGCGATGGGCTCGGCAGCCTGCACCTCGAACGAGCCGACCGACGCGGACGGCACGACCCACAGGTCGCCAGACGCCGGATCGAGGATGCCGACGGCGGTGCCGCCGAGCACGACCCTCGCGCCGCCGGGGACGTCGGCGGACTCGTTGAGCGCGACCATCGCCGGATCGACCGACGTGATGCTGGATTCGGTCTCGTCGACGACGAGCACGTTGGTGCCGGACTGGAGGATGTCGTAGTCTGTGCCGACCGTGCGGAGCCCGCCGTCGAGCACCTGCGACTCGTGGTTGAAGTGGCCGACGAGGAGCGAGGACTGCTTGGTCACCCAGACGCCGCCGTCGTGGAGGTCGACCTCGGTCGTGGGATTGCCCTCGTAGACGAACGCCATCGTCGTGATGGCGACGGCTGCCGCCGTGATGATGCTCGCCGAGGCGACGGCGCGTGGGCGTGATCGGAGCCACGCGAACGACTTCATCAGACCCTCGGCCTCCTCCGGGCGGTCGGTGCATGCGGGGCGAGCGCAGTGGCAGAAAGCACCAGCCTAACCCGGGAATCCGGACACCCCCGAGGGAGGCTGCTCGCCTGGGAGATCGTATTCCAGAGCTCCGCCGGCGCCCATGGGGACAATCACCCACGGCGCGCCCCGGGCGGTCAGCGCGCGATGTACTCGCGGAGATGCTTCGCCGTGAGGCCGGTGCCCGAGGCCACGAGATCGGCGGGCGTACCCCGGAAGACGATCTCTCCGCCGTCGTGTCCGGCGCCCGGGCCGAGGTCGATGATCCAGTCGGCGTGCGCCATGACAGCCTGGTGGTGCTCGATCACGATGACGCTGTTGCCGGCGTCGACGAGGCGGTCGAGCATCCCGAGCATGTTGTCGACATCGGCGAGGTGCAGGCCGGTCGTCGGCTCGTCGAGCACGTAGATCGCGCCCTTCTTGGCCATCGAGATCGCGAGCTTGAGTCGCTGCCGTTCGCCGCCCGACAGGGTGTTGAGCGCCTGGCCGAGCGTGAGGTAGCCGAGTCCGACGTCGATCATGCGGACGAGGATGGTGTGCGCCGGCCCCTTGGCGAGGAACTCGGCGGCCTCGGACGCCGACATCGCGAGGACTTCGGCGATGTTCCTGCCGTCGAGCGTGTACTCCAGCACGACGTCGCTGAAGCCGGTGCCCTCGCACAGCTCGCACAGCGTCTCGACCGTCTGCGTGAAGCCGAGGTTCGTGATGATCACGCCGAGCCCCCGGCAGGCCGGGCACGCGCCTTCGGAGTTGGCGCTGAAAAGAGCCGGCTTGACGCCGTTCGCCTTCGCGAACGCGCTGCGCACGGTGTCGAGGATGCCGGTGTAGGTCGCGGGGCTGGAGCGCCGGTTGCCCTTGATCGGCGACTGGTCGACGACCACGACGTCGTCGAAGGCGGGCACGTTGCCGTGGATGAGCGATGACTTGCCCGACCCGGCGACGCCGGTCACGACAGTCAGGATGCCGAGCGGGATGTCGACGTCGACACTCTTGAGGTTGTGCTGCGTGGCGCCGCGGATCTCGAGCGCCCCCCTCGGCGTCCGCGTCGCCTCTTTCAGCCGCGCGCGGTCGTCGAGGTGCCGCCCGGTGATCGTCCCCGAGGCGCGCAGCCCCGGGACGTCGCCCTCGTACTGGATCTCGCCGCCCGCCTTTCCCGCGCCGGGTCCGAGGTCGACCACATGGTCGGCGATCTCGATCACCTCGGGCTTGTGCTCGACGACGAGCACGGTGTTGCCCTTGTCGCGCAGCAGGAGCAGCAGCGCGTTCATGCGCTGGATGTCGTGCGGATGCAGTCCCGCCGTGGGCTCGTCGAAGACATACGAGATGTCGGTGAGCGCCGAGCCGAGGTGGCGGATCATCTTGGTGCGCTGCGCCTCGCCGCCCGACAGGGTGCCGGATGCGCGGTCGAGCGACAGATAGCCCAGCCCGATGTCGATGAACGACCCGATGAGCTGGCGCAGGCTGACCATCAGCGGCGCCACATCGGGGGTGTCGACGGTCTCGAGCCACGCCGCGAGATCGGTGATCTGCATGGCCGCGGCATCCGCGATGCTGATCCCGTTGATCTTCGACGAGCGCGCGCCCTCGTTGAGACGCGTGCCCCCGCACTCCGGGCACGGAAGGAACTTCACGGCGCGGTCGACGAACGCGCGGATGTGCGGCTGGAGCGAGTCACGGTCCTTCTGGAGCATCGACTTCGTGATCTTCGGCACCAGACCCTCGTAGGTCATGTTGATGCCCTGGATCTTGATCTTCGTCGGCTCCTTGTAGAGGAAGTCGGCGCGCTCCTGCTCGGTGTAGTCCTGGATCGGCTTGTTCGGATCGACGAGGCCCGACTCGCTGAACCCCTTCACCATCCAGCCGTCGGGGCTGTACCCGGGGATGGTGATCGCGCCGTCGGCGAGCGACTTGGTCTTGTCGTAGAGCTCGTCGAGGTCGACGTCGCTCACCTCGCCCAGTCCCTCGCAGCGCGGGCACATGCCCCCCGTGATCTCGAACGACCGGCGCTCCTTCTTGCCCTTGTCCTTGCCGACCGCGATCGTGACCGCGCCGGCCCCCGACACCGAGGGCACGTTGAACGAGAACGCCTGCGGCGACCCGACGTGCGGCCGGCCGATGCGGCTGAACAGCAGGCGCAGCATCGCGTGCGCGTCGGTCGCGGTGCCGACGGTGGACCGCGCGTTCGCGCCCATGCGCTCCTGGTCGACGATGATCGCCGGACTCACATTCTCGAGCCCGTCGACCTCGGGGCGGCTGAGCTGCGCCATGAACTGCTGCACGAAGGTCGGGTAGGTCTCGTTGATGAGGCGCTGCGACTCGTTGGCGATCGTGCCGAACACCAGCGACGACTTGCCCGAGCCGCTGACCCCGGTGAAGACCGTCAGGCGGCGCTTCGGGATCTCGACGTCGACGTTCTTGAGGTTGTTCTCACGAGCTCCGATGACGCGGATGACCTCGTGCGAGTCGGCGATGTGGGGGACGGATGCCTCGGCCATGGGGTCCTTCCGATCGATGGCGACCCTACATTGTGGCCAGGATCGCGGACACCCTGCTTCCTCGATCCTGCTCGATCCGCAGGCTGCCCGTCGCGGCTCGAGCAGCCTCAGGCCGCGTCGGCCGCCGGCTCGATCGCGAAGTTGTCGCGGAACACGCACGTCGGGTCGTACGCGGCCTTCACCGCGCGCAGCCGCTCGAGCGTCGCCGGCGGGAACGCCTCGGCGATGCGCTCGGGCCGCTCCGACGAGTCGAAGCTCAGGTACATGCCTGCGGTGTGCTCGGCGAGCGCCCGCCACTGCACATCGAGTCGCTGGGCGTCGGAGCCGAGCGCCACGACGGAGAAGTTCGCCGAGCGGTGGGCGTACGCCGTGGCGTGCTCGGCCACGTCGGCCACCGCGCCGCCGACCGCGCGGAGCTGGAAGAACGGCACTGCGCCGGAGGCCAGCATCCGTGCCGCCGTCTGTGCGAACTCGGGCGTGATGTGGTCGATCAGTCCCGAGCGGGAATGGGGCTCGCCCACGCCGTGCTGGGGGCCGAGATCCGCGTTGGCCATCACCTGGGCGTACGACGCGACCTGCACGGACTGCTGCACGAGCGGCGCCAGCTCGGCGAACGGCTGCAGCCGCGCGATGATCGTGTCGGGATCGTCGGAGTCGACCACGCCGTACAGCTGGACCACCTGGGGCTGACCCGGTCGCGGGCCTCCCGCGAGGAGGAACGCGGTGAGGTCCCGCGGCGAGCCCTCGACGATGCTTCCGTACCCCTCCAGGAACTCCGCCAGGTCGTCGACCTGGAACGCCAGCTGCGCCCACCCGATGTCGCCGACCTCGTCGACTTCGAACTCGAAGGCTGTGACGATGCCGACGTTTCCGCCCGCGCCCCGCACCGCCCAGAAGAGATCGGGGTGCGTGTCGGCGTCGGCGCGCACGATCGAGCCGTCGGCCAGCACCACTTCCACCGCACGCAGGTGATCGATGGTCAGGCCGTGCTCGCGCGCAAGGAAGCCGATGCCGCCCGCAGTCGCGAGGCCGCCGACGCCGACCCCGCCATAATCGCCCGAGGTGAGCGCCCAGCCGTGCTCGCCGAGGGCCGCCGCGACCTGCATCCAGCGCGCACCCGGCCCGATTCGCACGAGACGGCGCTCCTCGTCGAGGACCTCGATGGCGTCGAGCCGGCGCAGGTCGATGACGAGGCCGCCGTCGTTGGTGCTGCGCCCGCTGATCCCGTGGCCGCCGCTGCGCACCGCGAGCGGAAGCCCCGGGTGACGGCGGGCGAAAGCGATCGCCTCGGCGACCTGGGCGGGCGAGTCGGGCTGCAGCACGATGCCCGGCGACCCGCCGCGCATGTACGTGGACCGTACGTCGCCGTAGCCGAAGTCGCCGGGTTCGATCGCGGTGAGCCCCTCGGGCACGTCGTCGTAGGCGATGCCCTCGCGGCGTGCGGCGAGCACGGCGGCCGAGCGCACCTCCCCCTGCACCGTGCCGCGGGCGGTCCGCTCGCGGGCGACCAGCTCGCGGACGGCGGGCGCGACCTCCTGGCCGAAGGTCTGCAGCAGGCGCGGGTCGTCGCCGGCGAGGATGAACGTGCCGATGCCGTCCTCGAGGGCGAGCTGCGCGAGCCTCTCGGCGAACTCGGCGGGGTCGGCGGCGAGCTGCCCGACGTTGAGCAGGCGGCGGATCTCGCGGGGGTCGCGGTCCGCCGACTCGGCCGCCGCGTCGATCGCGGCGTTTCCGCGCGCGAGGTCACCGGGCTTCATGTAGCCGAGCGATGGGAGCCAGCCGTCGCCTTTGCGTCCGGTGAGGGCGAGCATGCGCGGCTTGTACGCGCCGATCCAGATCGGGATGCGGTGGGCGGGACTCGGCCCGCGCTTCGCGCCGTGGACGCGGTGGAACTCCCCGTCGGTGAATGCGCCGCGCCGCTCGCTGGTGTCCCACAGCGCGCGGATGACATCGATCGCCTCCTCCAGCGCGGTCACCGCCTGGCCGGGCGTGAGTCGTCCGCCGCCCATCGCCTCGATCGCGTCCCAGAAACCGCCGGCGCCGAGCGCCAGGTCGAACCGGCCACCCGACAGCAGGTCGAGGCTCGCCGCCGACCGCGCCACGACGGCGGGCGGGCGCAGCGGCACGTTGAGCACGTTGGGAGCGATGCGGATGCGGTCGGTGCGCGCCGCCACGAACGACATGAGCGTCCACGTGTCGAGGAACGCGGGCTGGTAGGGATGGTCCTGGAAGGTGACGAGGTCGAGACCCGAGGCCTCAGCCGCCTGCGAGAGCAGAACGGGGACATCGGGGTTCGCCGCGGCGGGTGTGATGAATGCGCCGAACTCGAGTGCGTGTCCGTAATCCATGTGGGTCCTCCGAGTCTGCGAACGCCTCGGCGGCCGGGATCATTCCGTGCCGAACGACGCGGCGAGCGCGATCGAGTCGAACAGGTTGAGCATGGCGGAGCGGATCTCGCCGAGCGGGGTGGCGAAGCTCGCGAGCACGACCTGCTTCGACCCGGGCACGGCGAACCAGTACTCGGCTTCGAGTCGCGTCGACACCGCCTCGACGCCGTCCTCCTCGACGCGCTCCTCGTGGACGCGGTCGAGCCGCAGCATGCTCGCGCGCGGTCCGTCGAGCCGCCGGCCGGTGTCGGCGCCGTCGACCTCCAGCACGCGGAAGCTCTCCTGCAGCACCGCGAGCACGGCGTCGGCCGAGGTGCCCACCGCCGGGGTCATGCGCATCCCCACCGGCGCGTGCACCGTGAGCGATGCGGGTGTGGCCAGGTCGGGCACGATCTCGATGCACAGGAAGAGCGCATGGGCCGAGGCATCCGCTGCTCTGTCGACGACGGTGCGCAGCTGGTCGCGCAGCCGTCGCCGCGCGATCGCGGCGTCGTCGGCCGTTCCGACCACTTCGCGCACGACCTCGTCGATGCGGAGGGATGCCGCGACCCGATCGCGCGGGTCGACGGCGAGCCAGCGCCCGGGCAGCTGGAACGTGAGCCGCGGCGCGACGCGCGTCGACTCGTCGGTCGCAGTCACGACCCGTCAGCGAGGCGGCGGACGTCGTCGGGTGAGAGGCGGAGCGCCTCGCTGCCGGGCTGCAAGACGCCGAGCGCCTCGGCGAGCGCGGGCGTCACGGGGACGGCGTCGGCGAAGGCGGCGGAGCGGCCTTCGTAGTCCGCGCGGTCGCCGTCGATGAAGTAGACGGACACCTCTCGGCCCGACGAGGCGGGGTCTCCGGCCAGCACGGGCGCCGCTGCCCTCGCCGTTGCGACGACGGTCTCATCGGAGGGGTCGTCGACGAACAGCAGCACCACGACCTGGGTGCTCCACGGTCCGCCCGAGTGGGTCGTGTACGCCAGAGCGCCGTTGACTCCGTCGACCTCGGAGAGACCGGACTCGAGCCCGCCCACGTCGGAGTCGGACGCACAGCCCGCGAGCGCAAGGGCGCCGATCGCGACGGCGATGGCGAGCACGGCGCGGAATCGCTTCATCGGCACTCAGGACCCTCTCGTGTATTCGGCGACGTACACGTCTTCGTAGCTGCCTGCGCCCTCACCAGCGAAGAAGATCTCGTCACCGGGACGCGGCTCGGGCAGGTACCGCTCCGCCTCAGCACCATACATTCCGGAGTCGTGCATCGGCCATGCGAGCGGGCGGTAGGTCTGCCAGTCGTTGTCGAACCGCACGTAGTCGATGGGGTCGAGTCCGAGGAACTCGAGCGTGTGGACGGGATCGATGCCGTTGTTGATCTGAGTGACCCGCACGTCGGGCGGCATGTCGCTGTAGTGCTTGTCTATGGCGGAGCCGGCGGTGAACACCGACTCGACGCGATCGGCGACCCGCGGGCTGGTGGCGAGCTCGCCCGCCATCATGCCGCCGAGCGACCAGCCGGTGAACATGATCGGCGCCTCGCTCTCGAAGACCCCGGCCTCGGTCATCGCGTCCCACACCGCCTGCTCGTACTGCGTCGGCACACCCGGGAACATCGACAGCATCGCGTCGGTGCGGGCGTCGTTGAGGGCGCCCCCGGTGTTGAGCGGGTCCCAGTTCTGGGTGCTCGGCAGCTGCACCCGCCACGAGATGACGTTGCCCTCGGCATCGCGGATGGCGACGACGCGGATCTGCGTCAGGTCTTCGCCGCCCTGCGAGTCCTGCTCGGCGAGGTCCGCCATGAGCCCCTGATAGTCGCGCGCCTCCAGGGCGTCGGCCGCGGCATCCGCCTCCGCATCCCCCGTGGCCGCGGTGCTGCGCTGCGAACCGGAGACCTGTTGCGGCTTGCCCAGCATCTCGGCGATGGCGAGGGTCAGCAGCGCGGCGGCCAGCACGACACCCAGCAGGATCAGGCCCACCAGGCCGAAGGCCACGAACACCAGCCCGACGAGGAGCAGACCGACCACCAGCAGCAGGGCGACCACCAGCGCCGAGACGAGGGCGCTGAGCACCTCCATGAGCGCGTCGACCACCACCGAGAGCACCTGCGATGCCCACTCGCCCACCATCTCGAAGAAGTCGCCGACACCGCTCCAGAACTGATTCCAGTTATCGCCGAACGAGTCGGCGCCGTGCTCGATGGCCGTCTCGATCGCGTCGATCGCGCGGTCCGCGGCATCCCAGATGTCCTGCCGCGCCTGATCGAGGGTGCGCCGCGCGGCGTCGACCTGCTGGGCGGAGTGGGCCGCTCCGTCGCTCGTGGACCAGAGCTGCTCGTAAAGGGCGTCGGTGGACGAGCCCTCCGCCTCGGCGCGGACGATGTCGTTGCGCAGATCGTCGGCGTTGCCCTGCAGGCGGTGGCTGCGCGCCTGATGGAAGTCGGCGTCGGCGATGGCCGCGCGCGCGCTCGCCTGGATCGGCGCGAGCTCGACGGCGTACGTCGTCAGCGCCGTCGCCGTGCCGCCGTAGCGGCGCCGGGCGCGACGAAGACCGGCGGATGCTTCTTCCGCCGACGCCTCGAGGGCCTCGGTCGCGAGGCTGCGCTGGTCGTCGACGAGGTCGCGCAATGCGTCGGCCGCGCGCGAGATGGCCTCGGCAGTGGTCTGCAGGCGGCGCGCCCGGCTCTCGAGCTCGGTCGGGCGTCCGGCGAAGACGTCCTCGAACTCCCACTCCAGCCCCGAAGTCACGGCGTCGTCCCCTGATCGACGGAATCGCCCATCGACTGGTCGAGCTCGGTCATCGTGTCGTCGATCGCCTCGAGCCAGTCGCGCAGGGTCACCAGCTGCTCCTCGAGCTTTCCGCGGTTGTAGTCCCAGTTGCCCGCGAAGTCGCGGACCTTGCCGGCCAGACGGTGCTCGCCGGTCAGCTCGGCCAGGTCGTCGCCCACGCGGTCGGCGCTGCGAAACGTCTCGAGCGCGGCGGCGACGCGGCCGCGCGCGAGGCGCAGCGCTGTCAGATCCAGCTCGACGTCTGTCATCGGCTCCCCCGTCTCGGCGCGACGAGGTCGAGCCTATGGTCTGCGCCGGGCGGAGACGATGGGGACAATCCCCCACCGCGGGCCGCGGGCGGGGCCGCGCGCGTCACGCGGCGCGCCAGCACCCGACGACGTGATCGTCGACCATGCCGGCCGACTGCATGAGCGCGTACATCGTCGTCGAGCCGACGAAGCGGAAGCCGCGCGTGCGCAGCGCCTTGCTGAGGGCGTCGGAGTCGGACGTCGTGGCGGGCACCTCGGCGAAGCTCGCGGGCCGGGGGCGCGACGGCGGCGCGAACGACCACATGAAGGCGTCGAGCTCACCCTCGTCCAGCTCGGTGACGAGGCGGGCGTTCGAGATCGTCGCGAGGATCTTCGCCCGGTTGCGGATGATGCCGGCGTCGGCCATCAGCCGCTCGACGTCCTCGTCGTCGAACTGGGCCACCGCGGCGGGCGCGAACCCGGCGAACACCTCGCGGAACCGAGGACGCTTGCGCAGGATCGTGATCCACGACAGCCCGGCCTGGAAGCCCTCGAGGCTCATCTTCTCGAAGAGCGCACGGTCGCCGTGCAGCGGGACGCCCCACTCCTCGTCGTGATATCGGCGGTACTCGGGGTCGTCGCCGACCCACCCGCAGCGGTCGATGCCGTCGGGACCGGTGCGGGTGTCGGTGCTCACGCGCTCAGCCTAGGTGGGCTCGCCGACGTCGCCGAGGCGGGCAGGCCCGGCGCAGCCACCGAGGCGGGCGGACGCGGCGCGGGTCGCTCCGCACCGGCATCCCGCGTCACTTCGTCTTCAGCGACTTCTCCGACACGGGCGCCTCGCCCGACGCGGCGAGCGCGGCGTAGTACTCGCGCGCCTCGGTCTGCCGCTCGAGCTCCGCACCCGACGCGATCGGAGCGCGCACGTGCTCCGGCGCGAAGCCGTAGGCGTCGACGAGGTCCTGAGCGTGCGGGCGCAGGCGCGCGGCGAGCCGGTCGATGTATCGCGACACCGAGGCCGCCCGCTGGGCCGACAGGCGCCCGTTGATCAGGTACCACGCCAGGTGCTTCTCGATCAGGTGCAGCGCGAACAGGTCGCGCAGCCACGTGAGCACCTGGCGGGTGCCGGCGTCCTCGACCTTGTGCACCCCGTCGGTGAAGGCCTCCCACTGCAGCAGCTCGCCGTGGGCACGCGCCGCCTCGATCAGCTCGGCCTGGTGGCGGTTGAAGATCGCCGCCGCCTCGGCCGGCGAGAGCTTCGCCGCCGGGCGCAGCGCACCGGCGATGTCGGCCACCATCTGCTGCACACGGCCGGCGAGCAGGTCGTGCTGCTGGTCCTCGCGCAGTCCGAACTCCACCGAGCGCGCCGTCGAGCCCAGGTCGGCGACCGACTGCCCGAGCTGGCGCAGGCCGGCGCCGTGGAACACCCGGCCGGCGGTCTGGCCGACCGCGAAGCGCGCGAGGGTCGCGGCATCCGCTCCCTTGAACTGCTTCGCGTAGTCGGAGAGGAGACGCTTGCCGACGAGCTGGAGCAGCACGTTGTTGTCGCCCTCGAACGTGACGTACACGTCGAGGTCCTGGTGCAGCCCGACCATGCGGTTCTCGGCGAGGAAGCCCGCGCCGCCGCACGCCTCTCGCGCTTCCTGGATCGTGCTGAGCGCGTTCCAGGTCGAGAGGGGCTTGAGCGCGGCGGCGAGGGTCTCGAGGTCCTCGCGGTTGTCAGGGGTGTCCTCGCGTCCGCTGAAGACCGCGTCGAATTTGCGCAGCAGCTCGTCGTTGGCGAAGAACTGCGCGTAGTTCTGGGCGAGCAGCGGCAGGAGGCGCCGCTGGTGCTTGCCGTAGTCGAGCAGCACGACCTCGCTGCTGCCGGCGCCCGAGTCGAACTGGCGACGCTGGTTCGCGTACGTGAGAGCGATGTGCAGCGCCAGCGCAGAGCCGGTCGTGGCCGCGCCGTCCAGCGACACGCGACCCTGCACGAGGGCGCCGAGCATCGTGAAGAAGCGGCGGCCGGGCGAGGGGATATCGGAGCTGTAGGTGCCGTCGGCCGCCACGTCGCCGTACCGGTTCAGCAGGTTCTCGCGCGGGACGCGCACCCGGTCGAAGTGGAGGCGGCCGTTGTCGATGCCGTTGAGACCGCCCTTGACGCCGTCGTCCTCGCCGCCGACTCCGGGCAGGAAGTCTCCCGCGTCGTCGCGCAGCGGCACGAAGAAGCAGTGCACGCCGTAGTTGACGCCGCCCGTGATGAGCTGGGCGAAGACCGTCGCGGCCTTGCCGTGCAGCGCGGCGTTGCCGAGGTAGTCCTTCCACGCACCGCGGAACGGCGTATGGATCACGAACTCCTCGGTCTCGGGGTCGTACGTCGCCGTGGTGCCGATGGCGGCGACATCCGATCCGTGTCCTGTCTCGGTCATCGCGAAGGCGCCCGGAAGCGACAGGTCGATGATGTCGCGCAGCCACTTGTCGTGGTGCTTCTGGGTGCCGAGCTGGTACACGGCCGAGCCGAAGAGCCCCCACTGCACGCCCGACTTGATCTGAAGGCTGGGGTCGGCGAGGACGAGCTCCATGAACCCGGCGATGTTGGCCCCGTTGTCGCCCAGCCCGCCGTACTCCGCCGGGAAGGCGCGGCGGGATCCGCCGTGCTCGACCAGTGCCTGCAGCTGCGTCAGGGTGCGCTCGCGGTGCTCAGCCATCGGCTGACCCTCGATCTTCCAGAAGGCGGAGTCCTTGATCATCTCGCGCGCTTCACGACGCGTCTCGGCCCACGTGCCGAGGAGCAGGTCGGTGACCGCGGCGATGTCGATGCGGGGATCGGATGCCTCGGCCGCGCTGTGCGGCGCGGTGGGGGCACCTCCGGCGGGCGTGCGCTTGTTGGTGGCGGGTTTGCGGGAGCGGACGGCGGCGTCGGCCATATGCGTCACCTCTCGGTGTCGGAGGACGGGGAAGTCACCATCGACGGTAGGACTCCCACAACGCGCACCCAAACGGCTTGGATGAGTACCACAACGGGGGCGCGTGGCGAGGCGCGGTCCCGTTGTGCCCAGCCCACAGCGCGGCAGGATGGGCGCAGACTCGCGCGGACTCGGCGCGGACGCCGCGCGGACGGGGGAGGTGGGCATGCAGATCACGCTCGCGCCATGGCGCGCAGACGACCTCGAGGTGCTGCGCCGGGCGAACACCGCCGAGCTCACGCGCTTCCTCGGCGGGCCCGAGTCGGAGGCGGCGCTCGCCCAGCGGCACGTGGAGTACCTCGACGGGGAGTCGATGTTCCGCGTCGAGGGTGACGGCGTCACCCTCGGCTACGCGGGATGGTGGGAGCAGGAGCACGAGGGCGCGCCGGCCTACGAGGTGGGCTGCGTCATCGAGCCGGCGTGGCAGGGGCGGGGCGTCGCATCCGCCGTGCTCGCGGAGGTGGTGCGCCGGGCCGTCGCTTCCGGGGACGGGCGTCCGATCGTCGGCTACGCGCACGTCGGGAACAAGGCATCCCACGCTCTCTGCCGTCGGGTCGGATTCGAGCTCGAGGGCACGGGTGTGTTCCCGGGCGAGGACGGCGGTGCTCCGGTCGAGGTCGCGGTCTGGGTCATCCGCCCGTAGTCCTGGCGGCGCCGAGTTGCCAGTGACGGCGGGTTCACGAGACGGAAGGGCGCCTCCATCGGCAACTCGGCGGGCATCCGGGCGATTCGGCGGGGGAGGGCGTCGGAGGCGGGCCGCAGAATGGGCGTGATGACCATCGAACTGCGCCCGTGGCGCGAGGGCGACCTCGCCGTGCTCGAGAGGGCGAACACGCCCGAGATGACCGCGCACCTCGGCGGGCCCGAGACCGACGAGCAGGTGCGCGAGCGACACGCCCGCTACCTGCGCCTCAACGCCGCCGGTGCGGCCCGCATGATGCGGATCGACGTCGACGGCATCCCGGCGGGCGCCATCGGGTACTGGCAGACCGACCACGAAGGGGTGCCCGCCTTCGAGACGGGCTGGTCGGTCGAGCCCCGGTGGCAGGGTCGCGGCGTGGCACGCGAGGCGCTGCGGCAGGTCACCCGCCTGGTCGCCGCCGACGGCAGGCGCACACTGCTGGTCGCCTACCCGGGCGCCGACAACCTCGCCTCGAACGCGCTGTGCCGCGGTGCCGGCTTCGAGCCCCGCGGATCGGGCACCATCCCGTGGCGCGGCGGCGAGCTGACGTACAACACGTGGGTGCTCGACGTGTCTCCCCTCGATCTCGCCGGGCGTGCGCCCGACGTCGAGGAGAGGTTCGACGGACTCGCTCTCGACACCGGGCGATGGTGGCCCTTCTACACGCCGCAGTGGTCGTCTCGGAATGCCTCGGCCGCGCGCTGGTCGATCGCACGGGGCGGCCTCGAGCTGAGGATCGACGAAGACACCGTCCCGTGGGCGCCCCCGCTCGACGGCGACCTGCGCGTGTCGCACGTGCAGACCGGCCAGTTCTCGGGGCCGGTGGGCAGCGGCACGGGGCAGCACAGGTTCCGGACCGGGCTCATCGTGACCGAGGAGCAGCCCGAGCACCGGGGCTGGCTCGTGCGCCACGGGGTGATCGAGGTGCGCCTCGCCGCGATCCGCCACCCCGACGTGATGGTGGCGTTCTGGCCGATCGGGTTCGAGGAACAGCCCGAGGACTGCGGAGAGCTCTGCATCGCCGAGATCTTCGGCGGCGAGCTCGACGATGACGGCGGCTGGGTGGGCGTCGGCGTGAAGCCGCAGAACGACGGCCGGCTGCGCGAGGACTTCGAGAAGGTGCGCGTCCACGGCGACCTCACGGCGATGCACGACTACGCCGTCGAATGGACCCCGGAGCGTGTGCGGTTCTTCATCGACGGCGCCTGGGTGAAGACCGTCGCGCAGTCGATCGACTACCCGCTGCAGTTCATGCTCGACGTCTACGAGTTCCCGCGCGCCGACGGCACGCGCGACACCGCCGCGCTGCCCCACGTGCTGCGGGTCGAGCGGGTGCGGTCGTTCGCACCTGCCTGACGCGCACCCTGGCCCTCACGCTCCGCCCGCCGTACCGTGGCGGAATGACCGACGCCCGACTCGCGACCGTCGACGACGCCGAGACCGTCGCCCGGCTGCTGCATGACTTCAACACCGAGTTCGACACCGAGAGTCCCGGACCGGCAACGCTCGCGCCGCGACTGCGCACGCTGCTCGCGGGGACGGCGACTTTCGCCGTCCTCGGCGGCAATGGTCCCGACGGGGTCGCGCTGGTCACGCTCCGCACGAACGTCTGGTTCGACGGCCCCGTCGCACTCCTCGACGAGCTCTATGTCGCGGCCGCCCTGCGAGGGCGGGGAATCGGCAGCGAGATGATCGCCCTCGTGGCGGGCGAGTGCGCCGCGCGCGGCGTCGAGCTGCTCGAGGTGAACGTCGACGAGGGCGACGTGGATGCGCTCCGCTTCTACGGCCGTCACGACTTCGAACTGGTGCAGCCCGAAACCGGCGAACGTGCCTTCTACCTGTCGCGGACGCTGGGCGCGCGGTCGGTCGACGGGCTGTAGTCGCCAGCGACGGCCCGCGGGTCAGAAGAGGCCGACGATCCTGCCGTCCTCGTCGACGTCGATCGATGCGGCGGCCGGCACGACCGGGAGCCCGGGCATGGTCATGACCGCGCCGCAGACCATCACGACGAACCGGGCGCCGGCAGCCAGCCGCACCTCGCGGATCTCGACCACGTGCCCGGTGGGGGCGCCGCGCAGCTTGGAGTCGGTCGAGGACGAGTACTGGGTCTTCGCGACGCAGATCGAGTAGCCGCCGTACCCCTCCTCCTGCAGACTCCGGATGCGCGCGCGGACGGCGGTGGTGGCCGTGATGTCCGACGCCCCGTACACGCGGGTGGCGATCGTCTTCATCTTCGTCCAGAGCGAGGCGTCGTCCGCGTAGACGAACTGCAGCTCCGACGGCTCGTCGCACAGCCGCACGACCTCGCGCGCGAGCGCCTCGGCGCCCGCGCTGCCCTCGGCGAAGTGGCGTGCGACGACGGCGCGCGCGCCCTCCCGCTCCACGATGCCGACGAGCGCCGCGATCTCGGCGTCGGTGTCTTCCGCGCGATGGTTGATCGCAACGACGGCCGGCAGCCCGAGGATGTCGCGCACGATGCCGAGGTGCCGGAGCAGGTTCGCCGAGCCCTTCTCGATCGCGGCGAGGTTCTCGGCGGGCAGGTCGGCGACCTCCACACCGCCGTGGTACTTGGTCGCCCGGACCGTCGCCACGATCACGGCCGCGGACGGTCGCAGTCCGGAGGACCGGCAGAGGATGTCGACGAACTTCTCGGCCCCGAGGTCGGAGCCGAAGCCCGCTTCCGTGACGACGTAGTCGGCCAGCTTGAGCGCGGCGCGCGTCGCGACGAGCGAGTTGCAGCCGTGCGCGATGTTCGCGAACGGCCCGCCGTGCACGAACGCAGGGGTGTGCTCGAGGGTCTGCACGAGGTTCGGCGCGAACGCGTCGCGCAGGATCGCCGTCATCGCGCCGTGGGCGTCGAGATCGCGGGCGCGCACCGGACGGTGATCGCGCGTGTAGGCGACGACGATGTCACCGAGTCGCTCGCGCAGGTCGGCGAGGTCGTGCGCGAGGCAGAAGATCGCCATCACCTCGCTCGCCACGACGATGTCGAAGCCCGACTCCCGCGGGTAGCCGTTGTCGGGACCGAGACCGACGACGATGTCGCGCAGGGCGCGGTCGTTGACGTCGAGGACCCGGCGCCAGGTGATCCGCCGCACGTCGATTCCCAGCGCGTTGCCCCGATGCACGTGGTTGTCGATGAGCGCGGCGAGCAGGTTGGTGGCGAAGGCGATCGCCGCGAAGTCGCCCGTGAAGTGCAGGTTGATGTCTTCCATCGGAACGACCTGGGCGTAGCCGCCGCCCGCGGCGCCGCCCTTCATGCCGAAGACCGGTCCGAGCGCGGGCTCGCGCAGGCAGATCATCGCGCGTCGGCCGATCCGGCTGAGCGCGTCGCCGAGGCCGACGGTGGTCGTCGTCTTGCCCTCACCCGCCGGCGTGGGAGACATCGCCGTCATCAGGATGAGCTTGCCGTCGGGGCGATCCGCCAGCCCCGCGAGCCAGGGCAGGGCGACCTTCGCCTTGTAGCGCCCGTACTGCTCGAGGCTGTCCGCCGGAATGCCCAGCCCCGCTGCGATCCGATCGATCGGCAGCATCTCTGCGGCCTGGGCGATGTCGATGTTGCTCGGGTTCATGCTGCCCCTTCGGCGGACGCCGTCGTCCGCGAGGTCAGCCTATGCGGGCGACCGTGCGAGGGTGCGGAGCCCGAGTCCGTTTCACGGCCCGTGACGCCGCGGTGAGGTCCGGGATCAGGCCGCCGCGATGACTCCGAGCACCGCCTCGCCGTACGCCTCGCGCTTCTTGGCGCCGATGCCCGTCACGCCGTCGAGGTCGGCGAGGCTCGCGGGGCGCACCTCCGCAAGGGCACGCAGGGTCGCGTCGCCGAACACGATGTACGCGGGCACACCCAGTTCTTTCGCGACGCCGGCTCGCCATTCGCGCAGGGCCTCGAAGAGCGCGCGATCGCCGTCGGCGAGGGTGTCGGATGCCGCGACCTTGCGCACGCGCGGAGTCGTCGAGCGACCGAGCACGTCACGACGGAGCGGCACCGGCGTCTCAGCGCGCAGCACCCCGGCGGCAGGTTCGCCGAGCGCCAGCGTGCCGTATTCGCCGCGGGATACGAGGATGCCGCGGGCCAGCAGCTGCCGGATCACGCTGCGCCAGTCCTGCTCGCTGAGGTCGGCGCCGAGGCCGTACGTCGACAGGGCGTCGTGGCCCTGCTGCCGGATGCGCTCGGTCGACGATCCGCGCAGGATGTCGATGAGGTGACCCGCGCCGAAGGCCTGCCCACGCTCCCGCTGCAGGCGGACGATCGTCGACAGAAGCTTCTGGGCGGGCACGAGACCGTCCCACGTCTCGGGCGCCTCGATGCAGGTGTCGCAGTTGCCGCACGGCTGAGAGTCCTGCCCGAAGTAGGCGAGGAGGTTCTGGCGGCGGCATCCGATCGTCTCGCACAACCCGAGCATCGCGTCGAGATGCTGGCCCAGGCGGGTCTTGTACGCGCGGTCGCCGGGGCTCTGATCGATCATGCGGCGCTGCTGCACGACGTCGCCGAGGCCGTACGCCATCCACACCACGGACGGGTCGCCGTCGCGGCCCGCGCGGCCGGTCTCCTGGTAGTAGCCCTCGACGGACTTGGGCAGGTCGATGTGCGCGACGAACCGAACATCGGGCTTGTCGATGCCCATGCCGAAGGCGATCGTCGCCACCATGACGACGCCGTCGTCGCGCAGGAAGCGGGACTGATTGGCGGCGCGGACGGATGCGTCGAGCCCCGCGTGATACGGCAGGGCGTCGACACCCTGCGTGCGCAGGAACTCCGCCGTCTGCTCGACCGATTTGCGGCTGAGCGCGTAGACGATTCCCGCCGACCCCTCGGGCTGAGCCCGGATGAACGCGGCGAGCTGCCGGCGCGGATCGGTCTTGGCCTCGATGCGGTACTGGATGTTCGGGCGGTCGAAGCTGGCGACGAAGTGCCGCGCCTTCGGCAGCCGCAGTCGCTCGGTGAGCTCGCGGTGCGTCGCAGGCGTGGCGGTGGCGGTGAGCGCGAGGCGGGGAACGCCGGGGAACCGCTCGGCCAGGTCGCCCAGCGCGAGGTAGTCGGGCCGGAAGTCGTGGCCCCACTGCGAGACGCAGTGCGCTTCGTCGATCGCGATGACGCTGAGCCGACCGCGCGCGAGGAAGCGCAGGGTCGCTTCGGTGTTGAGCCGCTCGGGAGCGACGTAGAGCAGGTCGAGGTCGCCGGCGAGATACGCCTGCTCGACCGCCGCGCGCTCGGGCGGCGACTGCGTCGAGTTGAGGTAGGCGGCCCGCACGCCGTTCGCGACGAGGGCGTCGACCTGGTCGTGCATGAGGGCGATGAGCGGGCTCACGACGAGCCCGGTGCCCGGGCGCACGAGGGCGGGCACCTGGTAGCAGACGCTCTTGCCGCCGCCGGTCGGCATGAGCACGACGGCGTCGCCGCCGGAGACGACGTGCTCGACGATAGCGCCCTGCTCGCCGCGGAAGGCGTCGTACCCGTAGACCTCGTGCAGCACCGCGCGCGGGTCGGAGCCGACGAAGTCGCGGCGCGGGGCGGCGGTGAACGCGGGCTCGAGGGCGGGCCCGGCCGTAGCCGGCGCCGCGGAGGCGTAGCCGCGCGATGGCTCGACGTAGGGGGGCTCGTCGAACTCGGGCGGGGGTGCGAGCTCGTCGGGGTCCCACACGAGGTCGGCGTACGGGTCGCCCTGCGGAATGCTCATCGGATCCAGGGTAGCCGCGGGCGCCGACGCCCCGGCCCGGGCTCCCACCCGCTGGGGAGACGTCGGCGCCGCGCTTGACCGGGGAGGAGCCCCGGCACCCGATATCCTCGGCGCTATGCAATGCCGTTGACCCGCTTCCGCTCCCGTCACCCCGGCGCCACCGCGCCGGCTCGATCGCACGCCGCCCTGCCGGGCGCGCGGGTCGAGGCATCCGAAAGGCATCGCATGTTCTCTCTTCCTCTTCGCGGCAAGACCGCCCTCGTCACCGGCGTCTCTCGCCGCCGCGGGATCGGCTTCGCCGTCGCGTCACGGCTCGCAGGCCTCGGCGCGAACATCTTCATCCATCACTTCCGGCCGCACGACACCGCCCTCCCTTGGGGCGGCGACGACCTCGACGCCGTCCGTGCCGAGCTGCGCGCGGCGCTCACCCCCGGCGCTTCATTCGGCGATGCAGAGGCCGATCTGCGCGACGCCGACGCGATCCCCGCCCTCATCGAACGGGCGCGCGCGCTCACCGGCACGCTCGACATCCTGGTGTGCAACCACGCGCAGAGCGGCGGCGACGGTTCGATCCTCGACATGACGGCCGAGCGACTCGACGCGTTCTGGTCCGCCAACGCACGTTCGTCGCTGCTGCTGACGCAGGCGTTCGCGGGACTCCACCGGCCGGACGCCCCCGAGACGCGACCGGGCGAGCGTCCCGGACGCGACGAGCCCTTCGCCGAGCCCGT
Organism: Microbacterium sp. CFH 31415; assembly: GCF_022538185.1. Lineage (GTDB taxonomy): Bacteria > Actinomycetota > Actinomycetes > Actinomycetales > Microbacteriaceae > Microbacterium. The sequence continues at coordinate 602 of NZ_JAKYXC010000006.1, read as the reverse complement.
CGGACGCGTCTTCTGGATGACCTCGGGACAGATCCACGGCCCGATGCGCGGCGAGGTCGCCTACGCGACCAGCAAGGCCGCGCTCGCGGGCATCACGAAGACGGTCGCCGCGGAGCTGCTCGACCTCGGCATCATCCTCAACACGATCGATCCCGGCCCGGTCAACACCGGCTACCTCGACCCCGAGACGACGGACCGCCCGCTCGAGGAGATCCAGGAGTGGATCCGCACCACCCCGTTCGGACGCGTCGGCACCCCGGATGACCCCGCGCGCCTGATCGCGTGGCTCTCCACCCCGGAGGGCGCGTGGGTGGTCGGGCAGGTGCTGACCTCCGACGGCGGCGTCGCCCTCGGCTGAGCCGATGCCTCGCCCGGCGACCCGCCGCTGGCTCGACGTCTCCCGGAACAGGACAGCTCGCGCGTACAGGTCGGTGTCCCGAGATGCCCTGCGCCGGCCAGATCCCCTGACCTCGACCTGGTGGCGTCGCCCCGTCGCAACATCGGAGTTCGTGACCGACACGCCGGGGGCGGGATGCCGCGCCCCGGCGTGTCGGGGACGATCTCCGATCTTGCGGCACGGGCGCCCCCGGCCCCGCCCCCCC
>NZ_JAKYXC010000005.1 GCF_022538185.1 Microbacterium sp. CFH 31415 | reverse complement strand
CCCCCCCCGGTTCACTCCCGGCCCAGGCCTTCAACCGCGCCGAAGCGCTGCGGAGGCAACGGCCGGAGAGCGGTTCTGCGCGGTGGAACCCGGCACCCCGCCGCGCAACCGGCCCGCGCCGCTACAGCCTCAGCACCTCGGTGATCCGCACGACGGCGGAGCCCTCCTCCTCGGACGCCGCGAGGTCGACCACCCCGCGGATGCGCCAGTCGTGATGGCCCTCGGGATCGTCGATCGTCTGCTCGACTCTCCAGACACCGGATGCTGCGGCATCCGTCTCATCGATCGTCACGAGCCTCGGCGACCGGGCCGGTCCGCCCGTGAGGATCTCGTCGTGCTCGTCGAAGTAGCGATCGAGCGCGGCCGGCCAGTCGACGTCGGGGTCGAGTTCGACGAGCGCATCGTCGCGCTGCAACGCCGCGAGCTGCACGCGGCGGAAGAGCTCGTTGCGCACGAGGACCAGGAACGCGCGCCGGTTGGTGAGCACCGACGGGGGTGCGGGCGGCACGACTGGGGTGGTCGGATCCTCGTGGGGATTGACCAGGGCCTCCCACTCGTCGACGAGGCTCGAGTCGACCTGGCGCACGAGCTCGCCGAGCCACGCGACGAGGTCGTGGAGCGACTCGGTCTGCGCCTCGGCGGGCACGGTCTGGCGGATCGCGCGGTACGCATCACTGAGGTAGCGCAGCACCAGACCCTCGCTGCGGGCGAGCTGGTAGTGGTTGATCAGCTCGGCGAACGACAGCGCGCGCTCGAACATGTCGCGCACGACCGACTTCGGGCTGAGCTCGAAGTCACGCACCCACGGCTGACTCGAGGCGAAGACCTCGTACGACTGGGCGAGCAGCTCCTCGAGGGGCTTCGGGTAGGTGACGTCCTCGAGCAGCTCCATGCGCTCGTCGTACTCGATGCCCTCGCGCTTCATGGCCGCGACGGCCTCGCCGCGCGCGAGGAACTGCTGCTGCGACAGCACCGGCCGCGGATCGTCGAGCGTCGCCTCGATCACGCTCACCACGTCGAGCGCGTAGTGGCCGGTGCCGGCGCCGCCAGGCTTCTCTTCGGGGTCGAGCAGCCCGATCGCGGCGAGCGCGAACGGCGACAGCGGCTGGTTCAAGGCGAAGTTGGGCTGGAGGTCGACGGTCAGGCGCACCGCGCCGTCCGGCTGGATCTCGACCACGTCGGCGGCGAGCAGCGTGCGGAAGATGGCGATCGCGCGACGCGCGAGCTCGAACTGGCGGGCGCGGGGCTCGTGGTTGTCGCGCACGAGCGAACGGACGTTCTCGAACACCCTCCCGCCCCGCGCGATGACGTTGATGAGCATCGCGGCGGTGAGCTGCAGTTGCGGCACGAGCGGTTCGGGCTCAGCCTCGACGAGCCGGTCGAACGTCGCCTCGCTCCAGTTGACGAAGCCCTGGGGCGCCTTCTTGCGCACGACCTTCCGCAGCTTCTTCGGGTCGTCACCGGCCTTGGCGAGGGCGGCCGTGTTCTCGATCTCGTGATCGGGTGCCATCACGACGACGGTCCCGGCGGTGTCGAACCCGGCGCGGCCGGCGCGGCCGGCGATCTGGTGGAACTCGCGGGCGCTGAGCTGCCGCATCCGCTGCCCGTCGTACTTGGCGAGTGCCGTCACGAGCACGGTGCGGATCGGCACGTTGATGCCGACGCCCAGGGTGTCGGTGCCGCAGATCACGCGAAGCAGGCCGCGCTGTGCGAGCGTCTCGACCAGGCGCCGGTAGCGCGGCAGCATGCCGGCGTGGTGCACCCCGATGCCGGCGCGCACGTAGCGCGACAGCGTGCGGCCGAACGCCGTCGTGAAGCGGAAGCCCCCGATCGCCTCGGCGATCTCGTCCCGCTGCTCACGGGCCACCACGCGGATCGATGACAGCGCCTGCGCGCGCTCCATCGCCGCGGCCTGCGAGAAGTGCACGATGTACACCGGCGCCTGCCCGGTCTGAAGCAGCTCCTCGACCGTCTCGTGCACGGGCGTGCGCGCATACGAGAAATGCAGCGGCACCGGTCGCTCGACGCCGGTGATCCGCGCCGTCGGGCGACCGGTCCGGCGCGAGAGGTCGTCGGCGATCGCGGTGACGTCGCCCAGCGTCGCCGACATCAGCACGAACTGCGCGCGCGGCAGAAGCAGAAGCGGCACCTGCCACGCCCACCCACGGTCGGGGTCGCCGTAGTAGTGGAACTCGTCCATCACGACCTGGTCGACGTCGGCGTCTGCCCCGCGCCGCAGCGCGAGGTTCGCCAGGATCTCGGCGGTGCAGCAGATGATCGGAGCGTCGGCGTTCACCGACGAGTCGCCCGTCACCATGCCCACATTGGCCGCGCCGAAGATGTCGACGAGTGCGAAGAACTTCTCGCTCACCAGCGCCTTGATCGGTGCGGTGTAGTAGGTGCGGCCGCCGCGCGCGAGGGCGGCGGCATGCGCTGCGACGGCGACGAGCGACTTGCCCGTGCCCGTCGGCGTCGACAGGATCACGTTCGATCCCGAGACGATCTCGATCACCGCCTCGTCCTGCGCGGGGTACAGCGTCAGACCGCGGTCGGCCGCCCACTCGACGAACCCGAGATAGACGGCGTCGTCGTCTGCGCCGCGCGGCACGGCGTCGAGCAGCGAGAGGGGCATTCCCCGAGTCTGCCAGGCGCGTCGGGCTGAGGCGCGCCGCCCCCGAGCTCTGTGCACGGTGGCGGAACACCGGTGACCCCGCCTACGTTGAGACAGACGACGAAAGGATGCCGATGCCCGCCTCCACCGACGAGATCACCGTTGTCCGCAACGACGAGGACTCCCGCTACGAAGTCCATGTCGGTGATGTCCTCGCGGGATTCACGCAGTTCCGCGTGGACCGCCGGGGCCGTTACCTCTACCCCCACACCGAAGTCGACCCGGCGTTCCGCGGCAGAGGACTGGCACAGGCCGTCGTCGCCGCGGCGATGACGGACTCCGCGGCGCGCGGCGAGACGGTGGTGCCCCACTGCCCCGTCGTCGCGAAATACCTCCGCGAGCACGACGTCCCCGGCCTGACGATCGAGTGGCCCGCGCAGCCGCACCCGGAATGACCCGCACGCCATGACGAGGCTCGACGCCGACGAAGCGGTGACCACTGCCGTCGGCCAGGCGCAGGAGCCGGCATCCGGCGGCGACGGACCGCGGGCGCTGCTGCTCGAGGCCCGTGAGGTGCCGCTGGGCGGGGTGCGGGCGATGTCCGTGCGACGCGCGCTGCCCCAGCGCGACCTGCCCCTCGTCGGGGCGTGGTGCTTCCTCGATCGCTTCGGTCCGCAGGTGACGCGCATGCGCGTCGAGCCGCACCCGCACATCGGACTGCAGACGGTCACGTGGCCGTTCCAGGGTGATGTGCGCCACCGCGACTCGATCGGGAGTGACGTGATGGTGCGCCGCGGTGCGCTCAACCTCATGACGAGCGGTGCAGGCATCGCGCACTCCGAGTATTCGCGGGGGGAGGATGCCGCCCCCCTCGACGCCCTCCAGCTCTGGGTCGCGCTCCCCGAGTCCCGCCGCCACGGCGTACCGGCGTTCGAGCAGCACAGCGTCCTCCCCGAGGTGGTCATCGCCGCCGAGTCCGGCACGGACGGGGCGGCCGCCGTCGTACTGGGCGAGTTCGCCGGGACGGCGTCGCCGGCCACGACCTACACCCCGATCGTCGGCGCCGAGGTGCGCGTGCCGGCGGGCTCGCGCCTGCGCCTGCCGCTCCGGGGCCAGTGGGAGCACGCGCTCGTCGGCATCGACGGCGACCTCGCCGTGCACACCGAGACGGAGGGCGACATCGGCCTCGACGACGCGCACCTGCTGTACCTCGGACTCGGTCGCGACCACGTCGACGTGTCGAGCGTGGGCGGCGCGACGATGTTCCTGCTCGGCGGCGAGCCCTTCGAAGACGACATCGTCATGTGGTGGAACTTCGTCGGCCGCACCCACGAGGAGATCGTCGAAGCCCGCGAGGCATGGGAGGCCGGCGGCGAGCGCTTCGGGCACGTCGTGGACCACGGCGACGAGCGCATCCCCGCCCCGCCGCTGCCCGCGGTGCGACTCACCCGGCGTCGCCGACGGGTCTGACCACCGGACGAGGGCCGGGTCGGCGGACAGTACGCTGGGCTGGTGGCCGCCGACACCCGACTCTCGACGAGCGTTCTGCTCACCTGCGCCGCTATCGGCGTCGCGACAGGCGTCCTCGGCGGCATCGCCGGGTGGATCACCGTCCCCGTCCTGGCAGCCCTCCCGATCGTCTACGGCTTCGTGCTCGGCGTGCACGTCCTTCCCGGCATCATCGCCCAGGAGGCGCTGCGCCTGCCGTGGGTCGCGCTAATCACGCACGGTGTGGCGGCGCTCGTCGGCATCGCGATCGCCCCCATCTACGCCGGGCAGTACATCGGCACGGCGATCCTCTTCGGCGGCATCCAAGAGCTCGTCGCCGCACTCGTGCGCTACCGCTCGTGGGCGCCGTGGCGCTTCTTCGTCTCGGCCCTCGTGATCGGCGTCGTCGTCGCGCTCGCGGTCTTCTTCGCCGCCCACCTCGGCGCGATGCCGCTGTGGGCGCAGATCCTGTACCTCATACTGTCGGTGCTCGGGCCCGTCGCCTGGACCGCCGTCGGCCTGGGCGTCGGGCGCGCTCTGCGCCGCGCCGGCGTGGCACGGCCTCGCACGCGCTGACCGCCCCCGTACGCGTCCGGGTTAGGGTCGACTAAGTTAGGAGAGACTTAGTCCACTCCGCCAGGAAGCCCCGTGACCGCACCACAGCGCGACCCTTCCGCCGCGCTCGCGGCGGGTTCCGGCGTCCCCCTCGTGCGGATCCGCGATCTCGCGGTGACCTATGACGGTGAGAGGGCGGCGGTGCCGGCATCCGTCACCTTCGACATCACCGCCGGAGAGGTCGTGCTCCTGCTCGGTCCCAGTGGTTCGGGCAAATCCACACTCACGCTCGCGCTCAACGGACTGATCCCCCACGCCGTGCCTGCCGACCTCGGCGGATCGATCGAGGTCGCCGGTCTCGACACCGCGACGACGCCCGTCGCGGCGCTGAGCACGCACGTCGCAATGGTGTTCCAGGACCCCGACGCGCAGCTCGTGACCGGCACACTCCTCGACGAGGTGGCCTTCGGCCCGGAGAATCTGCGGATGCCGGTGGCCGACGTGCTCGCCCGGGCCGAGGCCGCGCTGCGCCGCGTCGGGCTGTGGGAGCGCCGCGGCGACAACCCCGACCTACTCTCGGGCGGGGGTCGGCAGCGGCTGGCGATCGCCTGCGCGCTGGCGATGGGCTCGCCGCTGCTCGTGCTCGACGAGCCGACCGCCAACCTCGACCCGCAGGGCATCGAGGAGGTCTACGCGGCCCTCGCCGACCTCGTCGCAGCCGGGGACCGCGCGATCCTGCTGGTGGAGCACAACCTCGATGCCGCCATCGGCTTCGTCGACCGCGTGGTCGTCCTCGATCACGGCGGACGCGTCGCGGCGGACGGCAGCGTGGACGAGGTGCTGCGCGGGCGCGCCGAGGAGCTGCACGCGATGGGCGTGTGGCTGCCCGTGTCGGCCATCGCGGCGCTGCGGCTGCGTCGGGCCGGTTACGCGCTCGAGCCCTTGCCGCTTACTCCCGAAGAACTGCGGGCGGGCCTCGACTCCGCCGACGCACCTGACTCCGCGGCCCCGGGTGCCCTGGGCCCCGCCGACGCCGCGGCCACCGCCGACGCACCCGTCGCCCCCGTCGCCGCCGATCCCGCCGACGCGGCCGCGCGTACCGTTCGCAGGACCGATCCTGCCGACAAGGCTGATCCGGGCCGAGACGCTCCCGATCCGCACACCGTTCCTGCGAACGGTACGCCGAACCGCCCCGCCCCCACCCCGCTCATCTCGGTGCGCGGCCTCACCCTCCGCCGCGGGCGCACCGAGGTGCTGCATGGGATCGACCTCGACATCGCCGCGGGCGAGTTCGTCGCGATCGTCGGGGCGAACGGCGCTGGCAAGACGAGCCTCATCCAGGCGCTCGCGGGCGTCGTTCCGCCCCCGAAGGGGACGGTGCGCGTCGGCGGCCTCGACGTGGGCCGAGTCGACGCGCGCACCCTGTCCGCCCGCATCGGCTTCGTGTTCCAGAACCCCGAGCACCAGTTCATCGCGCACACCGTCTTCGACGAGGTGGCCCATGGCCTGCGCCGCCAGCACCTCGCCGACGACGAGGTCCGCCGCCGCACGATGGAGCTGCTCGTGCGCTTCGGACTCGACGACAAGGCCGACACGCACCCGTTCCTGCTGTCGGGGGGCCAGAAGCGGCGTCTCTCGGTGGGAACGGCCCTCGTCGCCGGCGCACCCGTCCTCGTGCTCGACGAACCGACGTTCGGGCAGGACCGCGCCCGCGCCGACGAACTGCTCACTCTGCTTCGCGAGCTCAATGAGGAGGGCACGACGATCGTCGTCGTGACCCACGATATGCAGCTCGTGACGGAGTACGCCCACCGAACGGTGATCCTCGCCGACGGACGGGTGCGCGCCGCAGGCCCCACCGCCGACGTGTTCGCCGACGCCGAGCTGATCGAGGGCGCGGGGCTTCGCCTGCCGCCGCTGCAGCGAGCGCTGCTCGGCCTGGAGCGGCATCCTGAGCTCACCGGCCTCGCCCGCCTCGCCGACCTTCCCGCAACGAGGAGAGGCCCGGCATGAGCGCGACGGGCCCCCTCTCGGCCGCGCGGTCGCTGCGCGACGGCGCCGACCCCTACGCCGAGCGCCCCACCGCCTCGCCCGTGCGGTTCCTGTACGGCATCAATCCCCTGGCGAAGATCGTCGCGCCGCTGCCCGCGATGGTGCTGCTGGTGTTCGTGCGGGATGCCGCGACCCCGCTCGCCTTCCTCGCTCTCAGCTACGCGATCCTGCTGATCGGCGTGACGTTCACCGGACGCCTCGCGGCCATCCTCGTGGCGCTGCCCGCGGCCGCGGCGGTCGTCGGCCTCGGCTTCTCGGTGTGGGCGGATGCCGCGCGGGGCGACCAGTCCGTCGTCATCTGGCAGATCGGCTCTTGGACCCTGTACGGCGGAGCGCTCGAAGTCGGCCTCGCGACCGGCCTGCGCATCACGGCGATCGTGGCGCTGACCCTGCTCGTCGGGCTGTCGACGACCGGTCCCGACTTCGTGCGGGCCGCGGTGCAGCAGCTGCGCGTGCCGTACCGCATCGGCTACACGGCCCTCGCGGCGTTCCGGTTCGTGCCGCGGTTCGGGCACGAGCTCGACGTCATCCGCCAGGCGCACCGCGTGCGCGGCGCCCACGGCGGCCGCGGGCCGTTCGCCGCGATCGCCCGTTGGTTCGGGTACATCGTGCCGCTCATGGCCGGTGCCATCCGGCACGCCGAGCGGGTCGCTCTGGCGATGGACGCGCGCGCGTTCGGCGCTCACGCCGACCGCACCGAGCGCCACCTCGTGCCGTTCCGCGCACGCGACGTCGTGTTCATCGTGCTCTTCTGGGCGGTCTCGGCGGCCCTGTTCTGGGCCCTGTTCCCCTGGGGCCTCGCCTAGCGCCGGGCTCCGACATCCCATCCCCACCCGGCTCGCCTGTCACAAAGTGCCGAGCGAAGCAGCACTTCGCGACAGGTGAGCAGGACGGACGACGGGCCGCAGACCGCAGGCCGCAGGCCGAGGACCGAGGACCGAGGACCGAGGACCGAGGCCGACTGTCGCCCGGCGCCGCCGCGCGAGAACAGGTGATCCGGCGGAGACAGGACGCTCTCGGCAGAATCGTCCTGTCTCCGCCAGATCTCCTGTTTCGGGTGAGGGTGAGACGATGGATGCCGCGGCCCACACCCTCGCGAGAGGGGCGGGGCCGCGGCATCCGGAACCGCGTCGTCAGCGTGCGATCAGCGCTTGCCGACGATCTGACGGCTCACGAGGTCGCGCATGATCTCGTTCGTGCCGCCGTAGATGCGGTGCACGCGCGCGTCGAGGAACGCGCGGGCGATGGGGTACTCGGTGATGTAGCCGTAGCCTCCGTGCAGCTGCACGCCGATGTCGAGCAGCTCCCACTCGCGGTCCGTCGACCAGAACTTGACCTTCGCGGCCTCCTCGGCGGTGAGCTTCTGGTCCTTGTAGAGCATCATCGCGCGGTCGTTGTACGCCCACATCACGTCGACGGTGGTCGCCATGTCGGCGAGCTTGAAGCGCGTGTTCTGGAAGTCGGCGATCGGCTGGCCGAAGGCCTCGCGACTGAGCACGTACTCGCGGGTCCAGTTGAAGGCGGCCTCGCCGGCAGCAGCGGCCGCGACACCGATCGACAGGCGCTCGAGGGGCAGGTTCATCATGAGCTGGATGAAGCCGAGGCCCTCCTTGCCCCCGATGAGGTTGGCTTCGGGTACGAACACGTCGCTGAACGAGAGCTCGGCGGTGTCCCAGCCGTGGAAGCCCATCTTCTCGAGCTTCTTGCTGTGGTCGAAGCCCTCCATGCCGTCCTCGAGGATGAGGAGGCTGAACGCGTCGGGACGGTTGCCCTCGCCGGTCTTGACGAACGTCACGACGATGTCGGCCGTCTTGCCCGACGAGATGAACGTCTTGGCGCCGTTGACGATGTAGCCGCCGTCGACCTTCCTGGCGGTGGTCTTGATGCCGCGCAGGTCGCTGCCCGCGCCGGGCTCGGTCATCGCGAGGGCGCCGAGGATCTCGCCGGTCGCCATGCCGGGGAGCCACTTCTCCTTCTGCTCCTGGGTGCCCATGTGCACGATGTAGGGGATCGCGAGGTCGTCCTGGATGCCCAGCGCGCCGGCCAGCGATCCGAGGCCTGCGCCGATCGTCTCCTCGAGCACGATCGAGCGGAAGCGGAAGTCCTGCAGCATGCCCGCGCCGCCGAACTCCTCCGGAACGGACAGGCCGATGATGCCGGACTGGCCCGCTGCGAGCATGGTCTCGCGGTCGATCTCGCCCGCGGCATCCCACTGCTTGCGCTTCTCGTCGGACGCGTAGCGCTTGATGAACTCCTTGACGACGTCGCGGAACGCGTCGTGGTCCTCGTCGTAGATGTTGCGCTCCATATGTGCGCCTTCCTCTCGTCTTCGAGCATGTCGTCGGCGCGCGGTCGTGCCGCTCGCCCGTGGCTCGACTCGATCATAAAGGTCGCGCGCGGTGGGATCGGGCCGTCTGTGAGATCGCGTCCTAAGGATCGTGAAACTGGGTACCGCTGTTTGTGGGATGCCTCAAACCGGCCCGGACCGGCCGTTTCACCGTGCCGCGAGCGACGGCGAAACGCGATTCAGCCGACGTAGGCGGGTGCGGGCTCGAGCCCGAAGAACTCTTCGAGCGAGGTCCATCCGCCGTCGTGGTACGCCCGCGAGAGCTCGGGGCCGATGTACCGCAGGTGCCACGGCTCCGGTGAGTAGCCGGTGACGCCGGTCGCGCCCGCGACGTACCGCACGATCCAGCCGTGCTCCCATGCGTGGTCGACGATCCACGCGCCCTGCGCCGTCGCGGCCAGGTCGTCGAGCGTGCCGCAGCCACCCGCGCAGGCGACGACGTCGCCGGCGAGGCCCGACTGATGCTCGCTGTGGCCCGGCCGTGCGCTCACCAGATCGGCGCCGTCCTGGCCCCGCTGATCGACGTGGCGACCGTAGCTCCCCTGCTGCGTCGAGTACGAGCGGAAGCCGCTCTCGAGCGCGATCTCGCCGACGCCGGCTTCGCGCGCCGCGGTGACCATGGCGGTGAGCGCGGATGCCGCGTCCGATCGCAGCGCCCCGCCTTCGATGCTCCGCACACCGTCGGGCATGACGAGTCCCGTCGGGCGGTAGTCGACGGGCGAGTACGGACGCGCCTTGTTCACGACGGTCCACACGCGCGTCGGATCTCCGAGGTCGACGCACCTCGCCCGGCCCTCGGCGACCGCGGAGCGGAACGATTCGGCACCGCCCGCCGCCGTGATCGCGCCGGCGTCGTCGTGGGCCTCGAGGGCGCGCATGACCGCGGGCACGCCGCAGATGTCCGCGGCGACCTGCATCTGCTTCACGACCGGCACCGGAAGGGCCGAGACCGACGGCGGCGCATCGGAGAGCAGCTGCGCCTGGGCCGCGACATCGGGTGTGCCCCCCGAGACGAGCGCCGTCACGGCTGCGGTCGACCCGAGAAGCAGGGCGCCCCCCACCGCGATCAGCAGCGCGACGCCGCCGCGCGCGAACCGCGGACGAACATGCCGCGGTGGGGGACCCTCGGCGTCGTCGGCAGTCAGCAGTCGCTCGGCCCGCGCCGCTCGTCGAGCACTCTCGCGCACCATCGGCTCGGTCCGGTGACTGCGCCGAAGCGCACCAGGCTGGGCCGAGACCCGCGAGTGCGACGTCGCGCGTGTGGCCGGCGCGGCGTACTGGGCGACGGCGGCGCGGAACTCGGCGGGCAAGACGAAGGGGTTGACTTCCGGCGCGTGAGCGACGCGCGGTGCGTGCTCGCCGTGAGGGAGGTCGAATCCCGCGGGTGCCTCGGACGCCGTCCGGCGGGCGCGCCGAGCAGCCTCTTCGCGCTGCTCTCTGGCGGCACGACGAGAAACCGGGGAGTCGGACGAACCGGGTGCCGTCACCATTCCATTCTCTCCCGAGTCGGCGCCCGGCACAGGGAGGCGCGACCACGACTCGGCGGTGTTCGATTGCGCGGTATGTGCTGTTGACAGACTCTCGAACATCTGTTCCCATTGAGGGATGCGGTGGCAGGGTCAGGAATTGGGAGTGGCGGATGCCGCGGCCCTGCCCGGCCTCGAGCACCTGAACAGCCTCGTCCAGTCGGTGACCACACCCGAGTTCGCCGGCGTGACGTTCCACGAGGTGCTCTGCAAGACCGCGCTCAACCACGTTCCCGGCGCGTCGGCGATGCCGTTCGACTGGACGGTGAACCCCTATCGCGGATGCAGTCATGCGTGTGTGTACTGCCTGGATCCGTCGACGATGATCCTGATGGCAGACGGCCGAAGCAAAGCGCTGCGAGACGTCGCGGTCGGCGACATGGTCGTCGGAACGAACCGCGAGGGCTCGTACCGTCACTACGCGGCGGCCACCGTCACGGCCAAGCGGTCCACGCGCAAGGCCGCTTACCGCGTGCTGCTCGCCGATGGCACAGAACTGATCGCCAGCGCCGATCACCGCTTCCTGACGGAGCGGGGCTGGAAGTACGTCCGGCCGGCGTCGGGCGGGTCGCCCCAGCGACCGTACCTCACGACGAACAACAAGCTGCTGGGCTTCGGCATAGGCCCGATGGCCATCGGCCACTCCGAGTCCCAGGAATACCGAACCGGCTATCTAACGGGCATGATCCGCGGCGATGCCATGATGCTTGAGCGCGAGTATCCGCGCACCAACGGCCGTGGGACCTACATCGCCCACCGCTTCCGATTGGCACTCGCCGACACGGAGGCTCTGGACCGATCGCGCCGCTACCTCGCGGTGAGCGGCGTGAAGACGAATACCCGCGTCTTCGCCGAAGCCACCGCGAACCGTCGAGCGATGGACGCGATCTTCACGTCGCGCGCCGCTGACTATGAGGCCATCACGTCTCTGGTGTCGTGGCCGCAAGACCCGTCGCCGGACTGGCACCGCGGCTTCCTGGCGGGCGTCTTCGATGCGGAGGGGAGTTGCAGCCAGGGGATTCTGCGCATCTCGAACAAGGATCCTCAGATGATAGCGGCGATCCACAACGCGCTGGTCGCCTACGACTTCGACGTCGCGATCGAGCCCATCCGACCGAAGGGCGTCACGTCCGTGCGGCTCCGCGGCGGCCTCGCCGAGCGCCGGCGATTCTTCGAACTCGTCCAGCCGGCGATCACGCGAAAGCTCGCGCTTCTCGGGGCTGCCGTGAAGTCGGATGCCCCACTGCGGATCGTGTCGATCGAGGACGTAGGCGAGACGATCGACATGGTCGACATCACGACGTCGACCGGGGACTTCATCGCCAACGGCGTCGTGAGCCACAACTGCTTCGCCCGCGGCACGCACGAGTACCTCGAGCTCGACGCAGGCCGCGACTTCGACAGTCAGGTCATCGTCAAGATCAACGTCGCCGAAGTGCTCGAGAAGGAACTGCGCCGCGGCTCCTGGGCGCACGAGCCGGTCATGCTCGGCACCAACACCGACCCGTACCAGCGAGCAGAGGGCCGCTACAAGCTGATGCCCGGCATCGTGAGCGCGCTGACCGAGTCGGGAACCCCGTTCTCGATCCTCACCAAGGGCACGCTCCTGCGCCGTGACCTGCCGCTGCTGCGTGAGGCCGCGGCATCCGTCCGGGTATCGATCGCCATGTCGATCGCGATCTTCGACGACTCCCTCCAGCACCTCATCGAGCCCGGAACGCCGACCGCCGGCGCGCGGCTCGAGACCGTGCGCGCCGCGACCGAGTCGGGCTTCCACGTGACGGTGTTCCTCATGCCGATCATCCCCCACCTCACCGACTCGATCGCGGCGATCGACGACGCCCTCACCCGCATCAGAGCGGCCGGCGCAACCCGCGTGGTCTACGGGGCGCTGCACCTGAGACCGGGCGCGAAGCAGTGGTTCATGCAGTGGCTGGAGCGGCAGCATCCCGAACTCGTGTCGTCGTATCTCGGGCTGTACCCGGGTGCGTCCGCCAACGCTCCGAAGGCATATCGCACCTGGCTCGCGAAGCGCGTGCGCCCCCTGCTGCGGGTGCACGGACTCGACGGACGCGCCGAGGACGACCACCCGAGGGGCACCCCCGTCTCAGGACTCGCCGCTCGCGCCGACGCCCGGGCGTCGGGAATCGTCACGACCTCGCGCGGGCGAGCATCTGCCGCGGCCATCGCCGAGCCGCGACTGTTCTAGGGGCGAGAGAACTGCGCCGCGGCCTCCGCCTGGTCCGGCCCCGGCACGGCCACCGGCGCCGGCTCGGCGACGAACTCCAGCACGGCGTCGAGGAACACGTCTGATTCCAGGACGCGGTTGTGGCCGAGACCGCGGGTCTCGACGACCTCGGCTCCGGGGTTGGCGCCGGTGATCCGCGAGAGCTCGCCGAACGGCACGACGCGGTCGGCCTCGTCGTGGACGGCGAGCAGCCGCACTCCGCGGGGCACTGGCCGCCGCACCGGCGACAGCCGTGCGAACGGATCGCGATGCCCCGGGAAGTAATGCTCGGCGAACCGCACGCGCAACGCGGCTGCGGTGCGGTCGTCGAAGCGCAGCATCGTCTGGAACTGCCGCAGCAACAGGTCGGCGTCCGCCGGGGCCGCCACAGTCACCGCCCGGTCGACAGTCAGCCCGTCGGCTGCGGCCACGAGCGTCGCCAGACCGCCGAACGAGTGGCCGACGACGGTGTTCAGACGGCCGAAGCGACGCTGGATCGCCTCGAGGATGTCGAGCCAGTCGATCAGGTAGCTTCCGCGCGCGATCGTGTCGCCGTGCGCCGGAGCGTCGAACGCCACGACGTGGTACCCCTCGGCGACGAGGTCGCGCACCAGGACGGCGAACTGGCTCGCCCGCCCATCCCAGCCGTGGGCGAGCACCACGACGTCGTCACCGGCGCCCCACTCGTACACCACCACGTCCACCCCGCGCCGTGTGAGTCCCGGGATGCGGACGGTCGAGCGACGAGCGGCCCACATCGTGTCCTGCGCACCCGCGGTGACCGGGCGGGTGCGCGCGATGCGAGCGAAGAAGGGCAGTGCGATCGCCGCGCCGAGTTCGGGCGAGAGACGGCCACCCGTGCGCACCAAGGCGCCGGCCGTCGAGAGTGCGAGATTCACGATTGCTCCGATCCGAGGGAGATGTACGAACGGTCGTACGTATGAATACGAACGATCGTACGGTAACATGTGGACATGGCGCAAGAGCAACGTGACGGCCGCCGCGTGCGAGGCGACGAATCGCGCCGCGCGATCCTCGCGCACGCGATCGACACCGCATCAGTGGAGGGGCTCGAGGGCCTCACCATCGGACGTCTGGCCGATGCCGCGGGCCACAGCAAGAGCGGGGTCGCGACGCTCTTCGGCTCGAAGGAGCAGCTGCAGCTCGCCACGGTCGCCGCCGCGCGAGAGGTCTTCATCGACCGCGTGGTGACCCCGGCACGTGCCCAGTCCGGGCATGGGCTGACGCGGGTCTGCGCGCTCATCCGGGCGTGGCTGGCCTACTCGGACGATCGCGTGTTCCGCGGCGGCTGCTTCTTCGCGGCCACCTCGGTCGAGTACGACGCCAAGCCGGGACCGATCCGAGATGCCGTCGTCGCAGCGTCGATGGAGTGGGAGGACTACCTCGCACTCTCGATCCAGCGCGCGATGGATGCCGGCGAACTGCCCGGACTCGACGACGCGCGGCAGCTGACGTTCGAATCGGTCTCGTTCCTCGAGGCGGCCAACACGCGCTCACTGCTGCACGGCAGCGCCGAGCCCTACGACCGTGCTGCAACCGCACTGCGCACGCGCCTGCTGGCGCTCGGCGGTGACCCCGAAGTCGTCGCGCAGATCGGACGCGTGGCCACCGGCGCCTGACCCGCGCCCTGGAGCGTGCGAAAGGCCCGACCCCGTGCGGGATCAGGCCTTCGCGGCGGTGCTTCTTACGCGTCGACGTTCGACAGCTGGCGACCGCTGAGCTCTTCGAGCAGATCGTCGCCGGGACGCACCTCATCGAACGGAGCGTCGATCTCGGCGCGGTCGAGCAGCTCCGTCATGCGGCGCCGGCGCTGACGGGTGATCAGCGTGACGACGGTGCCCGAGCGCCCGGCACGGCCGGTACGGCCCGAGCGGTGCAGGTACGTCTTGTACTCGTCGGGAGCATCGGCCTGCACCACGAGGTCGATGTCGTCGACATGGATGCCACGTGCCGCGACGTCCGTCGCGACGAGCACCTGCACCCGGCCCGAGGTCAGGCGCTCCAGGTTACGTGTGCGCTTGGCCTGATTGAGATCGCCGTGCAGCGCGAGCGCGCGGATGCCCGCGTCGTCGAGCTGCTCGGCGAGCATCTCGGCGTAAGCGCGCGTCCGGGCGAAGACGAGGGTCTTGCCGTCACGCTCGACGAGCGACTCGAGGATCTCGCCCTTGTCACGGTGCTCGATGACGAGCACGCGGTGGTCGATGGTGCCGGAGTCCTGATCCTCGCCGGCCACTTCATAGACGGCCGGCTCGACGAGGAACTCGTCGACCAGCGCGGCGACCTCGCGGTCGAGCGTCGCCGAGAAGAGCAGCTTCTGGCTGCCGTCTGCCGTGTGACGCAGGATGCGCTGCACCGGCTCGAGGAAGCCCAGCTCGCACATGTGGTCGGCCTCGTCGAGCACCGCGATGCGGATCTGCGACAGGTCGAGCTTGCCCTGGTTCACGAGGTCCTCGATGCGGCCCGGGGTGCCGATGATGATGTCGACGCCCTTCTTGAGCGCACCGACCTGACGACCCTGCGGCACACCGCCGTAGATCTGCGTGGTGAAGAGGCCGACGCTGCGCGCGATCGGCTGGATCGTGCGGTCGATCTGCAGCGCGAGCTCGCGCGTGGGGGCGAGGATAAGGGCCTTCGGCGCGCGGCCGAACTCACGACGCTGACCCGCCTGCGAGCGAAGGACGCTCTCGACGAGCGGAGCCCCGAAGGCGATCGTCTTGCCCGAGCCGGTGCGGCCGCGAGCGAGCACGTCCTTGCCCTCGAGGATCGGCGTGATCGTGGCGGCCTGGATCGGGAACGGCGTCGCCGCACCGAGGTCGGCGAGCGCGCGGACGATGTTGTCGCCGAGACCCAGGTCTGCGAACGTCACATCGGCGACCTCGCCGGCCTGCACGGCCTCGGCCTGCAGGCGCTCGTGCACGACGTCGACGTGCGCTTCGTGCGCAGCCGTGCGGGCGGGCGCATTCCAATCCGACCGAGCCGGACGGGCATCCCGACGCGGACGGTCATCGAACGAGCGAGCCGGGCGGGCATCGCGACGCGGACGGTCATCGAACGAGCGAGCCGGGCGGGCATCGCGACGCGGACGGTCATCGAACGAGCGAGCCGGGCGGTCGTCGCGGCGGTACGAAGGGCGGGCGTCGCCGAACGAGCGGCGGTCATCGCGGTCGACGCGGTCGAGGTGCGCCGGGCGTCCGCTGCGGTCATCGCGACGCGGACGGTCATCGAACGAACGGGCCGGACGGTCGTCGCGGCGCGGCCGGTCGTCGAACGAACGCTTCGGCCGATCATCGTACGAACGGGCCGGGCGGTCGTCGCGGCGAGCGCGGTCGTCACGACCGGCGCCCGAGTGGGTGCGGATGCCGCGTGCCTGGTCGCGGCCCGCGCGCTCCTGCGCAGACCAGCGGCGCTTAGGCGCAGCATCCGTCGATTCCTCGGGGCGGTAGCCCCGGTGGCTCGGGCTCTTGCTGCCGGGCTTGCCGGCGGACGCATCTCCGGGCCGGCGCTTGCGGTCCTGGTAGCTCGACTTGGCCGCGTAGCGCGGCTCGAAGTTCTTGGCGGGGCGGCCGCCGGCCGGCTTCTTGCTCTTGGGCATGGTGGTGTCCTTCTGGGTTGTTCTGTCAGAACAGCACTCCTGAAGATCGCACGCGTGCGACGCCGCTCTGGCGGCGGGGAGTAACCCGGACTGTCGTCGGCCGGGGGCCATTCGATGGATGGTCGTCGAGACGGAATCGTCTCCACCATCGGCCCCTTGGACTCACAAACCCATCCACGCGCACCGCGCGGTGTCCAGAGCCGACCTGTCGAGATTACCCGAAGCGTCTGGGAACTCGCCGGTGGGAAAACCACACACCTTGCAGGTTCTCATGTACAGGGCGTTATCATATGCCCAGCGGTTCATTCGCGATCTGGGGATCAAGTCCGCGTTAGCGCGGCGATCTCCGAGGCGTACGGCTTGGGGGGTCGGCGTGTTCGGAGTATCGGCGCACATAGAGAACGTGAGTACGTTGACCCTCCTCGCACCGCCTGAGCGCTCAAGCGCCACACAGACCATAGGGGTGCTCTCCGCACGGGAGCACCCGCCTCATACTGCACACCACTTCAGCCGTGGCGCGATCACCGCGCTCGTCGCCGGCGTGCTCGTCGCCGTGCTCACCACCCGCGATCCGCTGTGGTGGCAGCTGCACTTCTCGCAGCTCGGCACGTTCGATGACTTCTCCGCCCACGTCTTCAACTCCACCGCGATCATCGCCGGATTCCTGCTCGCCACCTACGGCGTCGTCGTCGTCACCGTCCTCCCCCGGACCACCCGCCGCCTGGTATCCCGGGCCTTCCGCACGGCGGTCGTCTCGGCGGGCCTGCACCTCACCGTCGTCGGCCTCATCCCCCTCACGGTCAGCACCGAGCTGCACGACCTCGCCGCGGCCGGGCTCGGTCTGTCGCTCCTCGCCATCGTGGCGTGCAGCCTCGGCATCCCCGGCTTCACGCGCGTGTTCCGCGTGGCGTCGAGCGGCTGCGTCGCCCTGCTCGCCTCGGGGATGGTCCTGCTCACGTCCGGTGTCATCACCCTCGCCTGCTTCGAGTTCTTCGGCTTCGCTTCCGTCGGCGCGTGGCTGATCGTGCTGCCGCGCGTGCTCGCCGCGTGCGCGCACCCGGCTCAGGAGTCCCCGTTCCCCGCGGGGGCCGCGATGGCGCCCGCCGATCGTGTGGAATGGACGACATGGCAGAACCCGTGGCCCACCCCATCACCGTCGCGATCGAACGGCGGATCGACCCGTCCCGCACTGTCGAAGCGACCAGCTGGATGCAGGCCGGTACGGATCTCGCGACCGGTTTCACAGGCTTTCTCGGTTCAGGCTGGGTCAGAGCCGGCGAGGGGAGCGACCTCTGGTACATGCTCTACCGGTTCCGCGACATCCCGACCCTCGAAGCGTGGGAGCAGTCGCCCCAGCGTGAATGGTGGCTCGACTCGGGCCGCGCATTCGCGAGTGAGGTCCGCGTCGAGCGCCGCACCGGCATCGAGGGCTGGTTCGATGCTTCCTTCGCGACTCACGTCGAGCGTCCTGAATCAGGAGAGCGATCGGATGCCGCTGCCTCGACCGGCCCGATCCAGCAGCCGATCCCCGCAGCTCCGCCCCGGTGGAAGCAGGCCGCCGCGATCTGGCTCGGCTTCTTCCCCACGAATCTGCTCGCCTCATGGCTGCTCGGCTTCGTCCCCGGCTTCGGCGACTGGCCTCTCGTCGTACGCGTCCTCTTCACAACCCTGCTGCTGACGCCGATCATGACCTACGTCGTGCTGCCCTGGGTCACGCGCCTGCTGCGCCCGTGGCTGCACCGCGCCGGCTGACTCCCGCGCCCGGCACGGGCGCGCGACATCCTCCGCGCGCGTCGCGAGGACGCAGCATCCCGCCGTCCTACACTGACGCCATGACCTCGCCACGCACGGCGGCCGCAGTCGACGGCCCCGGTCCGGTCCCCACTCGGCGCACGGAGTCCGAGGCGGTCTACCTCGCTCTCGGTGCCGGCGTCCTCGGCGCACTCTACGGCCTCGTCGTCGCGCTCGTCGCCCCCTCGCTCAGCCTCGCGGGCGACGACCCGTTCGCGCTCTGGGCGGCCGGCGGCTCAGCGATCGTCGCTGCGGTCGTCTCGGCCGCCGGTTACTGGCGCACGCGCAACCAGCCGGGCCAGGAGTGGCGACGGACCCTTCCCTCGTGGAAGTTCACGGTCAACACGATCTCGGTCGTGATCGTGCACACCGTGCTCGCATTCCTCGCGACGTACGCGCTGTACCGTGTGCTCGCCCTCGGGTTCATCGGGCTGCCCGTCATCGTGTTCTGGGCCGTCGTCCTGATGACGGTCACTCTTGGACTGACGGCGTACATCGTGTACTTGTCGGTGTCGCGCATGACGACGCAGCGCATGTCGTCGCTGCTCATGGCGTTCATCGTGATCGGAACGCTCACCGCCATGGTGACCACACCGGATCCGCAATGGTGGATGGTGCACTTCAGCCAGCTCGGAACCTTCGACAACCTGTCGAGCTGGGTCTTCAACGGCACGCTCATCGCGGGGGGCCTGCTCGTGACGACGTTCGCGGTCTATATCGCCAACGACATGAGCGCCCTCGCCGACGCGGGCGTTCTCACCCACCCCCGCGGGGCGAAAGTCGTGCCTGCGCTGTTCGTCGTCATGGGCGTCATGCTCGCGTGCGTCGGGATCTTCCCCGTCGACGTGAACCTGCTCCTCCACAACCTGTCGGCCTCGGGCATGGCGGCGATGTTCCTGGTGCTGCTCATCAGCGGACCCATCCTGCTGAGAGGGATGCCGCGCACCTACTTCGTCTCGTCGTGGGCGTTCCTCGGGGCGACGCTGCTGTCGGTGATCCTGTTCGTTCCCGCGGTGGGCTATTTCTCCCTCACCGCGTTCGAGATCATCGTGTTCGCGCTGATCTTCGGGTGGATCGCGGTCTTCATCCGCTTCCTCGGCGTCGCCGGTCAGCGCGACTGACCCGGCGCCACCCGCACGGGATGGCGCGCCGGGTCACTCCTCGCGGTGCTGGTCGGGGTCGCCCTCGGGGTGCCCGTCGGTGGGGTGCTCCTCGGCGGGGTGCTCCTCGGCCGGCTCCGCGGACTCGACTGGCTCGGCCCCGGGCTCATCCTCGGTGTCGACGACCGGCTCGTCGTCGGCCGCGGGCGGGTCGATCTCGGCGTCATCGGCCGCCACGGGCTCGGTCTCCACCACGGGCTCCGTCTCGACCACGGGCTCCGTGTCCGCAGACGTGGCCTCCTCGACCTCGGCCTCCACCACGCGCTCCGTGTCCGCAGACGTGGCCTCCTCGGCCTCGGCCTCGGCCTCAGGTTCCCCGTCAGCGACGTGCTCCGCCACGACCACCGGGGCCGCGGCGCCGGCCGCCAGTGCACGCCGCTCGCGGCGCGTCATCGCCGCAGCACCCGAGGTCGCGCCGACGAGCTCGGGGCTCGCAGCATCCGCTCCACCCGTCGGCGACCCGGTCGACGCGACAGCGTCCCCCGCACCGCGGCGGCGCGCGAGGCGGCGCTCCTTGGCGCCTTCGACGAGGTTGTAGAGCGTGGGCAGCACGAGCAGCGTGAGCACGGTCGACGACACCAGTCCACCGATCACCACGATCGCGAGCGGCTGCGAGATGAACCCGCCCTGACCCGTGATGCCCATGGCCATGGGGGTCAGTGCGAAGATCGTCGCGAGGGCCGTCATGAGGATCGGCCGCAGACGGCGCGATCCGCCGGCGACGGTCGCGTCGTAGGCCGACAGGCCCTTCTCGCGGTACTGGTTCACGAGGTCGACGAGCACGATGGCGTTCGTCACGACGATGCCGATCAGCATCAGCACACCGATGAGCGACGCGACGCCGAGCGGCACGCCGGTGATGATCTGGAGCAGGATCGCGCCGGTGGCGGCGAACGGCACCGAGATCAGCAGCAGCAGCGGCTGGCGGAGCGACTTGAACGTCGCGACCATCACGATGTAGACGATCAGGATCGCGGCGAGCAGGGCGAGGCCGAGCTGCGAGAAGGCGTCCTGCTGCTGCGTCACCACGCCCCCGAGCGACGCGTCGGCCGACGCGGGCAGGTCGGCGTCCTCGAGCGCGAGCGTGACGGTGGCCGACGCCGTCGCGAGGTCGTCCGTGGAAGGCGTCACGGTGACGGTCGCGGTGCGCTGGCCGCGCTGGGTCGTGATGGACGTGGGTCCGACGCTCTCCTCGACGGTGGCGACCTGCTCGAGCGGGATCGGGCCGCGCGCGCTGGGCACCGTGAGCTGCCGCAGCTCGTCGAGCGAGGCGGGAGTGGCCGAGGCCGCGAGGTAGACCGTGAGCGCCGTGTCGTCGATCTCGACGGTGCCGATCCGCTGCGGCTGCATCGTGTTCGACACAAGTGCGCCGACCGCGACCTCCGACAGACCGAGCTCCGCGGCGGCGTCGCGATCGACCGTCACGGCGATGTACGGCAGCGACGCGGCGAGGTTGCTCGAGACCTGCCCGATGCCGTCCTCGCCCTCGACCGCTGCGACGACGGCGTCCGCCGCCTCGGTGAGCGTGTCGGAGTCCGGCGCCGTGACATCGATCTCGATGTCGTTCGAGCCGAAGCCACCCTGCGCGGTCGAGACGGTGATCTGGCCGGCGTCCTCGAGGTCGGCGACGGCCTCCTGCACCTCCTGGCGCAGGGCGACCTGGTCGACGGTCGGGTCGGTCGTGATCGAGTACGTGATGCCGGTGCCGCCGCCCGCGAACGCGTCGCGCAGCGCCGAGCCGCTCGAGCCGATCGACACCTGAACGGTCTCGACGCCCTCGATGCCGAGGAGCACCGCTTCGACCTCCGCGGCCGCGGCGCTCTCGGCGTCGAGGCTCGGAGCGGGACCTATGTCCTGCGTCATCGTGAAGGTGTTCTGGCCGGAGTCGCCCAGGAAGTTCGTCTTCATGAACGGCGCGGCCGCCGCCGTGCCCACGAGCACGAGCACGGCGAGGAGCAGGGTGACCCAGGAGTGCTTGAGCGTCCAGCGCAGGATCGGCAGGTAGGACTTCTGCAGTCGGCTCGGCGGCGCGGCAGGGTCCTCGGGGTCGATCGCAGCGCCCTGCTCGTCGAGGATCGGCTTGCCGGGCTTGAGGAACCAGTACGCCAGCACGGGCACGATCGTGAGCGCGACCAGCAGCGAGGCCGTCATCGCGATCGTCACGGTCAGGGCGAACGGCCGGAACAGCTCGCCGGTGACGTCGCCGACGAAGGCGATCGGGAGGAACACGGCGACCGTCGTGATGGTGGACGCGGTGATGGCCGCCGCGACCTCGCGCACGGCACGGCGGATCGCGTCGCCCTTGTCGGCATCGCCGACATAGTGGCGCTTGATGTTCTCGATGACGACGATCGAGTCGTCGACGACGCGTCCGATCGCGATCGTGAGGGCGCCGAGCGTCAGGATGTTCAGCGAGTACCCGAACGCCTGGATGCCGATGAAGGTGATGAGCACGCTCGTCGGGATCGAGATCGCCGCGACCAGCGTCGATCGCACCGAGAGCAGGAAGACGAAGATCACCAGCACGGCGAAGACGAGGCCGAGCAGGCCCTCCTTCGCGAGCGTGTCGATGGACTCCTGGATGTAGGGGGCCTGATCGAAGACGACGGTGAACTCGGCGCCGCCGAGCGTCTCCTCGAGCTCGGGCAGCACGGCGAGCACGCCGCGCGAGACGTCGACGGTGTTGGCGGCGGGCAGCTTGGTGACCGCGATCGTCAGCGCCGGCTCGCCGTCCACGCGCGAGATACTCGTGATCGGGTCCTGCTCCTGCACGACGGCGGCGACGCCGCCGATGGTCGTGACGCCTGCGGCGATCTGCTCCGCGTTCGCCGGCACGAGCGGCAGCGCGGCGATCTCGTCGACCGTGGTGATCTTCGACCCGGTCTGCACGGTGAGCGTCTCGCCGTCCTCGGTGATCTCGCCGCCGGGGAAGAGCACGCCGTTCTGCTCGAGAGCGTCTCGGATCGCCTGCTGGCTGAAGCCGGACCGGGCGAGTGCGGCCGGATCGGGCGTGATGGTGACGCGCTCCCCCACGCCGCCGACGACCTGGGCGGCGTTGACTCCGGCGACGTCTTCGAGCTCGGGCACGATCGACGCCTCGAGCTGGGCCTGGATCGACTCGGCATCGTCGAAGCCGCTCACCGCGAGGGCGATCACCGGGAAGTCGTCGATGCTCGCGCTCAGCACGTTCGGCTCGACGCCCTCGGGCAGCTGGGCCTTGATGCGGTTGATCGCCTGCGTCATCTTCTGCTCGGCGGTCGCGAGGTCGGTGCCGTACGAGAACGACGCCTGGATCACCGACGCGTTCGTCGTGCTCGTCGCCGTGCTGGCCTCGAGGCCCGGGACGCCCTGGATGGCGGTCTCGATCGGGCTGGAGACATCCGTCGCGACGACCTCGGGCGAGGCACCGGGGTAGGACGAGACGACGATCAGCCCCGGGAACTCGATCGAGGGGATGAGCTCCTGCTTGAGGTTCACGAGCGCGAGGCTGCCGAAGATCGCGGCGACGATCGTGATCAGTGCGATCAGGGCACGGTTCTTGAGACTGAGGACGGCGAGGTTCGACACGGATGCCTTCGCGGGAATGGGGACGCGGTGATGCGCGCCGGAGCGTGACGGATACGGGAATGTATCGGGTCAAGTATCTCATCCGCGTCCGGCCTCGCGGCCTGAGCTTTCGCCCTCAGCCTCAGCCCGCGACGGCGGCGATCCACAGCCCCGCGCCGACACCCGCCGCGGCCGCCGCGACGCACAGCACGAGCGTGCCGAACAGGTCGACCGCGGCATCCCGCCACCGTCCTCGTTCGGCGAGCAGGACGGAGTCGACGGAGACGGCGCTGAAGGTGGTGTACCCGCCCAGCAGTCCGGTGCCGAGCACCATGGCCAGCTGCGGGAGGACGATCGTGCCGAGCCCTGTCAGCAGGCCGAGTGCGAGCGAGCCCGTGATGTTGACCACGAGGATCCCGAGCGGGAACTCGCCTCGCCAGCGCGTGCCGATGATGCGGTCGAGCACGTAACGCAGGCCCGCCCCCGCCCCTCCGGCGACGGCGACGACCAGCAGCTCCAGCCAGCGGCTCACTCGGCCTCCCCCGGCTCGGGGACTGCGACCGGGCGTCCGGCCAGCCCGCGGCCCGCGACGAGTCCGGCGAGCGCGGCGAGTGCGCCGAGGAGGACGGATGCCGCAGCCAGCCCGAGCGCCGGCCACGGCGTGGCCAGCCATCCGGCCGTCTGCACGGCGAGCGCGCTGTAGGTGGTGAACCCGCCGAGCACTCCGGTGCCCAAGAAGGCGCGGGCGTGCGCATGCCGGTCGGCGAGCACGCCGACGACCACTCCGAGCAGCAATGACCCGGTCACATTGACCGCGAGCGTCAGCCACGGGAGGACCGCGGCGTCGTCGACCGGGGCGAGCAGGACCGCCCGCGCGAACACCCCCAGCGCACCGCCGACCACCACGTAGCCGAGCGTGCGCAGGTCGATGGGCTGCCGGCGCGCGGTCATCCCCACACGCTAGCGGCCATCAACCACTCGGACGGAGCCACGGCACTCGGCTCAGCGCCGACCCCGGATGAGCGCCAGGATCGCCGACTCCGGCGAGATCGACAGGTCGAGCAGCTGGCCGTCGCGGTAGCGGACGAAGACGCGGGGGTCGATGTACGAGCCCCGCGCGACGGAGGGTGTGTTGCCGAGGGCCTCGGCCGTGGCGCGCACCGCGAGGTTCTCGGCGCGCTTGCGGTCGGTCGCGGTGTCGACGGTGCCGATGCGGGCCAGAGCCTCCGCGGCCAGGATCGTGCCCCGCAGCGTGCGGAAGTCCTTGGCCGTGAACCGCCCGCCGGTCAGCGAGCGCACGTAGTCGTTCACCTCGCTCGGCGTGAGCGCCACGCGCCGACGTCCGCGCTCCCATGAGAGAAGCGCCGACCGGGGTCGGCCGGCGGCGAGGATCTCGACGGCCGCGGCGAGGTCGCCGTCGTCGACCTCGAGGTACTGTCGCTTGCCGCTCTTGCCGGGGAACGAGAGAGTGACGACGGATGCCTCGACCGAGGCATCCCGCCGCTGCAAGGTGGTAAGCCCGCGGCTGCCGTGCGCGTTGAGATACCGCTCGGAGCCGATGCGCGGGGCGGCCTGGTCGAGCAGGCGGAACGCCACCGCCAGGACGCGTTCGCGGTCGAGCGCGCTGCGACGCAACGACGTCGTCACCCGCGCGCGAGCGCGGGGCAGGGTCTGGGCGAGCTGCAGGGCGCGGGCGTACTTTCGCTTGTCGCGACCGGCCGTCCAGTCCGGGTGGTAGATGTACTGACGTCGACCGGCGTCATCGGTGCCGACGGCCTGGATGTGACCGTCGGGGCGGACGCAGATCCAGACGTCCTCCCACGCCGGCGGGATGACCAGCGCGCGGATGCGCTCGAGGTGCCCATCGGGGCAGGCCTCTCCCTTGGCATCGACGTAACGGAAGCCCGTACCCGCGCGCCGCCGGGTGTATCCGGGGTCCTGGAAGGGGCGCACGCGCATGAGCTTCGGCATCCGTCACCTTTTCCTTCTGTTCGCGGTGGCTTCGCCCCCGGAGCGCGTGTCAGTGGTTGCGCAGCATGTCGATGAGCTGGGCCTTCTTCTTTCCCGAGTATCCCGTGATCCCGAGTTCCTTGGCCCGTGTGCGCAGGTCGTCGACCGTCCAGTCGTCATACGAACCCGACTCCCCGCCGCGTTCGCCGACCTTCTTGCGCCCGTCGCGCGCGGCGGCGTTCGAGATGCGCGCGGCTTTCTCCTTGGATGCCCCGTCATCGCGGAGCTCCTCGTAGAGCTCCGGATCCTTGAGGCTGGCAGAACCGCGTCCGCGAGGCATGGCTCCTCCTCGATGGTGTGGGAGTGGTGACGCCACGGTAGAGCCCGGGAGGAAGGAGTGCGGTGGGCTTGACAGCGCGCGCCCGCCCGCCTACGGCATACACCGCATCACCCCGCACGCCGGGCTATCACCGTGGACAAGGGGCCGTCAAGCCCTTGTCGACGCGGAATCGCGGGTGCCACTGTGGTGTGACTGCCCCGAAAGGCATCCGATGCGCAGACCCCGCGCACCGACGAAGGAGAAGGAGAACCTCCATGAACCTCGCCCTGATCATCATCATCGTCGTCGCTGTCGTGCTGGCGATCGTCGGAGGCCTGAACAGTGCCCTGAGCTGGCTGCTGTGGGTCGCCCTGATCGTCGGTGTGATCGCCCTCATCGCGTTCCTGTTCCGAGTAATCGGTGGCAGCCGGCGCGTCTGACACACCCGGAGCCATCTCTCCGGAGACCACGGATGCCGCGGCCCATCGGGCCGCGGCATCCGTGTTTCCGATCTAGAGGTTCGCGTCGGCGTAGACGCGCAGGGCGTCCCGTACGAACTCCGCGCCGGCGATGCCGCCCGCGCTCGTCGCATAGTTCGCGCCGAATCGCGGGTCGGCCACGTACATCTCGCCGAGCCCGATCACGTAGGACTTCACGTCGCCGCCGGGCACCGCGGCGGGCGTGCCGGGGATGCCGGTCAGCCACTCCACGTGCCGTCGCGCGACGGCCTGCGCCTCGTCGCTGTCGGGCGCGATGCCGCTCTCGGCGGCCGCGATCCAGTCGCGACCCAGGTCTGACACGCACTGCTGCCACGCCTTCTTGTCGTCGGCGCCCATGCCGCGCCACCAGCGGTCGCTGTCGGCGTAGGCCTTCTTGCCCCAGCGCTCCTCGACCTCGTCCTGGTACCGGGTGTGGTCGAAGCCGTCGAACATGTTCTCTGCCATCAGTCGTTCACCTCCTTTCAATGCGGTGATGGTCGTCTCGACCGCTGCGACCTGTCGCGTCAGCCGATCCTGTTCCTGCCTGAGCCACGCGAGGTGGCTCTCGAGGGCATGCGCCTCGGACGAGTCGCGGCCGAGGACATCCGCGATCTGCGGAAGTCCGAGGCCGAGGTCCCGCAGCAGCAGGATGCGCTGCAGGCGCACGAGCGCGGCCTGGTCGTAGTACCGGTAGCCGTTGGCTCCGACGCGCGACGCGGGAAGCAGCCCGATGTCGCCGTAGTGCCGCAGGGTGCGACTCGTCGTGCCGGCGAGCTTCGCGATCTGCTGGATCGACCACTCGTCCTCGTTCATGTCCACCACGCTAAAGGTTGACGTCGCGTCAAGGTCAAGCTTGATTCGCGAACCCATCTTGACAATGTCGCGATATATCGTGTTAGTCTCACCACACGCGATATATCGCGACCATCCCTGATACCCCTGGAGAACACCATGACCCTGGAGAAGTGGATCATCCACCCGGGCGAGACGCGCGTCATCGACCTGGAGACGGTCAGCCGCCTCAAGGTCGGCCTGGTCGGAGGCCAGATCGACGTCATCGCCCACGACGAGCCGGGCGCCCGCATCGAGGTGCACGGCGTCACCATCAAGGACCTCCGCATCGAGGTCGTCGGAGACCAGATCGAGATCGACCACCCGCAGCTGCGGTGGGACAACTTCCTCGAGGTCTTCCGCAACTTCGGCGACGGCGGCCCCAAGGCGGAGATCAGCGTCGCGGTCCCCCGCTCGGTGGCGCTGACGCTCGGCGTCGTGAGCGCGAGCGCCCTCGTGTCGGGACTTCACACCGACGCGCGCCTCAACACCGTCTCCGGCGACATCATCGTCGACGGGCTCACCGGCGACCTCACCGTCAACGCCGTCTCCGGCGACGTGCAGGTGCGCGAGCTGGTCGGCTCGCTCAACGCCAACAGCGTCTCGGGCGACGTGGCCGCCACCGGCTCGCTGCGCAAGGCGACGGTCGACACCGTCTCGGGGTCGATGCTGATCGACTCGACGGGCGAGCTCCACGCCGTGAACCTCAACACGGTCAGCGGCGCGTCGACCGTCCGCCTCGATGAGGGCTACCCGGCCAACTTCGTGGTGCGCAGCGTCAGCGGTCGCGTGCAGATCGACGGCGTCGTCCGCTCGGGCAAGGGCACCGGTCCCACGACGAACTTCTCGGGATCCGTCGGCGAGCTCAGTGGCAACTTCGCCGATGTGCGCGCCAACTCCGTCTCGGGAGACGTCACGGTGCTCCGCCGGTCCTCCGCGCCGGCTGCGCCCGCCGCGTCGACCGGCCCTGCGGTCGAGTCCGCGGACGAGTCGCCTGAGGAGGAGTGGCGATGAGCCCCGTCTTCTCCCACGGCGACCTGCGCCTGTACCTGCTGAACCTCCTCGACGAGGGTCCCCGGCACGGCTACGACATCATGCAGGCGCTGTCTGACCGTACCGGCGGCACGTACACGCCCAGCGCAGGCACGATCTATCCTCGCCTCGCCAAGCTCGAGGAAGAGGGACTCGTCACCAAGTCGATCGACGGCCGCAAGACCGTGTACTCGATCACCGAGGCCGGGCACGCCGAGGTGCAGTCTCGCGCGGGTGACCTCGAGGGCATCGAGGCGGGCCTCGCCGACTCGGTGCGCCTGATCGCCGAAGAGGTGCGCGGCAGTGTGCGCGAGGCGATGAAGAGCCTGCGAGCCGACCTCGCCGCCGCGAGCGCGGGCGAGCGTCAGAGCGCGCCGCAGCCGACAGAGAGCGACGACCCGCGCGTGCTCACGCGGGAACAGCTGCATCGAGCGGATGCCGCGATCAGCGAGTTCCGTGCACGGCTGCGCAGCGACCTCCGGTCGCACGTGGCCCGCGGCGGTGTCCTGGCCGCGACGTTCGTGGACGACCTCGCGGACGACCTCGACCGCATCGCGCGCGACGTCACCCGCACGCTCAAGGGCTGACTCCGGAACCGTCTCGCTGCGCTCGTTCGTCGAGCGCAGCGGGACCCCGGCTGGAGCGGCTTACTGCCCCGGCCAGATGTCCTCGTCGTCGGCCACCGGCTCTCCGAGCGGCACGACCAGGATGCTGCGGTGCTGCCTGTGCGCGAGCCGGGCGGCCACCGAGCCGGTGAAGAACTCGCGGATCGACTCGCCGAGCCCGCGCTTTCGCGTTCCGACGACGATGAGCTTCGCGTCGATCTTCTCGGCCAGATGCTTGATCGCCATAGCAGGGTCGCCGACGAGCTGCTGGATGCTCCAGTCGACGTCATGTCCGGCGAGGAATGCGGTCACCGTCTCGGTGACCTTGGCGAGCTCACCCTCGCCCGCGGCGATGTTGAGGTCGATCGGCGCGGAGTGGACATACCCGTCGGGGTCTTCGTACGTGACGAACCGAGTGACGTCGACATGCACGACGAGGAGCGGGGCGCCGAGCAGCTTCGCGTAGCGCGCTCCCTCGCCCAGCACGCGGGTGGACTGGTCGGGGACGACCCCCACGATGACCGCGCCCATCACCGCCTCGTTCGACGGGGCGGTCTCCGCCCGGTCCGATGCCTCGTCCGTCATGCGTCCTCGCTTCCTCGCTTGCCGATGCCACAACAGCGGCGGAGCCCGCCGGGGTGCGGAGGCTCCGTGTTATCCTGAATGCTACTCTTACCGGCCTCGAGCCGGCGTCGTTGCGGCGGGCCGACAGATTGCCCGCGACTCACAAATGAGGGGGTCTCGCATGGGGCGTGGCCGTCAGAAGGCGAAGCACACCAAGATCGCCCGCGAACTCAAGTACGACGTGCACAGCGTCAACTACGGGGCGCTCGAGCGCGAGCTCGGACACCCGTCCGACGACCAGTACGTCGACAAGTGGGCAGACCAGTACTCCGACGAGTACGAAGACGAGAAGGCGTAGCCCCTACGCACTCCTCCGGCTCCCCCTGAGCGGATGCCTCACCACGCGCCGTGACGGCGCTCCCAGTCATCTTCGACGGTGTGCCTGCGTGCCGCGACCACTCCCGCCGGGATCGCCCCCGCGACCACCGCGGCGAGGATGAGGAGCGGCACTGTCCACGAGCCGGTGAGATCGTGGATCAGGCCGATCCCGAACGGGAACAGTGCCGCGATCGCATACCCGACGCTCTGCACGAACCCGCTGAGGGCGACGGCTCCCTCGTGGGTGCGCGTACGCAGCCCGAGCAGCACCAGGATCATCGGGAACAGCAGGGGAGCGAGCCCGAGCAGTCCGACCCACAGCCACGGCGCCGTCGACGGCGCGAAGAGCAGGCCCGCGATGCCGGCGAGTCCGGTGCTCACCGAGACGCCGAACAGCGCGCGAGTCGCGTTCCAGCGCGTCACCAGCAACGGCACGACGAGCGACGCCGGCAGGCCCATGAAGGCGAAGAGCGCGAGGAGCACTCCCGCGACCACGGGGGTGACGCCCGCGACATCCACGAGGATCGTGGGCAGCCAGACGAACGACGTGTATGCCAGGGTGCTGGACACGGCGAAGCCGACCGTCAGTGCCCAGGCGAGCGGGACGCGCCACATGCGTCCCAGGACGCCCGGCGGTGGCTGCTCGATGTCGTCATCGCTCGCTGCGGCATGCTGTCGCAGCGCGAGGCCGATCCAGGGGACCGCCGCGACGACGGCGAAGACGGCCCAGAGTCCCAGCGAGAGCCGCCAGCCCGCAGCATCCGCCACCGGGACGGCGAAGAGCGGGGGAACGAACGTCGACACGGCCATGGTGGTGGAGAACACCGTCGTCATGAGGCCGATGCGATCGGGGAAGTACCGCTTGACGAGCGGCGGCAAGAGGATGTTGCCGCTGCCGACCGCCGCGAAGATGAGCGCGGTCCCCGCCAGCAGCAGGCCGGAGTTCGGCGCGAGCGCGCGAGCGATCAGCCCAATCGCAACGACCACCATCGCAGCCACGGCGAGGCGCTCGAGGCCGAACCTGCGCTCGAGTGCGGGCGTCAACAGGCCGAACACCGCGTAGCAGACGGGCGGCACGGTCCCGATGAGCCCGATCACCGCGGCCGGCACGTCGAATTCGGCTGAGATCTGGTCGAACAGCGGCGAGAGCGAGGCGACAGCCGAGCGCAGCGAGAACGCGAAGAGCACGATGCCGACGAGGGCGAGTGCGCGCCCGTGCCAGAGCGGACGGGCAGGGGAACTCACCGGTCAAGCCTACGTGCCGCCGGATGCCCTGGCCGCGCGTGCGTCAGGACTCCTGCGAGCCCTCGACCCAGGTCAGATACTCCTCGGTCACTGTTCCGGTGACGTAGCGCCCGTCGAAGCAGCTCATGTCGAGGTCGTCGACATCCGACCCCTCGAGGATGGCCGCCTTCAGGTCTTCGACCTCCTGGTACACCATGTAGTCGGCGCCGAGCTCCTCGGCGATCTCGGGGATCGTGCGACCGTGCGCGACCAGCTCGTGACGCGACGGCATGTTGATGCCGTAGACGTGCGGGTAGCGCACGGGCGGGGCCGCCGACGCGAACGTGACGCTCTTGGCCCCGGCATCCCGCGCCATCTGGATGATCTGCTTCGACGTCGTTCCCCGCACGATCGAGTCGTCGATCAGCAGCACGTTCTTGCCCTTGAACTCGCTCGACATCGCGTTGAGCTTCTGGCGCACGCTCTTCTTGCGGGCCGCCTGTCCGGGCATTATGAACGTGCGGCCCACGTAGCGGTTCTTGTAGAAGCCCTCGCGGTACTCGATGCCCAGCTTGCGCGCGACCTGCATCGCGGCGGGGCGCGAGGAGTCGGGGATGGGCATGACGACGTCGATCGCCCCCGGAGGCGTGTACTTGGCGATCGTGTCGGCCAGGCGATCGCCCATGCGCAGCCGGGCCTCGTAGACCGAGATGCCGTTCATGACCGAGTCGGGCCGTGCAAGGTACACGTACTCGAACGAGCACGGCACCAGCTTCGGATCGACCGCGCACTGGTGGGTGTGCAGGTGGCCGTCGAGGTCGACGAACACCGCCTCGCCGGGGTCGACGTCGCGCACGACCTCGAACTCGCCGTTCTCCAGGACGAGCGACTCGCTCGTGACGACCCACTCGTAGCTGCCGTCGTCGTTCTTGCGGGTGCCGAGGATGAGGGGACGGATGCCGTACGGGTCGCGGAATGCGAGCAGTCCGTGTCCGGCGATGAGCGCGATGGCGGCATACGACCCCTCGACGCGCTCGTGCACGCGTGTCACGGCCTGGAAGATCTGCTCCGGCTCCAGCTCGACGCCCGAGATCGAGCTCTGCAGCTCGTTGGCGAGCACGTTCACGAGCAGCTCGGTGTCGGACGAGGTGTTGAGGTGCCGGCGGTCCTTGTGGAAGAGCTCGTCGGTGAGCTCGCGGGTGTTGGTGAGATTGCCGTTGTGCACGAGGACGATGCCGTACGGCGCGTTCACATAGAACGGCTGGGCCTCCTCCTCGCTCGACGCCGTGCCCTTGGTCGCGTAGCGCACGTGACCGAGGCCGAGGTTGCCGAGGAGCGCACGCATATCGCGCGTGCGGAACGCCTCGCGCACCTGGCCCTTCTCCTTGTGCACGTGGAAGACGCCGTTGGTCTCGGCGGTGGCGATGCCCGTGGAGTCCTGACCTCGATGCTGCAGCAGGAGGAGTGAGTCGTAGATCTCCTGGTTGACCGAGCCGCGGCCCACCATCCCGACGATTCCGCACATGGGCTATTACTTCGCTCCGTTGTCGTCGCCGTATGCGCCGACGAGGCGCACCGCGCCGCCGTCGACGCCCTTGGCGCCCTGCTCGAACTCGCCGTCCGGCCGGCTCCCGCCGCGCACGACGCCGACCTGCCAGGTCGCGATGCCTCCGGCGGTGAGAGCGGATGCCGCGGCCTCCGCCTTCTCTGCCGACACGACGGCCAGGAACCCGATGCCGAGGTTCCAGGTGCCCTCGGTGGACTCCAGAGCGAGATCGCCGAGGTCGGCCAGCACGCGGAAGACGGGCGGCGGCGACCAGGTCGACCGATCGACCTCGACCCACGTGCCCTGCGGGAGCACGCGCGCCAGGTTCGCAGCGATGCCGCCGCCGGTGACGTGGCTGAGGGCATGCACGGCGTCGTCGGTCTCGGCGATGAGACGCAGGAGCGGCTGGGTGTAGAGGCGCGTGGGCTCCAGCAGCACCTCGCCCCAGGTGACGTGCGAGCCGAGGTCGGCGGCGCGGTCGCCGTACTGGATGCCGGCGCCGGCGACGATGTGGCGCACGAGCGAATAGCCGTTGGAGTGCAGGCCCGAGCTGGCGAGCGCGAGCACGACGTCGCCGTCGCGCACGCGGTCGGCCCCGAGCACGTCACCCGCTTCGACTACGCCGGTCGCGGCGCCTGCGACGTCGTAGTCGTTGATGCCGAGCAGGCCGGGGTGCTCGGCGGTCTCTCCGCCGACGAGGGCGGTGCCGGTCTCGTGGCAGCCGGCGGCGATGCCGCGGACGATGTCGGCGATGCGCTCGGGGAAGACCTTGCCGCACGCGATGTAGTCGGTCATGAAGAGCGGCTGGGCACCCACCACGACGATGTCGTCGACGACCATCCCGACCAGGTCGAGCCCGATCGTGTCGTGCTTGTCGATCGCCTGGGCGATCGCGACCTTGGTGCCGACGCCGTCGGTGCTCGTCGCGAGCAGCGGCTTGTTGTACGTCTTGAAGGCCGACGCGTCGAAGAGCCCGGCGAAACCGCCGACCCCGCCGAGCACCTTGGGTCCGTGCGTGCGGCGGACGGCCGACTTCATCAGCTCGACGGCGAGGTCGCCGGCGGCGGTGTCGACTCCGGCGGCCGCATAGGGATTCACCGGCGTGGAAGAGGGGGCATCGGGCGAAGAGGAGGCCACGCCTCCAGCCTACCGGCGCGACGGCGCGGCGGATGCCGCGTGACGGCGGCCTCCTGCTCCGTCGAGTGGCGAGATCGCGGGCTCGATGGGAGTGGCCGGTTCTAGAATGGCGGCATGGGCGGCACCGGAGCTCCGGAGTGGCTGATCCGCGAAGACGCCGGTCAGCCCGTCCTTCTCGCGCTCTATCTGCGACAGGTGCTGGGCATCCGCTCCCCTGACGAGCTGCCGCAGCTGCGCGGCATCCCTCCCCGCGTCAATGAGCGGTCCGAAGAGGCCCAGGCCCTGCTCGAACGCCAGTGGCGCGAGTACTGGGCGATGACGGTCGAGCCGCAGGCGCACCCGTCTCCCGTTCCGCTCGACCTGGTCGATGGGTTCGACACGCTCCTCGCGCTGCCGTCGGAGGGCTGCGACGAGCTGCGCGCCGCCGTCGCACCGCATGCGGCGGAGGCCCTGGCGTTCACGCAGTCCGCCCATGCCCGCTACCGGCGCGACGCCAGCCCCGGCACCGGAACGGCGTACCGGGCCTACGCGAGCGCGATCGCCGAGCACGAGCGCCAGGTCGGCCGGCGCGCCCACTCGTTCGAGCTCAACGTGCAGGTGCTGCCGCTGACTCAGCGCGGCGTGTGGTGGATCGGTTCCCTCACGATCGCCGTCACCGACGGCCTGCGCGGCGACGTCGCGGCGTTCGACGCGGCGATCCACCCGATCATCGCCGAGCTGGCGTGAGGTGAGCGCGAGCTGAGGCGCGCCGGCGTCAGGAGGCGGGGCGGTCCTCGTCGACCTGCACCGACTCGTGATCGACGGTGACCTCGCGCGTGCGCTTGTTCGAACGACGATCGAACCACAGCGCGACGAAGCCGGCGAGCGCGAGCCCGACGGGGATGCAGACGAGGAGCAGGAAGCCGAAGACCTGGCCCTGCGAGTAGACGAGCCCGGTGTTCGGGCTCTTCTCGGCGGAGCCGTCGAACGCGAACGTGAGGATCATCGCGACCACGACGCCGAGCGCGGCGCCGGCAAGCAGGAAGACCGAGATCTTCGGTGCACGGCGGACGCGCACGGTCTCGATGTGGTCTTCGACGTGATCCGGCATGTCTCCATTGTCCCACTCCTCCCGAGCGGCGGCACCGTCCCGGCCGTCGAGAGGCGGGGGCTGCGGTCAGGGGCGCAGCGGGAGCAGGTCGGAGATGTCGGCGCGCGTGCCGGACGCGAGGATGCGGCCCTGGGCGGCGGCATCCGTCCACAGCTCTTGTCCGGTTGCGAGGGCGATCCACGTCGCGGGATCGGTCTCGACGACGTTCGGCGGCGTCCCGCGGGTGTGGCGCGGGCCCTCGACGACCTGCACAGCACCGAACGGCGGCACGCGCACCTCGACCGAGTTGCCCGGAGCCTTCTCCGCCAGCAGCTGCAGCAGGTAGCGCACGGCCGTGGCGAGGTCGGTGCGGGAGGGGAGGGATGCCTCGCCCGCCGCATGCACGGCTTCGAGAGCGGTTCGTCCCTCGTCGGTCGTGATCCTTCGCGGCATGGGTCAACGCTACGCCGCGCGGAGCACGGTGAGGGCGGCCACGCCGTCGCGTCCGGTTCCCGCAGCACCGGCCACTCCGGTGCCACCGTCAGGAAACACGCCGTGCTCGTCGCTTCGCACAGCCGCGCCGACCCGCGTGTCGCCTGACTTCGGCCGGCCTGAACACGATGCGAAGCGCTCGGTAGGCTGGTCGGGTGAAGATCCTCGTACTCGGCTCGGGCGCGCGCGAGCACGCCATCATCCTCGCCCTGCGCTCGGAAGACACGGAGCACGAGATCTTCGCGGCTCCGGGCAACGCCGGCATCGCGCAGGACGCGGAGGTGGTGGCGCTCGACGCCGACGACCCCGCCGCCGTCACGGTCTTCGCGAACGGGAACGCCGTCGACCTCGTGGTGATCGGGCCCGAGGCTCCACTCGTGGCCGGCGTCGCCGACGCCCTGCGCGAGCGCGGCATCCCGGTGTTCGGCCCCGGCAGGGCCGCGGCGCAGCTCGAGGGCTCCAAGGCGTTCGCCAAGCGCATCATGGACGCCGCGGGCGTCCCCACCGGCCGCGCGCTGCGGGCCGCGAACCGCGTCGAGCTCGAGGCCGCGCTCGACGACCTCGGATCACCCTATGTGGTGAAGGCCGACGGCCTGGCTGCGGGCAAGGGCGTCATCGTCACCGACGACCGCGGCGCGGCGATCGAGCACGCCGACGCCTACCTCTCTTCCGGGCCGGTGCTCGTCGAGGAGTTCCTCTCCGGGCCCGAGGTGTCGCTGTTCTTCCTGAGCGACGGCGACCACGTGCTTCCGCTCAGCCCCGCGCAGGACTACAAGCGCCTGCTCGACGCCGACGCCGGCCCGAACACCGGCGGCATGGGCGCGTACTCGCCGCTGCCGTGGCTGTCGGAGCGCTTCGGCGGCGAGGACGAGTTCGTCGACCTCGTCACGCGCGAGGTGGCCGAGCCGGTCATCCGCCGACTCGACGCCGAGGGAACACCGTTCATCGGTCTCCTCTACGCCGGGCTCATCCTCACCGATGCCGGTGTCAAGGTCATCGAGTTCAACGCGCGCTTCGGCGACCCCGAGACGCAGGTCGTGCTGCCCCGGCTCGTCGACCCGCTGTCCGAGCTGCTGCTGGCCGCAGCATCCGGCAATCTCGAGAGTCGCCCTCGGCCCGCCTTCGCCGACGCGGTCGCCGTGACCGTGGTGCTGGCGAGCGAGGGATATCCGCAGTCACCCGTGACTGGCCGGCCGTTGAGCGGACTGGATGCTGCGGCCGCCGTCGAGGGCGTGCATCTCGCTCACGCGGCCACGGCCGAGACCGATGGCGGGCTCGTCGCGACCGGCGGCCGCGTGCTGAACGTGGTCGGGCTGGGAACGACGTTCGCCGAGGCCCGCGACCGCGTCTACCGGTCGATCGCCGCGATCGAGCTCGAGGGCGGGCAGCATCGCACGGACATCGCGGCGCGCGTCGTCGAGGACTGACGGCTCGACCGCGCCGTTTCGCTGCCTTCCGCCGGCCCGCGGCGCAGTTCGGCGCGGCTGAGCCGGGGCACCGGGCCCTCAACCGCGCCGTTTCGCGGCCTCTCGCCGCGACGCGGCGCAGTTCGGCGCGGCTGAACGCCTCCGTCCTACACGGCCTCCTCGGCGGCCTGCCACTCGGCGGTCGGCGTCGGCGACGGGCGACGAAGGAACAGCACCGCGACCACGCCGATCAGAAGCACGGCCGCCGGCAGCAGGATCGCCTGCGCCATCGCTGTCGAGAACGGCTCGGCGATCTGCGGAGGGAGCGCGCCCTCGCCGAACCCCGCCGGCGCTTCGGAGGCACCCGGGAGGTTCGCCTCGAGGCGCGCCTGCATGAACACGGCGATCGATGCCGAGCCGAGCACCGAGCCGATCGTGCGCATGGTGTTGTAGATGCCCGCTCCGGCGCCCGCCTGGCGCGGCGCGAGGTTGCGCGTCGCGGTCGTCGCGAGCGGACCCCACATGCCGGCATTGCCGACGCCCATGATGAACGACGGGATGAGGAACATCCAGATCGGGGTGTCGACGTTCATCAGGAACGAGTAGAGGACGAGCGACCCCGTGACGAGCAGCAGCCCGGGGACGAGCAGGACGCGCGGGTCGGTGCGGTCGAGCCAGCGTCCGGCGATCGGCGAGAGCACGCCGGCCGCGACGGCCATCGGCACGAGCAGCAGTGCCGCCTCGGTCGGAGTGAGCCCGCGACCGAGCTGGATGAAGAACATCAGCGGCAGCGACATGCTCGTCACGGTGAAGCCGACGGTCGCGATGCCGAGGTTCGCCACCGAGAAGTTGCGGTCGCGGAACAGCTCCAGCGGCACGAGCGCCTCGCTCTTCGTCTTCGCCTGCTGCCAGATGAACAGCGCGAGCACGACGGCGCCGGCGAGGATCAGCCCCCACACCGTGATCGGACCCCAGATCACGCCCCAGTCGTAGGTCTCGCCCTCCTGCAGGCCGAACACGATGAGGAACAGGGCGACCGCGCTCAGCACGACGCCCACGAGGTCGAACCTGTGCGGGTGCGTCTCGAGCTTCGGCACGAGGATCCAGGCGAGGACGAAGCCGACGATCCCCACCGGGAGGTTGATGAAGAAGATCCACTCCCAGCCGAGGCTGTCGACGAGCAGACCGCCGGCGAGCGGGCCGACGAGCATCGCGACCCCCGAGGTGGCGCCCCACAGGCCCATCGCCGCCCCGCGCTGATTCGGCGGGAAGGTGCGGGTGATGACCGCCATCGTCTGCGGCGTCATCATCGCCGCGCCGAGGCCCTGCACGGCCCGGAACGCGATCAGCGCGCCGAGGGTCGGTGACAGGCCGCACGCGAGGGAGGCGAGGGTGAACACCGCGAGCCCGATGAGGTAGATGTTCTTCGGTCCGAAGCGGTCGCCCAGGCGACCCGTGATGAGCAGCGGCACCGCGTACGCCAGGAGGTATGCCGACGTCACCCACACGACGTTGTCGAGGTTGTTCGTCTCGGGGTCGAGCGCCGCTTTGATGGCCGGGTTCGCCACCGACACGATCGTCGTGTCGACGAGGATCATGAAGAACCCGATGACCAGTGCCCACAGCGCGGGCCACGGACTGCGGGGAGCCTTGGACGGGCGAGCGGATGCCGCGGCCCGAGTCGTCTGTTCGGTCATCGCATCCTTCATGTCGCTCCGTGTCGAGAGTCGGGGGGGACTCTACGCCTCCTCGGCGCCCGCCCGGGTCGATTCCCCGAACTCCGCGCGCGACGCCCCGCGCGCACGCGACGCTCAGCGGCGAGCGCGGCCCGGGATAATGGGCAGGTGACGAGCCCTCTCGAACTGCCCGGCTGGCGGCATGTGTACTCCGGCAAGGTCCGCGACCTCTACGTCCCCGCCGACGCGTCCGACGCCGCCACGGCCGAGCGCATGCTCGTCGTCGCGAGCGACCGCGTGAGCGCGTTCGACCACGTGCTGTCGCCCGGCATCCCAGACAAGGGCGTGCTGCTTACCACGCTCAGCCTCTGGTGGTTCGATCAGCTGGCGGGCGCGGACGGCGGCCGCGGCATCCCGAATCATCTCGCATCGTCCCACGTGCTGACCCTCGGCGCGGACGGCGAGGCGAACACCGCCGATGATCTGCAGTCGTTGATCCCGGATGCCGTCACCGGCCGCGCCATGGTCGTGAAGAGCCTCGACATGCAGCCGATCGAATGCGTCGTGCGCGGCTACCTCACCGGCTCGGGCTGGGCCGAGTACCGCGAAAACGGCACGGTGTGCGGCATCGTCCTGCCGGCCGGGCTGCACAACGGCGATCGGCTGCCTGAGCCGATCTACACTCCGGCGTGGAAGGCCCCGATGGGCGAGCACGACGAGAACATCTCGTACGAGCGCACCGTGGAGCTCGTGGGCGCGGAGCGCGCCGCCGAGCTGCGCGACCTGTCGCTCGAGATCTACACGCGGGCCGCGCGCACCGCCGAGCAGCACGGTGTGATCCTCGCAGACACGAAGTTCGAGTTCGGTGTCGACGACGACGGGGTGCTGACCCTCGCCGACGAGGTGCTCACGAGCGATTCGTCGCGGTACTGGGATGCCGCGGCCTGGGCCTCGGGCACGACCCCCGAGGAGCGCATGGCGAGCTTCGACAAGCAGATCGTCCGCGACTGGCTGGCCGCGAACTGGCCGCCGCCGCGCGAGGGCGAGCCGCCGGCGCTCCCCGCCGACGTGATCGAGCGCACCACGGCCCGCTACCGCGAGCTGCTCGAGCGCCTCACGGCCGCCTGACCCCGGATCTCCGTCGTCCCGCACCGTCGCTAGGGTGAGGGACGCATCA
Source organism: Microbacterium sp. CFH 31415 (assembly GCF_022538185.1). Lineage (GTDB taxonomy): Bacteria > Actinomycetota > Actinomycetes > Actinomycetales > Microbacteriaceae > Microbacterium. Next base: position 274,223 of record NZ_JAKYXC010000005.1, on the reverse strand, counting down.
TCCTCGAGCGCAAGGAGCGCGCATGCCTCTGTGGACCCTTCACGGCAACGGCCGGACCGTCGAACCCGGCCAGGTGGTCGCGCCCGGCGAGCGGCTGAACTGGCCGGCGACCGTTGCGATCGGCGCGCAGCACGTCGTGGCGATGTTCGGCGCGACGTTCCTCGTTCCGGTTATCACGGGCTTTCCCGTCTCGACGACCCTCTTCTTCTCGGGCATCGGCACCCTGCTCTTCCTCGTCGTCACCCGCAACAAGCTCCCCAGCTACCTGGGCTCGTCGTTCGCGTTCATCGCGCCGGTGACGGCGGCGACCGCGTCGCAGGGCATGGGCTCCGCCCTCGCCGGCATCGTCGCCGTCGGCATCCTCCTCGCGGCGGTCGGCTTCGTCGTCCAGTTCGCGGGCATGGGCTGGATCGACAAGCTCATGCCGCCGGTGGTCGCCGGCGCGATCGTCGCACTGATCGGGTTCAACCTCGCCCCGGTCGCGTGGGACAACTTCGAGCAGCAGCCGGTGACGGCATCCATCACCCTCATCGCGGTGATCCTGTTCAGCGTGCTGTTCCGCGGCTTCCTCGGCCGCATCTCGATCTTCCTCGGCGTGATCGTGGGCTACGTGGTCGCCCTGCTCTTCGGCGAGGTCGACTTCTCCGCCGCCGACGAGGCGGCCTGGTTCGGACTGCCCGAGTTCCACCTCGCCGACTTCGCCGCGCCGGGCACGTGGAGCGTCATCGCGATGTTCCTGCCCGTGGTGCTCGTGCTGATCGCCGAGAACGTGGGTCACGTTCGCGGTGTGGCGACGATGACGGATGCCTCGGTCAACCAGCACACCGGCCGTGCACTCATCGCCGACGGGGCCGCGACCACGCTCGCCGGCTTCTTCGGCGGCTCGGGAACGACGACGTACGGCGAGAACATCGGCGTCATGGCCGCGACCCGCGTGTACTCGACGGCCGCCTACTGGGTCGCGGGCATCGTCGCCGTGCTGCTCGCGCTGTCGCCGAAGATCGGTGCCGTCATCGCCTCGGTGCCGGCGGGCGTGCTCGGCGGTGTGACGACGGCGCTCTACGGACTCATCGGCATCATCGGCATCAAGATCTGGGTCGACAACCGCGTGGACTTCTCGCGGCCGGTCAACCAGTACACCGGCGCCGTCTCCCTTGTCATCGCGATCGCGGGCTTCACGATGCAGTGGGGCGAGTTCCAGCTCGGCGCGATCGTGATCGGCGCCGCGGCGGCCCTGCTGATCTACCACCTCGGCAACGCGATCGCGCGCTGGCGCCGCACCGGGGCCGACGACGGCGGCCCGATCCCGGCGGTCGGCCCGCTCGGCGGCGACCCCGAGAACGCTGCGGTGCGCTGAGGCAGTCACTTCGGGAATAACCGGCGCCGGAGGATAGTTGTAGGTACACATGACTGACCTTCCCGCAGACCACGGCGACCGGCTCGCCGCCGACACGTCGATGGGCGCCGTGACGCTGCTCGTCGGCGACCTCGACGCGATGACGGCGTACTACCGCGACGTCGTGACGCTGCAGGTGCTCGCCGCCGAGGGCGACACCGTCACGTTGGGCCGCGCCGGGCGCCCGATCGTGATCCTCCGGCACGAGCCGTCGCTCCGGCAGGCGACGCCCGGGTCGGCGGGGCTGTTCCACACGGCGATCCTCTTCGAGACGCAGACCGCCCTGGCTGCGGCGCTGTACTCGGTCGCGCGTCATGCGCCCGGAACGTTCACCGGATCGGCAGACCACCTCGTCAGCCAGGCGTTCTATTTCACCGACCCCGAGGGCAACGGCATCGAGCTGTACTGGGACCGCGCGCGCACGGAGTGGTCGTGGACGCACGGGCAGGTCGAGATGGCGACCCTGTACCTCGACCCGAACGGCTTCCTCGGTCAGCACCTCACCGAGGAGGCCGCACTCGGCGCGACGGCCGGGGATGCGGCATCCGTCGGTCACGTGCATCTCTCGGTGGGGGATGTCGCGACCGCCCGCTCCTTCTACATCGACGCGCTCGGGTTCGATGCGACCGCGACGCTGGGCGACCAGGCGCTGTTCGTGAGCGCCGGCGGCTACCACCACCACATGGCGATGAACGTGTGGAACTCGCGCGGAGCCGGCCCCCGCATGCCCGCGCTCGGCCTCGGACGCGTCGACATCGCGCTGCCCGACGCCGACGCGATGGGCGAGCTCTCCGAGCGGCTGCGGCACCACGGGTTCCAGGTGCGCGATGACGGCCGCGACCTGTCGTTCGACGACCCCTGGGCGAACCTTCTCGTCGCGACGTCGCCCGGCCGCGGCTGAGCCCCTGTCCGCCCTCTCGAGGTTGGTTCGGAGGACGCGGGGAACGGCGCGGGTGCTCAGACGGAGTCGCGGACGACGAGCTCGGTCTCGAGGATCGTCACGTGCCGCGGGTGGCGGCCGGCGAGCAGGTCGAGCAGCACCGTCGCCATGCGCTCACCCTGTGCGAACGACGGCTGGCGCATGGTCGTCAGCTGCGGCGTCACCGACGTGGCGACCGGCGAGTCGTCGAAGCCCATGATCGCGATGTCCTCCGGCACGCGCAGTCCGGCCGAGGCCAGCACCGTGAGGGCGCCGCGGGCCATGAGGTCGCTCGCGATGAAGACCGCGTCGGGACGCTCGCCGGCAGCGAGGATCGTGCGCATCGCGTCGGCGCCCCCGTCGGCGGTGAAGTTGCCGTCGACGACCTCGCCCTCGGGCAGATCCCATGCCCGGAGCGCGTCGCGGTAGCCCTGCAGGCGGTCGACGCCGGCGGGCATCGTCAGAGGTCCGGTGATCGTGGCGATGTTCCGGTGTCCGCGCTCGATCAGGTAGGTCGTCGCGTCGTGTCCACCGCGGACGTTGTCGACGTCGACGTAGTAGTCGCGCTCGCGCTCGCGCACGGGCCGACCGCCGTACACGACCGGCACGGCCGAGGCGATGCGGTCGATGAAGCTGTCGCTCGTGTGGTGCGACACGATGATCGCGCCGTCGACCGCGCCGCTGCGCACGTAGCTCGTGGTCTTGTCGCCCGGGTCGTCGTTCGCGATGAACAGGTTCAGCACGTAGTCCGACCGGCTCAGCCGCGCGTTGATGCCCGACACGATCGCCGCGAAGAAGGGGTCTCCGAAGAAGCGCGTGGTGTCTTCGGGAACGACCAGCGCGATCGCGTGCGTCTGCCGACTCGCGAGCGAGCGGGCGGCGCGGTTGGGCACGTAGTTGAGGTCCGAGATCGCGCGCTTGACCGCCTCGAGCGCCTCGGGGCTCACGGCCGTCGAGCCGTTCACGACCCGCGAGACCGTCGATCGGGAGACACCCGCAGCCGCGGCGACCTCCTCGATCGTCACCGATCCGCGCATCGCGTCCGTCGTCATGCCGTCTGCCTTTCCTTCCGGGATGCTACGACCCGACGGTCGCCGTCTCTCGCTCCAGCTCGCGCGCGGCGATGATGCGGCTGTACTCGCGACCGCTGTCCTTCACCGTGCGCAGCTGGGTGTCGTAGTCGACCCGGACGATGCCGAACCGCTTCTCGTACCCCCACGCCCACTCGAAGTTGTCGAGGAGCGACCAGTAGAAGTATCCCCGTACATCGACCCCGGCTTCCACCGCATCGAGGATCGCACCCAGGTGCGAGCGGACGAAGTCGGCGCGATCGGCGTCGTGCACACGCACCTCGCCGTCCTCGACGACGCGCTCGTCGTCGTAGGCGGCGCCGTTCTCGGTGACGAAGAGCACCGTGCCGGCCGGCTGGGCGTACTCGTCCCACACCCGGCCGAGCAGGCGCGTGAGGCCCTCGGGCTGCACCTCCCAATGCATCGGCGTACGCGGCAGGCCGCGCTCGTGCCAGAAGATGCCCTCATGCGACGGGAACGGCGAAGCGCCGGGCCGGTCGGTCGGCGCGTCGCCGCCGATCGGCGCCACCGCGGGCGCGTGTCCGCCGACGAACTCGCCGTGGTAGTAGTTCACGCCCAGCGTGTCGATGGGCGTCGAGATGGCCTCGAGGTCGCCCGGGCGCACCGCGGACTCCCATGCGGCGATGGCCGCGGCATCCACCGTGCGGATGTCATCCACCACATCGGCCGGGTACGCACCGCGGAACACCGGGTCGAGGAACCAGCGGTTGAACTGGCCGTCGATTCGGCGCGCGGCGTCGAGGTCGGCGGGGTCGTTCTCATCGACCGGGTCGGCGACCGTCAGGTTCAGCGTGAGGCCGAGGTTGAGCGACGCGTCGCGCGCCCGCAGCTCGCGAACGGTCTGACCGTGGCCGAGCAGCAGGTGGTGCGCGGCCAGCACGCCCTCCTCGACGCTGTAGTGGCCCGGCGCGTGGAGACCGGCCGTGTAGCTCAGGAACGACGAGCACCACGGCTCGTTGAGCGTCGTCCAGACGTTGACGCGGTCGCCGAGTGCGTCATGCATGTCGAGTGCGTACTCGGTGAACCTGTCGGCGGTGTCGCGGTCGGCCCAGCCGCCCTTCTCCTGCAGCGCCTGCGGCAGGTCCCAGTGGTACAGGGTCAGCCAGGGCAGGATGTCGGCATCCAGCAGCTCATCGACCAGCCGCTTGTAGAAGTCGACCCCCTGCGGGTTGAGCGCGCCGCCGTCGGGACGCACGCGCGACCACGACGTCGAGAAGCGGTACGTCTGCAGGCCCATCGACTTCATCAGCGCGACGTCGTCGGCGTAGCGGTGGTAGTGGTCGCACGCGACGTCGCCGTTGTCGGCGTTGATGACGGCTCCCGGCACGCGGCAGAAGGCGTCCCAGATGGAGGCGCGACGGCCGTCCTCGAGGGCGGCCCCCTCGATCTGGAAGGCGGCGGTGGCCGCGCCGAAGAGGAAGTTCGACGGGAAGGCGCGCGCAGTGGTCGCGGTCATGCGGACGGCGTCCTTTCTGAAGTGGTCCGAAGAGAGGGAAGCGGGATGCCGCCGGTCAGCCCTTGACGGCGCCGGCCATGATGCCGCTGACGAGCTGCTTGCCCGCGAAGGCGAAGAGGATCAGCAGCGGGATGGTCGACAGCAGCACCCCGGCGAGGACGACCGAGTAGTCGACGAAGTAGTTCGACTGCAGCAGCGACAGCGCCACGGGCAGCGTCGGGTTCTGCCGGTCGAGCACGATGAACGGCCAGAAGAAGTTGTTCCAGGCGCCCACGAACGTGAACAGGAACAGCATCGCCGCGGCCGGTCGCGCCGCTGTCACGCCGACGACCCAGAACGTGCGGATCATGGAGGCCCCGTCGACGCGCGCCGCCTCGATCAGCTCGTCGGGGACCGACTGCTGCAGGTACTGCGTCATCCAGAACACGCCGAACGCGCTGGTCAGCGCAGGGATGATGATCGCGCCGATCTGACCGGTCCAGCCGAGGTCGGCGAACAGGATGTAGAGCGGCACGACGCCCAGCTGCATCGGCACCGCCATGGTCGCGACCACGAAGACGAGGAGCGCCTTGCTGCCCGGGAACCGCAGCTTCGCGAACGCCCAGCCCGCGAGCGTCGAGGTGATGACGACCGCGGCGGCGATGAGGGTAGAGCTGTAGATCGAGTTCCACAGGGCGGGCCAGAAGTTCACGGCCGGGTCGTTCATCACCGACGTCGCGTTGGCGATGAAGTTGCCGCCGGGGATCCACGACATGTTCGGGTCGTTGATCGTCGACGAGTCGCCCGAGCCGATCAGGAACGACCAGTAGTAGGGGAACACCGCCGACAGGATCACGATGCCGAGGCCGGCGTAGACCCAGAACCCCGGCCGGTAGCCGCGGATCTTGGTCGTGCGGTTGTTGCGACGACGCGCGGCTTCGCGCGGGATGCCCTCTTCGATGGTCGCGAGCGGCGGAGGAGTGCTGATGCTCATCGGCGGAATCCCTTCTTGCGCGGTGACACGACGCCACGGCCGCCCTCATCTCGGACGAGCCTTCGGGTGACCATGAGGTTGATGAGGCCGATCACGAGGATGATGAGGAACAGGATCCACGCGAGCGCCGCCGCCCGCCCGAAGTTCCACTCGCGCCAGCCGATGTTGTAGAGGAACAGGGTGATCGTCAGCCACTGCTGCGCCGCCCCGCCTTCACCGGTGTTGTCGTACATGCGCGGCTCGTCGAAGATCTGCAGACCGCCGATCGTCGACGTGATGATCACGAAGATCAGCGTCGGGCGCAGCGAGGGCACCGTGATCGAGACGAACTGGCGGAACGCGCCGGCGCCGTCGACGGTCGCCGCTTCGTAGTAGTCGCGCGGAATGGCCTGCATCGCGGCGAGGAGGATCAGCGCGTTGTAACCGGTCCACCGGAAGTTGACCATCGTGGCGATGGCGATGTGACTCCAGAACGGGTCCTTGTGCCACGGGATCGGCTGGATCCCGAGGTCGGTGAGGATGTTGTTCACCAGGCCGTGGTTGTCGCCGAACATGTTGCTGAAGATCAGCGCGACGGCGACCGGCGCCATCACATAGGGCAGCAGCACGCCCATGCGCCAGAACGTCTTGGCGCGGATGTTGCGGTCGAGCATCGCGGCGATGAAGATCGCGAGGATGAGCTGCGGCACCGTCGACAGCAGGAAGATGCTGAAGGTGTTGCGCAGCGCCGTCCAGAACTGCGGGTTCTGCAGGATCCAGATGTACTGGTCGAACCCGACGAACTCCCCGGAGTTGCGCACCAGGTCCCAGTTCTGGAACGAGATCACCGCGGTGTAGGCGATCGGGAACAGGCCGACGATCGCGAAGACGATGAAGAACGGCGAGATGTAGAGGTACGGCGAGAGCTTGAGGTCCCAGCGGCTGAGGCGGTGGGAGAAGGAGATCACGCGCGGCTGGCGTACGGGAGTCGGCCGGTCGGCCGGCCCGGATGCCGTGGGGCGGGTTGCGGTCGAGGTCACCGGAGGCTCCGATTCGTTGTTCGGGGAAGAGGCGGGCGGTGCAGGAGGAGTGCGCGCGGGCCGGGTGAGACCCGCGCACACTCCTCCTTCGGTCAGGCCACGGCCGGGCGAGCAGCCGTGGTGGCTAGACGACGCCTATCAGAAGGCCTCGACCTCGGCGACCCAGGTGTCCCACGAGGTCTGCTCGTCCTCGACACCGTCGAAGACGCGCGTGACCGCGTTCTGGAGCGCGTCGTGGTACTTGAAGTAGCTCGCGTCCTTGAAGGGAGCGACCGTGACGGCCTCGGCGCGGGCGCTGAGGATCTGACCGGTCGGAGCGTCGTTGAAGTACTCGTTCGTCGCGTCGGTGAGGGTCGGGTCCTCGTACGCCTCGAGCTGGCTGGGGAAGGTGCCCGCGTTGGTGAACGCCTTGACCTGCTGCTCGGGGGCGGTGAGCCAGTCGGCGAGCGCGAGCGCTGCGTCGACGTTGGCGCCGTTGGCGGGAACGGTCAGGTACGAGCCGCCCCAGTTGCCGCCGCCGTTCGGGAAGACATCGGCGATGTCCCAGCCGGTGACGTCGGGAGCGTTGCCCGAGATGACGCCGAGCATCCAGCCCGGGCAGAGCATCGTGGCGAACTCGCCGTTGGCCATCGAGGCGAACCAGTCGTCGGACCACTGGCCGGCGTACGCCGAGTTCGGGACCGCGCGCTCGGTGACGAGCTCGTAGGCGGCCTGGATCTCGGGGTTGTCGGTGGCGATGACCGTGCCGTCGGGCTCGGTGTACGTGTACTCGATCTGGTTGACGATGCCCTGGAGCACCGAGTTCGCCGAGTCGATCATCGGCTTGCCGGTGGCTTCCTTGTACTGGTCGGCGACGTCGAGGAAGTTCTCCCAGTCGCCGTTGAACAGCTCGGCGACGCCCTCGCGGTCGCTGGGCAGGCCGGCGGCCTCGAACAGGTCGGCGCGGTAGCAGATGCCCTGCGGGCCGATGTCGGTGCCGAAGCCGACGAGACGTCCGTCGCCGTCGGTGGCGGCGGCTTCCTTCCAGTCGAGCCAGCGGCCCTTGACGCTGTCGGGAGCCTCGGCGAGCAGGTCGGAGTACTGCATCGCCTCAGCGAACCAGTCGATCTCGACGGCCTCGATGTCGGCGAGGCCTTCCTTGCCCAGCTTCTGGAAGTAGTTCGCGCGCGCGTCGCCGGACTCGGCGGCACGGTTGTGGACGATCGTCACGTTCGGGTTCTCGTCCATGTACTCCTGGAGGAGCTCGTCGGTGTAGCCGAAGTCGTTGAACGTGGCGATCGTGAGCGTGATGGGCTCGTCGGAATCTGCCGACGGCTGGCTGCCGCCGCCGCCGGCGCAGCCGGCGAGGACGATGGCCGAGGCCGAGAAGGCGGCAACTGCCACGGCGCTTCGACGGAAGGCGCGTGAGTTCACTGTCACTCCTTTGTGTTGTCAGGGTCGAAATGTGTTGCAGGGTGTGAGCGGCTCGGGACGGGTTCCGGACCGCAGTGCCATGGGAGCGTTCCCACCGGACTGAGGATCACCGTATGGGATCGCTCCCACAAATGTCAAGGGAGCGCTCCCACGAACGTGTCACGGTTGCATCACGACACATCCACGACCCCGGGAGACGAGCGGATGCCGCGGCCCGTAGACTGGGCTCGACCCCTTCCCGCGACTCCTGGAGCTCTCGTATGCCCACCATCGTCGTCGACGTCATGCCCAAGGCCGAGCTGCTCGACCCGCAGGGGAAGGCCGTCTCCGGCGCGCTCGCGCGTCTGGGCCAGAACGCGTTCACCTCGGTGCGCATCGGCAAGCGGTTCGAGCTCACCGTCGATGGCGAGGTCACCGACGACGTGCTCGCCACCGCGCGTCAGGTCGCCGACGAGATCCTCTCCAACTCCGTGATCGAGGATGTGGTGGGCGTCGAGGTGGTCGAGTGACCGCCCGCATCGGTGTCATCACCTTCCCCGGCTCGCTCGACGACCGCGACGCCCGGCGCGCGATCGAACTCGCCGGCGGCGAGGCGGTCGCCCTGTGGCACGGCTCGCACGACCTCGAGGGCGTCGATGCGCTCGTGCTCCCCGGCGGATTCAGCTACGGCGACTACCTGCGTGCCGGAGCGATCGCGGCGCTCGCGCCGATCATGTCGGAGGTGAAGGATGCCGCGGCCAAGGGCATGCCCGTGCTCGGCATCTGCAACGGCTTCCAGATGCTCGTCGAGGCGCACCTGCTGCCCGGCGGCCTGATCCGCAACGCGCACCAGCAGTTCATCCGCCGCGACCAGAAGCTCCGCGTCGAGAACAACGACACCGCCTGGACGAGTGACTTCGCCACCGACCAGGAGATCGTCATCCCGCTCAAGAACGCCGACGGCGGCTATATCGCCTCGGAGTCCGAGCTCGACCGCCTCGAGGGCGAAGGGCTCGTCGCGTTCCGCTACCTCGGCGTCAATCCCAACGGCTCCCTGCGCGACATCGCCGGCCTCACCAACGAGCGCGGCAACGTGGTGGGACTCATGCCCCACCCCGAGCACGCCGTCGAGGCCGGATTCGGCCCCGACACCTCCGCCGCCATGCGCTCGGGTGTCGACGGCCTGCCGTTCTTCACCTCGGCGCTCGCCGCGGTGGTCGGCGCCGCCGCCTGACGCGCAGCCACGCCGCCGCCACGCCGCCGCCGAGCGCTCAGACGGTGCCGGCCGGCGGCCACACGCCGATGATGATGGCCATGACCACGAACGTCACCAGCTCGTGGGCGATGTTCATGACGGTCAGCGACGTCGGACGCCCCTCGAACTGGTCGTGCGTGATGAAGCGCGCCGCGGTGAAGCCCGCCCACAGGATCACGGCGGTGCCGAGCGCCGCCAGCAGGAACCCGCTGCCGTAGAAGTGCCATGAGATGGCGGTCGCGCCGGCGAGCACCCACGCCGACACGAAGCTCACGAAGACCGTCACGATGATCGGCATCCACGCCTGCAGCGCCGTCTGGTCGCGGTTCATGTCGACGTTCGCCAGCTTCGCCCAGCGCGTACCGAAGACCTTCGGCGCGTACCAGATGGAACCGACGAGCATGGTCGACAGCGTCGCCACCAGCACAGCCCAGTAGTTGATCTCGGGAACCATCGTCGCCTCCTCCGTACCGCGGCCGGCCGCATCGCCGCCGCTCGACGTGAGCGTAGCGCCGCACGCCCGCGCCGTCGCCCCAGCACGCCGATACCGTGGAGGCGTGACTCTTACCGTGAGCGTTCCGACCGAGAAGCTGGCCGCCGACCTCGGCGCGCTGCCCGCCGATGTCGACCTGGTCGTGTGGCCCATGGACGGGCCCGCGCCGCGCCCGCGCTTCGATATCGTCGTGCCGCCGTACATGGAGATGGCGAAGGTGCTCGCGCGCCTCGAAGGCGTGCCGACGCGTCTCGTGCAGAGCCAGTCGATCGGCTACGAAGGCGTCGACGAGGTGCTCCCGCGCGGGCTGACGTTCGCCAATGCCGCCACCGTGCACGAGACGTCGACGGCCGAGCTCGCGGTGGGACTCGCCCTCGCGGCACAGCGTCACCTCGACCGGTTCGCCGTCGACACCGCCGCCGGACGCTGGCAGCCCGCCTTCACGCAGAGCCTCGCCGACCGGCACGTGCTGCTGCTGGGCTACGGCGGCGTCGGCAAGGCGGTGGCCGCGCGGCTGGCACCGTTCGAGGTGCAGCTGACGTTGGTCGCGAGCAGCGCACGTGAGGAGGACGGGATGCCGGTGCACGGCGTCGACGAGCTGCCGAGCCTCCTCGGCGCGGCCGAGATCGTGATCCTCACCCTGCCCGGCGGCGACGAGACGCGGGGCATCGTGGACGATGCATTCCTCGCGGCTCTGCCCGACGGTGCGCTCGTGGTGAACGTCGGGCGCGGGTCGCTCATCGACACCGACGCGCTCGTCGACCACGTGCGCCGCGGCCGGGTTCGCGCGGCGATCGACGTCGTCGATCCGGAGCCGCTGCCGCCGGGGCATCCGCTCTGGTCGCTTCCCGGCGTGCTCATCACGCCGCACGTGGGCGGTGCGTCCTCGGCGATGGGCCCGCGCATCGCCCGGCTCGTCCGCTCGCAGATCGATCGGATGCTGGCGGGCGAGGAGCCCCGCAACGTCGTCCTCGGCGGGTAGCGAGCGCTGCCGGCAGGCGCGAAAACGTGATTCGAGCGCGTTCGGGGGCGAGTCAGTCGGCTGTCACGCTCGTCAGCACGAGAACACGACGCTCGTCCGCGCCGCAGAAGCGCCCGAATGATCCGAAGTACGAGCTGTCGCTCATCCCGTCAGGGAGCGCCTCGAGTCCGACCACCTCACCCGCGCCTGTGAGCGCGTCGCCGTCGCCGAGCCGTGTGCCGTCCGCGAGCACCACCGCTGCACCGTCCTGCTCGGCGGTCTCGGGCCACACGATCCACGTGCCATGCGCCGCGGCGGCGGAGTCGCCGGGTATGGCGAGGAGGAAGCATCCGTTCGGTCCCACCTGCAGGGCGCCCTCGAGCCGTTCCGTGTCCGTCGCGATGCCCGCAGACTCGGCGGCCGGCAGCCGCGGGAGCCCGAACCCGCCCTCCGCACTGGACGGAGCGGGCGTACACCCGCTCAGCGTGGCCAGACCCGCCACGGCGAGCATGAGCGCGAGTACGCGACGGTGACCGAGCATGACGTCTCCTTCGGCGAGCTGGCCACAGCGTAGCGTCTGCGCGCGGCGGTCGAACGGTCGGGGCGACCGGCATCCTGCCGCCCTCGCACGCCGACGTGTGGGTGGAGCCCCCTGCGCTTCGACCCGGGCTTCGCTCGAGCGCGCCGGCGGGCGGGGTCAGGCGGCGAAGACGGCGTGCACGTCGCCGACGAGGGCGCGGCCGCCGAGGGCCTCGAGCTCCATCAGCACGGACGTGCCCACCACGGAGCCGCCGAGGCGCTCGACCAGCGCGTGCGCCGCGACCAGGGTGCCGCCGGTGGCGAGCACGTCGTCGACGAGCAGCACGCGCATGCCATCGCGGATGTCGTCGTGCGCCTCGATCGTCGCAGTCCCGTATTCGAGGGCGTAGTCGACGGATGCCGCGGGCCGGGGCAGCTTGCCCGCCTTGCGGATCGGCACCAGGCCCGCGCCCGCGTCCATCGCCACCGCCCCCGCGAGCAGGAAGCCACGCGCCTCGACTCCGGCGACGACGTCGAACTCGCCCGCGAACGGCTCGACGAGCGCGTGGATCACAGCGCGGAGCGCTGAGGCGTCCGCCAGGAGCGGCGTGATGTCGCGGAAGAGCACCCCAGCCTCGGGGTAGTCGGGGATCGTGCGGATGAGCGACTCGGCACGGGACAGGGCTTCGTTCACCGACTCACGATACCGCTCGAGATGCCGCCCACCTGGCGCGCTGCTATGAATGCGGCCAGTCCGCACAAGGAATGTAAGCGCTTGCAGTATCCTGTCGGGATGACTTCTTCGCAGACCGCCGAGCGCGCCGACGCGCCGATCGACACCACCGGCGGCGAGTGGTGGCGCACCGCCGTCATCTACCAGATCTACCCGCGCTCGTTCTCCGACAGCTCGGGCGACGGCATCGGCGACCTCCCCGGCATCACCTCGCGTCTCGACGATCTGCGCGATCTCGGCGTCGACGCCATCTGGCTGAGCCCTTTCCAGCGCTCCCCGCAGAAGGACGCCGGCTACGACGTCTCCGACTACTGCGACGTCGACCCGCTGTTCGGCACGCTGGGCGACTTCGACGACATGCTCGAGGGCGCGCATGCGCGCGGCATCCGCCTGATCGTCGATCTCGTCCCCAACCACTCCTCCGACCAGCACGAGTGGTTCCAGCAGGCACTGGCGGCCGCCCCGGGCAGTCCCGAGCGTGCACGCTACATGTTCCGCGACGGCAAGGGCGGAGGCGGCGAGCTGCCCCCGAACAACTGGGAGTCCGTCTTCGGCGGCCCGGCGTGGACCCGCGTCGTCGAGGCCGACGGCACTCCCGGTCAGTGGTACCTGCACCTCTTCGACTCGTCGCAGCCCGACTTCGACTGGTCGAATGAAGAGGTGCGCGAGGAGTTCCGCCGCATCCTGCGCTTCTGGCTCGACCGCGGCGTCGACGGCTTCCGCGTGGACGTCGCCCACGGCCTGGTAAAGGCCGACGGCCTGCCCGACTACACGCCCGACCCCGAGGCCGGGTCGATGGGCGGCGAAGAGGCGAACGTGCCGTACTGGGGTCAGGACGGCGTGCACGAGGTGTACCGCGACTGGCACACGCTTCTCGCCGAGTACGACGGCGACCGCGCGCTGTGCGCCGAGGCGTGGCTGCCCACTCCCGAGCAGACCGCGCTGTGGGTGCGCCCCGACGAGATGCACCAGGCGTTCAACTTCGCCTATCTCGAGACCGCGTGGGCGGCCCCGGCCCTCCGCGCTGTGATCGCCGAGTCCATCGCGGCCTACGCCGCGGTCGGCGCCCCCAGCACCTGGGTGCTCTCGAACCACGATGTCGTGCGCCACGCCTCGCGTCTCGCGCTGACCGCCGAGAATCCGCAGGGCCACGGCATCGGCCCGGACTCCCCCGGCAAGCCGGTTCCCGAGGTCGGCCTCCGCCGTGCTCGCGCCGCGACCACCCTGATGCTCGGCCTGCCCGGCTCGGCGTACCTCTACCAGGGCGAGGAGCTCGGCCTGCCCGAGGTCATCGACATCCCCGGCGACGCCCGTCAGGACCCGACGTGGTTCCGCACCGACGGCGAGCGCTACGGTCGTGACGGCTGCCGCGTGCCGATTCCGTGGACGTCGGACGCCCCGGCCTACGGGTTCAGCCCGACGGGCGACTCCTGGCTGCCGCAGCCTGCGGAGTGGGCTGCGCTCGCCCGCGACGTCCAGGTCGACGACGCCGATTCGACGCTCTCGCTCTACCGTTCTCTCATCGCCGCTCGCCGCGCACGCGGCCTCGGTGCGGGCACGCTCGAGTGGGTCGAAGGCCTGGGAACCGACGTCGTGGCCTTCCGCAACGGAAGCGTGACCGTCGTCGGCAACACCGGCGCCACGCCGGTGCCCATGCCGGCCGGTATCGTGATCGCATCGAGCGGACCGGTCCTGGGGAACGAGCTTCCGGCCGACACGACGGTGTGGCTCGCCGACGACTGAGTGCGTCCGGCACCGCGCCGGACGATGAGCGCGGGGGACGCCGTCCCGATCCGCGGGGAGAGGTGACGACGTGGTCAGCATCGACGAGGTGGCCCGGCAGGCCGGCGTCTCGACGGCGACCGTCTCGCGCGCGCTGAGCGGCCGCGGGCACGTCTCCGACTCGACCAAGGCCCGGGTGGAGGCGGCGGCCAAGAGCCTCGGCTATGTCGTCTCGGCGTCGGCGTCCAGCCTCGCCTCCGGCCGGAGGCGCAACATCGGCGTGCTGGTCCCGTTCCTCGACCGCTGGTTCTTCTCGACGGTGCTGAGCGGCATCGCATCGGCGCTCATGCGCCGGGGCTACGACATCACGCTCTACAGCCTGACCGCGGATCGCGCCGAGCGGCGGGACGTCTTCGACACGTTCCTTCGTCGCCAGCGCGTCGACGGCGTCATCGCGATCTCGATCGAGATCGGCGACGAGGAGTCGCAGCAGCTGCTCGCCCTCGACCTGCCCGTCATCGCGATCGGCGGGCCCAACCCGCGGCTGACGACCCTGACGGTCGACGACGTGGCGGTCGCCCGGCTGGCGACGGAGCACCTGCTCGCACTCGGTCACCGCGAGATCGCCCACATCGGCGCGAGTCCCGAGTTCGACATCGACTTCCACATCCCGACGCACCGCCGACAGGGCTTCGAGCAGGCTCTGGCGGACGCCGGCATCGAGGTCAAGCCGTCGCTCTTCGAGCCGGCCGACTTCACGATCGAGGGCGGATTCCGCGCCGCCAAGCAGCTGCTGGGCAAGCCGGGCGGGCGTCCGACGGCGATCTTCGCAGCCTCGGACGAGATGGCGATCGGAGCCCTGCTCGCCGCGCGCGAGCTCGGCTACCGCGTGCCCGAGGACCTCTCCGTCGTCGGCATCGACGGCCACGAGCTCGGGGAGTTCTTCCGCCTCACCACCGTCGACCAGTTCCCGAAGGGCCAGGGCGAGCGCGCGGCCGACGCGATCCTCGCCGAGCTGGAGGCGAAGAACGCGACGCCCCCCGTCCACCAGCCCGGCGAGCTGCCGTACGAGCTGATCGTGCGCGGCTCGACCGCCCGCCTGCCCGGCTGACCCCGCCCCCCCCCGCTCACCCGGCCCCGCGCTCATCCGGCCCCGTCGCTCACCCGACCCCTCGCTCGCCCCCCTCTCACCTGTCACGAAACGCCACCCGAAGCGGCACATCGTGACAGGCGAGCGATCGTGGGCCACCGATTCACTCGCTCACCTGTCACGAAACGCCGTCCGAAGCGGCACATCGTGACAGGTGAGGCACCCTGGCCCCCTCGCACCCAGGCCCCCTCGCACCCAGGCCCCCTCGCCCCCGCGAGATCCGCTCCAGCACCCCGGATAGGCTCGACCGCAT
Source organism: Microbacterium sp. CFH 31415 (assembly GCF_022538185.1). GTDB lineage: Bacteria > Actinomycetota > Actinomycetes > Actinomycetales > Microbacteriaceae > Microbacterium. The sequence goes on along the minus strand of NZ_JAKYXC010000005.1, from coordinate 258,891 downwards.
GACGATCGACCTCGAGGCCCTGTACACCGATCTGCACCGGCATCCCGAACTGTCGTTCCAGGAGACGCGCACGGCAGGGGTCATCACGCGGCACCTCGCCGACCTCGGCATCGAGTTTCAGGAGGGCATCGGCAAGACCGGTGTCGCGGGCATCATCCGCAACGGCGACGGCCCGGTCGTGTGGCTGCGCGCCGATATGGACGCCCTACCCGTTCCCGAGCAGACCGGCCTCGAGTACGCGAGCACCGCGCGCGGCACCGATCCCTCGGGCACCGACGTGCCGGTCATGCACGCGTGCGGCCACGACATGCACGTCTCGGCCATGCTGGGTGCGCTCGAGCGGCTCGTGAGCTCGAAGGACGAGTGGAGCGGCACGATCGTCGCCGTCTTCCAGCCCGCCGAGGAGTACGGAGCCGGGTCGCAGGCGATGATCGCCGACGGCGTGCTCGACCGCTTCCCGAAGCCCGACATCGTGCTCGGCCAGCACGTCACCCCGCTCCCCGCCGGCACGATCGGCGTGCGCAGCGGCACCCAGATGGCCGCCTCCGACGGGCTCGTCGTGAAGCTGCTCGGCCGCGGAGGGCACGGCTCCCGACCGCACTCGACCATCGACCCCGTCGTCATGGCCGCCGCCACGGTGATGCGGCTCCAGACGATCGTCTCGCGCGAGGTCGACCCGCGCGACGTCGCCGTCGTCACGGTCGGATCCATCCACGCCGGGCTCAAGAACAACATCATCCCGGCCGAGGCGAAGCTCGAACTCAGCCTGCGCTACCCCGACGACGAGGCCCGCGCGCGCGTGCTCGAGAAGGTCGAGCGGGTCGTGCGCGCCGAGGCGCAGGCATCCGGGGCCGAAGAGCCGCCCGTGATCACGATCGACCACTCGCTCCCGCCGACGATCAACGACGTCGACGCCACCGCGCGCCTGCGGACCGCGTTCGACGCCGCGTTCGGCGAGGGCACCGTGATCGACCCCGGCATGTTCACCGGCAGCGAGGATGTGTCGTGGTTCGCCCGCGAGTCCGGCGCGCCCCTGGTCTTCTGGTTCTGGGGCGGGATCGACCCCGACGTGTATGCCGCCGCCGTCGCCGCGGACTCGGTCGAGCGCGACATCCCCACCAACCACTCGCCGTTCTTCGCACCGGTGCTGCAGCCGACGCTCGTCAACGGCGTCGCGAACCTGGTCGTCGCAGCCCGCGAGTTCCTGGAGACGCGCTCGGCCGAGTGATCAGCGGATGCCGCGGCGCGGCATCCGCTCTCCGTCATCGCCAGCGGGCGGAACGCGGGCGCCTCGGCTCGTCGGGGTCGAGCGGCTCGCGCGCGTCGGCGACGTACTGCCCCGACGCGACACCGGGCAGCCCGCGTCCGTCCGGCGTGGCGAACACGAGGATCAGCGAGCCGATGGCGAAGAGCCAGCCCACGAAGTCCCAGGCTCCGGGCAGCGCGAAGAGGACGAGGAACCCGCCGATCCCGCCGGCGAAGCGGAGCACGCGGGCGAGCCAGACCGGCAGCGGGCCGCCCTGGAACCGCAGCCGCACCGCCAGGTCGCCCACCGTGCGCCCCGTCGCCAGCACGACGGTGAGCCAGACGACGAGCGTGACGACGGACGACACGACCGCCGCCGCGCCGCCGGTGCGCACCTCGTCGCGCGCGCCGAGCGCGTAGAGGGCGAGCTGGAAGAGCACCCCGATCGTGAGCGCGACGAGCCACGACCCCACGAGGTCGCACGCCATCGCGAGCAGCCGGCGGGAGCGCGTGACGGCCCGCGGCCGGTCGGCGTCGGCAGCACGCGCCATCCCTCGGTACGCGCGCGGCACGGCAAGGGAGAGGACCGAGCCCAGCACGGCGCCGAGCGTGTTGGCCAGCAGGTCGTCGACGTCGAACACGCGGTAGGCGCACGGGTACAGGCCCCACACGCCGGTCAGCTGCGTGAACTCGATGAAGGCCGAGAGGCCGAGGCCCGCGAGCGCCGAGATCAGGATGCCCCGGCCGCCCAGCACGCGCAGGAAGAAGCCCAGCGGGATGAACAGCAGCACGTTGAGGAGCAGCTGGAGCGCAATCGGATCGGACAGGAGGGTTCCGGGCCGCAGTCCGGCGTCGCGGAGCTCGCCGACGAAGGCGAGGAGCTCGAGGTTCACGCCCGCACAGGTGAGCACGTCGGGGTCGGGGAGTGGCAGGAGCGTATACGTCCAGATCGCCATGAGGTACACGAGCGCCGAAGCCCACAGCGCGAAACGGCCGAGGCCCAGACCTCCGCGGCGACGGTAGCTGATCGCGACGAACGGCACGAAGAGCACGACGCCCGCGACCACGCCGAGAGCGATCGCGAAGGCACCGAGCATCACCCGATCGTCCACGCCTCCGATCATCCCAGAGCGCCTGCGACCGCCCCAGCTCCCGGGGCGCGCATGGATTCCGTGAGGATGCCGCTCGCCCCGGTGCCGCGAGCGTAGTGTCGCCTGCCGTGACAAGCGAACCACGAGAGCCGGGCGACGGACCGCCGCTCGCCAAGCGCCTGATCCTGGGCGACCCGCTCACGTCTGAGACCCTGGACGAGCAGCTGCTGCCCAAGCGACGCGCCCTGCCGATCTTCGCCTCGGATGCGCTGAGCTCGGTGGCGTACGCCCCGCAGGAGCTGCTGATGATCCTGCTCATCGGCGGCACCGCGTTCCTCGCGTTCTCGCCGTGGGTCGCCGTCGCGGTCGTGGTGCTCCTCGTCGTGGTCGTCGCGAGCTACCGGCAGCTCATCAAGGCGTACCCGTCGGGAGGCGGCGACTACGAGGTCGCCCGGAAGAACCTCGGCGAGGGCCCCGGCGTGGTCGTCGCGGCGGCGCTGCTGGTCGACTACGTGCTCACCGTCGCGGTGTCCGTGGCCTCCGGCGTGGACAACATCATCTCCGCGATCCCTGAACTCGACCTGGGACGCATCGAGCTCGCGGTGGGCTTCGTCATCCTGATCATCATCGTGAACCTGCGCGGCGTGCGGGAGGCGTCCTTCGCCTTCGCGATCCCGACGTACGTGTTCGTCGGGTCGGTGGCGGTCATGATCGTCGTCGGCCTGGCCCGCACCCTGTGGGGTGATCCGCCGGTCGCGTCGAGCGCGGAGTATGGCGTCCAGGCCGAGCAGCTGACGCAGGCAGCGGTGATCCTCCTCGTCCTGCGCGCGTTCTCGAGCGGATGCTCCGCACTCACGGGCGTCGAGGCCGTCTCCAACGGTGTGCCCGCATTCCGCAAGCCGAAGATCCGCAACGCCCAGATGACGCTGACCTTCATGGGCGGCATCGCGATCCTGCTGTTCTCCGGGCTCACCGCCCTCGCCCTGGTCTCGGGCGTGCACTACGCCGAGAACCCCTGTCATCTGATCGGCTTCGACTGCGCGACTCAGCCGCAGCCCAGCCTCATGGCGCAGGTCGCGGCCGCCACCTTCGGGATGGGATCGATCCCCTTCTACGTCATCCAGGCCGCGACGGCGTGCGTGCTGCTGCTGGCGGCCAACACCGCGTTCAACGGCTTCCCGCTGCTCGGCGCCGTGCTCGCCCGCGACGGCTTCGCGCCGAAGGCGCTCAACACCCGCGGCGACCGTCTCGTGTACTCGAACGGCATGATCCTCCTGGGCATCGCCGCGATAGCGGTGCTGATCATCTACCGCGCGAATCTCACGACGCTGATCCAGCTCTACATCATCGGCGTGTTCGTCTCGTTCTCCATCGGCCAGATCGGCATGGTGCGCCACTGGAGGCGGGCGCTGCGCGAGCTGACCGGATCGTCGAGGGATGCTGCGGCCGCGGCATCCGCTCGCCGTGAACGCCGTTCGGCCTACAGCGGACTCGCGATCAACGCCCTCGGAGCGGCGATGACGATCTCGGTCCTGCTGATCGTGACGATCACGAAGTTCACGCACGGCGCATGGCTCGTCTTCATCGCGATCCCGGTGCTCTCGGTGCTGATGATCGGGGTGAACCGCTACTACCGCGACGTCGAGCAGGAGATCCGCGCGGACGACACGACCCGGTTCGGCGCCGACGGCGACCTCGCGATCATCCTCGTGAACCGGTTGCAGAAGCCCGTGCTCAAGGCCGTCGACTACGCCCTCGCCGCCGATCACGACAGGACCATCGCGGTGCATGTCGCCGTCAGCGAGGAGGATGCCGCCGAGCTCCAGCGCCAGTGGGTCGAGCATCGCGTTCCCATGGAACTCGTGATCATCGAGTCGCCCTACCGCTCGTACGCCACCCCCGTCGCCCGCTTCATCAAGCAGTACCGCGAGAAGTTCGGCTCGTCGGTGGTCACCGTCTACCTGCCGCAGTACATCGTGGGCCACTGGTGGGAGTCGCTGCTGCACAATCGGCGGTCGCGGCGCATCGCCCAGGCGCTCATGCTCGTGCACGGCGTCTCGATCACGCTCGTGCCGTGGCTGCTCGACTCGTCCGAGCTCATCTACGGGCGCCGGTCGCGGCCGCTTCCCGGCGATGAGCGGGCCGGCCGCCCTGCGCCATACCCCGCGGTGCGCACGCACGGGCGCCGCGCGACCCGCCCAGCGGGGCCGCCCGCTCCGGGCGTCGAGCATCCCGAGTCCGCCGGCGTGCAGATCCCGCCGGGGTGAGCCTCGACCCCACCCGCCGCGGCGCCGACCCGCGTAGCCTGGATGGGTGTCATCTTCTGCCGTGCTCGACCTCGCGGCCATCCGCGCCGACTTCCCGCTCCTTTCGGAACGGGTCGGGGGCGCACCCCTCGTCTACCTCGACTCGGCGGCGACGAGCCAGAAGCCGCAGGCGGTCATCGACGCCGAGGTCGAGTTCCTGACCCGTACGAACGCGGGCGTCCACCGCGGCGCCCACACGCTCGCCGCCGAGGCGACCGAGCTGTTCGAGGACGCCCGGGCGACCGTCGCCGGCTTCGTCGGAGCGCCTCCCGAACAGCTCGTCTGGACCAACGGGGCGACGGCAGGCCTCAACCTCGTCGCGTACTCCCTGGGCAACGCGACCGCGGGGCGCGGTGCCCCCGGCAGCGCTCGCTTCGTCCTGCGCCCGGGCGACGAACTCGTCGTCACCGAGAGCGAGCACCACGCGAACCTCATCCCGTGGCAGGAGCTCGCCGCGCGCACGGGCGCCGTGCTGCGGCACATCCCGGTGCGGGATGACGGGACGATCGATCTGGATGCCGCGGCAGCCGTCATCTCGAACCGATCGCGCGTCGTCGCCTTTCCCCACGTCTCGAACGTGCTGGGCATCGTCAACCCGGTCGCCGAACTCGTTGCCCTGGCGCAGGCGGTCGGTGCGCTGACGGTGCTCGACGCCTGCCAGTCCGCCCCGCATCTGCCCCTCGATCTGCCGGCGCTCGGGGTCGACCTCGCCGTCTTCTCGGGTCACAAGATGCTCGGCCCCTACGCGATCGGCGGTCTCTACGGCCGTGCCGACGTGCTCGGCGACCTGCCGCCGTTCCTCACCGGCGGGTCGATGATCACCACCGTCACGCTCGACGAGGCCGAGTACCTGCCGCCGCCGCAGCGGTTCGAGGCCGGCACCCAGCCCGCGTCGCAGGCGATCGGGCTCGCCGCCGCCGTGCGCTACCTCGACGCCGTCGGCATGCCCGCCGTGCACGCGCACGAGCGCGCACTCGAGGCCCGCATGGGCGAGGGGCTCCGCCAGATCCCCGGCGTCCGGCTGCTGGGCGACGCCGAGGGCGTCGAACGGGTCGGCCTCTGGGCGTTCGACGTCGACGGTGTGCACGCGCACGACGTGAGTCAGTTCCTCGACGACCGCGGCATCGCGGTGCGCGTCGGGCACCACTGCGCGCAGCCTCTGCACCGCCGCTTCGGTCTGACCGCCTCCGTGCGCGCCTCGGCCGCGCTCTACAACACCGCCGATGAGGTCGACCAGCTGCTCGAAGCCGTCGCCGGCGTGCGCGCGTTCTTCGGAGCGGGCGCATGAGCGGGCTCGAGTCGCTCTACCAGGAGCTCATCCTCGACCACTCCAGGCGCAAGGTCGGGTTCGGCCTCGCCGACGAGGAGGGTCGCAGCGCGACATCCCACCAGCACAACCCGCTGTGCGGCGACGACCTCACGGTGCGCGTGCGGCTCAGCGACGACGGCGAGACCATCCGCGACGTCACGTGGGAGGGCGCCGGCTGCTCCATCTCGCAGGCGTCGGCGTCGATGCTGGCGGAGATGGCGGAAGGGATGCCTCGGGCCGAGGCATCCGCTCTCATCGACGGCTTCCGCGAGGCGCTCCGCTCGCGCGGAACGATCGAGCTCGACGAGGACGTCTACCTCGACGCGGCCGCACTGTCGGGCGTCTCGAAGTACGTCGCGCGCGTCAAGTGCGCGATGCTCGCATGGGTCGCCCTCGAGGACGACCTGGCGCGCGCCTAGACCGGCGGGAGCGATTCAGGACCGGGTTTCGCCGCAACCCAGCGCGTGTGCGCCTTGAGCGCGTGCAGCACCGCGAGGCGCACCGTGACGTACAGCACGACGGCGACGACCGCGATGATCAGCACGTAAAGGAAGTCCCTGCGTCATCCCCTGAGACTAGGACGGCGCGTCCTGCGGAAGCGCTGACTCTCCACAGCCGAGGCGTGATCGACCCGCCCGGTCCGCATGGAAAGCGTGAGGACCGGGGGATCCGGGCGCACACGGGTGTTGGATCGAGACGTGGGCGAAATCGATGACCGCACCGGCGCGCGCGAGCGCGTCGTCGTCGCGCTGAGCGGCGGGCCTGAGGGAGAGACGCTGATCCGTCGCGCCGCGCGCATCGCCGAACGCGCCGGAGACGCTGAGCTGCATGCCCTGCACGTCGCGACCGAGGGCGTCGGCCGCCCGGTCGAGCCCACGGAGCTCGCGGCGCAGCGGGCCCTGGTGGAGTCGCTCGGCGGCACCTACCACCAGGTCATCGGAGACGACATCGCCCGCGCGGTGGTCGAGTTCGCGCGCGCCCAGCGCGCCGGACAGCTCGTGGTCGGCGTCAGCCGCCGCGGGCGAATCGCCACCGCGCTGTCGAGACCGGGAATCGGGTCGACGGTCGTGCGCGACGCCGGAGACGTGGATGTGCATGTGGTGGCCCATGCCCGAGCGGGCGGGCGATCGGCACTTCCGCGCCTGACCGGCGGTGCCCTCAGCCGGGAGCGGGTCGTGCTGGGCTTCGCCGTCGCGCTCGTGTTCGGCCCTCTGCTCACCTGGCTGCTCTACAGCGCGCGCACACCCGAGTCGATCACGTCGGACGTGCTGGCCTTCCAGCTGCTCGTCGTGATCGTCGCGCTCGTCGGCGGCATCTGGCCGGCGCTGTTCGCCGCCGTGCTGTCAGGGCTCACGCTCGATTTCCTCTTCGTCGCGCCGCTGTTCACCGTTGCCGTATCCGACCCGCTTCACCTGTGGGCGCTCTTCCTCTATGTGCTCATCGCGCTGCTCGTGAGCTACATCGTCGACCAGGCGGCCCGACGCGCTCGCATCGCGCAGCGCGCGACGGCCGAGGCCGAGCTGCTGGCGACCGTGGCGGGCAACGTGCTGCGCGGCGAGAGCGCGGTGCCCGCCCTCGTCGACCGCACGCGCGAGGCGTTCGGCCTCGCCGGGGTACGGCTCGTCGACGACGACGGCACACTGCTCGCCACCGACGGCGAGCCGGTGCGAGACGGCCGCTTCGAGTCCGTGCCCGTCGGCAGGCGCAACGGCGAGCCCCGAGCGGTGCTCGAGCTCCACGGTCGCGCCCTGGATGCCTCGGAGCGCCGCCTGCTCGACGTGGTGGTCGCCCAGCTCGGTGCCGCGCTGGAACGTGCCGAGCTCACGCAGGCAGCACGCGCGGCGGAATCGCTCGCGGTCGCCGACCAGGTGCGCAGCGCGCTGCTGTCGGCGGTGAGTCACGACGTGCGGCGACCCCTCGCCGCCGCCATCGCCGCCGTCGGCGGCCTGCGCGCCGCGGGGCCGGCCCTCTCCGACGCCGACCGGTCGGAGCTCCTCACCACCGCGGACGAGAGCCTCGCGACCCTGTCGACGCTCGTGACCGACCTCCTCGACGTCGGCCGCGTCCAGGCCGGCGTGCTCGCCGTCTCGCTGCGTCCGGTCGACGCCGCGGAGGCGATCCTCTCCGCGCTCGAAGAGCTCGATCTCGGACCCGACGCCGTCGACCTCGCGCTCGACGCCGAGCTTCCGGCGATCGCGGTCGACCCCGTGCTGCTGCAGCGCGTGCTCGTCAACGTCCTGGCCAACGCCCAGCGCCACGCGCCCGACGGCACGCGCGTCGAGATCGGCACGAGGGTGAGCGGGACGATGGTCGAGGTGCGCATCGCCGATCACGGCGCCGGCGTCGCACCGGAGCGGCGGAACGAGATGTTCGCGCCGTTCCAGCGCCTCGGGGACACCGACAACACCGCAGGCCTCGGACTCGGGCTTGCGCTGTCGAAGGGCTTCACCGACGGCATGGGCGGTACGCTCACGCCCGAGGACACGCCCGGAGGAGGGCTGACGATGGTGGTCGCCCTGCCGATCGCGGGGAGCGCGCCGTGAAGGTGCTCGTCGCCGACGACGACCCGCAGCTCGTGCGCGCGCTGCGCATCACGCTGTCGGCGCACGGCTACGACGTCATCGCCGCCCCGGACGGCGCTGCAGCCATCGCCCTCGCCGCGAAGGAGCGCCCTGACATCGTGATGGTCGACCTCGGGATGCCGCGCCTCGACGGCATGCAGGTCATCGAGGCCCTGCGAGGCTGGACCACCGCCCCGATCATCGTGGTGTCGGGGCGCACCGGCTCGGCCGACAAGGTGGACGCGCTGGATGCCGGAGCCGACGACTTCGTGACGAAGCCGTTCCAGATCGACGAGCTGCTGGCACGCCTGCGCGCCCTGTCGCGCCGTGCTCCGGCATCCGACGACCAGCCCGTCGTGTCGTTCGGCGATGTGCGGGTCGATCTGTCTGCACGTGCCGTCACACGTGACGGTGCACTGGTGCACCTCACACCGACCGAGTGGCAGATCCTCGAGGTGCTGGTGCGGCATCCGGGGGCGCTGGTGACGCGGCAGGCGCTGCTGAAGGAGATCTGGGGCACCGAGCAGGTCACCGACACCGGCTACCTGCGCCTGTACCTGTCGCAGCTGCGCAAGAAGCTCGAAGCGGATCCGGCCCGGCCGAGGCACCTGCTCACCGAGCAGGGCATGGGCTACCGGCTCGTGATCGACCGCCCCTGACCGCCCACCGCGGCTCGGCCCGACGGGCGCCGCGACGGGTGCTGCACTTACCTGCGAGTGCTGCGTCGATCGGCGCAGCAGTCGCAGGAAACACCAGCACTCGCGGCTCCTGCCCATCGCGGCTGCGGTCCGAGCAGTCCACGGAGCGTCGCTGCGGGCGCGGCGCGCGCTCCACCGGCTCGATGGTGGTCTCATGTGGATGCTCGAACCGCCCTTGGCGACCGTCTTCCGGCGGCGTGAGAACGACGGCGAACCCGTCGACGACCGTCGGCTGAGGGCTCGGCTCGCGGCGGGCGAGATCGTGCGCATCGCTCCGGGCTCGTTCGCCACGCGCGCGGACTGGGAGCGCCTCACGCCGATGGCTCGTCACGCGCAACGCGTCTGGGAGACCGCCGCGCGCGCCCGATCTCAGCTCGTCATCTCGCACCATGCTGCGGCGGCGCTGCACGGCATCGATCTCATCGGCGCCTGGCCGGCCGGAATCGACGTCAGCACCGAGCTCGCGTCCGGCGGGCGGTCGAGCGGGGTCATGCGAAGACACGGTCGGCGCCTGTCCGACCTCGAGACCGTTCCGTGGCAGCGGCATGCCGTGACGACCCCGCTGCAGACGGCAGTCGATCTGATGTCGGCGGTCCGGTTCCTCGACGGCGTGATCGCGGCGGATCAGGCGCTGTGGGCCCGGCGGCCCGGCGGGCCGCTCGGCGAGGCATCCGCTCTTCGCGATCGCGCGTATTCGGTGATCGGCCGGGGCTCCGCACGGGCGGCACGGGCCGCCGACTTCGCGACGAGCCTCGCCGACAGCGTCCGCGAGTCGCAGAGCCGGGTGCTGATCGCAGCGATGGGCTTTCCGCAGCCGCGGCTCCAGGCGCGATTCATCCTCGCCGACGGTCGCGAGGCATTCACCGACTTCCTCTGGCCAGAGCATCGCCACATCGGCGAGTTCGACGGCGCGGGGAAGTACCGCGACCCCGCGATTCTGCGGGGCCGCACGCCCGAGGAGGTGCTCCTCGCCGAGAAGGACCGCGAGGACGACCTGCGCCGCCAGGTGGCTGCGTTCTCGCGGTGGCGCATCCCGGCGCTGAGGTCCCCTCGCGTGCTCTACGACATCCTCGTCGGCGCTGGGCTGCCGGCGTCTCGACCGCGCCCCGCCCGATAGAGGGCACGACATGACGCGCCGAGTGCGGCACTCTCCTGCGACTGCTGCGTCGATCGGCGCAGCGGTCGCAGGAAACAGCAGCAGTCGGCAGGGCGGGCCGGCGCGAGCCGGCGCGGGACGACGCGAGACGACGGGAAGGGCTCAGCCCAGGCCGGCGCGCTCGTTCTCGGCGGTCGTGTCTCCGGCAACGGGCTTGCGGGAGAGGCCCACCGCGCCGCCCGAGGCGCCGAGCGCCGAGGAGACGGCGACGGACTCGTCGACATCGGGGTACTGCGGGCGCAGCTGCACTGGGATGCGGCGACGCTGCTCGCGCTTCGCCTTGCGCGAGGCCGCCCAGAGGTTGAGTCCCTCGACGAAGATCGCGAACGCCATCGGCCCGTAGATGAACGCCTTGTCGATCTTGATCTCGAAGCCTTCGGCGATGAGGAACACGCCGATGAGGAGGAGGAACGACAGCGCCAGCATCTTCACGGTGGGGTGCTTGTTCACGAAGGCGAAGATGAACCGCGCCGCGAACAGCATGATGCCGAACGACAGCACAACGACCGTGATGATGACGACCAGGCTCTCGGTCATGCCGACAGCGGTGATGACCGAGTCGAGCGAGAAGACGAGGTCGAGCAGGAGGATCTGCAGGAGCACCGAGCCGAAGGTGATCGTCTTACGACCCACACCGCCGTGCTCCTCCTCGGCGCCTTCGAGCTTGTGGTGGATCTCGGTGACGGCCTTGTAGACAAGGAACAGGCCACCCGCGATGAGGATGAGATCCTTCCACGAGAAGCCCATCTCGCCGATGAAGAAGACGTCCTCCTTCAGCGTGATGATCCAGCCCGCGAAGAGCACGAGGATCACCCGCATGACCATCGCGAGCGTCAGGCCGAGGTTGCGGGCCTTCGCCTGCTGCTCCTTCGGCAGCTTGGACGCGAGGATCGAGATGAAGATGACGTTGTCGACACCCAGGACCACCTCGAGCACGAAGAGCGTGAGGAAGACGGCGATCAGGTCAGGGGTGAATTCGAGGGAGAAGTCCACGAGGCCATCGTAAGCGGGGGACGGATGCCGGACCCGGCGTTGCGCGCGGATGGTTTCTGTGCGTGCTCACCGAGGTACCTGGGAGTCCGCACCCATTCCGGTCGGGCCATATGCACGTGCGTAGGGTGGGCCTAAGCGATCGGCATCCGCCTGTGGCTCCGCGTCGACCTCGAGGTCGGCATCCGACCCAGAGCAGGTGCAATCATCGCCATCCTCACCACCTCCGCCCCCGAAGGTCGTCTCGGCGCTGTGCGCCAGACGTACGCCGGGGCCGAGACGTTCCCGCCCGTGGCCCGTGCCTACACCGAGGTATCGCAGGTCGTTCGGGAGACCGGCCTGCTGCGCCGCGCCGAGTGGTTCTACGCCCTCGTGGGCACCGCCATCGTGCTGGGATTCGGCGGGGCCATCACCGGCTTCATCCTGCTGGGCGACACCTGGTACCAGCTGCTGATCGCCGGAGCGCTCGGCATCCTCTTCACGCAGGTGGCATTCCTGGCCCACGAGGCCGCGCACCGGCAGATCCTCGCGTCGGGCCCCGCGAACGACCGACTCGGCCGCTTCCTGGCCGCCGGCGTGGTCGGCATCAGCCTCTCCTGGTGGAACAACAAGCACAATCGCCACCACGCCAACCCCAACCGCGTGGGCAAGGACCCCGACATCGAGGTCGACACCATCCGCTTCCTCGACGAGGATGCCGCAAAGGTCGGCCGGCTGGGCGCGCTCATCACCCGCAAGCAGGGGTGGCTGTTCTTCCCCCTCCTCACGCTCGAGGGCGCGAATCTGCACGCGCTCGGTCTCAAGCACCTCTTCTCCCGCGGTGAGGTCAAGGGCCGCTGGATCGAGCTCGGGCTCATCGCGATGCGCTTCGCCCTGTACCTCACCCCGCTCTTCCTCTTCCTTCCCGTGGGCATGGCCTTCGCCTTCCTCGGCGTGCAGCTCGCCGTCTTCGGCGTCTACATGGGCGCATCGTTCGCGCCGAACCACAAGGGCATGCCGATCATCGCCCCCGACGCCAAGCTCGACTTCTTCTCGAAGCAGGTGCGCACCTCGCGCAACATCCGCGGCGGCTGGTGGGCGACCGCGCTCATGGGCGGCCTGAACTACCAGGTCGAGCACCACCTCTTTCCGAGCATGGCCCGGCCGTACCTCTCCAAGGCGCGCGAGATCGTGATCGAGCAGTGCCGCACCCGCGGCGTGCCGTACACCGAGACGAGCCTCATCGAGTCGTACGGCATCGTCATCGCTTACCTCAACCGCGTCGGTCTCGCCGCGCGCGACCCGTTCGACTGCCCGATGGTGAACAGGTTCCGAGCGGCCTGACGCCCCCGACACCGGAGAACGGGGGACGGATGCCGCGGCATCCGTCCCCCGTTCTGTTCGTCGTGAGCGCGGGTCAGACCGCGGCCAGCACTCCTTCGAGGCGGGCGTAGCTGGCCTCCATGCCCTCGGTCATCCCGGTGCCGAGCACGATGTCGCGCGTCTCCTTGTCGGGGTACTCGATGAGCAGTGTGATGAGGGTCGCGCCGTCCTCCTCGTCGAGGTTGAGGTCGTTGAGCGTCGACGGGTAGTCGGTGCCGGTCATGTGCTCGGTGGTGACCGCGCGGCGCGGCGCCTCCGAGAGCACCGTCTCGCCGTCGAAGCCGAAGGGCTCGCCCTCGGTGCCCTCGGTGGGCGCCCACTGGTAGCGGTACTTCCCGCCGACGGCGGGATCGACCTCGCACACGGTCATCCGCCAGCCGTCGGGACCCAGCATCCACTTCTCGAGCAGCTCCGGCTCCTGGTGGGCGCGCCACACCAGGTCGATGGGTCCCTCGATGAGGCGCGTGATGCGCACGTGGGTGTCGTCGAGGATCTCGGTCTGCGTGCCCTTGCCCGCGGCGTAGGCGCGCAGCCCTTCGAGCACCCGGTCGAGCTGGTTGATCGCCATGGTCGAACCTTCGACGGCGCCGAAGTCGACGACCTGCTGCAGCGCGTCGGCCGATGCGAAGTGCGAGACATTGACCATGCGGGAGCCGGTCGCAGTCGGCTCGAAGGTGAAGACGACCCGCATCACCGGCATGCCTTCGAGCGGCGCGCCGTCTTCGTTGGCGAAGTTGTCGAGCACGGTGAAGCCGCGCGGCGCGTCGATCTCGAGGAACTCCCATGAGCCGTACGACTTCTCGCCCTGCGGGCTGGTCATGTAGTAGACCGCGCGGCCGCCGACCGAGAAGTCGAACGTCGGGAAGCGCGCGGGCCATCCCGGGGGGCCCCAGAAGCGCTCGAGCTGCTGCGGCTCGGTGAAGGCGGCCCACAGCCGCTCGACGGGCGCGTCGAAGTCGGCCGTGAGCGTCATGGTGAGCGCTTCGGGATCGGTGGTGACATCGGTGACGGGCATCTCATGCTCCTTGGGTGGGATCGGTGTTGTCGCTGCCGGGACGGCCGGGACGGCCGCTGTTCCCCGGTGCGGGCTCGGCGAGCAGCGCATCGAGCCGGTCGATGCGCGAGCGCCAGAGCTCCTCGTAACGTGCGAGGAGTGCGCGGGCGCGGGCGATCATGACCGGGTCCGCCCGGACGAGACGCTCGCGCCCTTCGGCGCGCTTGATGATGAGACCGGCCGCCTCGAGCACCGCGACGTGCTTCTGCACCGCCGCGAACGACATGTCGTACTCGCCGGCGAGTGCCGAGACCGAGTACTCGTCCTCGATCGCTCGCCGAAGGATATCGCGCCGCGTCGCCGCGGCGAGCGCGTGGAACACGCGGTCGATCTGTTCATCGCTGAGTCCTGAATCTACAACCATTTGGTTGTACGTTACGCCGGGTCGCGGCATCCGTCAACCCTCTCCTGCTCCCGCCGACGCACAGGGCGAGCGGATGCCGCGGCCGAACTAGACTGGTCGGGTCCGGCATCCCCGATTCCTGGAGCTCAGCCGCGTGACCACCCCCTCTCCGACGCCCGCAGCCGCACGCCCGGCTGCCGACACCGTCGAAAACGCCGCCGCCACGCCGGAGAAGGAGCAGCCGTACGCGGCGCTCGGACTCAAGCCCGACGAGTACGACAGGATCCGTGAGATCCTCGGCCGCCGCCCCACCTCGGGCGAGCTGGCCATGTACTCCGTCATGTGGTCGGAGCACTGCTCGTACAAGTCGTCTAAGATCTACCTCCGCAAGTTCGGCGAGAAGGTCTCCGACGAGATGAAGACACGCCTCATGGTCGGCATGGGCCAGAACGCCGGCGTGGTCGACATCGGCGAGGGCTGGGCCGTCACCTTCAAGGTCGAGTCGCACAACCACCCCAGCTACATCGAGCCGTTCCAGGGCGCCGCGACGGGCGTCGGCGGCATCGTCCGCGACATCATCTCGATGGGGGCGCGTCCGGTCGCCGTCATGGACCAGCTGCGCTTCGGCGCCATCGACAACCCCGACACCGCGCGCGTGGTGCACGGTGTCGTGAGCGGCATCTCGTTCTACGGCAACTGCCTGGGCCTGCCGAACATCGGCGGCGAGACCGTGTTCGACGCTGTCTACCAGGGCAACCCCCTCGTGAACGCCCTCGCGGTCGGCGTGCTTCGCCACGAAGACCTCAAGCTCGCCAACGCCACCGGCGCCGGCAACAAGGTCGTGCTGTTCGGCGCCCGCACCGGCGGCGACGGCATCGGCGGAGCATCCATCCTCGCCTCCGACACCTTCGCCGACGGCGGCCCGACCAAGCGCCCCGCCGTGCAGGTCGGCGACCCGTTCGCCGAGAAGGTGCTCATCGAGTGCTGCCTCGAGCTCTACCGCGACGAGCTCGTCGAGGCCATCCAGGACCTCGGTGCCGCCGGCATCTCGTGCGCGACGTCGGAGCTCGCCGCGAACGGCGGCTCGGGCATGCGCGTCGACCTCGAGAACGTCCTGCTGCGCGACCCCACTCTCACGCCCGAGGAGATCCTCATGAGCGAGAGCCAGGAGCGCATGATGGCGATCGTGGCTCCCGAGAAGCTCGACGCCTTCCTCGCGGTCGTGGAGAAGTGGGATGTCGAGACCAGCGTGCTCGGAGAGGTGACCGGCGACGGCCGGCTGCAGATCTTCTGGCATGGCGAGGAGATCGTGAACGTCGACCCCTCGACCGTCGCGGTCGACGGCCCGGTGTACGAGCGCCCCGTCGCCTACCCGACGTGGATCGACGCGCTGCGCGACGACTCGGCCTCCGCCCTCACCCGCGACGTCGACCCCGACACGCTGCGCCGCCAGTTCGTCCAGCTCGTCGCGAGCCCCAACCTCGCCGACACGTCGTGGATCACTAACCAGTACGACTACTACGTCATGGGCAACACGGCGCTGTCGTTCCCCGACGACGCGGGCATGATCCGCGTCGACGAGCACTCGGGCATCGGCTTCGCGATCGCCACCGACTGCAACGGCCGCTACTGCCAGCTCGACCCGTACCAGGGCGCGAAGCTCGCCCTCGCCGAGGCGTACCGCAACGTCGCCGTCACCGGCGCGGTGCCCACCGCCGTCACCGACTGCCTCAACTTCGGCTCGCCCGAGAACCCCGAGGTGATGTGGCAGTTCTCGCAGACCGTCGACGGGCTGTCCGACGCCTGCCTCGAACTCGGCGTGCCCGTCACCGGCGGCAACGTCTCGTTCTACAACCAGACCGGCGATCAGCCGATCTTCCCGACGCCGGTGGTCGGCGTTCTCGGCATCATCGACGACGTCGCCCGCCGCATCCCGTCGGGCTGGCAGGACGCCGGCGAGAACATCTACCTCCTCGGCGTGACGGCCACCGAGCTCTCGGGCTCGCAGTGGGCCGGCACCATCCACGGCCACCTCGGCGGACGCCCGCCGGCGGTCGACCTCGCACAGGAGAAGAAGCTCGCCGAGCTCATCCACGCGGCGTCGCAGCAGTCGCTCGTCTCGAGCGCGCACGACCTGTCGTCCGGCGGACTCGCCCAGGCTCTCGCCGAGGCGGTCATGCGCTTCGGCGTCGGTGCGCGGGTGTGGCTGAACGAGATCCAGGATCGCGATGGAGTGGATGCCGCGACCGCGCTGTTCTCGGAGTCGACGGGTCGCGTGATCGTGTCGGTCCCGCGCGAGGACGACGTGAAGTTCCGCGGACTGTGCGAGGGCCGGGGCTACCCGGTGCTGCGCATCGGCGTGACCGACGTCGCCGCAGACGGCGACGCACCGGCGCTCGAAGTGCAGGGCCTGTTCACGGTGCCGCTCGCCGAGCTGCGCGACGCGTCGACCTCGACACTGCCCGACGCCTTCGGCCCGATCATCACCGAGCACACCGCCTAAGATCGAAACCATGGCGGCGGACGACGACGAGTACAGCGGTTTCAACGACACGCGGCAGAAGCGGGTCAAGGTCATCGCGTGGGTGACGATCGTCGCCCTCATCCTCGTCGGCGGCGGCGCCACGGTCTTCGCGCTGCTCTTCGGCTGACCTCGCGCTGATCGACCGGCTGAGCGTTCCCCGCGACCGCGGCACGGCACGCGGCGCCGCGGCTACCATGGCAGGGTGGAGCCTCTCATCCTGCTCGTACAGGGCTGGTGGTGGGCCGCTCCGGCTGCCGCGGGCGTCGGAGCCGCTTCCTACATGGGCCTGACGACGGGTCGTCGCCGAGCGCGACGACTCGAGCTCGACGCCGCCCGCCACGAGGAGTCGCAGGCCTACCGCGCGCTCGTCGCCGCGCGGGCGCAGGTGCGCGTCGCCCAGGCCGACGTGCTCGCCGCCCGCTCGCGCACGACGGGGATGGTGCCCCTCGAGGCGAAACGCGCTCTGCAGACGGCCCGCAACGCCGAGAAGTCTGCGTCGTACGCGCTGCGCGCGAGCCGCGCCCGCGTGAAGGCCTCGTACAGCCAGTACCGCGCGTCGTCGACCGCCGAGCCGCTGCCGATCGAGCGGCTCTACGCGGCGCAGGACGCCGTGAACGCCCGGTGGCTCTCGTACGAGACCGACGTCGACAAGGCCCTGGCCTTTCCGCAGCTGACCGACTCGCGGCATCCCGCCACCGTCGCCTTCCTCCACGCACAGCGCGAGGCCCAGTGGCTGCGCCCGACCGCCGGACGCCGCATCGCACCGGAAGAGTATGTGCGGTACCGCGATGCCGTCGCCGCGATGGATGCCGCCCTCGCCGAGGCCGAGCGGCAGGCGGGAGTGCCCGGCACGACCCCCGCTCCGCAGGGCGGCGTGGCCGGCGTGCTCGGCTCGGTCGCCGACATGATCGACGCCGCCATCCCCGTCATCGAGGGGCTCCGGTCGGCCGTCGTGCTGCCGCGCCGGTTCTCGGCGAAGCCGCCGGACTCGGCGCCGCGCTGACAACGCCCTGCCCACCCAGGCTGGGCGCCTGCCCAGAGCGCGCGACGAGGTCAGGCATGCCCGTTACCATGACAGGGTGGAGCCGTTCTTCGACTTCCTGGGCCAGTACTGGTGGCTCATCTTCCCGCTCTTCGGCGTGATGAGCGCTGTCGGTGGCGCCTGGGAACGGGGCGCGCGCCGGCGGCACAAGCGCCGGCTCGAGGTACTGCACGCCAAGGCTGAGCTGAAGGCGGCTGCGCGCGGCCAGGCGGTGGCCGCGGCATCCCTCCCGCCCGTCACCTCACCGACGGCGACCACGGTCGGCAGTCCGCAGGCGTCGCGCGAGACGCAGGCCACGCAGCTGGAGCGCCTCTTCGCGACGCACGACTCGGTCACCCACCGCTGGCTCGAGTACGAGCTCGACGTCGCCAAGATCATCGCGTTCCCGGCGATGAGCGACGGACGCCAGCCGCTCACTGCGGCGTTCCTGCGCGCGAAGCGCATCGCCGACGGGCTGCGGCCCGCGTCACCCAAGGCGCGGCTGACCAAGGAGCAGCTCGCCGAGTACCGCAGCGCCGTCGCCGACTTCGAGGTGGCGTTCGACGTCGCCGAGCGCGACGCGCGCCGGCTCAAGGACTCCAGCTTCACCGAAGTCGAGCGCAAACGCCTCGACACCGCCAAGCAGCTGCTGACCGTCGCGATCGACCAGGCCGCGACGCCCGCCGAGCGGCAGCTCGCCTACCGTCGCGTGCGGCAGGAGCTCGACGGCCTCATCTCGCTCTCCGACGGCGCGATCGAGGTGCTCGAGTCGAAGGTCTCGCTCGAGCTTCCGTCGACCGCGCAGGCCGAGAAGGCGGCGGATGCCGCGCCCGCGCGCCCCTCGACGACCCCGCCTCCGGCGGATACAGCACCGGCGCCCGGCCCCCAGGCCGACGCGGCCCCGCAGCCGCAGCCGGCGCCGTGGCCGATCCCGGCCCGGTCGACCGGCGATCCCGCGCCGCCGGGCCGCGTGATCCACCCGAAGTCCCACCCCTGACAGGACGGGGGCGACGGAGCCGCGCTCCGCCGCGCCCGCCCGCGGTGTTTCCGGCTGTCAGGACGTGAGGCCGTCCACCCATTCCTGGTTGTCCGCGATCCACGTCTCGACGAGGGGCGCGTAGTCGCCGCTGGACTCGCCGTTGAACAGCGCGTCCTCGAGCGAGTACAGCAGCTCGCTGGGCATCTGGAAGCCTGCGATCCAGTCGTTCACCTCCGGGAACTCGTCGGCGAACGTCGCGGACGACACCGAGTGGATGCTCTCGGCGTCGCCGAGCAGACCCTGCGGGTCTTCGAGGTCCTTGAGCGGGAAGGCGTTGTACGCCCAGTGCGGCCGCCACAGGGTGACGACGATGTTCTCCCCGCCGTCCGTCGCCGACTTCAGCTCCGAGAGCATCGCGGGCGTGGACGACTCCACGAGCGTCATGTCTTCCAGACCGTAGCCGGGCACGACCTCGTCACCGGTGATGCGCATGAGACCGGACCCCGGCTCGATCCCGACGATCTGGCCGCCGAACTCGTCCGCGTTGGCGGCGAGCTCCTCGAGCGAGTCGATCGGGGCGTCCTCATTCACCGCGATCGTCAGCGAGGCCTCGTCGTTCCATGCCCCGAGATCGACGATGTCGTCACCGTACTGCTCGAGGTAGTCGGCGTGCGTCGTGGGCAGCCACGTGTCGAGCACGAGGTCGAAGTCGCCCTTGGCCAGACCGGCGTAGATCGGAGCGACGTCGGCGTAGGTCAGATTGACGTCGTACCCCTGCGCCTCGAGGACGCTCTCCCACAGGTGCGACGCGGCGATGCCCTCGTCCCAGCCGTTGAAGACCGCGATCTCGATCGGCCGGTCGGCCGGACCGTCGCCGGCCTCCCCGGCGCCGCCCGCACAGCCGCTGAGTGCGATGGCGGCAGCGCCGAAGAGCGCGACTCCCGCGAGCGCATGCTTTCTCTTGGTCATCATCGTGACTTCCTCTCCATCCGCGCTGCTGTCGCACGGATCGGTCTTGGTCAGGCGCGCGAAGGTCGCGCACCTCCGGCGGGCGATGCTCCCGCCTGGTCTGTGATGAGCGGATGCCTCGGCCCGAGGCATCCGCTCGCCTCACGCCGCAGTGGCCGCGGTCTCCGCCGGCGCGGACGCGGGGCGCGTGGATGCACGCCTTCCTCGGCCCGTGCGCCGGCTCTGCACCGCGAGCGCCGATGTCGTGCGGTCCAGGATCATGGCGATGATCACGACGGCGATGCCGGCCTCGAACCCGAGGCCCACATCGATGCGTCCGATCGCGCGGACGATCTCGCCGCCGAGTCCGCCGGCGCCGACCATGCCGGCGATGACGACCATCGACAGGCTGAGCATGATCACCTGGTTGACACCGGCCATGATGCTCGGAAGTGCGAGCGGCAGCTGGATCTGGCGCAGGATGCGACCGGGTGTCGCACCGAAGGCGTGACCCGCCTCGACCACCTCGGCGTCGACGCCTCGGATGCCGAGCTCGGTCAGGCGCACTCCGGGCGCGAGCGCGAAAAGGATCGTGGCGATCATCCCCGGCACCGCGCCTACGCCGAAGAAGATGATGGCGGGGATCAGATAGACGAACGCCGGCATCGTCTGGAGGAAGTCGAGTGCGGGACGCACCACGCGCGAGACATGGTCGTTGCGCGCCGCCCAGATGCCGACCGGGATGCCGATCGCGATGGCGATCGCCGATGCCACGAGCACCAGCGCGAGCGTCTCCATCGCCGCATCCCACTGATCCACGGCCACGATCAGGACGAGACCGAGTGCGGTGCCGACCCCCAGCCTGACGCCCTTGACCCAGAGGGCGACTGCGGCGAGGACGAGGATCACCGCCCAGAACGGCGGCGTGCGCAGCGCCCAGTCCAGACCGTCGTACACGACGGCGAGCGCGAGTGCGATCGCATCGAAGAGCCACCCCAATGCGTCGCCGAGGAAGCCGACGAACGCCTCGACGGCGTCGCCCAGCGGGAGTCGGAGACCCTCCATCACGCACCTCCTCCCGTGGCGGGCTTGCCCACGGACTCGCCCACCGCCACGAGAGAGCTCATGAGCTCTGCCTGCGGCACCGATGACGGCGTCTCGACGATCGGGATCTCGGTCGTCTGGGGGTCGACGTTGCCCAGTGCGGCGAGCAGGGTGACCCGCGGGATCGTGCCCAGGAGGCGACGCTGGTCGTCGACGACGGCGATCGGGATCGGGCTCTCGACGGCGCGCTCCACCACCTCGGTGAGCGGGTCGTTCGGCGACACGACGGGCTGCGCGTTCGAGATGAGCGAGCGCAGATCGGTGCTGCCGGCCTTCACGGCGCGGACGACTCCACGGTCGCTCACCGCTCCGAGGTAGCGACGGCCCTCGAGGACGGCGACGGATCCGACCTGCAGGTCGCGCATGACACGCAGGGCTCCTCGCACACCCGCGCTGAGCGGTGTCGCCGCCGCGGGCGGCGCCATGACCGAGCCCGCGGTGAGCACGCGTGCGCGGTCGACATCCTGCACGAACTGCGCGACGTAGTCGTTCGCGGGGTCGGTCAGGATCTCCTCCGGCGTCCCGGTCTGGACGATGCGGCCGTCGCGCATGACGGCGATGCGGTCGCCCAGGTACATCGCCTC
Organism: Microbacterium sp. CFH 31415; assembly: GCF_022538185.1. Taxonomy (GTDB): domain Bacteria; phylum Actinomycetota; class Actinomycetes; order Actinomycetales; family Microbacteriaceae; genus Microbacterium. Next base: position 237,616 of record NZ_JAKYXC010000005.1, on the reverse strand, counting down.
GTTCAGGTCATGGGTGATGAACACGATCGTTCGGCCGAGCTCGCGCTGCAGCTCGACGAGCTGCTCCTGCATCTCGCGGCGGATCAGCGGGTCCAGCGCCGAGAACGCCTCATCCATGAGGAGGATGTCCGTCCCCGCGGTCAGCGCGCGGGCGAGACCCACGCGCTGACGCATGCCGCCCGAGAGCTCGTCGGGCATCGCCTCCGCGCGATCGTCGAGTCCCACCTTCGCGAGGATCTCGAGCGCTCGTTCGCGGCGCTCGGTGCGCGGAACGCCCTGGATCTCGAGCGCATACGCGGCGTTGTCGATCACGGTGCGGTGCGGCAGCAGCGCGAAGTGCTGGAACACCATGGAGACGGACTCGCGGCGCACCCCGCGCAGTCGCTGCGGGGACGCGGCGGTGATGCTCTGCCCATGGACGAGCACCTCTCCCGCGGTCGGCGGCAGCAGCCCGTTGAGCATGCGGATGATCGTGGACTTGCCCGATCCGGAGAGCCCCATGATCACGAAGATCTCTCCGGGCATGACGGTGAAGCCGGCGTCGATGACCGCGGCGGTGCCGGAGTCCGCCACCTCGGCGCGAGTCTGGCCGGCGCGCAGGCGCTCGACGATGCTGTGGGGATTGCGTCCGAAGACCTTGAACAGGTTCTTCGCCTCGATGGCAGGCGGAAGGATCACACTGCACCTCGGCAGCCCCGGTGCAGGGAGCTGCATCGGTTGCGCCCGGGTGGCGGCCACGGGGCTCGCCGCACAGGGGTGAGCCGACTCGGCAGCGGATGTCGGATCCGCGCAAAGGCCGCCGACCGTACGTGCGCGGCGTGGCCCCCCAGGGCTCTGCCGCGACCGCGGACTGGTCGGGAGTGGCCCGCAGTGGGCCTGATCCAACGTCTCATCCTTGTCAGAGCAAGGCAAATTCGACAGGTGTCGACCTGCTCGCTAGCCGCGCACGCGTGATATCAGCACGTGCGGGCCGCGGGGCCGGGCCTGCAGTTGCCGTACCGGCACTTGCGCAGCATCCGGTTCTATGGTTAGTTAGTCGGGTAAGTAACCGACAAGGCGAGGTCAGTGTGATCGAAGAAGGCCGGGCGCTGTTCCTCCAGATCGCCGAGAGCGTGGAGGACTCCATCGTCGACGGCAGCCTGCCCGAAGAGGGCCGTGCCCCGTCGACGAACGAGCTCGCCGGCTTCTACCGCATCAACCCCGCCACTGCCGCGAAGGGAATCGCCATGCTCGTCGACAAGGGCGTGATCTACAAGCGGCGCGGGATCGGCATGTTCGTCGCGGCCGGCGCCCGCGAGCGCCTGCTCGCAGAGCGACGCGCCGCCTTCGCCGACCGCTACGTCGAGCCGCTGCTCGCCGAGGCGCGCACCCTCGGCCTCGCTGCCGAGGACCTCACCGACCTGATCCGCGACCGCGCGAACGCGTTCGCAGCCGCTACCGAAGGAGACGCACGATGACGCACGTGATCGAGGTGAAGGGGCTCACCAAGCGCTACCGCGAGACGCTCGCCGTCGACGACGTGACCTTCACGATCGAGAAGGACACGATCTATGGTCTGCTGGGGCGCAACGGCGCCGGCAAGACCACGGTCATGTCCATCCTCACCGCGCAGAACTTCCCCACGCACGGCGAGGTCCGCGTGTTCGGCGAGAACCCCTACGAGAACGCGAAGGTACTCGGGCGCATGTGCTTCGTGCGCGAGAGCCAGAAGTACCCGGACGACGCGAAGCCCGCGCACGCGTTCAAGACGGCACGGCTGTTCTTCCCGAACTGGAGCCAGGAGCTGGCCGACCGCCTCATCGACGACTTCCAGCTGCCGATGAACCGGCGCATCAAGAAGCTGTCGCGCGGTCAGCTCTCGGCCGTCGGCGTCATCATCGGGCTCGCGTCGCGCGCCGAAGTCACGTTCTTCGACGAGCCCTACCTCGGACTCGACGCCGTCGCCCGGCAGATCTTCTACGATCGGCTGCTCGCCGACTATGCCGCGCACCCGCGCACGATCATCCTGTCCAGCCACCTGATCGACGAGGTCTCCAACCTCATCGAGCGCGTGATCGTGATCGACCGCGGCCGCATCATCATGGATGAGGACACGGATGCCGTGCGGGACCGCGCCGCGAACATCGTGGGCCCCTCGGCCGCGGTCGAGCGATTCATCGCCGGCCGTGAGGTGATCCACCGCGAGAGCCTGGGCCACGTCTCGTCGGTGACGGTGCTCGGCGCCCTCACCGACGCCGACCGGGCGCGGCTCGACGCCGAGGGCCTCGAGGTCGCCCCGGTGTCGCTGCAGCAGCTGATCGTGCGCACCACCCAGCACGCCGCCGGCGTCACGGAACAGACCCCCCTCGACGAAGGAGCACTGCGATGAGCCGCACCGTCAACGTCGTCCGCATGCAGCTGATCAACCGGCAGACCTACATCTGGGTTCCGCTGCTCGTGCTGGGCGGCGCCTTCCTGCTCACCCTCGCCATCTACGCCATGCTCGAGAGCGCGGGCGTGACCGGCGAGAAGTACGGCGGCGGCGCGCAGGCACCGCTGTGGTACTTCTGCGTCGTCGGCGTCCAGTCCCTCACCCTCAGCTTCCCCTTCTCCCAGGCGATGAGCGTGACGCGGCGCGAGTTCTACATCGGCACCCTGCTCACCGCGGCGGCGTCGAGCCTCGTCCTCGCTTCGGTGTACGTCGTCGGCGGCGCCATCGAGAACGCGACCGGCGGCTGGGGACTCAACGGCTACTTCTTCTACCTCCCCTGGGTGTGGGAGGGCGGGCCCGCCGTCGCGCTGGTGTTCTGGTTCACCGCCGCGATGCTGGTCTTCGTCTCGGGCTTCTGGGCGGCCACCATCTACAAGCGGGCCGGCACGATCGCGGTCACGCTGGTGCTCGTCGGGCTCGGCGCGCTGCTGGTGCTGTGGATGTATCTCGTCGGCCGGATGGATGCCTGGGCCGAGGTGTTCACCTGGTTCGCGACGCAGGGCGCCCTCGGACTGGCCCTGTGGGGGCTGCTGCTCGGCGCGGTGCTGGCCGGGGTGTCGTACCTGACGCTCCGCCGCGCGGTCCCGTAGCCCTCGCGGCTCAGCGGCTGTCGGCCGCCTCGGTGTGGTGGCGGATGACCTCGGCGACGACGAAGTTGAACCACTTCTCGGCGAACGCTGGGTCGAGGTCGGCCTCCTCGGCCAGGCGCCGGAGGCGGGCGACCTGCTGCTCCTCGCGGGCGGGGTCGGACGCCGGCATCCCATGCTCGGCCTTCAGGCGACCGACCTGCTTCGTCGCCTTGAAGCGCTCGGCGAGAAGGTAGACGAGCGAGGCGTCGATGTTGTCGATGCTGCTGCGCAGCCGGTGCAGCGTGGTCGTCGGGTCCTCGGTCATGGGTCCTCCTCCGCAACGACGATACCCGAGCGGTTCGGCCGGAATCCGGCGCGTGTCGCCCGCACGGGGTGATTTGCGGAGCGGCCCGTCGTTCGATCCGACCCCCGCCCCTAGAGTGTGACGCATGACCGACGACGCCTCCTCCTCGCTGGGCGCGAGCGACGCCGAGACCCTCGCTCCGCTGGCCGCCGATCCGGCGTCGGGCACGAACGCGGCGCACGCGCAGGGCGATGCGGTGCCCGACGGCGTCGCGGAGTTCTCGGGTGAGGCCCCCGAGTCGAAGACCTTCTGGGCGAACCTCAATCACCCGTTCAGCCTCGGCCTGCTGCTGACGCTGGGCGGGCTGGTCGCCATCCTTCTCGGCCTGGCCTTCTGGAATCTCTCGACGATCATCATCTACGTCGTGTTCGCGCTCTTCGTCGCGCTGGGCCTCGACCCCGTCGTGCGGTGGTTCGAAAGGCACAAGGTCGGCCGCGCGTGGGCGATCATCATCGTCTACACGGTCTTCGCCGTCATCTTCGCCGGAGTGCTGCTGCTCGTCGTGCCGGCGCTCGTGAAGCAGATCACGGCCTTCTTCGGCGATCTTCCCGCGACCATAGACGCGTTCCAGAGTTCCGACTTCTACGCGTGGCTGAGCGACACCTTCGGCACGCAGGTGGGCACCATGTTGCAGCAGGTCGAGACCTTCCTCACCAACCCCGCGAACATCGCCGCGATCGGCGGCGGCGTGCTCAACTTCGCCCTCAGCGTCGGCACGACGATCTCCGGTCTCATCATCGTGCTCGTGCTGAGCCTGTACTTCCTGGCCGGGCTCCCCGCGATGAAGGTGGCGTTCATGCAGTTCGCGCCCGCCCGGAACCGCCCGAAGGCGACGGAGATGACGAACCAGATCACCGACTCGATCGGCGCCTACCTGATGGGCATGGTCGTGCTGGCGTTCTGCAACTCGCTGGTGGCCTTCTTCCTCCACCTGTTCCTCGGTCTGCCCTTCCCCGCGCTCATGGGCGTGCTCGCGTTCCTCATCACCCTCATCCCGCTCATCGGCTCGGTGCTCTACTGGATCACCGCCACGATCATCGCCCTGTTCACCGGCTGGCTGCCCGCGCTGATCTTCGCGATCGTCTACCTGATCTACATGCAGCTCGAGGCCTACGTGCTGACGCCGCGCGTCATGAACAAGGCGATCTCGGTGCCGGGTGCGCTGGTGGTCATCGGCGCGATGGTCGGCGGCACGCTGCTCGGCCTGCTGGGAGCGCTCGTCGCGATCCCGGTCACCGCGTCGATCCTGCTGATCATCAAGCAGGTGTTCATCCCGCGGCAGGACGCGAAGCGCTAGTCCACGAGGAGGCTCGGAGCGTCAGGCCGCCGGAAGAAGACAGGTCGGAGACGGCGCAGGGGTGCGGTGGCGCACCCGACCCGGCACACCCGTGCGCAGGTCGAGCGTGAGCGACGCCACCTCGTCGGAGCGCTGCCCCGCGACCAGCAGGGTGTCGCGCACGACGACGTGGTGGCGCGGCCAGTCCACTCCCGCGTCCACGAGCGCGACGGGGCTGAGCGTCTCGCCGGCGCCGCGCACGCGCACGGTCGCGAGGGTGTTGCTGCCGCGCACACCGGCGTAGAGGAACTCGCCGTCACGCGATGGCGCGAGCTCGGCCGCCGAGTCGCCCGGCAGCACGCCGCCGGCGCCGAGCGCGGTCCCGCCCACGACCCGCCACGTGCCGTCCGCCGACGCGGCGAGCGCGAACACCTCGCACGAGAACTCCGTCACCACGTACAGGTGGCCGCTCGGGTGCACGACCACGTGCCGGGGGCCGCTCCCCTTCGGCAGGACGACCTGCTGACCGGGTCGCAGTCCCGTCGGGCCGGCGCGCCAGAACCGCACGAGGTCGTGCCCCAGATCGGTCGTCACGATGAGCCCGCCGGTCAGGAACGTGGCCTGGTGGGCGCGGGACGGGCGAGCGGATGCCGCGGCCCCCGCGTCTCCGTCGGCGGCGGCCGCCGCGTCGTGTCCGGGCACGAGGTGCGCGTACTCCGGCCCCGCCGCGTCGCGCAGGGCGCGCGCGGCAGCGGCCAGGTCGAGGTCGGCCGGGCCGGCGCCCGCCGCATCGCCGCGGGGGCCATGCGGATCGACGGCCGCCGCAGCGATCACCGGCGACGAGGGCCGGCCCGCGGCATCCAGCGACATGCGCACGACGCGGCCGTCGCCCCAGCACGACGCGATCAGCGACCCGCCGTCCGGCGCCACAGCGACGTGGCAGGTCGCCTCACCCGCGGGGACGGCTTCGCCGAGGGGGACGAAGGATGCCTCGCCCGTGCGCCGGAATGCCTGCACGGCGCCCCGCGCCTCGAGGGCCGCGTAGACCACGTCGCGCGTGGGATGGGCGGCGACCCACGAGGGGGAGTCGGTGTGCGCGACCTCGCCCGCGAAGCTCAGGGGACCGCCCGCCGATCCGTCGTCCGGGGCACCGGCGTGCAGCATCCCGATCCCGCTCGCGACGCCGTCCATGTCGGAGGTGTACCCGCCCAGCCAGAATCTCATGCAGCACTCCTACGGTCCGAGAACAGGTGTTCCGGCGAGAACAGGACGTTATCGCCGTCCATGGGCCTTTCTCCGCCAGAACTCCTGTTCTGAGCAAGGCGGAAGGTCGCGCGGAAGGTCGTCCGGCAGCCCGGGTCAGTCGATGAGGTCGTGGCGCACGATGACTGCGTCGCGCGCGGCGCCGACGCCGATCACCGAGATGCGTGTGCCGCTCATCGCCTCGAGCGCGAGGACGTACTCCTGCGCCTCGCGCGGGAGGTCGTCGAACGTGCGCGCGGTCGAGATGTCCTGCTTCCAGCCGGGGAAGTACTCGAGGATCGGCTTGGCGTGGTGGAAGTCCGACTGGTTGACCGGCACTTCGTCGAACCGCTCCCCCTCGACCTCGTACGCGACGCACACCGGGATCTGGTCGAGCCCGGTGAGGATGTCGAGCTTCGTGAGCACCAGGTCGGTGATGCCGTTGATGCGCGTCGCGTAGCGGGTGATGGGCGCGTCGTACCAGCCGACACGGCGAGGGCGACCGGTGGTCGTGCCGAACTCGAACCCGCGCGAACGCAGGAAGTCGCCGTTCTCGTCGAAGAGCTCGGTCGGGAACGGGCCGGCACCCACGCGGGTCGTGTAGGCCTTGACGATGCCGACGATCCGGTCGAGGCGGTTGGGGCCCACGCCCGAGCCGGTCGCGGCGCCGCCGGCGGTCGCCGACGAGGACGTGACGAACGGGTACGTGCCGTGGTCGACGTCGAGCATCGTGGCCTGGCCGCCCTCGAACACGACAACGTCGCCCGCGTCGAGCGCCTCGTTGAGGAGCAGTCCGGTGTCGGCGACCATCGGGCGCAGGCGGTCGGCATACGAGAGGAGGTCTTCGACGATCTCGTCGGCGGTGATGGCGCGGCGGTTGAAGATCTTCACCAGCAGGTGGTTCTTCTGGTCGAGCGCGCCGTCGACCTTCTGGCGCAGGATGTTCTCGTCGAAGAGATCCTGCACGCGGATGCCGACGCGGTTGATCTTGTCGGCGTACGCAGGGCCGATGCCGCGACCGGTCGTGCCGATCTGTCGCTTGCCGAGGAACCGCTCGGTGACCTTGTCGAGCGTGCGGTGGTACTGCGTGATGATGTGGGCGTTGGCGCTCACCCGCAGGCGAGAGGTATCGACGCCGCGCGCGTGCAGGGCCTCGAGCTCGGCGAAGAGCACCTCGAGATCGATCACCACGCCGTTGCCGATCACGGCGTTGACGCCGGGCGACAGGATGCCGCTGGGCAGCAGGTGCAGCGCGTACTTCTCGTCGCCGATGACGACGGTGTGGCCCGCATTGTTGCCGCCGTTGAACTTGACGACCCAGTCGGTGCGGTCGCCCAGGAGATCGGTGGCCTTGCCCTTGCCCTCGTCTCCCCACTGGACTCCGACGATCACGATGCCTGGCATGGGCTACTCCCCCGTTATCGGACGGTTACACCCCATCCTATCGGGGGCGCGCTGCGCGCCCGCCGCTAAGGTGGCGCCATGCGATCGAAGGCGTGGGCGCAGACCTGGTCCGTCATGCGGCTCGCCATGGCCGCCCTGATCATCGCCGCCGTCGTCGCGCAGCTGGCGAAGTCGCTGTCGACGGCGGCGGAACTGGGGCGGGATGTCGGCACCACGCTGGCGAACTTCTTCAGCTTCTTCACGATCCTCTCGAACAGCCTCACGGCGGTCGTGCTGATCTGGGCTGCGGTGTGGTTCTTCACGCGCGGCCGTCAGGCCGACGCGGAGCCGCCCGCGCTCGCGCTGTCGCTCGCCTGCGTGACGACGTACATGATCATCACGGGCGTGGTCTACAACCTGCTGCTGCGTCAGATCGAGCTCGACCAGGGCAGCGCGCCGATCCCTTGGTCGAACGAGGTGCTCCACCTCATCGGCCCGCTGTTCCTGCTCGCCGACCTGTTCGTCGGCCCCCTGCGGCGGGCGCTGCCGTGGCGCGCCGTATGGGCGATCATCGCGTTCCCGATCCTGTGGGTTCTCTACACGATGCTGCGCGGGTCGCTCGTGACGAACCCCGTCACCGGTGACCCGTACTGGTACCCCTATCCGTTCCTGAACCCGTACGGCTCCGGCGGCTGGTCGACCGTGATGTTCTGGATCGTGGTCATCTCGACCGCCTTCCTCGTCCTCGCCACGCTCATCGTGTGGTGGGGCCGCCGTGTCGGCGCCGAGCGCGAGCTCGATCACCTCACCGGCGACCACCTCGAGGACGAGTGGGGCGAAGCGCGGCAGGCGGAGGTCGAGGGGCGCTGACACCGAGAGAGCGGATGCCGCGCCGCGCCCGCTACGCGACGGGAGTGGCTCCGGTGTCGGCCTCGCGATGTGCTCCGTCGGCCGCGTTCGCGGGCGGTGCAACGTCGTCGGACACCTCGACGTCGGGGCCCTCGTAGGCCTCGGCGTCGGTGGCCGCCTCGGCGTCGACGGCCGCCTCAGCGTAGGGCGCCGCGTCGGCCGCCCCGTCAGACCCGGCTGCGTCCGGCTCACCCGCACCGACGCCGTCGTGGTGCCGCGGAACCGCGTCGATCACGTCGTCGCCGGCCGCGGCATCCGTCCCCTCATCTGTCGGATGATCGGCGGCGAATTCCGCCTCACGGTCGCGACGGCGCACCAGATCGGGCACATGCCACTCGCCGGCGGCGAACGCCGGCTGCGGGCGGTAGAGGCGGATGAGGTAGTTCCAGCCTTCGGGAAGCGGGATGCTGTTGGGCTCTGTCGCCGCCCCCGGCGGCGTGAAGTGCACGGTCACGACGCCGTCGTCGTCGCGGTGCCCCGTGACGCTGTTGACGGTGTAGCGCCCCTCGTCGTTCGGCTGGAAGTAGCCCTCGGCGTTGTAGACCGAGACCGACCAGAATGCGTCGACCGGCACGTCGTGCATCGAGAGGTCGTAGAAGCCGACCGGAAGCTGAGGGTCCACGCCGACGTACGACGCCTCCGACACCGGCAGGCCGCCCCATCCGGCGGCGGTTCCGATCAGGTGCCGCACCGGGTCGACCTCGTCGCGCGAGCCGAACGTGCGCTCGAATGAGCGGAGTCCTGCGGCGAGCGCGAGGAGCGCGCTGCGCGTGGCGTCGAGCGACGCGGGGTCGTACTCGTCGCCGACGAAGGCGACCGCCGATGCGGCCTCGAGCTGCAGGGCGTCCTGCACCTCGGCCACGCGCGCCAGGTCATCGGGGTCGTCGGGATCCACCAGCGTACGGGCGGCGACGAGCACATAGTCCGCGCCCGGCGCCCGTTCGGCGAGGTCGTAGGTACCGGCGTCGTGGAGGACCGCGCGCACGTAGTGGTCGCGGTCGACGATCATCACCGAGAGGTACCGCTCCCCGGCGTCGGGGACGACGAGCGTGGCCCCCTCCGACAGGTCGACGATCGCGAAGCTGTAGAGGGTGTCGCGGTTCAGCCGGATGACCGTCTGCGCGTCGATCGACGCGGGCTCGCGGTTATGCCGGAAGGTGTTCACGCCGCCGGCATCGCGCTGGATGTCCGCGAACATGCGGTCGGTTTCCGCACGCGCGAAATTGTCGGCGTTCACGTGAATGCTCATACTCCAACCTTGGCCCTTTGTGGGCTCTCGCGCCATTCCGCCCCGTCACACCGAAAATGTGCGATCATGCCCGCAACTAGACTGGAGACATGTCGAAGGTCCTTCAGTCCCTGCCCGTCGGCGAGCGCGTCGGCATCGCCTTCTCCGGGGGTCTGGACACCTCCGTCGCCGTGGCGTGGATGCGTGACAAGGGCGCGATCCCGTGCACCTACACCGGTGACCTCGGCCAGCCCGACGAAGACGACATCGAGTCGATCCCCGACCGTGCCCTCACGTACGGCGCCGAGGTCTCGCGGCTCGTCGACTGCAAGCCCGCGCTCGTCGAGGAGGGCTTCGGCGCCCTCGCCTGCGGCGCCTTCCACATCCGCTCCGGCGGGCGCACCTACTTCAACACCACGCCGATCGGCCGCGCGGTGACGGGCACACTGCTCGTGCGCGCCATGAAGGACGACGGCGTCGACATCTGGGGCGACGGCTCGACCTACAAGGGCAACGACATCGAGCGGTTCTACCGCTACGGCCTGCTGGCCAACCCCGCGCTGCGCATCTACAAGCCGTGGCTCGACGCCGACTTCGTCACCGAGCTCGGCGGTCGCAAGGAGATGAGCGAGTGGCTCGTCGAACACGGCTTCCCGTACCGCGACTCGGTGGAGAAGGCGTACTCGACGGACGCGAACATCTGGGGCGCCACGCACGAAGCCAAGACCCTCGAGCACCTCGACGTCTCACTCGAGACCGTCGAGCCCATCATGGGCGTGCGCTTCTGGGACCCGTCGGTGCAGATCGAGGCCGAAGACGTCACGGTGACCTTCGAAGCCGGTCGCCCGGTCGCCCTCAACGGCGTGGAGTACGCCGACCCCGTCGAGCTCGTCTTCGAGGCGAACCGCATCGGCGGCCGTCACGGCCTGGGCATGAGCGACCAGATCGAGAACCGCATCATCGAGGCGAAGTCTCGCGGAGTCTACGAGGCGCCCGGCATGGCGCTGCTGTTCACGGCGTACGAGCGCCTGGTCAACGGCATCCTGAACGAAGACACGCTCGCGACCTACCACGAGCAGGGCCGTCGCCTCGGCCGCCTCATGTACGAGGGCCGCTGGCTCGAGCCGCAGTCCCTCATGCTGCGCGAGTCGATCCAGAAGTGGGTCGGCTCGACGATCACCGGCTCGGTGACGCTGCGCCTGCGCCGCGGCGAGGACTACACGATCCTCGACACCACCGGCCCCGGTCTGTCGTACCACCCCGAGAAGCTCTCGATGGAGCGTGTGGGCGACGCCGCGTTCGGCCCGACCGACCGCATCGGTCAGCTCACCATGCGCAACCTCGACATCGCGGACTCGCGCAGCCGCCTCGAGCACTATGCCGCCGCCGGCATCATCGGCGGAGCGGCCGGCGACCTCGTGGGCCGCGTGACGGCGGGTGAGGCCGACGAGATCACCGGGCGCGTCGAGTCGCAGGATGCCGCGGCCGAGGCCCTCGACGAGGCGATCGAGGCGGCATCCGAGTCGGCGATGTACGACGCCGGCACAGACTGACCCGCGACGACTTCGCGACGCGACCTCCCGCCCGGGGAGACCGGGATGGCATGTTCTCCCCAGAGGATTGGCCGCGTGATCGGGCCCGGGATACGATGCAGGGCGGTGCCGCGCGAACCCGAATGCGCGACACTGGGGTTCGCGGTGCGTGACATCGCGTCCTACCCGCGCCCGATCCGAAAGCTCTTCAATGCTGAAGTCCTCCCCTGAGCACGTCGACGCCGAGACCACCGAGGTGCCGCGCCGCCGCTCCGTCGGCCGCACGATCGGCCTCACGGTCTACAGCATCGTCGCCGGCATCGTCGTGCTCGCGCTGATCGCGACCGGGTTCGTCGTCTATACGATCCAGCGCTCGTTCCCGCAGCTCGACGGCGCCGTCGCCGTCGCCGGACTCGGCGAAGAGGTCACCGTCCAGCGCGACGTGCTCGGCGTTCCGACGATCACGGCCACCACGGCCGACGACCTCTTCTTCGCACAGGGGTACGTCCACGCGCAAGACCGCTTCTGGGAGATGGATTTCCGCCGCCACGTGACCAGCGGCCGCCTGTCGGAGCTGTTCGGCGAGTCGCAGCTGCCGACCGACCGGTTCCTGCGCACGCTCGGCTGGCGGGCGATCGCCGAGCAGGAGGTCGAGGCGCTCGACGAGACCACCCGCTCGTACTACGACGCCTACGCCGACGGCGTGAACGCGTACCTCGCTGATCATCAGGGCGCCGACGCCTCGTTCGAGTACGCCGTGCTCGGACTGCAGAACGACGCGTACGAGATCGAGCCGTGGACGCCGGCCGACTCGGTCGCCTGGCTCAAGGCGATGGCCTGGGACCTCCGCTCCAACCTCGAGGAGGAGACGGAGCGCGCCGTCATGGCGCCCGGGTTCAGCCAGGAGCAGATGCAGCAGCTGTACCCCGCGTATCCCTTCGACCGCAACCCGGTGATCGTGCCGTCGATCTCCTCGGTCCCCGCCGTCGGCACCCTGGCCGACATCGTGCCCGACGCCGAGGCGAAGGCGGCGACCGCGTCGATCGAGTGGTCGGAGGTCGACGGCGTCATCGAGGCCGTGAGCACGCTGGTCGGCGGTGTCGGTGAGGGCATCGGCTCGAACTCGTGGGTCGTCTCGGGTGACCTCACCGAGAGCGGCAAGCCGCTCCTCGCCAACGACCCGCACCTCGGCGCCTCGCTCCCGAGCGTGTGGCATCAGGTCGGCCTCAGGTGCAAGGTCGTCTCGGAGGAGTGTGCGTACAACGTCGCCGGGTTCGGCCTCTCGGGCGTGCCGGGTGTGATCATCGGGCACAACGGCCGCATCGCCTGGGGATTCACCAACCTCACCACCGACGTCACCGACCTGTACCTGGAGAAGGTCGAGGGCGACAGCTACTGGCGCGACGGCGCGCTCGTGCCGCTCGACGTGCGCACCGAGACCCTCGAGGTGGCCGGTGGCGACGACGTCGAGCTCGAGATCCGCTCGACGGTGCACGGCCCGATCATCTCTGGCCTCACCGAGGCCTACACGTCCGTCGGCGACGACCCGTACACGGGCACCGGCGGCACCGTCACGCAGCCGTCCGGCGCTCCGGGGGGCGACTACGCGGTGAGCCTGCAGTGGACGGCCCTCACGCCGTCCACCACCCCGTCGGCCATCTTCGCGCTCAACCGAGCTCAGGATTTCGACGAGTTCCGCAGCGCGGCGGCGCTCTTCGCCGTGCCCGCACAGAACCTCGTCTATGCCGACGTCGACGGCAACATCGGGTATCAGACGCCGGGCTCGCTGCCGATCCGCGGTGCCGGCGACGGCTCGATGCCGCAGCCCGGCTGGGACTCGGCGTACGACTGGCAGGGCTTCATCCCCTTCGAGGAGCTGCCCGTCTCCTACAACCCGGACGAGGGCTACATCGTCACGGCCAACAACGCCGTGGTCGGCGACGAGTACCCGCACTTCCTCACGCGCGACTGGGACTACGGCTGGCGCGCGGCGCGCATCGTCGACCTGCTGCAGCGCGCCTCGGCGAATGCTCCTCTGACGGCCGAGGACATGCGCGACATCCAGGCCGACAACGGCTTCTTCCTCGGCATGCGCCTGTCGGGTGCCTACAGCGAGCTGCAGACCGGTGATGAGGGGACGGATGCCGCGCTCGACCTGCTGCGCACGTGGGACGCGCAGAACGACGCCTCCTCCGCGGCCGCGGCCTATGCGAACGTCCTGTGGAGCGAGCTCGCCCGCAACCTCTTCGTCGAGGGGCGCGAGAATCCTGTCCCGCTGTCAGACCAGGCCCGCCTGTTCCTCGTCGTCGACGGGCTGCTGCGCGATCCCGCTTCGGAGTGGTGGACGAACGAGGCGCTCGGCGTTGCGAACCAGCAGGAGATGCTGGAGCGCTCGGCCGTCGACGCCTACCAGCGGATCGTCGAGCTGCAGGGCGAGAACCCGTCGAAGTGGAACTGGGGCTCGCTGCATGCGCTCCCCCTGCGCAGCGACACCTTCGGGTCGTCGGGCATCGCGCCGATCGAGTGGCTCTTCAACCGCGGCCCGTTCCCGGTCGGCGGCGGCTCATCGGTCGTCAACGCGACGGGCTGGGTGATGGACGCCGACGGCTTCGCCACCGTCACCGTTCCCTCGATGCGCATGATCGTCGACCTGGCCGACTTCGACGACTCGAGCTGGAACCAGCTGACCGGCACCAGCGGGCACGCCTTCCACCCGAACTACATCGACCAGACGGCGGCCTGGCAGGAGGCGCAGCTCACGCCGTGGGCGTTCTCGCGCGACGCCATCGCGGAGGCGACGACGAACACCCTGACCCTCACCCCCGCCGGCTGACCCGCCGCGAGAGGAACCGCGCTCAGCCGCCGGCAGCGGGCGGGGTGCGGCGCGAGTCGGCCAGCTCGTCGACGAACAGATTCGGCTCGTCGATGGTGCCGTTGCGGTAGGCCTGACGGCCGACCATGTGCGCCGACAACGGTGCGGTCGCGAGCTGGACGAGCACGATCGGCACGAGGAACGCGACGACCGGCCACGACCGCAGCGACAGTGCGATCGCCAGGCAGATGAGGATGAGGCCGAGGACCTGAGGCTTGGTCGCCGCGTGCAGGCGCGTGAGCACGTCGCGGAACCGAAGCAGACCGATTGCGGCGGTGAGGCACAGGATCGCCCCCGCGAGGATCAGGATCAGCGCGGAGAGGTCCAGCCAGGCATCGATGGTCATCGCTGTGCGTTGTCCCTTCGCGCGACGAACCGGGCGATCGAGATCGACCCGAACACCCCGACGGCGGCGATGATCAGCAGCACCGGCAGCGTGCGGGTGTGGTGGTTGATCGCCATCTCCGCGCCGAGCACGCACATCACCTCGGTCAGGAGCACATCGGATGCCACGGCCCGGTCGAGGATCGATGGTCCGATGATGATGCGCCATACCGTGAGCAGTGCGGCGACGCCGAACACGACGTAGATGGCCAGCAGCAGAACGTTCATGAGGCACCTCCGGTGCGGGACGCGGCATCCGCTCGCACTGCCGCCACCTGCGCGCGCGAGCCGACCGCCATGACGATGCGGCGCTCCCACGTCTGCACGCTGGCCCGCTGCCGCTCGACGTCCCGTGCACTCCGGACCCCGATGACGTGGAGGTACAGGATGCGGCGGTCGCGGTCGGTATCGACGATGAGCGAGCCGGGGATGAGCGAGGCGGTGACCCCCGTGTGAGTCATGATCAGGTCATCGTCGGTGATCATCGGCACTGCGATGATGGCCGTCCCGGGCTGCTGCCGGAAGTCGAGCACCTGTGCGGCGACGGTCAGCGATCCGCGCACCAGGGCGGCGAGGAACGCGAGCACGAAGACGGCGCCATACCCGACGTTCACGCGGCCCGAGAGCTCGACGGGCGGCAGGCGGAAGATGCGCGTGACGAAGATCGCGGCGATCAGCCCGGTGAGGAATGCCACCCAGGTGAACTGCCCCCACAGCAGCATCCACAGCGCGATCAGCCACAGGAAGAACGGCAGCTGACGCCAGAGCTGGGTCAGCAGCATCCGCTTGCCGCCGGGCGGGACGGTGTCGACCGGTTCGCTCATGGCAGCACCACCTCCCCGTCGTCGACGCCGGTGCTGACCTCGTGCTGCTCTTCGAGCTGCACGAGGGTGACCGGCTCGAGCAGGGCCGCACCGATGCGGGTGCACACGTCGTAGAGCGGCCCCGCGAAGATCGTCAGCGCGACGGTCACGGCCACCATGCCGGCCGTCGATGCCGTCATGATCATCGGGATGACGCGACGCTCGGTGTTCACGCCGCCGGGCGATGCACCCAGGTACGAGATGCGCGCCTCCGTTTCGGCCGAGTCGTCCTCCTCGCGCCAGAACGAGAGGTTCCATGCGCGCATGAGCGCGTAGAGCGTGAGGAGCGAGGTGACGATTCCGCCCACGATGAGCACCATCATGATCGGCGTTCCCACCTCGGCCGCAGCGTCGAACAGCGCGAACTTGCCGATGAACCCGGAGAAGGGCGGCAGACCGCCTAGGTTCACCGCGGGGATGAAGTAGAGCACGGCGATGACCGGGGCAGCCTTCATCAGGCCCTTCACCCGAAGGATCGAGGTGCTGCCGGCGCGGCGCTCGACGAGTCCGACGGCGAGGAACAGGGTCGTCTGCACCACGATGTGGTGGACCATGTAGTAGATCGTCGCGCCGATCGCCGCGGGCGTCGCGATCGCAAGCCCGAAGATCATGTAGCCGATGTGGCTCACCAGCGTGAACGACAGGATGCGCTTGAGCTCCGCCTGTGCCACGGCACCGAGCACGCCCACGATCATCGTCGCGAGGGCCACCCAGAGCAGCAGCTGGTTGACGTCGTTGTCGAGGAAGAGCTCGGTCTCGGTGCGGATGATCGCGTACACGCCGACCTTGGTCAGCAAGCCGGCGAACACCGCCGTGACGGGTGCGGGCGCGGTCGGATACGAGTCGGGCAGCCAGAACGACAGCGGGAAGACGGCGGCCTTGATGCTGAAGGCGAGCAGCAGCATGAGGTGCAGAACGAGCTGGGTCTCCTGCGGCAGCTCTCCCATGCGCTCCGAGATCTGCACCATGTTCACGGTGCCGAGGGCGCCGTAGATCATCGCGATCGACGCGAGGAACAGGATCGACGACACGAGGGACACGACGATGTAGACCACGCCGGTGCGGATGCGCGACTCGGTCGATCCCAGCGTGATCAGCACGTAGGAGGCGACGAGCAGGATCTCGAAGCCGACGTAGAGGTTGAAGAGGTCGCCGGCGATGAAGGCGTTGAAGATGCCGGCAGCCAGGATCAGGTACGACGGGTGGAAGATCGAGACCGGCGTCTCATCGTCGCCGTCGGCGGCGCCTTGCCCGACCGAGAAGAGGAGGACGGCGAGCAGCACGATGCTCGAGACGAGCACGAGCAGGGCCGCGAGCCGATCGACGTAGAGCACGATGCCGAACGGGATCGGCCACCCGCCCACCGAGACGGCGATCGCGTCGCCGGTCGAGTCGACGACGTAGAGCAGGATGGCCGAGATGACGGTCGTGAGTGAGAAGGTCGTCACCGAGACGGCCACCTGGGTGTGCCGGTGACGGCCCGCGATCAGCGCGATGGCCGCACCCAGCAGGGGCAGCGTCACCAGCAGCGGCACCAGGGCGGGGGCGAAGCCGATCATGCGTCGTCACCGTCCTTGCGCTCGGGGCGACGGCTGTCGACGGGCGCGTCGTCGCGCAGGCCGGCGAAGTCGCGCGGACCGAGCACGGTGATCGGCGAGGTGTCGAGCCCCACGAAGTCCGTCGTCGCGTCGTCGTCCTCGTCCTCGATCTCGATCTCCTCGTCCATCGTCTCGTCGACGTCGGCGGTGCGCTCGCGCACGGCGCGGTCGGCCTCATCGTCCTCGACGGTGTCGGCCTGGCCGAGCTGCCAGGAGCGGTAGATCAGGGCGAGGAGGAAAGCCGACACCGCGAACGTGATGACGATGGCGGTGAGCGTCAGCGCCTGCGGGAGCGGGTCGGACATGTCCTCGGGATCGGCCGCGGCGCCGAAGAAGGGGGCGACTCCGGGCTCGCCCATCACGATCAGCAGCAGGAGGTTGGCGGCGTTGCCGAGCAGCAGGAAGCCGATGAGCACGCGGGTCAGGCTGCGCTCGAGCATCGCGTACACGCCGCACGCGAAGAGCACCGCCATGACGATGATGAGGACTCCGGAGACGGTCATGAGACGGTCACCTCCGGCCGGTGGCCCTCGCCGGCTTCGAGCGCCTGGCGATCCACCTCGGCGCCGAGGCTGCGCAGCACGTCGAGCACGAGCCCGATGACCACGAGGTAGACGCCGATGTCGAAGAGCGTCGAGGTGACGAACTCCACGTGCCCGAGGACCGGAAGGTCCGCCTCGAAGAAGAAGCTCGTGAGCGGGGCGGCACCGAAGAACAGCGGCACGATCGCGCAGGCGACGGCGATCGACATGCCGATGCCCAGAAGGCGCCCGGCGTCGGTGGGGGCCGCAGCGCCGAGTTCGTAGCGGCCGCCGGCGACGTAGCGCATGACCAGCGCCATGCCCGCGACGAGGCCGCCCGCGAAGCCGCCGCCCGGCAGGTTGTGGCCGGCGAACAGCAGGTACAGCGACACGACGATGATCGTGTGGAAGAGGATGCGCACGATCACCTCGAGCATGATCGAGCGGTTCTCGGGCCGCACGCGCTGACCGCCCACGAGCCACGCCATGCGGCCGCCGCCCGAGCCGCGCGGCTTGACGCCCTCGGCCGTCTCGACGAGCGGCCGGCGGGTGCGCGCGACGGCCGCCGGGAGCGGCGCGATGACGCGCGACCACGTGTCGGCGCGGTGCGTGACGAAGACGAGGGATGCCACGCCGGTGGCGGCGAGGATGAGCACCGACAGCTCGCCCATGGTGTCCCAGCCGCGCAGGTCGACGAGTGCGACGTTCACGACGTTCTTGCCGTGGCCGAGCTCGTATGCGAGCTCGGGGAAGCGCTCCGAGATCGGCTTCGTGCTGCGCGCCGAGGTCGCCACCAGGGCTATCGCCGCCATCGTCGCGCCGACCGCGGCGCCGAGCACGGCACGCGCCACCGGCCACACCGAGGCGTTGTGCTCGCCGAGGCGCGCAGGGATCCGCCGGAGCACCAGCGCGAAGGCGACCAGCGTCACCGTCTCGACGAGGATCTGCGTGAGTGCGAGGTCGGGGGCACCGCTCGTCGCGAACAGCATCACCATGCCCAGGCCCGTTGCCGAGACCAGCACGACGCCGGTGTAGCGCTTGCGCGCCCGGACTGCGACGAGCCCGGCCACGATCATGATCGGGGCGACGACGAGCTGCGTCGGCGTCTGGAACAGGTCGAGTTCCGCCCGCCAGGACGGGCTCGCGATCAGCGCGGTGCCCTCGGCCGCGACGAACACCACGAAGATCGTCCCGACGTAGACGGGAAGCGAACCGCGCTGCGTGAAGCTCGTCGTGACCACCGAGAGCCGGGCGATGCCGCGGAGGACGCCGTTGTAGACGTCGGCCGCGGTGAACGGCAGCGTCCGCTTCGACCATCCCGCACGGGCCGTCAGCCAGAACACGACGGCGCCGGCCGCGATCGTGCCGAGCGAGAACCACAGCGCCGGTTCGAAGCCGTGCCAGAGCGCGAGATGGGCGGGATGCTCGGCCGCACCGGCGGGCGCCTGGTCGGCGTAGCCCGCGAACGCGACATCGAGCTGCGGCGCGAGGAAGCCGGCCACAACGGTCAGGGCCGCCAGCACGACGGGGGCTGCGAGGAACCCGATCGGCGGGTCGGGCCACTCGGTCGTGGGCACGGCCTGGCGCGAAGCATCCTTCTTCGTCCAGAACGCGCCCCACAGGAAGCGGAAGCCGTACGCGGCCGTGAGCACCGATCCCAGCACGACTCCGGCGAAGGCGACGATGCCCCACGGCGAGCCGGCGAGCGCTTCGTCGAGCAGAGCGGTGAGCGCGCCCTCCTTCGCGACGAAGCCGATCGTCGGGATGATGCCGATCATCGAGGCGACCGCGATGAACGAGAACGTCGCCATGACCGGCGCCTGCCGGCCGACGCCGCTCAGCTCGGCGATGTCGCGCGTCGAGAGCTGACGGTCGATCACGCCGACGACGAGGAACAGCGCCGACTTGAACAGGGCGTGACTGAGCAGCAGCGCGAGTCCGGCGAGCGCGGTGTCGCGGGTGCCGAAACCGAGCACGACGGTGAGGAGCCCGAGCTGGCTGACCGTCCCGAACGCGAGGATGCGCTTGAGGTCGGTTTCGCGGAGCGCCTGGAAGCCAGCCAGCAGCATCGTGAAGACGCCGAGCGAGATCACGATCGGGCGCCATGTCGGCGCCACGGCGAACACCGGCGCGAGGAGCGCGATGAGGTAGATGCCGGCCTTCACCATGGCCGCGGCGTGCAGGTACGCGCTGACCGGGGTCGGCGCGGCCATGGCGCCGGGCAGCCAGAAGTGGAAGGGGAAGATCGCCGACTTGCTCAGCGCGCCGACGAGCAGCAGCACGAGTGCCGCATCGACGACCGGTCCGGAGGGGGCCTCGGCGAGGATCGTCGAGATGCTCGACGTGCCTGCGTCGACGACGAGCAGCACGACGCCGATCAGCATGACGAGGCCGCCGAGCGTCGTCACCAGCAGGGCCTGCAGAGCGGCACGGCGACTCGCGGCTCGTTGGTTGTAGTAGCCGATGAGCAGGTACGACAGGATGCTCGTGATCTCCCAGAACATGACGAGCACGACGAGGTCGTCGGTCAGCACGAGTCCGTACATGGCGCCGGCGAAGGCGAGCAGCACGGCGGAGAACTGGCCGAGGTTCTCGCTCTTGCCCCGGAAGTACCAGCGGCAGTAGATCATCACGAGCGCGCCGACGCCGGTGACGATGAGCGTCATGAGCCACTCGAGGGTGTCCATCCGCATCGAGAGCTCGATGCCGAGCGGCGAGATCCAGTCGTAGGACTCGAAGGGCGGGTCGCCTGCCAGCACGGCGGGCGTCGCGGCGACGGCGTGCCCGAGGCCGACGAGCGGCAGCACGGCTGCGACGTAGAAGGCGCGGGCGCCGATGCGGCCGACCAGCCACGGGAGCACGAGCGGCAGGAGCGCGAACGCACCGAGGATGAGGAGCATGGGGGCCTCCTCATGGTCGTCGGCCGGGGGCTCCCGCGCGCAGCTCGGGCGATCAGATGTCTCGTGAAGTCTACCGGGGTGAAACGGCGGGTGCGTTCGCGCGGGGCATCCGAAGCGGCGAGCGCAGGTCATCCGGACGCACGAAGAGCGGAGCGGATGCCGCGACCCGGCGTGCCAGAGTGGACCCGTGGCCGTCGATCCCGCCGTGACGCGCGCAGCACGCTGGCCGCGCGAGATGCTGGGCGCCCTCGCGGCACTCGCGATCGCGATCGCGGTCACCGCTGCGGTCGCCGCGGGGCCGAGGTCGGTTCTGCTGTTCCGCGACGGCGACTCGCTCGTCACGACGCTCGTGGCCCGCTCCATCGCCGTCGGTCAGCCGCAGGACTGGGCGATGTCGACGGTGCTCTTCCTGCCCGAGAGCGCCCTCGTCGTGCTGCTCTCCCTGCTCGGGCTGGGCATCGCCGGCACGCTCGTCACCGCCGCGATCGTCACGCTGCTCGCGCTGTACGGAGCGCTGCGGCTCGCCGCCGGCGCCGCCGGCGCGGAGCGCGCGCCGATCGCGGGGGCCCTTCTCGCGCTGTCGGGGGTCGGGCTGCTCGCGATCACCGAGTCGTCGCCGAGCCGGGATGCGCTCGAGCCGGCATCGCTTCTGCTGACGACGACGTACTACAGCGCGACCGTGATCGCCTCGGTGGTGGCGGTCGGACTCGTGCGACGCGCGCTCGATCGGCCGGGACGCAGCGGACCGGCCTGGGTGCTGGCGGCCGTGGGCGCGGCATCCGTCCTCACCAATCCGCTGTTCGCGGCGTGGGCGGTCGTTCCCGTGGTGGCCGTGCTGGCCGTCGTCGCGTGGCGCGGTGGCACGTCGCGGCGCCGGACCGCGGTGTGGCTGATCGCCGCGCTCGTGGGCGGATCGGTCGCGGGTCTGGTGCTGCGACTGCCGCTCGCCGGGATGATCGCGAACACCGGCGCCGGCTACGCCGATCCGTCGCGCTGGCTCGAGTCGGCCGGCTACTACGCGTTTCTCCTCGGCGAGCGCGCGAGCACCCCGGTCGGCGCGCTCGGGGTGACGCTCGGGTTCGTGCTCTGGGTGTGGTGCGTGTGGGCGTCCGTCCTGCTGGTCCGGCGGGGCGACGTCGGCGCGGCCATCGTGGCGGCGTGCGGGTGGGTGATGCCGGTCATCGTCGTCGTGGGTGCCGTCGTCCTCGGGACGCATGCCGCGCGCTACCTGCAGCCCATCGGGTTCGCGCCCGTGCTCGGCCTCGTGGTCCTGCCCGCGCTGCTGCCGCACCGGACGGCGCGCCCCCTCCGCCTCCCGGTGCTCGCCGGGGCGACGGCCCTTGCGCTGCTGCTCGCGTCGGCCGTCGGCACCCCTCGCCTCGCGTCCGCCGCGAACGCGCCCGATGCCGACCTCGACTGCGTCGTGGAGTGGACGGATGCCGCGTCCCGCACCGGAGCCGGTCAGTTCTGGACGGTCCGGCCGGCCAAGGCGCACCTCGACGACCCGCGGAGCCTCGTGCAGGTGGACCATGAGCTGCGCGGCTACGCGTGGCTCGTCAATCGCGACGACTTCCGGGTCGGGAACGTGTCGTTCCTCGTGATCGACGACCAGTCGGTGCCGTTCGCCCTGCCCGGCGGTGCCTCGCTCGACGACGCCGAGCTGATCGACTGCGGGCGCTACACGATCGCCGACTTCGGCGAACGCAGACTCACGCTCGGCCCGCAGCGGTCCTGACCTGCCCGGTCAGGCGGGTGCGGGGCCCGTCGTGCTGCCCTCGCGGAACTCGCACGTGAAGCTGATCGACGCCGCGCGGTCACCGTCGAGCATCGCGGTCACCGCGCGGCCGGCCGCACGGCCCTTGTCCGCGGCGGGCTGCACGAGCGTCGTCAGCTCGTACGGCGCGAGCCCGTCGACCACGATGCCGTCGAAGCCGGTCACGCTGACGTCCTCGGGAACACGCAGTCCCGCCTCTTCGGCGGCGCGGATCACCCCCGCGGCGAGCAGGTCGCTCTGCGCGATGACGGCGGTCGGCCGCTCGGCGGGGTCGGCGAAGATCAGCCGGCCGGCCGCGAGTCCCTCGTCGATGAAGCTTCCGGCGGCGGCGTACGCCGCGGCATCCGGGAACACGTCCATGGCCCCGGCGAGGCGCTCTCGCGTGACGTCCACCGTGATCGCAGTGCCGTCGAGGATCCAGCCGCCCTCCCAGCCGGCGCGGGCCGGCAGCGCGACGATCGCGACCCGCGTGTGCCCCAGCGAGCGCAGGTGGCTCGCGGCCTGGCGCTGGGCTTCGCGGTTGTCGAGGCCGATGCGGGGCACGTCGTCACCGGCATCCCCCTCGATGACGACGACCGGGATGCCGCGTGCCTTGACGGCATCGAGCGAGCGACGCAGGTGCCCGCTGCATCCGACGAGGACGGCGGCGTCGAGCGGCGCGGTCGTGAGCGACGTGCCGCCGTCCGGCTCGGTGTCGCGCAGCAGCAGGAGGCCGGCGCTGAGCGGCGCGACGCCGTCGGAGAGGCCGTCCATCATGAGCGTCTTGACCGGGTCGAGGAAGGCGGTTCCGAGGTGCTCCTCGAACACGACGCCGACGATGCCGGAGCGGCCGCGGCGCAGCGAGGCGGCCCTCGGATCGGGTCCGGTGTAGCCGAGCGCCGACGCGGCGTCGAGCACGCGGCGGCGCGTGGCGTCGGAGACCTTGGTCTTGCCGCTGAACACGACGGACGCGGTCGACGGCGAGACGCCCGCTTCGCGTGCGACGTCGGCGATGGTGGCTCGGCGCGTGCTCATGTCGGTTCGATGGTACCCGGCGTCAGGACGGGCGTCGAATCGATTCGACAAGCGCAGAGTCGGCCGCTACCGTTGTCGGGTGGATAAGGTTCTCTCGCGCTCTCAGCTGGTCAACTGGCGCACCGCCGTCTTCACGATCTTCCTCGTGACGGGCCTCGGCTTCGCGTCCTGGGCGTCGCGCCTGCCGGCTGTGAAGAGGGACCTCGGCATCGATGACGCCGAGATCGGCATCCTGCTGTTCATCTCCGGTGCTGCGGCGATCGTCGGCCTGTCGATCGCGAACGTGCTCGTCGTGCGGCTCGGCGCCCGCCGCGGCATGTTCCTGACGATCGTCACGTTCTCACTCGGCGTCGCTGTGGTCGGTCTCGGTGTCGAGTTCCTCGCGTCCTACGCCGTAACCGCGATCGGGCTCGCGCTCATGGGCGTGGGCATGAGCGCGACCGACGTCATGATGAACGTCGAGGCGGCCGCGGTGGAGCAGGCCTTCGAGAAGACCCTGATGCCGCTCTTCCACGCCTTCTTCAGCCTGGGCACCGTCGCCGGCGCCGGCATCGGCGTGCTGATGGCCGTCTGGAACGTCGGCGTCGCCTGGCACCTGTGGATCGTCGGCATCCTCGTGCTGATCGCCGGGCTGGCCGCCCTGCGGGCGGTGCCGATCCGCGAGACCATGCACGACGATCCGGCGACGCCCGCCACCCGCCGCGAGCGGCTCGCTGAGCAGCTCGCCGTGTGGCGCGATCCGCGCACGTACGCCATCGGAGCGATCATGCTCGGCATGGCGTTCGCAGAGGGCAGCGCCAACGACTGGCTGACCATCGCGATGGTCGACGGCCACGGCGAGACCGAGGCGGTCGGCGCGATCGCCCTCACCGTCTTCTCGGTGTCGATGACCGTCTTCCGCGTCCTCGGCGGCCCGATCGTCGACCGCATCGGTCGCGTGTGGACGCTCCGCGTCCTCGCCGTGGCCGCCGGCGTCGGACTCATCCTGTTCATCCTCGCGCCGAACCTGCCGATCGCGTTCGTCGGCATCGCCCTGTGGGGTGCAGGAGCGTCGCTCGGCTTCCCGCTGGGCATGTCGGCGGCCGCCGACGATCCGGCCAAGGCCGCGGCATCCGTCTCGGCAGCCGCCACGATCGGCTACCTCGCCTTCCTGTGCGGCCCGCCCGCGCTCGGCTGGATCAGCAACCAGATCGGCATCCTGCCCACGCTGTGGATCATCGTCGGCCTCATCGCGCTCTCGGGTCTCGCGTCGGGCGCTGCCAAGCCGATCGCCGGCTCCAAGCTCGGTGCGGGTCACCCGCACCACTGATCGCAGCGGTCCGGGCGCGGGCTAGGCTCTTCGGGTGCGTCTCGTCATCGCCCGCTGCTCCGTCGACTACACCGGTCGGCTCACCGCGCATCTCCCGCTCGCGACGCGTCTGCTCGTTCATAAGGGCGACGGCAGTCTGCTCGTGCACTCCGACGGCGGTTCGTACAAGCCGCTGAACTGGATGAGTCCGCCGTGCCGCCTGGAGGTGGAGGAGCCGGATGCCGAGTCCGCCGCCGCGGGAGTGCGCGAGTACTGGCGCGTGACGCACGCCAAGACCGGTGACGCGCTGCTCGTGCGCATCTACGAGGTGCTGCACGACACGTCGCACGAGCTCGGCATCGACCCCGGCCTGCAGAAGGACGGCGTCGAGGCCGACCTGCAGCGCCTGCTGGCCGAGCAGGTCGACGTGCTCGGCGACAACCTCACGCTCGTGCGCCGCGAGTTCCCCACGGCGATCGGCCCGGTCGACCTGCTGCTGCGCAATCCCGCCGGCGGCACGATCGCGGTCGAGGTGAAGCGCCGCGGCGACATCGACGGCGTCGAGCAGCTCACGCGCTACCTCGAGC
The DNA here is from genome assembly GCF_022538185.1 of Microbacterium sp. CFH 31415. Classification (GTDB taxonomy): domain Bacteria; phylum Actinomycetota; class Actinomycetes; order Actinomycetales; family Microbacteriaceae; genus Microbacterium. Next base: position 212,842 of record NZ_JAKYXC010000005.1, on the reverse strand, counting down.
TTCTCGGCCGCGACCCGCACCTCGCCCCCGTGACCGGCGTCTTCGCCGCGCAGGAGATCAAGCCGCAGGCGAAGGTGCTCGCCGCCGACCGCGGCATCCGCTGCGTCACCCTCGACTACGAGGGCATGAAGGGCATCGAGTCCGGCGCCCCCCGCCTGTTCTGACCCGGCGCCCCCGCCCCGCCCGGCGCCCCCCGCCCGGCGCCCCCCGCTCCTACCTGCGCCGCGAGACCGCATCCGTGCACCGAACGTGCTGCCACGGGACGCAGTCTCGGGGCACCGATGCAGTCTCGCGATAGACGAGGGGGAACGCGTCGGCGAATAAGGTGGGAGGCATGCCGAGCCGATCGCCCTGGACCTGTGTGCTGTGGGACGTCGACGGCACGATCGTCGACGCGTCCGACGGCATCCTGCGGCGGCTGACGGTCACCCTCGAGCACTTCGGCAAGCGTCCGCCGACCCGCGCCGAGCTGGTGCACTGGATCGGCCCGCCGATGTACGAGTCGTTCCAGGTCAACGTCGGCATGTCGCCCGCCGAGTCCAGCGAGGCGGTCGCGTTCTACCGCGTGCTCGGCAAAGCCGACGGGTACACGACGGGCGCCAAGCTCTTCGACGGCATCGATGTGCTGATCCGGGATGTCGCGGCAGCCGGCATCCCGCAGGCGACAGCGAGCTCGAAACCCGAGGTGCAGGTCGTCGCCCTGATGGACCACTTCGATCTCTCCACCTCGCTCACCGCGATCGTGGGCGCGACGCCCGACGAGAAGACGCTCAGCGCGAAGTCCGACATCGTGGCGGAGGCCCTGCGGCGTCTCGCTGCGGCCGGGGCCGACACGAGCCGCCCCGTGCTCGTCGGCGACCGGCATCACGACGTCGAGGGCGGGGCGGCCAACGACGTGCCGGTGATCTTCGTGCGCTGGGGCTTCAGCTGGCCGCACGAGGCCGACGGTGCACAGGCCGCGGTCGACGACGTGGCACGGTTGCGCACGCTGCTCCTGTTCGAGGACTCCGATGGCTGAGAGCGTCGGGGCGATCCTCGCGTGGCTGGTGCCCGCGCTGGTCGTGTTCGGCGTGACGGCCATCCTCGTCGCCGTCCTGGCCTGGGGCATCCGCCGTGCCCGCCGTTCTCCCCGCGCTCGCGCGGCAGCCGAGCAGGAGCGCACGCGCGCCGGCGCGACGCTGGTCCGGCTCGACGACGCGGTCGCCGAGCTCGATCTGGAGGTCGGCCTGTCGGGCGCGCTCTACGGGGGCGGGGGGCCGGTCTCGCTGCGCCGGGCGCGCATGACCGCCCAGCATGTGCGCGATGAGTCCTTCGACGAGTACCGCGCGCTGTCGGCGTCCGACGCCGCTCCCGCCGACATCCGCCGCCTCGCCGCGCGCATCGACCGCCGGTCGGCCGACGCCCTCACGGTGATCGCGAGCGCACGAGCCGAGCATGCCGAGTGGGTGCGCGCAAACGTGTCCGCTGCGAGCCAGGTGGCCTCCGCCCGCGAGCGCCTCGCCCAGCTGCGCGCATCGATGGGCGACCCCGCCGCGCTGGTCGGCGATCTCTCGGCTCGCTTCGCCGAGGAGGAGTGGAGGGATGCTTCGCGCGCCGCCCACGCCGCCGCCGCCGCTGCCGACGAGGCGTCTCGCCTGCTCGACGCGGCGGAAGCACGGGCCGCCGACCCGTCGCAGAGCGTCCTCGCCGAGCTCGCCTCCGCCGAGCGGGCCCTGCGGACGGCCGAGGCCGACGCCCGCATCCTCGAGGAGACGCACAGGCTCGTGCTCCAGGCCGCGCAGGCGCTGCCCGGAGAGATCGACGCCGCGTGCACTGCGCTGCGCCAGGCCGGCGTGACGCGCGAGCACCTCGACCCCGGCGACGCCGAGCGGCTCGGTGCGGAGCTGCGCGCGATCGAGTCGGAGCTGACGACGGTGGAAGCGGATGCTGCGCGCCATCCGTCGCGCTCCGTCGACCGCATCGCGCGCCTGCGCGGCCGGCTCGACCTCGCCCTCGGCGACGCACGCACCGCGCAGCAGCGCATCCGCGGAGCGCGCACGGCGCTGCCGGGGACGCTCGCCGCCGCACGCAGCGCCATCGCGCGGGCCGAGGCATCCGTCGCGCACTCCCACGGCGGCGCAGACGCGCGCGCACGCCTGCTCTCCGCCCAGGACGAGCTGGCCCGCGCGCGGCAGGTCGACGACCCGGTCGCCGCGCTCGACGCCGCTCGCCGCGCCCTCCGCCACGCCGAGGATGCGAAGGCCCTCGCCGAGTACTCCCGGCTCGGCGGGCGCTGATCCGGACCCCCTCGCTATCGTGAGGGCATGACCGACGCCGAGTCGCGATCGAGCCGTCCTGTCCTCGCCGTCCTCGCACGGATCCCCGTCACGCTGTCGCTCATCGGCATCGTGCTGCTGGCGGGGATCGTGTGGGGCGGGCTGTGGCGCCCGTTCGGAGACGATCCGCTGTTCGACGCCGTCGCCTACGGTCTGCCGGCGCTGGTCGAAGGACGATGGTGGACGCCGGTCACCGGCACGTTCTTCGTGGACCACCCGATCGTCTACGCCTTCGTGATCCCCAGCTTCGCCGGCCTCGCGTACCTCGAGCACCGCCGCGGCTCGCTCGCCGCACTCGGCTACTTCGGCATCGGCCAGCTCTTCGCGATCTTCGCCAGCGCGCTGTTCCTGTGGGTCGCGTCGGCCCTGCCGTGGCCGTGGGCGCAGATGGAGGCGACGGTGCTCGACGTCGGGCCCTCGGGCGGCACGCTCGCGGGGATCGCGGCGGCAGCCGGCCTGCTGGTCTCGCCGTGGCGCGTGCGTGCGTGGCTCATCGTGCTCGGCTTCTCCTTCGTGACGCTGTTCTTCTGGGGCTCGCTGGCCGACCTCGAGCACGCGTTCGCCGTGCTGCTGGTGCTGTTCGTCGACCGTTCGCTGCGCATCCAGCGCACCACGGTCCGTGAGCAGCGGCTCATCGCGTTCGTGGCGGTGCTGGTGATCCTGGCGGTCGAGGTGCTCACCCTGCTCGTGCCCACCGACGGCCCATTCGGCCACACCCAGGCCGCCGGCGGCTCATTCCTCGACATCGCCCTCGACGTGGTGGTCATCGCGATCCTCGCCAACGGCCTGCGCCGCGGGCGGCGCTGGGCGTGGATCTGGACGATCGTGCTCGCCGTGGTCAACGTGCTCACCGGTGCGCTCATCATCGTGCTCGCGGTCGTGCTGGGGCCGGAGCGCCTCGACGACCAGATCGGCGACTTCAACGTCGCGCTCGCGCAGTCGGCGATGTGGCTCCTGCTCCTCGTGTACCTCGTCTGGGTGCGGCGCGCGTTCCGCGCGCGGCGCAAGAGCACACTCGGCGTGCAGCCGGCGCCCACGCTCGACGACGTCAAGGACGCGCTCCGGGCGCACGGGGGCGGCACCCTGTCGTGGATGACCACGTGGGATGGCAACAGCTACGCCCGCACCGAGTCCGGCGGCATCATCGCCTACCAGCGCCGGGCCGGAGTGGCGATCGTGCTGGCCGACCCGCTCGGGGCCGAGGCATCCCGAACCGCGTCCGTCGCCGAGTTCATCCGCACTGCCGAGCACGCGGGCCTCGTGCCGTGCTTCTTCAGTGCGGGCGAGGCGACGCGCGCAGCCGTGCCCGCCGGTTGGCGCAGCATCGTGGTCGCCGACGACACGATCGTCGACCTTCCCGGCCTCGAGTTCACCGGCAAGCAGTGGAGCGCGGTGCGCACCTCGCTCAACCGGGCCGGACGCGAGGAGATGACGTTCCGCCTGACGCGGCTCGCCGACGAACCGTGGGGCATCCGCCAGCAGCTGCGTGCGATCTCGGAGATGTGGGTGGGTGACAAGGGCCTGCCCGAGATGGGGTTCACGCTCGGCACGCTCGACCAGGCCGAGGACCCCGAGGTGCGGCTCGCGCTGGCCATCTCTCCGCAGGGCGATGTCGACGGCTTCCTGTCGTGGCTGCCCGTCTACGGCGGCGACGGTACGGTGCGCGGGTGGACGCTCGACCTCATGCGGCGGCGCGACGGCGGGTTCGGGCCGGTGATGGAGTTCCTCATCGGCTCCTCCGCTCGCCAGTTCTCCGAGGAGGGCGCCGAGATCATGTCGTTGTCGGGTGCGCCGCTGGCGCACGACTATTCACCGGATGCCGGCGCCATCGCCTCGCTCTCGGACTGGCTGGCCGACTCGCTCGAGCCCGTCTACGGCTTCCAGTCCCTGCATCGCTTCAAGAGCAAGTTCCATCCGCGCTACGAGACCATGTATCTGCTCTTCCGCGACGAAGCCGACCTCACGCGCATCGGCGCGGGGCTGACCCGCGCGTTCCTCCCCGACGCGACGCTGCGTCAGTTCGCGGGTGCGGGGATGGAACTGGTGCGCGGCGACCGCGAGTGACTCAGCGCAAAAGGAAAGCGCCCGGCGATGGCCGGGCGCGTGACTGGGCCGGGGCATCCGCTCTCCGTCCGAGACGGCAGGGAGTGCCGCGGCGCAGCTCCGTGGAAGCCGGACCCGAGGGTCCGGGAGGATCAGATGGGGCGGATGTTCTCCGCCTGCAGGCCCTTGGGGCCCTGGGCGATCTCGAACTCGACCCGCTGGTTCTCCTCGAGGGAGCGGTATCCGCTCGCCGCGATGGCGGTGTAGTGCGCGAAGACGTCTGCGCCACCCTCATCGGGAGCGATGAAGCCGAAGCCCTTCTCCGAGTTGAACCACTTGACGGTGCCCTGCGTGCTCATTACTTGCCGTTCCTTGATGGTGCCCGCGCTGATGCGACGAGTCCCCTCCAACGTAATGGTGTAAGGGGGCGTGTGCGCTAGGGGTTTTCGCGGGCGTGACAGAAATGTTGCAGAGTGCGCGCAGGGAAGCCCGCGAGTCCCATCGGACGCCCGGGCTGAGCAGTGCTCGAAGCCCGGGCGTCGACGGATCCCCCCGGATAGGCCACGCAGAAGCGTGACCCCCACATCGTACCGATATATCGGCTGAACGGCGAGGTCGAAACGGCGGTCCGCACCAGGTCTCGAGGGGCGTTCCCGCACAGGTGAGCGAGCCTCCGCGGAGGTCAGGGAGAGTCCATGCACCTGAATCCGGGCGTCGTACACTGGTCGCCAGCATGTCCGTGCCCCTCGCCCCTCTCGTTCCCCGCGGCACCGTTCTCGGTGACGAGGTCTACGCGCGCCTGGGCGAGGCGATCCTCGACGGCAGCCTCGCGCCCGGCGAGCGCCTGCGCGACCACGATCTGGCGGAGTGGCTGGGGGTGTCGCGCACCCCGGTGCGCGAGGCGCTGCAGCGCCTCGCGCGGGTCGGACTCGTCGAGGTCTCGCCCCACCGCTATACGCGGGTCTCCACCCCCAACAGCAAGGCGCAGGCGGACACCCTCGAGTTCGTGGCCTATCTCATGTGCAACGCCGCCCGCATGGCGATCGTCCACGCGTCCGACGACGTGCTCGACGGCGTCGTCGCCGAGCTCGACGCCGTGATCGAGGCATCCCGTGCCGACGACTATGCCGAGCTCATGCGCACGAGTCATGTCTTCTTCGCCGCACTCACACGCGCCACCGGCAACGTCGCGATCCTGCTGTTCATGCGCGAGGCCGAGCTGGCCATCCGGCGGAACATCGCGACATGGCGACCGACCATCGAGTGTCCTCTCGGCCGGTCCTCGTCATACGAGGAGTTCCGGGATGCCCTCGCCCGGCGCGACGGCGACAGGGCCGAGTCGCTGCTGCGAGAACTCCACGGCCTGACCTGAGTCGGCGGCGCTCGCTACGGTGGTCGTGTGAGCCACATCGAGCTGCGGGACCTCGACGATGACGACCTCGATGCCGTGTTCGAGATGATGCGCGATCCCGAGGGGATCGCGATGGCGGCCTTCACCGCCTCCGACCCCGACGATCGTCCGGCGTTCGACGCGTGGATCGGCCGCCAGCGCTCGAACCCCGACGTCCTTCTGCAGGTCGTGACCGAGAACGGCGGGTTCGCCGGCACCGCCGCCGCCTTCACGATCGACGGCGACCGCGAGGTCAGCTTCTGGATCGCACCGCATGCCCGCGGCCGCGGCGTCGCGACGGCGGCGATGCGTCAGCTCGTGTCGCGCGAGCCGGCTCGTCCGCTCTTCGCGCGCGCTGCGGCCCACAACGTCGGGTCGATCACCGTGCTCACACGGCTCGGCTTCACCGAGGTGTCGCGCAACGTCGACTACGCACCCGGGCTCGGACGCGAGGTCGAGGAGATCGTCTTCACCCTCGTGCCGACGCTGGAATAGCGACGGCGGTCCGAAGGCGGCGCGGCTCCCCGACGGACGCGGTCGATCACGCGAGAGACAGGAAGAGCTTCTCGAGCTCCTCGGGCTGAGTGGCCTCCGCCCCGTCGGGGTCGGTCAGGCACTCGCGCAGGGCGGTGGAGATCACGAGGAAGCCGGCCCGGTCGAGGGCCTTCGAGACGGCGGCGAGCTGCTGCACCACGTCGCGGCAGTGCGCGTCGTTCTCGACGGCGTTGATCACGGCAGCCAGCTGCCCGTGGGCTCGCTTCAGCCGGTTGACGACCTTTCGCTTCGCCTCAGGGTCGTGACCGAGTGCGTCGAGCGCGGCTGCATCATCCATGGAGAACTCCTTCGAATTGACATCCAGCATACTCCCATGGGTATTATGGGGCTACCCACTCCGATACTGGAGGGGGTATACGGACAGGAGAGATCATGTGTCGAGCGACGACGTGTCGCACGTGCGGGAAGACGACGTGGGCCGGCTGCGGTCAGCACGTCGCCACGGTGCGCAAGAGCGTGCCCGCGTCGGAGTGGTGCAACGGCAGCCACACTCGCCAGGAGGTTCACGCCGCACAATCCGAGCGCAGCGGACTCTTCGCGCGCCTCTTCGGACGGTGACCAGGCCATGACGACGACGAATCTGACGACCGAGACGTTCGGCGCCGCAATCCGAGGCGACGGCATCGTGCTCGTCGACTTCTGGGCGGAGTGGTGCGGTCCCTGCCGCGCGTTCGCGCCGGTCTACGAAGCCGCATCCGACCGACACCCCGACATCGCCTTCGCGAAGGTCGACACCGAGGCGCAGGGCGAACTCGCCGCCGCCCACCGCATCACGTCCATCCCCACCCTGATGGTGGTCCGCGACGGCGTGCTCGTCTACAAAGAGCCCGGGGCGCTGCCCGCGGCGCAGCTCGAGCTGCTGATCGAGAAGGCGCGGGAGCTGGACATGGACGACATCCGTCGGCAGATCGCCGAAACCGAGAACTGACCGGAGGCAATTCACATGTGCGCACAGATCACCTGCTCCTCCTGCGGCAAGCCCACCTGGGCCGGCTGCGGCCAGCATGTCGACGAGGCCCTCGCGGGCATTCCCGAAGCCGACCGCTGCACCTGCGCTCGATGACGCGCCTACGTTGTGGGGGTGGCCGCTGTGGTCACCCCCACAACGCTCACGCGAGACGCTCGAGCAGTGTACGCGCGACAGAACCCGACGACTGCGGGTTCTGACCAGTGACGAGGTTGCCGTCGACGACGACGTGGTCGGACCACGGATCAGCGGCCTCGACGACAATTCCACGCTCACGCAGCGTCGACTCGAGCAGCCAGGGCGCGCGGTCGGCAAGCCCGGCCTGAATCTCCTCCGCGTCCGTGAACGCCGCTACCCGTCGTCCTGCGGCCGCCGCGGCGCCATCTTCGCCGGTCGCTGCGAGGAGCGCCGCGAGGCCGTGGCACACCAGGGCCAAGGGCAGATCAGCGTTCAGCGCCTGCGAGATGAGCGCCCCGGAGGCCGCATCCCGCGACAGATCCTCCATCGGACCGTGACCGCCGGGGTAGAACACTGCGTCGTAGGTCGACAGATCCACATCCTCCAGGCGCAAAGGGTCGCTCAGTCCGGCGATGGCTACCAGAGCGCTTCGAATCTCCTCGGCCTCATCACCCAGCGACGCTTCGTCGGCGACGGGCGCTACACCTCCGGGCGTGGCGAAAGCGACCGTGTGGCCGGCCTCCGTCAGCAGACGGTGCGGAATCAGAAGCTCCTCGGCCCAGTAGCCGGTGGGATGGGCGGTGCCGTCCGAGAGGGTCCAGGTGCGTGCAGCGGTGACGACGAACAATACGGCGGACATAGCTTCTCCAATCGTGTGGTCTCGGCCTCGTGGCCGGCATCGGATGAAACCACCGGGCGGCTGCGGCACTTCCGATAGATTGCCGATGTGAGCTATAGCTTTCCTGATGGGTTGGCGCACCTCCCGTTGTGGCGCGCGTTCCTGGCAGTGCACACGACGGGCTCACTGTCCGCCGCGGCCCGGAGCATGGGTGTCACCCAGCCGACGGTGTCGGCGCAGCTGCAGGCGTTGGAGCACCTTGTGGGTGAGCAGTTGTTCCTTCGCGGTGCACGCGGAGTTCTCGCCACGCCTCGCGCGGACGAGCTGGCGGCGCGGATCGCCGGTCCTTTTCACGCGCTCGCATCTGCCCTAGCCGGCGACGAGGATGTGACCGTGCAGCCGGCGGTACGCATCGGTGGAGCCTTGGAGCTGCTGAGCGAAGTGGTCGTCCCCTCGCTCAGCGACGACGTCGCTCGCGGGGTGCGCATACACGTCACACCCGGTCCCACGACTTCGCTCGTCGAGGGCGTGCGGGCCGGCATCCTGGACGCAGCCATCGTCTCTGAGCGTCCTCGCGGTCGATCGGTTCTCGCCCGCCCGTTTGTGGACGAGACGTTCGTCCTGGTCGCCAGCCCCGAGGTCGCGAGAGCAGTCGCCAGCCGTCCCGCCCTGCCCGCGGCGCTGGACACAACCCCGCTCCTGGCATACGCCCCCGACCTTCCGGTGCTGCGACGGTTCTGGCGGCACGTGTTCGGCAGCCGCCTCGAGCGAGAGCCCTCGCTCGTCGTTCCCGACCTTCGCGCACTGCGCGATGCGGCCGTTTCGGGAGCCGGCGCAACGGTCCTGCCGAGCTACCTGTGTCGCGCTGCGTTGAACAGAGGCGACCTGGTGGACCTTTGCCCCACGGACGATCCCCCCATCAACACCCTGTTCACCGTCACCCGACACACAGCCGCTGAGCGCCCGAACGTCCAGCGTGTACTGGGCGTACTCATGGGGCGGGTGAAAGAGGTCATCGCCGACGAAGCCGCCTCGTGAAGCTGACGGACTTCAAGTCAGAGCCGCGGCCTCTCCGGCAGTGCATCCTCCACGGCCTGCGGCTTGGACGAGTTCCGCTGCGGGGAATCGGTCACCGGGTCACCTTGTCCGCGGGGGTGGGGGCGGGGGAGACCGAGACGGTGCGCGTGGAGCGGGCGCGCGCGACGGCGGCGGCGATGACCATGACGACCAGGGCGGACGCGGTGATGGTCGCACCGATCCAGATCGGTGAGGTGTACCCGAGGCCCGCGGCGATACCGACGCCGCCTGCCCATGCGCCGAGGGCGTTGCCGACGTTGAACGCGCCGATGTTGGCGCCCGAGGCGAGGGTGGGCGCTTGCCCGGCGTAGTTCATGATCCGGCTCTGCAGCCCCGGTACGGTTCCGAACCCGAACCCGCCCATGAGGAACAGGGCAACGATGGTCGCGGCGGGCGACTGGGCCGAGATCCCGAACAGGGCGAGGACGACCACGAGCGCGGCGATGAAGAACACCAGTGTGCCGTCGATTGAGCGGTCGGCGAGTTTGCCGCCGAGCCAGTTACCGACTATCAGTCCGGCGCCGAAGAGAACCAGCAGCCAGGGCACGGCGGAGCTGTCGAATCCGCTCACTTCGGTGAGCGTGTAGGCGATGTAGGTGAAAGCTCCGAACATGCCGCCGTAGGCCAGCACGGTCACAAGCAGCGACAGCCACACCTGACCGGAGCGGAAGGCTCGCAGCTCGCCGCGAATGCTGATGCGCTCCTCCGGGCTGTGCAACGTCGGCACCAGGGCGGCGATGCCGATGAACGCGAGGACGCCGATGACCGAGATCGCCCAGAACGTCGAGCGCCAACCCATCTGCTGGCCGAGGAACGTGCCGAAGGGGACGCCGAGCACGTTGGCGGCGGTGAGGCCGGTGAACATGATGGCGATGGCGCCCGCCTTCTTCTCTGCGGGGACCAGGCTGGCCGCGACCACCGAACCAATGCCGAAGAACGCGCCGTGACACAGGGCTGCGATGATGCGGCCAATCATGGCTACGCCGTAGTCCTCGGCGATTGCAGTCAGAACGTTTCCGACGATGAAGAGGACGATGAGGCCGAGCAGCACGGGCTTGCGCGGCAGCTGCGTAGTTGCAGCGGTGAGCACGAGAGCGCCGACGACGACGCTGAGTGCGTAGCCCGAGATCAGCCAGCCCGCAGCGGCCTCAGTGACCCCGAAGTCGGCGGCAACTTCAGGGAGCAGCCCCATGATGACGAACTCGGTGAGGCCGATGCCGAAAGCGCCGATGGCCAGCGCAATCAGTCCAAGTGGCATGACGATTCTCCTGTTAGTATGAGAGTTAGTTGCAGACGCGGGATGTTGCGTCGTGAAAGATATTGTTGCACACGCAAATATAAAGCGCACGCAACTATCGAGGAGGAGCTATGGGCATCGCAGACGACGCTGTCGAGGTGCGGGCGCAAGGGTGGCGCACTCTTGCAGCGCTTCACGCGCAGATCGAGGCGGAACTGGAACGCGCGCTCGGAGTGAGTGGCGTGGACCTCTCCGTCGTGGAGTACACCGTGTTGGACGCGCTCAATCGCCAGGATGGCTGGCATATGCGGATGCAGCAGCTTGCGCGCGCCGCCGCGCTCAGCCCCAGCGCGACGACGCGGTTGGTGAACCGGCTGGAGACGCGCGGGCTACTCACGCGGATCCTATGCGCAGACGACAGACGTGGTATCTACACCGAGCTCACGGAGTCGGGCCGCGAACTGCACGAGCGGGCTCGCCCCATCCACGACCACACTCTGGAGCGGGTATTGGCAGAGGCGGCCGCGCAACCGGAGCTGGCCCCTGTCGTGCGGGCGCTTCACGGGTCCGACGTCACGGCTCCCGTCTGACTGACCTCCCCGCCTGTCCAGCGCCGGGGCGCCGACTACACGCCGCCGTCGTACCTGGCGGAGTTGTCGTAGTAGCCGCTCGGAACGTACGCGCCGACGATCCCGAATTCTTCGTACATCGCAACGATCTTCCGGTTGTCGTCGATAGCGAGGACGGGGGTGATGCCGGCGTCTAGCAGCGCCCGCACCTCGAGGCGCTTGTAGTCCACGGCCATGGTGCTCTCGTCGCTGTCCGCCGGGGGGCGGCAGACAAGCATGTCCCAGCGGACTCCGTGTTGCTTCAGCCATTCGATGGTGGTTTGGGCGATGTCGTCGATGCGCGCAGTCAAGATGACGACGGGCAGATCGGGTCGGATGGCATCGAGCAGCGCAAGTCCGTTCTGAAGCGGCGCATCGGCGCTGACCCCGCCGTAGAAGCCTTCCCAGTTGGGCTCGGCAAGGTGGAGGAAGTGCTGCCGGTGGCCGGCGTCAGCGAGCACACCGTCCAGATCGAAGAGCACGACGGGGCCGCTGAGCGCTACCCGCCCGTGAGCCAGGTGCCAGTTCGGGCGCCGCGTGGCGATGAGCTGCGAGCTGTTCTTCATGGATGCTTCTTTCTCTGTCAGAAGACGACGATGGTGCGCGCGCCGGTGCCGGTGCGCAGGTCGGCGATGCCCTCGTTGATACGGTCCAGCGGGATTCGTTCGCCTACGAGTGCCTCCAACTCGAGCCGACCGTCGAGGTACGCCTGAACAAGCGCCGGTATGTCACGGGAGGGCACGAGGGAACCGGCTCGCACCCCGTGAACGCCCTTCCCCGCGTGAAGGTGCCCGGCGGGGATGCGGATCTCCGCGGTGTCGCCGAATACGCCCACCGCCCAGACCGTCCCGCCGCGCACTGTCAGGTCCAACGCCAAGGACACCAGTGGCGTCAAGCCCACCGCCTCGAACGCGTGGTCGACCCCTCCGTCGGTCAGTGCTCGCACTGCGGCAGCGGCGTCCTCGCGGTCGGAGTTGATGGTGTGGGTGGCACCGAATCTTGTGCGGGCGAGTTCGAGTTTGGCGTCGCTGCGGTCAATGGCGATGACCGTCGCTGCGCCGGCGAGGGACGCACCCTGGCACACGTTGAGCCCGACGCCGCCGCAGCCAATGACGGCAACGTGCTCACCCCGGGCGATCTGAGCGACGGTGCGAGCGGATCCGATGCCCGTCGCGACAGCGCACCCGAGGAGTGCGGCTAGGTCCAAGGGCATCCTCTCGTCGATGGCGGTGACCGCGCTGTGGTGGAGGACCATCTCCTCGGCGTACCCGGCGATGTTCGTCCACTGATGAACCTCACGCCCCGCCAGGCTCAACCGGGGCTCCTCGTCCGTGCCCCGCATCGTCGCCTCGCGGTCCTGGCACATCGCCGGTCTTCCCGCCCGGCACATACGACACACGCCGCACGAGACGACGAAGCAGACCACGACGTGGTCACCGACCCTCACGCCTTCGACCGCCGACCCGGCTTCGACCACCACACCCGAGGCCTCGTGCCCGAGCACGACGGGCATCGGGCGCTGGACCAGGCCGTCGATGACGTGGAGATCTGAGTGGCACAAGCCGACCGCCGCGGTGCGAACGCGAACCTCGTCCGCGCGCAGGTTCGCTGCTGTCTGTACCTCCCGGACGGTGAGATCCTGGCCTGGGGACGTGAGCAACGCTGCTCGCATTGGTCGCTCCTAGAAATTTTTTCGTCGATGCCGCTTGCAATCGAAATTTACTCCCGTACTCTAGGGAGTGCGGAATGATCCGTCAACATCACGAAGAAGTGGGACCTAATCGCCGATGAACGCGACGCATGTCATGGCTCTGGACGCCGGCACCGGAAGTGTGCGCGCCATCCTGTTCGACCGTGAGGGCTGCATCTCCGGCATCGCACAGGAAGAGTTCGCGCAGCACTACCCTCAGCCCGGCTGGGTGGAGCACGACGCTATGGACATCTGGACTGCGCAGTTGCGCGTCGCTCACGAGGTGTTGGAGAAGACGGGTCTGACGGCGGCAGACGTGGCCGCCATCGGCATCACCAATCAGCGTGAGACCATCGTGGTCTGGGACCGCCGGACAGGTGAGCCCATCCACCGAGCGCTGGTGTGGCAGGACGGGCGGACGGCGGACCATTGCGACGATCTGGTCGGTCAGGGGCTGGCGGACCAGGTGCGGGCGGCGACCGGACTGCCCATCGACAAGTATTTCTCCGCCACGAAACTGCGCTGGATCCTCGACAATGTCGAAGGAGCGCGGGAGCGCGCTCAGTCAGGTGAGCTCGCCGCTGGGACCGTCGACTCGTGGCTGATCTGGAAGCTGACCGGCGGTGCGGCTCACGTCACGGACTATTCCAACGCCTCACGCACCCTCGCGTTCAACATCCGTGCCCTGGAATGGGACGACGCATTGCTGTCCATCTTCGACATCCCCCGCGGCATCCTCCCAGAGGTGCGGCCCTCCTCAGAGGTGTACGGCGTCACCGGGGATGAGGCCGGCTTTGACACACCCATCCCTGTTGCAGCCGCCATCGGTGACCAGCAGGGGGCCCTGTTCGGACAGGCGTGCTTCCGCCCCGGGTCGGTGAAGGCCACCTACGGCACCGGTGGCTCCGTGATGATGAACACTGGCACTACCCCGGTGTTCTCGGACGCGGGGCTCATCACCACCATCGCGTGGGGCGTGAACGGTCACGTCGAGTACGCACTCGAGGGCGTCTTCTTCGGCGTCGGCGCCACGGTGAAGTGGTTGCGGGACGAACTGCAGATCATCGACGACGCGGCCGATACGGCTGCCATCGCCGGATCCATCGAGGACACCGGCGGCGTGTACCTGGTCCCTGCCTTCACTGGACTTGCGTCCCCGCACTGGGATCAGCACGCTCGCGCGACGCTGGTCGGCATGACTTCGGGAACAGGACGAGCGCAGATTATCCGCGCCGCGCTGGAGTCCATGAGCTACTCGTACCGCGATGTCATCGATGCTATGACCGCGGAGTCTGGGAATCAGCTGCCCTCACTGCGGGTCGATGGCGGCGCGGCCGCGAACGACTTCCACCTGCAGTTCCAGGCCGACCAGCTCGGTGTGCCTGTTCACCGCCCGGTGGTCACCGAGTCCACGGCTCGGGGCGCGGCGTTCCTCGCCGGTCTGGCCGTCGGGTTCTGGGCGGGGCAGGATGAGTTGGACGGCTCGATTGAGATCGAGCGGACGTTCCAACCGCAGATGGACGAAGCCACCCGCAACCACCTGTATGAGGGGTGGGTTCGGGCGGTCGCCCGCTCACGCGACTGGGTAACTCACTGAGGTAGCGCCCGCAGGCGCCGTAGGGGGCCTTGTGCCCACCCGCATCCGTGGCGCCAGCTGCCGTGACGGCCTCGCGACGCGCGAGCCTGGAACTCGGACGCGCCTCAGCATGCGGCGACCGTTTGCGCGCGGGTCGTGGCGGTGCCCCGGATGCGACAGCTGATGCGACGCGCCCGTGGGCACGCCGCATCAGTCTTGCCGGGGCGGGTCTGGACCTAGAAGATCGCCCGACGCGTTCCGCCGTCGACGCTCAGTGCGGCTCCGGTGGTGGCTGAAGCCTGCTCAGACGACAGGTAGACGACCATGTTCGCGACCTCCTCGGGGGTCGCCGCGCGGCGCAGCAGCTGAGTGGGGCGGTGTTCGCGGACGAAGTCGTCGAGCTGCTCGTTGGGGCTGCGCTTATCCTGCGGGTTCAGTTTCGCCACAAAGTCTGAGACCCCTTCGGAGGCGGTCGGGCCGGGGAGCACGCAGTTCACGGTCACACCGGTGCCGGCGCTGAGCTCTGCGAGGCCTCGTGACAGCGCCAGCTGCGCGGTCTTGGTCAGCCCGTAGTGGATCATCTCCGGCGGTATCTGCAGCGCGGACTCGCTGGAGAGGAAGATCACCCGGCCCCAGCCGCGCTCCTGCATGCCGGCGAGGTACTCGCGGGTGAGTCGGATGCCGCTCATCACGTTCACGGTGAAGAACCGGTACCAGCTCTCGTCAGTGATGTCGAAGAACGACTCGGGCTCGAAGATGCCGACGTTGTTCACCACGATGTCCGGGTCCGAGACCGCCGCCCGCATCGCAGCGACACCTTCGACGGTCGTGACGTCGGCAGACACGCCAGTGAGGTCCGCGTCCGGCACGGCTGCCCGGATCTGGGCGATGGCGGCCTCGACGTTCTCGGCTGTCCTCCCATTGACGATGGTGCGGGCGCCCGCGGCGGCCAGGCCGGCGGCAATGGCGCGTCCGATCCCCTGGGTGGACCCGGTGACGATGGCTGTCTTGCCCGTCAGGTCGATGTTCATTCCTGTGTGCGTCCTCTCTGGTCTGCTGGAAGTTTGATGAGCGGTCCCATTGCCTACGCCTCTTTCTTGAGCCAGCGGGAGACGATGACCGCGATGAGCAGCGCGGTGCCCTCGAAGACCGGCTGAATCCAGAATGGCGCGCCGAGCTGTACCAGGCCGGTCGTTCCGACCTGAACCGTCAGAACCGCGATGACAGTGCCCCAGACGTTGAATACGCCCGGCTGGATAGCGGTAGCCCCGAGGAAGACAGCCGCGTAGGCGGGAAGCAGGAATGGCGCGCCCACGGTGGGGTTGCCGCTGCCGAGGATTCCGGCTTGCACCACCCCAGCCACACCGGCGAGCAGCCCCGCGCTGGTGAACGCCAGCACGGTCAGCCGCTTGACGGGGATACCGCTCAGCGCTGCGGCGTCCTTCGAGCCGCCGATGGCGTACAGGTAGCGGCCCAGCGGAGTGCTGGACAGGAGGTACCACAGACCCACGGCGATGACGCCGGCGTACACGACGGGCTTTGGAATCCCGAAGAAGTCGCCTCGACCGAGGTCAACGAGGCCCTGCGGGATGTTCTCGTAGAAGACGTTTCCCTGCGTGTATGCGCCGATAGCGCCGGTGACGAGGGCGGACATCGCGATGGTCACCACGAACGCATTGACGCCGACGCCTGCGATGAGGAGGCCGTTCACCAGCCCTATTGCACCGCAGATCGCCAGTGAGACGAGGGTGGCAAGCGGCAGCGGCCAGCCGTTCTGTGAGGTGAGCCCTGTCACGAGCACGACCGACAGGCCGAGCACCGCGGCTACGGACAGGTCCAGTTCGCCGACGATCAACGGCAGCAGAAGGCTCAGGCACAGGATGGCCAGCACGGCCTGAAGCGCCAGGGTGGTGGTGAGGTTCGCGACGGTGAAGAACGTGTCCGGTCGCAGTATGGAGAACACGATGATGAACAGGACCAGCAGCGCGGGGAGCGCGATGCGTGCTGCGAAGATCGATACCGGCTCGCGGCGGCCACCGGGAAGCCGGATGGTGCGGCCCTGTTCGGCGGGGTCGAGGGGCACTGTGGCGATGGGAGTGGTCATGATGTTCCTGTCGTGCGGTCGTCGAGGTGGCCGAAGTAGACCAGCTCTGAGATCGCTGCTCGATCCATTTCGTTGTGCGCGATGTCTTCGATGATTCGTCCGTCTCGAAGTACCAGCAGCCGGTCGCACACGCTCAGCATCAGGTCGATCTCTGTCGAGATGAGCAGTACTCCCGCGCCTCCTGCAGCGGCCTTTCGCACGTGCCCGACTATTTCCACGCGGGCTCCGATGTCGACGCCTTGGACGGGCTCGTCGAAGATGATGAGCTTCGGCGTGCGGTTCATCCACCGGGCGATGACGATCTTCTGCTGGTTGCCGCCGGAGAAGTACTTGAACGCCCGGGAAGGCATCGCCGGTCGGACGCCGTAGTCGCGGGTGAGCTGCGCGACGCTTCGACGCTCCGCCGATGCAGAGATACGACCGAGCCTGGTGTACTGCCGCAGCGACGGCAGCGTGATGTTTTCCGCCAGCGACTGGTCGAGCACCCCACCGTCGCGGCGTCGATTCTCGGGAATGAGGGCCACGCCGGCGCGCATGGCGTCTGCGGGCGAGCGGAACTCTTGCGGGGACTCGTCGATTGCGATGACTCCCCCTCGCGGATGCTGCGCGCCGAAAAGCGTGCGGGCAAGTTCGCTTCGACCGGATCCGAGCATGCCGCACAACCCGACGATCTCTCCGCCGTGGACGTCGAACGAAACGTCCGCGAGCGCCTTGCCAGCAAGCCCACGTACGGAGAGCACCTTGCGGGTGCTAACCGCGCGCGCCTCCCGTTCGGCGAGGTCGACTGCCCGGCCCACAATCATGCGCACCAGGTCGGATTCGCGCAGACCGACCGCCTGGACCGTCTCGATCTTGACCCCGTCGCGCAGGACCGTGATCCGGTCGGCAAGCCGGATGATCTCGTCGAGCTTGTGGGACACGTAGACGACGCCGACGCCCTGCGCGGTCACTTCTCGGATGGCGTCGAACAGCAGTTCGGCTTCGGCGTCTGGCAGTGCAGCAGTGGGCTCGTCGAGTACGAGCACCCGGGCGCCTGCCTCCGCTGAGCTGAGGGCGCGAGCGATGGCGACGATGGTCTGGACCGCGATGGGCAGCCGCCACATCGGCACGTCCACGTCAATGTGCCCGCACCCGAGCTTGCTCAGCTCCGCTCGGGCGTGTGCCCGGGTCTTCTTCCAAGGGATCTGCGCGAGGATCCCTGTCTCGTATCGGCGGGCGATGGCGAAGTTCTCGGCGACAGACAGCGTGGGAATGAGCCCCAGGTCCTGGTGGACGAAGACCAGACCCAGTCGTGCTGCCTCGCTTGTCGTGAGCGGCAGGGCGATGGAGCGCCCGTCGAGCTCCACCGCTCCCCCGGGGTCGGGAACGTAGAACCCGGCGAGGCACTTGATGAGGGTGGACTTGCCGGAACCGTTCTCACCGATGAGTGCGTGCACTTCACCGGCGCGCACGTCCAGGTCCACGTCGTTGAGCGCGAGTTGTCCGGTGAAGCTCTTCGAGAGCCCCCGCACCGCTAGTACGGTGCGGGGGTCCTCGGAGACGTGGTCGGTCATTAGTCCAGGCCCCACGCGGCCCGGTACTCGGCCACAGCGTCGAAGTCGCCGTCCCAGGCCTGCCCGTCGGTGGCGGCGTTGTCCTCGGTGATGAGCTTTCCAACGAGGCCCTGTTCGGCCGGTTCTTGGCCGCCGAGGAGCCGGTTGATGTTGTCGATGTGGCCATAGCCGGCGCGCAGGAACGCGAACCCGACGCACGCGGTCTGGTAGCCACCTTCCGCGATGCTCGTGGCGTTGGCGACGTCGCAGTCCACGGACAGGCCCTGTGCTTTGGTCGGATCCGCCAGACCAGCGGGCAGCAGTCCCTGTGTCACGACAGCATTCAGCGCGGCATCGAAGCCGAGGAACAAGGTGTTGTAGTCCGGGTGCTGCTTGATGGTCTGGACGACCTGGTTCGGGAGGGTAGTGGCGATGTCTGCGGCAAGGTGCTTGCCCTGGAAGAGGACCTCGCACCCGGCGCCAGCGGCACTGCAATCGTCGATGAACTGCACGAATCCGGCAACGCGTTCCTTGACGGTGGCGAACTCCTGGTCTTCGAAGATGATGGCCTTGACCGGCTGCTGATAGCGCTCCTGGGCGGTGACGAATGCCTGCTGCCCGAGAAGGTAGCCGGCGTCGAAGTTCGCCTCGAGCTCGGGAACGACGGCCTGGTAGAGGTCGTCGGCGTTTCCGGCCATGTTGGCGACGACCACGATGCCAGCGTCGCGCGCGGCCTGCACATCTGCGCGAATGGCTCCGGCGTCGATGGAGGTCAACAGGATGGCGTCCGTGCCGGTGGCGATGGCTCGCTGCACCGCAGCGGACGCACCGCCCTGCCCGGTCGACGGGTCATCGATGGTTGCCGACCAGCCGAGCTCCTCAGCGGCGTCCTGTGCGGACCGGGCCGGACGCGCACAGCCTTCCACCGCCATCGAGCACGGGATGATGGTGACGCTGACGTCCGATGCCGGTGCCGGGCCGCCGGCAGGAACGGGGGCAGTCTCGGGCGTCTGCGGTGCCGACGCTTCCGTGACAGCTGTCTGAGCGGTCTCGGTGAACGCTGCAACGTCTGAGTCGGAGGCGCCTGCCGAGGACCCTGCTTCGGCGCCGCCGCCCGCGCATCCGGCCAACGTCAGCGCGACACCGACGGCGCCGACTCCCACCAGGATGGCGCGTGCGCGCGCGTGTACGTAAGTGAACATCATCGTTCCTTTGCTTCCGGCCGGGACCGTCGGCTGTGACGATCTCGGGAATTTTCGGGCACAGCCAGTATTCACTAGAAGTTTCTTCTATCGCAAGGTGCCGTGCGATATTTTTTCGACAGAGTCCATATCCGTCCAGGGAGGTCGACGCACGGATGACCTTGCACGCCGGAGGGGCAGCGTGGACGGCGCCCGGGGCGTCGGCCGCAACGGGATCCGCGACTAGGTGGCACTAGGAACGCGCCGCCGCAGCGCAGGTATCAGTTTCCCGCGGGACCGCGGGTGGGCTTGATGACCGACAGATAACCCTCTTGAAGGTAGTCGGCGGTCTCCTCGTAGTACCGGGATGCGTACGCGGCGTACAGGGCGTCGATGGCCAGCATCTGTCCCCATTTGGAGGTAACGCTCTCGCCGTACACGTCGCTGCTGGCGACGGAGGACGCAGTCAGTAGAACGGTGTCGGCCGCGTGCGCAAGGCGAGATGCGAGGTTAGAGGTGATGGCGACGGTGAACGCGCCATGGAAACTAGCGATCTCGGTGGTCGTGACAACGGAGGTCGATTCGCCGGAGTCGCTGATAGCTATAAGAACATCACCGGGACGCAGCGTTGCAGCTCCCATCGACTGGATGCTCTGGTCGCGGAAGAGGTGGCACCGCTTCCCGGCGCGGACGAACCGCATCACGCCGTTCTCCGCCGAGGTGGACGAGGCGCCCATTGCTGAGAAGTAGAGCGCGGGTGCGTCGTAGATGCGCTCGATGACGGCGTCGATGACCTCCGGCGCCAGGCGCTCGGTGGTCCGCCGCAATGAGTCGAGGCTGCCGTGGAGCACCTTGTCGACGATCTGCTCCGTGCTGTCTCCCTTGAGCACACCCTCATATACCCAGCTGGACCGCTGCTCCGCGGGCGCGGGGTCCCTGGAGTAAATGGCTTGGGCGATGCCCAGACGCAGCTGGTTGTAGCCGTCGAGGTCGAGCTCTCGGAGGAACCGGGACACCGTCGAGTCGGCGACACCGGCACGGTTGGCGAGCTCGGTGATGGACAGTTCCTGCGCCTCCTCAGGGTGGGCGAGGATCACATCTGCCACACCGCGCAGCGCGGGGCTCAGCGACGTGGACTTCCGCGAGATCCGGTGGAGCAGGTTGGTGCTCATTGGCGCGTCATCCACGGCCCGAGTCTAGGCGGTCGATGAGCTGATCTACGGCAGCATCCATCGCCCTATCGACACTTTCGCGGGTGAAACCGCCGATGTGGGGCGTGCCGATGAAACGCGGATGGCGGGTGAGGGCGGTCTCACCGGGCGGTTCGGGGTCGAACACGTCCGCGGCATAGCCGGCGAGACGTCCCGAGTTCAGCGCGGCCAGTACCGCATTGTCGTCGACGAGTGCAGCACGAGCGGTGTTGACGAGGATGAGGTCGGTTTTGGTGCGGGTGAGAACCACGTCATCGATGAGTGGCCTGTCGGCGGGCGGCGCGTGCAGTGTGATGACGTTGGCGGTCTCGAGCACCTCATCGAGTGAGGCGTACCGGAATCCGTCCTGGCGGTACTGCGGGTCAGGGTAGGCGTCGTAGCCGATGATCTGCATGCCGATGGCTGCGGCCACGCGGGCCACGCGCCGGCCGATGTTCCCGCATCCGATGATTCCGAGGGTGCGACCAGCGAGTTCGGTGCCCATCTCACGCGTCCACTGGCCGTTGGCGATGGCCGTTACCGCCAGCGGGATGTGCCGGGCGGCGGCCAGCATCAGTCCGACAGCCAGTTCGGCGACGCCCTGGGCGTTGGCTGCGGGTGCCCGCAGGACTTCGATGCCGAGCTCCTCGGCCGCGGCCAGGTCGATGGCATCGGCTCCGACCCCGTTGCGTGAGATAACTCGCAGGGAGGGTGCGCTGGTGAGCGTGTCCCGTGAGATGGTCTCGACACCGGCGAGATAACCGACCGCCCCCGCCAGGTGGCTCCGCTGCTCGTCCTCAGAAGGGACCCGGCCCGGCGCCGGGAAGACGACGTCGTAGCCGGCCTGGGCTAGTCGGGTCAGCGACGGATGGCCCGGCGCTGACCGCGGAGTGACGATGACGCGGGGACGGTCGGTCATGAGGTCACGCTCCCCAGCGCGGGTTGTCCAGGAGCACCGGCTGGCCGTCGCGCTCGACGACGATCTTGCGGAAGCCCTTCGTCTCGATGGTGCCGTAGTCGTGACCGGCGTCTCCGGGGAAAGCGAAGAACGTGATGAGCGGCTCGTCCGGCGAGGTGTTGATGCTGCGGTGCGCGTAACGGCCCGGCACGTATACCGCGCGACCGGGGACGAACTCCTCGACCTGCACATCACCTTCCGGGCTCTCCATGAGCATCAGCCCGGACCCGGAGATGCAGAAGTAGATCTCGGCCGATTCGAGCCGCTCGTGGAAGTGCCCCTTGGTCATGTGGTACTCGTCGCCGACCTTGCCGGGATAGGTGATGCTCGTGCCATACGCGATCTCCGTCTCCAACGACGGGACACCCATGTCGTAGAACTCGTAGGTGAGCGGGTCTCCGGCGGCGACGCCGGCGTCGAACGCGTCGGTGTCGGCGTACATGCCGCGCATCGCCGACAGCGGACGCCGGAGGGATGGGCGGGAGTCGGCCAGGCCGGTGGTCAGGTCGAACTGGGTGCCGACCGCGACGGTGGTGGGAACGGTGTTGGGGGTGCTCATGATGGTCCTTTCGTTGCGCTCATGCAGCGCGGGCGATGCGGGCCAGTTCGTCGAACTGCGGCCCACTGGTGGGGATGTCCAGGTCGAAGACCTGGGCGATCACCCGGGTCCAGCCGTGGAGGAAGTAGAACCAGCCGTCGACGGTGCGAACACCGGCCGCCTTCGCCTGGTCGAGGAAAACGAGGTCTCCGCGGTAGTTGAAGTCCCATGCGACCGCGCCCGCGGGGAACACCGCTTGCGCCGTGAGCGGTGATCCGGGGCGGTCCTTGCCGAGTCCGGTGGCGTTGATGACGAGAGTTCCTTCGGCCATCGTCGACAGCGCCGCGTCGTTGGCTTCGGGCTGACCTGCGGTCCGGTACTCGACGGGAATCCGGAACCCCAGGCGGCGGTGCAGGTCACGCATCTCTTCCAGCCGCGCGGGGCGACGGTTGGTCACCACCAGTCGAGACGGGACGGGGGCCGCCGCCTGCTGACGCCGGTGCAGGTAGAGGGTCAGCGCGAGGGACGCGCCGCCGGCGCCCAGAAGCAGCACCTCGCCGGTGAACCCCGGGCCAACCGCGTCCTGGTAGGACAAGCCTGCTGTGACGTCGTCCATGGCATGCCCGTGGAGCCCGTCGGGGCCCTTGGAGATGCTGCTGATCTCGTCCAGCAGCCGCGCTGACTCCCCCACGTCCGCGAACATGTCGCGGGTGGCGTTGTACAAGTTCAGCTTGTGCGTGGTCACCAGCGATCCGCGCCAGTTCTCATCGGACGCGATGAACGACACGACACTGCGGTACTGCTCCGGGGACGCGTCTAGCGGGATGTCGACGCCGACAATGCGGCTGGGGATACCGAGGTGGTCCGCCCATGCCGGGAACACACGCATGATGGAGGACGACCCAGTCGTCACACCAATGAATGAGAACGTCGGCTCGTGCGCGTGCTCGAGGGTGTCAGGGGTGTACACGGTCGCCATGTCAGGCTCCTTCGAAAGAGATCAGCGGTTTCATGCCGGCCCCGGACGCGGCGTGGTCAAAGGCTGCCTGAATGTCCTCCACGGAGAACCGCTGACTGATGATGGGCGACAGGTCCACGTCATCGCGGCCGAGCAGGTCCAGCACGTCCCGGTAGTCCTTGTTGCTCGCACCGGTCGTCCCTGTCATCACCAACTCTCGGTAGTGCAGCGCGTTGACGTCGATGGCGGGGCGGGCGGCGTCACCCAGCCCGGAGAAGACATTCAGGCGACCCAGTCGTGCCAGCAGGTCTGTTGCGGAGGCGATGACGTCCGGGTTGGACACGCAAGTAATCACCACATCGACCCCCCGTCCCTCGGTCAGTCGCATGATCTCTTCGTGGAGGGCCGTGTCGGTGACGTTCACAAGCACATCCGCGCCCATCGTCGCGGCGATGTCCAGGCGCGACTGTCGCCGGTTGGCGACGATGACCCTGCGCGCACCGCGCCGTTTGGCGATGAGGGTGTGAAGACAGCCGATGGGGCCAGCGCCGATGATGAGGACGTCGTCGCCAGGTCCGACGTCGATCTTCCGCTGGCCATGGAGGCAGCACGCGGCGGGCTCCATCAGCGCCGCCTTGTCGAACGGGACGGCGTCCGGGAGGGGGACCAGGTTTCCTCGGGCGATGGCCCAGGAAGGCACGCGCATGTACTCCTCGAACCCGCCGTCCAAGGTGATACCGAACGCATCGTAGGTCGGGCAGAGCTGGTTCAAGCCCTGCACGCACATCTCGCAGTGGCCGCATCCGACGTTGGGGGTGATGCTGACGCGGTCACCAACGCGGTAGTCGCTGACCCCGTCCCCGACCTCCGCGATCTCGCCCGCCACCTCATGACCGAGCACGCGCGGTGTGCCGGCGGGGATCTTGAAGTGCCCGTGCTTCATGATGCGTAGGTCGGTTCCGCAGATGCTGGCGGCGCGCACACGCATCAGCACGTCGCCCGGCTCGAGGGCTGGAACTGGAACGTCGGTGACCTCGATGCGACCCGGTTCGTGGAAGACAGCCGCTCTCATCGCTTGGCCTCCGCGTGAGACGCGGACTTGTCCAACAGGCCGGGCGCTTCGGTCCGGGCTGCTTCGGACACCGCGAACACCGTCTTGTTCGCCCATACCCGCCGGTCAGCGAGATCCTCGAACACTCGCTGGGCGTCCTCGAATGGCGCCACGTCGCTGACCAGGTCACGCACGTTCACGGTGCGTCCGACTGCTGCGACGACCATGTCCCATTCGCTGTTGCCGCGGGGAGCGATGCGGGCGTTCCAGGTGCCGTGAAGGGTGAGCTCGCGGCGAAGGACCCGGGAGACGGTCTCCTTGGAGAGAGCGACATCGTTGCTGAGGTCGCCCAGGAGCACGACGTGGCCGCGGTGGGCGGTGGCGTGGATGGCCTGCAGGAACGTCACGGCCAGGCCGCTGGCTTCCACCGCGATGTCCACGCCTCGCCCACCGGTCAGCTCCGTTGCGATGACATCGCTGCCGGTGTCGGTGGGGTCGATGGCTTCGAAGCCCAGGCGCTCGGCAATGCGGCGCTTGCGCGGATCGATGTCGGCGACCAGCACGCGGAAGACGCCGCCGACTCGCAGCCACTGCGCAGCCAGCAGGCCGATGGGTCCGGCGCCGATGACCAGCGCAGTCGCGTTGGGCGGGACGGGAGCTTTCCTTACAGCGTGCAGCGCCACGCCCGCCGGCTCAACGAGCGCGCCCTCGATGAGGGAGACGTCCTCACGTAGCCGGAACAGGTTGCGGGCGGGGACGCGGAGCAGCTCTTGCAGGCCACCGTCGCGGCGGGACCCGAAGTAGTCGTAGGCGCTGCCGAGGGCGTATTCGCCGATCTCGCTCATCGGGTCTGCCGGGTCGGGGAGGCAGGGGAAGATCGCCACCCGGTCGCCGGGCTGCACCGACCCGTCGGCGGAAGCCTCGAGCACCGTCCCGGACATCTCATGGCCCAGCACGAGCGGGAACCCGTATCCCTTGCCGACGCCGAACCGGAGAACGTCGGACCCGCACACCCCCACCGCGCCAATTTCCACCAGCACGGAGTCCGCCCCGACAGGCTCCGGCTCGGGGATGTCGGCGACGTCGATGCGGCGCACATCGCGCAACACTGCGGCACGCATGCGTGTCAGACCTCCATGCCGTAGCGGTGCGCCTTCTGAGTGGGGTACAGCGAGAAGGTCGGGATGGTGACGTCCGGGGTACGGGTGGCGATGTACAGTGACGCCTCGGCCACGTTGGACACGTCGATGCAGCTGGCGGCGATGCCGTGCTCGATCTCGTGCTCGTCCAGCCAGCCGTCGGTGTACGCCGGCAGGTTTCCGTCGTACAGGCCCTTGTCGATGATCTCCGTCATCGGGGTGCGCACGTGGGACGGGTTGAGGACGGTGACGCCGATGTTCTTCCCGACACCTTCCAGCAGGATGTTCTTGCTGAAGCCGAGCATGCCGTGCTTGGACGCGCGGTACGGGCTGTGCCCGGGTCCGGAGGCAACCCGGGTCGAGGACGAGCCCATGTTGATGATGCGTCCGCCGCTCTCCTGCTTCTCCATGATGAGGAACGCTTCACGGCAGCAGAGGAACACTCCGGTCAGGTTCGGGCCGATGGTCTTGTTCCACTCCTCGAGGGTGACCTCGGTGACCGGGGGCGACAGGGAGTCGCGTCCGGCGCTGTTGATGAGCAAGTCCAGCCGGCCCCAGCGGGTGACGGTGTCGGCGAAGAACGCGCGCACGGCGTCTTCGTCGACGACGTCGGCGACGACCTCCACGACATCGCCGCCGCGGTCGCGGATGTCCTGGGCGACTTCCGCCAGGCGGGCGGTGTCGATGTCGACCATGGTGACGCGGGCGCCGTTTGCGGCGTAGGTGCGGCTGACCGCTTCGCCGATGCCGGAGGCGGCGCCGGTGACGATGGCGACCTTCCCAGTCAGTGCGGTGCCAGGCTCGGGCAGGTAGTCGGGAATCATCGGACGGTTTCCTTTCGGCTGAGGTTCTGTTGGTTGACCGCGTCCGCCGCGCGGCGGGCGATCTCGTCGAAGCGTTCGTCATCGAGGAGCGACCGCGAGGCAATCCATGTGCCGCCGCACGCTCGAACCGACGGACGCTGCAGGTATGCCGCGACGTTGTCGGGACGGATGCCGCCGGTGGGCATGAACGACGCGCTCGGGTACGGGGCGGCGAGCGCGTCGATGAGCGCCACACCGCCGGAGGGTTCGGCGGGGAAGAGCTTGAAAAAGTCCAGGCCGAGGGAGAGACCGAGTTCGAGTTCGCTGGCGGTGGCAACGCCGGGCACGAAATCCCACCCGCGGCTGACGGCGTGTTCGACCACCGGCGGGCGCAGCCCGGGCGCGACGCCGAACGCGGCGCCGCCGTCCACGGCGATGTCGACGGCCTCGGTGCTGAGCAGGGTGCCGGCGCCGACGAGCATCTCGGGCCGCGCCCGCGTGATGGCAGAGATGGCGTCGGCAGCAGCGTCGGTGCGGAAGGTGACCTCGATGACATCGATGCCGCCTGCAAGGAGCGCGTCGGTGAGCCTGAGTCCCTCATCGGCAGAGTTCACGGCGACGACGGGGACGATGCCGCGCGGGGTGCGGGTGCCGGTCATGACGCGATCCCGAGCTCTGCGGGTGTCTTGGCCCCGACCATCAGGGCGACCGCGTCGGCCATGTCGATCTGTGAGGTTTCAACGAGCGCGATGCGCTTGCCCAGCCGCTGGATGTGGATGCGGTCGGCGACTTCGAAGATCTGCGGCATGTTGTGGCTGATGAGCACGACCGGGATGCCGCGGGCGTTGATGTCCTTGATGAGTTTGACGACCCGGCCGGACTCCTTGACGCCCAGTGCCGCAGTCGGCTCGTCGAGGATGACGACTTTGGAACCGAACGCAGCGGCCCGGGCGACGGCGACACCCTGCCGCTGACCACCGGAGAGCGTTTCGACAGACTGGCCGATGTTCTGCAGCGTCTGCAGTCCCAGCTGCGACATGACCTCGAGGGCCTCTTCGCGCATTTTCTTCTTGTCGAGCATGCGGAACAGCGATCCGGCGATGCCGGGACGGCGCAATTCGCGGCCGAGGAAGATGTTGCTGGCGATGTCAAGCGCCGGGGAGACGGCCAGGCTCTGGAAGACCGTCTCGATGCCGCGACGGCGTGCTTCGACGGGTGAGCGGAGCGAGACCTCCTCGCCTTCGATGAGCAGTTCGCCTTCGTCTGGCTGCACCGCTCCGGCGAGGCACTGGATGAGCGAGGACTTGCCGGCACCGTTGTCTCCGATGACGGCGAGGACTTCGCCTTGCCGGATCTCGAAGTCGGTTTCATCGAGTGCGACGACGTGGCCGTAGCGCTTGACCAGGCCGCGGGCCTGCATCACGAGCTCGGTGGAGGTGGTGGTCATGTCAACGTCCGATCTTGCGCAGGCGCTGGTCGACGGCGACCGCGCCGATGATGAGCACGCCGATGGTGAATTCCTGCCAGAGGCTGTCGAAGCCTGCGAGCGAGAGCCCGCTGGAGAAGACGCCGACGATGAGCGCGCCGAGGAGGGTGCCCATGATGCGGCCGCGGCCACCGAACAGGGACGTTCCGCCGATGACGACAGCGGTGATGGAGGCGAGGTTGTAGCCGACACCGGCCGTGGGCGAGATGGAGCCGATCCGGCCGATGAGCAGCCAGGCGGTGATGCCGATGATGAGGCCGGCGACGATGTACACGCTCATCAGCACCCTGTTGACGCGGATACCGGTCAGTCGAGCGGCTTCGATGTTGTCACCAACGGCGTAGATGTGGGTGCCCCAGGCGGTGTTGCGGAGGATGTATGCGAACAGCAGGAACATCAGCAGCGTGAGCACCTGTCCGTATGTGAATGTGGCCCCCGCGACCTGGAATCCGGTTCCCAGCCAGTTGAAGAGTGCCGGCACCTCGGCGTAAGGCACGCTCTCGCCGTCGGAGATAAAGATGTTGAGCGCGTAGAAGATGCTGAGCGTTCCGAGGGTGGCGATGAACGGCGGGATGTTGAGTTTGGTGACCACCAGCCCGTTGACGGCGCCGCATGCGACGCCGACGAGGATGCCCAGGATGAGTGCGAGCTCGACGGGCACCCCGAGGTTGACGGCGAACTTGCCCATCGCGACCTGGGCCAGCAGCATGACGGCTGCCACGGACAGGTCGATGCCGGCGGTGAGGATGATCAGGGTCTGCGCGATGCCGAGCATCGCGATGACCTGCACCTGCTGAAGGATCAGCGAATAGTTCTGCAGCGTGCCGAAGTTCGGCGACACGATGGAGAAGACGATGGTCGCGATGATGAGGACGGCGAGCGGGCCGATGAGCGGCCGGCTGAGCATCTTCCGTTCAATCCATTGGATGGGGCCGAGCGAGCTGCTCTGCTCGATTTCAACGAGCCCGGTCTTGGACGGCTTCGCTGCCGGCGTGACCCGCGCGGCCACGGGGTCGGCGACTTCAGGGGAGTTTTCGTTCATGGTTTGGGTGCTCCTTGGGCGTCGTCGTCCACGGGCCGGGGCCGTGATGCCCCAGGCCCGGGACGGACGGCTGAGGGGGCTCAGCCCCAGCAGTTATCCAGTCCGAACGTGGTGTCCTCGGACTCCACGCCGTCCTGCGGCTGGTCGGTGATGAGGGTGACGCCGGTGTTGGTGAAGTCCAGACCCGGGGAGTTCTCCGGCTTGGTCCCGTCGGCGAGGTAGGCGTCCACTGCCTGCAGCGCCTGCGCGGCCATCTCAAGGGGGAACTGCATGGAGGTCGCCGCGATGACGCCTTCCTGCACGTTCGTCACTCCGGGGCAGCCGCCGTCGACGGAGACGATGGTGATCTGGTCCTCGAGCCCCGCGGCGACCACGGCCTGATAGGCGCCGGCGGCGGTGGGCTCGTTGATCGTGTAGACGAGGTTGATGGTCGGGTCCTTCTGGAGGAGCTTCTCCATCCCGGCTCGCCCACCGGCCTCGTTGGCGTCGGTGACCTCGTAGCCGGCCAGTCGCGGGTCGGTCTCATCCCACATCCGGGTGGGATCGGCGACATCGATGCCGAACCCTTCGAGGAAGCCCTGGTTGCGGGCGACGTCGACGGGGATCTGGTCGGTGCTCAGGTCGAGGGTCGCGATGCGGGCCTCGGTGTCGCCGAGAGCGGCGGCGGCCCACTGGCCGACAAGGACACCGGCCAGGTGGTTGTCGGTGGCGAACGTGCCGTCGACACCGGATCCCTCGCCGAGCGGAGAGTCCAGGGCCAGGACCAGCACGCCCGCATCCTGGGCCTTCTGAATGGCGGGGATGATCCCGTCTCCAGCGGGGGTGACGAGGATCGCTTCGGCGCCCTGAGCGACGAAGTTCTCGATGGACTTGATCTGCGAGTCCACGTCACTCTGGCCGTCGCCGCTGGCGACCTGCAGGTTCAGTCCGAGTTCTTCGGCCTCCTGCTGGGCGCCTTCGGTCATCTTCACGTAGAAGGGGTTGTCCTGGGTCTTCACGACCAGGCCGACGAGCGGTTCATCGCTTCCGGGGGCGCTTCCGGCGCATCCGCTCAGGACCAGCACCGCCGCGGTGCTGAGCACTGTCGCGGCGACGGCGGCGCGAGTGTGTGAACGCATGAGGTTCCTTTCGGGTCAACGCTGACTTCCGCAGCACGAGTCACTATATCGGAAAGATTTTCTTGTGTACAGTGTTGTGTGGAAATTTCCTCCGGAGCAAAGGAGCCGCCCATGGCTGTCAGCGCAGACCCCATCGACCCGAGCTTCCCTAGCGACGCCGACCTCACGCTGTGGTGGTTGGGGCAGGCCGGATTCGCCATCCGCTACCGCGACGATCTGGTCTTCATCGACCCGTACCTGAGTGACGTGCTCGCCGACAAATACGCCGGCCGCCGCTTCGCGCACCGGCGGCTGCACGACGCCCCGGTGCAGCCTGCGCAGGTGACCGGGCTGTCGACGGTGCTGTGCACCCACGGGCACACCGACCACATGGACCTGGGGACCATTCCGTTCCTGCAGATCTCCAGTGACCCGCTGTTCGTAGTGCCCAGGGCCGAGGCCCCGCGTGCGATGAGTCGGGGAGTGCCGTTGCCACGACTGCTGGGCCTGGATGCTGGCGAGCAGATGTGGGTACGGCCCGGACTGCGCATCACCGCCGTCCCTGCCGCGCACGAGCAGATCGAGCTGGACCAGCACGGTCAGAACCTGTTTCTCGGGTACGTGCTGGACTTCGGCGGGTTCCGCATCTACCACTCGGGCGACTGCGCCCCCTACAGCGGGCAGATCGACATCATCCGCAGCCTCGAGGTGGATCTTGCCCTGCTGCCCGTCAACGGCCGCGATCCCGACCGCAACAGCAATGGCGTGCCCGGCAACTTCAGTCTCGACGAGGCGCTGACCCTCTGCCGCGAGGCCGGCATCCCCCGCCTGCTCGTCCACCACTGGGGATTGTTCGGTTTCAACACCGCCGACCCCGCCGACCTGGAAAGAGACCTTGCCAACGTGCATGACATCGACTGGACGATTCCTCAATTGGGCCAGCCGCTCACCGTGGAGGTTCCCGCATGACCGGCGTGTTCACCTTCATCGGAGTGAGCACCGGATCCTCCGCCATCCAGCGGATCTATCCGCGGTGGGCGGCGGAGCTCGGGCTCGATGCGCGCCTGGTTGGCGTCGATCTGCCGTTGGACGCCCCGCCCGCGGACTACCGCGCAGCCGTCGAGCAGATCCGCGACGACCCGAACGGCCTGGGCGGCCTCATCACCACGCACAAGCTCAACGTCCTCGCCGCGACCCGTGACCTCTTTCACGAGCTCAACGACTCAGCCCGCCTGCTCCATGAGGTCAGCTGCATCTCGAAGCGCGATGGCCAACTGCACGGGGCCGCGCTCGACGACCAGACGAGCATGCTCGCGCTGAACCGCATCCGCGACCCGCATGACTGGGCTGACAGTGAACTGCTGCTTCTCGGCGCCGGCGGAGCGTCCGTCGCGACCACCCTCGGTCTGCACCATGCGCCCGGCGCGCCCGCCCGCATCCACGTCACCGCTCGCTCCTCTCGCCGGCTCGACGAGATGCGGAAACTGCATGGCGAGATCGGGTTCAGCATCCCCATCAACTACCACGTCACGGAGAGTGCGGAGGCAGCTGACCGGCTTGTGGCCGGACTGGCTTCGCGGAGCGTCGTCGTCAACGCGACAGGCATGGGTAAGGACCGACCTGGGTCCCCATTGACCGACCGCGTGCGGTTCCCCGAGGACGCAATCGCGTGGGACATGAACTACCGGGGCGAGCGGCGCTTCCTGCAGCAGGCCGCGCAGCCAGGCGTCGAGGTCGTCGACGGCTGGGACTACTTCGTCTACTCGTGGACGCGGGTGGTCGCCGTCGTCCATGGCATCGACATCCCCGCCTCAGGACCGCTCTTCGACAAGCTCTCCGCCATCGCTCGCGACTCGGCGTAAGCGGGCGGGCTGATACAACCCGAGTATGCGAACCATCGGGATGCTCGGCGGAATGAGCTGGGAGTCCACCGCCGACTGCTATCACCTCGCCTACGAAGAGGTACGGGACCGTCTCGGCGGCTACCACTCGGCACGGATCGTCTTGGACTCGGTCGACTTCGCCGACGTCGAACGCATGCAGGCCGAAGGCCGCTGGGCCGATGCGGCGCATCTACTCGCGAACCGGGCTCGCGCCGTAGAGCGCGCCGGCGCGGACCTGCTCGTGCTGTGCACGAACACCATGCACAAAGTGACCCAGGACATCGAAGCCGCGGTCACCATCCCCGTCCACATGCCGACACCACCGCTGCCGCCGTGCGGGACGCCGACCTGCGCACGGTCGGACTGCTCGGCACCGCGTCCCGGCCTGACACTGACGTCGCACTGGGTGCGGCGAGGGGTCGCGGAATGCCCGGCCCCTCGCCCGCCGACAGGGAGGCTGAAATACGCTCGACAGAGGAGGCTCGGGATGAACAGGAAGAAGCAGCACCACACCGTCCCGAAGTCCTACCTCTCCGGCTTCAGCTCCGGACGCACACTCACGGCCGTCAACGTGCACACCGGGAAGGCCCACGGGATCTCCGCGCACGACGCGACCACGCAGCGGGGCTTCTATGCGGTCCCCGACCATCCCAACCCTGACGCGTTCGAGGATGCGCTTAGCAGGATCGAAGGCGCGGCAGCCAACCTCCTGGCGAGGATCGCGCACGGCTACTGGCCGCTCCAGCACGATGAGCGGGTCACACTCAGCGTCTTCATCACCTTGCAGTTCCTGCGAGGACCGGACCACCGCGAGCAGATCCGTCAGCTCTCGGAACACTTACTGCGCCGACTGAGCCCCGAGGAACTCAAGCGTCTCGGTGTGTCGTCCCCGGACCTCTCAGCCGAGGACCTCACCGCGACCCATCTGCAGCAGATTGTGGCGCTCGCGCCGGAGCTGGCCGGAGTTCTCATAGGGCGGCCGTGGCTTCTCATCTCGTTCGACGAGCCGTCCCTCATCACGTCCGACGCTCCATTGACGGCGCTTCCCGACCCGCGGCTGGGAGCTGACGCCGGGCTGGGCCTCGGCAACGCGTTTGCGCTGCTGTTCCCTCTGAACCGTCGCCTCGGCCTGCAGATGAACCACCCCGGCATCGCCGCACACGTGCCGGGCGGGATGGAAGTCATCGTCGCGGGCGAAGCCGACGCCGCCATTGCCGGAGACGAGGTTCGGCGCAGCAGGTTCAACAACTCCACTGTGCGCTTCGCGCATGAACGCATCTTCCACCACCCCGACGACGCGGCGCTGGTGCCGGGGCACTTCCGCGAGCTCCGTGCCGCGGGCGGCCGCATCAACTTCGCCGACATCCCCGACGGTCTTCTTCCGGCACCGTGACTACGGACAGTCGGTGACAAGGGTGCCGACGACGTCCTCCCCTGCCAGCACCGACACCTCAACGACGGCGCAGTCCGGTGCGTGAATCTGTTCGCTGTACGTCCACAAATCCGTCGGCGCACCGAACGCTTCCTCGGTGGTAACCGCCCATAGTCCGCCTCCGGCCGGACGACCGATCTTCTTGAGGGTGGCCATGGCGGGGTCCGCAGTGAGCACACGCACCCAGGTGGTTTGGCACTCCGGGGAGTACATCTGGCGGGCGGTCGCGACCGTGCCCGCCCCGGCGGCAGCGGGCACGTCCCACTCATGAACAATCACCGCCGTCTTGCCGTCGGCGCACCCCGTCCCGGCAGGGCTCGTCCCATCGAACTCCCATGCGACTGTCCACGCCGGCCAGAACCGCGGGACGAGCAGGGAGAGCCCGAGCAGCACCACGAAGATGATCCCGCCGACCACCATCGCGGGTCGACGGGGCAGCTTGCGCCGCTGGATGATGAAGAGCGCGGCGGCGCAGCCGAGTTCGACGAGCGCCAGGGGCGCGAACCACCCGCCGGCTGCGGGACCGCGAACTCGGCGATGAGCGCGACGTAGATGGTGACGCCCGCCGCCGCAACTGCGCCAACGACGAGACCGGCGATGCTGCGGATGCCGCCTTTGCGCCAGTTGGATGCCATGAGGAAAGGTACCGCGGAAAAGGGGCGGCTGGCGTCAGCTCGTCTGCCGCAGATACCGGGTTACTGGAATGTCCCGTCGATGGTGATCCCGCCGTCGGCGCGGAGCACTTCACCGTGGACGAAGCTGGCCTCCTCGGACAGTAGGAAGGCGATGACCTTGGCGATCTCCTCCGGCTCACCGAGGCGCCCCAGCGGCGTTCGCCGAACCAGCGCACCCTCGTCCAGGGTTCCTTCGCGCAGGCCGGCGCGGACCATCTCTGTGCCGATGTACCCGGGAGCCACAGCGTTGACGCGGATGCCGTGCTTGCCCCATTCGACGGCCAGCGTCCGGGTGAGCCCGAGCACGCCGCTCTTCGCGGTGGCATAGGCCACACGGCCGGGAAGCCCGAACGTCGACCCGACGGAGGCGATGTTGACAATGGCGGGCTGTTCCGCCCGCGCGAGGGCGGGGAACGCCGCGCGACTGCACAGGAGCGCCCCAGTCAAGTGCACGTCGAGCTGCAGCTTCCACAGGTCCACGGAGGTCTCCTCCGCTGGGGCTTTGAACAGCACCCCCGCGCCGTTGACGAGCCCCTCCAAGCTCCCGAATCGCTCTGTCAGATTGGCGAACGCCGCGTCGACCATCGTGGCGTCGGTCACGTCGACGGCTACCGCGACATGTCCGCCTTCGACGGGAAACTTCTCGTCTAGCACCGCCGCTTGCGCGGCCGCGGTGCTCTCCGACTTGTCGGCGACGACGACTCGGTACCCGCGGGAGGCCAAGAGGGTGCCGGTGGCCGCTCCGATTCCCTGACCCCCGCCGGTCACGACAACTGTTCTGGTGTTCATGTGTGATCTCCTGTCTGCGTCAAACCGCGGTGAGCGTGTACTTCGTCTCCAGAAACTCCCCGATTCCTTCCGCGCTGCCTTCGCGGCCGAGGCCGGACTGCTTCACACCGCCGAACGGCGCCGCCGCGTTGGAGATGACGCCGACATTGAGGCCCATCATCCCCGCGTCAAGCTCGTCGACCATGCGGGAGGCGCGGCGGGCATCCGCGGTGAAGACGTACGACGCCAGGCCGTACGGGGTGTCGTTGGCGCGGCGGACCGCGTCGGCCTCGTCGGTGAACGTGGAGATGGCGAGCACCGGCCCGAAGATCTCCTGCTCGAGAATCTCGCTGCCGGGCTGCACATCTACCAGCAGCGTCGGCGGGAAGTAGGTGCCGGGGGCAACCGGCAGCGGCGAGCCACCGCGCACAAGTCGGGCGCCGCGGGCGACGGCGTCCTCCACCAGCCGTGCGCAGCTGTGCACGGCGTCTGTGTTGATGAGCGGACCGATGGTGGTGCCCGGCTCCATGCCGTCGCCGACGACCATGTCATCGATGCGCGCCGCGACGGCATCGGCGAACTGTCCTGCGATGCTGTCCTGCACCAGGAACCGGTTGGCAGCTGTGCACGCCTGGCCGATGTTGCGGAACTTCGCCTGCATCGCCCCGGTCACGGCCGCATCGAGGTCGGCATCTTCAAACACGATGAAAGGCGCATTGCCTCCGAGCTCCATCGAAGTGCGAAGCACGTTGTCGGCCGCCTGCTTGAGCAGCGCGACACCGACCTGCGTGGAACCGGTGAACGACAGCTTCCGCAATCGTGTGTCAGCGAGTATCGGCGCCGACAGCGCAGTGGACCGGGAGGTCGTGACGACGTTGAGCACACCGTCCGGCAGCCCCGCGTCTTGGAGCGTGCGAGCGAAAATGAGCGCGGTGAGCGGGGTCAGAGCCGCCGGCTTGAGGACGACCGTGCACCCTGCGGCGAGGGCGGGGGCGACCTTCCGGGTTGCCATGGCGAGCGGGAAGTTCCACGGGGTGATGAAGAAGCAGGGACCAACGGGCCTCCGGGAGACCAGCATGTTGCCGGTGCCCTCTGGGTTCAGCCCGTAGCGACCGTTGATGCGAGGGGCTTCTTCGGAGAACCATCGCAGGAACTCTGCCCCGTAGGTCACCTCGGCCCGCGCCTCGTGCAGCGGCTTGCCCATCTCCAGGGTCATCACCGTGGCGAACTGGTCAGCTCGCTCGGTGACCAGTTCGAACGCGCGGCGGAGGATCTCCCCGCGCGCTCTCGGGGACGTCCGAGCCCAGTCCGTCTGCGCACGCACGGCGGCGTCCAGCGCGAGGATCCCTTCCTCGGGTGAGGCGTCGGCGACAGAGGCGAGCACCTCCCCGGTGGCGGGGTTGTGCACGTCGAACCGGCGTTCTGTCTGGCTGGGACGCCAGTCGCCGTCGATGAGCAGGTCGGTGGGGAGGCCAGCGAGCATCAGTTCTCCGGTTCAGCGTGCGTGAGGGAGGCGTCAAGGTCCGGCTCCCGGACTTCGACGTGGGGCAGCGGGACAATGCGCGTGGGGACCGCAGCGGCGGTCTGCACGGCGCTCGCGCCCCACGCCATCGCCTGTGTGAGCGACCTCTCCACGGCGGACAGCGGCGCCAGCGGACTGCGGTCCTGCGACAGGAAGCCGGCTAGCGCGGCATCGCCAGCGCCGGTGGTGTTGACGACGGGGACCGGGCCGCTGCGCGCCCACAGGCGAGATCGGCTGCCGATGAGAAACATCCCCTGCGCGCCGGCGGTCACCAGCGCACGGTTCACCCCGAGACCGAGCAGCTCCTCAGCCGCAGTCACTAGATCGGCTTGGGTTGTCACCGGCATACCTGCCGCGTCAGCGAGTTCCTCGACATTGGGCTTGACGAGGTCGACCTGGGTGCCGTGATGTTCGAGGATCTCGCGCAGCACCGGTCCCGACGAGTCGACACACACGCGGGCGCCTTCCGCGGAGACGGCGGCGAGCATGCGGTTCAGCGCTGCCGTGCGGCCGCCTTCAACCTCCGGGAAGCTTCCGCCGATGACCAGCCAGTGGGCGTTGATGTCTCGCACGGCGGCCTCCGCGGTGTCGCACAACGCTTCCCATTCCGCTGCGGTCAGCGGCGGGGGCTGCTCATTGATGTTGGTGGTGACTCCCGCACCGTCGACAAGGACGGTGTTCACGCACGTA
The DNA here is from genome assembly GCF_022538185.1 of Microbacterium sp. CFH 31415. GTDB lineage: Bacteria > Actinomycetota > Actinomycetes > Actinomycetales > Microbacteriaceae > Microbacterium. The sequence continues at coordinate 176,540 of NZ_JAKYXC010000005.1, read as the reverse complement.
CCGGCGCGCACGTGAACGGCTCGCGCGTGGTCCGGGAGCGGTCCCCCCGAGTCCGACCACGGCAGCACCATCAACGTCGGGTGGCCTTCCCGCACCAGCGACCCGGCGACATTGACCCCTTTCCCTGCGAGGTGCGACAGTGCCGGCCGTGCCCGGTTCACCCGCCCCAGGGCGATGTCATCGAGCAGATGGACACGGTCGATGGCCGGGGGGGGGTGAGGGTGACGACGGCGGTGGCGGTGCTGCCCAAGCTGGACCGCGGCGTCATGGCCATGAGCGCGGACATCAGCGAACTGCCACCAGCTCGCGGGTCGCGGTCACCACCTGCTCTGCGACGCGCTGCGGCGACAGCCCGTACTTGTCCAAGAGGAAGTCGTTGGGTGCCGACTCGGACCAGCCGTCGGCGAGGCCGATGCGCTCTTGCCTCATCCCCGGCAGCCGGGCCGCGATTACCTCCGCCACCAGAGCGCCCAGTCCGTTGATCTTGGTGTGCTCTTCGACACTGACCACCAGCGCCACACCGTCCATCGCCTGCGCGAGCGCGGCTTCGTCGGCCGGCTTGAGAACGGGGATGTGCACGACCCGTGCGTCGATGCCTTGCGCAGCCAGCAGTTCGGCGGCCTCGAGTGTCCGGGAGGACTGCACGCCGGTGGAGATCAGCGCGACGTCGGTTCCCGGCCGGAGGAGGTGAACGGCGGCGGGGTCGAACCGGTACTCGTCAGTGAAGACGGGTGTCACGGCGTCGCGCGCGTATCGGATGTACACAGGGCCGTCGAAGGTGGACGCCCAGCGCGTCACCTCCCGTGCCTCATACTCGTCGGCGGGGCAGACGACCGTCATGTTAGGCATGGCGCGCATGATGGCGAGATCTTCGAGATCCTGATGAGTCTTTCCGCTGGAGCCGTTGAGAAGCCCGGCGTATGCGGCGGCGATCCGCACCGGCGCGCCCGTCTGCGAGACGAGCATGCGGATCTGGTCCAGCGCCCGATGGGTGAGGAACACACCGAACGTGGAAAGCCACGGCCGGTAGCCGAGCGTGCTCAAACCGAACGCCATCCCGACCATGTTCTGTTCGGCGATGCCCACTTCGATGAACGCGCTGGGGTTGCCCTCGGCAACGAGGTGAGCCATCGTCGAGGTCGCCAGGTCCGCGTCCAAGACGACCACTCGGTCATCCTGGAGCGACAGCTCGAGAAGGGTCTCGCCCCATACCTGTCGTTGCGCTTTCATGACCGTCCTCCTTCGATTCCCAGCTCTGTCTGGGCCAGCCGCAACTGCTCACCGCTGGCTACGCCGTTGTGCCACTTGTAGGTGCCGCTGGTGAACGAGATGCCGTGCCCCTTGGTGGTGCGGGCAAGGACGACCGACGGTCGTCCGTCGACGCCTCGTGCTGCCGCGGCGGCGGAGTAGGCGGCGTGGATCTGGTCGAAGTCGTGACCGTCGATGACGTGGACCGACCAGCCGAAACCGGTGAGCACGGCCTCCAAGTCGACGTGGCCCATGGGTTCGCTGCGGTCGAACCGGTCCGCGCTGTTGCGTGGCCACCCGTACTGCTGGAGCCCGTTCAGATCGATGATGGCGGTGAGGTTGTCCAGGCCGAACCTGGGTGCGGAGATGATGGTCTCCCAGACCATGCCTTCCTCCAGCTCACCATCTCCGAGCATCACCCAGGTGTGGAAGTCGCGGCCGGCGCGCTTGGCGCCCAACGCCATCCCCGCTCCAGCCGACAGCCCCTGACCCAGGGATCCGGAGGAAACGTCGATGCCCGGGGTGAGCTTCATGTCCGGGTGCCCCTGGAGGCGGGAGTCGCCGTGGTCGAAGGTGGCGAGCTCGTCGACGGGGAAGTATCCGCGCAGCGCGAGGACGCTGTACAGGCCGATGGCGCAGTGTCCCTTGGACAGGATGAACCGGTCCCGGTCAGGGTCTGTCGGGTTCTCCGGGTCGATGCGCAAGTGGCCGAAGTACAGAGCGGTGAGCAGGTCCATCGCGGACAGCGGCCCGCCGATGTGCCCCGCCTTGCTTGCTGCAACGGTGCTGATGACATGCCATCTGCCCTGCCGCGCCAGCTCTTCCAAGACCGGACGGTCCGTTTCGAGCGTCGTCATTGCTTACTCCTCTCGGCCACCATGCCGTGGAGAGAAGTTATCACGATGCGAACACGGTGTCTACTCAATGGGAGAATTCGCATCCGCGCACGCCAAGCGGGCCGCGCAGCGGCCCGGGGCGGCGGAAGGTTCAGCCGACGGCGAGGTTGCCCGTGATGGCGGCAGCTGCATCCTGCAGACGGGCCGCCAGGACCTCGGGCTCGCGCAGGATGTCTTCCCGCATGCCGGCCACCGAGATCGCGCCCACGAGGCGGCCGGTATCAGCCCACACCGGCGCACCAAGCGCTGCGACTCCGACCGTGACATCCTCGTCGGAGATCGAGTATCCGCGGTCACGGATCGCCTGATGGTCGGCGGACACCTCTTCAGGGGAGGTGAGCGTGCGCGGGGTGAGCGGGGTCAGCGCGTCGGGGGGCACGGCGAAGGTGTCGTCGAACGCGGCTATCGCGCGGGCGGTGGCCCCCGCATGCGGGGGCAGTGTGCCACCCGGCACCAGCTCGAGCAGTCCCACACTGAGGCCCTGCAACCGATCCAGACACACGATCTCAGCGTCGCGCCGGATGCACAGGTACACCGTCTGGCGGGTGCTGTCCCGTAGCTGCCGCAACGGCTCCTCGGATGCCCGGATCAGCGGGTTCTGGTCTTTGGCGCGCTCGCCCAGGCGAAGGATGTCTGCCGATAGGCGCACGCGTCCCTCGTCGTCGGAGGTCACCCAGCCGGAGTGCACCATCGAATCCATGAGCCGGTACACGCTCGGCCGGGGAATGCTCATGGCCCGCGCGACATCAGCGATGGTCTGCGGCCCACCCTCCCCGAGGACGCGGAGGAGCTCGTCGGCGTTCGCGAGCACCTTGATGGATGGCGTGGCCATCAGGCGTCCTGGTCCGGTGCGTAGCCCAGGCTCGTGCTCGCGGCAGCGGCCTCCGTGCGGACGAGCTGAACTGTCTCGTCACTGTCGACGATGTGCCGACCGGAGAGGCCGCTGACGGAGATGGCGGCGGTCACTTCGCCACGGTGGTCGAAGATCGGCGCCCCGACGGAGCGGATGCCTGATGCGGCTTCGTCGTCGGCGACGGCGTACCCGTGTGTGACGATCTGGGCGAGCTCCTCACGTGCCCGGCGACTGTCGCCGGCCTTGGGGAAAGATGATGCGAAATAGTCGTCGATGAACGGCTCCGGCTGGAAGGCGAGGAGCACTCTGGGTGCGGCTCCCTCATGCAGCGGCAAGGAGTCACCCACTCGCAACCGCTGGATCTGCACGTCCTGACCGTCAATCCTTTCGATGCAGGTTGCCCGGTCACCGCTGCGCACACAGAGGAAGCTGGTCTGGCGGGTCGCGGAGTTGAGGACACGCAGGCTGGGCAGGGCGGCCGAGCGGACGTCCAGCTGCCCTTCGAGCCGGTCACTGAGCCAGAGGAAGCGGGAGCCGAGCCGGTACTCTCCGCGGACGTCGCCGCGTTCGAGCCATCGCGCCTGGGTCAGGTTGGTCAACAGTCGGTACACCGAGCTCGCCGGCTCGTCCAGGCGCGTCGCCAGATCGGCGGCGGTAAGTGGACCGCGCCGGGCTATCTCCTCGACCGCGGACTGCGCCTTGGCGAGGACATTCAGCCCCGCCGCTCCGTCCTCCTGCGCCATCACGTTCCTCTCACGATGCGGACATGACGTACCAACGCACCGTAGGCGATGCCGGGGACAGGACGCAATCTAGGGCGCCAGTGCCACCTTCACCGCTGCGCCCCGTCCGATGTCCTCGAATGCGTCGGCGAGCTGGCCGGCGGAGAAGATCTGCACCAGACGCTCACCCAGGTCGGGGTGCCGCGACAACACGTCGACGGCTCTGTCGTAATCGGGGCGGAACGAGCTGTAGCTGGTGATGACCTCGATCTCCCTGCGGACAAGCACGTTCAGCTGCGCGTCGGGAGGACTGCCGTACAGGGCGACGAGCACCAGCCGAGCGGCCACAGGAAGGGCCTGCGCCGCGGATCTGAGCGCAGCAGCTCCCGCTGCCTCGATCCACACATCCGGAGTGAAACCTGGAGGTACTGACGCGACGATAGGGATGCCCAGGTCCTGAAGGAGGCTCCCCCGAGCTTCAACGTCCGCCGGCGTCCCGACCAGTATCACTTCGGCACCGAGATCGTGAGCCATGACTGCGCACAGCATTCCGACCGCGCCCGGCCCGCTGACCGCGACCGTGTCCGAGGCAGCGATCCTGCCGCGACTGACAGCGCGGGCCGCGACCGACGCAGGCTCCGTCAACACGGCGGTCAGCGGTGGGACGTGCGCCGCCACGGCTACCACCGCGGTGGCTGACACGCAGACGTACGGCGCCGCACCACCGTCTCGCGAGAGCCCTAGGGTGAGCTTCTCGAAGCACCCGTTCGCGTAGTCGCGTTCACACGCTTCGCACCGTCCGCACCCCGTCTGTGCGATGGGCACCACCCTGTCGCCGACGCACCAACCTGTCACGTCCGCGCCGAGAGCGCTGACCGTTCCGACCACTTCGTGGCCGAGCACCCTGCCGACGGCCACCCATTCGTAGCCGTCGTCGCCCCGCCAGATGTGGGCGTCTGACCCGCACAGCCCGCACAGTTCGACGGCGATCTGGACCTGACGTCACCCTGGTGCGTGCGGGATAAGGGACTCCCGCTGGACCCGGAAATCATCTGGGGCGTCCGCACCATCGACAAGTACACAACCTCCGCCAATCAGCAGCTCTCCGAAGGCACCCGCCGCAACTACCGGGGGCTGCTCATGCGCATCAGCGAAGTGCTCGTCCCCGACCAGCACCCGAAGCGCACGACGCCGCTCAACAAGAAGCACGCCGCCGAGCCGTACACGCGGGGTGAGATGGCCGCATTCCGTGACTGGGCGGCCAGCCAGCTCACCGCCGCCAAGCGCGACCGGGCGATGCTGATGCTCGTGCTGTGCGCCGGCGCCGGCGTCCGCCCCTCCGAAATCCCCCTCATCCACCACGAGCATGTGTCCGTCGACGATGACGGCATCCTCATCACCGTCGACAGCGAGACCGAGTCCCGCGACATCCCGCTGCTCTTCGAGTGGGAGGAATGGATGACGGTGCTCCTCGAGCGCCGCCCGACGGACGAGTCGCTGTGGGGCCGTGTCAACCGCCGCACCACCCACAACCTCACCTCCTCGTTCACCGAGAACACCTACGGCCGGCCGCCCCGCGCTGACCGGCTCCGGCACACCTGGCTCGCCCACCACCTCACGGTCGGCATCCCTATGAAGGAACTGCTCCGGGCTGCCGGAGTCGCCAAGATGGACCACCTGCCGCAGCTGCTCGAGCACGTCGCGGCCCGTGACGAAGCGGACTACCGCCGCATCCTCCGGTCGGAGACGACCGCGTGACCCCGCAGCAGGAAGCCGCCGCCGAGCGGTTCGACCGCCACATGCAGGAAGCCACCGGATACACGCTCGCGCAGTACGAACGTGTCCGCGCCGTCGGTCCCACGTCCCTCGCTCACATCCAGCTCTACGGGCGCCTCGTCGACGAGTCCGGCGCCGCCGACGCGCTCGAACGTTGGCACACGCAGGACCGCAAGTCCAACGCCGGACGCAAGCCGCACATCCCGTTCCGCGCCCTCCTCATCCTCCATCTCATGCACACCGACGCCGGCGCCAACCGGTACCACGACGTCGCCAAGACCCTGTTCGCCCGGCTCACCCCGGAGGGCTTCGCATACCTCGGCATCACCGTGACCGACGGCACGCAGGACGAGTGGTACATCCGCTACTGGCGTTCCCTCAACCGCATTCTCGCCCTCACCAGTCCCTGGGACGTGCCCCGAAACACATTCCTCAGTGCGGCCGCGTACCGCCGCGCGCTGGAAACCTACAGCCAGGAGCGCCGGGACCGGATGGACGAACTCATCAACCGGCTCGCCCACGCCTCCGTTCGCCGGCTGCCCGCCGACATCCGAGCGACCTACCGCGGCAACGTAGCCCTCGACGCCACCCTCATTCCCATCGCCGGCCGTCCCAACTACCGAGTCACCGACCTCGAACACGACCGCCTCAACCTCGACGCTATGAGCGGCCCCTACACCCGCACTGGCCGCCACGAGGGCAAGGGCAAGCGTAAGGACCTCGCCGGCTGGGAGGCGGAGACCGTCGTCACCGTCCCCAACAAGCCTGGCGACTTCGACAGCTTCCCCATCCTCACCACCGGACTCACCCTGCACCCGCCCGGCCGAATCAAGCACGGCGGGCTCATCGCAGTGAGGTTCCACGCCGACCTGTTCGACGAGCGCGGCTACCTCATGGTGGACCGCGCTTACAACGGACTGCAGCCCCACCGGTTCCAGAACCCCACCCGCATGATGGGATTCCGCCACGTCTACAAGTTCAAGAAGAACCGCAGCGGAAAGCAGGGAGCCATCGGCGACGCCATCCTCGTCGACGGCCACCTATACGTGAAGTGGATGCCCGAACACCTCCAAACCGCCACCCCCGACTACAAGTACGGACGCATCGACGAAGCCACCTATCTCGCGCGCATCGCCGGCCGAAGCGAGTACGCACTCAAGGACAAGGGCCGACCCGACGCCGAAGGCCGACAGCGCTTCAGTTACCCCGACGTGAGCAAGCTCACGTGCATCGACCCCGCAACCAAGAAGCAGGTGGAGCCGCGACTGCTCAGCAAGACCCTCACTCTGCACCCCGACAGCCCAGAAGCGATGAGAATCATCCAGAGCCTGCAGGCCTTCGAGTACCGCAGCGAGAAGTGGCGCGCATGGTCCGGGCTGCGCAGCCACGCCGAAGCGAACAACCGCTACATGAAAGACGACGCGCACGCCAACCTCGGTGCCACTGACAAGCGCCGTCCCCGCGGCTACGCATTCCAGGCCCTCGCGGTCGGAGCCGCGGTCGCCGTCACGAACATGCGCCGCATCGTCACCTTCGTCACCAAGCAGGCGAAGACCGTTCTCACCACGAAGCTGCTGCGCGCCCGCCGCCGCCGAGACGAGCACGGCAACCGACTGGCGCACCCGGCGAGCGCCGCGGAGCTACTGGTCTAGCCAGCGCGACGCCCCGAACCGAATAGAAACCGAGCAGCCCCGAAAGGGGCTACTCGTGTTGGTTGCGTCCGTGGGTGCGGGCTGGAAACGCCAACGGATCGTTGGCGTTTCGATGCGAATCGCGAAACCGAAGAAGCCGGGCGGAGGATTTCGCCTCCGACCGGCTTCTTTCTTCGATTTGCTTAGAACCGCTGCTCTGATTAAAGAACAGGGCCTTCGCTGTGGCCGTGTATCGAAATCCCGGAGGCCAGGCGGCTCAAGGGGTCGCGCGACACCGTTCCAGACGTTTTCCACGAACCGCTACGGATTTTTCCACGGCCCAGATCAGGGCCGGTTTTCGTGTCGACCATCCCGGACGCTTCGGAAGGCTTTTCAAGGGCGTTCTCAGGCTCGAGATCGGGGTGGTTGGGGCTGTTGGTTACGGTCATGTCGACAGCTATGCGGGATCGATGACTTCGGGCGCGTCCGACGGCAAGCATCGTGCAGCTGAGGTTACGAGAGAGCTTGCGCGACGCGCTGAACCCGATGCGCAGCGCGGACGCGAAGTGACTGCGGCGGTCTGAATTCACTGAATCAGACGAACCGGCCGCGGCGATGAGCGCCTGTCAGATCATCGACGAAAGTGTCGTGTAGATGTGGTGAGAGATCTGCTGACGCTTGTTCGTCCCGGGCGCGGTCTCCCGGCCCGTCGCGTACTGAGCGTCGTAGGCCAGCATCCCGGGGCTGCTCAGGAACATGGAACGGTCGGCGTGCAACTTGGCCATGGCCTCGAGCAGCTTCTCCCCGACAGAGATCTCGCCTTGGATGACGCAGTCGGAGAGGTAGTGGCGCACCCACAGGGCGCCGGCGGTGTCGATGTAGGTCGCATGGATCACGACCGCCCCTGGGGCCCCGCCACGAGTGTCCCGCACCGCCGGGTCCAGCACGGTGTAGTCGCCAAAGCCGGGGGGACCCGACGCTGCGTAGGTGGTATTTGAGGTGGAGAACCAGACGTGGTGGGTCGCCCACGCGGCCCTCGCCACGGCGTCATCCCCGTACGTCAGCCTCGTCAGTCGGGCGGGTGCATTCGCACCGCCGGGTCCCTCGGACCAGCCGGTGCCGTCTTCTCGAGGCGCCTGGTCAGCACAAGAACAACCGTCAGCGGGATCGCGGCCACGACACCGAAGCTGATGTCGATGAGCTGCCACCCGAGCGGCAGGCCTCTCACTGTCCCCGCGATGAGCGCGAGCGGCACGATGCCGGCGCACGCGATGAGGCCCCACTGCGTGACCCAGATGTTGCGCACCGGGTCACGAAGCGGCCCAATGAACGCAACGGCAATCAGCAGGTGCGCGAATGCCAGCCAGTCCGTCCCGTATGCAAGGAACGGGTACTGCTCACCGGTCACAACGAGGGCATCGGCGACACTGTCCACCCACGCGGCCAACCCTGGCACCCAGGACGCGGCATCGACGGCGTGGAGAACTTCCGAGCCCAAGGTGAGCTCCTCGCGCAGCGGGAACGCGGTCAGCCCGCTGATCACCAGCCCGGCGATGACCACACCGAGACACACCCGGATGGCGGTCATCGTGCGCTTCTCGAGTGCGTCCACCGTCCTCGCCTCGGCGTCCATCTCGCACCTCCTTCCCGCGGCACTGCCACCCCGACCGGATGCGCCAGCCATCCGAATGCTGCTCCGCAGCACACGCTAACTCGCGAGGGTGACCAGCCGCCGGAACTCCTCACCGGTCACAACGAGCGCACCGGCGACACGGTCCACCCCTCCGGTTATCTCAGGCACCTACGGCGTGAAGCAGTTCAGCCCAGGGCCGACGTCGTCGAGGTATGCAACGCGCCGTCCCCGCCCCGGAGGTCGACGTTGGTCCCGGTCGTAGGGCGTGAGGATTCCGAGCTCGCCGTGAGCGACTGCCCGGACTCATGCGGACGCACGGCGGCCCCAACCCGCCGACTATCGGCACTCTCTGGCTCACTGGAACGAGCCGCTTGTCGTCCATTCGAGTGAACTTCGCCCAAGTCTTGGCCTTGCGCCGGCGCGAGATCTTCACGACTCGAACACGCGGAATTTCCCCTCCAGCGGGCACTTCCTGCGCCGGCTCCCGCCGGCCGAGAAGCGGTTACTCCTTGCAGTGTCCACCGAAGGGTGGACAGACAGCGCATTCCAGCATGGATTGGATAAGCGTCACGCAAGGATGCGGCGCGGGATCGAGCTCATGTCGGGAGCATCACCAGCCGTGCGGCATCCGACCCGAGTGCGGGCCGTAACGCCTGAAAGGAAACAGTTCCATGCACGATCTGAGCGCCCTCGTCGTCTCCCGACGAACCCTGTTGCAATGGGCATCGGCGGGGGCGGCTGTCGTGATGACAACCCAACCCTCCGCTCCAAGCTCAACGTCAGGACCGTCGTTCTCGGGGGCTCGCTTCCCGGCGGCAATGACACAGGTGTACGACGCCAACTGGACAAAGCAGATAGCCGCGTCGTTCCCCGTCAACTTGCGTATACGCAACAACAGGGCGGGCGGTCTCGTCGTCTTCGAGTGGGACCCACGGCTGTTCGCGGGCCCAGAGACCGTGTTGGGCATCGCGGGCAATGTCGTGCAGCCGCTCACCGTGGCCGCGCAATCTGACCACGCCATGGAGGCGCTCCTCCCAGCGGGGGTGACATCCCTCGTGGTCCACGCAAAAGCGCAGCGCCTTTACCCCAACGAGAACCTTTCCGACGTGACACCTTCGCTTGCCCGCCTGCTCACTCCGGAGCGCGCGATATCCGACGAGCGCGTCTTCGAAGTCTCCGAGACCGCGTGTAACCCCTGGTCGGTCGAGAGCTCAGTGGACTGGGTTTCCCTCAGCGGGGCCGTCGCTCCAGCTCGGGTCGTTCTCTCAAGCCCCGGGCCCGGCCCGGTACCGACAGGCACCGCGTTCGTTCTCACGGCGCCCGATGTCCTCGATGACGCTGTTGTCCTCGACAGACACCAGAACGCATCCACTGCAGTGACTGCGCAAAGAAAGAAGCCCAAAGCGCAACAGGCCGAGTACGTCTTGACCATCGCAGAACCTATCCCGGCCGGCGAATGGGTTCAGGTCATACTCACCAACAAGTCATCGGACTCCGCTCCCGCTAGTAATCCATCAGCGGTCCCAAGGCTTGTGATGAACCGCAAAGTCGACCCCGGGCTGCGCGAGTCCGGGCGCTGGGATGCCTTCCCACTGACGACTTCGGGCACAAACCTCAGCTCCTACGAAGCCGCGCCCACGGCGTAGCGTCCCCACCTCGAGAGGCATGTCCATGAGTGATCCCTGGGTTCTGGCCACGCAACAGTGGTACAACGTGGAGTACAACACCTCGCTCGGCCCGATGCTCTCCGAAGATGGCCAGCCGGGTTGGGCCACGATGTTCGCCTTGACGCGGGCGCTTCAGCACGAACTCGGCCTTACCGCCCTGTCCGACAACTTCGGTTCAGGAACCCTGGCAGCTCTCACGGCGTTCGGCGACGTCACTCCCAGCAATCCGGGCTCGCAGCCGTCGAACATCGTGCGGATCGCACAAGGGGCTTTGTACTGCAAGGGTTACAACTCGGACAACGGCGCGCTGTCCGGAGTTTTGAATTCGACGTCCCAATCGGCGATCCGCTCGCTCCGAACGGACATGGGGCTTGCCGCCGGATCGGGCGTCATCTCGCCGAAGGTGTTCAAGGCGCTTCTCGCGATGGACGCGACCAAGTTGGTCGCCGGAGGTGACTCCGTCATCCGCCAAGCGCAGCAGGCGCTCAACGGCCGTTACCTGCATCGGCGAGACTTCTACGCCATTCCTACCGATGGATACTTCTTGCGGGAGACGCATAGGGCGCTCCTCTTCGCGGTGCAGTACGAAGTAGGTCTCGCGGACGGTGTAGCGAACGGCAACTTCGGGCCCGCGACCAAATCGGGGCTTCAGCAGCAAGCCAACCTGGTCGTCGGGTCGACTGATTCGACGAAGTTCTTCGTGCACCTGTTCCAGATGGCTATGCGAGTGAACGGCTACGCCGTCCCCTTCGACGGCTACTTCAGCACTGCCATGAGCACGATGGTCAGCGGGTTCCAACAGTTCGCCGCTCTCCCGCAGACGGGTACCGGCAACTTGCAGACCTGGGCGTCTTTGCTCGTCAGCACCGGCGACCCCGACCGGCCCGGGACCGGCGCGGACTGCGTAACGACTCTCACCACGGAGAAGCTTGCGACCCTGCGTAACGCCGGCTACATGTACTTCGGCAGGTACCTGACCAACACCCCCGACTACGGGCTGGACAAGTGCATCAAAGAGGGCGAACTCCAGCGGATACTCAACTCCGGTGGACGCCTCTTTCCTCTCTTCCAGACCGGCGGTGGCCAGATCGGCCACTTCAACTACAAGCGCGGCGAGCAAGTCGGCGAGGAAGCCGCCAACGCGGCGTGGGCATACCGCCTTCCCGACAACGCCATCATCTACTTCTCCGTCGATTTCGACGCACTCCCATATCAGGTCACGGATTCGGTGATCCCTTACTTCCAGGGCGTGCACCAGCGCATCGGTCGGACCGGACGCAATTACCGCGTCGGCGTATACGGTCCTCGCGACGTCTGCACGATGATTGTCGACGCCGGCCTCGCGGTGAGCAGCTTCGTCTCTGACATGTCGACCGGGTACGCCGGCAATCTCGGGCATCCACTGCCAGCCAACTGGGCCTTCGACCAGATCCAGACCACGACGCTCGGGAGCGGGTCAGGCGCAATTCAGATCGACAAGAACGTCGTATCGGGGCGGGACACGGGCGTCGCATCACTTGCGCCCGCCATCGGGGTCGGTTCGGACCCTCGAATTCCCGCCGCACAGTTGGATGCGTTCGAAGCGGAATGGTTCCTCGAGTGCTATGAGCATGAGGACTCTCCCTTCCAGCAGGCGCAGATGGTGATCAACCGTCCCTTCGTGAAAGCGCGCGTCGCCGCCCACGACGCCTACATCACCGCTCTAGCGCAGGAGTTCAACTGCTACAAGGCGCTGATCATGACTCCCTTGATCTGGGAGGGAATGGTCATCCGCGCCGACGACGAAGTTGCAGATGAGCTCGTGCGGCTGCACTACGGTGCGCTCGAGGCCGGGAACACGCCACCTGAGTTCGGGCCAGATGACAGTTCCACCGGCGTGTGCCAGATCTTCGGGCGGACCGGGATCAGGGCTATCAATTTCGGCCGGAACGTCGGGCTCATCTCCGCCCGCCAATACGACCCATCCCGTTGGCAGGACGTCTGGGAGGTGTGGCAGAGGCTGAGCACGGACGAAGAGTTCTGCATCAGGGTCGCAGCAATCAACATGATCCTTGAGGCTGGTCGTCCCGGAGGCGTCACTTCAACGCAACTGCGGTCGATGACACCAAGCCAGGTCATGGCGATGTGCGTCGGCTACAATGACTCCTTCTACGACTCCGGCCAAGGCGAGAGCGGAATGATCTACGGGCGAAACCGGATGCAGCTGTACTACGCGATTCAGCGCTGACATGAGTCGTTCCGTTGAGACGCAGGTGCCCGCCAACAAGCAGTCGGGTCGCATCTTCGGCGCGGTCGCGCTGGGCATCGCAGCGACAGTGTTCGGCGTCCTCAGTTTCGGTGAGGCGAGCCTGGCGGGACTCGCGTGGGGGCCGGGTGGGCTCGTCCAAACGGCCGCATGGAATCCAGAGAGCCCGGTCAGTCTTGCTGTCGCGTTCGTCTATCTCGCGGTCGCGGTGGGACTTCTCGCGCTCGTCGCCGTCACCTGCCTGAAAGGTCCCAGGAAGCTGCGCGGGCTTGCGCTCGTGGTGTGCAGTGCGAGCGTCGGGCTGATTCTCATCGTCGGCGCAGTCACCCTGAGCCCCGCTTCGGTGTGGATCTGAGGTCGCAACCGCGCGCGGTGAGCACCACAGCCGTCGGTTGGTGGCGAATTTCTGCTGGTTGCGGCGTCGCGGGGGTGCTGTTGTACGCGTATGCGCTGCGCGTAGTTGCCGGCAATGGAGGCGCGCTCGATTTCTTCGGATACTTCACGAACATCACGAGTCTGCTCACGAGTCTCACCTTCATCGCCGTCGGCATCGCCACCATTCGTCGAGACGCCCTCGGCACTTGGTTATGCACGGCTCGCGCAGTCGCGACTACCTGCCTGATACTCGTGGGTGTCGTACAACGTTCTCGTCCCGGGAACGGGAAGCGCGCCCGTCTGGGTCAGCGTCGTCCTTCACGGCATTTTTCCTCTGGCGGCGGCGCTGGACTGGCTGGTCATCGGGGACCGTGAGCCGCAACTGTGGCGGCACCTCTGGGTGGTGCTGCCTTACCCGCTAACCTGGCTCGCGGTCACGCTCTACCGAGGAGTCACGGACGGCTGGGTCCCCTACGGGTTTCTGCTGCCGCAACGCGGTACCGCGTCGATCTTGCTGCACGTCACTGGCCTGCTGTGCTTGCTCGTGGCTGCCGGCATCGTTGTATGGGCAGCCAGCAGGACGCGAGGAGCGTGGCGACCCGTTCGCGTGACCGCGGACGACGAATCGTCCTCCCCAACCCGCTGATTCGTGTCGCACCGCGACGCTCCAGCTCTCGCTAGCCACAAACGAGTCGTAGCGACGTCGGCCGACTTGTCGGAAACGCCAAGTGGCCCACACGCGGCCACCGCTCCTCGAAATGCATGCGTTGTGCGGGCGCGCTTTGGCACACGCTGGGGGAGGCCGCTCAGCTGGCGGTGGAGTTGTCCCAGCGCAGTTCGCTCTTCCAGGTGTTGAAAAGCGGATACCCGTTGCTGTTGTACACGTGCATCGTCACCTGCATTCGGCAGAGAGCTCCGCCGGGGATGAAACACAGGCCGGTGAAAGCTGGCGTCACTCCCCACTCCTTATTGACCCATTTGTCGGACCAAACCTTGCCGTTGTTGTCGATGAGATTGATGGTGCCCGCGGCTATGTACCACCTCGCGCCGCCGTCGATAGCGATGTCGATGAATCTGAACTGCACGGTTCCTTTGAGATTCCGCCAGGTGTAGTAGTTGACCGGATTGTCACTGCCCTGCGACGCACCGGGGTATGCATAGGACCAAGCCATGGGTCTCCTTTGAGTGGGCGACGTCGAGTGCACCCGCCAAGGCGCGCTCGAGCTGGGGGATCGCGGTGATTGGGATGAGGTCAGGGCAGCGAGAACGTGATCTCGTTGTTGCAGACACCGCTCGCTCTACCGCCGGCAGTGGCGACGGTATAGGGATCGAGGTTGTAGACATCGCCGGGGTAAATGCCGATTCCGCAGAACCTCACCGCGTTCAGCAGGTCGAGTTCCATCTCGGTGATGCAAAATCGCGCAGCGACAGCAGAGGCGACATCGCCCGGCGCGGCAGTGTAGGTGGCGGGGGCCCCGTCAGCGTTCACGGTAGCTTCACCTGTGGCAAATTCCCGCGAACCAAGGTCACGCATGTGGGCAAAGTGCGCCGCCGACAGCGTTCCACTGTCGATGGGATCAACCATCGGAATAGTCTCGTCGCCAGGGTTGCAGCGGTCGCCGGTGGTTTCTTCTTGCATGAGTGACTGCGATGCAGCCTCGGTGCGTGCCTCGCTCTCGCTCGGTGCCGGCCAGCTGCATCCGGCGAGCAGGAATGCGAGAAGGGCGACGAGAGTGAGGCTGGCTGACCGCATGCGGCGATGCTAATGGAAAGCGGTAACCCGCTGCAGTCGCTTGTGAGTCGGATCCGCCCGAAGATCGTTGAGGCGGACGAGATGCTGCGTGCTACGTTCTGTGCCCAACGACGCCACCCGAAACCCGGTGACGTCCTGCGGCGACACAGCCCCGCCCGATGATGGGCCGAACGAAGGATCAACAAATGCCTCGCAATCGTGACATTGCTCTCTCCAGGCGAGCGGTACTCAAAGTTGCTGCCGCCGGAGGGGTGAGCCTCCTGGTCTTGCAGCCTGGGGCGGCATTCGGAGCCAGCGGACCGAGTGGCGAGGCTCTGACGGCAGACGTCGACTCGTACCTGGCGGCGACCATGCGAAAGGGCCTCACCACCCTGGATGGCATCCACGCGGAGTATCGGGAGGCGGCATCCAAGTTCCCCTTCGCACTGCCTTCGGGCTGGACTTTTCCCGCGGAATCGAGCCTGACAAACCCCCTCACCAGCGTTTCGTCTGCAGATACCGAGGTCCTCTGGGAGCGCGGCAACGGCGCAGCCGAGGTGTACCTGTACTGGCAGAGCGCGGTGGCCACGGAAGCTTACGAGGCGCACTTGCGCGGAGACTCCGCGCAAGTCGAACG
Source organism: Microbacterium sp. CFH 31415 (assembly GCF_022538185.1). Classification (GTDB taxonomy): domain Bacteria; phylum Actinomycetota; class Actinomycetes; order Actinomycetales; family Microbacteriaceae; genus Microbacterium. Next base: position 161,125 of record NZ_JAKYXC010000005.1, on the reverse strand, counting down.
CTCCCTGAACCAGCTTGAGTCTGGCTACTCGTCCCCCGTCCGTCGGGCGGTGCTCGAAGACCCGAACGACGGATTTCTGAGGATCGAGGTCGCTGCCGCTCGGGGTGGGGATTTCAAGAGCCTTAAGAGTGTCGCCATCGACTGATCCCGCCCGCCGTCCGCGGTTTGCGCGGCGCAACGGCTTTGGTCTGCCCGTACGAGCTTTGGTCTCGACAGGGGATTCGGGCGGATTTTTCACCCGATGGGATGAGTCGCGCTCCCGGCGTGTGGCACAGACCATGGAGGACGGTGTGGGGTTTCGGCTGGTGTACCTACAGGACGCACGCACCGTGATCAGACGCATGGCAACGTGTATTACGGTCGGAAGCTCGTGCCCCTCTATTACGCGATTCAACGGACCCATGCGTCCTTGAGGTGACGACGACGTCCCGCGCCCTTGAGGAGGTGTCCTTGAGCTTACGAAGCGAACGGGCCAACCAGTCGCCAGGTCCGCTCAACGGGAAGGACGGGCGCGTCGTCGCATGGACGGTGACCCTCATCGTCCTTGGCGGCTATGTCGTATGGCAGCTGCTCGGCGTGGCGACGGTCAAGGACGCCGTTCCCCCAGCGTGGCTGATCACGGTGCCGACCGGTGCATCGATGGTGGGAGAATCGCGAATCGGGCGGGAGCCGTACCGGGCTACAACCTACGTGACGATCCGGCCCGCGAACGGACAGAACCATGTTGATCTGATGGACCAGATGGGACTGTCGGAGCAGCCGACTCAGATCGGTTCCCACTTGCTCGACTGGCGCGCCGTGTGGGTGTACGGCCTGCCCGTACCGGATGGTGTCGAGTTCCGAGTGGTGTACCTGCGGGACACGGGTCCCGGCCCCGCGCCGTGACCTCGGAGGACAAACCGGTACGCAAGCCTCCGAGGCGCACCGTCGGCGACTGCCGACTTCGGGCTGAGACCGCCGGCGGAGTCGTTCCCAGCGGTCTTCCTCGGGAAGCGCGGTCAGCCGCCGGTGAACGCGACAGTCGCCACTTCGGATCCGGCCTCCTCGCAAGCGTTGAAGACCGCGGCCAGCTGCTCATGCCAGGCGTCCGATCCAATCTCGGTTCGGCCCGCGGCGGCCAACGGTACCGGCGGCACCGCAGCCTGCAAGGCGGTAACAGCCTCGCTCACCGGGCCCTCAGTTCGAGTGGGGACGCTGGCGAGCACCGTTGTTGCCAACCGATACCAGCCGCCCTGCTCCTGCGCGCCCATGCGACCCTCGCCCACCGCGGCATCGGCGTTGAAGGTGACTGACACGACCTCACCGATTGCCAGGCAGGTGTCGGCGTCCGTGACCGCGCCTGCCGATGCGGGGACTGCGGCGCTGCTCTGGCCGGGGGTGGGCGCCTGGGATCCAGTCGCCGGCGTCGCGCACCCAGCCACTGCAAGGGTGCTTGTCAGCACGACGGCCCCGAGGAGCGTTCGAAGGCCCGTCGAATGGGGCGCCGCATCCTCGGTTTTGCGCGGACGGTTTCCAGGCGCTAGTGAATTCATCACGTCGTCCTTCCGTTGTGGGTTGCGTGGTTGGTCAATTCGAGCGGCCCGCGAGGGCACTGGCATGGCTGGGGCCTGCGCGCAGTGCGAGCCACGGATTCAGCCAAGGTAAGGGGTGAAAGTCAGCGAGATACTGAAACTGACCTTTGGGTATGTCTCATAGCAGCTCTGGCCAGGCAGCGCCGTCCCATACATCGTGCCGTTGTCAAAGAAGAACCGGCTGTTGACCGCGAAGTTCCCGCTGGGCGAAATGCTGATGTTCTTGGTGACGCCAAGCTCGTTCTTGTTCCATTCCACATACCCAACCTGGACGTTCGAAGAGTTTCGGAGGCCGATGCGGAGACGCGTCGGCAGGTTCCGATAGGTCGTGTTGCAACCATCCTTGTAGTTGTCGCACGTGAACCAGTTGAGCTTCACCTGACAGACGCCAGACTGCATGGCGCGCATGGTGGGCCAACTGATAACCCCGGTGACCGAGGTCGAGGCTCCGCCTCCATGCGAGCCTGTCGTTGTAACTGTGACCATTCTGTTGTTCCTTTCGATAGACGAATCGCCTCTGTCGTGAAGGCGGTGAAGATGGCTTTGCTTTACCCGCGCAGGTCCCCGACGAAGCCGTTGCACACGCCGCTCTCACTGGCGAGGTCCTGGTCCCGCACGCGCCCATCTCCGTCAATGAGCACGTTCGGATAGGGCACGTCCGGCGTGGTCTGTTGGGCACGCGAGGCGTACTCCTTGGCGGCAACCGGGTCGTTCTCCACGAAGTACGCGTCCCACGCAGCGAAGACGAGCATGCAGTGGTAGATGCCCGCGGACGTGGTGTACCTGTCCCAGTCGCCGCCGCGTGGGTACTCGCCGGCGGGAGTGCCCGTCAGTGACTCTGGCCAGGAGAAGCCGGGTGGCAGCGGCTCAGGCCAGGCAGCGATCTCAGCGAGGTACGCGCTGTCTCGAGGATCGACGGAAGTCGGCGACGGATCCGGGTCGGGAGCGGTCGAAACGGTCGGAGTTGTCGTGGGCGAGCTGGTCGCGTGGGAGGTGGGGCGGATGGCTTCCTCCGGCGTGGTGGCGGCGGAGCACCCACACAGAGAGATCGTGACGGCCAGGGCGGCCGCGCCTCGCACGACCTTGCATTCCGGGGTCACGTGAGAATCCAGGCCCGCCGGCCTACCCCTGACCCGGGGCCCCGAGGCCGCCGGCATCGCCCGGCGCGCGCAGCGAGGCTGATCCCGGGACCACCCCGATCTCGGCGCGCACCGCCACTCCGTCGGCTGTCTTGGCGACGGTGTACGCAATGCCTTCCAACGCACCCTGCAGCGGCACGTTCCCCAGCGAGACGAGGTCGACGTCCTCGTCGGCCGGAATGGCGGGATGCGTAGGCACAACCAGGTCGGCCGTGGGGTGGGCGCCCAGCCAGTTCGCTGTCGCGGCGACACTTGCCCCTGCGATGGTCCAGTAGGCGGTTTTCACCACCGTCGGCTCGTACCACCATTCGGTTCGCTGCACGTCGAAAAGCGGTGACGGGCTAGTGGCAGCACGTTCAGCGCCGGGAGGGAGAGCCGCCTTGGACAACCAACCGGCCGCCTTCTGGGCCGCTTGGTTCTCCGACAGCCCGCCTGCGGCCGCGAGGGCTGGGTCAGCGAACGCAGCGCTCACAGGCTGAACCAGGATGACCGCGGCCCCGGCGAGGGCGACGCGCAGCATGGTGCGGCGTGAGACGTCGGACGGTTCGACTCTGGACATCGGCCACTCCTCTTTGATCAGGTGCGGGCATGCTATGGCTGGCGCAAATCTGGTCGCAGGCCTCTGAATGCCGGAGCTCGCGGTCCGTCAGCGCCGCAGCGGGGCACCCGCTGGAGGAGGACCGGACCCGACAACCCCGTGTTATCGCGGCCCGTTGGCATCCGGCTTGCGCTGGAAGGGGTGAGAGGACCGCACTGGACAGCCCAGCACGGTGGTTTCGGGCGGATGAATTCCCGTACTCGACTTCGTCCGAATGGACGACATGGGGAGGATGTGAGAGCACATCTGGGCAAACTAAGGTCGTGGGGTGAGCGCCCTCGCCGACACCCGCCCCGACGATGCCTCGACGATCTCGCTTCATGATGACGATGCTGCTGACCGGCTCCTAGGCACCCGCCGTTCCGCGTTCGTCCTGGCCCTGACGGTCTTGGTGACCACGACGGTTCAGGTGCTCGTGCAGCCCCTGGCTGTGCTCATCGAGGGCCAGTTCGAGTGGACGCTCGCGCTTGCCCCGCCGCTGATGATCTTCGTCCTCGTTCTCGGTTGCGTCGTGCAGGCGGCGGCATTCCTGGTCAGCGACCGACGCCCAGAAGTAACAGTGCTGGTCTCAACCGCTGTGTACATAGGCATGACCGTGGGGTTGGCAGTGCCGACCTGGTTGATTGGGATGTACCTCGTCATCGCCCTGGCACTGTTCCTGCTCGCTGCCCGGCGGGCGTTGACGGTCTCGGTCGTGTGGCTGGTGGGGGTCGTGGTGGTGACAGGGGCCGTGCTGCTTGTTTGGACTCTGACGATGGGGTTGGCGTACAGCGTTGCCATCAGCTTCGTCACGCCCGAACTCATCCGGATCGCCGCGCCCGCCGTCGCCGCGACCGCACTGGGCGCTTGGTGGCGCACCCAAGTCCGGCGCGTCCGCCTCGCGCGTATCCAGGCGGAGACTGCCAAACGGGAGCACGACACCCGCGTTCAACAAGCTGCGCAAGCAGAGCGCGCCCGGATCGCTCAGGAGCTCCACGACGTAGCCGGACAGCATCTGGCCGGTCTCATCACTCTGGCCGACGCCGCGTTGACGATTGCGCCGGCGCGTCCAGAGGATGCGCTGGACCTCGTCGAAGAGGGGCGCACCGCGGGCGGTTGCGCCGCGCCCCGGCGGGCGGGCGCGGTGGCGGCCCGCCGCGGGGGCGGCGCCGCGCCGCGCGGGACCACGCAGGACCTTCGCCAAGCGAACGACCTCGTCGAGTACTGGAGGAAGCGAGGCATGAGCATTCAGCTGACCACCACTGGGCCCATCGACGAACTGCCGGCTGTCGTCTCCACAACCGCATACCGATGCACTCAGGAGGCCATCACCAACGCCGCCAAGCACGCACCGGGTTCCGGCGTCGAGGTGAGCATCACCGCTCACCACGACCGCCTCGAAGCGGCCATCGCAAACGGCGTGTCGCCCTCTGGGAGCATCCCCGTCGATGGGCTTGGCCTCGGATGGGGCCTCACTGGCAATCGTGAACGCGTCGACCTGTTGAGGGGCACACTGGTATTCGGTACGACTCCTGAGGGCGGGTGGATGGTGCGGTTTGTCATCCCAGTCGCCCAAGCCGACTGAGATTGAGACGATGACCACTCGCCCCAGGCCGATCCGCGTCCTGATTGCCGACGACAACCGATCCGTGCGAAAAGGTCTGCGGTTGCAGTTGGAAGCCGCCGGAGGCATCCACGTCATCGGCGAAGTGTCCAACGGAGTAGATGCTGTCGCGGTCGCACGCCGCGAGCACGCTGACGTCGTGCTGATGGACCTCCAGATGCCGGGCATGACGGGCGTCGAGGCCACGCGCGAACTCACCCGACCAACCGGCGAGCCGCCAGTCGCGGTGATTGTGATGACTTCCTTTTCGCTGGACGGCTACGTCACTGACGCCCTCGATGCGGGCGCGAGCGGCTACCTGCTCAAGAGCCACGACACAGATCAGCTGCTCACGGCAATCCGAGCCGCGATGCGCGGTGAAGCACTCCTGTCGGGTGTGGTCACGGCGCCGGTCCTCCGCGAGTTCGCGCGGCGTGGCGCGACCAACCCCGAGACGGTGGCGCAACTGTCGGCCGCGGAGCGGCGTGTCGTCGCTGTGCTTTCCAGCGGGACCACCAGCAACGAGCAGATCGCAGAGCGCCTGCAGGTTTCGGTTCACACGGTTCGCTCCCAGATGCAGTCCGCCCTGAAAAAGGTCGGCATGGAAGACCGTACGCAGCTCGCCCTCTGGGGCGCCCGCAATCACTTGGACCGAGACGTCGACTCACTCATTTGAGTGAACTTTCGACGTCGAGCGCGTCGCCCACGAAGGCTCGCCGCATCCCACGTCCCGCGCCGAAACCGCGCAAACCAGCGGTCCCGTCCTTCCTCAGCCAATCCGAGGCGAGGGCGGCTGAGGTGATGGAGCCTGCCCGCCGCTCTTCAGAATGTCGTGCAACCACCCTCGCCGACATTGATGGACCAAGTGGACGCAACCTATCCGCTGTACGCAACCTCCGACCCGGTCTTCTACGACAAGCCGCGCATCGCCGCCGCTAACGAGGCCGACCGTTTCGCTCCGGTCGTCGAATTCACGCCTGACAGCTGGCGGCAAACCGATGACGATGTCTGGTCACATCGCACCCCGCGCGGAGCGACCCTCCCCGAGCAGGGATGGAAGATCCATGTCAGCGCGACGATGCAGACCGCCAACGCCGTCTTGGCTCACGTATCCCGCTACTGCCACCGCAACGCTCTCCCGTTCAAGTTCCTGCGAACGCGTCGCATCCTGGAGGCAACGCTCGCCAAAGACGGTGACCGCCGCCTGTCCGGCAAGTTCATCGTCATCTACCCCACGTCGCCCGCAGACCTCGAGTCGCACCTGACCAACCTCGACACCGCCCTGGGCGGGATGCCGGGGCCGTACGTGCTCACAGACCTGCGGTGGAAGCGAGGCCCCGTTTTCGTGCGGTATGGCGCGTTCGTGCGTCAGTTCGTCAACGACAACGGCATGGATGTGCCGGCGATACGCGACTTGGATAGCGGCCGGCTCGTTCCCGACGTCCGCGAGACCTCTTTCCATGTTCCCCCGTGGGTGCAGATACCGGCCTTCCTGCAGGTGGAGCTCGACCAGCTGGGCATGGACGCGCCCGCGGGATTCCCCAAGGTGCGAGGTGCATTGCACTTCTCCAACGCTGGCGGGGTGTACGAGGCGGAGCTCGACGGCCGTCCGGTGATCCTGAAAGAGGCCCGCCCGCACGTGGGGTGTACACCCGACGGGCGAGACGCCGTGCAGCGACTCCAGGACGAAGCCGCACTGCTGCAATCGCTGGCTGGCCTTCCGGTGCCGGCCGTCGTCGAAACGTACGACGCGCACGGGCATGCGTTCCTTGCGATGGAACGCATCGATGCACCCTCGCTGAACGCCGCCGTGGCCTCGCGCCACCCGCTCGCGAACTCCCATCCCTCCCACCGGGAGCGTCGCGAGTACCGGGAATGGGCGACCGCGGTCTCCCACTCACTGCGGAACGCGGTCTCGGCCCTCCACGCCAGCGGTCGAGCACACGGTGACCTTCATCCCGCGAACGTCCTCGTCCGTGGGGACCGCACCGTCGTCCTCATCGACCTCGAGATGTCTCGTCGTATCGATGACTCCGCGACCGGACGCATCGGCGCGCCCGGCTATGTCGCGCCCGACGCCAGGAGCGGGAGCGAGCAGGACCTGTACGCCCTGGCTTGCATCGAACTCTTCATGTTCGTGCCTCTGATCCCGCTGCTGAATCTTGACGAGGCAAAGGCTGGGGCGTTGGTTCGAGAGGCAGCAACTCAGTTCGACCTCGCCCCGTCGTGGATCGAGCGGCAGCTTACGAGCCTGTCCCGGCGAGGTGCCGCCGACGCCGGCGCCACTGTGGTCATGGATCCGCTTGTCGCCGTTGCCGAAACTCTGGTGGCTGACGCAACACCGGCTCGGGCTGACCGGCTATGGCCGGGGGACCCGGCCCAGTTCCGCCAGCCGTCCACAAGCCTCGCGCACGGCGCACTCGGCGTGTTTGTGGCACTTCATCACGCAGGCATCGAGCCGTCCCCGGAGCACCTCGCCTGGGTAGAACGCGCGGAAGCACGCCTGGCCGGCACCGAGCGACGGCTCGGCTTGCTCGATGGCTTCGCCGGCACGGTGTGGCCATACCGGCAGCTCGGCCTGCACGAACTCGCCGACCGCCGGCTCGACCAACTGATGAACAGTCGCCTAGACGGGCTCGGGTCCAATCTCTATGGAGGCTTGCCTGGGGTCGGGCTGACGATGCTCGCGGAAGCCGGCAGAACGCAGGGTGTCAACGACGCGACCGTGGACATCGCCACGCGGCTACAGGATCGGTGGCAGGCAGAGCCGCCCTCACGGGTTGCCACCGGCGCAGGCGGACTTATGCGCGGAGCGACCGGCACTGCGCTCTTCAGCCTGCGCCTCTACGAGACCACCGGAGACCGAGAACATCTGCGGATGGCGACCGAGGCTCTGGACTTCGACCTCCATTCTCTCCAGCCGGGGAGGGACGGCTCACTTCAGGTCGATGAGGGGTGGCGGCTGCTTCCCTACCTTGGCAGCGGGTCCGCAGGAATCGGAATCGTCCTCGCGCAGCTGCTCACACACCTGCCGGGCCACAGCCGCTACCTCGAGCTGCTCGATGGCATCGCAACGGCAGCGACGGCACCGTTCACAGCCCAGAGCGGTCTCCTCGAGGGCCGCGCCGGTCTGATCCAGTTCCTCCTCACGCTTGAGCGCACCGGACTGGCCACGCCCGCCACCTCCGACGCCCTGCACCGGCATGTGGGCGCTCTCGAGCTGCACACGATACGTCGGGGCAACCACGTCCGCTTGGCAGGCAACGGGGTGTTACGCGCCTCCTGCGACCTCGCCACCGGCGCGGCCGGCGTGCTCGCCACCCTCATCGATTACAACGCTCACCGGAACGGCCAGTCCCGAGAATCTGCCTGCCTTCCCTTCCTCGCACCTACGCCGTTCGCTGCGGCCCAAGTTCAAGGGGGGAGGTGAGATGAATGGGCTACCTCCTGTCACTTCAGGCGCTCGAACGTGCCGATGACCACAAGGCCGACATGATGTTCGCCAGCACGTTGAGTGCTGCGTGCGTCAGCACCCTGTCCGCCAGCGTCTGCTGACATCCAGTGCGGGGCGCGGACCGACTGCCGCGCCTCGCACACCACTTACCCCCTTACCGCCGTCAGGAGACCAACACCATGGCGATAGAGATCACCCACGTCCGATTCGGTGGCACCACAAGAACTGAGGACGACATCGTCCGGTACCGATGGACCAACATTCAAACCGGCACCACCGGCGACAACGACAAACCGACCATGGTGCTCTGGGTTGGGAAAGCGGAGAACACCGCCCACGTCGGCAGCGGAACCGACCGCGTCGACGTTGGCGTCGTCCGCCCGACAGGAGCACAGCCATTTCTGCGCACGCACGCCGACGGAACGTGGACGAACAATCTGCTCAACCTGCCAACGTTCTGACGCAGCGGACGGCTGGTGCGGTGCGGACTTCGTGTGAATGAGTGAAATCGCCCGAGCTAGCTTCAGCTGTCCGCGACAGCGTGACGAATCCTTCAACCGAGACGTGCCGCTGAGTTCAGCGACCCGATTACCATCAGCGCTCCGACGGTCCTCCGCGCGTCCTGCCGGGCCGGTCAGACGGCGCGAGCGAGCGCTCACCCCGGGACTAGGCTCAACGCAACTCGCCCCCTCAAGGCGAGAACCGCGGCAATCTGCTGGCGCTGCCCGACGGAAAGCACTGGCTCAACGACTACCCCGCGTACCTGAGGGAGTCCTACGCCCGGGTTGCTGCCCCCGGCACGGCCGCGTTGGCACTGACCGTCGGGTCCCAGGCGCACTCGAGCGAACCGGACCGCGAACGGTTCCCGCGGGCGCAGCGGATCACCACCGCGGGTCAGCCGTCGCCGTTCTCACGCACTGGACCGACCGGTTCGAAGAGGCAGAAGCCCGAGTTCGCCGGTCACGGCGGAAGCTGGGCGTGGAATCACGACATCGACGACGTGCTCATCAACGACTCGAACGTGTCAACCATCACCCTTACCCCCGCCAGCGGCGGGCGGCTGTTCACCGCGGTCGCCGGCACCAGCTACGCCGCCCCGTATGTCGCCCACGAAGTAGCAGATATCGCCACACGGTATCCGGCAGCCGGCGCCAACCTGCTGCGGGCACTGACGGCATTGTCGGCGGAGCCGCCGGACCGCATGCCCACCGTGCAGCACGCCGCCTACGGGGTGCCGCAGGCTGAGAACGTGCTCGAAAGTGAGAACAACCGCGCGATTCTTGTGCACGAGGGAGCCATCGCCGGCAGTTCGTACCAGGTAATCCCGCTGCCTATCCCGGACGAGTTCACCGAAGGGAGCTGGGACCGGGAGCTTCGTATCGCCGTGGCCTTCGACCCTGGCGTCCGGCGCAGTCGGCGCGACTACATCGCCTGCCACATCGAGGTGGACTTCGTCCGCAACCTCACCTTGGAGCAGGTCAAAGCCATCTACCGGGAGCAGCCGACCCGGAAGCAGCGCCAGCAGCAGGGGCTCAAGTTTGTGCCGTTGCCCTCAGGACACGACAGGCCGGGCCTTAGGCCCGGGACCCAGTCAGTCGGCGCTGACACGGTCTTCTGCCGGCGGTACCGCACAGGGGGGAACTCGTGGAACGTCGATGACGAGAACTACTTCCTGGTGGTGACCCACACCTACAGCCCGTGGACGGAGGGGCAGAAGAAGGAGTACCCGACACAGACGTACGCCCTGGCCGTGGAGCTGCTCGCTCACGGCAAGTCCGACCTCAATCTTCACGCCCTCACCCAGGCGCAGCTGAACGCACGAGGAAGGACCCGCGCGAGAGCATGAGCACGCCACCGCACCTGTCCACCACGTGGGGCCCGAACGAGTCCGCCGCCTTCAATGACGACCTGGAGGCGTCGTTCATGCTCGCGCCCTCCGCGAAAGGCAAGCGGCTCACTTTCATCGGGAAGTGCCCGTACTGTGCGGGCCCGGTGAACTACACCGTCGATCTGGAACTGGTGCCGAGCGTGCCCGGGGCACCCGTCGGCCAGGGTGTCAGCGAACTGGTCACCGTTATCGAATGCACGTGCACCGAACCTCACCCCGGCCGCCCGCCCGGCACCCAGGGGTGCGGGCAGCGATGGACAACCGTCGTGGAGGTCGCGAAATGACCACGTACAAGGTGAAGGCGATTCGGCGGTCTACACAGGATGAACTGGCGGCGCACACCCGCCTGAAGGACATCGCCGCCAACCAGTTGCCAGCGGTACGGCAAGCGGCCGAACGCTGGCGCACCGGCGCTGGACTATCGGGCGGGGCAGTCGCGGTCGCGGGCATCATTGCAGCCCCGGAGGTGCTCCGGGAGGCAACCGACCGTCAGCTGGTGCAGGGGCTGATTGTTCTGACCGTGACCATGGTGGTTGCGCTGGTCGCAGTGGGGCTGGGACTGCGGGCATCCATCGGCTGGCCGGCGCTGCGCAACATCGCAAGCGTGGAGGCGCTACGGGATTGGGAGCTCGGCGAGGTGCGCACCAGTCTGCGTTGCCTGCGGTGGTCGATGTACCTCACCGTGGTGACCATCGCCCTGGCCGCGGTGGCTGGGGCCGTTCTGCTGTTCGGCTTCGACCTGTGCACGCTTCAGATCCCCGCCGGTCCTCCGGACAAGTAGTCAGCGGTTTGTCAGCGCCGCCCACGCGGTGCCCAGCCGCGTCCGGAACCCGGGGCCGCTTCCCACGTCTGTCAGCTCCCGAATCGTCCGGGTGCTGTCGCGGTAGCTTCGCGCCCACAGTCGAGCCCGCGCCGCGCGGAACCCTCCCGACAGTGTCCAGTCCACCAGAATCCGCGGCGACCGGCGCAACGGCCAAAGCGCAGAGAGGTTGACGGCGGCCGTGATGGCGACGAGCGCGGCCGTCAATGGCCCCGCCGGGTCGACGGCCTCGCCCAGACTCAACACCATCCCAGCTGTGAACACCCAGACGAGCGCAACCCCGGCGCCCGCCAGCACCTGCGCGGTTACGGTTCTCGCAGCCAGCATCCCGGCGACGAACGAACCGAACAGGCACGTCGCGGCCGCCCAGCTCAGCAGAAGGGGGAGGGTCAGCCATTCGCTGAGCCATAGCCAGCCGCCCGTCACGCCGAGTACCGCCCCGCCCACAAGCGTCACGGCCAGGAGATTGACAGTCAGCACAGCCCACAGACGCCGCTGCGAGCGTGGTCGAAGCGCCTCCAGCTGCGTGCGAGCCCGGGCCTGACTCTGGGTGGCGTCAGCAAGCTGGATGGATGGTTCGAAGACGACGAACCCACCCAACTGCACGGTCAGGAAGAACATCACACCGCTGGCGGGGATCACCGCGAACAGCGGTCCCAGCATGCCGGTCGTGCTCACGCAGTACACCACCACGAGAACAAGCGCCGGGACAATGGCGGCGAAGCTCAGTTCCGCCACCCCGCCGAGGATCCGTCGCCTCCAGGCCGCGTTGGACACCTGACCCAGTTGCTCACCGGTGACCAGGACGTAGAAGCCGAGAAGGGTGGGAACGTACACCCCGAATACCCACCCGATCTCGTCGAGGACTTCCCCGCCGGCCTGCACCGTCGCGGGCCACATCCGCACCCAGTCCATCCCAGCGGACAGCCAGAGCACCAGGAACGCCACCGCTCCGGTGATGAGGACGAACGCGCCGATCTCGACGACGGACTCCCGGGCCGGTCGAGCGGCGGTGTCCAGCTCGGCGGTCGTCGTCTTCCCCATCCCGCCACGGTACCGGGATACCTGCCGGAGCCACTGGCACGATCTCGCTCAGGACATGTATATCAGGCCCGTTCTATGGTGCTATTGTGCGTGTCATCCGGGGAGGTGACATGGACAGCGAGAGGGATGCATCTAACGAGCGGTACCGCCCGGTGGTAGCCATCGAGGTCGACGGGCTCCTCGAACGGCCGGTCCTGCCAGGTCCGGCACCCGCAGACGTCATCGAACTCGAGATCACCATGCGGCGTCAGGTCTACCCCACGGCGACGAGGGCAGAGCCGTCCTGGGACGCCGAGGAGGCGTGGCGGGCGCTTCACTGGTTCTCCCGGCTGGGCGTGGACTGGGTGAAAAGGGTCCTCGCCGAAGGATCAGAGGTCGTCTGGGCAAGCACGTGGCGCGAGTACGCCAACGTCTACTTCGCCGATCCGCTGGGCCTCCCCGCTCTCCCACTCGGCGTGCGGCTGGACAGCGGCCGGCACGAAGACGTACTGAGCTGGAAGATGCACCAACTTGCCGGGTCGTATGCGGGCCGCCCGCTTCTCTGGGTGACCGACCAGCTCCCCATGTCGGGCGGACGCGCGTTGGCTGCGCTGCGCGGCCCGCGGGACCGGTTCCTCACCGCCGTGCACCTCATCACCTTGAACTCGTGGATCTCGGAGGGCGATGTGCAGCGAATGGACCGGTGGTTGGGGCTGACACGGACCAAGGAAGGCCACGCCGAGCTCCGGCGACTGCGAAGGCGGTACCAGGACCAAACCCGACAACGTCGCAGAGAACGCGAACGTGATGGATGAGGGCTTCGACACCGAGGTGCTCTATCGGCAATGGGTGGAGGTGGTCGAGCGGCTCACGGAGGCGACCGCTCGAGGCAGTGGGCTTCCCGAAGCGCTCGCGACCTATGTCATCGACCGCGCTGGCGCCATCCTCCTCGACGAGGTGAGAGCGCTCCGCCACACGTACGGCACCGTCGCGGACCCGCCGGCTGAGGAGCTCTGGCCGCTGCTCGAGCTGGGCGATTGAACTGCCGAGGAATCCTCGTCGGTTCCGGGCGAACCATCCGGGATCTCCGGACAGTTCACCCGCGGATGAGTCCCACGACCATCCGGGGATGCGCTCGAGCATGAGCCGCTGAAACGAGCTGAGATCTTCACGACGCAGAGCGCCAAGCCAGCGCACTGCCGCGGCCGGGACGCCGCTGTCACCGCGCTCCGGGAGCCGACCGTGCACCCGCACGAAGTCGATGATCTGCCGGCGGCGGACAAACCAGCGCCTGGCCTCCGTACCGCGGGTGTAGCCGTGCAACTCGTCGATGAATCCATCGAGTTATTCGAGCGAGCCGCGCTCGTCGTCGGTCAGGGTGTCCGGGTCGCGGAGGTGGAGATTGCCGAAATCTCCCCAGTAGGTGTCGTCCATCCTCCTTCCATGCGCGGTTGCAGCGACCGACGTGCGCACTGGTAGCGGCATCGCGCCGACGAGCGGCGTACCATCCCGGCATGACGACGTGGTCGCGCTGGGACGGGCGAGTCCCGTAACTCTCCGGCAGTTCGACCCGATGTGGCCATCGCTCATCGCCGTCCCACAGACGTGGACATTGCGGCTGGGGGGCGGGCCCCTCGAATTCGTCGCCGACAAGTACCGCGACCTCGACGCCGACGCTCTGGCCGAGCTGCTGGATGCGGCGGGGCGCCCGGGGATGGTGCTCGGCCGACCGCACGCGGGTGCGGACCTGCGGGGGTCTGCGGTTCGTGGACTCGACCGACGAGGCACTCGTCCAGGTCGCCGACATTCTCGGTGGAGTCGGCAGGCAGCCCGGCTGGCCACGACCGGAGTGTTCGACGACGAGCTTCAAGTCTTGGCGAGCGAGATGCTGGATTACAACGTGATGTGCTCCACCGGGTCACCCATCGACACGCTCGTGGACCTGCGCCCTCCTGCCTACGTCGCGAGGTGGTGGGCCGGCTAGGAACGGGAACGGCATGCGCGGGCTAGAGCTCAGCGTCCGCCATGAGCCCGGCCACCGAGACCTCGAGGACGGCAGCCAAGCCGGACAGCGTCGCCATGCGCGGGTTGGATGGGCCAGCCCCATCCTTACGGCCGGTGGACCTGCCCGCCTCGATGAGCTGCAACTGGTTCTTGGTGATGCCGGCCTGGTAGGCGAGGGACTCCTGCGACAGGCCTCGGTCGTTGCGGAGACGGCGAAGGGTGGCGCCCAACTGCTCGGCCTTCGCTTCGTTCCACATCGCTAAACAGGATGTGCAACGGACCCGCAAAACCACACCCTATGCATACGGCCTGTTATACATGCCCCGAGTCTACGAGTTGGACATGTCCAACGGTGGTTCGTGCGCGCAGGCCCCGCCGACCAGTCGTATCAGGTGTCGGCCTGCGCATCGTGCCATGTCGCGTACTGCGGGTTCGCCTCCGCGAGACGCTGGAACTCGCGTGAGAGCCGTGGCGAAGATCGAAGCGGGACGAAGCCCGGAGCCGGGCTTCCTGCTCGTCGCGAGGCTCGCGACGGCGCTGCGCCCCCGAATGAGCGGACGCCAGCGCACAGTCTTCGACGCAGCGCTCGCTGAGCTCGTCGGCCTAGGGGACGTTCACTGACCGCTTCGCGGGCGACCAATGCGCCACAGCCATCTATTTACGACCTGATATATCAGGTCTAGGATGCATGCCATCCCGTGACTTTCGCGAGGAGACCCCATGCATCAGCGCAGCGGTGGTGCTGTGCGCGTCGGCGTAGGTGCCGGGGTCCTGGGTGTCCTCGCGCTCAACTTCGGTGAGAACGACTGCTCGAGGTACTGGGCGACGTACACAGCGACGAGCGGGAAGTGGGACGCCCAGAACGTCAGATCGGCGAATGTCGCGGTGGTCTCGCCACGCAGCACCCGGCGCTGCCGGTCCAAGCTCAGGCCAGGCACACCCTCGAAGTCCGCCAGGAATCGGGGCAGGCTCGTCTCGCTGATGCTCAGTCCGCTTTCGACGTTCCTCGCGATCCGATGCTGGATCATCGCCGACCGGTACCGGTGGTCCGAGGCGGAAACCCCTTCAGCGGGTGCGATGTCGCCATTGGCTGTGCCGAACGCCGACGGGCTGGCCACGACCGAGCGGGGCTCGAACTTCATTCCAGACTTGTATCCCACCAGCAGTTCTTCCCTTCAGCGCGCCTGTTATCGGACACTCGCTGATTTTATGGCTAGATCACTGGATTCTCGGCTTAGTCGCCGTCATGACGTCCTGAGCTTCCGCCTAGGACAGGAATGCGAGAAGAATCCAAAGCCCCCGACTACCTCCACCGCGTCACCCGCTGGGGTGACACCAGCTGGGCGGCCGACAGCTATGACGTCGTCGCCCAGTACATCGGCTCCCTCAGCATGCCGAATCCGCCGCGCGAGCTCGCCCGCATCCTTGCGGCCAGGACCAAGACGAGGCCGGACGCGGGCGCGCTAAACGTCATGGCGACCAAGAAGCTGCCTGCAACAGCGGACTACCCCGAAATGGACGCGTTCGTTCGGGACGCGGTAGCAGTGGCCGCGCCGCAGACCGCGTACACGGCCAGCCTCGCGCTGCCCTACGTCGCCCGCTACGTCGTGTGGGCGGTACGCGACAGCGGGTGGCCGATGACCGTGGAGTTCCTCTTCACCGTTCGGGCCATCAACAGGTACACGACAAGCGCGAACCTCGACCTGAGTGAAGGCACCCGTGGAAACTACCGCTCCGTGCTCATGCGCATCAGTGAAGTGCTCCTGCCCGACGAGCACCCCGACAAGCTCAGCTCACTGAGCAACAGGACCAGTGCCGCGCCCTACACGCGTGAGGAGATGCGCGGGTTCCGCGCGTGGGCCACCAGCCAACTCACTGACGAGAAGCGCGACCGGGCGATGCTCATGCTCGTCCTCTGCGCAGGTGCCGGCATCCGCGCCAACGAAATCCTCCGCATCCACCCCGAACACGTCACCACCGACGAGAACGGCATCCTCGTCCGCGTCGCCACCGACACGCCGCGGGACGTCCCACTGCTCCCGGAATGGGAAGAGTGGATGGTCGCCCTCCTCGGGCGCCGACCTGCCGGCGAGCCGCTGTGGGGACACATTCACCGGAAGGACACCAGCAACCTCACTTCCGCATTCACCGAGAACAGCTACGGCGCCAGCAAGCGGCCGCGCGCTGACCGGCTACGCGCCACGTGGCTCACCCACCACCTGTACGCCCGCGGAATCAAGGACCTCTTCCGAGCCATCGGCGTCGAGAAGATGCAGCACCTGCACCGGCTCCTCGAGTTCGTCGAACTCCGCGACGACGACGAATACCGTCGCCTCCTCCGTGAGGAGGGCCAGGCGTGACCCCGGCGCAGGAGGCCGAGGTCCTCATGACCTACGACCGGCACATGCTCGAGGCAACCGGGCACATCCACGAAGACTACGAGCGCATCCGCGAGTCCGCGTCCACGTCACTCGAACGGGTCCAGCTTTGGGCTCGCCTCATCGACGAATCCGGCGTCGTCGAGAAGGTCGAGGCATGGGCACGCGCTGAGCGGAAGTCCAACGCTGGCCGCAAACCACACATGTCCTTCCGCACCGTGCTCGTCCTGTACATGATGCACATCGACGCCGGCGACAACCGCTACAACGCCGTGGCCCGCACCCTGTTCGCCCAGATGACCCCTGAAACCCGCGCGTACCTGGGTGTCCCCAGCCTCCGAGGAACCAAACGCGTCTGGTACCAGCGCTACCGTCGGTCACTGAACCGGGTGCTCGCCCTCTGCGAGCCGTGGACGGTAGACCGCAAGAGGAAGGCGACTGCGGAGGAGTACCAGAAGGCCCTCGCCTCCTACTCCGAAGAGCGTCGAACGCGCATGGACGAGCTCATCAACGACGTCATCCGGGCAACCGTGCGCCGGCTCCCAGCCGACATCCGCGCCACCTACAAGGGCAACGTCGCCCTCGACGCCACCCTCATCGAGGTCATCGGCAGGCCCAACCCAGGTAAGAAGCACAACGACCGTGACCGCTGGAACGTCGACGCGATGAGCGGTCGCTACAGCCGCGAAGGAACACACGAAGGCGTCGGGCACGAGGCAGACAAGGCCGGCTGGGAGGCGGAGACCGTCGTCACTGTCGCCAACAAGCCAGGCGCCCCCGACACGTTCCCCGTTCTCACGACCGGAATGACGGTCCACCAGCCAGGTCGTACTCGCCACGGCGGCCGCATCGCGATGTGGTACCACTCGCGAGAGTTCACCCGCGACGAACGTCACCTGCTGATGACCGACATGCTCTACCCCGGCCTCACCGTCGAGAACTTCCAGCTCCCCATCGCCAAGATGGGATTCCGCACGGTCTGGGACGTCCGCGAGACCAACGAAAAGGACAAGGCCAGCCGGGGGTCCGTTGACGACGCCATCGAAGTCGACGGCTGCCTGTACCTGAAGTGGATGCCGGTTGACCTCATCAACGCGACCATCGACTTCCGCCGCAAAGACAGCGACCCCAAGAAAATCGACGAAGACACGTACAACGCGCGCCTCAAGGCCCGCACGCCCTACCGGGTCATGGGTAAGGGCCGCCCCGAGGAAGACGGCAGCTTCCGGTTCTACTACCCGACCATCGACACGGTGAAGCACGCGTACGTCGACCACGCCACGGGCCGGGAACTGAAGAGGGTCGTCCTCAAGCAGAAGACGCTGACCGTGTCACCCGACGTCCCCGAGCACCTGCCCATCATCAAGCAACTGCAGATGTTCGAGCTCCGGAGCGACGACTGGCTCAAGTGGTACGGCATGCGGAACCGCGTCGAAGAGAACAACTACTGGCTCAAGCACGACGGGTTCAGCGACCTCGGCAACCCCGCCAAGCGGCGAGCGCGCGGCTACGCCTATCAGGCTCTGACCGCGGGAATCGCGGCTGCCGTATCCAACATGCGCCGCATCGTCAGCTTCATCGCCAACGCTGCAGCGGCGGCCATCGGCGAAACCGCTCCGCGGAACCGCCGTCACTACGACGACGACGGGAACCCGCTACAGCACCTCTAGCGCGGCGAGCGCTCCGGAACTGAAAACACGACCGAAAAGGCCCGCGAGGGCCTACTCGTGTTGGTGCTGGGACCTCGGATCGGGATTGTGTGGTCCGAGCGGGCGTTGAAACGACGAAACCGGCGGGAGATTGGCTCTCCTGCCGGTTTCGGTTCGAATAAACGAACACCTGGCCGTGAATAAAATCACACGGCCCGCTGTGCGCGAGGGGGGAGTTGAACCCCCACGCCCTTTCGGGCACTGGCACCTGAAGCCAGCGCGTCTGCCTATTCCGCCACTCGCGCGAGCCGCGGCATCCGAGGACACCGCGAAACTCAACTTCCCGAGGATATCACGCACCGCGCGCCCGCCCGAACCGGGCTTCCCGGGAGGCGGTCGCGGGCATCCCAGCCTGTGCAACTAGCATGTACCAACCGGCACCCCCCGTCCGAGGAGCCCCGTGGGACTACTTGACAGCTTCGAGAAAGGTCTCGAGCGCGCAGTGAACAGCGCGTTCGCGAAGACCTTCCGCAGCGGCATCCAACCTGTCGAGATCGCCTCCGCACTGCGGAGCGAGCTCGACAAGAAGGCTGCCGTCGTCAGTCGCGACCGCATCCTTGCGCCGAACACGTTCACCGTGCACCTCGCGCCCGCCGACGACGAGAAGATGGGCGCCCTCGGCGGCGCTCTCCAGCACGAGCTCGACACTCTCGTGCACAAGCACGCCAAGTCGCAGGGGTACTCGTTCGCGGGTCCCGTCTCGATCTCGCTGCAGCGCGACGACCAGATCGCCACGGGCACGCTCCGGGTCGAGTCGTCGACCGCGCAGGGCGGCCGAGTGTCGTGGCGCGGCGTCGTCGACATCGCCGGGAAGCGGCATCCGCTCGTCAAGGGCCGCACCGTGATCGGCCGAGGAAGCGATGCCGACATCACCGTCGCCGACGCCGGCACCAGCCGCAAGCACGTCGAGATCCTGTGGGACGGCGAGCGCGCCATGGTCCGCGACCTCAAGTCGACCAACGGCACGCTGCTCGACGGCCGCAAGGTGGGCGAGGCCGCGCTGCCGCCGGACTCGACCGTCACCATCGGCCGCACCGACATCGTCTTCCACGTCATCGCGCAGGCGGCCCCTCCGCCCAAGCCGACGATGACCGCCGAGGACGCCACACGCGCCTACGATCTGCGCGACGGAGGGCCGCTGTCGTGAGCGAGTTGACCCTCCTGCTCCTGCGCATCGGCTTCCTCGTGCTGCTGTGGGCCTTCGTCTTCGCCGTGATCTACTCGCTGCGCGCCGATCTCTTCGGCGTGAAGGTGCGCAAGATGCCGGAGGCCGCCGCCGCGGGCGCTCCGGCACCGGCCGCGGCCGGGCGCACCGCCGGAGCCGCCGCGCCGGTGGCCAAGGCCGCGGCACCACCCGCGGGCCCCAAGGGCGGACCGGCCACAGCCGGCTCGGTCTCGCGCATCGTCATCACCAGCGGGCCGAAGGCCGGCATCGAGCTGCCCCTCGGCAATGAGCCGCTGACGATCGGGCGCTCGAGCGAGTCGGCCCTCGTCATCCGCGACGACTACACCTCCAGCCACCACGCACGCCTCGTGCTGTGGGGTGACCAGTGGATGATCCAGGACCTCGACTCGACCAACGGCACCTGGCACGACGGCGCCCGCGTCACCGCTCCCGCGCCCGTGACCATCGGCGCGCCGATCAAGGTGGGCGCGACGACCTTCGAGCTCCGGAAGTAGCGGCGGGCACCACCACCTATGGTCTTCCAGGGCTCGAGCGCCGCCATCTCGCACACCGGCAAGGTGCGCTCCAACAACCAGGACTCCGGGTACGCCGGCTCGAACCTGTTCGTGGTGGCCGACGGCATGGGCGGCCACGCCGGCGGCGACGTCGCGTCGAGCCTCGCCATCGCCCGCCTCCAGACTCTCGACCGGCCCTACGGATCGACGGCCGAGGCGGAGCGGGAACTGCGCGATGCGATCGGAGACACCGCAACCCAGCTGATCGACACCGTGCACGACCGCCCGGAGCTGGCCGGCATGGGCACGACCGTCAGCGCACTCGTGATGGTCGATGACTACGCCGTCATCGCCCACATCGGCGACTCCCGCATCTACCTCTTCCGCGATGGCGCGCTCACCCAGATCACGACCGACCACACCTTCGTGCAGCGGCTGGTCGACTCGGGACGCATCACACCCGAAGAAGCGCGCTACCACCCCCGTCGCTCGGTGCTGATGCGCGTGCTCGGCGACATGGACCCCGATCCCGAGCTCGACACCTTCATCATGCCGACGCAGCCGGGCGATCGCTGGCTGCTCTGCTCCGACGGACTCTCGGGCGTCGTCGACGATTCGCACACGTCGAAGGCCCTCGCCATGGGGGTGGCGCCCGGCCGCACTGCCGACAACCTGCTGAAGCAGGCGCTCGACGGCGGCGCCCCCGACAACGTCACGATCGTCATCGTCGACGTCGGTGGCCAGCATCCACTCTTCTCCGGCACCCCCACGGTGGTCGGCTCCGCGTCGAACCCGGTCGGAGTCGACGTGCCCGCGGCGCGCCCCGGGCGGACGAGCTGGCTGCACCCGAACCGCCAGGCCGCGAACGAGCCGACGCACTTCGAGCCTGCGGCCGAGTTCCTCGAGGAGCTCATCGAAGAGGACCGCCGCCGCGTGCGCCGGCGCCGGATCGGCTGGTTCGTCGGTGTGCTGCTCGTGCTCGCGATCCTCGCGGGCGCGCTGTGGATCGGCTACCAGTGGACCCAGACCCGCTACTACGTCGGCGCTGACGAAGACACCGTCGTGATCTTCCAGGGCGTGCAGCAGGGCATCGGCCCGATCTCGCTCTCGACGCCGTACGAAGACACGCAGATCCCGCTCGACTCGTTGTCGGAGTTCGCACGGGCGACCGTCGAGCAGACCATCTCGGCGAGTTCTCTCTCAGACGCGCGTCGTATCGTGCAGTCCATCAGTGAAACCGCGGGAGGAGGCGGATGAGCGGCCCGACCACCGCAACCGAAGCGGTCTCCACCGACACTGCGGTCGTGCGCGCCCTGCGGCGCATCCGCGTGCCGCAGACGCAGCGCAACCGCGAGCTCGCGCTGCTGGTGTTCGCCTTCGCGATCAACGGATCCGCGGTCGCGCTCGTGCAGCTGGGCGCCACCGACGCGATCGACTGGACCTTCCTCGTCTACTGCGGCGGGCTGACCGCGCTCGTCGTCGCGCTGCACATCGTGCTGCGTCTGCGCGCACGCGACGCCGACCCCTTCGTCGTGCCGATCGCGACCCTCCTGACCGGCCTCGGCCTCGCGATGATCTACCGCATCGACATCGCGCGCGACCGCCACGGCTGGGAGGCGTTCTCGACCCGTCAGCTCGCGTGGGCCGCGATCGCCCTCATCGGCGCCGTGCTCGTGGTGCTGCTGCTGCGCAATTACCGCGTGCTCTTCCGCTACACCTACATCTTCGGCTTCGTGGGCATCGGCCTGCTGATCCTGCCGATCATCCCGGGCCTCGGCACCGACGCGAACGCCGACGTGTGGGTCTCGCTCGGCTTCTTCTCGTTCCAGCCGGGCGAGCTCGCCAAGATTGCCCTCGCGATCTTCTTCGCGGGCTACCTCGTGCGCACGCGCGAGAGCCTGACGTCGGTCGGCACGCGGTTCCTCGGCGTGACCTGGCCGCGGGCACGTGAACTCGGTCCCCTTCTCGTGATCTGGCTGATCTCGCTCGGCATCATCGTGATGCAGCGCGATCTGGGCACGGGCCTGCTGATCTTCGGCATGTTCGTCGCAATGCTCTACGTCGCCACCGGCAAGACCAGCTGGGTGCTCATCGGTGTGGCCCTGGCCGCCGCGGGCGCGCTGCTCGCGTCGCAGGTGCTGTCCTACGTGAACGGGCGCTTCACGAACTGGCTGGATGCCTTCAACCCCGAGGTCATCGACGCGAACGGCGGCAGCTATCAGCTCGTGCAGGGCATCTTCGGCCTTGCTCAGGGCGGTCTGATCGGCACCGGTCTCGGCCAGGGCCGTCCATATCTCACGCCCGTCGCCGAGAGCGACTACATCCTCCCGGCGCTCGGCGAGGAGCTCGGGCTCGTCGGCGTGTTCGCGATCCTGTGCCTCTACATGGTCTTCACGAGCCGCGGCATCCGCATCGGACTCGCCGGCCAGGACGACTTCGGCAAACTGCTCGCGACGGGCCTGTCGTTCACGATCGCCCTGCAGGTGTTCATCATGGTCGGCGGCGTGACCCGCGTCATCCCGCTCACCGGTCTGACGACGCCGTTCCTCGCGGCCGGCGGTTCGTCGCTCGTGGCGAACTGGATCATCGTCGCGCTGCTGCTGCGCATCTCGGATGCCGTCCGCAGTCGCCCCCGGGTGGTGATCGGATGAACGCGCTCGACCGCTGCGCGGCGCTGCTTCCGGCAACGCAAGACGTTCCGGGGGGGAGTGAGTCGTGACGAAAGAACTCCGCCGTCTCAGCATCCTGATGCTGATCATGTTCCTCGCGCTGTTCGGCTCCACCAGCTGGATCCAGGTCGTCAACGCGGAGGAGCTCGCGCAGAATCCCCGCAACACGCGCGCGCTGTACGACTCGTTCGAGGTGCAGCGCGGCTCGATCATCGCCAGCGGCGCCGCGATCGCGTCGTCGGTCGCGTCGGACGACGTCTACAGCTGGCAGCGCGTGTACACCGACGCCGACATGTGGGCACCCGTCACGGGCTACATCAACCCGGCGCTCGGCTCGTCCACCGGCATCGAGCAGGCGATGAACTCGTACCTGAGCGGCACCGCGGGCTCGCAGTTCCTGTCGCGGATCGAGCGGATCTTCACCGGCCAGCCGCCGCGCGGATCCAACGTCGTGCTCTCGCTCGATGCGGCCGTGCAGCGCGCCGCGTACGAGGCGCTGGGCGACCTCGAGGGCGGCATCATCGCGATCGAGCCGTCCACCGGACGCGTGCTCGCGATGGTGACGAGCCCCAGCTTCGACACGAACCTGCTCGCCGCGCACAACACCACCGAGGTCAACGCGACCTACGACGCGCTCGTGGCCGACCCGGGCAAGCCGCTGTCGAACCGCGCGATCGGCGGCGATCTGAACCCACCCGGGTCGACGTTCAAGCTCGTCGTCGCGTCGGCCGCGCTGGCATCGGGGAACTACACACCCGAGTCGACGTTCCCGAATCCCGCGACGTACCAGCTGCCGCAGTCGAGCAGCGTGGTGCACAACGCGAGCGGCGGCACGTGCGGCCCGGGAGCGACGGTGACCCTCGCCGACGCGCTGCGCCTCAGCTGCAACATCCCGTTCGCTGAGCTCGCCGTCGAGCTCGGCGATGCCGCGATCCGCGAGGAGGCCGAGAAGTACGGCTTCAACTTCTCGTTCGAACTGCCCCTCGTGTCGACGCCGTCGAGCTACCCGCGGGCGCTCGACGACGCGCAGACGGCTCTGACCGGCTTCGGTCAGGGTCAGGTCACGGCGACGCCGCTGCAGATCGCGATGGTCTCGGCCGGCATCGCCAACGGCGGACTCGTGATGAATCCGCGCATGGTCGACCGCGTGATCGGTCCCGACCTGTCGGTGCAGCAGACGTACGAGAGCTCGGAGTACGGCCGGGCGCTGGACGAGGGCATCGCCGAGGAGCTGGTTGCGATGATGGTCGCCAATGTCAGTGATGGCGCGGCGTCGGGTGCAAGAATAGAGGGCGTCGACGTGGCCGGTAAGACCGGTACCTCGGAGAACGGCCCGGACGATCCATACACGCTGTGGTTCACCGGGTTCGCGCCCGCGGAGAGCCCGCAGGTCGCCGTGGCGGTCGTCGTCGAAGACGGCGGCGGGCAAGGTCAGGCAGGGAGCGGCAACACCATCGCCGCGCCCATCGCAAAGAAGGTCATGGAGGCGGTGCTGGGCAGATGAGACCGACGCAGGGCGTGACCTTCGGCGGCCGCTACGAGCTTGATTCGCGGATCGCGATCGGCGGCATGGGTGAGGTCTGGGAGGCGACCGACCACGTCATCGGACGGACGGTCGCCATCAAGATCCTCAAAGACGAGTACATGGGCGATCCCGGGTTCCTCGAGCGTTTCCGCGCCGAAGCCCGGCACGCGGCCCTCGTGAACCACGAGGGCATCGCGAGTGTCTTCGACTACGGCGAGGAGAACGGCAGCGCCTTCCTCGTGATGGAGCTGGTTCCGGGCGAGGCGCTCTCGACGATCCTCGAACGCGACGGCTCGCTGTCGACCGACAAGACGCTCGATGTGGTCGCCCAGACCTCCGCCGCGCTCCAGGCCGCCCACGCGGCCGGGCTCGTGCACCGCGACATCAAGCCGGGCAACCTGCTGATCACGCCCGACGGTCGCGTGAAGATCACCGACTTCGGCATCGCGCGCATCGCCGACCAGGTGCCGCTCACCGCGACCGGTCAGGTCATGGGCACGGTGCAGTACCTCTCGCCCGAGCAGGCCTCCGGGCACCCGGCATCCCCCGCCACCGACACCTACTCGCTCGGCATCGTGGCGTACGAGTGCCTGGCCGGCAAACGTCCGTTCACGGGTGAGTCGCAGGTCGCCATCGCGATGGCGCAGATCAACGAGCAGCCGCCGCCGCTGCCGCCGACGGTGGCGGTGCCGGTGCAGAACCTCGTGATGGCGATGATCGCCAAGAAGCCCGAGGACCGGCCCGCGTCGGCCGCCGCTGTCGCGCGTGCCGCGACCGCGCTCCGCCGGGGGGATGTCGCAGCCGCCGCCGCGGCCGTCCCTGCGATCGCCACCGGCTCCGCGGTCGGCGACGACATGACGCAGGTCCTCACCGCCGGTGGAGCCACCGGCGCGGCGACCATGCTGCTCCCCGCCGGCGACGCCGACGCGGTGGAGGTCGAAGAAGAGCCCGCCAAGAAGAAGCGCAGCCCGTGGACGTGGCCGCTCATCGCGCTGATCGTGCTGCTGCTGCTCGTGCTCGGCGGAACGCTCTGGGCGATCTTCGCGAACCAGGACGACCCCGGCCCCGGGCCGACCACACCCACCGCAACGACGCCCTCCGTCACTCCGACGACCCCGACCCCGACCCCGACACCCACCGCGGAGCGCGTCGACGTGAGCGCACTCGGACTGATGGGCAAGACGTGCGCCGACGCGCGCGCCATCGTCGAGGGTGCCGACCTCGTCGCCAACTGCGCCGAAGGCAACGCCGCGCCGACCGAGGCCGACCAGGGTCTGGTCTACGACGTCAATCCCACCGGGCGCGTCGAGCAGGGCACGACGATCAACCTGACCGCCTACGGTCCGCAGACGCCGATGCCGGCGCCGTCCGCCCCCGCATTCGATGCGGCCGAGGTGGCGCCGGGGGGCACGATCAACGTCACCTGGCCGCAGTACACCTGCCCGCCCGGTGAAGGATCGGTGAGCGCATACAACCTCACCGCAGTGAAGGGCACGTTCGCGAACGGCCAGTCCACGTCGTCGTTCGGCCAGGCCGATCGGTCGGCGCAGGTCACCGTGCCGAACGATCAGTCGGGCAACGTGCTCGTGACCTACACGGTCACCTGCAGCGGCGGTCCGTCGGGAGAGCGCACGTCGGGAGCGTCTCCCGAGGCGAGCGCGACGATCCAGGCGCCCGCCGACGGCGGCGACAACAGCGGCGAGGGCGGCGAGGGCGGCACGCCCTGAGGCTCGCGAGGGGTCGACGCCGGACGGCGCGGCCCCTCCGCTCGGCTAGTCTGGCTGTTGACCACGCAGGGAGAGACTGTGACTGCTGAGCCGCGCGTGCTTTCGGGGCGCTATCGCATCGACGAGCTCATCGGGCGCGGTGGCATGGCCAGCGTCTACCGGGGTTACGACCTGACGCTCGGTCGTGCCGTCGCGATCAAGATCCTCGACCGCGAGCTCGCCGGCGACAACACCTTCCGCACCCGGTTCCGCCTCGAGGCGCAGGCCGCGTCGCGCATGGCCCACCCGACGATCGTGCGCGTGTACGACGCGGGCGAAGACACCGTGACCTATCCCGACGGCTCGATCCACCCCGTGCCGTACATCATCATGGAGCTCGTCAAGGGCTCTCTGCTGAAGGACATCATCGCGGCCGGGCCGGTTCCCGTCGCCGATGCGGTGCGCTACGTCGACGGCATCCTGGAAGCGCTCGAATACTCCCACCGCGCCGGTGTCGTCCACCGCGACATCAAGCCCGGCAACGTCATGGTCACCCACGCCGGACAGGTGAAGGTCATGGACTTCGGCATCGCGCGCGCGGTGTCGGACAGCTCGTCGACCGTCGCCGAGACCACGGCCATCCTCGGCACGGCCGCGTACTTCTCGCCAGAGCAGGCCAAGGGCGAACCCGTCGATGCGCGGGCCGATCTGTACTCTGCCGGCGTCGTCCTATACGAGCTGCTCGCCGGCCGCCAGCCGTTCCGCGGCGAGTCGCCGGTCGCCGTCGCCTACCAGCACGTGAGCGAAGCGCCGTTGCCGCCGTCAGAGGTCAACGAGTCCGTGCCGCGGTCGCTCGACGCGGTCGCCCTGCGCGCCCTCGCCAAGGATCCGTACCAGCGCTACCAGGACGCGGCGAGCTTCCGCGAGGCGCTCGACGCCACCATCGACGGTCGGTCGCCCAGCAAGCGGCAGGTCGGCGCGCTCACCAGCGAGCTGTACGGGCCGAACCCGAAGCAGGCCGCAGAGACCGCGCGGTCGCTCCGTCAGCTCAGCACCGACACGACCATGAAGCGCACGCAGGCCGGTCCGCCGGTCGCGTGGATCTGGGCCGGCGTCGGCGTGCTGGCCGTGCTGCTCATCTCGATCCTGTTCTGGGTGCTCTCGATCAACCCGGCCGAGAACGTGCCCGCCAATGCCCGGCTCGTGCCGAACGTGGCCGGTATGACGTACGACCGCGCGAATCAGGAGCTCCTCGACAACGAGCTGCTCTCGATTCGCGAAGACGTCGAGAACGGCGACGTGGCGGAGGGGATCGTCATCGGCACCGACCCGGAAGCGGGAGCGTCGGTCAACCCCGACCAGGCGATCACCGTCTACGTCTCGCTCGGGCAGGAGATGGCGACCGTCCCCGCCCTCACCGGTCTCGGACAGGATGCCGCGTCCGCCGCGCTCGAGGACGCCGGGCTCACGCTCGGCTCGGTGACGCAGCGCAACGACGCCGCCCTCGCTGCCGGCACCGTCATCTCGGCCGATCAGACCGAGGGGGCGAGCGTCGCCGTCGGCACGGTCGTGAACATCGTCGTCGCCTCGGGAAAGGTCACGATCGCCGACGTCACCGGCTACACCGTCGAGGGGGCCAAGCGCGACCTTGAGGCGGTCGAGCTCACCGTGACGACCAAGGAAGATCCGTCGTGCCCCGCCGCCGCGCCGCCGACCGTGTCGACGCAGTCCCTAGCGCCTGGCGACGTGCCCGTCCACTCCACGATCGAACTCGGGTTCTGCTCGGGCGAATAGGCGTGCGCCGGGCTGGCGTCTGGATCAGCGCCGCGGGCTCAGCGCGGCGCCGCGGGACGCGGCATCCGGGTAGCCGACCGTCTCCAGCCAGTTGCCCAGCAACCGGTGCCCGCCCTCGGTGAGCACGCTCTCGGGGTGGAACTGCACCCCGACGATGGGCGCGATGCGATGCGCAACGCCCATGATCACGCCCTCCGGCGTGCGGCTCGTCACGAGCAGCTCGTCGGGCAGCGTCTCGGGCACGATGGCGAGCGAGTGGTAGCGGGTGGCCGTGAACGGGTCGGGGAGACCCCTGTACAGCGCACTGCCGTCGTGGTGCACCGGCGACGTCATGCCGTGCATGAGTTCGGGCGCATGATCGACGGTGGCCCCGAAGGCCTCGCCGATGGCCTGGTGTCCGAGACAGACACCGAGGAGTGGGATGCCGCGCCCGGCGGCCGCACGGACGACCGCGATCGACGCGCCGGCGTCGGCCGGCGTGCCGGGCCCGGGGGAGACGAGCACGCCGCGGTAGGGCGCGATCAGCGCAGCCGGGTCGGCTACGGCGTCCGCCTCGACCAGGTCGGTGTCGGCGCCCAGCTCGTGCAGATACCCGACCAGCGTGTGGACGAAGCTGTCGTGGTTGTCGACGACGAGGATCGGCGACGGGCTCATCGGCATGCGGTCACTCGACCGTGACTTCCTGCGGGTTGACGAACTGGCTGACCCACGGGAACGCGTAGAACACCAGGCCGTAGAGAACCGCCGCTGCAAGGATCACGAGGATCAGAACCCGCACCCACCAGGGACCGGGGAGGATCCGCCACAGCGCGGCGTACATCAGGCGATCACCGCCAGCGACGCGGGCTCTCCGGCGGAGCGCGGGGTGAACGACTCGAACACGCCATAGGCGACGATACGCTCGGCGAGCGAGTACATGGGGCTGCAGCTGGTCATGGTGATGTAGCTCGTTCCGGCGGGCACGTCGAGCTTCTGCGGCACGGGCAGCAGCACCTCGACCTCATCGGGCGTCACGTACTCGAGCGTGCGGAAGCGGTAGGTGTACCACCCGTCCGCGGTCTCGACCACGATGGCGTCGCCGACGCGGAGATCGGCGATGCGGTTGAACGGCTTGCCCCACGTCGTGCGGTGGGCGGCGACCGCGAAGTTCCCGGCCTCACCCGGCATGCTCGTGCCGGGGTAGTGGCCGATGCCGATCGGATCGAGCGTCACTGGCCGCGACACCCCGCCTGCCATCGGCACGGCGTAATCGGCGCCGAAGCGGGGGATGTGCATCACGCCGAAGCGCTGACCGTCGCCGGGCTCATCGAGGATGATCGGCTCGGCCGTCACCGGCTCATCGGGGGCGGTGGCGTCGGGCTCATTGGTGCCCGGATACGCCTCGGCCCACTCCTGCGAGAGCTCGTGGCCGGTGGCGTTTCGCTCGGCGCCGTAGATCAGGTCGCCGACCCACAGCTGCCAGACGACATAGAGGAGCACGATGACTCCGGCGGTGATGAGCAGTTCGCCGAGGACGCCGACGACGGACGTGCGCGGCCGCGCACGCGCGCGTGAGCGACGGGGTCCGGCATCCCCCAGGCCGCCGGCGACAGCTTCCTCCACAGCTGGATTCTAGCCAGCGCACGCTGAGGGGCGCCTGGCAGTTAGACTTCTCGCATGGCACGACCCGGCAAAGAGGACGACTCGCTCGTCGAACGCGCAGAAGGCGAAGCTGCACCCAACCCGGTGTGGTTCAAGCCGATCATGATCGGCCTGATGCTGGTCGGACTCGTATGGGTGCTCGTCTTCTACCTGAGCGGCATGCGCTACCCGATCCCCGGCATCGACGCCTGGAACCTCGTGATCGGATTCGGCATCGCCTTCCTCGGCTTCCTGATGACCACTCGCTGGCGATAGCCCGCACGCCCGCGACGAATCGAAGAGCCCCGGCGAGACCGGGGCTTTTCGCTGCGCGGACTTGTTGACAACGTTGTTGACAGGTGTGAATTACACCGGTGTGATTCATCCCCATGTGTGGATGAACCTGTGGATAACTCTCGTCAGCGCAGCACGAGACCGGGCGCGAACACCGGCACGAGCAGCAGTGCGACGAGCCCGAGGAACACCGCAACGAGCAGCGCGATCTGAAGCCCGCGGCGCTCACGCGACCGCGTCCGGGTGAAGATGAACGCCACCAGCAGACCGGTCAGCAGGCCGCCGACGTGAGCCTGCCACGACACGTTGAATCCCGGGACGAACCCGATGGCCAGGTTCACCGCGAGGATGATGGCGATGCCGCCGATGTTGGCGCCGATGTGCCGGCCGATCACGAAGAGCGCCCCGAAGATCCCGAAGATGGCACCGGATGCTCCGACCACCGGTGTCAGGAACGACAGCAGAGTCACCGCCACCGAGCCGCCGAGCGCACTCAGCAGGTACAGCGTGACGAACCGCCAGCGCCCGAGCAGCGGCTCGAGGCTGCGGCCGATCATCCACAGCGCCAGCATGTTGAGGCCGACGTGGAAGAAGCTGCCGTGCACGAGCGCGACCGTCAGCAGCCGCCACGGCTCGAAGCGCCCGGTGAGTTCGGGGTACAGCGCCGGCCCGAAGTAGAGCAGGTTCTGCTGAATGGTCGAGCCGATGCCCGGGATCAGCGTGAGCAGGTAGACGAAGAGCGTGATCCCGATGATCGAGTAGGTAACGAGCGGCCGTGTGTCGGCCACCGCCACCGGGCGCGACCGTGACCACCGACGCTCCGCCTTCCGCTGTGCGGGTGAGGCTGCCTTCTGCTGGTCGCGCAGGCACTCCGGGCAGATGACGCCCACTGCAGCGGGAGTCTGGCACTCGGGGCAGATCGTGCGCAGGCACCGCTGGCAGAGCACGAAGCTCTGCCGATCGGGGTGCCGGTAGCAGAAGTTGTCGCTGTTGCGACGGAGATCGTCAGCGGTCACGACGCGGCAGCGGCCTCAGGCCGCGGCGATGTCCACGGACTGCAGCACGACGGGCTCGATCGGGCGGTCGCCCGCGGCGGTCGGCACCTCGGCGATCGTGTCGACGACGGCCTTCGAGGCGTCGTCGGCGACCTCGCCGAAGATGGTGTGCTTGCCCTGCAGCCACTCGGGGCCGCGCCCGCCCTGGCCGGGAACCGTGATGAAGAACTGCGAGCCGTTGGTGCCCTCGGCCTTGCCCGTGATCGCGTTGCGGCGCAGACCGGCGTTGGCCATCGCGAGCTTGTACGGCTCGGTGAAGGTGAGCTCGGGGCTGATCTCGTCGTTGAACGTGTAGCCCGGTCCGCCCACGCCCTGGCCGAGCGGGTCGCCGCCCTGGATCATGAAGCCCGAGATGATGCGGTGGAAGACGACGTCCTTGTAGAGGGGACCCTCGCCGGGCTTGCCGGTGGCAGGGTGAGTCCAGGAACCCGTTCCATCGGCGAGGCCGATGAAGTTCTGGACGGTGCGCGGTGCGTGGTCACCGAAGAGGTTGACGACGATGTCGCCGTAGTTGGTGTGGAAAGTGGCGACAGCGGTGGGAATCGGCATTGCTACATTCTTCCAGAGTTCTGTGCAACCCCTCCCGCCTCTGCGCAGGTCTGGCAAGATGGATCGAACCAGATCCCCGGTTCGATCAGGAGGGCATCGTGAGCCTCAGCCGCAAGCGCAAGAAGGAACTCCGCAAGCTCCAGACACAGGCGACCAGCCTGTGGGAGTCGCAGCAGGTCCTGGTCGGTGAGGCCGCGTCGGTCGCCCGAGAAGCCGGCCGGCAGCTCGGCCACCTGAACCGCGAGCAGGTCAAGCCCCGCGTCGCCGCCGGCTACGAGACCTACGCCGCGCCCTACGTCGAGAAGGGCAAGCGCGTCGTGAACAGCACGGTGATCCCCGCGGCGGGTGCCGTCGTCGGGTCTGCCATGTCGGTGTGGGATGCCGCGAACGACACGCGCTCCCGCCTGGCGTCGGGCCGCGGCTTCGACTTCTCGGCTTTCAAGAAGCCTGCGCCGGCACCGGTCAAGAAGGGCATGGGCGCCGGTGGCGTCATCGCCATCATCCTCGGTGTCGCCGCCGCTCTCGGCGTGCTGTACGCCGCGTGGCAGACGCTCCGTGCCGACGACGAGCTGTGGGTGGCCGACGACCCGCTGCGCGCACCGGATGCCTGATCCCCTCGACCGGGTGAAAGACGCGGCATCCGCTCGCGGCCTCGACATCGAGATCCGCGAGCGTCCCGCCGCAGACAGCCTCGCCGAGGCGGCCGAGATCCTCGGCATCGCCCCTGCGGGCATCGTGAAGACTCTCGTGGTCAAGCGCAGCGACGACACCTACCTGTTCGCGCTCGTGCCCGGCGATCGTGCGATCTCCTGGCCGAAGCTCCGGGCCGTGGTGGGGGTCAACAAACTGCAGCTGCCCGACCCGCAGCGCGCTCTCGAGGCGACCGGGTATGAGCGGGGAACGATCGTCCCGATCGGGAGCACGCACGACTGGCCCGTCTACGCGGACGAGCAGATGGTGGGTCAGCGCGTCGCGATGGGGGCGGGTGCCCACGGGTACAGTCTCTTCGTCGACGCCGATGATCTGATCTCGGCCTACGGCGCGACCGTGGCCGACATCTCACAGGCCGCCGGGTAGCGGCATCCGCTCGTTCAGATCCCGGCCATCTCGCGGGCGATGTCGACGAGTTTGACGCGCTGCAGGTCGTCGACCTCGGCGAGCGGGAACCAGCTCGCACGATCCGTCGACCCGTTCTTCTCGTTGCGCAGCTTGCCGCCGATGACGTGCGCGCGGTAGACGATGCGCAGAGTGTGCAGCGGCTCGGTCACGCCGGGGGTGAGGCGACGTCCCGGAGGGATGACCCGCGAATGGATGCCGAGCAGTTCGTCGATCGCGACCTTGTAGCCGGTCTCTTCGCGCACCTCGCGGCACGCGGCACGCTCGGGATCCTCGCCGGGTTCGAGGCCGCCGCCGGGCATCGTCCACGCCGCGCGGCGGCCCTCGTTCCAGTGCGCGAGGAGCAGCCGGCCGTCACCGTCCATGACGACCGCATAGGCCGCGACGCGCAGGTCCATGCTTCAGCCTAACCGGCGAACCCCTTCGCGGACGGGAGGGGTCCGCCGGTGCGAGGCTCACGCTGCGACAGCGCCGATCGTCGGAGTCGTCGAGGTGGTGCGGCGCGAGCTGCGACGCTCGCGGTAGCGGTCGATCGCGATGATGCCGGCACCGATCACCACGAACGCCCCGAAGATCCCGGCGATGTAGACGAGCGCCGAACCCCACCCTCCGGGACCGTGCGGGTCGAGGAACGGGTACGGGTACCAGAACGGGGATGTGCCGGACGGGTCGGCGACCAGCTCGCCGCGGACCATGGTGTACAGCAGCCAGGTCAGCGGGTAGGCGGCGAACGCGGCCAGCCCCCACCACGGGATGCTGTGACGCTTGGGGGCGAACAGCAGGTCTGCCAGGAAGTACAGCGGCAGCACCACGTGCAGCATCTCGATCGCGTATGAGTCGAGCATCGCGATCCCCGCAGAGTCGCCCAGTGCGGCACCGCTCGGTCCACCTCGCAGCAGGATGTTGTAGACCACGCCGAGCAGCAACATCGGAGCGGTGACGACGCCCATCGCGAGTGCGATCGCCAGCGGCTCGCGCGCCGTGTTCGGGTGCATCCGCGCCCACACCGCTGCTGCGGTCAGAGCGGCGACGCTCATCAGCGTGGACACGATCGTGAACATGCTGAAGTAGTTCGCGAGGACGACCGCGAGGTCCTGTCCCTGCCGGGTCGCACGGTCGACATTGACGATATAGCCGGCGGCTGCACCTGACAGCCCCGCGGCCGCGGCTGCGAGCCTCATCCATGACCAGTACATCTGCTTGCCCCTTCCCAGTCGAACTATCTGTGCCCCAAGTTCGTGAGGAAGGTTTATCGCTGCTCGTACGTCGCGCGCTGAGATGCTGTCGTCGAAATCAGACGACGGAACACCGGTATGGGGCATCCGTTGTGTGGGACATACATAATGTCCACCGATTGGGGGACGTTTTCGACAAACGCTTTCCGCGACACGGGCAGGTCCATTGAGTGCCCGTTAACGGGAGAAGGACCGACCCGTCGGGGGCCGGTCCTCTTCGCGTTGTGGAGCCTAGGAGATTCGAACTCCTGACATCCTGCTTGCAAAGCAGGCGCTCTACCAACTGAGCTAAGGCCCCGGGGCTGTGGATTTGGTGGGGCTACCAGGACTTGAACCTGGGACCTCTTCATTATCAGTGAAGCGCTCTAACCGCCTGAGCTATAGCCCCGTCTGCTGCGACGCTTTCGCGTCATCAACCTCAGAGACTTTACCCGACCCTGGCCGTTTTCACGAATCGGGGGCGGACGCACGAACGGGCCCGATCGTCGATCGGGCCCGTTCGGTGAAGAGGTGTCAGTTCGAGGTGAAGCCGACCAGCAGGCCGCCCGTCACCTTGACCGCCAGGTTGTAGATTCCGGCGAGCACAGCACCGAGCACCGTCACCACGATGAGGTTGAGGATCGCGACGATCGCCGAGAAGGCCAGCACCTGCGGCAGGCTCACGAAGTTCGAGAGCAGGATGGTGCCATCGGTGAAGTTGCCGAAGAACTCGTCGGCGCGCGTGATCACGTTGGTCGCCTGCAGAACGAAGAAGACGAGGACGAACGACACCACCGTCACCACCGCGATCGCGATCGCGGCGAGGAACGACAGCTTCACGGCCGACCAGAAGTCGATGTACACCAGGCGCAGGCGGACCTGCTTGGCGGACGTGCGGTGGGTGGACTTCTTGGCGAGCTTGTCGGCTACCGTGCTCATGCGTCAGTACTCTCTTCGGGGGTCTCGGGAGAGGCCTCGGGGGGTGTGCCGGACTCCTGGTCGGCGGCCTCTGAGTTGTCGGCCAAGCCCCGCTCACCGTTTCGTGCGATCGCGATGATGCGATCTTCGTCGGCGGCACGGGCGAACACGACACCCATGGTGTCGCGGCCCTTGGCTGGGACCTCGGCCACGGCAGAGCGTACCACCTTGCCGCTGGCAAGAACCACAAGGACCTCGTCGTCTTCGGAGACCATCAGCCCACCGGCGAGATCGCCGCGATCCTCGCTGAGACGCGCCACCTTGATGCCGAGTCCGCCGCGGTTCTGCAGTCGGTACTGGGCGACTTCGGTTCGCTTCGCGTAGCCGCCCTCGGTCACGACGAACACGAACTGGTCGTCGCGCGCGACCGACGCGGAGAGCAGCGTGTCGCCGGCGCGGAAGTCCATGCCCTTCACTCCGGACGTGGAACGACCCATCGGGCGGAGAGCCCCGTCGGTCGCCGAGAACCGCAGCGACATGCCGTGGCGGCTGATGAGCAGGATGTCGTCGCCCTCGTCGACGAGCAGCGCGCTGACGACCTCGTCCTCCGGGCCGCTCGGCTCGTCGGTCGCCTCCTCGTCGTCGCCGCCGTTCCCGCGCAGCTTGATCGCGATGATGCCACCCTGGCGGTTGGTGTCGTAATCGGTGAGACGGGTCTTCTTCACCAGGCCGTTCCGCGTGGCGAGCACGAGGTACGTCGCCACCGAGTAGTCGCGGATGTCGAGGATCTGTGCGATCTCTTCATCCGGCTGCAGTGCGAGAAGGTTGGCGACGTGCTGGCCCTTCGCATCGCGGCCGGCCTCCGGCACCTCGTAGGCCTTCGCCCGGTAGACGCGACCCTTGTTGGTGAAGAACAGCAGCCAGTGGTGCGTCGTGGTGACGAAGAAGTGCTCGACGACGTCGTCGGCGCGCAGCTGCGCCCCCTTGACGCCCTTGCCGCCGCGGTGCTGCGAGCGGTAGTTGTCGCTGCGCGTGCGCTTGATGTAGCCGGCACGGGTGACCGAGATCACCATCTCCTCTTCGGGGATCAGGTCCTCGATCGACATGTCGCCGTCGTAGCCGGGCATGATCTGCGTGCGGCGGTCGTCGCCGAACCGGTCGACGATCGCGGTCAGCTCTTCGCGGACGATGGCGCGCTGGCGCTCGGGCTTGGCCAGGATCTCCTTGTAGTCCGCGATGAGCGTCTCGAGCTCGGCGGCCTGGTCGACGATCTTCTGACGCTCGAGGGCGGCAAGGCGACGCAGCTGCATCTGCAGGATGGCGTCGGCCTGGTCGTCGTCGATCTCGAGGAGCTTCTTCAGTCCCTCGCGCGCGTCATCGACCGTCGGAGACCGACGGATGAGCGCGATTACCTCATCGAGGGCGTCGAGAGCCTTGAGGTAGCCGCGCAGGATGTGCATGCGCTTCTCGGCCTCACGCAGACGGAACGTCGTGCGCCGCACGATCACTTCGATCTGGTGCTCGAGCCACAGCGTGATGAAGCCGTCGAGCGGCAGGGTGCGCGGCACGTTGTCGACGATCGCCAGCATGTTGGCGCCGAAGTTGTCCTGCAGCTGCGTGTGCTTGTAGAGGTTGTTCAGCACGACCTTCGCAACGGCGTCGCGCTTCAGCACGACCACCAGGCGCTGGCCGGTGCGGTCCGACGTCTCGTCACGGATGTCGGCGATGCCCGTGATCTTTCCGTCACGGGCGAGATCGCCGATCTTCACCGCGAGGTTGTCGGGATTGACCTGGTATGGCAGCTCGGTGATCACGAGGCACGTGCGACCCTGAATCTCTTCGATCGCGACGACCGCGCGCATGGTGATCGAACCGCGGCCCGTGCGGTACGCCTCGCGGATGCCCTTGGTACCGAGGATCTGAGCACCGGTCGGGAAGTCGGGCCCGGGGATGCGCTCCATGAGCGCGTCGAGGAGTTCCTCGCGCGAGGCATCCGGATGCTCGAGCGCCCAGAGGGCGCCGGCCGACACCTCGCGCAGGTTGTGTGGCGGGATGTTCGTGGCCATGCCGACCGCGATGCCCACCGAGCCGTTGACGAGGAGGTTGGGGAATCGCGCGGGCAGGACGGACGGCTCCTGGGTCTGCCCGTCGTAGTTGTCGTGGAAGTCGACGGTCTCTTCCTCGATGTCGCGCACCATCTCGAGCGCGAGCTGAGCCATCTTCGTCTCGGTGTACCGGGGAGCGGCGGCGCCCATGTTCCCCGGGGAGCCGAAGTTGCCCTGACCCTGCGCGAGGGGGTATCGCAGCGACCACGGCTGCACGAGGCGGACGAGCGCGTCGTAGATCGCACTGTCACCGTGCGGGTGGTACTGGCCCATCACCTCGCCGACCACGCGCGCGCACTTCGAGAAGGACTTGTCGGGACGGAACCCGCCGTCATACATGCCGTAGATCACGCGGCGGTGCACGGGCTTGAGGCCGTCGCGCACATCGGGCAGCGCTCGGCCGATGATGACCGCCATCGCGTAGTCGAGGTAGCTGCGCTGCATCTCGAGCTGCAGGTCGACCTGATCGATGCGGCCGTGCTCGTGGTCCGCGTTCAGGTCCGGACGCTCGTCTTCTGCCATCTCTCGTCTTTCGTTCTCTGCGTTTCGTGTCGCTCCGCGTGCGCGCGATGGATGCTTCCGCCGCGCGAGACGCTAGATGTCGAGGAAGCGGACGTCTTTCGCGTTGCGCTGGATGAAGGTGCGGCGGGACTCCACGTCCTCGCCCATCAGCACGGAGAAGACCTCGTCGGCCGCCGCCGCGTCGTCGATGGTCACCTGCCGCAGCGTGCGGGTGGTGTGGTCCATCGTGGTCTCCCACAGTTCCTTCGCGTTCATCTCGCCGAGGCCCTTGTAGCGCTGGATGCCGGAGTCCTTCGGGATCCGCTTGCCGTTCGCGAGACCGTCCGCGAGGAGCGCGTCGCGCTCCTTGTCGGAGTACACGTACTCGTGCGCTGCGTTGGTCCACTTGAGCCGGTACAGCGGCGGCATGGCGAGGTAGACGAAGCCGGCCTCGATGAGTCCGCGCATGTAGCGGAACAGCAGGGTGAGGAGCAGCGTGGTGATGTGCTGGCCGTCGACGTCGGCATCGGCCATCAGCACGATCTTGTGATACCGCGCCTTGTCGATGTCGAAGTCCTCGCCGATGCCCGTGCCGAAGGCCTGGATCATCGCCTGGACTTCCTTGTTCGACAGAGCCTTGTCGAGGCGCGCGCGTTCGACGTTGAGGATCTTGCCGCGCAGGGCCAGGATCGCCTGCGTGTGCGGGTCGCGGCCGGAGACCGCCGAACCGCCGGCCGAGTCGCCCTCGACGAGGAAGATCTCGCTGATCGACGGATCTTTGCTCGTGCAGTCCTTGAGCTTGTCGGGCATGGCCGCCGACTCGAACACGCTCTTGCGGCGCGCGGTCTCGCGGGCTTTGCGAGCAGCCAGTCGGGCAGTTGCCGCGTCGACCGCCTTCGTGATGATGCGCTTCGCCTGCACCGGATTGCGGTCGAGCCAGTCGGCGAGCTGGTCGCCCACGACCTTCTGCACGAACGCCTTGGCCTCGGTGTTGCCGAGCTTGGTCTTGGTCTGGCCCTCGAACTGCGGCTCGGAGAGCTTGACCGAGATCACGGCGGTGAGACCCTCGCGGATGTCATCGCCGGTGAGGTTGTCGTCCTTCTCCTTGAGGAAGTTCTTGTCACGCGCGTACGCGTTGATGCGCGTGGTGAGCGCGGCGCGGAAGCCCTCCTCGTGCGTGCCGCCCTCGTGCGTGTTGATCGTGTTCGCAAAGGTGAACACGTTCTCGGTGTAGCTTGTGGTCCACTGCATCGCGAGTTCGAGCGAGATGTGGCGGATCGTGTCTTCCGACTCGATCTCGATGATCTCGTCGTTGACGACCTCAGCGTGACGCACCTTGTTGAGGTACTCGACGTAGTCGACGAGACCGCGCTCGTACAGGAAGTCGTCGTGCGGCTGTCGCTCCTCGGAACCGCCGTCCTTCGCGTCGGCGACGTAGGCCGAGCCGGGACGCTGGTCGCTGAGGATGATGCGCAGCCCTTTGTTGAGGAACGCGGTCTGCTGGAAGCGCGTGCGCAGCGTGTCGTAGTCGAAGTGGACCGACTCGAAGATCGTGTCGTCGGGCCAGAACTCGATGGTCGTGCCGGTCTCATCGGTGTCTTCGGCCTTCGCGAGCGGAGCCTGGGGCTGGCCGCCGTCGCGATACGACTGACGCCACGCCGACCCCTGGCGCTTGACCTCGACCTCGAGGCGCGACGAGAGGGCGTTCACGACGGATGAGCCGACACCGTGCAGACCGCCCGAGACGGCGTAGCCGCCGCCACCGAACTTGCCGCCGGCGTGCAGCACGGTGAGGACGACCTCGACGGTCGACTTGCCCTCACTGCGGTGCATGTCGACGGGGATGCCGCGGCCGTTGTCGACGACACGGATGCCGCCGTCGGGCAGGATCGTCACCTCGATGGTGTCGCAGTACCCGGCCAGCGCCTCGTCGACAGAGTTGTCGACGATCTCGTACACCAGGTGGTGGAGACCGCGTTCACCGGTCGACCCGATGTACATGCCGGGTCGCTTGCGGACGGCTTCGAGGCCCTCGAGCACCTGAATGGCGTCTGCCCCGTATTCGCTGGGAGCCCGGTTAGGCGTTTCAGGTTCCTCAGGAACGTTGTCGGGGGTGTCGGACGTCATCTTCGCGGGGTCTCCGGATCCTTCGATAGGGACCCCGACAGTCTATCGGTTCACACGGGCAGCACGAGCGTTACACGCCTCTGTGAGGCTCTGAAATTCCCTTAGACAGCTCCGACCGTCACTTATCCGTAGGTATCGCGCGGGCCACGCCCTGGAATCGTTCTGGGACCCCATTTCCAGGAGGGGACGTCCGGCCCGATGAACCGGATCGCGTCGACCCCCGCCTCGGGGAACCGCCGGACGATCTCCGAGAGGATGTGCGCGCGCATCAGCTGGAGCTGCTTCGCCCAGGCCGTCGAGTCGGCCTGGACGGTGAGCGTGCCCTCCGAGAACGCGACCGGCCTGGTGTGCCGCGCGGTGTCTTCGCCGGCGACATCCGACCAGGCCCGCACCACGTCTTCGCGGGCCAGCTCCTTGTCCCAGCCCGCCTCGCGGGTGAGCGCCGCCAGCACATCCCCGACGCCGCGCGGGTCACGCCCGGGCGTGAAGGGAGCGTTCTCGTCGTCGACCACCCGGCGCCGGCGCTTGCGGAAGGATCGCGCCGACGGCTCGAGCCCGCGCAGGCGGAGGTAGGTCGCGACGGTCTCGGGAATGGATCCGGAGGAGGGAGCGGATGCTTCGCCCTCGGCGTGGACGTCAGGATCAGGCATCCGTCGCCTCCAGAATCGTGCCCGCCTCGACACGGACGATCCGCGCGCGCAGCGCCGACGGGACGTCTTCTTCCACGGCGGCGGTCACGACGACCTGCTCGTATCCGCCGGCGAGCTGTGCGAGGCGCGCGCGGCGATCGGCGTCGAGCTCGGCGAACACGTCGTCGAGGATGAGCACCGGGTCTCCGAGGCGCGACTCCGCGCGCAGCAGCTCGGCCGAGGCGAGCCGCAGCGCGAGCGCGACCGACCACGATTCACCGTGCGATGCGTAGCCCTTGACCGGCAGTCCACGCACGCGGAGTACGAGGTCGTCACGGTGTGGACCCACCAGGGTGAGACCGCGCTCGAGCTCGGCCGTGCGGCGCGCGGCCAGCGCCTGGCGGAAGAGATCCGCGATGCGGGAGCCGGATGCCGCGGCCGCGGGTGCGTCCGCGCCTTCTTCGGGATCTCCGCCGGTGACCGACAACGCCCAGACGGCCTCGGGACGGTGGTCTGCTCCGGCGATCGCGGCGTACGCCGCGGCGAGCGGCTCGGCGAGATCGGCGGCGAGACCGAGGCGCGCATCGATGAGTTCGGTGCCGAGTGCGACGAGCTTGTCGTCCCACACGTCGAGGGTGGTGAGCGCGTCACCGCGGATGCCGCGTGCCTTGGCGGACTTGAGAAGGGCCGTGCGCTGCTTGAGGACGCGCTCGTAGTCGGCGAGCACGCCGGCCATGCGCGGTGCACGCTGCACCAGGAGCTGGTCGGCGAATCGGCGCCGAGCCGACGGATCGCCGCGGACGATCTGCAGGTCTTCCGGGGCGAAGAGCACGACCTGCGCGTAGCGCGGGAGCTCGGCCGGCTTGACCGGCGCGCCGTTGACGCGGGCCTTGTTGGAACCCTGCCGGTTCAGCTGCGCCTCGAGCAGCACCCGGCGGTCACCGTGGGCGAGACGGGCGCGGATGATCGCGGCATCCGCTCCATCACGCACCATCGGGGCATCGTTCGATACACGATGCGACCCGAGCGTCGCGAAGAATCCGATGGCCTCGGCGAGGTTGGTCTTGCCCTGACCGTTGCGGCCCACGAAGACGTTGGGACCGGGCGCGAGCGTGACGTCGGCGGCCGCGTAGTTGCGGAAGTCGACGAGACTCAGCTGCTCCACGATCACCGCTCAAGCCTAATGAGCGACGGCGACGTCCTGGTCGGTTCACGACCGCTGCGCGGGAGGGGCGCTGGGATCAGCGCAGGAGGAGGTTCGGCTGCAGCAGGTAGCGGAATGAGTCCGCGCCGGCCTTGTCGACGGACGTCTGCGGTGTGATCAGCACCGGGCTCAGCTTGTTGGCGTTGTCGCTCGAGGTGAACGTGATGCGCACGAACTCGCTCTTCACGGCGCTCAGCGACTCGAGCAGGTACTGCGGGTTGAGTCCGAGCGTGACATCCTCGCCGACCAGGTTCGCGTCGACGGACTCGGTAGCCCGCGCCTGCTCGGTGCCCGAGGCATCCATCGACACGCTGTCGGTCGTGAATGTGAAACGCAGCGGCGCGGACCGATCGAGCACGAGCGACACACGACGCACGGCTTCGGCGAGCTCTGCGGTGTTCACGACCGCGTGGTGATCGGTCGCCTCGGGGAAGAGCCGCCGCACGGGCGGGAAGTTGCCCTTGATCAGCAGCGAGGTGACGGTCTTGTTGCCCGCGGTGAACGCGATGATCTCGCGGTCTCCCGAACCCGAGAACGCGATCGAGATGTCGCCGCCGTGGGCAAAGGTCTTGCCGACCTCGGTCAGGGTGCGCGCCGGCACCAGCGCGGTTGTCGACTCGTCGGACGCCGTCCCGCCGCCGTCCCACGGGATCTCCCGGAGTGCAACGCGGTAACGGTCGGTCGCGACGAGGCTGAGGCCCGTGCCCGAGACCTCGAGCTGAACGCCCGTGAGGACCGGGGTCACATCGTCGCGCGACGCCGCGAAGGCGACCTGCGCGATCGCGGTCGCGAAGTCCTCGGACGGGACGAGACCGGAGTCGCCCGTGACTTCGGGGATCGCCGGATACTCCTGCACGGGCATGGATGCGAGTGTGAAGCGCGCCGAACCACAGGTGAGGAGGATGCCGCCGTCGTCGTCGACCTCGACCTGGATCGGCGCATTGGGAAGCCGGCTCGCGATCTCGGAGAGCAGACGGCCGTGGACGAGGATCGTGCCCGGCTCGTCGACAGTCGCTTCGATCGTCGTGCGAGCGGACGCCTCGTAGTCGAAGGCCGCGAGCGAAAGGCCTTCATCGGATGCCTCGATCAGCACGCCCGCGAGGATCGGCTGCGGGTTCCGCTGCGGAAGGAGCTTGACGACGAATGACACGG
Organism: Microbacterium sp. CFH 31415; assembly: GCF_022538185.1. Classification (GTDB taxonomy): domain Bacteria; phylum Actinomycetota; class Actinomycetes; order Actinomycetales; family Microbacteriaceae; genus Microbacterium. The sequence continues at coordinate 119,101 of NZ_JAKYXC010000005.1, read as the reverse complement.
CTTCGCTGAACACATCGCGATTGACGTGGAACTTCACGGATGCTCCCTCGACTGCGGTTGGGCCTCCAATGCTAGTGGTAGGCCGTGACGATGCCAGTCCAATGGGACGCAGCATCCCTCCACCGGTCTTTCCACCGTCAAGGTGATCGGACCGGGAATCTTCAAATACTTCTTGTCATGGTGTTAACGGCTGTGGAAACTGTGGACAACTCAGCCGATCCCAGACGGGAGTTGGGAATCACATCTCTGTGAGATGTGGAACGGCTGCGGAGGGCGTGCTGGACAGCTCGAGCGCGACGCGGTCCGTTTCGACATTCATCCACAGGCTTGCACTCGTCGCCCACAGCGTTTCCGCAGGGCTGTGGAGTTATCCACAGGTTTTCCACACTGTGAAGAACGCGAATAATGGCCCTGTCCGAGCCCGGCTGTCAAGCACCTCTTGCGGCATATGACCGCACCCCGGATCAGCGGCCGTTGCGGCCCAGCTGAGCGGTGATCTCGGAGACCTGGTTGTAGATCGAGCGGCGCTCTTTCATGAGGTCGCTGATCTTCTTGTACGCGTACATCACGGTCGTGTGGTCGCGGTTTCCGAACAGCTGGCCGATCTTCGGCAGCGAAAGGCTGGTGCGCTCACGGCACAGGTACATGGCGATCTGCCGGGCGGTCGCGACCGACTGCGAACGGCTCGAGCCGTAGAGGTCGTCGACGGTGAGCTTGAAGTACTGTGCGGTCGCCGTGATGATGTCGGTCGGCGAGATGACGTTCGCGTCGTCCTGGTCGACGATGTCGCGCAGCACGGTCTGGGCGAGCGACATGTCGAGCGTCGACCTGTTGAGGCTGGCGAACGCCGAGACGCGGATGAGGGCGCCCTCGAGCTCGCGGATGTTCGACGAGACGACCGTCGCGATGTACTCGAGGACCTCGTCCGGAATGTGGAGCCGCTCGGACTGCGCCTTCTTGCGGAGGATGGCGATACGGGTCTCGAGGTCGGGCGCCTGCACATCGGTGATGAGGCCCCACTCGAACCGGCTGCGCATGCGGTCCTCGAAACCGGTCAGGTGCTTCGGCGGCACATCGCTCGTGATCACGACCTGCTTGTCGTGGTCATGCAGGGTGTTGAACGTGTGGAAGAACGCTTCCTGGGTCTCGGCGCGGCCCTGGAGGAACTGGATGTCGTCGATCAGCAGCACGTCGACGTCGCGGTACCGCGCCTGGAATGCGGATCCGCGGTTGTTGGCGATCGAGTTGATGAAGTCGTTCGTGAACTCCTCGCTCGAGACATAGCGCACCCGGATGCCGCTGTAGAGGCTCATCGCGTACTCGCCGATGGCGTGGAGGAGGTGCGTCTTGCCCAGGCCGGAGTCGCCGTAGATGAACAGCGGGTTGTATGCCTTGGCCGGCGCTTCGGCCACTGCGACCGCGGCGGCATGCGCGAAGCGGTTGGACTGTCCGATGACGAAGTTGTCGAAGGTGTACTTCGGGTTGAGGCGCGTATCGCTGCGGGAGACGGCGGATGCGGCATCCGGAGCTTCTTCGCGCTGTGGATGCAGGACCGCCGCCGGCGCGGCCGTCGGCTGCGAGATCGGCTGCGCGGCCGACTGCACCGGGATGGGCGCGGTGACATGGGCGTCGACGAGTTCCGGGTTGACCACAACACGGAACGTGCTGGCACGCTGAGCGTCGTCCTGCTCGACGTTGGCGAGGGCCTCCATGATCGGGGTGCGCATGCGCTTCGTGAACTGCGCGGCCGTGAGGTCGTTGGGGACGTCGAGGTAGAGCGTTCCGCCCATGACCCCCTGCGGCACCGCGAGGCTCAGGAAGCCATGGAGCTGCGGGGTGATCCGCTCGTCGCGGGTGAGCTCATCGAGCACGGCTGTCCAGACGGGAACATCTGGAATCTCGTGCGGTGTCATGGCCCCCCCGGGTTGTTGATGAGTCCACCGGAGGCCGCGGAACGAGCGCATCGGGCCTGTGGATAACTGCCGGAGCAACGCTAGTTCGCGGGCGTCCCGGGAGCAAACTCCACTGTAGATCGGGTGGGTGTGTCGTTGCCAGGGTCGATGTGCCGGTCCGTGGATAATGGCCGGCCCGCGGCCTCGGTTTGAGTTCTCAGGCGGCTCGGCGTACCCTAAATCGGTTGACTTATGCCCTCGCGGCAGTCCCTTTGTACGTAGCGTCCCCGGTCTCAGAGTCCCGGTGACACCTGATCCGGAAGTGATCCCATGAGCAAGCGCACCTTCCAGCCCAACAACCGCCGTCGTGCCAAGAAGCACGGCTTCCGTGCCCGCATGCGCACCCGCGCCGGTCGCGCCATCCTCTCGGCTCGTCGCGGCAAGGGCCGCACCGAGCTCTCGGCCTGACCCCGAGCGGTGCTGGCGAGGCCGAACCGACTCACCCGCGGAGCGGAATACAAGGCCGTCGTCCGTCGGGGTCGTCGGTGTGCCGGAACGCACACCGTGACCTATGTGAACAGCGCCGTGGCCGATGGCCCGGCGCGGTTCGGTTTCATCGTCAGCAAGCAGGTGGGCGGGGCCGTCGTTCGCAACACCGTCCGCCGTCGTCTCAAAGCCTTGTGCGCCGAGGCGCTTCCGGCTGTGCGTGACGGCAACGACATCGTGATCCGCGCGCTGCCCAGTGCGGCAACGGCGCCGTTCAGCGAACTCCGTGACGAGGTCGCCCGATGCCTGGCCCGGAGGGCGGCATGAGCGTCCTGCCGGCGTACGCCCTCGGCGACGCGCACTTCGAGCCCTCTGGCTCGCTTCGCGCTGTGCCCCTGCTCCCCCGCAACGCCGTTCTCGCGCTTCTGCATGGCTACCGCGCCACGATCTCGCACACGTACGGAGACGTCTGCAAGTACTTCCCGTCGTGCTCGGCGTACGCGGTCGGCGCCGTTCAGCAGCACGGCGCTCTGAAGGGTGCGGCGCTCACCGCAGCCCGCCTCGCTCGCTGTCATCCCTGGGCGGAGGGCGGCGTCGATGACGTCCCGCCGCACGCGAACTTCCGGCATGCGCTGACCCCCCACGGGTTCGTCGTGCCAGTCTCCTCTGGAAAGGACTGATCCTCCGCATGGATCTCTTGCTGGCCTCCACCCCGACACCTGCACCCACAGACGGTGGCTTCGACCTGATCGGAACCATCCTGTGGCCCCTCAAGTGGGCGGTCGAGGCCGTGCTGGTCGCCTGGCACTGGCTCTTCACCGCGATCGGCCTTCCGCCGGCAGACGGCATCACGTGGGTGCTGTCGATCGTCGGCCTCGTCATCGTGGTGCGCTCGGCACTGATCCCGCTCTTCGTGAAGCAGATCAAGAGCCAGCGCAAGATGATGGAAATCGCTCCTGAACTGCGAAAAGTTCAGGAGAAGTACAAGGGGAAACGCGATCAGCTCTCGCGCGAGGCGATGAGCCGCGAGACCATGGCGCTGTACAAGAAGCACGGCACGACGCCCGTCTCGAGCTGTCTTCCGCTGCTCGTTCAGATGCCGATCTTCTTCGCGCTGTTCAGCGTGCTGAACGACGTCACGAAGCACGCGAACGCGGGCATCGGTGGTGTCGGACTGCTGAGTGCCGAGCTCACGCAGGAGTTCTACAACGCCAAGCTCTTCGGGGTCGCGTCGCTGCACGAGACCCTGATCGATGCCGTCAACACCGGCAACACCGCGGCGATCGCCATCCTTGCGACGCTCGTTGTACTGATGATCGCGTCGCAGTTCTTCACGCAGCTGCAGATCATCTCGAAGAACCTCTCCCCCGAGGCCAAGACCGGCCAGGCCTACCAGATGCAGAAGATCATGCTCTGGGTGCTGCCCTTCGCCTTCGTCTTCTCCGGCGTCTTCTTCCCGCTCGGTGTCGTCATCTACTGGTTCGTGTCGAACCTGTGGACGATGGGTCAGCAGTTCCTCGTGATCCGCGAGATGCCGACGCCCGGCTCTGAGGCGGCCAAGGAGCGCGAGGAGCGCCTGGCTCGCAAGGGCAAGGCCATCGATTCGTCGGGCAAGGTCGTGCCGATGGAGAAGTACCTCGCCGAGCAGAAGCGTCTGTACGAAGAGGCCGAGCGTGCCCGTGCCGCGACCCCGAAGCGCCAGCAGCCGGTGAGCAAGCAGCGCGCCAAGAAGCAGGCCCAGCAGAAGCAGCAGAAGCAGCCTGGCCAGAAGCAGGGCGGGTCAGCCGCGGCGGTCGGCGACTCCGACTCCGGCGGCTCCGACTCCGCTTCCTGACGGCCCCGACCCGACGTCCACACGAGGATCACGACATGACCACGCCTTCCGAGCACGCCCCCGTCGACACCACCGACGACCGGTTGCCCGCCACCGTCGCCCAACTCGAGGAGGAAGGCGACATTGCGGCCGACTTCCTGGAGGGACTGCTCGACATCGCCGACATCGACGGGGACCTCGACCTGGATGTCCGGGCCGGACGTGCCTACGTCTCGGTGGAGGCGCCGGAGGGCGGTTCGGTGTCGCTGATCGCCGACCCCGATACGGTGCAGGCACTGCAGGAGCTCACGCGCATCGCCGTGCAGAACCGCACCGGACGCTTCTCGCGTCTGATCCTCGATGTGGGCGGTTCCCGCAACACGCGTCAGGCACAGCTGGCGACGCTTGTCGACCGCGCGATCGAACGACTCGAGGAAGGCGCCTCGCAGGCATCGCTGCCTGCCATGTCGAGCTACGAGCGCAAGCTGGTCCACGACATCGTGGCAGAGCGCGGGTTCGTGTCGGAGTCGTACGGCGAAGGCGCTGACCGTCACACGGTGATCCGCCGCGGCTGAACCCAGAGTGTTTCACGTGAAACATCGGGATTGCGTTGGATGAGGCATCAATGACGGAGCTCGAGCAGGAGCCGGCTGCGGCCATCCAGATCTTCGGCGACCACATTGCTCTCGCGCGCCAGTTCACCACCGCGCTGGCCGAGCACGGCGAAGAGCGCGGGCTGATCGGTCCGCTCGAACTCCCCCGCCTGTGGACACGGCACATTCTGAACAGCGCGGTGATTGCACCGCTCTTCTCTCCCGGTCGCGTCGGCGACGTCGGGTCGGGCGCAGGGCTCCCCGGGCTGGTACTGGCCATCGCCCGGCCCGACATCGAGTGGGTGCTCATCGAGCCGATGGAGCGCCGAGTGGCATGGCTCACCGAGCAGGTCGGCGAGCTCGGGCTCGAGAACGTCGAGATCGTTCGCGCACGGGCAGAGGACTGGCGCTTCGGTCCTGTGCTCGACGCCGTTACCGCTCGCGCTGTCTCGGCTCTTCGCACCTTGATACCGATCACGGCGCCGTTAGTGCGCGATGGTGGTGAGCTGATCCTGCTGAAGGGCGCGAGCGCTGAGAATGAGATCGAGGCGGCCGAGAAGCAGCTGCGCAAGTTCCGAGTGACGAACGCGCGGGTTGAGATGGTCGGTGAGGGCCTTCTTGCCGAGCCGTCGCGCGTCGTGCGCGCCACCGTTCGCTAACGCCGGTCGAGGAGGCGTGCCGCCTCGCCGTTACACGTGAAACATCGAGGTCGACCCCGCCGGTCGAGTAGGCGCAAAGCGCCGGATCGAGACCTCCACGTCTCGCCTAGATACCGACGCACGCGCTCGATCGGGGCTCCGACGCCGGCGGCGCGGAGACTTGCAGCGATGTGCCCTCGTTTCACGTGAAACATGGGGGGCGACCCCGCCGGTCGAGTAGGTGCGAAGCGCCGGATCGAGACCTGCACCTCTTGCCTAGATATCGACGCACGCGCGCCGCACGAGCTCGATCGGCGGCTTCCCGTGCCAAGCCCGTCGAGTAGGCGCGCGAGCGCATGGATCCGCGCCAACCGTTCGCGACATCGATATGTGCGATCCGCGCTCGATCGGCGGACGCGATCCCTGCTGATCGAGTAGGCCGGCGCGCGCAGTAACGAGGCGTGCACGCGATGAGTGTCACCGTTTCACGTGAAACATGCAGCCGGCCCCGCAGGCTGGGTAGGCTCGCCAGCAACCGTATCGAGACCTGCCGGGTACGCGACCCGCTTCGCATGCATCGGGTCGGACTCGTGCAGGCCCTCCACCATCGCGGCTTCTCCACACAGCTCTCACACCCGCGCGATTCGTACCGATGGCCTCGCAGACGGTTGCAGGGGGCGTGGATCGGCCAACCTGGGCCGATGGCGTACATGTATATCCTCGAGTGCTCGGACCGAACCCCCTACGTCGGAAGCGCGCGCAACCTCGAACACAGGCTGGCCCAACACGGCGATCCATCTACACGAGAACGCGACTGTCGGTGAAGCTTCTCTATTTCGAGGAGTTCGACCGTGTCAGTGACGCCTATCTGCGCGAGAAGCAGGTGCAGGGTTGGAGCCGGGCCAAGCGGCTTGCCCTGGCAAAGGAGCGGATCGAGAAGCTGCCGGGTCTGAGCAAGAAGGACTTCTCGGGGGCCGGTAGTCGAGGCGGCGATGTTTCACGTGAAACGGCTCGCGCTTAGTCACTCCGACTGAGTCGCGTTGCACGTGGGTCTCGATACGGCGCTGCGCGCCTACTCGACCGGCGGGGAAGGGGCGGGGGTCTGGATGCGTCGCTGGGCGCCTGCTCGGCGCTGGGAGTGGCCGTTCCCGCCGATCGAGTGCGCGCGTTGCGCGCGTATCGAGTCGGGGCCCGCCGTCCGGGGGTCTCGATACGGCGCTTCGCGCCTACTCGACCGGCGGGGAAGGGGCGGGGGGCTCGATACGGCGCTGCGCGCCTACTCGACCGGCGGGAGGGAGCCGGGGAGAGAACGGGAATGGGGTGAGGGCGGGATAGAGTGGAAAGCGTTGTTGATCGCTCGCGAAAGGGAGAGTGTTTCACGTGAAACAGCCCGACGAGTCGGCGGCCGCGGCATCCTTCTCGTTCGACGACACCCCTCTCGCACGTGAACTCGCCGATCTCTCCGCACGACGCCGTGCGCTCGAGAGCGCGGACGTTCACCTCACGGGTCGCACCCGCGTGCTGACCGTCTCGAACCAGAAGGGCGGCGTCGGCAAGACGACGACCACCGTCAACGTTGCAGCGGCCCTGGCATCCGTCGGGGCCAAGGTGCTCGTGATCGACCTGGACCCGCAGGGAAACGCGTCGACGGCACTGGGAGTGCCCCACACCGCCGACATCCCGAGCGTCTACGACGTGCTCATCGATGAATTCCCGCTCGCTGACATCGTGCAGGTCAGCCCGGAATCGCCGAATCTGCTGTGCGCCCCCAGCACGATCCACCTCGCCGGGGCCGAGATCGAGCTTGTTTCGCAGGTCGCCCGTGAGCACCGGCTCAAGACGGCACTCGACGAGTACCTCGCGAACCTCGATGAAGTCATCGACTTCGTGCTCATCGACTGCCCGCCGTCTCTGGGTCTGCTCACGATCAACGCGTTCACGGCCGCGGGCGAGCTGCTCATTCCGATCCAGTGCGAGTACTACGCGCTGGAAGGCCTGAGCCAGCTGCTCGGCACTGTCCGCATGATCCAGAAGCACCTCAACCCGGGCCTCACCCTGAGCACGATCGTGCTCACCATGTACGACGGCCGTACCCGTCTCGCGCAGCAGGTCGCCGAGGAGGTGCGGGAGCACTTCGCCAAGGAAGTGCTGGACACCGTCATCCCGCGTTCGGTGCGCGTGTCCGAAGCGCCGAGCTTCGGCCAGACCGTCATCGCCTACGATGGGCAGTCGGCCGGCGCGATCGCGTATCGCGAAGCAGCCGTCGAGATCATCCGCCGCGACGGTCAGCCCGCCGCGGTGAAGAACGCCGCAGGCCAGAGCGTCGCGGAACAGCACGTCGAATCGAAGATCGAAGGGGGAGCCTGATGGCCAAGCGCACAGGCCTAGGACGGGGGATCGGCGCGCTGATCCCGACGACGGAACCGGCGGAGGACCGCCCTTCCGACGTCTTCTTTCCGCGCGCCGTCGCCACCGACGACGCTCCCGCCGACGCGGACACCGACGCCACGCCCGACACCGCACCCACCGAAGACCTGGTGCAGGTTCCCGGCGCGCGCCTCACGCACATCGACCCGCACTCCATCGTGCCGAACCCGCGCCAGCCGCGCACGCACTTCAACCCCGAAGACCTCGCCGAGCTCGTTCACAGTGTTCGGGAGTTCGGCGTGCTGCAGCCGGTCGTCGTCCGCGCGAACGAAGACGGCGACTACGAGCTCATCATGGGCGAGCGTCGCACCCGCGCCGCGCGCGAGGCCGGCCTGACGTCCATCCCGGCGATCGTCCGCGAGACGGCGGATGAGCACCTGCTGCGCGACGCGTTGCTCGAGAATCTCCACCGCTCGGAGCTCAACCCGCTCGAAGAGGCATCGGCGTACCAGCAGCTCCTCGAGGACTTCGGCATCACCCAGGAGGAGCTCGCCAGCCGGATCGGCCGCTCGCGCCCCCAGATCAGCAACACGATCCGCCTGCTGAAGCTCCCGGTGCCGGTGCAGCAGCGCGTCGCCGCGGGCGTGCTCACCGCCGGCCACGCCCGGGCGATCCTGTCGCTCGACACCCCCGAGGCCATGCAGCGGCTCTCCGACAAGATCGTCAACGAGGATCTGTCGGTGCGCTCCGCCGAGGCTGCGGCCAAGATGACGGATGCCGGGTCCCGCCGCCCGTCGAAGCCGACCGCCGGCGCGCGCCGCGGTCACCTCGACGAAGTCGCCGAGCGCCTGGGCGATCGCCTCAATACCCGCGTCCGAATCTCTCTGACTGCGCGTAAAGGCCAGATCAGCATAGATTTTGCGAGCATCCAAGACCTTAACCGCATCCTGGAGGAGCTCGGCGAGACCGGCTTCGGCGGCGCGGCCTGAGCCAACCGGCTCCGGCCCCACCTGAGCCACGCCGGCTACGGCCCCGCCCGATCGACCACCGACTCGGGCGCACCCCGTTCCAGGTCCGTACGGAGCGCGGCGGCCCGCCGCCTGAGCACGCTCGCCTCGGCGTCGTTGCCGGGCAGCGCCGAGGCTGCCAGGAACTCGGCGGCCGCGGCATCCGATCTCCCCATCCGTTCGAGCAGTTCGGCGCGCACCGCCCGCAGCGGACGGAAGCCGCCGAGTTCGGGTTCCAGTGCGTCCACCAGGTGCAGCGCCGCCTCCGGCCCCTCGGCCATCGAGAAGGCGACGGCCCGGTTGAGGCGCACGACAGCAGTCGGCGCGAGCATCACCAGCGCGTCGTACAACCGAAGGATGCGGTCCCAGTCCGTTTCGTCGAACGACGGGGCGATCGCGTGACATTCGGCGATCGCCGCCTGGAGACCGTAGTAGCCGAGCCCGCGAGGCGATGCCTCCGCTCGCTTCATCGCTTCTCGGCCGCGCGTGATGGCCGAACGGTCCCACCGGCGTCGGTCCTGCTCGCCCAGGGTCAGCGGAAGGCCGTCCCGATCGATGCGGGCGGCGAAGCGCGACGACTGGAACTCCATCAGGGCGATGAGCGCGTCGACCTCGGACTCGTCCGGCGCGAGTGCGTGCAGCTGTCGCGCGAGCCGCACGGCCTCGCGCGCCACCTCGGGTCGCACCGGATGATCGCCTGCCGCCGCGGCGTAGCCCTCGGTGAAGAGCAGATAGATCACCTGCAGCACGCTGGCGAGCCGCGCCGGCCGCTCGGCGCGGTCGGGCACCTCGAACGGCACGCCCGCATCGGCCAGGGTGCGCTTCGCCCGCACGATCCGCTGCTGGACGGTCGGCACGGTCATCAGGAGCACGCGCGCGATCTGGTCGGTGGTGAGACCTGCCACTGTGCGCAGGGTGAGAGCGAGCCGCGCCTGCGCGGGGAGGACCGGGTGGCACGCGACGAACACCAGCCGCAGCATGTCATCGTCGATGCGGTCGGGATCGGCAAGCTCGGGCACCGAGTCGACTCGTTCGGCGTCCTGCACGTCGACGGCGAGCAGTGGCTCACGCTGGGCGAGGCGTTCGCGCCGCCGCCACCCGTCGATGGCCCGCCGTTTGGCGACCGACAGCAGCCAGGCCCCGGGATTGTCGGGGATGCCGCCCGCCGGCCACTTCGCGACGGCTTCGACGAGTGCATCCTGCGCGAGATCCTCCGCCCAGGCGAAATCGCCGGTGTGTCGGGTCAGCGCGGCGACGATCCGCGCGGACTCGGCCCTCCAGACCGCCTCGACCGCGCGGCGGGCATGCACGTCGACATCGGTCATGATGTCAGCGTAGGCGTGGAACGCGGCCCGAGGTCGGTGCGGCGTCGTACCCTTGATGGGTGCCGAACGCAGACCAGACCCCGCGCCGCCGGGCCAGTCTCGAGCTTCTGCGTGCCGAGGCATCCGACGAACTCGCCGTGGTGATCGCCGAGCGACTCCGAGCCGGCGAAGACCCGTGGGACTTCATAGACGACCTGCCAACCGTCGACGAGCTCGTCGTCTTCACGCTCCGCGCCGAGAACATCGAGGCGAACGGTGGCTCCCGGCCGAACGCCACGCGCCACTATCGCGTGCTGCGGCAGATCGCCCTGGAGTATCCCCAGCTCACGCGCGCCGTGTGGCGACTGCTGGGCGACGCGAACACGCACCGCCGCTGGGATGCCACGGTGCGCGCGGACGCGTCCTGATCCCACCCTCAGGCGTTGGCGGCCCGCCACTCCTGAGCCTTCTCGACCCACTCGGGGTCGACCGACTCGAAGTCAGCGAACTCGTTGACCCGCCGCACCTCGAGCGCGACGCCCGGGCCGAGGGGGCACTGCTTCGCCCAGTGCTCGGCCTCTTCGCGACTGGCTACCTCGAGGATCCAGAAGCCGGTGAAGACCTCGCGGGCCTCAGCGAACGGGCCGTCCGTGACCGCCGGCGGCACCGATGAGAAGTCGATGCGGAATCCCTCGCGCGCATCGGAGAGACCCTCCGCCGAGAGGAAGACCCCGGCCTTCTGAAGCTCTTCGTTGTAGGCGCTCATCGCGGCGATCACCTGCTTCATGTCGAGCTCCTCCGGCGCCTTGGCCGCGGCTTCGGGCTCCACCTGCATGATCAGCATGTAACGCATGTCCTGCTCCTTCGTCGTTGCGGGCGTTCGACCCGGAGGGCCGCGCTCCGGCCCCTCATGCTGTACGTCGAACGAGAGGGGCCGGGATCGACATCCTCTCGCGGATTCTCTCCGGAGCGAATGGATGCCTCGAACGGCATGCAACGAAAAACCCCGCTGACCTGCGGCGAGCGCAGGCCAGCGGGGTTCAGGCTTCGAACGGACTCAGCCGATGTACGCCTCGAGGTCCTTCTCGAGCGCGAACTTGGGCTTGGCGCCGATGATCGTCGTCTCGACCTGGCCCTTGTTGAAGACCTTCATCGCCGGGATCGACGTGATCTGGTACTTCATGGCGAGGTCAGGGTTCTCGTCGACGTTCAGCTTGAGGATGGTGATCTTGCCGGGGTGCTCCGCCTGAATCTGGTCGAGGACCGGCGAGACCATGCGGCAGGGGCCGCACCACTCAGCCCAGAAATCCACGAGCACCGGGCCATCGGCCTGGAGCACATCCTGGTCGAACGTGGCGGACGTCGTCGCCTTGGCGGTCATGTTCTCTCCTTCGATGGGGAAGTCGTACGTGGGTGACAACGCGCCGTGCTGCGGGATTGTTCCGCAGCAGGACGCGGCGGGATCAGGCCGCGGTCTGCTCCGGGTCCGCCTCGGGCAGGCCCTCGATCTGGTCGACGTCGGTGGCGGGGGCGCCGGCTTCGCCGAGCGATGCCAGGTAGTGCTCGACGTCGAGCGCGGCGACGGTGCCGCTGCCGGCGGCCGTCACCGCCTGGCGGTACGTCGGGTCGATGACGTCGCCCGCGGCGAACACGCCGGACACCGACGTGCGCGACGAACGGCCGTCGACCCAGATGGTGCCCTCGGGGGTGAGATCGAGCTTGTCGTGCACGAGGTGGGTGCGCGGGTCGTTGCCGATCGCGACGAACAGGCCGTCGATCGCCAGGTCGCTGCGCGTGCCGTCGACCGTGTTCTCGAGCACGACGCCGGTGACGGCGTCGTCGCCGAGCACGTCGACGACCTCGCTGTTCCAGACGAACTCGATCTTCTCGTTCGCGAACGCGCGCTCCTGCATGATCTTCGACGCACGCAGCTCCTCACGGCGGTGGATGACGTACACCTTGGACGCGAACTTGGTCAGGAAGGTCGCCTCCTCCATCGCGGAGTCGCCACCGCCGACGACGGCGATGACGCGCTCGCGGAAGAAGAAGCCGTCGCAGGTCGCGCAGTACGACACGCCGCGGCCGGAGAGGCGTTCTTCGCCCTCGATGCCGATCTTGCGGTGCGCGGATCCGGTTGCGTAGACGATCGACCGGGCCTCGTACTCGGCGCCGCTGCCCAGCAGCACCTTCTTGACCGGACCGTCGAGCTCGAGCGAGACGACGTCGTCGTACAGCACCTCGGTGCCGAACCGCTCGGCCTGCTCCTGCATGCGGGTCATCAGGTCGGGGCCCTGGATGCCCTCCGGGAAGCCGGGGAAGTTCTCGACATCGGTGGTGGTCATCAGGTCGCCGCCGGCCTCGACCGAACTGGCGACCAGAAGCGGCTCGAGGTTCGCGCGTGCCGCGTAGATCGCTGCCGTGTACCCCGCAGGACCCGAACCGATGATGATGACGTGACGCACTGCGACCCCTTCTTTTGCAGGGCACTTCGGCCCCGTACTGCTCAACACATGGTAACCGCGGAGCATTCCGCGGGCACGTCAGCGCCCGCCGGGCAGGACGCGCCGGGCGAGAGTCATCGCGGCGGACAGCTCGGGCGCGCGAAGAAGGGCCAGGAACGCGACGTAGACGACCAGCACGACGGCGCCGATCACGGCGGATCCGAGCACTCCGAGGATCTTGTCCGACACCGTCCACCCGTCGGTCCCTCCCAGCAGCTGGAAGGTGAGCCAGCCCGCGCCGGCGGCGGGCAACGCGGCCAGGGCGAAGCGGCCGAGCGCCAGCATCCATGATCCGATCCGCAATCCGCCGAGGCGGCGCTGCAGCAGCCAGGTCGCGGCGATCACCTGGCACACGCTCGCGAACGACTGGCCGAGCGCCACCGCCGCGGCGAGCTGCGACATCGAGATCACATCGGCGCCCGCCGCCCACGACGCCGCCAGCGCCGTCAGCACCACGATCACGCACTGCCCGAGCGTGAAGAAGAACGGGGTGCGCGTGTCGTCGTACGCGTAGAACGTGCGCTGGATCACGAAGAGCACCGCGAGCGGGATGAGGCTGACCAGGTAGCAGAGCAGAACCCCGGCTGCTCCGACGGCTTCCTCGCGCGAGTTGGTGAAGATGCGCGACATCGGCACCGCCGCCACCGCGAGGGCCGCCGTCGCGGCGACGATGAAGAGACCGAGGGTGCGGATGCTGCGGCCGACGTCCGCGCGGACGTCATCATCGCGACCGGCACTGGCGTGCTCGCTGAGCTGGGTGAAGTAGGGCGTCCCGATCGAGAGCACGATGATCGAGTACGGGAGCATGAAGATCAGCCAGGCGTTGCCGGCGACGAAGAACCCCGGATCGCCCTCGGGAATCTGCGACATCACGCGCGACTGGACGACGCCGGCGAGCTGACCCGCGAGGACCATCAGGAACGTCCAGCCCGCGAGGCGGCCGATCTGGCCGAGTCCCACGCCGCGCCAGCGGAAGTCGGGACGCACATTCATCCCTGTCTTCTGCCAGAACAGGAACAGGATGCCGGTCTGCACGACGATCCCGAGCGTCGCGGTGCCCGCCAGCACCGCGATCATCTCGGGCGACCACTGCGTCGACGCCGTGCCGGAACCGAACAGCCAGATGAAGATCAGGAACCCGGCGATCGAGACGACGTTGTTGACGATCGGCGCCCACGTGTACGGCCCGTACACCCGGCGCGCGTTGAGCGCTTCGCCGACCAGCGCGAACAGGCCGTAGAAGAGGATCTGAGGCAGGCACCAGTAGGCGAAAGCCGTGGCCAGCGCCTGCTGCTCGGGGCCGTAGTCCGGTGCGTAGAACACGACGAGCCACGGTGCGGCGACGGTTGCGACGGCCGCCGTGCCCAGCAGCACGACCGTGCCGAGGGTGAACAGCTTCGACACGAACGCGCTGCCGCCGTCGTCGTGCGCCGCGGCCTTGACGATCTGCGGCACCACGACCGCGCTCAGCAGACCGACCGAGATGATCGCGTAGATGTTGTTCGGCAGCTGGTTGGCCACGGCGAAGGCGTTGCCTCCCGCGGTGGTCGCGCCGACCGCCCACACCAGCACGATGGTCCGCACCAATCCCGTGACGCGCGAGACGATCGTCCCGGCGCCGATCAGCGCACTGGCCCGCCCGATGCTCACGACGTCTCCTCCGGATCGCGGGCCGCCCGGCCGTCGGCCGCGGCATCCGCGGACGTCTCGCCTACAGCGCCGTCGGCTGCGGCGTCCCCGGACTCGCCTCCGGCACGTCCGGACCCCTCGCCCACAGCGCCGTCGGCCGCGGCATCCACTCCCCGTCGGCGCGCACGCAGACGCAGCACGGTCCGCACGACGCCGAGCAGCAGCAGGCCGCCGACGACCACGCCGAGGGCCGCGAGCCCGAAGCTCTCCCATTCGGCGCGCACGTTCACGTCGACCGATTCGGGGTCGCCGATGGCGACGCTCGCCCGGCTGCGCAGCTGCAGCTCGAGGGTGACCTCGCCGTTGCCGACGCGGGCCTCGACGGGCACCTCGACGCGGCTGTTGCTGCCGGCGGCGGCGACCAGCGGATTGGCTCGCTGCACGTTCAGGCGCAGGTTGTCGGGCGTGACATAGAGCACGAGGTTCACGGGGTAGGGCAGGTCGTTGCGCACCCAGAACCGCAGGCCGACGTTCGAGCCGAACAGGTTGATCTCGCTCGTGGGAACGAGTCCTACCGAGTCGAGTGTGGCCTCTGTCGCGGCCCGATGGTCGGAGATCGCCGCGGTCCAGCCGGCGTCGTCGGCCAGCCATCCGGTGCTGAGCAGCTGCAGGATCTCGGCGCGCTGCGGACCCGTGAGGAGGCTGGTGTCGTCGAGGATCGTCGCGAACCGGGCGAGCTCGCCTTCGTCCTGCAGGAGAGCGGATGCCACATCCGTGCGCACCGTCTCTTCAGGCGCGTCCTCGATCTCGACCGCGCTCACCGCGGAGTTCGCCAGTCCGCCGAGGGTGAAGGGCGTGACGTCGGGTGCGCTCGTCGCGGCGCCGATCGTCGTGCCGAGGGCGACACGCGAGCGGTCGGGGTTGCGGCCGAGGTTCACCAGGAGCGGGGCGCCGCCGGACTCCGCCGTCGCGAACGCCAGGTACGCGGTCGCCTCGGCCAGTGCCGCGCCGCGCAGCGGAGGCTCCTCCAGTCCCGAAGCCGCCGCGAGGGCGTCGCTCACATCGGCGTCGTAGACGAGCAGGTCGGCGTCGCCGGCACGCCCGTGCGCCGGCACGGTGTCACCGGCGCGGCCGGCAGCGGTGGACGTGGAGGAGAGGAGGGTCAGCGACGACTGGTCGTCGATCCGGATGCCGCCCAGGCTCTCGACGACGGCCGGGCCCGCGGTCCCGGCGACCGGCCAGTAGACGGCCGTGCGCGAGCCTGCGCCGATATCGAGCAGCTCGGGCAGCGTCGGGTACACCGGCGCTTCGGGGTCGACCGGCTCGGTCGGCGTGGGCGTGGGGGTGGCCTGCGGTGGCGGTGCGGAGCCGGAGTCGGAGTCGGAGTCCGATTCGGGCACGGGGACGAAGTCCGCCGGCTGCATGTACGCGCTGAGCGACGTCGGGGCGAGCGGCCGGGCGAGGCCCGACTCGAGCTGGGGGACGACGTCCGCGTCGCCGAACTGCAGCGCGAACCGCGAGTTGGGCAGCTCCTCGAGCCGTTCGAGCCACGCCGTGGCCGTCTCCGGAGCCGAGCTGCCGAGCACTCGGATTGCGGCGGGGATCGCCGGGTCGACGGCGAGGATCGCCGCCGTGCCCTCCACGCCGTCGAGCTGCGCGGTGAGCGCGCCGCCCGGAGCGGTCAGCTCGGTGAGCTCGTCGGCGGTGAGAAGTCCACGGGTGGTCGGGTCCGCGGTGATCGGCACGACGACGCCGATCCCGACCTCGTCGCCGTCGGTCGGGGGCACGACCATCGCGCTCGTCGACGTCACCGTGCCGGACGGAGTGCCGTAGGTCGCGCGAAGTGGATACACGCCCGGCGCGAGTCCCTTCAGCACGGGGTCGTCGGACTCGACGCGCGCGGAGGCGACCCGTGACGAGCCCGACGGGACGGACTCCATCGCCGCCGTCGCGACGGCCTGGGTCGTGACGCCCGCTTCCTCGCCGTCGAGCCAGGCCGTGAGAGCAGTGCGGTCGGCGAGGGCGGTGCGACCGAGGGCGAGTGTCGCGGTGACGGGCGCGGTCGGCGTGAGCGTCTCGTTCTGGAGGGTGAGGGACACCACGAGCGGGTCGCCCGGCCGTACGACGCCGTTCGAGATGGGCGTCAGCGTGAAGGCGGTCGTGCCCGCTGGGATGGGCGGGGTGGGCGTCGGCGACGGCGTGGGAGTGTCGGCGAGCGCCCCCGCCGGAGTCACCAGCGCCAGTGCCGTCAGGATCGCCACGACCACCGCGGCGGCGCGTGAGGCGCGGCGACGGGCGGGCCTTCCCGAGGGGATCACGGTCATACTGTGTGGTTCGCTCCTGTGCGATGTCTGACCGCACGATCGAGTCAGATTCTACGGTCGCACCCTCCGAGGTTCCGGTACCCGGGCGCCGCGCGGCGACGCACGGTTGAATGGAGCCGTGCTCCCCGAACCCGATCCCGCCCTCTGCCGCGACCTGGCCGACGACCTGCGCGCCGCGGGCTACACCGCCGAAGCGCTGCGCTCCGCCTGGGGCGACGCGGCCGACGACGCCATCGCGCGCGGCCTGCGCGCGCCCGCCGACCGGGCGCTCGGCGAACGCGCGGACGCGGTGGCGGTGCTCGGGCGACTCTTCATGCTCGGGATGCCGCAGCCCGCGGCATCCGTCGCCCTCGCTCTTCCTCGCACGGGCGTCGACGGCGTCGTGCGCCTCGGGCTCGCCGAGGTCGCCGGCGACGATGTGCGGCCGCTCGCGGTGGTGCGACCGCAGTCCTACGCCGATGCGACGGCAGCCGACGGCGGCAGCTCATGGTGGATCGCGAGCGACCTCGACGAGGCCGCGCTGGGCGGACCGCTCCCCGAAGACCACGTGCTCGGTGTCGGCGGTGCGTCGCTGACCCTCGCGGCACTGCAGCTGCCGACGCCCGCCCGGCGCGGGCTCGACATCGGCGCCGGCTGCGGCATCCAGGCGCTGCGCGCCCGGCGCTCGGTCGACCACGTCGTCGCGACCGACATCTCGGAGCGCGCGCTCGCCTTCACGCGGCTCAACGCACTGCTCAACGGTGTCGACGGCGTCGAGGTGCGGCTCGGCAGCCTCTTCGAGCCCGTCGCCGGCGAGCGGTTCGACCGCGTGGTGTCGAACCCGCCGTTCGTCATCACGCCGCGGGTCGCCGGCGTGCCGGCGTACGAGTACCGCGACGGGGGCATGGAGGGCGATGACGTCGTCGCCGCCTTCGTCCGCGGCGTCGGCGCGCACCTCGAACCGGGCGGGGTCGCGCAGCTGCTGGGCAACTGGGAGACGCGCGCCGGCGT
The DNA here is from genome assembly GCF_022538185.1 of Microbacterium sp. CFH 31415. GTDB lineage: Bacteria > Actinomycetota > Actinomycetes > Actinomycetales > Microbacteriaceae > Microbacterium. The sequence continues at coordinate 101,557 of NZ_JAKYXC010000005.1, read as the reverse complement.
GCGGGGGCTCGACCGCGTGCGCGGCTGGGTGGAGGAGTCCGCGGTACCGCTCGACGCGTGGGTGGTCGAGCGAGAGAGCCTCGACCCGCTGTCGTACGCGGAGCTCTGGGTCCGCGACGGCGGCACGCTGCCCGGGACCGACGGATTCTCGCGGCTGATCGACGCCTGGCTCGACGACTTCACGGCCCGCGAGGTCACCGAGGTCGGGTTCGGCTACCTGCTGCTGCGCCGGCCCGCCGAAGGCGAGCCGACGCTGCGGCGCTTCGAGTCGCTGCACCAGTCGCTGCCCGGCGAGGGGCTCGGCGCGCACCTGGCCGCGGCGCTCGCCGCGCACGACCGGCTCTCCGTGCTCGACGACGACGGGCTCGCGGCATCCGTCCTCGCCGTCGCCTCGGATGTGACCGAGGCCCGCCACCACATCCCCGGGCAGGAGGATCCGACGGTGATCGAGCTGCGTCAGGGCGGCGGCTTCGGCCGCGCGCTCGGCGTCGACCCGGGCCTCGCCGCGCTCGTGGGCGCGTGCGACGGCGACCTTCCGGTGGGGGTGCTGATCGACGCGATCGCACAGCTTCTCGACGCGGATGCCGCGGCCCTGCGTGCGGACCTCCTGCCGAGGGTGCGCGAGCTGACCTTCACCGGCTTCCTGCGCTTCCCGTAGCGCCGGAGCCCTGCCCCGGAGGCCGGCGTTCGGCGTTCGCGTCCGGCGTTAGGCGTTCGGCGTTCAGCGTCTGGCGTCTGGCGTCTGGCGTCTGGCGTTCGGCGTCTGGCGTTCGGCGTTCGGCGTTCGGCGTCTGGCGTTCGGCGTTCGGCGTTCGGCGTCCTCCGCTGTCGCCCAGAACAGGAGATCTGGCGAATACAGGAGCATTCGGCCCGAAGCGTCCTCCCTCCGCCAGATCTCCTGTTTCGGGCAACGGCCCGGGCCCGACCCGGCACGCGACCCCGGCCCGACCCCGCACGCGACCCCGGCCCGACCCGGCACAACGGCCCGGGCCCGACCCGGCACGCGACCCCGGCCCGACCCGGCACCCGAGCCGGCACCCGGGCCTGGGCACCCGGGCCTGGGCACCCGGGCCTGGGCACCCGGGCCCCGCACAACCACCGGGACCGCGCTCGGTAGGCTCGATCCATGCTCAACATGGCCGAGGGCATCGCGCGCCTCGGCGCGCTCGCCGAGTCTCCCGTCGTCTCGACGCTGGCCGACGCCTTCGCCGCCGCCGGGCACGACCTCGCGATCGTCGGCGGTCCGGTGCGCGACGCCCTGCTCGGGCGCACCACGAACGACCTCGACTTCACGACCGACGCGCTCCCCGACGAGATCCTGCGTATCGTCAAGCCGATCAGCACCGCGCACTGGGACATCGGGCGCGCGTTCGGCACGATCGGCGCGAAGGTCGCGGGCGAGCAGGTCGAGATCACGACGTACCGCGCCGACAGCTACGACGGCGTCACGCGCAAGCCGACGGTCGAGTTCGGCGACACCCTCGAGGGCGACCTCGTGCGCCGCGACTTCACCGTGAACTCCATGGCACTCCGGGTTCCCGGCCGCACGCTCGTCGACCCGACCGGTGGCGTCGAGGACCTCGTCGCCGGACGGCTGCGCACACCCGCCGATCCGTCGGTGAGCTTCGGAGACGATCCGCTCCGGATGCTGCGTGCCGCACGGTTTGCGTCGCGGCTCGGCTTCGAGGTCGACCCGGCGACGGCGGCGGCCATGGCGGAGCTGCGCGAGACGCTGTCGATCGTCAGCCCCGAGCGCATCCACGGCGAGCTCGTGCGGCTGCTGCAGACCGACGACCCGGTGCGCGGCATCCGCCTGCTCGTCGAATCGGGACTCATGGCGCAGTTCCTGCCCGAGATCCCCGCGCTGCAGCTCGAGGTCGACGAGCACCACCACCACAAGGACGTGTACGAGCACTCGCTGACCGTGCTGCGACAGGCGATCGACCTGGAGAAGACGCGGAATCCGGATGCCGCACCCGACGTGCCGCTGCGGCTCGCGGCGCTGCTGCACGACATCGGCAAGCCGGCGACCCGCCGGCTGGAACCGGGCGGCGGTGTGACGTTCTACCACCACGACATCAAGGGAGCGCGGCTCGCCCGCAAGCGCCTGCAGGCCTTGCGATTCGACGCCGACACGATCGGCGTCGTCACGCGCCTGATCGAGTTGCACCTGCGGTTCTTCGGATACTCCGAGGGCGCGTGGACGGACTCGGCCGTGCGCCGCTACGTGCGCGATGCGGGCGACGAGCTCGAGCGCCTGCACATCATCACGCGGGCCGACGTGACCACCCGAAACGCCAAGAAGGCGGGCCGCCTGGCCCGCGCGTACGACGACATCGAGCGCCGCATCGCCGAGCTGTCCGCGCAGGAGGAGCTGGCCGCGATGCGGCCCGAGCTCGACGGCAACCGCATCCAGGAGGTGCTCGGCATCCCGCCGGGGCGCGAGGTGGGCGAGGCGTACCGGTTCCTGCTCGACCTGCGGCTCGACGAGGGCATCATCGGTGGGGACGAGGCCGAGCGCCGGCTCCGCGAGTGGTGGGCCGCCCGCGGCTGACCGGGCGCGCCTACACTGGGACGCACGCTCCCCGACGTCGATCGGAGCCCCATGTCATCGCCGTGGTCCCAGCGGCGCGGGGTGTCGCCCGAGACCTCCCGCCTGCTGATCGAGCGCGCGCACGAGGAGTTCCTGGCGGGCAACGCGGCGGATGAGCGGCTGGCCGACGTACGGGCGCTGGTGCGCGAGTCGTGGCGGCGGTCGATCGCCAACCTCGTCGGCGCCGAGGCACTGCCGCCGCTCGAGCTCGACGGCGACTCGCTCGCCGAGTACCGCCGAAGCCATCCGCTCGTGGGCGTCATCGACATGGTGCGCGGACTCCTCCTGCCAGGAGGCGCCGACGAATCGGGCGTGATCGTGGCCGTCGGCGACGAGGCCGGGCGCCTGTTGTGGGTCGAGGGCGATCGGCGCGTGCGCTCCCTCACCGGCGACATGGGCTTCGTCGAGGGGGCCAACTGGTCGGAGGACGCCGTCGGCACGTCGGCTCCGGGCACGGCGCTCGCCCTCGACGCGTCGCTGCAGATCCACGGCGCCGAGCACTTCAACCGGCTGGTGCAGCCGTGGTCGTGCACGGCGGCGCCGGTGCACGATCCCGAGACCCGCAGGCTGCTGGGGGTGATCGATGTCACCGGCGGAGCCGAGGCCGCTTCGCCGCAGGCGCAGCTTCTGGTGGATGCCACGGCCCGCGCCATCGAGGGCGAGCTCCTGGTCGCGCGTCTTCGCGCCCGCGCGCAGCCGGCGCGCTCGCCGCGCCGGGCCATCCGCACAGTGACGGCGACCCGTGCTGCGCTCAGCGTGCTGGGACGCGATCGCGGACAGCTGGAGGTCGACGGCGACGGCATCGAGACCGTGTCGGCACTCGCGCCGCGTCACGCCGAGCTGCTGCTGATGCTCGCCGTGCACCGGCAGGGCCTGTCCGCAGAGCGGCTGGCCGGGCTCGTATACGGCGATCCCTCGGCGGTCGTGACCGTCCGCGCCGAGATGGTGCGCCTGCGCAAGGTGCTCGAGCGCACCGCGCCCGCCCTCGTGCCCGAGTCGCGTCCGTACCGCCTGGGGGTCGAGCTCGAGACCGACGCCCATCGGCTGCTCTCGCTGCTCGACCGCGGCGCTCACCGCGTCGCGCTCGCCGCCTACCGGGGCGACGTGCTCCCCGACTCGGTCGCGCCGGGTGTCGAGGACTTCCGGGCCACGGTGCGCACCGCCCTCCGTGAAGCACTGCTGGCTGAGGCATCCGTCGACGTCCTCCTCGCCTTCTCCGAGACGGATGCCGCGGCTGACGACCTCGAGCTGCTGAGGCTCTGCCTGTCGATGCTGCCGGCACGATCGCCGAAGCGCGCCGGCCTGGTCGCACGCGTCGAGAGACTCGAAGCGGACGCCTGACCGCGGATCGGACGTCCGCCTCGCGCGGGGGGCGGAGTGCGCCGACGACCGGATGCAACGGAATGCAACGTCGGGTCGCCTACCTTCGACGGCACGCGACGAGGACCGTCGCGACAGCGTCGAAGGAGACCAGCATGACCATCGTCGAAGAGGGCGTCTCGAGCGTCTACGCCGCCCCTGGGCAGCGCGGCTCGATCGCCGACTACCGTCCCCGCTACGGCCACTACATCGGCGGCGAGTGGGTGGAGCCGATCAAGGGCCAGTACTTCGAGAACATCAGCCCCGTCAACGGCAAGCCGTTCACCGAGGTCGGCCGCGGCACCGTGGAAGACGTCGACCGCGCGGTCGACGTCGCGTGGAAGGCGTTCGAGTCGTGGAAGCGCACGACCCCCGCCGAGCGCGCAGTGATCCTCAACAGGATCGCCGACCGCATCGAGCAGAACCTCGAGAAGATCGCCGTCGCCGAGACGTGGGAGAACGGCAAGCCCGTCCGCGAGACGCTGGCCGCCGACATCCCGCTCGCCGTCGATCACTTCCGCTACTTCGCGGGCGTGCTGCGCGCGCAGGAGGGTTCGCTGAGCCAGCTCGACGAGGACACCGTCGCCTACCACTTCAACGAGCCGCTCGGTGTGGTCGGCCAGATCATCCCGTGGAACTTCCCGATCCTCATGGCGACGTGGAAGCTCGCGCCCGCGCTCGCCGCAGGCAACTGCGTCGTGCTGAAGCCGGCCGAGCAGACGCCGGCATCCATCCTGTTTCTGTTCGACATCATCGGCGACCTCCTCCCCGCCGGCGTCGTGAACATCGTGAACGGCTTCGGGATCGAGGCGGGGGCGCCGCTCGCGCAGCACAAGCGCATCCGCAAGGTCGCCTTCACCGGTGAGACCACCACCGGCCGCCTCATCATGCAGTACGCGTCGCAGAACCTCATCCCGGTGACCCTCGAGCTCGGCGGCAAGAGCGCCAACGTCTTCTTCGAGGACGTCGCCCGCTCGACGGACGACGGCTACTACGACAAGGCGCTGGAGGGCTTCACCTTCTTCGCGCTCAACCAGGGCGAGGTGTGCACCTGCCCGTCGCGCGCACTGATCCAGCGCTCGATCTACGACCGCTTCCTCGGCGACGGGCTCGAGCGGGTATCGAAGATCGTGCAGGGCAATCCGCTCGACCCGGCGACGATGATCGGCGCGCAGGCATCCAACGACCAGCTCGAGAAGATCCTGAGCTACATCGACATCGGCACGCAGGGCGGCGCGAAGCTGCTCGCGGGCGGCGAACGCGTCGACCTCGGCGGCGACCTCAGCGAGGGGTTCTACGTCGCGCCGACGGTGTTCGAGGGCACGAACGACATGCGCATCTTCCAGGAGGAGATCTTCGGGCCGGTCGTGTCGGTGACGTCGTTCGACGACTTCGACGACGCCATCTCGATCGCCAACGACACGCTCTACGGCCTGGGCGCCGGCGTGTGGAGCCGCTCGGGCGACACGGCGTACCGCGCGGGCCGCGCCATCGAGGCCGGCCGCGTCTGGACGAACACCTACCACCAGTACCCCGCGCACGCGGCGTTCGGCGGGTACAAGCAGTCCGGCATCGGCCGCGAGAACCACCTCAAGATGCTCGACCACTACCAGCAGACGAAGAACCTGCTCGTGTCGTACGCCGAAGGCGCGATGGGCTTCTTCTGATCGGACCTGCCCGGATGGAGCGATCCCACGCGCTCCATCCGGGTTGTCCGAGTTCCGACGACCCACGCCACGCGACGCTGCGAAAGGACCCGCGATGACAGACGCCGAGACCCGCATCCGCTCACGGGTGGCGGTGACGGATGCTGCGGCATCCCTTCTTCGTCGGCTCACGGCGCAGCACGGCCCGCTGATGTTCCACCAGTCCGGCGGATGCTGCGACGGCAGCGCACCCATGTGCTTCCCGGTCGGGATGTTCCTCCTGGGGCCGTCGGACGTGCACCTCGGGGCGCTCGACGTCGGGCTCGACGACGCGATCGAGGTCTACATCTCAGCGGCGCAGTTCGAGTACTGGAAGTACACCCACCTCACCGTCGACGTCGTACCGGGCCGCGGCGCAGGGTTCAGCGTCGAAGGCCCGACGGGCAACCGGTTCATCATCCGCAGCCGCATGCTCGACGATGCCGAGCTCACGCACTTCGGGCTGGGACCGCGGGCCCTCGAAGGCTGAGCCGCACCGCGCCGGCGGCGTGCCGACGGCACGCGGCGGGGTGTCAACGGAAGAACAGGCCGAGCACGCCGGTCTGCGAGACGATCCACCACAGCACCACGGCGCCCATCGCGATGATCGACACCCACGGCACGCCGCGCTGCAGCCGGCGTCCTTGCGGGGCGACGCCCGGCGGCGGACGCAGCGCATCGAGCGGAGCGACGAACGGCACAGCGGATGCCGCGTCCCCGGCGCGGATCGGCGCCGCAGTCGCGGCATCCGTCCTCACCTGCGCCTGCGCGCGCAACCGGTCGTCGCGCCAGCGCGCCCACTGCGCGAACTTGTCGAGCAGCGCGCCGACGACCGAGAACAGCCACGCCCACGTCGCCGGGTCGAGCGTCGAGAAGTCGCGCTTGGCGTACAGGAACAGCCAGTCGTCGACGATCTCGACGTCGAGGGCCGCGGCGTTGTCGATGAAGCGGGCCATGATGTCGGGCGTGAACAGGTACAGGGCGTCGGGCTCGTACCCCTGCGGGCAGTACAGCGAGAAGTACCGGTCGAAGTCGCCCTCGAGGCTGAGGCGCTGATCCTTGTCGAAGGTCGCGGGCAGGTTCGACCCGAAGATGCCGTTGTTGCCCTTCGCGTCGAGCACGATGTGCGGCAGCGGCACGTCGAGCTTCACCGCCACGTAGCCCCAGGAGTGCGTGGTCTTGTTCTTGCCGGACCCGGTGGTGTAGCGGTAGTTCGCGAACTCGACGAAGCGTGGGCGGTCGCCGCGCACGAGGTCGCTGGCCTGCCGGGCGCTGCCGATGCTGAAGATCATGCCCGGCAGTCCGGGGCTGTCGAACCGCGGCTGGTAGTTCATGCCGTTCGCGCGGGCGAAGCGGTCGAGCCGGAACATCCTCACTGCGGCGGTGCGCCCCGCGGTCGTGAAGCCGACGACCACAAGCGTGATCGCCACGCCGATCACCAGGAACGGCAGCACGCCGAACAGTGCACCGGTGAAGCCGCCACCCTCGCCCACAGTGCCCGCGAGCGACGTGAAGATCGAGACGAACATCGTGACGAACACCGACCCGAACGCCACGACGAAGACGCCCACCACCACCACGACCGCGGCGCTCGATCCGGTGAACATCCCCGGCACGCGACCGCTCTCGCGAAGTCCCTTGGCGTACGCGCGCGCCTCGGCTGCGTCGACAGGCTCCACGAGGGGCCGCGCGTCGAACGGGTAGGACGGGGCCGTCGCTGCGCTCGGGAGGGTCATGCCCTCACGCTACCCGGGCACGCCGACGCACCCCTCCCGGCAGAATGGGCGACGAGTACCCAGAGGAGGCGGCTATGGAGCCCAGGAACCCCGACGATCTCGAGGCGCTGCGCGAGGCATCCGACATCCTCGGAATCGACGCGCTGCTGAGCGACCACGAGCGAGCCACCCGTGACCGCGTGCGCGCGTTCGTCGACGACGAGATCCGCCCGCACATCGCGGGCTGGTTCGATCGCGCGCACTTCCCGGTCGAGCTCGCCCGCGGGTTCGGCGAGCTCGGCGTGCTCGGAATGACCCTGAAGGGCTACGGATGCCCCGGCCGCAGCAACGTGGAGTACGGCCTCGCCGCGCTCGAGCTCGAGGCCGGCGACTCCGGGCTGCGCACCTTCGTGTCGGTGCAGGGCTCGCTCGCCATGGGCTCGATCCACCGGTGGGGATCGGAGGAGCAGAAGCAGGAATGGCTGCCGCGCATGGCGACCGGCGAGGTGATCGGCGCTTTCGGACTCACCGAGCCGACCGCCGGATCCGATCCCTCGAGCATGACGACCTTCGCACGCCGCGACGGCGCCGACTGGATCCTGACGGGCGCCAAACGCTGGATCGGCCTCGCGACGATCGCGCAGCTCGTCGTCGTGTGGGCGCAGACCGACGACGGGGTGCGCGGGTTCCTCGTGCCGACCGACGCACCCGGTTTCGAGGCGACGGTGCTCGAGCCGAAGGGATCGATGCGGGCGTCGATCCAGACCGAGCTGCACTTCGACGACGTGCGGCTGCCGGCATCCGCTCTCCTTCCGGGGGCCAGCGGACTGCGCGGTCCGTTCTCGGCACTCAACGAGGCGCGGTACGGCATCGTCTGGGGAGCACTCGGCGCGGGCCGCGACAGCTACGAGGTCGCGCTGCGCCACGCGCTGCGCCGGCAGCAGTTCGGGGTGCCGATCGCGTCGTTCCAGCTGACGCAGCAGAAGCTCGTGAACATGGTCGTCGAGCTGCAGAAGGGTGCGCTGCTCGCGCTGCAGATCGGACGAGCGAAGGATGCCGGCACCCTCACTCCCGCGCAGGTGTCGCTGGGCAAGCTCAACAACGTGCGGGAGGCGATCGCCATCGCGCGCGAGGCGCGGACGATCCTGGGCGGCGACGGCGTGCTGCTCGAGAACTCGCCGATCCGCCATGCCGCGAATCTCGAGTCGGTGCGCACCTACGAGGGCACCGACGAGGTGCATACGCTGATCCTCGGGCAGCACCTCACCGGCATCGGGGCCTTCCGGTGAGGTCCGCCCCCGCCCCTGTTCCCTCCCCCGCCCCGCAGCCACCGGCAGGCGGAACAGGGCCGCTCGCCGGGCTCATCGTCGCGGACTTCTCGCGCGTGCTCGCGGGGCCGTACTGCACGATGCTCCTCGCCGACCTCGGCGCGACGGTCATCAAGATCGAGGGACCGGCCGGTGACGAGACGCGGCACTGGACGCCGCCCGAACGCGACGGCGATGCGACCTACTTCCTGTCGGTGAACCGCGGGAAGCGGGCGATCACACTCGACTTCGACGACCCGGCCGATCTCGCGATCGCGCGCGACCTCGCCGGCCGCGCCGACGTCGTCGTCGAGAACTTCAAGCCCGGTGGGCTCGGCCGCTTCGGTCTGGACTACGACGCCGTGCACGCGTCGAACCCCGGCGTGGTCTACGTCTCGATCACCGGGTTCGGACCGGACTCGGCGCTGCCGGGCTACGACGTGCTCGCACAGGCACTGTCGGGACTCATGAGCGTGACGGGCCCGGCGGACGGCGGCCCGACGAAGGCGGGTGTCGCCATCGTCGACGTCGTCACCGGTCTGCATGCCGGGCTCGGCGCGCTCGCCGCCCTGCGCCACCGCGATCAGACCGGCGAGGGGCAGCGCGTCGAGGTCGACCTGCTGTCGTCGGCGCTGTCGGCGCTGGTCAACCAGTCGGGCGCGTACGCGCTGGCCGGCGTCGTGCCGCGGCGGCTCGGCAACGACCATCCGAGCATCTTCCCGTACGGCCCGTTCCCCACCGCCGACGGGGACCTCGTGCTCGCCATCGGCAACGACCGGCAGTTCGCGCGGCTGTGCGAGGTGCTCGGCATCCCCGAAGTCACCGCCGACGCCCGCTTCACGCGCGCGGCCGACCGCAGCGCGGGCCGTGACGCGCTGCGCCCCCTCCTCCACGCAGCGCTCGCCGCTCGCTCCGCCGCCGGGTGGGAGACGCTGCTCGCCTCGGCCGGCGTCCCGTGCGCGCGGGTGCTCGGCATCGACGACGCCTTCGAGCGGGCGCGCCTCCTCGGACTCGACCCGGTGATCGGCGCCGGAGAGGCCCAGACGCCGGGGGTGCGGCATCCGATCTCGCTGTCTTCGACGCCCGCGCAGTACCCGCTCGCACCGCCGTCGCGCGATGCCGACCGGGCGTGGGTGCTCGAGCTGCTCGAGGGCGGCAGCGGGCATCCGGGCGGATTGGGCGGCTGACCAGGCATCCGGTACGATAGGACGGTTGTCCGCACGCGCCCCTGTGCACGAGAAGCCGGATGACGTGCAACACACCCTCCTGCTGCCGGGAAATGCCCGACAGCCGTTCAAGTCCGAAGGAGGTGGGTTAGTGACGCACCAGTACGAACTCATGGTCATTCTGAACCCTGAGATCGATGAGCGCCAGGTCGCCCCGAACCTCGACAAGTTCCTCAAGGTCATCACCAACGATGGTGGCACTGTGGACAACGTCGACATCTGGGGTCGCCGCCGTCTCGCCTACGAGATCCAGAAGAAGACCGAGGGCATCTACGCCGTCGTCAACTTCACCGCCACGAGCGCGACCACCCAGGAGCTCGACCGTCAGCTGAACCTCAGCGAGCAGGTCATGCGCACCAAGGTCCTCCGTGCCGAAGAGGCGATCGCCATGATCGCGTCCGAGAAGCAGCGCGCCGACGAGAAGGCTGCCCGCAAGGCCGCCCGTCCCGCGAAGCCCGTCAAGCAGGACGCGTAACGACGATGGCCGGCGAGACGATCATCACCGTCGTGGGCAACCTCACGGCTGATCCCGAGCTGCGCTACACGCAGAACGGTCTCCCCGTCGCGAACTTCACGATCGCGTCGACGCCGCGCAATTTCGACCGCCAGGCGAACGAGTGGAAGGACGGCGAAGCGCTGTTCCTCCGCGCGAGCGTGTGGCGCGAGTTCGCCGAGCACGTCGCGGGCTCTCTGACGAAGGGCTCCCGCGTCATCGCGACCGGTCGCCTGAAGCAGCGCAGCTACGAGACGCGCGAGGGCGAGAAGCGCACCGCGATCGAGCTCGAGATCGACGAGATCGGCCCCTCGCTCCGCTACGCGACCGCTCAGGTCACGCGTGCGGCAGGCGGCGGCGGTCAGTCCCGTGGTCAGGCGCAGGTCGCCGACGAGCCGTGGTCGACCCCCGGTTCGTCGAACGCGTCCGGTGGCAACGCCGGCGGCGGCGACGCGTGGGCCGCCCCGGGCGCCTACGGCGACGACACCCCGTTCTAAACGACATCCGGATGCTGCGGCATCCGTTGAATCTCATCTCTCAGTAAGGAAACACCCATGGCTGGAAAGGCAACCGGCGACCGCCGGAAGCCGCGGAAGGGCGCGAAGAACGCTGCCCCCGCGAAGGCGATCCGTGTCGGTCTCATCGACTACAAGGACGTCGCGACTCTTCGCAAGTTCATCTCGGAGCGCGGCAAGATCCGCGCCCGTCGTATCACCGGTGTCTCGGTGCAGGAGCAGCGTCTGATCGCCAAGGCGATCAAGAACGCGCGCGAGATGGCGCTCCTGCCCTACGCCGGCGCTGGCCGCTAAGGAGCACCGCAATGGCAAAGCTGATTCTCACGAATGAGGTCGCCGGGCTCGGTAGCGCCGGTGACGTAGTCGAGGTCAAGAACGGGTTCGCCCGCAATTACCTCATCCCCCAGGGCTTCGCGGTCGCGTGGACCCGTGGCGGCGAGAAGCAGGTGGCGTCGATCCGCGCCGCCCGTGACGCTCGCGCGATCCACGTTCACGAAGAGGCCGTGGCCCTCAAGGACGCCCTCGAGTCCAACAAGGTCCGCCTGGTCGTCAAGGCCGGCGCCGAGGGCCGCCTGTTCGGCTCGGTGAAGACCGAGGCCGTCGCCGACGCCGTCAAGGCCGCCGGCCTGGGCGACCTCGACAAGCGCAAGATCCACATCACCTCGCCGATCAAGTCGGTGGGCGAGCACGAGGCGACGGTCCGTCTGCGCGACGACCTCACCGCCGTGATCACCCTGCAGGTGGTCGCTGCCAAGTAGACGCAGCGAAAGAGAGCGGATGCCGCGGACCTTCGGATCCGCGGCATCCGCCATTTCGTCCCTGCACAGACGGATGCCGCGAGCCCCCCGGTCGCGACATCCGCCTGGTCTGTGACGTGCGGATCAGGCCGAGCGCCGCCGAGACCCGAGCGCCGTCGCGCCCGCTGCGAGCAGCACCATGCCCAGCAGCAGCGCGGGGAGCGCGCCTATCGCTCCCGTCTCGGCGAGTGCGGCGGCTCCGGCAACGGCCGGCGAACCGGTCACGTCGCCGCCGTCAGCGGACATGTCGGTGCCGTTCGGATCAGCCGGACCGGCCGGGCTGACCGGACCGACAGGGTCGGTCTGGTCGACCGGCTCCGTGGGGTCGGTCGGGTCCGTCGGGCCGCTGGGATCCGTCGGGTCCGTCGGGTCGGTCGGGTCGATCGGTGCAGCGGGGACGACGGTGGTGCTGTCGCCGACGACCGAGACGGCGTTGCCGCCGAGCGTGATCGGCAGCTCGCTCGGAGCCAGGATCTGCGTCCCGCCGAGGATCGAGTCACCTCCCGAGGTCAGACCGCCCGTGCCGCCGTTCCCGGCGGGAGGCGCGACCGCGCTGTCCGTCGAGGTGCTGTCGCCGATGACCGAGATGGCGTTGCCGCCGGCGGTGATCGGTGCGGCGATCGGTGCGATCACCTGCGTGCCGCCGGCGATCGAGTCGGTGCCGTCGGTTCCGCCCGCGGTCGCCGTGCCTGCGCCGCCGGTCGAGCCCGGTGCCGTGGTGGCATCCGAGCTGGTGCTGTCGCCGATCACCGAGACGGCGTTGCCGCCGACGTTCACGGGGTCGGAGACCGGAGCGACGACTTGTGTGCCGCCCGCGATCGAGTCCTGCCCGCCCGTGATCGCTTCGGTGCCCGAACCGCCGCCGGCGGTGCCCGCGGTGCTCGACGAGCCCTCGCTCGAACTGTCGCCCACGACGGAGACGGCGTTGCCGCCCACCGTGACCGGCACGTTCACCGACACGATGCCCTCGGTGCCCGAGAGCAGTCCGTCGGCGCCCGACGTGGTCGCCGGAGCGGCCGGGGTCGCGGCGGCGGCAGGCTGTGCCGGAGCGGCGGTTGCGGCATCCGTCGACGAAGAATCACCGACGACCGAGATCGAGTTCCCCGACACGGTGACCGGCACCGTCATGGTGACGAGCGCCTGCGTTCCCGAGGCGGCGCCGTCGTGGCCGCTGGTGGTCGCCGCGGGCGCGGGAGCCGGGGCCGCCGGTGCGGGAGCCGGGGCCGCCGGTGCGGGAGCCGGGGCCGTGGTGGCCGCGTCCTGGCTCGTGGAGTCGCCGATGACCGACAGCGAGGTGCCGCTGATCGTCACCGGGAGGTTCACGTCGAGGAGGGCCTGGGTGCCCGAGAGCAGCCCGTCCTCCCCCGTGGTCTCAGCCGCGTTGGCGACCGTTGCGCCGAGCAGCGTGATGCCGCCGGCGAGAAGCGTGCCCAGCAAGGCGCGCTTGATGAATGTACGCATGATGTCTTCCTCTTCGATGTGACTGATGTGTCGAGACGCGCGAGGGTGCGCGCCGATGCTCGTCCGCCTCGAGAAGGCGGAATGAGCCGATCAGTCAGGGGAGACGTCGGTGGATCCTGCAGGCGCCGGCGGCGCGAGGTCGTCCTCCGGTCCGGCACGACGCCCCCAGGCACGGAGAGCGGCGAGTGGACCGAAAGCGACGAGCGCCCAGGCGCCGGGACCCGCACCACCGGGTCCCGAGGAAGAAGCAGTCGGCGGGCAGAGCTCCCCCGCCGGAGCGAAGGGTCCGCGGGCGTCAGAAGACGCCGAGGACGACGAAACGGTGGCAGACGGCGCGGAGATGTTCTCTGACGCGCGGTCGAAGAGCGAGAGCTGAGCGGATGCCGCGGCCCCGCCGGCCGCGTATGCCGCAGCCATGTCGCAGTCGAGCGCCGGGGCCGCCGTGACCGTGGCTTCGGGGTGCTCGGCGGCTGCCGGCTCGTCGGTCTCTTCAGCCCCCGGGAGCACCGGAACTCCGGGCGTCGCCGGGGGAAGCGCGGGAGTGCCGGCGGGCGGCTGGCCGATGGTGGAACCCGTGTCGGTGACCGCTCCGGTGAGTCCGCCGATCGTGTCGTCCACGGTGTTGCCGAGGTCGGAGACGGCCTGGTCCACGCCCGTGCCGGTGACGATGCCACTGACCACCGGAACCTGGGTGACCACGTCCACGACGGGGGCGGTGACGGAGCCGACGACGTCGTTCGAGACCTCGACGACCGGCTTCGCGACCGTGGTCACCGTCGTGCCGACAGTCTGCGCGACCTGCCGCACGGGCTGCTGCACCGGGGCGGGCGCCACCTCGACGACGGTGTTCACGACCTCGGTGACGGCGGACGTGGTCTTCGTCACGGTCGTCGTGACCGTGGTGGCCGTGCGGTCCACGGCGGAGGTGACGGCACCCAGCAGGCCCGTGCCCTCGTCGTCGCCCTCATCCGCGTGCGCGGACCAGGAGCCGAGTCCGAGCAGCAGCGAGAGGGCGATCCAGGCAAACGCAGTCGCGGCCCCGATGAGGGCCAGCCGCCAGATCCTCGACAACTGCGAGGTAGCGATCTCCACGTTCACCTCCCACGACGAAGAACGTCACGCATTCCGAGCGGAATGCGCCTGAGGGTGCCTGGACTGGACAGGCTAGCGCTCTCCCGGGGCGGTGTCCAGGGTCTTCTTGGAGGCGGTCGTCAAGCGGACCGTTGGTCATCAACGCCGCGGAATTGTGCACAGGGGGCAGTCCGACGGCCAACCTTCAAGCGCGACTTCAACCACATCGTCCTCCACAACCTGTGGATTGGGGAATGCCAGGTCAACCGCCATTTCGCTAGGCTTTCCCCGCCGAACTACGCAGATTCTCCACAGGGGTTGTTCACAGGTCTATCGGCGTTTCACGCAGGCTCTCCACAGAGTTATCCACAGCCTCTGTTGCGGCTGTCGGAACCCCTGCCTACCGTGGACTTCGGCACTCCGGGGGAGAGCGCGGCACGTCTCAGACGACGAGGTCCGGGTCAGCGCCGGCTCTCCCGCCGCACCCGCTTCGCCACAGCCGCGTTCCTTCTGCGGCGCGTGCGCACCCGACTCGGCGAGCCGTCCGGACGGAACCCGAACACGTGGAGGATCCTGCATTCATGTCGATCGCCGACATCTCCGAAGAGCGCATGGGCGGCGGACCCCGTGAGTTCGAGCGGACTCCCCCGCACGATCTCCTCGCCGAGCAGAGCGCCCTCGGAGGCATGCTGCTGTCGAAGGACGCCGTGGCCGACGTCATCGAGACGCTCCGCGGCGCCGACTTCTACATCCCGAAGCACGAGCTGATCTTCGAGGCGATCCTCACCCTCTACTCGCACGGTGAGCCGACCGATGTCGTCGCGGTCACCGACGAGCTGATCAAGACGGGCGAGCTGCAGCGCGCCGGTGGTGCCGACTACCTGCACACGCTCACCTCCATCGTCCCGACAGCCGCCAACGCCGGGTACTACGCGTCCATCGTCTCGGAGCGCGCGCTGCTGCGCCGCCTCGTCGACGCCGGCACCCGCATCGTGCAGATGGGCTA
Organism: Microbacterium sp. CFH 31415; assembly: GCF_022538185.1. GTDB lineage: Bacteria > Actinomycetota > Actinomycetes > Actinomycetales > Microbacteriaceae > Microbacterium. Next base: position 86,329 of record NZ_JAKYXC010000005.1, on the reverse strand, counting down.
CTCGGGTCAGGGCGAGGCGCTCGACCTCGTGAACAATGCGCAGGCCGAGATCTACTCGGTCACCGGCGCCGAGGCCGCAGAAGATTACGTGCCCCTCACGATCGCCGTCGACGCGGCCGTGGAAGAGATCGAGGCGGCCCGCGGTCGCGACGGCCAGATGACCGGCATCCCGACCGGTTTCTCGGGTCTCGACCAGCTCACCAACGGTCTGCACCCCGGCCAGATGATCATCATCGCCGCACGACCCGCCATGGGTAAGTCGACCCTCGCGCTCGACTTCGCGCGGGCCGCGGCGATCAAGCACGACATGCCGACGATCTTCTTCTCCCTCGAGATGGGGCGCAGCGAGATCGCGATGCGCCTCATGAGCGCCGAGGGATCGATCCCGCTGCAGGCGATGCGCAAGGGAACGCTCGACTCGCGCGATTGGACGACGATCGCCGCGACGCGAGGTCGCATCAACGACGCGCCGCTGTACATCGACGACAGCCCGAACATGACGCTCGTCGAGATCCGCGCGAAGTGCCGTCGTCTCAAGCAGAAGGCTGGGCTGAAGATGGTCGTGATCGACTACCTCCAGCTCATGACGAGCGGCAAGCGCGTCGAGTCGCGTCAGCAGGAGGTCTCGGAGTTCTCGCGGGCCCTCAAGCTCCTCGCGAAGGAGCTGCAGTGCCCGGTGATCGCGCTGTCGCAGCTGAACCGTGGTCCCGAGCAGCGCGCCGATAAGAAGCCCGCGCTGTCCGACCTCCGTGAGTCGGGCTCGATCGAGCAGGACGCCGACATGGTCGTGCTGCTGCACCGCGAGGCGGCCTACGAGAAGGAGTCGCCCCGAGCGGGCGAGGCCGACTTGATCGTGGCCAAGCACCGCAACGGCCCCACCGACACGATCACCGTCGCGTTCCAGGGCCACTTCTCGCGCTTCACCGACATGGCTCCGGCAGGCGACTTCCAGTAGCAGGCCGCTCGCGCACCCGTTGACCACGTCGGCCAGCCGGGCCAGGATGGCCCGATGGTCGACCAGCAGAGGCTCTGGGACGCCGAGGTCGCGCAGAGCTATGACACCCCCGGCGAGGGGATGTTCTCCGCCGACGTGCTCGGCCCAACGGTGGACGTGCTCGCCGAGCTCGCGCACGGCGGACGCGCAGTCGAGTTCGCCGTCGGCACCGGGCGCGTCGCGTTCCCGCTGCGCGACGCCGGTGTCGAGGTCGTCGGCATCGAGCTGTCGACGGCCATGATCGCGCGCCTCCGCGAGAAGGCCAGCGCCGAGCGGCTGCCGGTCGTCGAGGGCGACATGACCACCGCGTACGCCGGCGAGGGTTTCGCGCTCGCCTACCTCGTGTACAACACGATCTCGAACCTGCTGACGCAGGAGGCCCAGGTCGAGTGCTTCCGCAACGCGGCACGCCACCTCGCCCCCGGCGGATGCTTCGTCATCGAGCTGTGGGTGCCCGAACTGCGGGCGCTCGCGCCCGGCTACCGCGGCACGGTGGAGATGAGCGAACCCGGCTACCTGCTCGTCGACACGGTCGACACGCTGCAGCAGCTGATCGTGTCGCACCACGTGCGCTTCGATCCCGAGATCACGGGCAGTCGCGAGGCCCGCATCGGGCGGTCGCCGCACCGTTACATCTGGCCGAGCGAACTCGACCTCATGGCGCGCCTCGCCGGCTTCGAGCTCGAGTCCCGGTGGGCGGACTGGGACCGCCGCGCCTTCACCGGCGAGTCTCGCAGCCATGTGTCGGTGTACCGGCTCCCGGCGAAGTGCTGAGCACCGCCGCCGCGTGCGAGGCTGGACCGGTGCTGACCGACGACGCCCTCGAGTTCCTCCACGAGTACCACCTCGCGACCCTGTCCACCCTCGGGCGTGACGACCGCATCCACGCCGTGCCCGTGGGCTTCACCTACGAGGACGGCGTGGTGCGCGTGATCGGCACCCGCGGCACGCAGAAGTTCCTCAACGCCCAGCGACGCGGCCGGGCGACGATCTGCTCGGTCGACCGCGCGCGCTGGATCAGTTTCGAAGGCACCGTACGGATCAATGATGATGCGGATGCCGTCGCCCACGCCGTCGAGCTGTATGCGGCGCGCTACCGCCCACCGCGCGTGAACCCGGAACGGGTCGTGCTCGAGCTGACCGTCGAGCGCGTGCTCGGCTCGCCCCGGTTCCGCGCCGCCTGACGCCTACGAGACCGCCGCGGTCACGAGCTCGGTGACCCGCTTCTCGACGGCGGCGTTCCAGTCGAGCACTGCGAACGCGGTCGCCCACATGTCGCCGTCGTCGAGGTGGGAGGGGTGCTCGAAGCCGAGCGTCGCGTAGCGGGTCTTGAACTTGCCGGCCGGCTGCACGAAGACGACCATCTTGCCGTCCGCGTTGGCGAAGCCCGGCATGCCGTAGTAGGTCTTGCCGACGAGCTCCGGGGCGACCTCGCCGACGACCTTCACGAGTCCCTCGCAGATCTTCTTGTCAGTGCCGTCCAGCTTCGCGATGACGTCGAGAACGGACTTGAGCCCCGCCTCGCGGTTCTTGCCGGCCTTCTCCTGCGCCCGCAGCTCCTTGGCCCGCTCCTTGATGGCCGCCCGCTCCTCGGCAGACAGTCCGGCCGTCGATTCCCTCGACTCGGTCTTCTCGCTCATGGCGTTCTCCTTCACGGTGTGCGATCTGGTTCACGACCTCGGGCTTCACGCTACGCAGACCGCGCAGCATCCGCTTCTCCAATCCTGATCGGTTCCCCGACCGCCGGAGTGACAACCCGCGCGACGGGATCTACCGTGGACTGTCACCCGATCCATGGAGAAGCCATGACCTCGCCAGCCCCCGAGCAGATGCACGCCATCTCCGACGAGACCCGCCACACCGTCGACGACGTGCTCGACTACGCCCGGCGCCGCGCGCTCTACAAGGACGTGCCGCTCGACAAGCCGATGCGTCCCAACGACCTGTCCCGTCTCGCGTCCGGCTCCATCACCGAGGAGGGCATCGGCGCTCGCCGCGCCATCGCGCTGTTCGAGAACGTGCTGGCCCCGGCGTGCATCTCGACCGACCACCCGGGGTATCTGTCGTTCATCCCCTCCGCACCGAGCAAGGCGTCGCTCGCGTTCGACGTCGTGGTGTCCGCATCCGCGATCTACGGCGGCTCGTGGATGGAGGGCGCCGGCGCCGTCTTCGCCGAGAACGAGGTGCTGCACTGGCTCGCACGCGAGTTCGGGCTGCCCGCGTCGGCGGGCGGGGTGTTCGTGCAGGGCGGCACGATCGGCAATCTCTCGGCTCTCGTGACGGCTCGGGATGCCGCGCGCCGGCGCAACCGCGACGCGGGCCGCCCCGACCCGGCGCGCTGGGCGGTGCTGTGCAGCGCCGAGGCGCACTCGTCGATCGCGTCCGCCGCCGCCGTGATGGACGTCGACGTCATCACCGCTCCTCCCGGCGCCGACGGGCGTCTGCACGGAGACGCGGTCGCCCGCGCGCTCGACGAGCACGCGGATGCGGTGTTCGCCGTGGTCGCGACCGGCGGCACGACCAACTTCGGCATCGTCGACGACATCGCAGGGGTCGCCGTCGCGACGAAGGCGCACAACATCTGGCTGCACGTCGACGGCGCGTACGGACTCGCGGCCATGCTCGTCGAGGAGCTGCGCCCGGCGTTCGCGGGCGTCGAGCTCGCCGACTCGGTGATCGTCGATCCGCACAAGTGGCTCTTCGCCCCCTTCGACGCCTGCGCGCTGATCTACCGCGAGCCCTCCCTCGCGCTGCGTGCGCACACGCAGAAGGCGGAGTACCTCGACACGCTGACCGAGTCGCCGGATTGGAACCCGTCCGATCTCGCGATCCAGCTCACCCGGCGCTCACGGGGGCTGCCGCTGTGGTTCTCGCTGGCGACCCACGGCACCGAGCAGTACCGGGTGACCATCGCGCACGGCATCGACCTCGCCCGCCGGATCGCCGACGAGATCGAGCGGCGCGACGGACTTTCGCTCGTGCGCGACCCGCAGCTCTCGGTGGTGGTCTTCCGCCGGGAGGGCTGGTCGGCCGTCGACTACCAAGCGTGGTCCGACCGCCTGCTCGAGGACCAGCGCGGCTTCGTGGTGCCCAGCTCGCACGCCGGCGAGCCGGTGCTGCGCTTCGCGATCATCAGCCCGCTGACGACGTACGAGCTGCTCGTGGAGATCCTCGACTCGCTCGCGTGACGCTCGGCACCACCCGGCCGCGGCGGCCCTTCGCAGCGGGCCGAACTAGACTGGAGGCATCTCTTCCGTCTCGCAGGAATCCGCCGTGACCTCAGCTTCTTCCGCTCGCACGTTCGACGTGCGCCACGTGCAGCTCGCACGTGCCGCATTCGCGGCGCTCGCCGCGGTCATGATCACGTTCTCGCCTGACCACTCCGCGCAGGTCGGGATGTCGGTGTTCAGCGGCTTCGCGATCGCCACCGGCCTCGTGCTGCTCCTCTCGGTGTGGCTCGTCCATCCCGCCGGCCGGCGCTGGCCCGCCGCCTCCCTCGGCGGCGTGACCCTCGTCGCCGGCATGGCGGGCGGCCTGATGCCGCTGCGCACCGTGACGGGGTTCTTCTCCGTCGTGATCGCATGGGCCCTCGTGAGCGGGGCGCTCGAACTCATCGCCGGCTGGCGCGCGATGCGGGGTCCGCGTGCCCGGCGCGACATCGCCCCCGGCGTCGCCGACGTGCGCCCGGTCGTGGACCCCGGCCCGCGGTCCGACGCCCGCGACGGCGTCGTGGTCGGAGCGGTCGGCGTGCTGCTGGGCATCGCGCTGGCGCTCGTCCCGGCCGGCTACGCACTCACCTACCGCGTCGAGGAAGCGGGCATGACCGGCACCCTGACCGGCATCATCATCGCCGTCGGCATCTTCGGCGTCTACGCCGCGATCGTCGCCGTATACCTGGGGATCGCGGGCTTCTCGCCCCGAAAGGAAGCCGAGGTCGTCACCGAGGCCCCGGCGTCCGCCCCCGCCGACCAGAAGGATCCCGCGTGAGCGACGACCGCCCCACCCGCCGCGACCTCATGAAGCCCCTGCAGCTGCTCGGGCTCGCGTTCGCGGCCGCCCTGTTCGCCGGCATCGTCACGCTCGTGTCGATGGGCTTCTTCCAGGCCGGCGGAAGCGAGCAGACGCGGGCCGCGCTCGTGCTCGCGCTCATCATCGCCGGCATCACGTTCATCGCCGTGCTGCTGATCGTGTCGCTCCTGCTCCTCGCCGTCGACCCGGCTCAGGTGACGAAGACGATCGACAAGCCGGTGCTCATGCCCGATGAGGATGACTCGTCGGATGCCGCGCCCGGCGCCGGCCCGAAGGCCTGACACCTTCCGGCCGGGCTCGTAAGCGCGGCGACCAGCCGGGTCGTTAGCGAGCCGAGCGCCCCTCGCCCAGAACAGGAGATCTGGCGCACGCAGGACGTTTCCCGCCGCGTCTTCCTGTCTCCGCCAGATCACCTGTTCTCGGGGGACTGCCGGCCGGCTCCCGCAGGCGACAGACCTGAGCCTCAGCCGAGCTCGTCGACCAGCTTCGACGCCAGGCCGTCGTACGTCGCAGGAGTGAGGGCGAGCAGCCGCTCCTTCGCCGCGTCGCCGATGTCGAGTCCGCGCACGAACTCGGCGAGCTCCGCGGCGCCGACACGGCGGCCGCGGGTGAGGTCCTTCAGCAGCGCGTAGGGGTCGCTGATCTGCGACCGACCGGCGGCGATCTCCGCCCGCACGACTGTCTGGATCGCCTCGGCGAGCACCTCCCAGTTCGCGTCGAGGTCGGCAAGCAGCACGTCCTCGGCGAGGGAGATCTCGCTCAGCCCGCGCTGCAGGTTGTCGAGCGCCAGCAGCGAGTGGCCTAACGCGACGCCGATGTTGCGCTGCGTCGTCGAGTCGGTGAGATCGCGCTGCAGTCGGCTCGTGACGAGCGTCTGCGAGAGCGTGCCGAGGAGGCCGCCCGCGATCTCGAGGTTGGCCTCGGCGTTCTCGAAGCGGATCGGGTTGATCTTGTGCGGCATCGTCGACGAGCCCGTCGCGCCCGCCACGGGGATCTGCGTGAAATACCCGATGGAGATGTAGGTCCACACATCGGTGGCGAGATTGTGCAGGATGCCGCCGGCATGCCGCACGCGATCGTAGAGCTCGACCTGCCAGTCGTGCGACTCGATCTGCGTCGTGAGCACGTTGAAGCCGAGACCGAGACCTTCGATGAACGAGCGGGTGAGCTCGGGCCAGTCGACGTCGGGATCGGCCGACAGGTGCGCCGACCAGGTGCCCGTGGCGCCGGAGAACTTCGCGAGGTAGTCGCCGGCCGCGATCTGGTCGGCCACGCGCGTGAGGCGCCACGCGAACACGGCGAGCTCCTTGCCCATCGTGGACGGCGTGGCGGGCTGGCCGTGGGTGCGGGAGAGCATCGCGGCGTCGCGGTGCCGTACCGCGAGGTCGGTGAGCGCGTCGATGACCGCGCGCAGCTTCGGCAGCCACACGCGCGCCACCGCGCGCTGCACCGTGAGTGCGTACGAGGTGGAGTTGATGTCCTCGCTCGTGCAGGCGAAGTGGGTCAGTTCGGCGATCGAGTCGAGCCCCAGCGTCGAGAGGCGGTCGCGCACCAGGTACTCGACGGCCTTCACGTCGTGGCGGGTCACCGCCTCCTTCTCGGCCAGCCAGTCGATCTCGGCCTGGCCGAACTCGAGGTAGAGGGCGCGGAGGCGCGCTTTCTCATCGTCGCTCAGCGGTGACGTGCCGAACAGCGACCGGTCGGTGAGGGCGATCAGCCACTCGACCTCGACCTCGACGCGCGCGCGGTTGAGCCCCGCCTCCGAGAGGTAGTCGGCGAGACCGGTGACGGCTTCGCGGTAGCGACCGTCGAGCGGGCTGAGCGGCTGCCACGGAAGAGCGGTGGGATGGAGAGAGGTCACGATGCTCCCGTCGAGACGCAGAGGGCGGCGCCGATGTCAGTGCACCGGACGGATCGCGGGTTCGAGCTGCCGGAAGAGCGCCCGGCTCGCACTCTCGATCATACCGAGCACCTCGTCGAACATTCCGGGCCCGGCATAGTACGGATCGGGCACGTCGAGCGTGGTGGCCGATGGATCGAACCGCAGCAGCAGGGCGATCTTGTCGGCGTCCGATTCGCTGCGCGCCCAGCCCCGCAGGATGCGCTCGTGGCTGCGATCGAGCGCGATCACGAGGTCGCTGTGGGTGAAGTCGGCATGGGTGAACTGCCGCGCGCGGTGCCGCGTGCCGTCGTAGCCGGCGCGGGTCAGGGCGTCGATGGTGCGCTGGTCGGCGCGCTCGCCGACGTGCCAGTCGCCGGTGCCGGCGCTCGTCGATGCGACGCGCGAGCCCAGGCCCGCGGCATCCGCGAATCCTCGGAAGACCACATCGGCCATGGGTGAACGGCAGATGTTCCCGGTGCAGACGAAGACCACGCGAAAGGGATCGCCGGGGGTGGCCGTCATGACCTCCATTCTTGCGCGCCGACAGGGGGTGCCCAAGAGGTGACGGATGCTGCTCAGCCCGATCTTCACCGAACGTTATCGAACTCTCCTCCAATAGCCCTTCCCGCGCGACACGCGCTCGCCTAGCCTTGCGCCGAAGGCCCACCGGCCTTCTCTCATGTCCAGGAGGATCTGTGCGCCGTTCCACACGAGCAACCGTCGCCATAGTCGCCGCCGGTGCCATCGCCCTGACCGGGCTGATCGCGCCCTCCGCGGTGGCAGCCGAAGCCCCGACCGAGCTGTTCATCAGCGAGATGGTCGAGGGGTCGGGCAACAACAAGGCCGTCGAGGTCTTCAACCCCACCGCTGCGCCCGTCGATCTGACCGGCTATTCGATCAGGATGTACTTCAACGGCTCCGCCACCTCCACGCTCACCGTGCCGCTGTCGGGCACCGTCGCCGCCGGTGACGCCTTCGTGGTCGTCAACAGCCAGGCCTCCGAGGCGCTCCAGGCGCTCGGCGATCAGATCGCCACCGGCAGCTGGTACAACGGCGACGACGTCATCGCACTCTTCAACGGCTCCACCGCCGTCGACGTCTTCGGGCAGATCGGGTTCGATCCCGGCACCGAGTGGGGCACCGGCGCGACCGGTGCGCAGGACGCCACCCTCCGTCGCCAGGCCGACGTGTGCGTCGGCGACACCGACGGCGCGAACGCGTTCACTCCCGCCGACGAGTGGGACGGCTTCGCGATCGACACCTTCGACGGCCTCGGCGCCCACACCGCGAACTGCGGCGGCGAGCCTCCCGTGCAGAAGGTCGTGATCAACGAGTTCTCGGCGAGCACCGCCGGCGACGACGTCGAGTTCGTCGAGCTGCTGGCCACCCCGGGCACCGACCTGTCGGGCTACCGCGTCCTCGAGATCGAGGGCGACGCGACCACGACGCCTGCCTTCGGCGTGGTCGACGAGGTCATCTCCTTCCCGGCCGCCGACGCCACCGGCCGCAGCCTGGCATCGCTCGCGAACGGTGCGCTCGAGAACGGCACGCTCAGCCTGCTCCTCGTGACCGGCGCCGTTCCCGCGCCCGGCACCGACATCGACACGAACGACGACGGCGTCGTCGACGAGGGCCTCGGCTTCGAGGTCGTCGACGCGGTGGCCGTGCATGACGGTGGCGCTGCCGACCGCACCTACGGCGGCGTGACGCTGGGGGTCTCGTACGACGGACTGCCGTTCGCGCCGGGCGGGGCATCCCGCATCCCCGACGGCACCGACACCGACACCACCGCCGACTGGGTGCGCAACGACTTCGATCTGGCCGGCATCCCCGGCATCACCGGCACGCTGATCGACGGCGAGGCCGCGTACACCCCGGGCAAGCCGAACTCCCTGACCGTTCCGCCCGTCGACCCGCCCGACATCGAGGCGGGGTGCGAACTGACGCACGTCACCATCGGCTCGGTGCAGGGCTCGGGCATGGCATCGCCCGTGGCGGGGACCGATGTGCTCGTCAAGGGCACGGTCGTCGGCGACTTCCAGACCGGCGGCTTCAGCGGCTACTTCGTGCAGGACGGCGGCGACGGCGACTCCGCCACGTCGGACGGCATCTTCGTCTACGCGCAGAACGGCGATGACGTCGCCGTCGGCGATGTGGTCAGCGTGGCCGGCGAGGTGAAGGAGTTCGAGGGGACGACCGAGATCGTGCTCGCCGACGTGGAGATCTGCGACTCGGGAGTGACGCTCCCGGCGCCGACGTCGTTCTCGCTCCCCGCCACGCCCGCTCAGCGCGAGGCGCTCGAGGGCATGTTCGTCACCCTCCCGCAGACGCTGTCGATCCTCGAGTACTTCGAGTTCGCGCGCTACGGCACGGTCGACGTCGGCCTGACCCGTCAGTCGGTCCCGACGGCACGGTACCTGCCGAGCGACCCGCGGGCGGCCGCACTGGACCTGTCGAACGTGGCCGAGCGGATCACGATCGACGACGGGCGCAGCATCCAGAATCCCGATCCTGCGATCCACCCGAACGGCGACGTGTTCACGCTCGACAACACCTTCCGCGGTGGCGACACCCTGAAGAACGTGACCGGCATCCTCGATGACCGCTTCGGCACGTACGCCATCCAGCCCACCGGCAAGCCGATCTACACGGCGACCAACCCGCGGCCCGAGGTTCCTGAGGTCGGCGGCGATCTCGTCGTGTCGAGCTTCAACGTCCTGAACTACTTCACGACGCTGGACGACCCGAACACGTCTGCCGACGATGACATCGCGCGCGGTGCGAACACCCAGGAGGAGCTCGACCGTCAGGAGGCGAAGATCGTGTCGGCCCTCGCCGCGATCGACGCCGACGTCTTCGGCCTCATCGAGATCGAGAACAACGCCGACTCGCAGGCGCTGAAGACCCTCACCACGGCGCTCAACGAGGAGCTGGGCTCCGAGGTCTATGCGCCGCTCGTCACGGGCAAGATCGGCACAGACGTGATCACGACGGCGATCATCTACAAGCCCGCGTCGGTCACGCCGGTCGGCGACTTCGCCCTGATGAATCAAGCGAAGGACCCGCGCTGGCTCGACAGCCGCAACCGGCCCGGTCTCACGCAGACGTTCCAGGACGCGCGCGGCGCCGCCTTCACCGTCGTCGTGAATCACCTCAAATCGAAGGGCTCGGCGTGCACCGGCGAGCCGGAGGACCCGCTGCAGGGCAACTGCAACATCGTGCGAACGAATGCGGCGAACGCGCTCGCCGACTGGCTCGCCACCGACCCGACCGGTCAGGGCACCGTCGGCCGTGAGCTGATCATCGGCGACCTGAACGCCTACGACAAGGAAGACCCGATCACGGCGCTCACGGCGAAGGGCTACACCGACCTCAACCTGAAGTACCAGGGTGAGGACGCGTACAGCTATGTGTTCGACGGCGAGAACGGCTACCTCGATCACGCGCTGGCCGGTCCCGGACTGCTCGAGGACGTCCGCGGCGCGTCGCCGTGGAACATCAACGCCGACGAGCCGAGCCTGATCGACTACGACATGTCGTTCAAGCAGCCGGCGCAGGACGCCCTGTGGGCGCCCGACCCGTATCGGTCGAGCGACCATGACCCGGTGCTCGTCGGCCTCGAGCTGACGCCGCCCGACACGACGGCGCCGACCATCGAGGCGATCGCCGTCCCGTCGTTCGTCCTCGTGCCGAACAACAAGGATCGCAGCGTCTGGGTCTACCTCCACGCCGACGACGATCGCGGCGAGGTGACGGTCGAACTCACGAGTGTGACGACCAACGGCAAGCCCCGCGCGTCATGGACCGAGATCGACGACACCCACTTCACGGTGAAGGCGGTGAACGGCGCGATCTACACCTTCACCTACACGGCGACGGACGCCGCGGGCAACATCGCGACCGACACCGCGACGGTGATCGTCGGAGTGAAGGGGCTCCTCTCGTACCTGTGACCTCCGGCTGACGACGAGGACGCCGCCCTGCTCGCCGGGGCGGCGTCCTCTCGTTTCGTGAGGAGCGGATGCCGCGGCATCCGCTCTCCTCCTTCACAGGGGTGCGGGCCGCGGAGCCCTGCACAGGTCGGGGTCGACGTCGGTGGCGCGCTGTCGCGTCCGACCAGCATGGGGCGATGCACGATACGACGTGGACAGCAGGGGTCGCCTCCCAGCTCGACATCGTCGCGAGGGAACTGGGGGTGGTCAGCGATCGGCTCGGCGACGCCGCGGCTCTCGCGCGGGCGCTGGCCGCCTCCACCGACTGGCAGTCGTCCGCCGCGACCGCGTTCCACGCCCGAGCCGAGGAGTGGGCCGGCGAGGTGTCGAGCCTGGTGTGCCTCGCCGAGACCGCGCGCCTGTCGGCGGCGCGCGCGCGTGATGCCGTGCTGTTCTCGTGGGATCGGGGCCTCTGATGAGCGACGTGCAGTTCAGCGGCGGCGGGGTCGTCGCCGTCGACACCGAGACGCTGCGGCGTACCGCCGCGCAGTTCTTCGCTGCGCGCGAGGAACTGGACGCGCTGTGCCACCGCGTCGGCGCGCTCGAGATGATGCTCTTCGCCGAGCGCGCCCACTCCTGGGAAGCCGCCGGGGCCGTTGCGACCCTGCGCTCTCGGCTGACAGCGTCCCTCGCGGGCGCGGGCGAGATCGCCGACGCCCTCCGCGAGGCGGCTGCGGTGTACGAGCTCGTCGAGCTCGACGCCCGGCATCATGCCGCCGTGCTCTCGGCCGATCGTGACGCGGCCGCGCGCATCGATCTCCTGCGCGGGGCCTTGGTCGCACGTCATCCCGACGCGGTGGCGGCGGCCGCGGAGGCCCGGTTCTGGTGGACGGTCAACGCGCCCGGCGACCTCGTGCGCGAGGCCACCGAGGTGGGCGTCGTCCTCGGCAACGAGGTCAACGCGACCGGCGCGATCGTCGGCGGCGTGGCGCTGGGTGGGCTCGCGCTCGGTCTGGGGGTCGTGGCCGGGGTCGGCGGGTTCGGCCGGCTCGGCCCCGACGCACGGCTCACGGGGCGGGGCCGCGATCCGGTGACGCTGACGCGGGTGCCTCCTGTCGAGACGCCGACCGTCGCGCCGACCGGCCTCGCCGGCGCTGCGCGGCGAATGCCCGGCGGGGGTGACTCACGCGTGCGCGTCGAGCGGTACACGATGGCCGACGGCTCGCGGCAGTACGCCGTCTATGTCGCGGGCATGCAGACGTTCGCGGCGGGCGGCCACGATCCGTGGGACAACCTGTCGAACGCGCAGCTCTACGCGGGATCGTCCTCGGCATCGTACGAGGCGACCGAGGCGGCGCTCGCCGCGGCCGGCGCCGAGCCCGGCGATGTCGTCCACGCGTTCGGGCACTCGCAGGGCGCGATGATCACGTCGCATCTCGCGCTCGAGGGCGAGTACGACGTGCGCACGCTCGTGTCGTTCGGCTCACCCGTCGAGGCGGACGTCGGTCCCGGGACGCTGAGCGTCGCCATCCGGCACACCGACGACCCTGTCGCCGCGCTCGCCGGAGCGGGTCACGACGGAGCGGTGGGCGCACCGGGCAGCTTCGTCGCGGAGCGCGAGGCCGACTCCCCGTCCGGGCTCGGCGATCTCGGCGTGCCGGCGCACCGGATGATGTCGTACACCGACACGGCGGTCCTCGTCGACGCATCCAGCGATCCGCGGATGGGTCAGGTCCGCGACGTGTTCGCGGGGCTCGCCGAGGCCGAGTCGATCGAGGTGCTGGAGTTCGCCGCCGAGCGGGGCGACGGCGTCAGTCCTTCTTCCGCGGGCGCAGGATGATGCCGAAGATCCAGTTGATCAGCGAGATGATGATCGCCGCCACGAGGCCGAGCCAGAAGTCCTCGACCCGCAGGCCCCAGCTCCAGAAGCTCGTGATCCAGGCCGTGAACCACAGCAGGAACGCGTTGATGAGCAGCCCGATGAGGCCGAGCGTGAGGATGTACAGCGGGAACGCCAGCACCTTGATGACCGTGCCGAGGATCGTGTTGACGAGGGCGAAGATGGCGGCGACCGCCAGCAGCGTGAGCACGAGCTGGAGGGTCTCGCCGGGCGGGAACGGGATGACCGTGACCTGCAGAGCCGTGATCAGAGTGACGACCCAGATCGCGAAGGCATTGACGACGACGCGGATGATGAAGCCCATAGTGAGCACAGTCTGGCACGCGCTCTGCGCGGGTGCGAGGATGCCGTGCCAGGTGTTCGGACGCCCACGTATCCTCCCGTCGGCATACGGCGCGCTCGTAGACTCGCAGGGTGACCGACGCTTCCGACATCCCCATCCGCGTCCGCCCCGAGATCGCTGCACTCCCTCCGTACAAGCAGGGTCGGCAGGCCGGTGGCGACGCGTTCAAGCTGTCGAGCAACGAGAACCCGTTCGACCCGCTGCCCGGCGTCGTCGAGGCGATCCGCTCCGCGACCGCCGTGAACCGGTATCCGGATGCCTCGGCCGCCCGCCTCCGCGAGCGCCTGGCCGAGCGGTTCGGCGTCGCCTCCGACGAGGTGCACATCGGAGCCGGCAGCGTCTCGATCCTCGCGCAGCTCATCCTCGCGACGTCGGGCCCGGGCGACGAGGTGATCTACGCCTGGCGCTCGTTCGAGGCGTACCCGTGGCTCGCCGTCGTCGCCGGGGCGACCGCCGTCGAGGTGCCGCTCACCGAGGGCGCCCGCCACGACCTCCCGGCGATGGCGGCCGCGATCACCGAGCGCACGCGCGCCATCATCGTGTGCAGCCCCAACAACCCGACCGGCCCGATCGTCACCCAGGCCGAATTCGACGCGTTCATCGCGCAGGTCCCGTCCGACGTACTCGTCATGCTCGACGAGGCGTACGCCGAGTTCGTCACCGACCCCGACGCGGTCGACGGCCTGCTCGTCCTCGGCGACGCGACCCACCCGAACGTGGTCGTCCTCCGCACGTTCTCGAAGGCGTTCGGGCTCGCGGGGCTCCGGGTGGGCTACGCCGTCGGCCACAAGCGCATCCTCGACGCGGCGCGGAGCACCAGCATCCCACTGTCCGTCACAGCTCAGGCCGAGGTCGCCGCGCTCGCCAGTCTGGACGCCGAGGCGGAGCTCCTCGACCGGGTCCGCGCGATCGCCGAGCGGCGCGACCAGCTCGTCGCCGCGCTGCGCGACGCCGGCTGGCGGGTCCCCGACGCGCAGGGCAACTTCGTGTGGCTGCCCACCGGCCACGAGACGCTCGCCGCCGCGCAGGCGTTCGACGAGGCGGGCATCATCGTCCGCCCGTTCGCCGGCGACGGCATCCGCATCTCGGTGGGCGAAGAGGAATCGGTCGAGAAGGTGCTGCGGATCGCGGCATCCGTCGTCGCCGACCTCCCCGCCGGTCACGCCGGCACGCGAGAGAGCGTCGAGCGGTGACGTCGATCGACGGGTCGGTCGAGGTCGCGGCTGCAGCACCGGCCGACGATCCAGGCACGGTCCGCTTCCTCGCCGCTGACGGCACGTTCGCCCCATCGCCGGCCGCCGAGCCGTACCGCGCGCTCGTCGACGGACTGGCCGACGCCGACCTCGAGGGCTTCTACCGCGACATGGCGGTCATCCGGGCGTTCGACGTGCAGGCGACCAACCTCCAGCGCCAGGGGCAGCTCGCGCTGTGGCCGCCGAGCTTCGGCCAGGAGGCCGCGCAGGTCGGCTCCGCCCGCGCCGCGCGCACCCAGGACCATCTGTTCCCGTCGTACCGCGAGCACGTCGTCACGCGCATCCGCGGGGTCGACCCGCTCGACATCATCCGCCTGATGCGCGGCCTCACGCACGGCGGGTGGGACCCGACCGACCCGAAGAACGGCAACACGCACATCTACACGCTGGTGCTCGGGGCCCAGACGCTGCACGCGACCGGCTTCGGCATGGGGCTCGTCTTCGACGGGCGCTGCGGCACGGGCGACCCCGAGCGTGACGAGGCTGTCATCGTCTACTACGGCGACGGCGCGTCCAGCCAGGGCGACGTGCACGAGGCGATGGTGTTCGCCGCGAGCTACCGCACGCCCGAGGTCTTCTTCCTGCAGAACAATCAGTGGGCGATCTCGGTGCCGGTCGCGACGCAGTCGCGCGCGCCGCTGTTCAAGCGCGGCGAGGGTTACGGCATGCCGAGCATCCCGGTCGACGGCAACGACGTGCTCGCGAGCTGGGCGGTCACCCGCGTCGCGCTCGAGGGGGCCCGGTCGGGCGAGGGCCCTCGCGCGATCGAGGCGATGACGTATCGCATGGGCGCGCACACCACGAGCGACGACCCCACCAAGTACCGCACGTCCGATGAGGAGGAGTCGTGGCGCCGCCGCGACCCGATCGCCCGCATGGAGGCCTACCTCCGCGGGCGAGGCGCGTCCGACGCCTTCTTCGCCGACGTCGACGCCGAGGCGCAGGCCGTCGCCGATGACGTCCGCACGCGCACGAACGCGCTCGGCGGCATCGACACCGCGCTCATGTTCGACCACGTGTACTCAGAGCCCCATCCGCTCGTCGAGGCGCAGCGGGAGTGGCTCGCCGGGTACGAGGCATCCTTCGAGGAGGGGGCATCGTGACCGACGTGACCACCATGCCCATCAGCCGCGCGCTCAACGCGGGTCTGCGGGCGGCGCTCGCCGGCAGCGACCGCGTGCTGCTCATGGGCGAGGACATCGGCAAGCTCGGCGGCGTGTTCCGCGTGACCGAGGGTCTGCAGGCCGAGTTCGGCGATCGCCGCGTGCTCGACACTCCGCTTGCCGAGTCCGGCATCGTCGGCACCGCGATCGGGCTCGCCATGGCCGGGTTCCGGCCGGTGTGCGAGATCCAGTTCGACGGATTCGTCTTCCCCGCGTTCGACCAGATCACGTCGCAGCTCGCGAAGTTCACGAACCGCCACGAGGGTGCGCTGCAGATGCCCGTCGTGATCCGCATCCCCTACGGCGGCCACATCGGCGCCGTCGAGCACCACCAGGAGAGTCCCGAGGCCTACTTCGCCCACACCCCCGGGCTGCGCGTGGTCAGCCCCTCGACGGCCAACGACGCGTACTGGATGATCCAGGACGCCATCGCCTCGCCCGACCCCGTGATCTTCCTCGAGCCAAAGAGCAAGTACTGGCAGAAGGGCGAGGTCGACACGACGTCACGCGCCCTGCCGCTGCACGCCAGCCGCATCGTGCGTCGGGGCACCGACGTCACGCTCGTCGGCCACGGCGCAATGGTGACGACGCTGCTGCAGGCGGCGGCGCTCGCCGAGAGCGAGGGCACGAGCTGCGAGGTCGTCGACGTGCGCTCGCTGTCACCCATCGACTACGGGCCGATCCTCGACTCGGTCCGCCGCACCGGCCGCATGGTCTACGCGCAGGAGGCACCCGGCTTCGCGAGCCTCGGCGGCGAGGTCGCGGCGACCGTCATGGAGCGCGCCTTCTACGCCCTGGAGGCCCCGGTGCTGCGGGTGTCGGGCTTCGACGTGCCGTTCCCCCCGGCCAAGCTCGAAGGCACGTACCTGCCCGACGCCGACCGCATCCTCGAAGCCGTCGACCGCTCCCTCGCCTACTGACCCCCCGCCACCCACCGCACCGTGCCCGCCACCACCCCGCTCCTCGCCACCCGCCTTCTCGCCCCGGCCCCGGTCCCGATCCCCGCGAGACTGCACCCGTGCACCGAAACCGCATGCGCTGACCGCGGTCTCGGTGCGCGGATGCAGTCTCGCGAGCGGTGGGGTGGGCGTGGAGAGCGTGGCGAGCGGGCTCTCCGAAAGGACCGCACATGAGCACCCAGACGTTCGTCCTCCCCGATGTCGGCGAGGGCCTCACCGAGGCCGAGATCGTGTCGTGGCACGTCGCACCCGGCGACACCGTCGCGGTCAACGATGTCCTCGTCGAGATCGAGACCGCCAAGTCGCTCGTCGAGCTGCCCTCGCCCTTCGCGGGCACGGTCGGCGACCTGCTCGTCGGAGAGGGCGAGACCGTGGACGTCGGCGCGCCCATCATCACGATCACAGCGGGAGCGGATGCCGCGGGCCCGGCCACCGTCGGACAGTCCGAGCACGGTGCCCCGGCCGATGCGCCGGCCCCAGCGGGTGAGGGCGAGGGCGCGGTC
The DNA here is from genome assembly GCF_022538185.1 of Microbacterium sp. CFH 31415. Classification (GTDB taxonomy): domain Bacteria; phylum Actinomycetota; class Actinomycetes; order Actinomycetales; family Microbacteriaceae; genus Microbacterium. The sequence goes on along the minus strand of NZ_JAKYXC010000005.1, from coordinate 69,371 downwards.
CTGGTCGGCTACGGCACGGGCGGACCCGTGCAGTCGCGCCGCCGCAAGCCTGCTGCCACCGCACAGGAGCGGGTCGAGGCATCCGTCGGCGTCGTCGCCAAGCCCCCCATCCGCAAGCTCGCGCGCGACCTCGGCGTCGACCTCACCGCGGTCGCGCCCACCGGCCCCGCCGGCGAGGTGACACGCGACGACGTCGTGAAGCACGCGTCGCAGGCCAGCGTCTTCCGCAACATCGAGACGCCCGACTGGGGCGACGTGCGGGAGGAGACGATTCCGGTGGCGGCATCCCGTCCGGCAGCCGTCGCTCCGGCGGTGCCGGCCCCCGACGCAGGCGGCCGCGAGGAGACGATCGCCGTCAAGGGCGTGCGCAAGGCGACCTCGACCGCGATGGTGCAGTCGGCCTACTCGGCGCCCCACGTCTCGGTGTGGACGGACGTCGACGCCACGCGCACGATGGAGCTCGTCAAGCGGCTGAAGGCCTCGCCCGACTTCGCCGACGTGCGCGTCTCGCCGCTGCTCATCATGGCGCGCGCCGTGATCTGGGCAGCGCGGCGCACGCCGATGGTGAACGCGGCGTGGGTCGACGGCGAGAGCGGCGCCGAGATCCGCGTGCGCCGGTACGTCAACCTCGGGATCGCGGCCGCGACGCCACGAGGGCTGCTCGTGCCCAACATCAAGGACGCGCAGGACCTCTCGATGCGCGAGCTCGCCCGGGCGCTCGAGAAGCTCACGCAGACGGCGCGCGACGGCAAGACGACTCCGGCCGATCAGCAGCACGGCACGATCACGATCACGAACATCGGCGTCTTCGGCATGGACGCGGGCACCCCGATCATCAATCCCGGCGAGTCGGGCATCGTGGCGCTGGGCACGATCCGTCAGAAGCCGTGGGTCGTCGACGGCGAGGTGCGCCCCCGGTTCGTGACGACGGTCGCCGGTTCGTTCGACCACCGCGTGGTCGACGGCGACGGGATGTCCCGCTTCATCGCCGACGTCGCGTCGATCCTCGAGGAGCCCGCCCTGCTGCTGGACTGATGACCGCTCGTTCCGCGGTGTCCTCCGCCCGCCAGTTTGAGAACGATTATCAATAGCGTTAGAGTGGAGGCATGACCTCCCCCCTACGTTCACTGATCGTGCTCGGCCTCGCCGCGGCATCCGCTCTCGCACTTGCCGGCTGCGCGAGCAGCACACTCGCGGGCGACGGTGCTGACGGTGGCGTATCGGTCGTCGCGTCGACGAACGTGTACGGACAGATCGCCGAGCAGATCGGCGGCGACCTCGTCGAGGTGACGTCGATCGTGTCGAACGAGTCGCAGGATCCGCACTCGTTCGAGCCGAGCGCACGCGACCAGCTCGCCGTCGCGAAGGCCGATCTCATCATCGAGAACGGCGGCGGCTACGACGCCTTCATCGACGCGCTCATCGAGTCGAGCGGCGCCGGGGCCCCCGTCCTCACCGCCGTCGAGTTCTCGGACCAGTGGCCGGGCGGCGCAGCCCACGATGACAGCGACGACAGCGACCATGCCGACGAGGACGGCGACCACGGGCACGAGCACATCGAGGGATTCAACGAGCACGTCTGGTACGACCCGCACGCGATGGCGGACCTCGCGCTCGGCGTCGCCGCGCAGCTCGAGGCGCTGAGCCCGGCCGACGCCGACGTCTTCGCCGCGAACGCCGAGGCCTTCGTCGCCGAGGTCGAGGGCCTCGAGGCCTCGCTCGCCGACATCGCGGCCACCCACGCGGGCGCCGAGGCCTTCGTCACCGAGCCCGTGCCCGCCTACCTCATCGCTGCCGCGGGTCTCGAGAACGTCACGCCCGACGCCTTCACGGAGGCGGTGGAAGAGGGACAGGATGTCGCGCCCGCGACGCTCCTCGAATCGATCGCCCGCTTCGAGGACGGCGACGTGAAGCTCGTCGTCACCAACACGCAGACCGCCGGCGCCGAGACCGCGCAGATCGTCGGCGAGGCGGACGGTCGCGGCATCCCCAGCATGGCGTTCTCGGAAACGCTCCCCGAGGGCCAGACTTACATCTCGTGGATGCAGGCGAACATCGAGGCGCTGAGCGGCGCGCTGGAGTCGTGAGCGACCCCGCGCCCGCCCTCGAGATCCGCGGCGCCGCACTCCGCCGCGACGACCGCGAGCTCTGGGCCGGACTCGATTTGGCCGTCCGTCCGGGCGAGCTGATCGCCGTGCTGGGGCCGAGCGGGTCGGGCAAGACCACGCTGCTGAGGGCGATCCTCGGGCTCGAGCCGCTGAGCGCCGGTTCCATCACGGTCCTCGGCGAGCCGGTCGGCAAGCGGGGCAGCCGTCGCGTCGGGTACCTGCCGCAGAGCCGGCCGCTGCCGCCCGACACCGCGCTGCGCGGGCGCGACCTCGTCACCCTCGGCGTCTCGGGCCACCGGTTCGGTCTTCCCATCCCGCGCCGCGGCGACCACGCCCGGGTGGACGCCCTCATCGACGCCGTCGGCGCGCGGGACTTCGCCGACCGGCCGGTGGGTGAGCTGTCGGGCGGCGAGCAGCAGCGACTGCGCGCCGGTCAGGCGCTCGCCGACGAGCCCGGACTGCTGCTGTGCGACGAGCCGCTGACGAGCCTCGACCTGGCGAACCAGCAGGCGGTGATCGGCCTCATCGACCGGCACCGGCGAGAGAAGGATGCCGCGGTCCTGCTCGTCACGCACGACATCAACCCCGTCCTGGGCAAGGTCGACCGCATCCTGTACCTCGCCAACGGCCGCTTCACGCTCGGCACCCCCGACGAGGTGCTCAACTCGCGCGTGCTCACCGACCTCTACGGTGCTCCGGTGTTCGTGCTGCGCGCGGGTGACCGGCTCGTGGTCGTCGGTGCGCCCGATGCCGAGGCATCCCACCACCATCACGCCCACGACGAGGACCACGCATGAACTGGGACGACATCGCCGACGCGATGTTCGGCGGCCTGCCGGTGTACGGCGAGATCCTCGGGCTCGTGTCGAACTCGGTGTGGGCGGGGGCCGTGCTGGGCCTCGTCGGCGGGCTGATCGGCGTGCTCGTGATGCAGCGCGACATGGCGTTCGCGGTGCACGGCATCAGCGAGCTGTCGTTCGCGGGGGCGGCGGCGGCGCTGCTGATCGGCGTCGACGTCGTCACCGGGTCGATCGTGGGGTCGATCCTCGCCGCGGCGATCATCGGCTGGCTCGGTGCGCGGGCACGGGACCGCAATTCGATCATCGGCGTGCTCATGCCGTTCGGGCTGGGTCTCGGCATCCTGTTCCTCTCGCTGTACAACGGGCGCAGCGCCAACCGGTTCAGCCTGCTCACCGGCCAGATCGTGTCGGTGCAGTCGGGGCAGCTCGGCTGGCTCATCGTGATCAGCGCGATCGCCCTCCTCGGGCTGCTGCTGATCTGGCGGCCGCTGCGCTTCGATTCGCTGGACCCGCAGTCGGCGGCGGCGCGCGGTGTGCCGACGACCGCGGTGTCGCTGGCCTTCATGGTGCTGCTGGGGCTGATCGTCGCCGTCGCCGTGCACATCATCGGCGCCCTGCTCGTGATGGCGCTGCTGGTCACCCCGGCAGCGGCGGCGATGCGGGTCGCGACCGGACCGATGTCGGTGCCGCTCCTCGCCGCGCTCTTCGGATTCGTGTCGGCCGTGGGCGGCATCCTGCTCGCGATCATGGGCACGCTGCCCGTGAGCCCGTACATCACGACGATCTCGTTCGTGATCTACGTGGTGTGCCGCGGCGTAGGCGCCCGCCGTGGCCGCGTGATCCGCGCTGCCGCATGAACCGACGGCGCCTGACACGAACCGACGGCGCCTGACCCGGTCGCTCAGCGCCGACTCCCCTTCGCTCACCTGTCACGAAACGCCGTGCGCGGCGGCACGATGCGACAGGTGAACAGCAGGCCCGGGTGAGCGGGGGGCTCACCTGTCACGAAACGCCGTGCGCGGCAGCACATTGCGACAGGCGAGCGGCAGGCCCGGGCGAGCAGGGGGCTTGCCTGTCACGAAGTGCCGTGCGGGGTGGCACATTGCGACAGGCGAGCGTCAGGCCCGGGTGAGCGGGGGGCTCACCTGGCACGAAACGCCGTGCGCGGCAGCACATTGCGACAGGCGAGCGCCAGGGGCACAGGCGGGCGGAAGGGGCGCAGGCGAGCGGACCCGGGCGGCGTTCAGGGGGCCGCCGGTAGACTTACCCCTATGGCCCAGCGCAATACGTGGCAGCGCGAGCGCGTGCGCGAAGCGCTTGCCGACGCCCGCGGATTCGTCAGCGCGCAGTCGCTTCACGCGACCCTGCGCGACGAGAACACCGGCATCGGACTGGCCACCGTCTACCGGGCGCTCGCCGGCCTCGCAGCCCAGGGCGACGCCGACTCCCTGCAGAGTCCCGAGGGCGAGGCGCTCTACCGCGCCTGCACCAGCAGTGGGCACCACCACCACCTGATCTGCCGCAGCTGCGGGCTCACCGTCGAGATCGAGGCCACGGATGTCGAGCAGTGGGCCAAGCGGACCGCCGAGCGCAACGGCTTCCGCGACGCCGAGCACATCGTCGACATCTTCGGGCTGTGCGCCACCTGCGCGAAGGCCCGGGACGAGCAGAGTGTCGCGGACTGACCTTCGGCCCGCGGCTCCGACGCGCACGGCCCGCACTCTCGTCGCGCTCGCCATCGGCGCGGCGGTCGTCGCGGCGCTGTTCCTCATCGACTGGCTCGTGCCGACGCTGTTCCCGGCATCCCTCCCCACGCGCGCGCAGGACGGACTGACCCTCGCGATCAGCGTGCTGATCGAGTCCCTGCCGTTCGTGATGCTCGGCGTGATCCTGTCGATCGCGGTGCAGGTGTGGGTGCCACCAGGCGTGCTCGAGCGATGGATGCCGCGCCGCGCGTGGGCCCGCCGGGCCGTGCTCTCGCTGCTCGGCATGATCGTGCCGGTGTGCGAGTGCGGCAACGTGCCGTTCGCACGCGGCCTGCTCATGCGCGGGTTCAGCGTGCCGGAGACGATGACCTTCCTCATCGCAGCTCCGATCGTGAACCCGATCGTCATCATCACCACGCACCAGGCGTTCGGCTTCAGCGACGGCATCCTCATCGCACGCCTCGTCGGCGGGTACCTCATCGCGAACCTGATCGGGTGGCTCTACAGCCGTCACCCGTCGCCCGATGCGCTGCTCACCGACCGGTTCCGCGACACCTGCGAGCTCGTGACGCACGAGCCCGGCGGGAAAGGCCGTCGCAGCATCGCCCAGTTCGTCGTCGAGCTGCGCGCGGTCATGCCCGCGCTCATCATCGGCTCGGCGCTCGCCGGCGCCGTGCAGGTGCTCATCCCACGAGAGACGCTGCTCGCGATCGGCTCGAACCCGGCGCTGTCGATCGTCGCAATGATCGCCCTCGCGATGGTCGTCTCGATCTGCTCGAACGTCGACGCGTTCTTCGCCCTGTCGTTCGCCTCGACGTTCACGCCCGGGTCGATCGTGGCGTTCCTGCTCGTCGGGCCGCTCGTCGACGTCAAGATGCTCGCACTCATGCGCACGACTTTCACGACCCGCACGCTCGCCGGGATCGTCGTCATCGTGGTGCTGTCGGCCTTCGCCATCGGGACGGCGGTGAACCTCCTTGCGTAGGTCGGAGTGGATCGGCACGCGGTGGCTTGGCGTCGGGCTCGCCGCGATCCTCGCGGTCGTCACGCTCGGCCTCGCCGTGACGGGGCGCCTGGGCCTGTACATCAACCCCGACTCCACCTGGTTCGCAGTCTCGATGGCGGTGGTCGCGCTCGTCGGCGCGATCGCGTCGTTCGCCCTGCCGCTCGGCGCCGAGGCCGATCACGGCCACGATCACGACCACGGCCACGGCGACGCCCGCACAGCCGATGGCGCACACGCCGGCGAAGACACCCTCGACCACCGTCCGTCGCACCCGCTCGGGGTCGCCGCGAGCGTGGTGGGCGGGGTCGCGGCATCCGGAATCGCGGTCCTCACCCTTGTGCTGCCGCCTGCGTCGCTCTCCGCCGAGCTTGCGATGTCGCGCGACGTCGGTGCGACCCCGCTGTTCGCGGGAGCGGATGCCGTCACCCTCGCCGCGACCGGAGACACGTCGTCGTTCGGGGTCGGCGAGTGGGCCACGGTCTTCGCCACGGCCACCGACCCCGAGGCGTTCGACGGCGACCCGATCGAGCTCACGGGGTTCGTCACCCCCGGCGAGGACGGCGCCTTCGACCTGACGCGCCTGGTCATCACGCACTGCGTGATCGACGCGCAGCCCGCGAGCGTCGCCGTGGGCGGCGCGGGGAACCCGGGCACGGGGCAGTGGGTGACGGTGACCGGCACGGTGCGGGCCACCTCCGACGGGCGCCTCGAGATCGACGCGGCCTCGGTCGAGGAGATCGACGAGCCCGAGGACCCGTATGAGTACTGAGCCGTCGACGCGCCGCTCTCACGGCCGCCGTCGGCGCGGTCGCGCGTTCGCCGCCGCCTTCGCGATCGTCGTCGGTCTGCTGGCGGTGTTCGGACTGGCCGGTGCCGCGGCGACCGTCGCGCAGGGGCCACGGGTGACGCAGGTGCAGGTCGATCCGGCTGCGGCGGCCGCGGCATCCGGCGGCCGTCTCATCATCACCACCACGCAGTCGCTCGCCGAAGTGGACCCGTCACAGGTCACCGTCACACCCGCGACGCCGTTCGCGGTCGACACCGCCGGTCGCAGCGTGGGCATCCGCTTCGCCCTCCCGCTGTGGGACGACACCGCGTACACCGTGGAGATCGCCGACGTCACGTCGCTGGGCGGCGGCCCGACGGCGGGGATCGCCGAGACCTTCCGCACGCCGGCTGCCCAGGTCGAGCTGCTCCAGCGCGGCGCCGACGGCGACACGATCTTCCGCACCGACCTCTCGGGCGAGAACGCCGTGCCCGTCTTCACCCACCCGCACATCGAGGACTTCCGCGCGACGTCGACCCACCTCGTGATGTCGGTGCGCACTGAAGACGACCGTGCCGGGCTCGTCATGACCGACCTCGACGGCGCGAACCCCCGCGAGCTCACGCTCCCGGGCGACGGATTCGTGTCGAATCTGCAGAGCGCTGACCGCGGCGACACGATCGGGTTCACCTTCTCGGATGCCGCGATCACGGCCGACAGCGGACGCGAGAGCCTGCTCTACACGATGTCGCTGAGGGACCCCGATGCCGAGCCGGTCGAGATCGCCGTCGAGGGCGCCGATCCGCGCATCGCCGAGTGGCGCTTCGTTCCCGACACCGACAGCATCCTGCTCCTGTCGTTCGACGGGTCGCTGCTGCTGACGGGCTCCGAGGGCGAGGGCGCGACGGCGCTCGGCTCGGCCGTGACGATCGAGGGCATCGCGCGCGGCTCGACCGCGGCGGTCGTCGAGCGGGTGGAGGGGCTGGTGTCGATCGACCTGACCGACGCCGCCGACGGCCCGCTCGTACCGCCCGACGACGACCCCGGCCCGGTGAGCACCGTGACCCCGCTCCCCGACGGATCGACGATCCGCACGGCGGCCGTCCTCGAGGCCGACGGCGCGCCCACGGGCCGGACGTCGATCTCGCTCGTCGCGTCCGACGGGATCACGCGTCTGCTGAGCGAGGTCGCCGACACGGATGCCGTGCTGCAGGTGTGCGTGTCGCCCAGCGCGCGCTACGCCGCCGTCCTCGTCGCGCCGGACGCCGTGGCCAACCCCTATGACACCTACCAGCTCCCGCTCCCCGAGCGCACCGAGACCAGGGTCCTCGAGCTCGCCGACGGCGCCGAGGTGGTCTCGCTCGCGGGGTCGTCGATCTCGTGGTGCCAGGTGCCACCGGCCTGACCCGCCCTCTGACGGACGGTGTGACTCCCGCGAATCTCCGGCGGTCACAGACGTCTTCATATCTTCCTATTGACAATGGGAAGATATCTGCCTATAAATGACCCATGCGACGGAAACCAGGAACTCTGCTGCCGCTCGAGGTGGCCATCCTCGACGCTGCGCTCCAGCTGCGGCGCAGCGGCGAACAGAGCTTCCATGGCTTCGGCATCGCCCGGGTCATCGCCGAGGGCGAGGAGACCGGGAGCCTCACGTCGCATGGAACGCTGTACAAGGCGCTCGGCCGGCTCGAAACCGCCGGCTTCCTCTCCAGCACGTGGGAAGCGGCCGACGACGCGGCCGCCGAGGGGCGTCCCCGCCGCCGCCTGTACGAGGTCGACGGCACCGCCGCCTCGGCGGCGCTGGCCCAGCACCGGCAGTCATCATCCCGTGCGCCGCTGGCGCAGGGGCGAGCAGCGTGGGGAACACTGTGACCGGGCTGCTGGCCCGGGAGCGCATCGGAGGAGCCGCGACCACGGGATTCGCGGTGCGGCTCGTCCGAGCATGGGTCGGCTTCTACACGGGTTGGGTGAGCGCGCCGGCGGCCGAGCGTCGACGCGACGAGATCCACTCCGACCTGTGGGAGCAGCAGGCCTACGCGCGTGAGATCGGCACACCGCCCATCGCGGTGTCCTTCTCCATCGCGCGCAGAGCAGCGTCCGGCATCCCGGCCGACCTGCTCTGGGTACACACAGAACGCGCGGCACTGCGGAGTCTGCCGGCTGAACCGAAAGCAACGATCATGAACTCCGTACTCCGATTCTCGTCCCGCTGGTGGTGGGTGCTCGGCGCCGCCGTCCTGTCGGCGATCATCCTCAGCATGGGCATCGGCCAGCTCCTCGAGCCGGGCATGCCCTACCTGGAAGGCTCCGTCCAGGCGATCATCGTCGGCGGAATGCTGGCCGCGGGAGTCATCTTGAAGGCCCGGATGCCGCGCACCGCCGCCGCTCTCATCGTCGCGGGAGCCGCGACCCCGGCGTGCCTGTGGTGGGCGCCGATCGTCATGACCATCGGCATCGCAGTACTCCTCGGCTCGATGATCGACCTCGTGCGGCGCTTCGCGCAGGGCGATGTGCTGCTCGGCGCGCTGGCTGCGGTGGGTGCTTTGGGCGTCGGGGCAGCGCTGGTCGGCTACGTCTGGGTCGGCTTCGATGCCGGAGTGACCGGTCTGCTCTGGTTCGCCGCCGCCTTCGCCGGCGTGGCGACGCTCCTCGCGGTGGCCAAGGCACGTCCGGCCGCTCCGCCGCAGGTCGCGGCCGCCTGACCTCCTGCCGGGGCGCGCAGCGCCCCGTCCCGATGTGTGCGGCGCGCGCCGTCGCACGCCCGACTCCGGCGCGGAGAGGCTTGCACGCCTCGACTCCGTGCGCGCCGGAGCGCGTCCCGGGATGCCGCTCGGCACGGCACCCCGGGACGCGTCGTCTGCGGGCGCACGTAGAATCGCGCCATGGCGGGTGACGAGGTGCGCGCAGCGACGCGCGCCGACCTGGCCGGTCTTCCCGCCGAGGTCGCGCCCCGGCTTCTGGGCGCCCAGCTGACCACGACCGTGGCGGGGGCGACGGTGACCGTGCGTCTCACCGAAGTCGAGGCGTACCACGGCCGCGGCACCGGGCCGGTGCCCGATCCGGGGTCGCACGCCCGCATGGGACCGACGGCACGCAACGCCACCATGTGGGGCGAGCCCGGGCACCTCTACGTCTACCTCAGTCACGGCATCCACTCCTGTGTGAACGTCGTCTGCGGGCCCGACGGGATCGCCGGCGGTGTGCTCCTGCGCGGCGGCGAGGTGATCGAAGGCACCGAGACCGCGTTCGGCCGCCGTCCCGCCGCCCGCTCGCCGCGCGACCTCGCGCGCGGACCGGGCCGGCTCGGCGACGCGGTGGGGCTGCGGCATCCGCTCCACGACGGGATCGACGCGATCACCGGCACACCCCACCACGGTGCGGTCGCGCGGCTCGCGGTGGCGGTCGAGCCGATCGCCGAGATCGCCTCGGGACCGCGAGTCGGGGTGGCCGGTGTGGCCGGCACCTCGGCCTTCCCCTGGCGGTTCTGGATCCCCGGCGAGCCGACGGTATCGCCGTTCCGCTGGGGCCGCGGCGCCGCCGAGCTCTGAGCCCAGGCGGGTCAGTCGGTCAGCACCACGCGCTCTACCGCGCGGACGAGCCACGCGCGATACGCCTCTTCGCTCCAGCCCGCCTCGGCGACCAGCTGGGTGTGGCTCTCCGGCGAGATGACGAACGACAGCGCGTCGGCGAGCTCCCCGTCGGGTCGAGCGCTGTCGCACACACCCCGCCGCCGGAACATCGCGACCGCACCGAGCATGTCGGACCGCCGGTTGGCCTGCAGCTCGCGCAGCCGCTGCGCAACGTCGTCGTCGCCGGCGGCCGCCTCGAGCAGCCGGGGCCACAGGCGTGCGACGCGGGCGTTGGCGCTCGCGACGAAATCGACCAGGAAGGGCAGCAGCTCGCTCGCGTCGAGCTCCTCCGCCGTCTCGCCGAGTTCGCGCGTGTGCAGCGGCCCCTCGCCCTCGCTGCCGGCGAACGCGTGATCGAAGCCGGCCAGCAGCAGAGCCGCCTTGGGCCCGTTCTGCTTCACCGTCTCGAGCGAGACTCCGGCCTCGCTCGCAATGCGACCGAGGGAAGCGCCGGAGTACCCGGCCTGCCCGAACACGCGGATCGCCGCGTCGAGGATGCGGGCTCGGGTCTGTGCAGCCTGCGCTTCGCGCAGGGGCGACACGTATGGGGTCATTGACTTTCCTGACGGGGTAGTGAATACTCCACGAGTACTTTCACAACCCTATCAGTTGGAGAATCCCATGCTGTCTCTCGTCATGTGCAGCACTCCGGTGCACGGTCATGTCACCCCGCTGCTCGCTGTCGCCCGCACGCTCGTGGCGGCCGGCCACGAAGTGCGATTCCTCACGGGCGGTCGCTACCGCGAGGCTGTCGAGGCCACCGGCGCGCGCTGGCTCCCGCTTCCGGCCGACGCCGACTACGACGACCGGGATATGGATGCCGCGTTCCCGGGCCGCGTCGGACTCCGGGGCGTCGCCGGCCCCCGGTGGGACCTGCAGCACATCTTCCTCGAGCCGGCGCCGAGCCAGCTGCGCGCGCTCGATGAGCTGCTGGCGGCGGAGCCGGCCGATGCCGTGCTCAGCGAGAGCATGTTCCTCGCCGCGATGCTGATGCTCGCGCGCCCGGCGCATCAGCGACCACTCGTGGTCAATCTCGGCATCGTGCCATTGGGCCTGCGCAGTCGCGACACCGCACCGTTCGCCCTCGGTATCCCGCCGCTTGCCGGGCCCCTGGGGCGCGTCCGCAACCGATTCCTCGCGTGGACGACGGATCGCTTCGTGTTCGCCGAGCTGCAGCGCAACGCCGAGCGCATGGTGCAGGACCTCATCGGCGTCGAGCTGAGCGTGCCGGTGATGGACTATCCATCCGCAGCCGACGCCGTGGTGCAGTTCAGCGTGCCCGAGTTCGAGTATCCGCGCGGCGATCTCACGACGCCCGTGCACTTCGTCGGCCCGGTCTCGCCGGCCGACGCGTCGACCGTCGAGGTGCCGGAGTGGTGGGACGACCTGAAGGACGGGCGGCCGGTCGTCCACGTGACCCAGGGGACGGTCGCCAACGGCGACCTCTCCGGGCTCGTCCTGCCCGCGTTCGAAGCGCTCGCCGACCGCGATGTCCTGGTGGTCGCCACGACGGGTGGACGCGACGTTCCCTCGCTCGCGCTTCCGGACAATGCCCGCATCGCCCCCTATCTGCCGTACGACCGTCTGTTCCCGCACCTGAGCGCGCTCGTGACCAACGGCGGCTACGGCGGGGTCCAGTACGCACTCGCCCATGGCGTGCCGATCGTCGCGGCCGGCGACAGTGAAGACAAGTCCGAGGTCTCGGCGCGGGTCGCCTGGAGCGGTGCGGGGCTGCGTCTGCGGCCGCGCGACGGCCGCGTCGCGCCCGCTCAGGTCGGCAGAGCCGTCGATGCGCTGCTGCGCGACCCCTCGTACCGGAGCAACGCGGAACGCATCGGCGCCGCGATCCGGAGATCTCCTGGTCCCGCAGGTATCACGGCCGTGCTGGACGCACTCCTTTCCGCCGGAGCCCGACGCTGAGCGGCCGAGCGCGCCCTCCGCGCGACGCCGGGCGCGCTCCCCACGACGCCCAGCACAGAACGAAGACATCGAAGACGAAAGAGCAATCACAGTGACGATCGACACCTCCCTCCCGACCCCCGGCCCGGCCTCCTCTGCCGGCCCGGCATCCGCCGCCGACCAGCTCGCGCTGCCCGGTGAGCACTTCGAGCGACTCCGTGCGGAGCTCTCGGGCGACCTGTTCCTCCCGGGCGAGGACGGCTGGGACTCCGCCCGCGCCGCGTGGCAGCTGCTGGTCGACCAGCAGCCGGCGGCAGTCGTCATCGCCGCCGACGCGCGCGATGTCGCGACGACGGTGACCTGCGCGCGTCGGCTCGGACTGCACGTCGCCCCGCAGAGCACGGGTCACGCGGCCGGAGCGCTCGGGCCGCTCACCGACACGATCCTCCTGCGCACCGCGCGGCTCGACGGCATCGCGATCGACGCCGAAGCCCGCACCGCGCGAGTCGGCGCCGGCGTCACGGCAGCGGCGCTGGCCGCGGCCGTGGCCGAGCACGGGTGCGCCGCGGTCTCGGGCATGGCACCGTCGGTCGGTGTCGTCGGGTCGACCCTCGGCGGCGGGCTCGGCTGGCTCGCCCGATCTCACGGCCTCGGGGTCAACAGCATCCTCTCGATCGAGGCGGTCGACGCGCAGGGTCACGTCGTCCGGGTCGACGCCGAGCATCACCCGGACCTCTTCTGGGCGGTGCGCGGAGGCATCGCCCCCGTGATCGTCACGTCGATCGAGCTCCAGCTGCATGAGATCGGCGACCTCCACGCGGGCGCCCTGCTGTGGCCGCTCGAGCGTGCGGCTGACGTCGCTCACGCGTGGCGCGAGTGGATCGCCGAGCTGCCCGAGTCGGTCACCTCGCTGGCGCGCGTGCTGCGCTACCCCCCGATCCCCGAGATCCCCGACTTCCTGCGCGGCCGCTCCTTCGTGGCCGTCGAAGCGGCGATTCAGGCGGATGCCGCGACCGCCGCGTCCCTGCTGCAGCCCCTGCGTGACCTCCGACCCGAGCTCGACTCGGTGCGCCCGATGTCTCCGGCGGAGCTGAACACCGTGCACGGTGACCCGGCGCACCCCGCTCCGGCGTTCGGCGAAGCCGTCGTGCTGACCGACATCACCGCGGCGTCGATGGACGCCCTGCTCGATGTCGCGCTCGCGCCGTCGTCGCAGTCGCTCCTGTCGATCGAACTGCGTCACCTCGGCGGCGGGACGACGCCGGGCCGGACCACCGGCGGTGCCGTCTCGGCCATCGACGGTGCCGGACTCGTGTTCGCGGTCGGCTTGGTGCCGTTTCCCGGCGCGCTCGGCGGGGTGAAGGACGCGGCGACCGCTGTCACCGACCGGATGCAGCCCTTCGCGTCGCCCGCCGTCGTGAAGAACTTCGCCGAGCGGCCCGCAGCCGCGGCGAGTCTGTACGGGCCCGATGCCGAGCGGCTGCGCCGGGTCGCGTACGCGTGGGACCCCGAGGGCGTCATCCGCGTCGGCCACCCGCTCGACTGACGCCTCGCCGCCCGAGTCAAGCGCGACACGCCGCCCGTGCTAGACTGACTCTTTGTCTGCGCGCACTCCAGCACGCAGTTCGTATCCCACACCTCCTCCGGGCCGGAATCGGTCCGGTGAGTCCTGGGGTGCAGACAAGGGATCTTGGGTGGGGCCGTCCGGCTCCACGGTACTAAGGAGACATCACCATGGCAGCAGTGTGCCAGGTGACTGGAGCAGTTCCCGGCTTCGGTCACAACATCTCGCACTCGCACCGCCGGACGAAGCGCCGCTTCGACCCGAACGTGCAGAAGAAGACCTACTTCGTTCCGTCGCTGGGTCGCAACATCAAGCTCAACGTTTCGGCCAAGGGCATCAAGGTCATCGACGCCCGCGGCATCGAGGCGGTCGTGCGTGACCTCCAGGCGAAGGGTGTGAAGCTCTAATGGCCAAGAAGGCACAGGACGTCCGTCCGATCATCAAGCTGCGTTCGACCGCCGGCACGGGGTACACCTACGTGACGCGCAAGAACCGCCGCAACAACCCCGACCGTATCGTGCTCAAGAAGTACGACCCGGTCGTCCGCAAGCACGTCGAATTCCGAGAGGAGCGCTGACCTATGGCCAAGAAGAGCAAGATCGCGCGCAACGAGCAGCGCAAGGTGGTCGTCGACCGCTACGCGGCGAAGCGCGCCGAACTGAAGAAGGCGCTCGTCTCGCCCGACTCGACCGACGAGCAGCGCGAGGCCGCTCGCGTGGGCCTGCAGAAGCTGCCCCGCAACGCGTCGCCCGCACGCGTCCGCTCGCGCGACGTCATCGACGGCCGCCCCCGCGGTGTCCTCACGAAGTTCGGCATCTCGCGTGTCCGCTTCCGTGACATGGCGCACCGTGGCGAGCTGCCCGGCGTGACCAAGTCGAGCTGGTAAGCACCACAGCTTCACCGGAAGGCCCGGAGTTCCTCGGAACTCCGGGCCTTCCGCTTGTCAACCGAGTGCACCCGCACACCGGCTCGCGCCAGGATGGTGGCATGCCGCTGGACCCGTTCTTCGCCGAGCGCCTGCGCGTGCATCGCAAGTACATGTTCGACCAGGCGCTGAGCTCCGCGCGCGCCCGCCTGACCGCGCTGTGGCCGTTCAGCCGTGGCACCGTGCTTCCGGCTGCCGCGAAGCCCACCGGAGCCGGCGCGCCGGCGAAGACCGCGGCCGAGAATTCCGCGGCCGAGAAGTCGGCGCCCGAGAAGCCCGCCGCGCTCGGTCCTCGCGCGCAAGCCCGGGCCCGGCACCGCCGCGCGGCGCTCGCGTGGGATCGCACCGAGCTGAGCACGGTCGGTACGCCAGGACCCGAGGTGCGCATCACCGAGCACCAGGTCGACGTGCCGGGGCATCCGTCCGTCCGCGTCCGGATCTATCACCCGCCCGTCGTCGGTGACGCACCTGTGCCTGCCGTCCTGGCGTTCTTCGGCGGAGCATTCCGCATCGGGGGCATCGACTATCCGACGACGGATGCCGCGTACCGCCGCCGCTGCGTCGACGCCCACGTCGCGATCGCCGCGGTCGACTACGCGCTGGCGCCCGAGCACCGGTATCCGGTGCAGATCGAGCAGGCCGCGGCCGCCCTGGACTGGCTGATCGCCTCGGCCGGCGGGCTCGGGGTCGACCCGAGCCGGATCGGCGTGATGGGCATCTCCGCCGGCGGCAGCCTCGCCGCGGCGCTGACGATCGTCAACCGGGATCGCGCGAACCATCCGCTGGGCGTCCAGGTGCTCGAGGTGCCGGTCGTCGACCTGACCGGCGCCCACCTCGATCTCGGCGCGATGCGCGCACTCGGCATCCCCCGATTCCTGACGATGAGGGAGTTGCGCTCGGTCGCCCGCACTTACCTCGAGCGACCGCAGGATGCCCGGGAGCCCTACGCATCGCCGCTGCGCGCCTCATCGCATGCCGGGTTGCCGCCCGCCGTCATCCTCACCGCCGAGTACGACCCGCTGCGTGGAGACGGCGATGCCTACGGGGCGGCCCTGCGCGCGGCCGGTGTCGACGCCAGCGTGGTTCGCTACATGGGCGTGACGCACGACACCCCGATCTTCACCGGCGTGCTCCCCGCCGCCCGCCGGTGGCATGACGACGTCGTCGCGGCCCTGCACCGGCTTCACGCGTGATCGGGTCGCTCCCGCCTTCGCCCGAACGTCCCGCAGAGGCTTCGACTCGCACCGCCCCTGACGTCTGCGGAGCCCGTCGAACGACC
The DNA here is from genome assembly GCF_022538185.1 of Microbacterium sp. CFH 31415. Classification (GTDB taxonomy): domain Bacteria; phylum Actinomycetota; class Actinomycetes; order Actinomycetales; family Microbacteriaceae; genus Microbacterium. Next base: position 53,686 of record NZ_JAKYXC010000005.1, on the reverse strand, counting down.
CCGAAACCGTCGTCACATCGGCCACAGGGGTCACTTTCACCCCCGACACGCCGCCCGGAACGTCCGAAAACCCCGGAAATACGCGGATCTGCGCGCGAAGTCGGGTACATTCAAGGCGGTCGATCCGACCAGCCGGGGGGCGCATGCCGTCCGGTCCGAGCAATGAAAAGGCGGCGATTCCGCCGCCTTGGAGGACAATCCCCATGGCCGACAAGTCCATCACCAAGACCGAACTCGTCGCGAGCATCGCCAGCGCGACCGGGCAGAGCCAGTCCGCCGTGTCGGGCGTGCTCGACTCCCTCTTCTCGACGGTCTCCGAGGCCGTCGCCAAGGGCAGCAAGGTCTCGATCCCGGGCTGGATCTCGTTCGAGCGCGTCGAGACCTCCGCCCGCACCGGTCGCAACCCGCAGACGGGTGAGGAGATCAAGATCCCCGCCGGCCAGCGCGTCAAGGTCACCGCGGGCTCGAAGCTCAAGGCCGCCGTCAAGTAACGACGACCACACAAGAAGGGGGATGCCGCGGCATCCCCCTTCTGCGTTGCCGCCGACGGCGAATGGCGCCGCGTTCCGCGCCTAGGCTGGAGGGGTGAGTCCCCGCGCCCTGCGGGCCGCAGGGCCCGTGATCCTCGTCGTCAGCGCGCTCGTCGTGCTGATCTGGGCGCTGGCGTTCGGCGGCGGGGCCGCTCCGCTCGCGATCGGCGACCCCGGCCCGGTCGCCCGCTGGGGACTCCCCACCGTCAAACTCGTCGTCAACCTCTCCGCCGCCGGCTTGGTCGGAGCGCTCGTGACGGCGCTCTACGCGCTGCGCGCGGGTGAGCGCGAGTTCGACGTCGCGCTGGATGTGGCATCCATCTCCGCGGCGATCTTCACGGTCTCGGCGGCGGTGACCGGATTCCTCACCTTCGTCGATGCCTTCAACCCCGCGATCGACGCGGGCCCGGAGTTCGGCGCGCAGCTGGGCCGCTTCGTCGTCGAGACCGAGGTGGGCCGCACGTGGCTGATCACCACGGTCGCCGGTGCGGCGCTCACCGTGCTCACATTCGCGGTGCGCTCGTGGACGGCGACCCTCTTCGTCGCGATCCTCGCGGCGGCCTCGCTCGTGCCGATGGGCACCCAGGGCCACTCGGGCGAAGAGGCGTTCCATCACGAGGCGATGACCGCGCTCATCCTGCACATCATCGCCGCGGCGGTCTGGCTCGGCGGCCTCGTCCTGCTCGTGGTGGTGCGCCCCCTGCTCGATCGCGACCGCCTCGCGACCGTCGTGGCGCGGTACTCGAGCATCGCGATCGCCGCGTTCGTCGTGGTCGCCGCGTCGGGCACCGTGCGGGCGGCCATCGGGCTGCAGACCTGGGACGCCCTGCTGTCGCCCTACGGCGCGATCCTGTGCGTCAAGATCGTGGCGCTCATCGCGCTCGGAGCCTTCGGGGCGTGGTACCGCACTCGGCTGATCGGCAGGCTGCGGGGGGATGCCGCATCCCGCGTCTTCTGGACCCTGATCGTGTTCGAACTCGTGCTCATGGGCGCAGCATCAGGAGCAGCGGCAGCACTCGCCCGCACCCCTCCGCCCGGGTCGTCCGTGCTGCCGGGGCCGCCGACGCCCGCCGAGGTGCTGACCGGTGCCCCGCTGCCGCCCGAGCTCACGCCGCTGGGCTGGCTCACGTCGTGGAACATCGACCTGCTGTGGGCCGTCGCGGCCGGTTTCGGCATCTTCTTCTACGCGATGGGCGTCTGGCGCCTGCGGCGCCGCGGCGATGCCTGGCCGGTCTACCGCACCGTGCTGTGGATGATCGGGCTCGCTCTGCTGGTGTGGGTGACCGGCGGCGCCATCAACGTCTACCAGGACTACCTCTTCAGCGTGCACATGGTCGGCCACATGCTGCTCACGATGGCAGTGCCGCTCATGCTGGTCGCGGGCGCCCCGGTGACCCTCGCGGCCCGCGCCATCCGCAAGCGCGAGGATGGCACGCGCGGCGGGCGCGAGTGGATCCTCTGGGCCGTGCACTCGCCGGTGGCCAGGGTGCTGACGAACCCGTTCGTCGCGGCCGGGCTGTTCATCGGGTCGCTGTGGGTCTTCTATTACACCGACCTGTTCCGCTGGTCGCTGTACGACCACCTCGGCCACGAGTGGATGGTCGCCCACTTCCTCATCACCGGCTACCTCTTCGTGCTGACGCTCATCGGCATCGATCCGGTCCCCTACCGTCTGCCGTACCCCGGCCGGCTGCTGCTGCTCATCGGCGTCATGGCGATGCACGCGTTCTTCGGCATCGCGATCATGATGCAGGAAGGGCTCATGATCGCCGAGTGGTTCGGCTCGATGGGACGCACGTGGGGCGCGACGCCGCTCGAAGACCAGTACGTCGGCGGCGGTGTCGCGTGGTCGATCGGTGAGATCCCGACGCTCATCCTGGCGATCATCGTCGCGATCCAGTGGAGCAGGAGCGACGCCCGCGACCAGAAGCGTCGCGACCGGCACGCTGACCGCACGGGCGACGCCGAGCTCGAGGAGTACAACGCGCGGCTCGCAGAGCTCGCCGCGCGGGACGCCCGGCAGACTCACTGACCACGCCTACTGCGTGTCGGGTCCGGTCACCACGATCGATGCCCGCCCGTCGGGCTGCACGGTGATCTGGCCCTCGACGATGAACGGCACGTCCTCGGCCACCTGGGTGATCGAGCCGTCGAACAGAGACTGGATGTCGACCTCGATGTGCGCGACGGCCTCGGTGGGCGCGATGCGCCAGCCCGCACCCTCGGGCGTGACGGCGACCGTGGGCTGCTGCGCGATCGACCACTTCGGCAGCGAGTCGATGCGGTCCTGCACCGTGTAGCCGAACGGGCATCCGGTCGGCTGGAGCACCTCCTGCGTCGCGCACTCGGTGAGGAACGCCTCGACCTCCTGCTGCACGACCGCGACGAACTCGTCGGTGGCCTCGGCCTGGATCTCGACGGGGATGGAACGGAACGGGCTGTCGGAGAGGACGGCGACGCCCGGCGTCGCCGAGATGGCGGTGTCGACCGAGACCGAGTACAGGCCGGGCGAGAAGACCAGCAGCGGAAGCGGGTCGAGCGGCTCGGCATCCGCTCCGTCCACCGAGACCTGCCGCTTGTCGATCTCGAATCCGTTCACCGAGAACACCATCGAACCCTTGACCACGAGGTCCATCACGGCCAGCGGGCTCGTTGCGAAGCGCCACGTCGGCGCGATGCCGATCATCCCGTTCGGGGCGACATCGAACGTCGTGGTGCCGTCGTAGCCCGCCGCGACGTATTCGACCGTGACCCGCGTGATGTCGCCGTCGGTCTCCTCGGACACGACTCGCGCGTCCGAGAGCGGAGCGAGCGCCGCCCGGCGCAGCAGCGCCTCTGATGCCGACGCCGGCAGCCCGGCCGCCTCGAGCTCGGCCGACTCGACCACGACGCCCGGCACCGTGAGCGCTTCGGCCGCCCTGCCGTCGGAGAGCATGTCGAGGTAGCGCTCGACGAACGCGCTCGGGCTGTAGAACTGCGTCTGGATGGCTCCCACGGCCGCGGCCGTCGCCGCGATCAGCAGCACGCCGACGATGGCGAGAAGGGTGAGATCCAGGGCCAGGGTGCGGCGGCGCTTGCGCGGCGGCTGGATGAGAGCGGATGCCTCGTTCCCCGGGCTCGCGGACGGAGCCGGCGGCGCAGACCCGCGACCGGCTGTCGTGCCCACCGCCCCTTGGTCCACACCCCCAGTCTAGGAAGCATCCCGCGTCGAGCCCGAAACCTGGTGTCACACGTGTGGGCTGACGACGCTGTGGAGGGTGAGTCGTCCACCGAACCGTCGCGGGCGGCCGGGGCGCGGCATCCGCTCGTTAGCATTGATCGGTGACCACGCCGCCTCTCTCCGCCGAGCAGGAGGCTCTGTTCCGGCTCATCGAAGACACGCGCGAGCACGTGTTCGTGACCGGCCGCGCCGGCACCGGCAAGTCGACGCTGCTGCAGCACCTCGCGTGGCACACGAGCAAGTCGATAGCGGTCTGCGCGCCGACCGGTGTCGCGGCGCTGAACGTCGAGGGGCAGACGATCCATTCGCTGTTCAAGCTCCCCCTGGGCATCATCGGTTCGCAGGAGGAAGACCAGTCCGACGCGACCCGCAAGCTGCTCAACGCCATCGACACACTGGTGATCGATGAGATCTCGATGGTCAATGCCGACCTCATGGACGCGATCGACCGCTCGCTCCGCAAAGCGCGGGGGCGGCGCGGCGAGCCGTTCGGCGGCGTGCAGATCGTGATGTTCGGCGACCCGTACCAGCTCGCCCCCGTGCCTCCGCGCGGCGACGAGCTGAGGTATGTGCGCGACCACTACCGCTCCTTCTGGTTCTTCGACGCGAAGGTCTGGGTCGGCGAGGCCGCGCGCGACGGCATCCTCGATGTCGGGTCGTACGGCGCCGACCTGCACATCCGCGAGCTCGTCGACATCCACCGGCAATCCGATCCGGGGTTCAAGGCGATGCTCAATGCCGTGCGCTACGGCCGGGTGACCGCCGACATCGCGCAGATCCTCAACGACACCGGCGCCCGCACGCCCCCGGACGCGCGCGACGGGGAGCATCCGATCATCACGCTCGCGACACGCAACGACATCGTCAACAGCATCAACCGCCGTCACCTGAACGAGCTCGTGGGGCGCGAGCAGACCGCGATGGCCGAGATCAGCGGAGACTTCGGAAGAGGGGATGCCGCGTACCCCGCCGACGTCGAGCTGAAGCTGAAGGTCGGGGCCCAGGTGATGTTCCTGCGCAATGACGTCCAGTCGTACGGCGAACCGCCGCGCTGGGTCAACGGCACGATCGGCACGGTCACCCGGATCGCCGGTGGCACGGTGCGCGTCGAGGTGGAGGGTCAGGAGTTCGACGTCGAGCCCGCCGTGTGGGAGAGGTTCCGCTACGCGTACGACGCCGGCTCCAAGTCGCTGTCTCGCGAGATCGTGGCGGAGTTCACGCAGTTCCCGCTGCGCCTGGCGTGGGCGGTCACGATCCACAAATCGCAGGGCAAGACGTATGACCGAGCGATCGTCGACCTGGGCTCGGGCGCGTTCGCTCCGGGTCAGACGTACGTCGCCCTGTCGCGGCTGACATCGCTCGACGGGCTGTATCTCTCGCGACCGCTTCGTCCGAGCGACATTCGCGTCGACCCCGACGTGCAGAGGTTCATGGCCGGTGTGCGGGCACAGTCCGCGGCCGGCTCCGGTCGCTGAGACGCGTCAGGCGACCTGCGCCGCCTTCGCGAGTGCGAGATCGTCGAACAGCTCGGTGTTGAAGCGGTAGGCCAGCAGCACCTCGTCGATGACGCGCTCCTGCTCTGCCGCGTCCCACGGCGCAGCATCCAACTGCTCGCGGTACACCTCTTTGAAGGCCTTCGGGTCGGCGATGTCGTCGAAGAGGTAGAAGCCGATGCCGTTGGTCTCGAAGCCGAACCGGCGAGCCATGAGGCGTCCGATGAACTGGCCGCCCGAGAGGTCGCCGAGGTAGCGGGTGTAGTGGTGGGCGACGAACCCGCCCGCCCACGTGGCGCCGACTTCGTTGATGCGGTCGACGTATGCACGGGTGGTCGGCAGCGGCGTGATGGTCTTGCGCCAGTCCGGGCCGACGAGGAACTCCAGGTCGGCCTCGAGAGCCGGCAGCCGGGTGAGCTTGTCGCTGATGAAGACGGCGGCGACGGGGTCGTTGCGCATCCGATCGGCGGTGCGCTCGAGCGCCTCGTAGATGAACCAGTGCTGCGCGACGAGTGCGATGTAGTCCTCGCGCGTCCCCTCGCCCTTCATGAGGTCGGCCATGAAACCGGCGTGCTCGCTCGACGAGTGGGCGCGGCTCGAGCGCTCACGCAGCGCAGCGGAGAACGGGATCGGGTCGCTCATGGCCCCATTCTAGGCAGATTAGGGTCGCCTAACCTATGCCCGCCGCAACATCAGGCATGCGGCCGCGGCTCCACGCCCAGCCGGCGGCACGCTTCGTCGTAGAGGGCGACGATCTCCCGGCGCACCTCGGGACGCGCGGCGATCGGTCCGCCGGGCCAGGGTGCGCGCACCTGGATCGCGGTGCCATCGGACAGCGTCGCCTCCCACGTGCCGCCGTCGCCGTCGAAGCCGGTCATCACCGCACCGACGACGCCCTCGGGGCCGAACGCCCGGGCGATCAGGACGTTGTCGTCGCCGTGGTCGCCGTTCATGTGGCCCAAGACGCCCGCCAGCGCGGACTCGTCGAAGTGGTGCGTCATGAGGGTCAGCCTAAAGAATGCTGAGAGGGTCAGTCGTGCCCGGGTGTGTTTGAATCTAGAGGACGATCACCGGGGGGTGAGAATGACGGCCCGACTCGCGACACGCCGCGCCATGGCTGCGGCATCCGCCGCGATCGTCGTCGCGCTCGCCCTCGTGGGATGCTCCCCCGACAAGCACGTCGACGTCGACGTGCCGCCGCAGGCCGACGGCAAGCTCGCCGAGGCTACCGTCGAGCAGTTGGAGGATGCCGTCGCCAACGCGATGGAGGCGACCGGGTCGTCGGGCGCCATCGTCGGGGTCTGGGCGCCGTGGAGCGGCAGCTGGGTTGCGGGCCTCGGCACGCAGAATCCGGTCGACGGCGGCAAGGTCAGCGCGGACATGCAGTTCCGGGCCGGGGTCGTGACACGGGCGATGACCTGCGACGTGCTCTACGCGGCGGCCGCCGAGGGCAAGGTCAAACTGAACGACCCCGTCGCGACGTGGGTACCGAGCGTTCCCACGCTCACCGATGTCACCCTCGAGCAGCTGTGCGACGGCACGTCGGGAATCGGGTCGTACTCGAAGCACCTGACCCCGGTCTGGCTGTCGAACCCCGAGCGCCGGTGGAGCCCGCGCGAGCTGGCCAGCTTCGGGCTGGGCGAGCCGCGGTCGGGCGAGCCCGGCACCGCGTACCGCGACTCCGATGCCGGCTACGTGCTGCTCGGGCTCGCGCTCGAGCGCGCCCTCGAGCGGTCTGCCGCCGAGCTGATCCAGGACTACGTCGCCGACCCTCTCGACCTCGAGGCCACCCAGCTGGCGCTGCCGTCGGGATCGGTCCTGACCGGCCTGTACGCCCCGCGGATGAAGGACGGCAAGAGCAACTGCGCCGAGCCGCGTGACGTCTCGAACGTGTCGATCACCACCGGGTTCACCGACAGCGGGGTGTCGAGCAACATCACCGAACTCGGGCGCTACGCGCAGGCGCTCGCGACCGGTGCGCTGCTGCCCGGCAAGGACGACCGCTTCGACGATCCTGTCCCCGCGGGGGTCGGCGCGCCGTCCTGGTTCAACATGGCCGGCGGTGCGGTCCTGGCGGGCCCGCTGATCGGGCAGTTCGGGGCGGTGCCTGGCTACATCACAGCGGCGTTCTCCGACCCCTCCTCGGGCCTGACGGTCGCCGTGGTGCTCAATGACTCCGCTGCCAACTCGGGCGTAGGTGCGCAGCTCGCGTGGGAGCTGGCTGCGATCGCATCGAAGGCTCCCGCCGCCTCCGGTCAGACGGCACCCGAGGCGGGGCTGCCGTGGACCGCCGAGCAGTACCACGAGAAGATCGCCGCGAACGCGATCTGCGCGGCCCCGGCGCAGTGACTCAGTGACGCGCGGCGGCGCGGGAGCCACTCCCGCGATCCTCCTCGTCGTCGCCGGCCTCGCCTGCCAGGAGGTCGGCGCTTCGCTGGCCGTCCTGCTCTTCCCCACGGTCGGGCCGCTCGGCATGGTGATGCTGCGGCTCGTCTTCTCGGCGGCGATCCTCCTCCTGATCGCGCGCCCGGCGCTGCGGGGGCACTCACGCCACGCATGGACGGGCGTGGTCTGGTTCGGTGTCGTCCTCGCGACCATGAACGCCCTTTTCTACCTCGCGCTCGAGCGGCTCCCGCTCGGCGTCACCGTCACCATCGAGGTGCTCGGCCCGCTGGTCCTGTCGATCGTCGCGACCAGACGCGCGTCCGCCTGGCTCTGGGCGCTTCTCGCACTGGCGGGAGTCGTGGCGCTCGGTGGTGGCGGATGGGACCGGCTCGACCCCCTCGGCGTGCTCTTCGCGCTCGGCGCCGCGGCGAGCTGGGCGTTCTACATCCTCGCGTCGGCGCGGGTCGGCCAGGCGTTCCCCAAGCTCGACGGGCTCGCGCTGGCGATGGCGATCGGCGCGGTGCTGGCGCTCCCGTTCGGTGTGGTGGATGCCGGCTCAGCCCTGCTGCGGGTCGAGATCGTCGCCCTCGGCGCCGCCGTCGCGGTGCTGTCGTCGACGATCCCCTACGCCCTCGAGCTGGTGGCGCTGCGCCGGCTGCCTGCGGCGGTCTTCGCGATCCTGATGAGCCTCGCGCCTGCGACGGCGGCACTCGCCGGGTTCGTCTTCCTCGGCCAGCACCTGGCCTGGCTCGAGATCGTCGGCATCGCCCTCGTCATCGCCGCCAGCATCGGCGCCGTTCAGTCGTCCGCGCGGGCCGCGCGCGAGGCGGCCGAGCCGCTCGCCTGACGACACTGTCCGGACGGCGGGCCCTTCGTCGCGACGGTATCAGCATGTCGCGCAGTGGCCTCTGCGCAGTACCATCGTGCTGATCTGTCCGGCGGCACCGACGCATCCGGGAAGTGTCCATGACTGACGCGCAATCGACGGCCCCGCCGTCGCCGCTGATCCTCGACATCAGGGTCCACGGCGTGAGCAATACGCCCCCGGCCGAGATGCTCGAGTCCGAGCCCGACGCCATCGAACGCGTCGACGGCGATGCCCTCGGCTCGTTCTGGGCGCGGAAGGACAGAGCCGTCAACGGCGACGGCATCACATCCACGCATGCGTTCTCATGGGGCGCGCAGACCCGCACCGGCGGCGGAGCGCTCGCCGCAGTCGGGCGGGCGTTCGTGCATGTCGGCTGGTTCCTGCTGCTTCCCTACGCGCTGGTGAACCTCGCCTACTGGACGCGCGAGATCAGGCCCCAGCCCGACGGGACGACGCGCGCGTGGCACGGCGACATCGGCTCGGGGACCGTGCGCGTCTTCGGGCTCGTGCTCACGTTCATCGCGGTGGCCGCGTTCTGCTCGGTCGCGATCGACCTCGTCGCGGTGCAGTGCTTCCGCGGCAGCGTCGACGACGCCGACAGGGTGTGTGCAGCCCTGCCCGCGATCTTCGACGGCTTGCGCGAGTTCGACGTCGACAGCCGGGCGGCCCTCCTCGGCCTCATCCCGGTGCTCATCATCCTCGTCCTCTACTCGATCGCACGCCGTGGGCGCGTGCGGTTCGAAGCCCGGATCGAGAAGTTCGGCGAGCAGATCGGCAGCCAGGAAGACGCAGGCCGACCGCTCCTCGCGACGCGCGGGTTCTGGTCGGCCGCGCGCAGCCGCGACACCTCGGAGTGGCTGCATGTGGCCGGCGCGTTCGTGCTGGTGCTGTTCCTGCTGGCCTGGGATGCGGCCTTCCCCGATGCCGACTGCCTCGGCGCCCCGTTGACCAAAGACCTCGCCACGTGCCTCGGGCCGGTCGACGGCATGCCGATGGCCTTCGTGATGGTGGCGGGAGTCGGCCTCGTTCTCGTCGTGATCGGGGTGATCATCGCCTCGAGCACGCCGCCGCAGGCGACGCAGACGGCGAAGACGATGAATCCCGTCCGGCTGGCCCAGCAGAAGCAGACCCCCGACAAGCGCAATGCCCACAAGCGCGTGTATGCGCTCAGCTGCCTCGGCTACGCCGTTCTCGGCTACCTCGTGTGGCTCGTGCTGACGTTCCTGCCGCCGACCGACCCGGCGAAGGTCGCGGATCAGTTCACCGGTCTGATCACCGCGCCGCTCGTGCTCATGTCGGTGGCGCTGTTCCTCGCGCTGTATGCGCTGAGCTGGCGACTGCGCTCGACCTGGCGCCGGCGCACCAGCGCGATCGTGCTCACCCTCGGCGCGGCGGCACTGCTGGCGAGTCAGGTGCTCTCCGACTCCGCGTTGCAATGGGCGCTGACCGGAGTGGCCATCGCGTTCGTTCTGCTCCACCTGCTCATCTCGCGGACGTCGCAGCCGAACCCGGGTGTCGCCGAGGGGGAGTCGGATGCCGGCGAGCTGCGCTTCCGCGCCTGGCGAGGTCAGGGGGCGGCAGTGGTCATGCTGCTGTCGCTCTTCGTGTCGATGGCGCTGTCGAGCCTGCTCGTGCTGGGGGTCGCCTCCTGGCTGGGAGCGCCCGCCCCGCCCGAGACCGACCGCATCTGGCGCGAACCCGGCGACCCGTTGCCGGTCACCGAGTGGAACGTGCCCGACGCGTACGAGCGCTTCGCGGTGCTGCTCCTGGCGGTGGTCGTCGGGGTCATTCTGCTGCTCGTGCTCGCGATCGGGATCAACCTCGCGAAGCTCGTGAAGTTCACGCTCCCCGAGCTGAAGTGGCGGGGCAGTGCACCGGATGACGAAGTCGACGCTGAGGCAGGAGGTGGGGTGGATGCGCCGGGCGCGAAGTACCCCGAGCCACTCGACGACCCGGACGAACGGGTCCGGATTCGCGCCCTCGGTCGACGGTCGTCGCACCTCCTCCACCGCGGCGAGCCACTGTTCGCGTGGATCGCCGTGTTCGCTGCCGTCGGCTTCCTCGCCCTGTCGTCTTCGATCGCCTTCGACGAGGCGAAGCTCATCCTCACCGGGTGGGCGCCCGGCCTCCCGGCGGGGCTGCGCACCACCGCGACATCGGTGCTCGTCGCGCTGGCGGTCGTCGCCGCTGCGGCGGTCGTCGCGAACGCGGCATCCAGTGCTGATCGTCCTCTCGGCGTCTTCTGGGACGTCGTCGCGTTCTTCCCGCGAGCGGGACACCCGTTCGCGCCGCCCTGTTTCGCGGAACGAGCCGTTCCCGAGCTCGCGGAGCACACCAGGCGGTTTCTGCGGACACCACGGGCAGACGCCGCCGCGCCGCTGCCGGCCGTCATGCTGACGGCGCACTCCATGGGATCGACCATCTCTGCCGCGACGATCCTGGCTCTCCGCGGCGAGACGATCGTGGAGGACGACCCGTCCAGCACGCGCTTGACCGCGCGCCTGGCTCTGCTCTCGTACGGCAGCCAGCTGCGCGCGTACTTCAGTCGGTACTTCCCTTCGGTGTTCGGCTATCAGGTGCTGGGCGTGCCTGGTCTGACGGCTCCCTCGCTGTGGAAGCGGGACCCGTGGAAGACGCAGGTGCTCGCGGAGTTCCCCGGGCCGGGTGCTGCCGCCGACGAGGAGAGCATCAGGGCGTCCAAGGCCGAGGTGCACGCCGCGGCATATCGGGATGAGTCGCTGACAGCGCTGCTCGGCGCGGGGGCGAAGGGCGACCCGCGCTGGCGGAATCTCTGGCGCCGCACCGACTTCCTCGGCTTTCCGGTGTTCAGCTACGACAGTGCCCGCAACCCGGTCGACCGCGGCGCGACCGAGACGGCCCCGGGCTACCAGTGGACGGTCGCGAAGCACTCGGCCTATCTGGGCACCGATCAGATCGAGCTCGCCCGCGCGGAACTGGTGACGGCGCTGCGCGCTGACCAGTAGTGCTCGCGGCGCGCTCTCGAAGAGCGGAACTCCTCGAGAGCGCGGGTCAGACCGCCAGGGCCACCTCGCCGTACCCCATCGCGATCAGGAACGACAGCACCGAGAGCATGATCGCGACCGGCACCATCGTGTAGCGCTCCGGTTTGCTGCGGGAGATCGCGTTCATCAGGATCCCGAGCACTGAGTAGGCGAAGATCACCCACATCGCGATCTGCGAGAACAGGTCCGGGAAGACGCTGATCGCACCGACGCGGTCCCACGCCACCACCGCCATGAACGCGTAGATCAGGATCGAGATCACACTGCCGATCCGCTTGCGGGCAGGCAGCACCCGGTCCTGCCCGCCCCACGCCAAGTGCCCCCACGGTGCACCGAGCACCAGCGCGAGCTGGAAGACGGCCAGCAGGGCGAGGACCAGCGTGAAGAGGAAGGCGAAGGGCATCCTGTCAATGTATCGGCGGGGTGAGCTCGCGCCGCGTCACAGCTCGGCGCTCGCGTTCCTGCCGTCTCGGGACCGCCTGAGCAGTTCAGTCGCGCGAGGTCGCGTTCACGGTGCCGGAGCGTTCTTGGCCACTCAGGCGTGCGATGGCGGCCATCATGCGCTCGGTGATCTCGCGACGCGCCTTGCCGTCGGGTACGCCCTCCAGGTCGGCGAGATCGAGCGGTTCGCCGAAGCGCACCTCGAGCCGCCGCCTCCCCGGCAGCAGGTGGCTCAGCGGCTTGGCGGTGCCGGTCCCGATGAGCCCGACGGGCACGACCGCGGCGCCCGTGTCGCGCGCCATCCATGCCGCACCACCGTGGCCGGCGTGAAGCTTCCCGTCGCGTGAGCGGGTTCCTTCGGGGAACACCGCGAACACGTTCCCGGCCCGCAGGATGCTGCTCCCGGCATCGAGCGCGGCGCGTGCATCGCGACCAGTCGAGCGGTGAACGGGGACCCCCCCGATCGAGGTGAAGAACCATCGCTTGAAGCGGCCGAGGATCCCGGGGCCGGTGAAGTACGACGACTTGATCAGGAACTGGACGGGGCGGCTCGCGGAAGTCGGGATGATCACCGTGTCGAGCGCCGCCAGGTGGTTGCTCGCCAACAGCACCGGCCCGCGTTCCGGCAGGTTCGCTCGTCCGACGATGCGGGGGCGGTACAGAACCCAGAACAACGGCCGCAGAACGACTCGACCCAGGAAGTAGACGGCACCCGGCCGCGGCACAGGGGTGGGACTCGGCGGAGCGGGCGCTGTCACCTCGCCACTTTATCTGCCGTGGAGCCCCGGGCTTTCTCCGGCAGTCGTCGGGATCGTCTGAGAAGAACGACGGTGACGATGGCGAGCGGACCGTTGACGAGCCCTGGCGCACCGACCCAGAGCGAGCCGGTGCCTACCGCGTATGCCCCCCAGAGGCATGCGTTCATCGAGAGGAGCACCTGAGAAGAGGTGGACACTCCTCTGAGCTGCTCCCCGTGCTTGCGGCACCTCCACACCAGCGCCGCCTGCGGCCACCAGAGGACGAACGAGATCACCGAGGCGATGAACCCCAGCACGTCGATGTAGGCGTACATCGTGTCTCACCTCCTCGGCGAAGCTCTGACACCCCCTGACCGGCGCCCCGGTGGCCCGGGAGGTCTTCCGTCGTGTCATCGGATAGGAGGCTGTGCGGGCCTCGGCCGATACCGATCGCCTCCGCGGGGTTGGATTGGTGTGCGAACTGTCCGAGCGGGGAGGCCGCTTGCCGGACTGGTTGATCGCGATCCTCGGGTCCTCATCACCCCGAGGTCTATGGCCCCGAGATGAGCCCGCGCCGCACCACAGCGGCGCTCCACCGTCCCAGCACGACGCCCGCGACGACGTCCGAGACATGGTGCTGGCCGCGGTAGACCCGCGAGAACGCGATCACTCCGGGAATGCCGTACCGAAGGAGAGGACCGAGGAGCCGTGCGCCAGGTACGCCGCGCCTGTCGAGCAGGTCGGCGAGCGTGCCGTGGAGCGCGAAGGCTGCTGCCGTGTGGCCGGAAGGGAACGACGACGTCGCATGCGGCTGCTCAGGGCGCCACACCCTCTGGGGTCGTGGTCGTCCCACGAGCGCCGCAGATGCGACGAAGCACGCGGTCTCGAGGGCGAGCGCTGCCGCAGGAGCGATCGCTGAGCGTCTGTCGCGCGTCAGCAGCCAGGTGACGCCACACCAGATCGCCCCGTTCGCGATGGTCTGCGGCACGCCGGAGTACCACGAGAGCGGGCCGGTGAGGCGGTCGATGGGCTCACGCCCAGCCGGGTCGGCGGGGCGGGTCGCGAGGGCGGCATCGCCGGCGTCCGGCCGGTGGCCGAACGCCTCCTGGAGCGCACGCACGGCCTGGTCCTCACGGGGGTCATCGCCACCGATGCGCCGGATCGCCCGCCCAGCCGCAGCCAGCACGGCGACTGCGCCGAGCGTCGGCAGGACGACGTCTCGCAGCAACGGCATGCCCGCATCGTAGCGTTGCGGCGACCGGCGCCTACGGGTGATCGGGCCCGCCGGGGGACGACATCTCCTGGGTGCCGATGACCGAGAGAAGCTGCAGGCGCTCGTAGCTCTCGGTGCCCGGCGTCGCAGTGAGCACGAGGAGCGTCTGCCCTTGCTCCGGGTCGATCAGGATCTGGCACTGCATGTCCATCACGCCGACTTCAGGGTGCTGCAACCGCTTCTCACGTGCATGCGTCGACCGCACCTCGTGCGCCTCCCACAGCGCGGCGAACTCCGGGCTCTCCGCCAACAGGGCGGCGACGATCGCACCGGCGCGGGAGCGTGCACCGAACTTGGCGTAGACCGTCCGGATGTCGGCGGTGAACGCGCGGGACAGTGCGGCATGGTCCTCGTGCGGGTAGACGTCGCGGGCCGCGGCATCCATGAACCATCGATACCCCACGCTGCGCATGAATCCTTCGAACCGCGTCTCGTCGCCGAACAGCGTGCGAGCGGCGGGAGTCTGCGCGAGCGTCTCGCCGAGCTCCGTCATGACCTGCGCGGGAGTGTCGGCGAGCCGGTCGAGCACCCGCATCAGACCGGGCGAGACGTGCTCGCCGCGCAGGGCTCGCGCGGGTGCCGTGTGCCCCGCGAGGCGGAACAGGTGGTCGCGCTCGTCGAGGCTGAGCCGCATGCCGCGCGCCATCGCGGCGAGCATCTGCTCGGAAGGCTGCGGGCCGCGGCTCTGCTCGAGTCGGCTGTAGTAGTCGGTGGACATGTCGCAGAGCACCGCGACCTCTTCCCGACGCAGCCCCGACGTGCGGCGCCGCGGGCCGCGCCGCAGACCGACGTCCTCGGGCTGCAACGCCTCTCGGCGGCGCCGCAGGAAGTCCGCCAGTTGCGCTCTGTCCATGATCCGAGTCTCGGGTACGGGCTCGGGGTTAGCCAGGGACTCCGGATCCGTGCGTCGGTGTCGCTCGCATCACCGGGTGACGCGGACGCCGGTCAACTGCTCGGACAGCTCCCACACGCGCCGTGCGTCGCTCTCGCTCCGCAGCCGGGTGAACAGCGGCTGCTCCGCGGGGAGCCCGCCCAGATGCCGGAAGCCCTTCGGCCCATACATTCGTCCGCCCCGCGCCTCCGGGGCGGTCGCCGCGTACACGGCAGACAGCGCAGCCGACGACGGAGTGCCGACCAGGATGCCGCGTTCCGACAACCATCGGATCACCTTGACCGCCGCCGTGTCGTCTGGTCGCCCCATGCCCGGCTGCGCCGAGAGCAGATTGGTGGGAGTGATGCCGGGGTGCGACAGGTTGCTGCGCAGGCCCCAGCCCGCGGCATCCGATCGCCTCTGCAGTTCGACC
Organism: Microbacterium sp. CFH 31415; assembly: GCF_022538185.1. Classification (GTDB taxonomy): domain Bacteria; phylum Actinomycetota; class Actinomycetes; order Actinomycetales; family Microbacteriaceae; genus Microbacterium. The sequence continues at coordinate 38,412 of NZ_JAKYXC010000005.1, read as the reverse complement.
GCGAAGAGGCCGAACGCGATCTTCGATGAGCTGTACGCCTTCATGGGGTCGTAGTGACGCGCCCACGTGAGGTCGTCCCAGTTGATCGAGCCTCTGTTCGCCGCGACGCTGACCTGACTCGTCACGTGCGCGCGTCCCGCCTGCAGCAAGGGGAGCAGGTGTGCGACGAGGGCGAAGTGTCCCAAATGGTTGACCGCGAACTGCAGCTCGTGGCCGTCGATGGTGCGCTGCCGGGTGGGCGGGTTCATGACACCGGCATTGGCTATCAGGATGTCGATCGCGCGCCCATCGGCGAGCAGGTCGTCGGAGAATGCGGCGACCGATTTCAGCGAGGCGAGATCGAGATGACGGATCTGGATGCCGGCACCCGGCGTCCGCTCGCGGATACGGGCCACGGCGGCCTCGCCCTTCGCTTCGTTGCGGACGGGCAGGACGAGGTCGGCGCCCGCCCGAGCGAGGCGCGCCGCGATCTCGAATCCGACGCCGTCGCTCGCGCCGGTGATGAGCGCGCGCTTGCCAGTCAGGTCAGGGATGTGGATGTCGTGTGGCTTCGGCATGGGTGGCTCCTTCGTGTGAGGGTTCACCCATCGTGCGCGAGGCGCGCCGGCGGATTCAGGGCGCCGTTACCCCGGGATCGCGAGTCCCTGGCTGGGGATAGCGGCCACCCTCGCCGACCCTCGGCCGCCCGCTCTGTTCTTTCCTGGAACCTCTGTGCCGCCTACTCGACGGGGGCTCGGTCAGCCCTCCGTGCCCGCGATGGTGATCGTGTCGGGAAGCCGATCGCCGCTGTCGACTGCGACGCGGGTGAACTGATCGCCGTTCCTCACGTACGCCCCTGCGACCGCTCCGGTGATGAAGAAGTGCGTCGACTCCTCCCCGGAGAGCATGCTGGGCGTCAGGTAGAGCAGGTACTCCTGTCCCGGGTGAAGAACGCTGGGCTCCGGTCCATCCTGTCGAACCTGGATCACTTCTCCGACGGCTACGGGCACCGCGCCGGAGTCGAGGTTCGAGCCGAGGCTCGGGTTCGCAGGACTGTTGGTGACTTCGACCGTCGAGATCGTGGAGCTGAATCCCGCGGATGTCTCTTCGCGCTGATCTCTGACGGATCCCACGACGATGGCCGAGCTGTCCCGGGCCAGCGAGTCGAGGTCGTCATACAACGTATGCCGGCTTCCCGATTGACCACCCGGCACGCAACCCACTGCGACCAGGGAGGTCGCGACCAGGAGCGCTGTGGTGAACGTGACTCGTCTTCCGAGACCCTTCATCGAACCCCCGATCGCCTTCGATTGGTCCAAGACCCAAGTGCACCGCGCGGGTGCGAGTTCCGTGAGGGGGAGGCGCCGGTGGTCGGCGACGGGTGGTTCCCATCGTCGGCGCGACATGTCAACCCGTTTAGGCAGTACGCGGGCGGGAAGTAGCCTGCACGGAGCAGCGACCTACTGGAGGCCACGATATGAGCATGCGCGCGCACAAGGAGAGGTCGAACATCGTGAGTGTCGTTTCGCGTCAGCCTGGGAGTTTTGAACAGTTGACGTCGCCGCACGACCAGCTGCCCCTGGGACACGGCCGCGGGGTGACACCGCTGATAGGCACTGTCCAGTCGCGATGAACGCGTCAGATCTTCTCTCGATGTTCTTCCAGGACTGGGGCGGACTCATCCGGACCGTTCTGGTCGGCATCCTCGCGTGCGCCGCCCTCATCGCACTGCTGCGCTTTTCGGGCAAGCGGACGCTCAGCAAGATGAACGCCTTCGACCTCGTCGTCACGGTCGCCCTCGGGTCAACGCTCGCCACGATCCTCTTGTCGGAGGATGTCGCCCTCGCCGAGGGTATCGTCGCGTTCTCCGTCCTCATCGGGATGCAATTCGGCATCGCATGGCTCTCGGTGCGGTCGAAGCGTGTGGGTCGACTGGTGAAGAGCGGGCCCCGAATCCTCGTGCTGCGCGGCCGCCTGCTCCGCGTTGAGACGGTGATCCTCGAGACGGACGGGAGCTTCGCGGTCATCCATCGCACCGATGGCGGCGATCTTCGGGCGCTGCGCGACCTCTCGGGATATCACCGCGATGAGCACGGCGCGAACGGGTAGATCGATGCCCGGCAAGCTCCAGAACCTGTGGCAGAACATGTCGAACAGCTTCTGGTTCGTCCCCTCACTCGCCGTCGTCGGAGCCCTCGGCCTCTCCTGGGTGCTGGTCGAGGTCGATGCCCACCTAAGCGGCCTCGACTACTCCTCGGTGCCGTGGCTTTTCGGCGGTACCGCGGATGCCGCGCGGAGCCTTCTGTCGACCATCGCCGGCTCGCTGATCACGGTCATCTCCATCGCCTTCTCGCTCACGGTGATCGCGCTGCAGCAGGCGTCGTCGCAGTTCTCGCCCCGGGTGATGCGCCGATTCACCGGCGACCGCGTCAACCAGGTCGTGCTCGGGGCCTACATCGGCACCTTCGTCTATTCGCTGATGGTGCTCCGTGAGGTGCGCAGCCCTGCGGAGGGGGCGTCCGGATTCGTTCCCGCGCTGTCCGTGTCGGTTGCCATCGCGCTGGCGATCGTCTGCGTGGGCCTCCTGATCCTCTTCATCCACCACATCTCTCAGATGCTGCAGGTCGATCTGGTGCAGCGGCAGATCCACGAGGAGATGCTGGAGCGTCTGGACCACCTCTATCCCTCCATGATCGGTACACCCGTCGAGGCCCAGGACGAGTCCGCCGCGGATCAGTTCGCCGAGAGCGAGGCCGACCGGCAGGCGGCGGCCGGGGGCGTTGCGGCGTTGCGCCCCTACGCCGGCCCGAAGTGGGACGTCCGGTCGACCGCGACCGGATTCGTCCGGTCGATCGACGATTCCGCCCTTCTGGACGCCGACCTTGGAAAGGTCGACCGCGTGCATATTCGGGTGCGCGTGGGCTCCTTCGTGGCGTGCGACGACGTGCTGGCGACGGCCGCCGGCACGCCAGTAGACGAGGTCGAGGCGACAAAGGCGATCCGCGCCGCCGTCGTCATCGACGCGACCCGCTCGGCCGAGCAGGACCCGCTCTTCGACGTGCGGCAGCTGGTCGACATCGCTCTGCGAGCGCTCTCACCCGGCATCAACGACCCGACCACGGCCGAACACGCGCTGTACTATCTGGGCGACTTCCTCGGGCGCTTGGGGCAGCGCGCGTTTCCGTCGGCGGTGCGCACGGCACCGGGTGGCGGCATCCACATCACGCTCGACCGGCCGGGCTGGGACGAATTTGTTGCGGCGTCGTTCGATCAGATCCGCGACAGCGCCCACGGCAACGCCCACGTCGTCGGTGTGCTGCTGGACGTACTGCGCCGGCTGGAGCGAGTGGTGCCCGCGGAGCGTGCGCCAGCCGTCCGCCTCCAGACCGCCCTCGCCTGCGCGGAACGCCACGACGTGCGGTGAGCAAGGCACTGGTTGCGAGCGCCGCCGGCGTGACGCGACCCAAACGGATCGATTTCGCAGAGCCGAACCCTCCCTCGAGACAGCAGCGCGCGAGAGTTTGGCGCGACCGTCCTTGTCGCCGGGAGTGGCGACGCGGCTTCGCGGGGCACCCCAGGAGGCCATCCGCTGAGTTGAGGTCGAAAGGCGCCCCGCGGGACGCCCGGCTCATCTCCCGTTGGGTGGCAGCTTGTGTACGCCGTGTCGGTCAAGTGAAACATGCCGCGAGGCGAATGCGTCCGTAGAAGAGCGCCTACAAGTGATGCGCCGCGGACTTCGCCCTTTGTCGGGTCGCGCCGAACCTCGGGACGACCGGGCTTCTTATCGCGACAATCTCGTCATGCGACTCCGCACCCGACCACACGTTCGCGCCACCAACATCGCGGTCGCCGCACTTCTCGCCGTGCCACTTACGGGATGCGCGCCATCGTTCTTCACCGACGGTGACGACCTTGCGCACCGCGGAGCCGAGAACATCGCCGCGGAGATCGGCTCCCACTCTGACAACACCGGGGAGGTGAGTTTAGAAGAGATGGTCTCCTGGTGGGTGCCCGAAGAAGTCGAGGCACTCGACTGGTCTGGCCAGATCGGTCACGACAGCGAAGCGACTATCGACGTGCGCATTCACGTCGAGGTGGCGGCTTACACCTCGCCCAACATCGGGGGTCGATCGAACAGCGCCGGGGAGGCGACTGTGTGCTACCGGCTGGTCTGGCCGCGGTACTACGAGGCGAGACGCTCCGAGATCTCATGCCCCGACACTGTCGCGCCTCCGCGACCCCTACCGCGTGCACGTCCCGAGCTCACTGAACACGACACCGCCCGTGTCGCCGAGATCCTCTCCGCCAAGAGCGAGCTCGACACACTCGAGTCGGCGCTTCATGACGCATTTCCCGACGACTACATCCGCATCGACATTGCCTTCTGGAACGGTGAAACCGTAGTCGCCGTCGGGATTCCGGCGGAGCGTGAGTGCATTCTCGTAGTACGCGACGAAGCAGGCGAACTGTTCTACCCCTCCTATCGCCCCATTTCGCTCGAGCCCGGTGAGACAGGGTGCGCGACTGACCTGTACACGAATCCGCCACGCTGACTGGGCTAGAAACGCGGGCCGGGCCTGCGTGCAGCTCACGCCACTTCGCCGGTCGCCGCCACCCGACATCGTCCTGTACTGCGCGATTGCCGGTCGTCCCGCGCACCCCGATGAAGACGACGTGCGATGAGCACCTCTGTGTCCGTACGGCAGCCTGGGCGGGGGCGGAAACCCCGACCGTGAGTGTGGCTACGAGCGCGAGCGTCAATGACAGCCGATGACTTTCCGGGAGGTGCACCGGCGAGGCCCTCGGTGAGTTCAGCCGTCGCAGTCCGCTCGAATAGCTTCCCGCTCGATCCGGGTGATCTCCGCGACCTCGGCCGCCTCGCCTCGGTGCTCGCCGCAGCATCTCGACAGCGTGTGCCGCGGTCTCGAAGGCTTCGGCCGCTCGAGGCAGTAGCCCGCTGACCGTCCGTAAGCGCGCCGGCGATCCCGACCGCGCCGAAGGTTGCCCGGGCCGACGGGAGTCAGCCGACGAATCTGACTGGCAACCACTCGCTGGGTGTGGCGACCTCGGGCTCGCCGAACGCCCACGCCGCGATCAGGGCGTGGGCATGTCGGAAGTCGCTCGCCGTGGTCTGGAAGTGCTTGTCCGGCGCCCCATCGCGACGTTCGACGAGGAAGCCCCCTTCCTCGTTCCGCATCGTCTGGATGTAGCTCTGTCCGGACGAGTCGCTGAGGCGCTCGACGATCAGGTAGCTTTCGTCGCCGCGCTCGATATCCTCGACGAGCATGAACAGATGATCCTCGGATGGGTCGTCCCAGTTGTTGCCGGACTCGACCGACGCCCTGAGTGTCGCTCGCGCACGCATGCTCCTACTCTGCAGGATGAGCGACCGCATGCCGGTCGAGGACCGGGCGACGCCGGTCGCCGTGCGAGGCTCGCGTGGTTGGAACGGGGGAGGAGGTAGCCATGCGTCCGCCGACTACCTCCTTGGTTCGTTAGCTCAAGGTGGCCAGTGGGCTGCCAATTACCCCAGCACCCGCCGCCCAGAGGGTTTCCAAGACGTACTGCCAGTACTTCCGTGTGCGACCTGACTTGTTTGCGTGGTTTGTGTTCATCCGTGTCTCCTTCGGCGTAGTCGAATTTCTTCTGTCACTGAGAAGGCGGACGAGTGCTAGCAGAACTAGCGCCACCAAGCCACCTGCGATGCCCCAGGGATCGAACCCGGGACCACTGGCGCCTTGAACCAACGAACTTTTCTGAGCCTAGCGCGACGACGTCTCGCGCGCCGCATAGGAGGTCAGCTGCGAAGTGAGTCATTGGTCGCAGAGTGCGCGTGGCCGGGTCCTCTAGGGAGTCTCGAGCCACCGTCGGGAGGGGATTGCGAAGCCGTCCCAATCGAAGCCCTCCTAGGAACAATGCGTACCGCTAGTGTCAGGCCATGGTTCGAGTCTTCGCTCGGTACGACCTCCCGACGTCCATAAAGGTCACACGCGGCTGCCTCGGCAAGACGTTCTCAGCACGCATTGCTGACCGCCGAATGCGAGTGAGCTTCCCTGGCTGGAAGCGAGGTGACGATGCGTGGCAGCGGCCGGACGGATTTGCAATCGTTCCACCGGCCGTCGATCTCCTGCCTCAGTCGCCAAACGATCGAGAGCGACTCGGGGACGGCGAGTGGGGAAGGGTTACGGAGTGGCGCACCGGTCCACCTCGATTTCGGGCCGCGTGGGTTTCGTGCCTGATGATGGAAATTGTTCTCCGCGATGAATTGATCGAGCGACGTGCGCAGCCGACTGGTAGCTGGGATCCGACTGGTCCCGAGATCGATTCCTTGTTCGAGGAGGTACAAAGCTGGTTCGACAATGTGCTCGTCTGGATCGGCGCGGCCACCGGCCAGGACACACTGATCGACAACCCCATACATAGGCGCAAATGGGGCGAAGGGTTGTCGTTCAGAGCGCTTTCGGATGACGGCCCGTCGGGAACCACCTGGCCGAATCGAATGGAGATCCGTGTTTCGCGACCAACGCCCCTGACGTTAGGGATGCTGCGTCGAGTAATCGCGATGTCCAACGCAGCTCGGCTGCCACCCGATGCGCACTTGTTCCTTCGAGACGCGCGGGGTGAGCTGATCAGAGGTCGATTCAGAAGATCAGTCATCGATGCCGCCACTTCGGTCGAACTCGTGCTCGCTCGGCTGCATTCGCGGAACTCGTTTCCGGGCTTGAACCACCCCCGCCCAACGTTGGGTCTATTGGTCGATCACGCGACAGTCGCTCTACCCGTCGACACAAGAGATGGTCTGGTCGATCGCCGGAACGACGCGATCCATCGAGGAGCACATACGGGCCGAGAGACAGCCTCGCGAGCCCTGGAGATCGCCACGCAGATCGTCACGCAACTCGAGCCGCTCGCCATGGATTAGTCCTCCCGCCGCCAGGTCGCACCTTCTGGATTCGTTCGAGTGGGCTGATTGGGTCAGCACAGTTCGTGGCCCGACTGACTACGGAGCGGGGCGACGTCGACGTGACCATTAGGTTGGCGCGAACGCAAGGTTGGGTGGACTCCTGAGGCCGGTGCGCCGTCGAGCGCGTATGCGTCGGGCCGTCCACCACACGGGCTCGTTAGGCGGTCGTCGGGCGCGCGGCAGTCGAAGTGATCGATGCGACGCGAACCGTTAGTCACGCGCGCCCGAGCCGGCTCGTCTCGTTCAGCGGTCCACGATTCCCCCGGGGCCGATGCGACGGCCGGATTCCCACACGGTCGTATGCGAGTATTCGCTTGTGAATCGCATCGCCGAGGCCGTTCTCGGAGCCGCCGTCGTCGTCATCGCGCTCTCGCTGACCGGATGTGCCGTGCCCGTGGATGACCCCGCTTCTGAACGAACCGCGGATGCCACGGTGACGGCCGAGACGCCTGCACCGACGGCATCTACCGCACCAGCATCACCGAGCCCTACGCCTACGCACCCCCCTGATCCGCGTGACAGCGCGTACGACGCGGAAGTCGCAGCGTGGGCTGAGGCGATTCCTCAGGGGTTCGCGTGGCCGGAGTCGATAACAGGTCTGCCCGCTGGACGGTGGCACGGCAACGGTGACTGGTCCGGCTACACCAGAGCCGCCGGCATCTACCACTGCATGCTGGTGTACGCAGCGTGGGACGCGTATTTCGTCGACGACGACCCGATCGCGTCCAAGGACTACGCCGCACGCGGGGATGCGACCATGCCGGACGTGCCCTACCCCAATGACTTGACGCGCTCCGACGGGGCCATCGACGATCAGGCGCTCGCCAGTGAGAGCGGCATCTGCAATGGGTTCGTGGGTGACCTGCGCACATGAACGACACCGAGGCACTCTCCGGCCTCCTCGCAGATGATGGAGGAAAGGTGACAACTCGATTGCTGGCGAGTGCGTCTACAGGGAGAGTCCGTTGACGGCCCCGGAGGACAAGGTCAAAGCCGACGTCGGGCAGCCGCGACCGCGGAAGGCGAAAGACCGACGAATCATCGCGTGGACTATCGCCCTGATCATCGTCGGCGGCTACGTCATCTGGCAGCTCCTCGGAGTTTGGACCGCGAAGGACGCGGTGCCGCCATCGTGGCTCATATCGGCACCTGCCGGGGCAACGATCCTGGGAGAACCTCGGATCGGTTACGAGCCGTACAGGGCAACGACATACGTGACGATCCGTCCGGCGGACGGTCAGAAAGCCCATCAACTCATTGAGGAGATGGGGCTGGCTGAGCAGCCGACTCAGATCGGCCCGACCCCCCTGGATTGGCGTCCCGTGTGGGTATACAGCACACCCACGGAAGACGGTGTTGAGTTGCGGCTGGTGTACCGGCGTGACTCGAGCGACGAGATCACGCCGTAGCGCTGGTGAATGTCCTCCCTCGATTGTTCACTGACCGCCTGAGACCCGAGACCTGAGGGTCGCCCTCAAGCCGGTCGTCGTGCGGTCGCAGAACCTTCGGCGGAGCGCGTGGTTGGCCTTTGTCAGCGCTGAGCTATCGACGACGCGTTCACCGCCGTGCGATCGTCACCTCGACCTCGTCTCCGATGTTCTTGTCGAGCTGCTTGCGGACCTTGGCGTTGAGAGAGACCATGTGTCCGCCCGCGCCGGTGGGCAACGTACCGACGTCCTCCAGGAACACGTGGTCGATCTGTGCATCAACTCTGACGGTCTTACCCGTACCGAACAGGTCGGCGGACCCGGGAATCTCGACGCAACTCCAGGTCTCACCCTTGACCTTGACGCCGATTGTCGTCCGGAAGTGCAGTTCACCCGTGTCCATCGCGCCAGCCTATGCGCCCACTCCGCCCGGTGTCCGGGCGAACCACGCGCGAAGCCTGGACGAGCGGCTGCTCACCGGCCCGCCACCAAGACCTGTACCAGCGTCCGTCTCGATCGGCAACGTTCATTGACCGGTGGACCGCCGAGCCTCGACCGCTCGCGACCAGGCGGTCGACGTCTATAGGGTCAGTCCCATGGCTCCGGACGCGCGCAAGGCATGGATCATCGTCGGGGCGGGCGCACTGGCGGCGATGACGATCGGGCTGGGTCTTGCCGCACTATCAGGGTGGCTGGTTGATTCCGGAGACCGCGTTCCGGAATCCGCCTGGGTTGCTGTCGAGCTCGAATAGCGGTCGATTTACTCTGTTTCCGTCGAGCGACCCCTCGCGGCCGGCGCGCTCGCGTCATACGTCCGGGACCGTGCGATCAGCCCAGCGTCATCACCGTGTGCTGATTGCTCTCCGTGTCGCACGTCGTGATTTGCCACGCTGCCTGATCGCCGTCGATGACGCGGGTCATCTCGATGATCAGCGGGCCCGGCCACTGTTCGCCCGACTGCTGAGCTGCCTCGAGCGCCGCACGCGCCGGCGTGCCCTGCTCGGCCTGCGTAAGCGTGACTTCGTGGGTCGCGATCGGCTCCAGAGTTCGCACGTCGATGAGCGACTCTCTGCCGAAGCTCGGTTCGTCGACCCGCTCGCCGAAGGCGTCGAGCTTCGTGTCGGCGCTCCTCAGGCGCCAGACCCACCGCGATTCCAGGTACTCGAGCCGAAGGCCGACGATCTCACCGCCTACCGCCGACGACTCCCCCGCGAGCGATTCCAGGAAGTCGGTCGGCCACGACAGCTCTCCCGGCATGCACGTGCCGGGATAGTCGTCTCCGACGGACCCCGGCGGGCTCGGGAACGACGTGCAACCGGAACAGAGGAGCACCACAGCGAGGACGAGCGCAGCACCCGCCGGCTTTCGAGACACGCTTCCGACCCTAGCCCGCGGCCGTACCGTAAATGGAGGGGATGACGGGAATCGAACCCGCGCTATCAGCTTGGGAAGCTGAAGTTCTGCCATTGAACTACATCCCCGGGCACGCCTTTCGGCGTCTGGAAAGAATAACAGAGCGCATCCACAGGCCGAAGCAGACGCGTCCGCGCCGCGGGTAGGCTGACCTCGTGCTGCTCTCCGATCGCGACATCCGCCACGAGCTCGACGCGGGTCGCATCGGGCTCCAGCCGTGGGATCCCGAGATGGTGCAGCCGTCGAGTGTCGATGTGCGGCTCGACCGCTACTTCCGGCTGTTCGACAATCACAAGTACCCGTTCATCGACCCTGCCGAGGACCAGCCCGAGCTCACGCGCCTCATCGAGGTCGACCCGTCAGAGCCCTTCATCCTGCACCCCGGCGAGTTCGCGCTCGGCTCGACGTTCGAGCAGATCACCCTGCCCGACGACATCGCCGCCCGCCTCGAGGGCAAGTCCTCGCTCGGCCGTCTGGGCCTGCTGACCCACTCCACGGCCGGTTTCATCGACCCCGGCTTCTCGGGCCACGTGACGCTCGAACTCTCGAACGTCGCGACGCTGCCCATCAAACTCTGGCCCGGCATGAAGATCGGCCAGGTCTGCTACTTCCGCCTCACCTCGCCCGCTGAGAATCCCTATGGCTCGGGGCCGTACGGAAACCGCTATCAGGGCCAGCGTGGGCCGACGGCGTCCCGGTCGTTCCAGAGCTTCCACCGCACCGATGTCGGGCAGACCGATGCGGGAGCCATGGGCGGCTGACCCTCGGGCCCCGATCGAGCAATCGGGGTGGAACCGGCGAGCGGTGCCGGCACCACCCCGATGGCTACCCCAGCGCCATCGGGCGCAGGCCAACCTTGCGATCGAGCCCGCCCCAGTCCGTGACCCGTGTCCCCACACGATTCGGCCACGTTCGACCCGAAGGCTACTGCAGTTTGCAGTATAGGGATCGGGACGGGCCGCGTCGATGATTTTCTGAAAGAAGGATGCTGTGCCCCCACGCGAGCTCACCACGACCGCGTACCTGACCCTCGGTCTGCTCGCGACGAGCGACTGGTCGGCCTACCAGCTCGCCGAACAGCTGGGTCGCGGCGTCGACCTGCTCTGGCCCCGGGCCGACCGTCAGCGGTACAACGTCGTGCACAGACTGCTCGCCACCGGCCTGGTTACCGCGCGCGAAGAGCACTCCGGCAGGCGCGGCCGAACCGTCTACACGATCACCGACGCGGGCCGGGAGACGCTCGCCGCGTGGCTGGCCGCTGACCCGGAGCCCGTCGCCCTCGAGTTCGAGGGGATGATCCGCGTGCTCGTCTCGGACCAGGGCTCGATCGACGACCTGCGGCGCACCCTCGAGACGATCCGTACGCAGGCAGAAACGGCCCGCGCACTGTTCGCCCGCTACGCCGTGAACATCAGCGAGACGGGTGGCACGTTCCCCCAGCGCCGCCACCTGTTCGCTCTGTCGAACACGTTCATGATCGGCCACTACGTCCACATCATCGAGTGGACGACGTGGGCACTCGAGCAGACCGCGTCGTGGCCCGACGCCGCTTCGCCGGCCGAGACGCATCAGGCGCAGGTGCGAGACATGCTCGTGGAGGGTCGCAAGGTCTGGGCCGACTCGCTGCAGCTCGGAGCTTGACGCCTTGCGCCTCGACGTCGCCGCACCGATCGTCCTCGGCGCGCCGCGGGATGTCAGGATATGAGCGATGGATCACGAGTGGAGTGACGAGCTGCGGATGCTGCGTGCCCGCGCGTACGGTCCGGCAGCCGACATCCTCGACGATCCGGCCGCGCTCGCCCGGCTGCGCGAGCTCGAGGGTCGCGCGCAGACCCCCAACCCGGCTGCGACGGACGCAGGCCCCGCTCCCGCTGCCATGGACGCAGACCCCGCAGCCGCCACCGCCGCCACGGACCCTGCACCCGGACTCACTGCCACGGACGCGGCACCGGTGGTCGCGGCATCCGTCTCCGGAGCGTCCGCGACGACCGCGGTCGCTACGGAGGACAAGCCGGGGCGGCGGCGTCGACGCATCTGGCCCTGGCTGGCCGCCGTCGGCGGCGCGGGTCTGGTCGTCGGCGCCGTGCTGGCGACGGCGATTCCCGTGCTGCCCGGCAACCGGGTCGCGGTGCTCGCAACCGCGTCAGAGGCGGAGTGGAACAGCGACCTCTTCGGCCCGATGCAGGACGGCTCCGTCGTGTTCGAGGACTTCCGCGACCTCACCGTCGTCGAGGTTCGCAACGCCTGGGGTCAGCCCGAGAGCGACCGCTCGACGACGTGCGTGTTCGTCTACAGCGACCAGGGCATGATGCTGACCATGGGCTGCGCGGGCGAGGGCTTCCCGCCGACGGCGTCGTTCACCGTGACGGCTACCGCGTCGGAGGAGCTGCGCGCCGAGTTCCCCGAGGGCACCTCCCTCCGCTTCGTCATCGACGAATCCGAGGCGTCGGTCTACGCCCGGCGACCCTGAGCACCCCGGTCTACGCCCGGCGACCCTGAGCGTCGCGGCCGGCCTCCCGGCGGCACTCAGCGCCCCGACGACCTCAGTGCGCCGTGCGCACCCCGACCGAGTCGTGCACCAGCACGGCGGCGGCACGCGCACCCTGGCCCGCGGCGACGATGAGCTGCTGCGGACCGGGGGACGCGGCATCCCCCGCCGCATACAGACCCGGCACAGACGTGCGTCCCGAGCGATCGACGGTGAGTGCGCCGTCGTCGTCGCGATCCACCTCGAACGCCGACAGGAAGTCCAGCGCCGGCTGCCACTGCGGCCGCACAAACCCGCCGGTGACCTCGACGCGCGAGCCGTCCACGAGGCGTACCGCCGACACGGCGCCACGGTCCCCTTCGAGATCATCGATGGCGCGGCGCTCGACGATGATTCCGGATGCCGCGAGCTCGGCCTCCTCGACGGTGTCGACCACGTCCGCTCCGTTCGTGAACACCGTGAGGCGGTCGGTCCAGCGGGAGATGAGACGCGCGCGCACCGCGAGGTCGGGCGTCTCGCCGATGAGGGCGAGCGGACGATCCTGCAGCTCCCACGCGTCGCAGGCCGCACAGCTGAACAGCGACATGCCGTAGAACGCGCGCAGGCTCGGGATCTCGGGCAGGGTCTCGCGCATCCCGGTGGCGATGAGCACCGATCTCGCGGCGACGGCCGGCGGGGTCCGGCCGGCCGGACCCTTCAGTGCGGCGATGAAACGCATGCCGTTCGAAGAATCCGTCGGTAGCAGAGCTGTCACCCCGGTGCGATCGAGCAGGCTGACGCTCGGGTACGCCGTCAGCTCCGCGCGTGCGAGCTTGCGCAGCTCGAGCGGAGGAACCCCGTCGCGGGTGAGGAATCCATGGGACCGCAGCGTGGCCGCGTTGCGCGGTCGACCGGCATCGACCACGACCACGGATGCCCGCGAGCGCCCGAGATTGAGCGCCGCAGACAGTCCCGCCGGACCACCGCCGATGACGATCACGTCGACCTCGACCTGCGACACGCCAGCATCATATTCCGATTCAGCCATGCGAGTCCTCCTGCGGGGGCAGTGCGGCGATGATGGGGTGGTCTTTGTGGATCACGCCCACCTTGGCGGCGCCACCGGGCGAGCCCACATCGTCGAAGAACTCGACGTTGGCCTTGTAGTAGTCCTGCCACTCATCCGGCAGGTCGTCTTCGTAGTAGATCGCCTCGACGGGGCAGACCGGCTCGCACGCACCGCAGTCGACGCACTCGTCGGGGTGGATGTAGAGCGAGCGGTCGCCTTCGTAGATGCAGTCCACCGGGCATTCGTCGATACAGGCCCGGTCCTTCACATCGACGCACGGCAGCGCGATGACGTACGTCATGTGCGGATCAGCGCTCCCGACCGCGAGATGTCCACCTGCTCGGCGCGCGGGACGACCTTGACGCGCTCGCGTGTGAACCGGTGGGATTCGCCGAGTGCGCGCTCATGGGCGTCGAGCGCGAGCCAGCCGTCCCATGTCGTGTAGGCGACCTCGCGCTCATCGAGCAGCTCGACCACATCGGCGTCGATCGGGGGTGCGCTGAGCCGGCCCGCGGTGGCGTCGGAGACGAGATGCGCGATCGACTCCATCGCATCGGACTTGGTGTGGCCGATCAGCCCGACGGGGCCGCGCTTGATCCAGCCGGTGGCATAGAGACCCGACACGTGACCGTCCCCGCCGTCCACGCGGCCCTCGACGTTGGGGATCACCCCGCGTGCCTCGTCGAAGGGCGCGTCGACCACAGGCGTGCCGTGGTAGCCGACCGCGCGGTACACCTGCTGCACCGCCACCTCGCGGAACTCGCCCGTGCCTCGCACCCGGCCGTCGCCGGTCGGTGCGGTGCGCTCGAAGCGCACCGCTTCGACCCTGTCAGAGCCGAGCACCGCGACGGGCGCGTGGTAGAAGTGCAGGTGCAGGCGGCGGCTCGCTCCGGTCGAGGAGCGGGTGCGCCAGCCGTCGAGGATGCGCAGCATCACCTTGAGCTGGTTGGTGGCGGGCGCCACGCCCTCGAGGTGGGCGAAATCCTCGTCGTGGACGACGATGTCGACCCCGGGAACCTCGCCCAGCTCCCGCAGCTCGATCGGCGTGAACTTGATGTCGGCGGGGCCGCGGCGGCCGAAGACGTGCACGTCGGTGACGGCGGATGCCTCGAGCCCGGCGAGCACGTTGTCGGCGATCTCGGTCGACCGCAGGTCTTCGGGGTGCTTCGCGAGGATGCGCGCCACGTCGAGCGCGACGTTGCCGTTGCCGATCACGGCGACCTGCGCGGCGTCGAGGGTCCAGTCGGTCGGCACGTCGGGGTGACCGTCGAACCAGGCGACGAAGTCGGCGGCGCCGAACGACCCGGGCAGGTCGATGCCGGGGATGTCGAGCGCGGCGTCGCGGATCGCGCCGGTCGCCAGGATCACCGCGTCGTACCGCGCGTGCAGCTCGTCGAGCGCCAGGTCGCGGCCGATCTCGACGTTGCCCAGGAACCGGATGGCGCCGGCGTCGAGCATCTCGTGCAGCGACGTCACGATGCCCTTGATGCGCGGGTGGTCGGGCGCGACCCCGTAGCGGATCAGGCCGTAGGGGGCGGGCAGCGACTCGAAGAGGTCGATCGCGACACGACCGCCGGCCTCCCGCACAGAAGCGGACAGGATGTTTCCCGCATAGATGCCGGCCGGACCGGCGCCGACGATCGCGACGCGGAGGTTGTCGATGGACGATGAGGTCATTGTGCAAGAGCCTTTCCGGGGGCGTCGCTGCGCGAGGCGGGCGAGCCGAGGGGGTCGAAGGTCGACAGATCGGCGGCCGCGATCGCGTCGGGGGCACACGGGCTGAGGCGCACCACGTCGCCGACCACCACGACGGCGGGTGAGCGGACCCCGCGGGCGGCGGCCTGCGCGGCGATCGTCGCGAGCGTGCCGATCGTGACCCGCTGGCCCGGTCCGTAACCGTCCTCGACCACGGCCACGGGACAGCCGGCGCCGCGATCGCCGCGGGCGAGGATCAGAGCTGAGTGCGCGAGGGTGCCGATGCCCATGAGCAGCACCACCGTGTGGTCGCACCCGCCGCCGAGCTCGCGGATCTGGTCGTGGCCGGTGGCGACGGTGAACGCGGTCGCGAGACCGCGATGGGTGAGGGGGATGCCGGCGAGCGCAGGCACCGAGATGGCGCTGGTGATGCCGGGCACGACCTCGACCTCGATCCCCGCCTCCCGGCAGGCCGCGAGCTCCTCGCCGCCGCGGCCGAACACGTACGGGTCGCCGCCCTTGAGCCGTACGACGCGCTTCCCGTCTCTGGCGAGTTGGATGAGCAGGGCGTTGATCGCGTCCTGGGGCACGGCGTGGTGCCCGGGTAGCTTTCCCACGTCGACGACCTCGGGCGTGAGCACCACCCCCTCCGCGGCGAGGCCGTCGAGCACCCCCCGCGCGCCGAGCCGGTCGGCCACGATCACGTCCGCCCGCTCGAGGGCCCGCAGTCCCTTGACGGTGAGCAGCTCGGCGTCGCCGGGCCCGGCGCCCACGAGCCAGACCTTGCCGGTGGATCCCGGTCGCCGGGTCATCGCGCGCCTCCCGTGACGAGCAGACCCCGGCGCTTCAGCATCCGTCGCTCAAGGGGTCCGAAGAAGACGAGCTCGATCAGGATGCCGATGAGGAGGATCAGGATGATCGTGCCGAGCACCCCCGCGAGGTCGGCCAGCTCGCGCGACTGCTGCAGCATCGAGCCGAGCCCGAACCCGATCGTGCCGCCGACGGCGATGATCTCGGCCGCCATGAGCGAGCGCCACGAGAACGCCCAGCCCTGCTTGAGGCCGGCGAGGTACCCGGGCAGCGCCGCGGGGAGGATGACGGCCGTCGCCAGCTGCCAGCGCGATGCCCCCAGCACGGTGCCGACGCGCCGCAGCTGCGGCGGCACCTGGTCGATTCCGGCGATGAGGCCGTTCACGATCGACGGGATCGCGCCCATCAGGATCACGAAGTAGACGGTCGCGTCGGACAGCCCGAACCAGATGATCGCGGCAGGCACCCATGCGACCGAGGGGAGCACCTGCAGCCCCGAGATGATGGGTCCGACGGCGCGGCGGATGGGGCGCACCTCGGCCAGCAGCAGCCCGATCGGAGTGCCGACGGCGATCGCGATGAGGAAGCCGACCACGCCGCGCTCGAGGCTCGTGGCGACGGCCTCCTGCAGACGGCCGGAGTCCCACGCCGATCCGAGCGCGTTCGCGACGTCGACAGGGCTCGGCACGATGTCGGGGCGCGGCTGCGCGAGGACGACGTACGCCTGCCACGCGACGAGGAGCAGCAGCACGAAGACGATGGGCGGCACGACGCTCTCGGCGATCCGCCGCCAGCGCGCGGACCCCGGGCCGGCGTCGGTCTGCAGGCGGTCGAGTCCGGCAGCGAGGCTGCGCAGGTCGTCGGGAGCGGATGCCTCGGCCCGCGGCGCTTCGACGGCGATGTCACGCGGCATTGCGACGGATCTCCTTCCGCAGCTGCTCGGTGATCTCCACCGACAGGGCGGCGACCTCGGGCGACTCGATGCGACGGCCGCGGGTCTTGGCGATCGTCCACTCCTGCACGATCCGGCCCGGCCGGCTGCCCATGAGCACGACGCGCTGGCCGAGCCTCGCCGCCTCGCGCACGTTGTGGGTGACGAACACGATCGTGCGGCCGGTCGCGCGCCACACGCGCTCGAGCTCCTCGTGCAGCAGATCGCGCGTGATGGCGTCGAGAGCGGCGAACGGCTCGTCCATCAGCAGCACCGGCCGGTCCTGCGCGAGCGCGCGGGCGAGAGCGACGCGCTGGCGCATGCCACCCGACAGCTCGTGCGGGCGCTTCTCCGCGGCATCCGCGAGATTCACGGTATCGAGCAGCGCGAGCGCCCTCTCGCGACGCTCGCCGCGCGGCACCCCGCGCAGCCGCAGGGCGAGTTCGACATTGCGGCGCGCGGTCAGCCACGGCATGAGGGCCGACTCCTGGAACATGACCGCCGAGCCCTCCGCCGGCGTTGCGATCGAGCCGACCGAGGGGCGGTCGAGGCCGGCGATCAGGTTGAGCAGCGTCGACTTTCCGCATCCCGACGCGCCCAGAAGGCACACGAACTCGCCCGGCGCGATGTCGAGGGTGACGTCGTCGAGCACGAGCGGTCCGCGGCCGAACCGCTTCGAGACGCCGTCGATGCGCACCGCGGGCTCCGGGGCGGGAGTGCGTGCGGGCACCGGCGTCACGCCGTCGAAGCTCGGCCCGAGCAGGTTCGGCGTGCCGGAGCGGGGCGCCGCGACCGCTGCGCCCGGCGTCGCGACACCCGCTGCCGGGGGACCGGACGCCGTCACGGCGAGTCCTCTCCGAGCCCTGCCGCCGAGACCTGCTCTGCGCCGGCGGTGTCGAGCAGGCCGTTGAGGATGCGCAGGTCGAACAGCCCGTCGATCGAGCCGTCCTTCTGCGTGCCGGCTCCGAGGCCGTTGGCGACGAGGGTCTCGAACGCCTCGGCGTGGGGGTCGACCGAGAAGGTCACGTGCTCGAGGGCGCGCTCGATGACCGGGTCGCTGAGCGGCTTGCCCGTCTCTGACTCGATCGCCGCGTTGATGACTCCGGGGGCCTCGGCCGCGTTATCGGCGATCCAGTGCACGGCAGCCACGTGCCCTTCGAGGAGCCGTTCGACGACGTCGGGATGCTGCTCGAGGAACTCGGCGCGCACGAGCAGGACGGTGGTCGGGAACGCGCCGCCGGGCCACAGCTCGGCCTCGTCGACGAGCACTTCGGCACCCTCGTCGACCACGAGCCGCGAGACCCACGGCTCGGGCAGCCAGGCGCCGTCGATCGCACCCTGCTGGAACAGGGTGAGCGTCTGGGCGTTCTCGGTCGGCGTGATCGACACGTCGCCGCCGCCCGAGGGATCGGTCTCATAGCCCTGCTCTGCCAGGTAGACGCGCAGCGCGACGTCCTGGGTGTTGCCGAGCTGCGGACTCGCGAGGGTCGTGCCCGACAGCTGCTGCGGGCTGTCGATGCCGGGGCGGACGACGAGGGCGGCGCCGCCGGTCGCCACACCGGCGACGATACGGGCCGACTCGCCGCCGGACTGGATGAACGTGTTGATCGATGGATTCGGGCCGATGTAGGTCGCATCGATCGCGCCCGCCGTGAGCGCCTCGATCGCCGCGGGACCGGCGTTGAAGACCGAGGTCGACAGGTCGATGTCGCCGAGCGACTCCGCGAAGAGGCCCTCCTCGAGTCCGACGAGCGCCGGTGCGTGCGTGACGTTCGCGAAGTAGCCGAGGCGCACCTCGGTGACGTCCTCGGGCTCGGGCGTGCTGCCTGCGGCGGAGGCGCACCCGGCCATCATCACGGCCACAAGTCCCAGAGTGGTGATCGTCGTCGCGGTGCGGATGGTGTTCACGGTTCGCCTCCTTTAGATGGCAGTGGGTGGAGCAGGGCGGGTGCGCGTCAGTCGCGCACGATGCCGGCGGCCAGGGTGGCGCCGTCGGACGGATGGATCACGAGGAACGAGCCCCCGTGCCGGCTCGAGGCGTACGGCTCGAGCGGAAGATCGGCGGCCAGGCGCAGGCGCGCGCGGCCGATGTCGTTGGTGTGCAGAGTCTGCGCCGGCGCGTGGACCAGCGCGTCGAGGTCGTACCGCGACTCGATCTGCGCGACGATCGCCTGCACCGTCGTCGTGCCGTGCTTGACCAGCACCCGCTGACCGGGGGTGATCGGACGGGCGTCGAGGTTGAACAGCTCGACGTCGGCCTCGCGGCGACCGAGGGGGAGCGTCCCCTCGGCGACGACCAGCGCGCCGCGCGCTGTGTCGAGGTCGTCGGCGAACTCGAGCGACACCGACTGCGGGGCGACAGCCTCGGCGACCGGGCGACCGGAGGAGCGGATGCCGGTGACCGTCGTCGCGATGCCGGACGGGAACAGCTGCACCCGGTCGCCGATGCGCACAGTGCCCGACGAGATGCGCCCGGCGACAGCGCGATAGTCGCGCAGCAGCTCGGCTTCGACGGGATCGGCGGCGAGCTCGGGCGAGAGGCCGCCCTGCGGCCTCAGCACGAGCTGCACCGGGAGGCGCAGCGGCTCGGGTGCGGTGTGCGGATCGTCGCCGAGCGATCCCGTCGCGGGCAGGGTCTCGAGCAGCTCGAGCAGCGAAGGCCCGTCGTACCAGGGGGTGCGATCGGAGCGGTCCACGACGTTGTCGCCGTCGAGCGCCGAGACGGGGAGCAAGTGGAGGCCCTCGATGTCGAGCTCGCTCGCGACCGAACGCGCCTGCGCCGCGACGTCGGCGAAGGCATCCGCCGAGAATCCGATCAGGTCGATCTTGTTCACCGCGACGATCACATGCGGAACGCGCAGCAGCGCGACGACCGCGAGATGCCGGCGGGTCTGCTCGAGCACGCCCTTGCGTCCGTCGACGAGCACGACCACGGCGTCAGCGGTCGTCGCGCCGGTGACCATGTTGCGCGTGTACTGCACGTGGCCGGGGCAGTCGGCGAGGATGAACGACCGGGAGCCCGTCGAGAAGTAGCGGTAGGCGACGTCGATCGTGATGCCCTGCTCGCGCTCGGCCCGCAGGCCGTCGGTCAGCAGCGCGAAGTCGAAGGCGCCATGGGCGAAGCCGCGCTCGGCCGACGTGCGGGCGACCTGATCGAGCTGGTCGGCGAGGATCGCCTTCGAGTCGTGCAGCAGGCGTCCGACGAGCGTCGACTTGCCGTCGTCGACCGATCCTGCGGTCGCGAACCGGAAGAGCGTGGGTTGGGCGGTGAGCGTCCCAGACATCAGAAGTACCCGTCCTTCTTGCGGTCCTCCATGGCCGCCTCGCTGAGGCGGTCGTCGGCGCGGGTGGCGCCGCGCTCGGTGAGGGTCGAGATGGCCACTTCGGCGACGATGTCGGCGAGGGATGCGGCATCCGATTCCACTGCTCCGGTGCAGCTCATGTCGCCCACCGTGCGGTAGCGCACCGTGCGACGCTCGACCTTCTCGCCCGCGCGCGGAGGGGAGAACTCGCCGACGGGACGCCACATGCCGTCGCGGGCATAGACCTCGCGCTCGTGCGCGAAGTAGAGCGGAGGAAGGGGGATGCCCTCGCGCTCGATGTAGCGCCAGACGTCGAGCTCGGTCCAGTTCGAGATCGGGAAGGCGCGCACATGCTGGCCCGGAGTGTGGCGGCCGTTGTACAGGCTCCACAGCTCGGGCCGCTGGTTGCGCGGGTCCCACTGGCCGAACTCGTCGCGCAGCGAGATGATGCGCTCCTTCGCGCGGGCCTTGTCCTCGTCGCGCCGCGCGCCGCCGAAGACGGCGTCGTGCCGGCCTGCGGCGATCGCGTCGAGCAGCGGCAGGGTCTGCAGCGGGTTTCGGGTGCCGTCGGCGCGCTCCTGCAGGCGACCGTCGTCGATGTAGTCCTGCACGCGGGCGATATCGAGGCGGAGGCCGAGACGCTCGACGGTCTCGTCGCGGAACGCGATCACCTCGGGGAAGTTGTGGCCGGTGTCGACGTGCAGCACCGGGAACGGCACGCGACCGGGAGCGAACGCCTTGGTGGCGAGGTGCAGCACGACGACGGAGTCCTTGCCGCCGGAGAACAGCAGCACGGGCCGCTCGAACTCGGCGACCACCTCGCGGATGATGTGGATGGCCTCGGCCTCGAGCAGGTCGAGCGTGCTGAGCGTCGACGGTGCGGTGCCGAGCTGCCCGGAACCGGTGGTCTGCCGAGCGGAGGACGATCCGCCGGGAATCGACCTGTCCTCGCCAGAACTCCTGTTCTCGGCGACAGCGTTGGCGGTGAGTGTCTCGGTCATACGTGGAGCCCGCATTCAGTCTTGGAGAGCCCGGCCCAGCGGCCGGAACGGGGGTCATCGCCGGGCGCGACCGGTCGGGTGCAGGGCTCGCACCCGATGGACGGGTAGCCGTTCGACACGAGGAGATTGACGGGCACCCGGTGGGCGCCGGCGTAGTCGAGCAGGTCGTCGAAGGTCCAGGCGGCGACGGGGTTCACCTTCACCAGGCCGTTGCGCTCGTCCCACGTGACGAGAGGCGTGCGGGTGCGGGTCGGCGCCTCGTCGCGGCGTACGCCCGTGAACCAGACCTCGTAGCCGGCGAGGGCATCGCGGAGCGGGGTCACCTTGCGGCGCTCGCAGCACAGCGCCGCGTCGCGCTCGTGCAGCTTCGCGCCGAACTCGGCGTCCTGCTGCGCGACGGTCTGCTCGGGCAGCACGTCGACGATCCGCACGTCGAGGATGCGGCCGACCTCATCGCGCGTGAAGCGCGTCTCGGCGAAGTGGTATCCGGTGTCGAGGAACAGCACGTCGACACCCGGCAGGTGCTCGGCGATGAGGTGCGGCAGCGCGGCATCCGCCATCGAGCATGCGACCGCCGCCGACGTCATCGAGAAGTTGCGCGCGACCCAGGCGACGACGTCGGCGGGGGATGCCTCGTGCTCGGTGAGACTGCCGAGCTCGAGGTTGCCTCGTTCGGCGAGAGCCCGCAGCTCTTCGCCCGAGCGCTTCACGGCGACGCGGGGCGCAAGCGACACGGTCATGCGCCACCCCCCGCCGTCGCCCCGCGAGACTGCACCGGTGCACCGAGCCGGCGGTCGGTGCGTGCAGTCTGGGCGCGCGGATGAAGTCTCGCGGTGACGTGGGGGTGGGTGCTGCGGGTCACTGGAGGGCCTCGTCGTCGGCGCGGTGCGCCCACTGGGCGAAGGTCTCGTCGGCCGCGGCATCCCGTTCCGAAAGGAAGCGGCGCACCACCCGGTCGACGTAGTCGGCGATGCCGTCGGCGCCTACTTTGAGGCCGCGCACGGTGCGGCCGAGGCCGGCCTCGTCGCGGTCGGCGCTGACGAGTCCGCCGCCGAGGTGCACCTGGTATCCGGGCACCTGTTCGCCGTCGATCGTCACGAGCTGGCCCTTGAGGCCGATGTCGGCCGTCTGGATGCGCGCGCACGAGTTCGGGCAGCCGTTGACATGGAGCGAGATCGGATGCGGCAGCTCGAACTGCTCGAGACGCTTCTCGAGATCGAGCACGGCGGCCGTCGCGTAGGCCTTGGTCTCGACGATCGCGAGCTTGCAGAACTCGATGCCGGTGCAGGCGATCGTGCCGCGGCGGATCAGGCTCGGACGCGCCGAGAGCCCGAGCTCGTCGAGCCCGGCGACGAGCGAGTCGACGCGGTCTGCGGGGATGTCGAGGATGACGAGCTTCTGGTGCGGGGTGGTGCGCAGCCTCGTCGAGCCGTGCGCCTCGACGAGGTCGGCGAGCTGTGCGAGGATCCGGCCCGAGACCCGGCCGACGATCGGGGTGACGCCGACGTAGAAGCGGCCGTCCTTCTGCCGGTGCACGCCGACATGGTCGCCGTGTGCGAGCGGCTTCGGCGCAGCAGGTCCGTCGGGGAGGGCGTAGCCGAGGTACTCATCCTGGAGCACCTGGCGGAACTTCCCGGCGCCCCACTCCGCGAGCAGGAACTTCAGTCGCGCCTTGTTGCGCAGCCGCCGGTAGCCGTAGTCGCGGAAGATCTGGGCGACGCCGTGCCAGGCATCCGCCACCCGATCCGGCGACACGAAGACACCGAGCCGCTCGGCGAGACGCGGCGTCGTCGACAGGCCGCCGCCGACCCACAGGTCATAGCCGACGCCGAAGTCGGGATGCTCGACTGCGACGAAGGCGACGTCGTTGATCTCATGCACGACGTCCTGGCTGGGGTGCCCGGTGATCGCCGACTTGAACTTGCGGGGGAGATTGGCGAGCGACGGATCGCCGATGAAGCGCGATGTGATCTCGTCGATCTGCGGCGTCGGGTCGATGAGCTCGTCGGCGGCGATGCCCGCGACGGGCGACCCGAGCACGACACGCGGCACATCACCGCAGGCCTCGGTCGTGCCCAGCCCGACCGCTTCGAGGCGCCGCCAGATCTCGGGCATCGACTCGACCTCGACCCAGTGCAGCTGGATGTTCTGCCGGTCGGTGAGGTCGGCGGTGTCGCGTCCGAACTCCTGCGAGATGCCGGCGATCGCGCGCAGCTGCTCGGTGGTCAGCTGGCCGCCGTCGATGCGGACGCGGAGCATGAAGTACGCATCCTCGAGCTCGTGCGGCTCGAGGGTGGCGGTGCGGCCGCCGTCGATGCCCGGCTTGCGCTGCGTGTAGAGGCCCCACACGCGGAATCGGCCGTGCAGGTCGGTCGGGTCGATGCTCGCGAAGCCGCCCTTCGCGTAGATCCTCTCGATGCGCTCGCGTACGGCGAGGCCGTCGTCGACCTGCTTCCACTCCTCGTTGCCGTTGAGGGGCGTCGTGCCGTCGATCTTCCACTGCCCGTTGGGCTTGGACGACGGCCGCGGCGGACGCGCGGTCGCGCCGCCGGCGCGTGCAGGCGGCGGTGCTGCGGCGCGGGTGTCGGTGTCGCTGAGGGTCACGGTGGCCTCCGGAGGAGTCCCCGGGCGTCGCCGGGGCGGACTCTGGCGAGCCCATTCGGCGAGAGTAGAAGCGCCGCGAGCCCCGGCCTAGGCGCGTGTCAAGGGGCGTCACCGTGCGTAACGGTGCGTCACAGAGGTTGCGGCTGGCCGGGGTTGTCAGACCGCGTCCAGGAAAGCGCTCGCAATGTCGGGATTGCGCTGCGGTATCGGTCGACGACGATGTCGACGAGGGATGCCGCGGGCTCGTCATCGTCGAGCAGCGGTCGGGCTACCGGGGAGTCGCCCGACACGCGTGCGGCGAGGTCGTGGAAGTAGCCGGGCGCGAGGAGGTAGTTCGCCACGAGGACGCGTCCGGCCGCCGGCTCACGCGCCGATGCCACGGCCGCGCCGAGGCGCGGTTCGGCTGCGGCCAGGAAGCCGACCTCGACGGGTCGCCCGAGGCGCTCGGCGAGCAACGCGCCCACCGCACGGCAGTCGTCGTTCGCCCTGTCGTCGCTCGACCCTGCGACGGCGAGCACGACTGCGCTCGCCGGGTCGGGGTCGAGCGGTGCGAGGCGGGTCGCCAGCTGCTCGGCGAGCCTCGGGTCGGGGCCGAGGGCCTTCGCGATCGTCACGCCGTCGCGGCCGGCCGACTGCTTCTTCAGGTCGACCCGCACGTGGTAGCCCGCCGACAGCAGCAGCGGCACGATGACGACCGGCTGGTCATCGGGGAGGGCGTCGAGGGATGCCGCGACATCCGGCTGCTGCACGTCGACGTGCCCGAGCCAGACTGTGACGTCGGGAAGCCGCGCAGCGACGGCGTCGACGAGCGCCGCCACCGCGGCCTGGCCCTCGGGGGAGGACGTGCCGTGGGAGATCGCGAGCAGAGCTGGGGTGGTCATCGGCTCCATTGTGCTCCGGCCGTGTGGCGCGCGTGTTACGCCGCGTTCGGCGCCAGCACGTCAAGGCGTCGGGAGAAACCGGCCTGAAAACGTCGGATCGACCCTTCCAGCGCAGGAATCTCCCGCCGCTTTGACAGTGGAGCAGCCGCTCAGGCTGCGCCGGCCTCCTGGCCGCGGCGGAAGCCGGCGTCGAAGCCGCGCTCGAACGCGCGCTCGCCGCCCTTGCCGCCGTGGCCGTGCCGGTCGTGACCGTGGCCGCCGTGGCGGTGCCGGTCGTGACCGTGGCCGTGGCCGTGGCCGTGGCCGTGCTCGTGAGGGGCGTGGCCGTGCTCGTGAGGGGCGTGGCCGTGGCGGTGACCGCCGTGGCCGTGGCATCCGTCGTCGTGGCCGTACGCCCACGCCTCGCCGTGCGAAGCGCCGGCGCCCGGTCCGAAGCCGTAGCCCGGACCGAAGCCGAAGCCCTCCCCCGGGCCGAACCCGAACCCGCGCGGTCCGCCGAACCGGCGTCCGGGGCCGAAGCCGCGCCCGAAGCCGCGCCGCCCGGCGAACGGACGGGTCTCGTCCCAGCCGAGCTCGCGGGCGATCGCCTCGAGGGAGGCGAGCGTGGTGGCGAACTCCTCGTCGGAGACGGCACCCGCGACGCGGGAGCGGATGCCGCTCACGACCTCGCCGAGACGTGCGTGCGCCTCGCGGCCGGCGTCGGTGAGCGCCCACGTTCCATCGCCCTGCTCCTCGGCCCAGCCGAGGTCTTCCAGCCGGCGCAGTCGCTTGCCCTTGCGGGCGAGGCGCTCTGCGGCTTCGGGGGCAT
This sequence comes from Microbacterium sp. CFH 31415, assembly GCF_022538185.1. Lineage (GTDB taxonomy): Bacteria > Actinomycetota > Actinomycetes > Actinomycetales > Microbacteriaceae > Microbacterium. The sequence continues at coordinate 13,061 of NZ_JAKYXC010000005.1, read as the reverse complement.
CGAGCTCTCCGGCGAGCAGGTTCAGCATCATCCAGTCGCGGCGCGTGACGCCCTCGTTCTGGAAGGCGGCGGCGAACTCGCTCGTGAGCAGGCCGTCGACGGCGCGCAGCCAGTAGCCGAGCGGCCGACGGCCGGTGGGGATGTCGGCGGTGTCGTCGACGGGGTGGTCCTGTGTTTTCTCGTTGTCGTTCATGTGAAGTCCTTTCCGGAGGCGGCACGGGTGGCCGCCTGGTTACATGTCGAAGTACATGCATATGTAGGATGACATGTGAATGGTTTGTATGTCAAGTCGCATGTAAATTGATTCCATGCCTCAGGATCCGACTCCGGCCGACGACATCGCCTCAGCCCTCTCGAAGCTGCGCGGCCGCCGCATCCCGCGCCCGCCGTGGGAAGGAGCGGACGCCCACGGTCACTCCGGCCACGGTCCTCACCACCACGGGGACGCGCCGTGGGCACGCGGCGGCCCGCACCGCGGGCACGGCGGTCCGCCGTGGGGAGGCGGTCCGCGCATCGGCGGTCCGGCCCGGATGCGCCTGCTCGAGGCGCTGGCCGCGGCATCCCACCCTCTCTCCGTCGGTGAGATCGCCGAGGCCGTCGGAGTCGATCAGCCGCGCGCCTCACGGCTTGTGCAGCAGGCGTTCCAGCTGGGGCTCGTACGCCGTGAGGCAGACCCCGAAGACGCGCGGCGGACCCGTGTGGCATTGACGGATGCCGGCGCCGCCCTCGTGCGGGGGTTCCGCGGCGAGCGCCGCGAGGCCATCGACACCGCCCTGGCCGGGTTCACCGACGAGGAGCGAGCCGACCTCGCACGACTGCTCACGAAGCTCGCAGACGCCTGGCCCTGGTGACGGCGCCGGGCGCCGCCCCTCAGACGCGCGGCGTGCGCGGCGGGGCCTTTACGAACAGCAGCAGCACGAAACCGATCGCGAGGATCAACGCGATCCCGAGGATGCCGTACAGGGTCTGGTTGCCGCCCACGGCGATGAACGCGCCCCAGAGGAGCGGCGCCATCCAGCTCGCGGCCCGGCCGGTCGTGGCGTAGAGGCCGAAGATCTCGCCCTCCTGGCCGACGGGCGTCACGCGGGCGAGGAACGAGCGCGACGCGGCCTGCGCGGGACCGACGAGCGATGCCAGCACGATGCCCGCGGCCCAGAACAGACCCTTGCCGGCGCCCGCGCCGATGAAGACGGCGAGGCAGCACGCGATGATCCCGCCGATCGCGAACAGGATGACCGTCTTCGGCCCGAAGCGGTCGTCGAGACGGCCGGCCAGCATCGTCGAGATGCCCGCGACGAGATTCAGGACGACGCCGAAGATGACCAGATCGGTGAAGCCGAACCCGAAGACGCGGGCGGCGATCACGGTGCCGAAGGTGAACACGGCCGCGAGGCCGTCGCGGTACACCGCCGACGCCAGCAGGAACCACAGGGTCGGGCGGTGTTCGCGCCACAGGCGCGCCACCGAGCGGACGAGCTCGACGTACCCGGCGAAGAACCCGACCCGCTTGGCGTCGGGCGACGGCGGCGGCTCCGGCACGTTACGGAAGATCGGGATGCAGAACAGGACCGTCCAGACGGTCGCGCCCGCAGCGATCAGCTGGAATGTGATCGCCTGCGTCCCGTCGAGGACGCCGCCCAGGATGAGGCCCACGACGATCACGAGCGCGACGATGCCGCCGATGTAGCCGAACCCCCAGCCCAGTCCGGAGACGCGGCCGACGGTCTTGGGGGTCGACACCGACACGAGCAGGGCGTTGTAGTTGGCGCCCGCGATCTCTCCGACGATGCTCCCGAACGCGATCATCGCGACCCCGAACCAGAAGAGCGACGGCGTGCCGGGGATGAAGGCCATCGCGAGCTGGCTGAGGATGAGCAGCCCGGTGAAGATCCCGAGCATGAGCTTGCGGCGCCCGGTGGCGTCGGCGCGCTGACCGAGCACCGGCGCGAGCAGGGCGATGAGGACGCCGGCGATCATGATGCCCCAGCCGAGGTTCGCATCGAGACCGCCCAGCGCGCGGCAGAACTCCGTCAGCGCATTCGCGGTGGTGTCGCAGTCGATCTCCTCGCCGTTCACGATGCCGGAGGCGGCGACGGCGGGATCGAGGAAGAACGGCGAGACGAGGAAGCTCGGCACCCAGACGAAGGTGAGCAGCACCGAGTTGAAGGGCTGGGTCGCCCAGTCCCACAGCGCCCACGAGATCACGCGCTTGCGCGGCACGGGGGCTTCGGAACCGGCCTCCTGGAAGACGTCCGCGAACGGCCGGATCGCACCGGTGTTGGCTGCCGCCGGCGGCGCAGGCGGGCGGAAGATCGGCTCGTCGGGGGAGCGGTCGGGTCCCATGGTCGTCACGGTATGGTCCTTCGGTGAACGGCGGGTGGCGCCCGCGAGCGCGCCGCCTCGTCGCGACGCCAGGCCAGAGTACCGGCCGTCGACCCTGGGCGATGTTCACCCGGGTGATCTCTGCTGAGGGATCTGTTCCTGCGGGTTCCGCCGTGGTTCGCTTCCGTCATGTCCGATGCACCGGGCGCCGCGCCCGCCTTCAACGGCCGCCTTGCGCTGCTCCTCGCGATGGCGATGTTCGTGCTCGTCGTCGACACGTCGATCATGAACGTGTCGATCTCGGCTGTCGTGAACGACCTCGGCACGACGGCGAGCGGCGTGCAGGGCGCGATCGCGCTCGAAGCGCTCGTCTCTGCCGCGTTCATCCTCATCGGCGGCAAGACGGGCGACCTGATCGGACGCAAGCTCGCCTACATCCTCGGTCTGCTCGGCTATGCGGTCGGAGCCGTCGCGATGACGTTCACCCAGAGCCTGACCGCGGTGATCATCTTCTGGGCGGTGATCGGCGGGATCGGAGCATCCCTTCTCCTTCCCGCGATGCAATCGCTCATCCACGGCAACTTCGCCGGCGAACATCAGAAGCGCGTCTACGCGCTCGTCGGCGCGTCGGCGGCGATCGCGGCAGCAGTGGGTCCACTGCTCGGCGGGTTCATCACGACGTTCTGGTCGTATCGCGTCGCCTTCGCGCTCGAAGCCGTCATCATCGCGGTGGTGCTGCTGGGGATCGGCCTCGTGAAGGATGTGAAGTACACCGGCGATCGCTCGATCGACCTCGTCGGAGCGGGCCTGTCGGTCATCGGCATGGGTGGCGTCGTGCTCGGGATCCTGGTGTGGCAGGAGGGCGGCGGCTACGTCGGGCTGATCATCGGCCTCGGCGCGGTCGCGCTGGGCGGGCTGGCGTGGTGGCTCCGGTCCCGCAAGAGGAAGGGCAAGCCCGTGCTGCTCGATCCCGCGCTGTTCGCTTCGAAGCCGTTCCGCACGGGCGTGAGCGGACAGCTGCTGCAGCAGATCGCACTGGGCGGCACCATGATCGTGCTGCCGCTGTACCTGCAGATGGTGCTCGAGTACAACGCCCTGCAGGCCGGTCTGTCGATCGCCCCGCTGTCGCTGAGCATGTTCGCCGTCGCGATCTGGGCCGGACGCGGCGCGAAGGGCCGCCCGGCCAATCTGATCCTGACCGGCTTCGCCCTCGCCCTCGTCGGGCTGCTCGCGATCGTGCCGCTCGTGCCCATCGCCGACACGGGGTGGTGGCTGGCGATTCCGCTGCTCATCGCCGGCTCCGGGCTCGGTCTGCTCGTGTCGCAGCTCAACAATTACACGCTGTCGCCGATCTCCGACGAGCGGGTCAGCGAGGCGGCCGGGGTCAACTCCGCGGCGGGTTCCTTCGGCCTCTCGTTCGGCCTCGCATTCGCCGGAGCCATCATGCTCGCGACGCTCGCCGTGTCGTTCACGTCGCTCGCCGACGCGAGCACGGTGCTGTCGACGGAGCAGAAGCAGCAGGTCTCCAGCGTGCTCGAAGAGGACGCGCAGCTGATGTCGAACACCGGGCTCGCCGAGTTGGTGGCGGATGAGCCGCCGGATGCCGCGGCCGAGGTCATCCGCATCAACACCGAGGCCAGGCACGTCGCGCTGCAGGTGGCGCTTCTCATCCCCATCCTCGCCGCGGGACTGGGCCTGCTGAACGCGTTCCGGATGCGGCGGCTGCCCGACCCGAAGGCCTCCTCGGCGGAGACGCTGCTGGGGTAGGGCGGGGGCGCGACAGGACCCCCCCCGCGCGGAGGAATGTCGTAGATATGTTCTAAAGTCAGGGCATGTGCAGCACCGACGCCCTCCACTGCGACGACGCTGCTGCCATCGTCGGTGAGCTCGACCGGGTGCGCCGCAACCTTGCCGCGCTCGAAGCCGAGCGCACGATGCTGCTCGACGCCCTGCGGTGCGCGAACGAGGCGCACGAAGAGCTGATCGTGACGGTGGGTGAGGTCGAGGGCGCGCCCGGCTCGAGAGCAGGGGCGGCGGATGCCTCGGACTGGGTCGCCCGCTCGACCCGCGCCGAAGTCGCCTGCGTCCTTCGGGTCAGCGAGCGCGCTGCCGCGACCCTCATCGCCGAAGCACGCGTGCTGTGCGCCGACCTCCCCGCCACGACCGAGGCGCTGCGCTCCGGTGACATCTCCTACGCGCACGCCAGGGCGCTGGTCGAAGATGCACAGCTGTTCCGTCCGCTCGACCGCGGCGCGTTCGAGCAGGCCGTGCTCTCGGGCCGCCTCGACGTCCCGGCGAACCGGTTCGCCCATCGCTGCCGCCGCGTCCGCGAGCACCTCGACCCCGAGACGATGTCCGAGCGTGCGTCGCGATCACGCGGGGTGACCGTTCAGCCGGCGCGAGACGGCATGGGCTGGCTGATGGCCTACGGCCCGATCATGCAGGTGCAGCTGGCGCACGCACTGCTCACCGGCACCGCAATGGATGAGTCCGCGGCGGGCGACCCGCGCACGATGTCGCAGCTCCGCTTCGATGCCCTCGTCGATGCGGTGCTGCGCTCCGGGCGTCCGGTCGGGCTCGCCGACGGCGCTGACGCGGCGTCGCTGCGCCCGGTCCGGGTCGGGGTGACGCTCACGGTCCCCGCCCTGACCCTGCTCGGGCACGGTGACGAGCCCGCGGTGATCGACGGGTACGGCCCGATCCCGCTCGACGTCGCCAAGACGCTTGCGGCGGGGGCGGACTCCTGGCATCGCGTGCTCACGCACCCCGTGACCGGGGTCCGGCTCTGCTTCGACCGCGAGACTTACCGGGTGCCGGCCGCATTGCGCGCCTGGCTCGCCGACCGCGACGGCACCTGCCGATTTCCGGGTTGCGAACGCGCGACGTCGTCATGCGACGTCGACCACACCGACGACTGGGCCGACGGCGGCTGCACCGACCACGACAACCTCGCGCACCTCTGCCGCACGCATCACCGGCTCAAGCATCACACCCGCTGGTGGGCACGATTCGAGGACGAGCTTCTCGTGTGGACAAGTCCGTCCGGTCACGAACACGCCAGCGGTCCGCGCGAGGACCGCGAAACGACGCTCACCCGGCTCAGACAGTGACCGGTCGCGCGGGGAGTGACCGCTCGTGCGGCTCAGACAGTGATCCCGCCGCGCACGTGCTCAGACACCGATCCCGCCGCGCACGCGGCCAGACATCGATCCCGCCGCGAACGCGCCCAGACACTGCCGCCGCGCACGCGGCTCAGGCAGCGCTCCCGCCATCGCGCTGCCCGTGCCACTCGCGCTCGAGGATCGCGTAGTGCCCGGTGTCGGTCCACTCGCCCTTCAGCCACATGTGCTCCGCGAAGTGCCCCTCCCGGCGCATGCCGAGACGGGCGCACAGCCGGACGGAGGCCTCGTTCCGCGGATCGAGCTCCGCGTACACGCGATGCAGGCCCAGGTCGCCGAACGCCAGGTCGAGCAGCACGCGCGCAGCCTCCGCCCCATAGCCGCGTCCCTGCGCGTGCGGAGCGAGGATCCAGCCGATCTCGGCGTTGCGGTCGGGATCGACGCTGTGCAGCTCGAGATACATCGTGCCGAGGAACGCGCCGTGCTCGTCCCGGATCGCCGGCTGAAGGTAGTCGCCGGCCTTCTCGAGGCGAGTGGCCGCGGCATCCCGCTCGAGCACTCGGGCCACCTCTTCACGCGACCGCGGCTCATACAGCAGGAACCGGCACACGTCGGGGTCGGACTGAAGGGCATACAGGTCGGCGAGATCTTCGGGGCGCAGCGCGTCGAGCGTGACGCGCGGGCCGCGCAGCGGCTGCAGGTCGTACGGAAGCGGCATGGGGCCATCCTCCCGGATCGCACGAATGAGCGGGAGGGATGCCACGCCCGCCGATGCCCGCCACCCGGCGCCCTCCAGGGTTAGGCTCGCCGCAACGCGGACTCCGACGGGAGGATCGATGAACGACGCCGCACCGCCGGACAGCGAGCCGCCCGGCGCCTTGCCCGACTCCGCCTCGCCCCCCGCAGGCCCACCCGGCACTGAGCCCCCACGCGGGCAGGCCCTGCGTCGCGGTGAGGGCCCGCATCACGTGCAGGGTCCGCGTCACCGCGTGGGGGCGCACCACGAGGCGCCCCCACCGCCGACGCACGGAGGCACCGCCCGTGCGCGCCAGAGGCTGGGCGAGGATGCCCCAGAGTTCGTCGAGTACTTCAAGGAGCGTGTCTACGCGACCTTCACCGGACTCGCGATCGTCCTCGTGGTGTCGGTGAACGACGCGCACGACGCCGGCCATGCGGTGCTGGCGCTCCTGCTCGGCGTCGTCGGCATCACCGCGGCCGGCTTCGTGTCGGGCGTGATCTCGCACCTCGCCGTCCACCGCGACTTCCCGGGAGGCGCCGAGCTGAGGGCGCAGCTGCGCATCGCAGGTGGGGCGCTGGGCACCCTTGTCACGCCGATGATCCTTCTGGCGCTCGCATGGTTCGGTGTCCTGCCGCTCCCCGCGGCACTCCGCGCGGCCGAGATCGTCTACGTCGCCACGCTCGCCGTGATCGGCTGGTTCGCGGTGCGCCGTTCGCGCCTGGACCTGTGGAAGCAGCTGCTGGCGCTCACGATCCTCGTCACGCTCGGACTCGTGGTCGTGCTGCTGCAGACGCTCGCCCACTCTGTCTGAGCGGGACCCGAAGTCGGAGTCGGATCCAAACTTGAGTCGGGTCATATCAACTTCATTTGACACGCTCGACCCACGCGAGTAGCCTTGAGCCATCGCGACTCAACCTCTGTGTCGAGCGCGAGCAGACTTCCCATCAACCACGGGCCGAGGCATCCGCTTCGCCCACAAGAAGGAGAGAACACATGGCACGTGCTGTCGGAATCGACCTCGGTACGACCAACTCGGTCGTCAGCGTCCTCGAGGGTGGCGAGCCGAAGGTCATCGCCAACGCCGAGGGCTTCCGCACGACCCCGTCGGTCGTCGCGTTCACGAAGGACGGTGAGGTGCTCGTCGGCGAGACCGCGAAGCGCCAGGCCGTCACCAACGTCGACCGCACCGTCTCGTCCGTCAAGCGTCACATGGGCACCGACTGGGGCTTCGACGTCGACGGCAAGAAGTGGACGCCGCAGGAGATCTCGGCCCGCATCCTGCAGAAGCTGAAGCGCGACGCCGAGCAGTACCTGGGCGACACGGTGACGGATGCCGTCATCACGGTTCCTGCGTACTTCAACGACGCCGAGCGTCAGGCCACGAAGGAGGCCGGCGAGATCGCGGGCCTCAACGTGCTCCGCATCATCAACGAGCCCACCGCCGCCGCTCTCGCGTACGGCCTCGACAAGGGCAAGGAGGACGAGCTCATCCTCGTCTTCGACCTCGGTGGCGGAACGTTCGACGTCTCGCTGCTCGAGGTGGGCAAGGACGACGACTTCTCGACGATCCAGGTGCGCGCAACGGCCGGTGACAACCGCCTCGGTGGTGACGACTGGGACCAGCGCCTCGTCGACTACTTCATCAAGCAGTTCAAGGACACGACGGGTGTCGATGTCTCGGGCGACAAGATCGCCCTGCAGCGTCTCAAGGAGGCCGCCGAGCAGGCGAAGAAGGAGCTCTCGTCCTCGACGAGCACGAGCGTCAACCTCCCGTACCTCTCGCTGACCGACTCGGGCCCGGTGTCGCTCTCCGAGACGATCACGCGCGCCAAGTTCGAGGACCTCACCAAGGACCTGCTCGACCGCACCAAGAAGCCGTTCGAGGACGTCATCCGCGAGGCCGGCATCAAGGTCGCCGACATCGACCACGTCGTGCTCGTCGGCGGCTCGACCCGTATGCCCGCGGTGAGCGAGCTCGTGCAGCGCGAGGCCGGGAAGGAGCCCAACAAGGGCGTCAACCCCGATGAGGTCGTCGCCGTCGGCGCTGCCCTCCAGGCCGGTGTTCTCAAGGGCGAGCGCAAGGACGTCCTGCTCATCGACGTGACCCCCCTGAGCCTCGGCATCGAGACCAAGGGCGGCATCATGACCAAGCTCATCGAGCGCAACACCGCCATCCCGACGAAGCGCTCGGAGACCTTCACGACGGCCGACGACAACCAGCCGTCCGTCGCGATCCAGGTCTTCCAGGGTGAGCGCGAGTTCACGCGCGACAACAAGCCGCTCGGCACGTTCGAGCTCACCGGCATCGCGCCGGCTCCCCGCGGCATCCCGCAGATCGAGGTCACCTTCGACATCGACGCCAACGGCATCGTGCACGTCTCGGCGAAGGACAAGGGCACGGGCAAGGAGCAGTCGATGACGATCACCGGCGGCTCCTCGCTGCCCAAGGACGACATCGAGCGCATGGTGCGCGAGGCCGAGGAGCACGCCGCCGAAGACAAGAAGCGCCGTGAGGCCGCCGAGGTGCGCAACCAGGCCGAGACCCTCTCGTACTCGATCGAGAAGCTCATCAAGGAGAACGACGACAAGCTGCCCGAAGACGTCAAGACCGAGGTCCAGGCCGACGTCGACGCTCTCAAGACGGCGCTGGCCGGCGACGACGACGAGGCTGTGAAGACGGCGTTCGACAAGCTGAACCAGAGCCAGGGCAAGCTGGGCGAGGCGATCTACGCCTCCAACCAGGCGTCGCCGTCGGCTCCCGACGCGTCGGGTGAGCAGCCCGCCGACGGCTCCGGCCAGACCGAGTCCGACGAGGACGTGGTCGACGCCGAGGTCATCGACGACGAGGAAGACAAGAAGTAACCATGGCCGACAAGGACTTCGAGAACGAGGTCCCCGGCGGCGAGGACCCGGAAGCACAGGCTTCCGGGTCCGACCCGCAGGAGGGCCAGGACGACGAGCTGACGATCGACGACATCCTCGGTGCGACACAGAATGCGGATGCCGCGGCCGAAGACGCCGTGATCGCCGACCTCGAATCGCAGCTGCTCAACGATCTCAAGCGCCTCCAGGCGGAGTACGCCAACTACCGCCGCCGCACGGAGGACCAGCGAGAGCTCGAGATCGAGCGCGCCAAGGGAGCGGTCGCGAAGGGCCTCCTGCCCGTGCTCGACGATCTCGACCGCGCCGAGAAGCACGGTGACCTCGAGGAGGGCTCGCCCTTCGCCGCGATCGCCGAGAAGCTGCGCGGCGTTGCCGAGCGCATCGGCCTGGTCACCTACGGTGCGCCCGGCGAGGCGTTCGATCCGCAGCAGCACGAGGCCATCTTCCAGGCGCCGACCCCCGGCACGACCGAGCCCACGATCCTCGAGGTCGTCGAGATCGGCTACCGACTCGGCTCCGTCGAGCTTCGCCCGGCGAAGGTCGTCGTCGCGGTGCCGGCCGAGTAGTCCGGAGGGCACCTATGGCCAGTCAGGACTGGTTCGACAAGGACTTCTACTCGATCCTCGGTGTGTCGAAGGACGTCAGCGATGCTGACCTCAAGAAGACCTACCGCAAGCTCGCGCGGAAGTACCACCCCGACTCCAACCAGGGCGATGCCAAGGCCGAGGCGAAGTTCAAAGAGGTCAGCGAGGCGTATTCGGTGCTCTCCGACGCCGAGCAGCGCAAGGAGTACGACCAGATCCGCGCCATGGGCTCGGGCGCGCGCTTCACGGCGGGCGGCCAGGGCGGCGCCGGTGGCTTCGAGGACGTCTTCTCGATGTTCAACCAGGGGCGCGGCGGTGGCCGCTATCAGTCGGCCGAGGACTTCGACGACATCTTCTCGATGTTCAACCAGCAGGGCGGCGGCTTCGGCACCGGCCGGTTCGGTCAGTCGACGGGCGGCTACCGCGGGTATGGCGGTCCGACCCGCGGGGCCGACGTCACGGCGCGGACGACGATCGACTTCGTCACCGCGACCAAGGGCGAGACCATCACGCTCCAGGGGGAGGACGGCCGTCCGTTCAAGGTGAAGATCCCGGCGGGCGTCTCCGACGGCCAGAAGATCCGCCTGCGCGGCCGGGGCCGGCCGTCGCCGGACGGCGGCGAGAACGGCGACGTCGTCGTGCAGGTCGCCGTGCGGCCGCATCCGGTGTTCACGCGCGACGGGCTCAACCTTCGTGTGACGATCCCGGTGACGTTCACCGAGGCCGCCCTCGGCGCGACCATCGAGGTCCCGACCCTGGGCGGCGAGCCGGTGAAGCTGCGCGTAGCGCCCGGCACTCCGTCGGGGCGCGTGCTCCGCGTGAAGGGCCGCGGCGTGCAGACCGCCAAGGGCACCGGCGACCTGCTCGCCGAGGTGCAGGTGGCTGTGCCGTCGCACCTCGACGACGCGGCCCGCGAGGCACTCGAGCGGTACCACGCGCTCGAGCCGAAGGAGAACCCGCGTGCCGACCTCATGGCGAAGGCGCGCGGCTAGGAGGATAGGTCGGAGGGAGGTGAGCCGGCATGGGTGAGCAGCACGACATCGACGACGAGGCGCCGATCTTCGCGATCGCCGTCGCCGCCGAGCTCTCCGGTATGCATCCGCAGACCCTCCGTCAGTACGACCGCCTCGGGCTGGTCGTGCCCGCGCGCACGTCGGGCGGCTCGCGCCGCTATTCGCTCCGCCACGTCGCGCAGCTGCGCGAGGTCGCGCGGATGTCGGCCGACGGCATCGGCCTCCCGGCGATCGCGCGCATCCTCGAGCTGGAAGACCGGGTCCGCGAGCTGCACGGCCGCGTCCGCGACCTCGAGGAGCGGGTGCGCACCGAACTCGAACGTCGCCCGGGCGCCCGCGTCTTCGCGGCGGGTGCGACCGGCGCCGTAGTGACCCTGCGCCACGGCACGCGCGTGCGCCGCGCGACCGAGCTCGTCGTGTGGCGTCCCCGCCAGCCGATCGAGCGAGCCGACGATCACGACGGTGATCCACCGGCGGCCGGTCCGGTCGAGGGCTGAGCAGGCCGAGCCGAGAAGTCGCTCAGATCCGTGCTGGATCTGAGCGGTCGCTCCGTCGTACTCTGTTAACTGTCGACAGGAGACGAAGTGACTCGATCGGTCCAGCGCGCCGCGTCATTGGGTCAGCAGATCGCGGACATCATCCGCCAGCGGATCGTCCGGGGCCAGCTGAAGCCCGGCGACCGCCTCACCGAGGAGTCGCTCGCCGACGAGTTCCAGGTGAGCCGCGGACCTGTTCGCGACGCGATCACCCAGCTCAGCTTCGAGAAGCTCGTCGAGGTGCACAAGCCGCGCGGCATCTACATCGTCGGTCTCACCGATGACGACGTGGAGCAGCTGTACAGCTTGCGCGCGGCACTCGAGCAGCTCGCCCTGCAGCGGGCGATGCGCGTGAGCGATGATGCGCGGTGGCGGCCGTCCCGCGAGGCGGTGACGCGCATGCTGGAGGCGGCCGACCGCGGCGACCATGCTGATTTCCTCGCCGCCGACCTCGACTTCCACGCGCAGATCTACGCGCTCGCCGATCACCCGCGGCTCGAGGGAGCGTGGAGTCAGTACCTCCCGACCTTCACCTCGCTCCTCGACGTGACGATCAACCACGACGAGGATCTCCACGAATCGGCGGCCGACCACGATCGCCTCTACGCGGTGATGCGCTCGGGCGATGTCGCGGCGGCGTCCCGGGTTCTGGCGGAGCACCTCGCCGGCGCAGAGGAGCGCATGACCATCGAACTGGCGACGCGACGGGAAGCCTGACCCTTCAGTGTTGACTGTTAACAGTCGACACTGTAGCGTCGAAGTGAGTCGACAACAGGGTCGGCCACGCACCAGAGGAGCAAGGATGCCCCGCAAGCGCATCACCCGCCTCGCCGTCGCCGCCGCAGCAGTCGCAGCGACCGCTCTCGTTCTCTCCGCCTGCACCAAGGTCGATGAGACCGCTGCACCGGAGTCGACCTTCCCCGAGAAGGATCTGCGCCTGATCATCCAGGCGAACCCGGGCGGCGGATCGGACCTCTCGTCGCGCGCCCTCGCCACTGAGCTCGAGGACATCCTCGGCGTCAGCGTGATCCCCGAGAACATGCCGGGCGCCGCAGGCGCCCTGGCGATGGAGTACGTCGCGGCCCAGCCCGCTGACGGCTACGTCATCGGGTTCGCGCCGGTCGAGATCGCCATGCTCAACACCACGCAGGGAGCCGACGTGCTCCCTGAGAACTACGACCTCCTCGGCCAGATCATGCTCGCTCCGGGCGTCGTCACCGTCGGTGCGTCGAGCGATGTGAAGACACTCGAGGACCTCGTCGCCAAGGCGGAGGCCGGCAGTGTCACCGTCGCCAACTCGGGCGCGGGCTCGATCTGGGAGGCCGCGACCCTCGGTCTCGCCGCCGAGGCCGGCGGCACGTTCACCCCGGTGCCGTACGACGGCGGCGCGACGGCCGTCTCGGCCGCAGCGTCCGGCGAGACCGACGCCGCGGTGTCGGGTCTCGGTGAAGCCCTCGCGCAGGGCGACGCCGTGCGGATCCTCGCGGTGCTCCATGACGAGCGTCACCCCGACGCGCCGGACGTCCCCACCGCGCAGGAGGCCATCGGCGCCGAGGTCGTCTTCGGCGGATGGGGCGGGATCTACGCTCCCAAGGACCTGCCGGACGACGTGAAGAGCGTGCTCGAGTCCGCCGTCGAGGAGGCGGTTGAGAGCGACTCCTACCAGCAGTTCCAGGCGGACGCCGGCAACCTCGTCGTCTACCGCGACTCGGCCGAGTGGACCACTTTCGTCGAGGACCAGTTCACCCTCTTCCAGGAGCTCCTGGGCTGACCCGTCCGGGGGGCGGGCGAGGGGGGGGGGCCCGGGGGGGGGGGGGGGGGGGGGGGGGGGGGGGGGGGGCGGGGGGGGGGGGGGGGGGGGCGGG
>NZ_JAKYXC010000004.1 GCF_022538185.1 Microbacterium sp. CFH 31415 | reverse complement strand
CGTCTTGTCCCTTTTCCCCCTCTCCCAGGACCTCCTGGGCTGACCCGTCCGGGGGGCGGGCGAGAGCCCGCCCCCCACCCTTCGGAGGACGACATGTCGACATCGGACAGCACTGTCGCAGCCGACGAGCAGGCGGGGGCCGCGGCATCCCGCCCCCTCGAGATCCTGTTCGCGGCGGTGGCTCTCGCCTTCACGGCGACCTACCTCTACCTCGGCACGCAGATCCCGCTGAGACAGGAGGCCGCCCCCGGCCAGATCGACGCGCGCTTCTGGCCACTGCTGCTGGGCGTGGCCGGTGTCGCGGTGTCGATCGCGCTGCTGGTGATCGCGATCGCCCGCCCCGCGCCCTCGCGGGAGGACATCGAACCGATCCAGCCCGGCGGCGTCGTCCGCGTCATCGCCACCTGCGCGCTCACCGGCCTCTACGTCGCGCTCTGGACGGTCGCATCGGTGGTCGCGTTCGGCTACCGCATCGAGCTGTTCCCCATCATCACCGCGCTCTTCATGGCGTCGCTGATGCTCATCTTCGGCCAGCGGCGCTGGCTCGGCCTCGTGCTCTACCCGATCGCGGTGACCGCATTCATCTATGTGCTCTTCGGAGTGCTGCTGAGGGTTCCCCTATGAACGCCATCTTCGACGGCATCAGCTCTCTGCTGGATGTCTCCGTCCTCCTCTACATGCTCGTCGGGCTGCTCCTCGGCTTCCTCGTCGGAGCGTTCCCGGGCATCACCGCGACAATGGCGGTCGCGCTCGCCGCCGGGTTCACGATGACCCTCGAGCCCGTCCAGGGGCTCGCCGTCCTCCTCACCATCTACGTGGCGGCCAACTTCGGCGACCGGGTGCCGTCCATCCTGGTGAACACCCCGGGCACCCCGGCATCCATCGCGACCACCCTCGACGGCTATCCGATGGCCAAGCAGGGCCGCGCCGGCCTCGCGCTCACGATCTCCGCGATCGTGTCGGCGATCGGCATCCTCGCCTCCCTCGTGCTGTTCGCCGTGGCCGCTGTGCCTGTCGCGACGTTCGCGCGGAACTTCTTCAAATCGCCCGAGCTGTTCGCCCTGGTCGTCTTCGGAATCGCGATCATGATCGGCATCTCGTCGAAGTCGATGCTCAAGGGCATCCTCGCCGGGCTGTTCGGGCTGATGCTCGGCACCGTCGGCACGTATTCGGCCACCGCCGATCAGCGCTACACGTTCGGCATCCTCGAGCTCTTCGAGGGCTTCAACTTCATCGCCGTCATCATCGGGCTCTTCGGCATCGCCGAGCTGTTCGACCAGCTGCTCACCTACCACCGCGCCAAGACCCGTCCGATCTCGAGCCTCGGTCGCTGGTGGCCGAACCGCTCCGAACTGCGACAGACGCGGCGTGCGCTCGCGGTGTCGGGCGGCGTCGGCCTCGGCGTCGGGCTCATCCCCGCGGCAGGCGGCGACATCGCCGGCCTCATCGGCTGGGAGCGCGCGCGCAAGGTGTCCAAGCAGCCTGAGCAGTTCGGCAAGGGGTCGATCGAGGGCATCACCGCCTCCGACACCGCGTCGAGCGCCACCCTCGGCGGATCCCTCACGACCACCATGGCCCTCGGCATCCCGGGCGACTCCGTGATGGCAGTCATGATCGGCTCGATGATCATCTGGGGCATCACGCCCGGCCCCAGCCTCTTCGCCGAGCGTCCCGACCTCGTCGTCTCGATCACGGGCATCATGCTCATCGCGACGCTCCTGTCGCTCGGTCTCAGCCTGGTACGCATGCGCGGCATGGTGAAGCTCCTCGATGTTCCCCAGCCGTACCTGTGGAGCGGCATCCTGGTGTTCTGCATCATCGGCACCTTCGCAACGTCGAACAGTCTCTCGACCGTGGTCACGATGCTCGTGTTCGGCGTGATCGGCCTGCTGCTGAAGCGGATGTCGGTGCCGGCCGGCCCGGTCGTGCTCGGCCTCCTGCTCGGCCCGCTCGCCGAGGAGAATCTGGCGCGCACGCTCGCGATCCTCCCGACCCGCCCGTTCTTCGAGGTCGTGAGCCCGATCGCGATCATCCTGCTCGTGCTGGCGGTGCTGTCGATCGCCGTACCGGCGGCGCGCAACGCCCGCCGGCCGCGCGGCAAGCGGGGCTCGTTCGCCGAGTCGATCCTCGACGACGACACCGTGGCCGACATCGAGGCCAAGCACACCGCGATCGACGCCCTGCCAGACCCCGTCACGGGCGTGGTCCGCACGCCCGACGAGCTGGACGTCGCTCCGGCGCGTCCGGTGAATCCCAAGGAGAATCAGAAGTGACCCGCCGAGACATCGTGACCGCCATCCCGACGAGCTTCCACCCCGACGGGACCCTCGACGTCGAGGGCAGCCGGTCGATCTTCCGCTACGTCGCCCGCTCGGGCAACGAGGGCGCGTTCGTCCTCGGCACGACAGGCGAGTTCCCGGCGATCGACGACGCCGAGTTCGAGACGCTCGTCGCGGCCGCTCTCGACGAGCTCGGCGGCGCCATGCGCGTCATCGTGCACGTCGGCCAGCCGAGCGCCTTCGAGGCGGTGCGCCGCGTGCGCATCGCGAAGGAGCTCGGGGCGACGGAGTTCGCTGCCCTCACGCCGTACTACCTCGCGGTCACCGAAGACGCCGTGTTCGACTACTTCGCCGAGGTCTCCGAAGCCATCGGCGACGGCACGCTGTTCGTCTACGTCTACCCGAAGCGCAGCGGCGTCGAGGTCAGCCCGGAACTGCTCGCCCGCCTCGCGACTCTGCCCAACGTGATCGGGGCCAAGGTCAGCGAGCTGTCGCTCGACGAGCTGGCGGCCTACCGCGCCGTCGTGCCCGACGGCTTCGTGCTCTACACCGGAGCCGACCGCGAGCTCGTCGCCGCCGGAGAGGCCGGTGCCCAGGGTGTGGTGTCCGGGGTGTCGTCGGTGCTCCCCGGCCCCTTCCGCGCTCTCGCGCGGGCGGCGGACAGCGGAGACGCCGCCGCGATCGAGCAGGCGCAGACCGCCGTCGACGACGTCGTCTCGGTCATCGGCGGAGACATGGCGCGCATGAAGGCGGCCTATCGCAGCATGGGCGTCGCCGACGGCGTGTGCCGGATGGCCCTCGTCGAGCCGGACGCGTCGGCGATCGCGGAGATCGAGCGGGTTCTCGCCACCTACGGCTCCTGAGCCGGAGGGTGCGCGGAAGGTGGGGCGGATGACGGGCATCGTGGTGCTGGGCAGCGCGAACATGGATCTCGTCGTGCGACAGGTGCGCCGTGTCGAACCGGGGGAGACGATCTTCGGATCGTCGTTCCACACGGGGCCCGGCGGCAAGGGCCTGAATCAGGCCGTCGCCGCAGCGCGCGCCGGCGCGACGGTCGCCTTCATCGGCGCCGTCGGTGCCGACGATTTCGGGGTGCGCCTGCGCTCGTGGCTGTCGGCCGAGGGGATCGACGTCGGGAGAGTCCGCATCGTCGACGAGCCGACCGGCATCGCTCAGATCACGGTGACCGATGATGGCGAGAACTCGATCGTGGTCGTGGCGGGCGCGAACGCGCGGAGCGTGCTGGACGACGCCGACCGCGAGACCATCGCCGCGGCATCCCATCTCGTCGTGCAGCTCGAGCGGCCCGAGTCGCTGCTGCTCGATGCGCTCGCTCACGCCCGCGCGCACGGCGTGACGACCGTCGTGACACCCGCTCCCGCCCACGAGGGTCTGGGCGACATCGTGCGCCTCGCCGACGTGCTCGTCCCGAACGAGGGCGAGGCGATGCTGCTCTCGGGCGAAGCCGATGCCGAGTCCGCCGCGATCGCACTCAGCCGCCTGGCCGGGACCGTCGTGCTGACGCGCGGCCGGCACGGCGCGATCGTCGCCCGCGACGGCGCCGTCGTCACCACCGTCGCCGCGGTCTCGACCGACGCCGTCGACACCACCGGGGCGGGCGACACCTTCACGGGGGTCCTCGTCGCGGGTCTCGCTGCCGGCGACGCGCTCGATCGCGCCCTCGAGGCCGCAGCAGCCGCCGCCGCGATCGCGGTCTCGCGACGAGGCGCCGCCGAGGCGATGCCTACCGCCGGTGAGATCGCCGACCGGCTCGCCCGCCGCAGCGAGGCGACCACATCCACTCCGACCGATCATCCCGCACCACAGGAGACCGCATGAGCACCTACACCCTCCCGGCAGCCCGCGAGCGCGCGGCCGTCCCGGCGAAGACCGCCTACCTCATCGCGAGCGGCGATCTGCGCGAGTCGGCGAACACGGCGGGCTGGCCGACGCAGGCGCAGATGGAGGCCGACGTGACAGCGGCGCTCGGCGATCTGGGCTGGACGGTCGTGCGTGCGAACGACGTCGACCCCGCCACCGGACACGGATTCATCTCAAGTCAGCGGATGGGCCTCGAGGTCTTCAAGACGATCCCCGCGGACGCGCCCCTCATCGTCGCCGAGGCGGTGTGGCAGTACTCGCACCACGTCCTCGCCGGGCTGCGCACCCATGAAGGACCGATCCTCACCGTCGCGAACTTCGCCGGCGACTGGCCCGGCCTCGTCGGGCTGCTCGGCCTCAACGCCGGCCTGACGAAGATGGGAAGGGACTACTCGACGATCTGGTCGGTCGACTTCACAGACGACTGGTTCAAGGCCGGGCTCAAGGAATGGACCGAGACCGGCTCCATCGCCCACGACGCCTCGCACGTGCGTCCGCTGGGTGAGCTGCCCGCGACGCCCGAGGTCGAGCTCGGACGTGCACTGGGCGATGAGCTGCTCGCGGACAAGGCCATCATCGGCGTGTTCGACGAGGGCTGCATGGGCATGTACAACGCGATCTTCGACGACGAGCTGCTCAACGCGACCGGCATCTACAAGGAGCGGCTGTCGCAGTCGGCGCTGTACGCCGAGATGCTGACGGTGACGGATGCCGAGGCCGACGCCGCCCGGGACTGGCTGATCGATCGCGGCATGACGTTCCGCTTCGGCACCGACGAGGAGACCGAGCTGACCGAGGCGCAGGTGCGCTGGCAGATGAAGATGTACATCGCGGCGCTGCGGATCTCCGACGACTTCGGACTCGACGCGGTGGGCATCCAGTACCAGCAGGGCCTCAAGGACCTGGTGCCTGCCTCCGACCTCGCCGAGGGCGTGCTGAACTCGACGGAGCGGCCACCGGTGCTCTCGCGCGACGGCTCGCGCGAGCTGTTCGCGGGCCGTGCGTTCCCGCACTTCAACGAGGCCGACGAGGGCGTCGCGGTGGACGCGCTCATCACCGACCGGGTCTGGCGGGCGATGGGTCTCGTGCCCGACAACACGCTTCATGACGTGCGGTGGGGCGAGGAGTACGACGGGGAGTTCGTCTGGGTCTACGAGATCTCGGGCTCGGTGCCGGCGTCGCACCTCGGCGGGTGGCACAAAGCCGAAGGCTGGCGCCAGGGGCCGGTGTTCTTCCCGGCCGGCGGCGCCACGATCAACGGCATCTCCCAGCCGGGTGAGGTGGTGATCTCGCGTGTCTTCATCGCCGACGGCATCCTGCAGGCGGACATCTTCCGTGGATCGGTCGTCGAGCTGCCCGCCGAGGAGACGCAGCGACGCAAGGACGCGACGAACCCCGAGTGGCCGATCGCCCACGTCGTGCTGCACGACGTCTCGCGCGACCAGTTCATGGCACGGCACAGGGCCAATCACGCGCAGGTCGTCTATGCGCCCGACGCCGAGACCGCCGACAAGGCCCTCATCGCGAAGGCGGCGATGTTCGACCGCATCGGCATCAGGGTGAACCTCGTGGGTCGCGTCGAAGGCCTTTGAGCACGCACCCGACGGTCAACCCGAGGTGGGCTCGGGGGAGGCCTCTCGGGAGCGGCCGGTGCGGCGGATGACCAGCAGTGCGCCTAGGGCGATGAGCCCGAGCCCACCGAACGGCACCAGCGGCGGGATCGGGCCGCCGCCGGTGGTAGGCAGGGGTAGCGTGGCCGCGGTGTTCGTCAGCGTCAGCTGCGCCAGGCCTTGCCGGCGGGACGCCGACATGGGCAGCGTCACGATCCCGTTGTCGTCGGGGACGAGCTGCTCGCCGTCAAGGGTCCATGTCGGGTCGCCCCAGTCGACGCCGGGGATGTCGGGCAACGCGCCCTCACGCCCCTGGATGATCGACCCCACAGGGAAGTACGGCGAGTACACCGGTTCGTTGGGAGCGAGGCTGAAGTCCGGCTGTGGCTCGTAGTCCCACCACCACTCGATCGGGAACGTGGTGCCGGCGGGCACCGCCGATGCGCCGTCACCGTCCATCACTTTGGTGACCTCCCAGCGCGTCAGCTGCACGGCCGTGTTGGTGACCTCGAGCACAGGGGTGCCGCCGAGGCCGATGCGCACCGAGCTCGACGGGCGCCAGACGGTCTCGCCCCACTCGTAGCCCGCCGGCAGGGCGGCGGGATTCGGCTCCTCCTCGGTGAGATAGACGACGGTGCCGATGGGGAAGGTGATGGGATCGCCGTTGTCGAAGACAGGGCCCCCCGGTGTGCCGTCGGCGGGCACCTCGAAGCGCCCCGCCTCGACGCTCGGCCCGGGAACGAAGGCGACGTAGCCGATCGTGAACGAGTCGACCAGCAGGTCGTCCGGGTCGATGCCGTCGAGGCTCTTCTCGACCTGGAACGTCCCGCTGAGGAGCGAGCCGTCGTTCACCAGGGTCGATTCCACGACCTCCGCGTCGTCGGCGCCGATCACCAGCTCCGCGGGGTCGAACGTCGCGCTTTCCCACTGCACGCCTCGAGGAGTGGGCGCCGGCAGCTCCTCGAAGGTCACGACGGTGCCGTAGGGGAACAGGAGTGGCGCACCGGAGCTGTCGACCGGACCGACCGGTGTGCTGTCTCCCGGGAGACGCACCACTCCCGTCTCGACTTCACCGGTGGGAAGGGTGGCCGTCCAGCGCACGCTGAACTCGCGCCCTTCCGGCACAGCCACCGGCGGGATGCCGGTGAACTCCTTCGACAGCGTGAAAGTGCCCTCCTTCAGCGAGTTGGCCACCTCGATGGCGATGTCGGACGAATCGTCCGGCAGCGGGATCTCGACGGTCTCCCCGAACGCCGCCGTCAGGGATGTCGACCCCGACGGGGTGCTGATGGTGAACACGGGGTCGTTCCAGCTCGAGGTGTCCACGGGGGTTCCGTTGAACGTCGGTGCGAGCTCGGTGAGGAGAAGCGCGCCGGCGCCGGTCTGGACGGTGATCAGCTGCGGTTCGCCCGGGGGGAGAGGCAGCTCGACGAGCGCGCCGTCGGGGTCGCCGTTGTAGGTGACGGTGTACTCGAAACCGGGGTCGGCGGCAGGCCCCGTGGCGGATTTGACGATCGTGATCGTCCGCGGTGTCGACACAGGGGCCACCGCGTTGGTCAGCTCGACGGCGACGGAGGTCCCTGTCTCGTCGATGACGAATGTGCGCCCGGGGCTCCAGCCGACGCCCGACCACTCGTAGCCGGGCGGAGGGTCGATCCCTGTGAGGTCCTCGGTCAGGACGATGCGGGTGCCGACCGGGAAATCCTCTTCCACCACGACAGTGGTGCCGTCGAAGGGCACCTGGACCGTCCCCTCGCCGATCTGGTCGCCACCGGAGAAGGCGGTCCAGGTCACCGGGACTGTCGTCTGCGACGGTTCACCCGGATCGCCGCCCGAGACGTCGACGATGAGCTTCTGCAGGCTGAACGTGCCGACCTGCTCCTCGGCGGAGTTGGTCACCACCACCTGCGACGTTCCGGCGCCGACGATGAGCGGGTTCGGGGTGATCGAAGAGCCTGTCCACTCCCACCCGGGCTCGGTCTCGGGTGCGATCTCCTCGAACTCCACGACGGTGCCCAGGGGGAACTGCTCGCCCGCGAGCACCGGCGTTCCGTCCGCCGGGACCTCCAGCGTGCCGGTCGTCACGGCGTCGTCGGGCGTCGTCGCGACATAGTTGACGGTGAACGTGGTGCCCTCCGGCAGGTCTGTCGGCGTGATGCCCGCCAGCTCCTTGCGGATGGCGAAGGTGCCACTGTCGGCCGCGCAGGGGATCTCGCTCGAGAAGAGGAAGGAGTGCGCCTCGCCGCCCTTGAGCGTCACGTTCAGACCGACGACCTGGCCGTCCAGGGGCGCGGCATCGACGGTGACCGAGGCGTCAGGGGCGTATACCGAGCCGTCGATGCGGGCCTCGGCTGCCCTCACCGTCACATCGCCCGTGAGCTGCGAGAGATCCCACAGGATGTACGGCGAGAAAGCGCCCTGCGGGTCGGCGCGGGCGCCGACCACCTCCGTGGTGCCGGCCGGCACACGAATGACGAGGGGATTCGAGACGCCGGGCGTCGGGCCGGGGGAGAACTGCAGGAGGGCGGCGCCCGCGATGTCGGCGTAGTCGACGACGTTGGGCTGGTCGGCGCTCAAAGGCTCCAGCACCTTGCGGCTGCCGACATCCTCCGCCACTCCGACAGGGTTGCCCAGATCGCCGGTCGGATCTGCGATGTCGGTGAGGCAGCTGTCCGCCTCCTCCCACGAGGCGTCGCGATTGGCCTCCACATAGTCGGCCACGGCGGTCGGTGACGTGTTCACCGTGTAGATGCTGCCGTTGCCGCTCGCGCCCGTCGGCGGCACGGCATCCGCCGGATACTGCTGGTGGGTCGCATCGATGAGCGGCGTCTGATCCACATTCGCCGGGTTCTGGTTCAGACGCAGCCAGTCGGCGCGCGCGAACGCCCGCCAGCCGCCGTCGCGCTGCACCATCTTCAGGGCGCCCCACCTCGCGGGGTCGGTCGTCCCCGCGCTCGTGATGGCGAGGATGCCCCTGCTGGTGGTGCTGTACTGCCCGACCAGGAACCGCGTGGGATCGCCGTCGACGGTCGGCAGATCGTAGTCGCCGGTGCCGGCCGAGACGTGGATGATCGTGTACTGCCCGCTGCTGCCCTGCACGGTGGCGGTTCCGCCGACAGCGATGCTGCCCTCCGTCTCCTGGTTCTGCAGCAGCGCGTCCTCGCGAGCGTAGACCGTGAACCCGCCGGCGATCGCGAAGGGATTGACGCTCTCGGGGTACGCGGCGGCCGCCGGTGCGACGGTGAGCTCGCCGGTGACGACGACTCCCGTGACGGCGAGCAGCGCGGCGGAGATTCCCGCCAAGATGCGGCGGATGCGCGGTCGAACAGATTCTGTCATGTGCTGCGCTCTCCCCCCGGTCAGCCCGCCTCGCCCACGCCGCGGTGGCGACGGAAGAGCTCCCAGTCCGCACGGGACAGGTCGGCGTAGGCGTAGGACCACTCCAGGATCGCCTCCCCGACCACCCGGCCGCCGCCCGCGTAGCCGGCGACGACCGCCGCGTTGGGTGACTGGCCGTGTGCACGTGCGAGCGTCGAGGCGCAGGCATCCGCGTACCAGCCGAAGGCGGCGTCCTCGAGCGTGTCGACGTCGAAGCCGCCCTTCTTGTCGTGGAACTGCCGCACATAGAAGGATCGCTCGGGTCCGTCGATCGACGGACCGGTGAGGTGGCCGAGGAACGGATCCGACACCGCCTGCAGGATCCGCTGCATCGCCACCACGCGCCCGCCCTCGCCGTTCTCCGCGATGTAGCGGGCGACGGCCTCGGGCTGCTCGACGCCGCCGTACTCGACGAGCACGCTCTGGCCCGCCTCCTTCCCCTGCAGGATCAGCGCGTTGCCTTCGCCGTCCGACATCGAGATCAGGTAGCAGCGCGTGCCGACGCTGCCGACGCCCACCACGCGGCGGGCGATGTCGGTGACGTGGTACTTCTGCAGCAGCACGCGGATGTCGACGTTCGCCGACCGCTGGTACTGCGCGACGAACTCGTTGATCCGAAGCTCGATGCGCGGATCGACGTGCGTCATCGTCGGCGGCGTCTCACCGAACACCAGCCGTCCGGCGTCGTCGAGCGACGTGAGCTTGCGCACCGCGCGGGCCGACGTGCGCTTCTCGGCGTCCTTCACCGCCTTGCGCAGCGCCTCCGCCGACTCCGGGTCGAGCGAATCGGAGGCGGCGTCGGCGTCGAAGTGGTCGTAGTAGCGCTTGAGCGGACTCCGCTTTGCGCCGCTGGCGAGGGCGCGTGCGTAGGTGCGCACGGCGCTGAGCGCAGCATCCCGCACCACCTTGTCGTCACGCGAGGTGGACTGCCCGGCGATCACGATGCTGGTCACCAGGCGCTTGACGTCCCACTCCCACGGCGCCCAGGCCGACTCGTCGAAGTCGTTGAGGTCGAACACGAGCGTGCGCTGCGGCGACGCGAACAGGCCGAAGTTCGACACATGCGCGTCGCCGCACGACCCGACCTCGATGCTGCTGCTGGGCGAACGCGCGAGGTCGGCGGCCATGAGCGCCGCCGTGCCCCGATAGAACGCGAAGGCGCTCTCGCTCATGCGCTGCGTGCGGATGGGCACGAGCTCGGGCACGCGGGTCGAATCCTGCCGATCGAGGATCCCCATCGGATCGCGCTCGCCCTCCGGCAGCACAGCGAGGCTCTCGCGAGGGTGCGACTCGCGCACGGTGCGGCCCTCGGTCAGGTGGTCCTGCAGGGTGGGCAGCGGGGACCAGGTCTCGGCCAGGGGCCGCGAGTCCGTCATCGACATGTCGACAGTGTGGCACCGTCCTTCGTCGCGCGGGAGGTGACTTCGGGGATGAAATCCGCGGCACCGGGCCTCGCCGTCGGTACCCTGGCCGCGTGACCCGCGCCGCCGCAGAACCTCCGCCGCCGCTGCTGTCGTCGAGCATGCGGACCGTGCTCGGTCTCGCGGCCGCGGTCATCGTGCTCACGGGCGTGTACTTCGCGCGCGAACTCGTCGGCCCCGTCGCGCTGGCGATCGTCCTCGTGGTGATCTGCGAACCGGTCCGCCGGCCGCTCGAGCGCCGCGGCTGGCCGCACTGGACGGGCACCACCGCCGTCATCCTGGTGGCGTACCTCGTGCTCGCCGTGATGGGCGCGCTGCTGTGGCTGGCCGGCACGCAGTTCGCGCGCCTGGTCGGCGAGTTCTCCGACGAACTGCAGGACAGCGTGCAGAGCTTTCTCGGGTGGCTGCGGTCGGCCGGCCTGGATGATCAGGCAGCGGATGCCGCGGCCGCCGTGCTCGATCCCGAGACGCTCGTCGGCCTCGCGTCGAGCCTCGGCGGAGCGGTGCTCGGCGTCGCGACCGCGCTCTTCTTCGTCGTCGCATACATCATCTTCATGGCCGCCGACGCCGCGCGCTATCGCAATGCTGGCCGGGTGTTCGGCCGTGCGAAGGCGCCGACGCTCGCCCGCATCCAGCGGCTCAACACGGGGGTGCGCCGCTACTACGTCGTCAACGCCACCTTCGGTGCGATCGTCGCGATCATCGACGGCTTCGCGCTCCTGTGGCTTGGCGTGCCCGCTCCGCTCGTGTGGGCGATTCTGGCGTTCGTCACGAATTTCATCCCCAACATCGGCTTCGTGCTCGGCCTGATCCCGCCGGCCGTGCTCGCGTTCGTCGTGGGCGGCTGGCCGATGCTGCTCGCGGTCATCGCGATCTACTGCGTCGTCAACGTCGTGCTGCAGGTGCTCGTGCAGCCCAAGTTCGTCAGCGACGCCGTCGATCTGAGCCTCACGCTGAGCTTCTTCTCGGTCATCTTCTGGACCTTCATCATCGGCCCGCTCGGAGCGATCCTGTCCATCCCGCTCACGCTGTTCGTCCGCACGCTCGTGCTCGAGGGCGACCCGCAGTCGCACTGGCTGCGCTGGCTCTCGGGCGACCGCACCGCCGTGCCCCCGCCCGATCCCTCGTCGACCCAGCCACGGAGGCGGCCATGACCGGAAGCGCCCTCGACCACCAAACCGCGACTCGGCGGGGGAGCGCGGCATCCCGGATCCTCGACAGCACCAGCGAGCGGTCGCTCGAATCGCTTGCGATCGGCATCGCTGCCGTCGCGTTCGTCGTCGTGGCGGTCATCGCAGCGATCGCCTTCCGTCTGCACCCGGCGCCGATCTCGGGTCCGGACTCGATCGGCCAGTTCGCCGCCGTCGCATCAGCGGTGGTCGCGTTCGTCGCGGTGATCGCCGGACGATGGCTGCTCCATGACCGCGGGCCGAGCGGTCGCGTCCGCGTGCTCGACGTGCTCGACATCATCGCCCTCGCGATCGCGCACGCCGTGATCGCGCTGCTGGGCTGGACGATCCTCGCCGTGACGCTCGAGCGGGCGTTCATCGGCGCCGAGGTGTTCGCCCTGCCGGTGCTGATCCTGGCGGGTGCGGCGGCCGCGATGACGGCGTACCTGGCGTTCTTCTCGGCGACCCACATGGACCTGCAGCTGCTGGCCGCGGTGCTCGCCGTCTTCCTGGCACTGGGAGTGCTTGCGAGCATGCTGACCGCGAGCGACCCGAACTGGTGGAAGGACAACCTGAGCGCACTCGGCATGACCACGAACGTGTCGGCGCTCGCGTTCAACCTCACGCTCATCGTCGCGGGCTTCCTCGTGACGACCCTCGCGCGCTACGCGACGCGCGGCATCCCGACCGCCAATCCGGTGGGGGTCGTACGCGTGCGCGTGTGCCTGATCGTCGTCGGGGTCTTCCTCGCGCTGGTCGGCGTGTTCCCCGTCGACGTGTTCTTCGGCATCCACACCGCGGTCGCCTCCGGGATGGTCGTCGCGTATGGCGTGCTGGTCATCGGACTCCCGAGATGGATCACCGGGATGCCGCGCCCCTTCATCCTCATCGGCTGGCTGTTCCTCGCCGTCACGCTCGTGCTCGCCGTGTTCTTCCTGGTCGGCTACTACACGCTGACCGCCGTGGAGCTCGTCGCGGGCATCCTCGTGTTCACCTGGATCGTGCTGTTCATCCGCAACGCCGCCGCGCTCGAGCAGGACGCCCGCTCGGCTTCCTGACCCGCGCGCCCCCGCGGGGAGACGCCGGTGCTGCGGGATGATGCGCGTGTGGACGAGAAGACCTGGCATCGCCGCACCCAGGTGCCGCTGGTACTGGCATCCCTCGTGTACTTGATCGCGTACTCGTGGCGGGTCATCGGTGGTCTCGAGGGAGTCGCCCATGTCGTGATGACGGCGGTGATCCTGGCGACGTGGGCGCTGTTCATCGTCGACTACGTCGTGCGTCTCTCCCTCGCCAAGGACCGCCGCGCCTGGTTCCGCACGCACCTGGGCACGCTCGCGATCGCCGTCATCCCCGTCTTCCGCCTGGTGCTGCTGCTGCGGGCTCTGACCCACGTCCCGGGGATGCGCCCGTCCGCCGGCACGCGGCTTCGCACTCAGATCATGGTCTACGGCGCTGGGGCGGGCGTCTTGCTGATCTACATCGCCTCGCTCGCCGTGCTCGAGGCCGAGCGGTCGTCGCCCGACGCCAACATCACCAGCTTCCCCCTCGCGGTGTGGTGGTCGTGCGTGACGATCACCACGACCGGCTACGGCGACTTCTTCCCGGTCACCTGGTGGGGACGCGCCGTCGGAACCGGGGTGATGTTCAGCGGGATCGCACTGTCGGGCATCATCACCGCCACGCTCGCCTCGTGGATCTTCGAGCGCGCCGCCCGCGATCACGACGACGCGGAGCCCGCGACCCGCGGCCAAGTGCGTCAGCTGCTCGCCAAGGTCGAAGCGCTCGGCAAGCCCGCCGGTGACGACGATGTCGAAGGGCGCTGACCCTGCGGCGACGAGACGGCGAAGGCCGCACCCTCGCGGATGCGGCCCCCGGTCTGGAATCGGCGGTGTCAGGACAGGAGCTTGGCCTTGGCGGCCGCGAACTCCTCGTCCGACAGGATGCCCTGCGAATGCAGGGTGGCCAGCTGCGTGAGCTTCGCCATCATGTCGTCGCCCGCGGCCGGCGCGGCCGGCGCGGCCGCCGGCGCTGCGGCCTGGGCGTTGGCGACCGCCTGCGCGGCGGCGGCGTCCATGGCCGCCTGCTGCTGCTGCGCCTCGTACGCCTGCTGCTCGTACTGCTCGTTCGCCTTGTTCTGCTGGTGCCGCGCCACGCTCCCCGAGACGGCGGTCGCGGTGCCCGCGACGACCGCGGTGCGTGCCGCCATTCCGATGAGGCCGGGACGGCCCACTCTGCGCATCATGTCTGCCTCCTTCAGTCGGCGTTCTCGGCGAGGAACGCGTTGACGACCGGCGCCGGAATGCCCTCGCGTGCGATCACGGCGCCCCCGGCGTCGAAGAGCGCGGCCGCGAACGCCTTGGCCCACAACAGCTCGACGACGAGGATCGCGGCCGAGGTCCCCGGCGGGACCTGCTCGGCGAGCGCCTCGATGTCTTCCATCCCCGCCAGCCCGGCGAGGTCGAGGGCCGGGGCTCCGCCGTCGTCGGTCGTGTCGGACAGCTCCATCACGGTGAGCTCGCCCTCGGGCGACCGTGTCGCGAAGACGAGGTCGAGGACATTGATCGTGCCGGAAGCGACGAGATCGTCGATCGCCTGCAGGATGCCGGGGCCGGGCTTGTCACCGTCGAATCCGATCGCGTAGAACTCGATCGGACCGTAGTCGAAGGTCGTCATGGCGTCATCCTCCTCTGCCGGGCGTCAGCCCGCGAGAGCCTTCGCCTTGAGCGCGTCGAACTCCGCCTGCGAGATCGCGCCCGAGTCGAGCAGCGACTTGGCCTTCGCGATGTCGTCGGTGGCACTGCCGCCACCGCTTCCAGCGGTGGCGCGAATGTACTCCTCCTGCTGCTTGCGCATCTCGGCTGCCTGCTCCATCGCGCGCTTCTGCATGCCCGTGCCGCGGGCGATCAGGTAGACCAGCGCGGTGAGGAACGGCACGAAGATCAGGAAGATGATCCAGACGGCCTTCCACCACCCGCTGAGGGTGTGATCGCGGAACAGGTCGCCGAGGATCGAGAAGAGCACCATCAGGTACGCCACGAACACGAAGACCCAGAAGAACCAGGCGACCCAACTCCAGAGATCCATTGTTTCCAGCCAATCGTCAAGGGCGGACCGATTCACCCGCCGCAGTTGCGAAACTACGAGGGCAGACCGGGCGCGACGTCACCCTGAGCGGGTGAATCGTCGGGCGCGTCGTGCAGGGGGTTGACCGACACCACTTCGATGTGGAGCTCGTCGAACATGTCGAGAAGGCCGATGAGCTTCGCCTGGTCGGGCACGCGGCCCACGACTCGGGTGCAGCCGTCGTCGGTCGCGCGGACATCGAAGCCGTCGAGTGCCGCCACCAGCGCGGGTCCGAGGCGTCCTCGGAGCAGGATGCACACGACCTGGGGCGTCATCACGGGCCTCTCGAAGGGGGTCGCGATTCTCCGGGTCTCGGCCCGGTGAACGTTGCCGACATTGTCGCCAGGGGCCTCTCGCGCGCACGTCACCCCTGTGGGATGATTCCCCCGAGCGCATGCCCACCTCGCCAGGGAGGCTCAGGGATTGTCTGGATCACGTCGTATCCCGTCGCACGCCGTCGATCGGCCGGCGCTGCGAAGGCAGCTGGACGCCGGCATCGAATCGCCGCTGTCTCTGGTCGTCGCGCCAGCGGGCGCGGGCAAGACCGTGCTCCTGTCGCAGTGGGCTCACTCCCACTCCGACATCGCGGTGGCGTGGTTCGACATCACGGCGGCCGACGACTCGCCCGGCGCCTTCGCGATGCGCCTCGTCGACGGGATCAGGTCTGTCGTCCCGGCTCTGCACGCGCCCAGCGCACCGCTCGATGCATCGGAGGGGCGCCTCGGCGACGCATTCCTCGACGACCTCGCGGGCAGCCTCGGCGAGCTCGAGGGCCGCCTCGTCCTGGTCTTCGACGACCTCGACCGCATCTCGGGGAGCGCCCTCCTCCCCGACCTCTGGCGCCTCGTCGATCTGCTGCCGCCGAACGTGCACGCCGTCTTCTCGTCGCGCGTCGACCTGCAGCTCGGCTGGAGCCGTCACCGTCTCGAGCACGGGCTCGTCGAGATCCGGCAGCGTGAGCTCGCCTTCGACGACGCCACCACCGCGCGGGTCATCGAGCACATCGCGGGCATGCCGGTGAGCGGGCACGCCGTCGCAGCCGTGACGGCGCGCACCGAAGGATGGGCGGTCGGCGTGCAGCTCACGGCGCTGAGTCTGCGCTTCGCCGGCGATCCGGATCGTGTCGTCGACGAGCTCACCGGCACCGACCGGCTGGTCGTGGACTACCTCAGCGAGGAGGTGCTCGACGCCCTCGAGCCGTCCCGCCGCACGGCTCTCAAGCATCTGGCGGTCGTCGACGAAGTGTGCGCCGGGCTCGTCGAGGCGCTCGCGGACGTCCACGGCGCGGCGTTCCTGGCGGAGCTCGAGCGCGACTCGATGTTCATCGTCGCCGTCCCCGAACGTCCCGGCTGGTTCCGGTTCCACCGGCTCTTCCGCGATCTGCTGCTGTACCGCCTGCGTGCCGATGACTCGCGCGCCGAGGCGAGCCTGCTCGAGATCGCCGCGGACTGGCACCTCGCTGAGGGCGATGTCGAGGTCGCCGTCGACTACCTCCTGCGGGCGAGGAAGTGGGAGCGCGCCATCGAGCGCGTGCTCCTGAGTGGACGCGAGGTGTTCGAGCAGTCCCGCACCGCCACGGTGGCGCGATGGCTCGGACGCGTGCCCGCCGAGGTGCGTGCCACCCACATCGACGCCGAGCTGCTCCGCGCGATCGCCGAGGGCATGAGCGGCCGGGGACTGGTAGCGGTCGACGCGATGCAGGCTCTGCTCGCCGGCGCCGATCTCTCCATCGGCCAGCGGCAGGTGGCGCTCGCGTACCTGGCCGCAAGTGTGCAGTTCCACCCGCATCCCGAGCCGTTCGTGCGGGCGGCGGTCGACGCGCTCGCACTCCTCGACGCGCACCCCGACGCCGAGGTTCCCGACCTGCTCGGACTCACCTCGAAGCCGTTCCTCGCGTTCCTGGCGCGCGGGTCACTGGGTCGTGCCCACATCTTCCTCGGCGATCTCGTGGGTGCACGCCGTCAACTGGCGACCGCGATCGCCCTGCCGGGGTTCGCGTACACGCCGTACCGCGTGCACCTGCTGGGCAGCCTCGCCCTGGTCGAGGCGATCGACGGCAGGCTGGGGGCCGCCACGGCCCACTCCGACGAAGCCCTCGAGACCGCCCGGAGCGCGGGGCTGCTGTCGCACCCCGCACCGGCCGACGCCTACCTGGCCCGCGCGATCGTGGCGGTGCAGCGCGGCGAGCCCGATGTCGGAGCGCTCGCCCTGACCGAGGGCATCGTCCGCGCGACTGCCAACCAGCGCACCCAGCTGATGTGGGTCGGCCACGCCATCCGGCTGCTCGTCGACCCCGACGACGATCAGCTCGCGACCGTCGAGCCCCCGGGTCCTCCGCCGGCCATCGTGCGCCAGTGGCTCGCGACCATCGCCCTGCGGCGCGCCCGGCTGCACGGACCGGCGTCGAACCCGCCGCTTCAGGCTCCGCCGCCCGGCTCCAACTGGTCCTCGGTCCTCTTCGAGGAGGTCGCGGCCCTGCTCGCCGACGGGCAGGCGGCAGCGGCGAACGCCCGGATACGCCGAGTCGCCTTCGAGCCCGACCCCGAGGCGCCGCTGGCGTCCGTCGAAGTGGCCATCGTCGCCGGATGGACGCACGCGCTGGAAGGGCGACGCGCGCAGGCTCGGGAGCAGTTCGAGAAGGCGCTCGCGCTCGCCGCGCCGGAATGGCTCGCCTACCCGTTCCTGCGAGCCGGAGCCGCGGTCGCCGACCTCGTCGAGGAGCTCACGGGCGGGCGCACCGAGTTCGCACGCTTCGTCATCGCCCGCGCGCGCACCGCAGGCGGCCGGCCCAACCCAAGGCTTCTCGAGGAGCTCACACCGCGCGAGCTCGAGCTGCTCGCGTTCCTGCCGAGCCGCCTCACGATCGCCGACATCGCGGCCCGCTGCTATGTGTCGACGAACACGGTCAAGACGCACCTCGGTCATATCTATCGCAAGCTGGGGGTCTCGGGGAGGGATGCCGCGATCGAGCGCGCGGCCGACCTCGGCCTGCTCGACGCCCGAGAGATCGCCCGCGTCGGGTGACGTAGAACCCCTGCGCGCGCGGCCATCATGGCCGCATGGATGACGCCGACGGTGGGGGTCTGGGCGCCGACGGTGGGGGTCCGGACGCCGAGGCGGGCGGGCTGCCGCTTCCCGACAGGCCTCGGCGCTTCCTGGGCGTGCTGGCGGCGCTCGACCGGCCGCTCGCCCTCGGCTTCATCACCACCCTCGGCGTGCTGGGAGCGCTCCTGCTCGGCAGTGCGCTCAGCTCGATCTCGACGATCCTCGTCTACATCATCCTCGCGATGTTCCTGGCGGTCGGTCTCGACCCCATCGTGCGGCGTCTCGAACGCCATCGCGTGAAGCGGAGCGGCGCGATCGCCATCGTGTTCGGCGGCTTCACCCTGCTGTTCCTCGCGTTCCTGATCTGGGTGCTGCCCCCCGTCATCGCCCAGATCGCGGAGTTCGTCGAGGCGATCCCCGAGTCGATCGCAGGTGTTCCCGAGACCGAGTGGTTCGCGGCGCTGAACGCCGACACACAGGTCGCACTCGTCGCGGGCCTCGAGCAGTTGGGAGAGTGGATCTCGAGTCCGTCGACGATCGCGGCGCTCGGGGGCGGCGTGCTCGCCGTGGGCGTCGCCTTCGTCAGCGGCATCACCGCCTCGTTCATCGTCGTCGCCCTCACGCTCTACTTCCTCGCGTCCCTCGCGTCGATCAAGCGGGCGTTCTACGATCTGGCGCCGGCGCACAGCCGCCCGCGACTCGAGAGCCTCACCGAGCGGATCACCGACTCGGTGGGCAGCGCCCTCATCGGATCCGTGATCCTCGCCGCACTCAACGCCGGGGTCGTGTTCGTGCTGCACCTCGTGATCCGGCTGCCGTTCCCGGCGCTCATGGCCGTCGTGGCTTTCGTCGTGACGCTCATCCCGCTGTTCGGTTCGGTGATCTTCCTCGTCATCGGCACCGGTGTCGCGCTGTTCACCAGCCCGCTCCAGGCGCTGATCTTCGCGATCGCGTACCTGATCTACATCCAGCTCGAGTCGTACGTCGTGAGTCCACGGGTCATGAATCGCGCGGTCGCGATCCCCGCGGCCCTCGTGCTCATCGGGGCGCTCATCGGGGGCGCGCTGATGGGCGTCATCGGTGTGCTGGTCGCGCTGCCGGTCATGGCCTCGATCCTGCTGATCATCCGCGAGGTGGTCGTGCCGAAGCAGGACCTCAAGGTCTAGGCATCACGCGTCGCGCGCGCATCGGAAGCCGATGTGCGACATGCCGGTGTCCTCGGCCTGTGCCGACCGCGCCGCCGGACGGAAGCGCAGGCAGTAGTCAGGCGAGCACAGGTGCGAGCCGCCCTTGAGCACGCGGCGCGGTGTGGAGAACCCCTCCTCCGCGCTCGCGGTGGCGAGCAGGTTCTGCCGTCGCCCGGGGTCGACGGGGCGATCCGACAGCCGCAGGTGCCGCGGTGTCCAGTAGTCGCTGGTCCACTCCCACGTGTTGCCCGTCATGTCGTACAGCCCGTAGCCGTTGGGCGGATACGAGCCGACGGGCGCGGCATCCCCCACCCCCTCATTCCGGTACGGGAACCGACCGAGCCATGAGTTGGCCATCACCCGCCCCCCCGGATGCATGTCGTCGCCCCACGCGAAGCGGGCCCCGGCGAGTCCGCCCCGGGCCGCGTACTCGTGCTCCGCCTCGGTCGGCAGCCGTTTGCCGGCCCATGCGGCGTAAGCGGTGGCGTCCTCGAACGCGACATGGACGACTGGATGCCGCATCCGCTGGTCGATCGATGATTCGGGGCCGAACGGCCGGCGCCAGTGCGCACCCGGCTGCCAGCGCCACCAGTTGCGCCAGTCGCCGAGGTCGACCGGGCCCGCTGTGGGGGTGAAGACCATGGACCCCGGGACGAGGTCGACCGGGTCCGCCCCCGGGAAACCTGCGGGATCGAGCCCGCGTTCGGCGACCGTCGTATAGCCGGTGTCGTCGACGAACGCCGCGAACTCGTCGTTGGTGACGGCATGACGGTCGATGCGGAAGGTGTCGACGGCTCGTTCGTACACGGGCCGCTCGTCGGGGTAGAACTCGTCGGAGCCCATGAGGAACGTGCTGCCCTCGATCAGGACCATGTCGTCCATACGGTCAGTTCAGCGCCGAGGTGAGACGAGCGAGGCCGTCGAGGAAGGTCGCCTTGCCGGGCTGGTCGCGCCACTCGCGCAGCGTGAGCTCGCGCCCGGCGTCGCGGTAGGCCTGCTCGACAGCACGCATCTCGGTCACGAACGAGGCGCCGCGCACGAGCAGCGAGACCTCCATGTTGAGGCTGAAGGAGCGGATGTCCATGTTGCTCGACCCGATGACCGCGATGTCGTCGTCGATCGAGAAGTGCTTCGAGTGGAGGATGAACGGCGCGGGGTAGAGGAAGATCTTCACGCCGGCCTCGAGCAGCGCCGTGTAGTAGGAGCGCTGCGCGTGGTACACCAGGCCTTGGTCGCCGATCTCGGAGACGAACAGCTGCACGTCGAGTCCGCGCTGGCATGCGGTGGTGATCGCGTACACCATCGCCTCGTCGGGCACGAAGTACGGACTGGTCAGGATGACCTTCTCGGTCGCGCCGTAGATGAGCGAGAGGAACAGTCGCAGGTTGTTCTCGGTGTCGTACCCGGGGCCGCTCGGCACCACCTGGCACAGCAGCGCATCGGGAGCGGTCGAGCGCGCGACCTCGGTGGCCGGCACGTGCTCGATCGTCGAGAGATCCTGGCCCGTCTCGATCAGCCAGTCCGACAGGAACACCGCGTTGACCGCCGTGACGACCGGGCCGGTCAGGCGCGTCATGAGCTCCTGCCACTTCAGGCCGCGCTTGATGTTCTTGGGCGAGTCGTAGGTGCGGTCGATGAGGTTCTGCGACCCCATGAAGGCCGCGCGCCCGTCAACGACCACGATCTTCCGGTGGTTGCGCAGGTCGGGGCGCTGATACTTGCCCTTCAGCGGCATGACCGGCAGCATCCACGCCCACTCCACGCCGATGCGGTCGAGCTCGGCGAGGGTCGCCGTGCAGTTGCCGAGCCGGCGGGTGGCGACGTAGTCCGCGAGCAGCCGCACCGTGACGCCGCGCGCGACGGCCCGCTCCATGGCGGCGAAGAAGCCGCGGGTCGTGTCATCCCATGCCACGATGAAGAACTCGACGTGCACGAACGCCTGCGCCGTGTCGATCTCGGCCGCCATGGCGTCGATCGATCCCTGGTAGTCCGGGAAGAGGGATGCCTCGTTCCCGTCGGTAGCCGGCAGTGCGGTGAGCAGCTCGTTCTGCTGGACGACCCGCTGGAACCAGCGGGGCCAGTCGGGCTCGTCGGTGCGCAGCCCCCGCGCATCGACGGCGCCGCGGATCAGACCGTCGATGCGCGCCTGCTCGTCGCGCCGGGCCTTCGGCAACCGGACGCTGCCGATGAGCAGGAAGAGCAGGATGCCGATGAAGGGGAGGAGGAAGATCAGGAGCAGCCACGCCATCGCCGCCGTCGGCTTGCGGCCGCGGGGGATGACGATGAGCGCGACGATGTTGATCGCGAACACCACCAGCAGGATGATCGGCCACACGGCGGACTGGTCGAGGATGCTGGCGGCCACGCGGTCTCCTTCAGGCGGGGGTCACGCGGTTGACCGACACGACCTCGATGTTCAGCCCGTCGAAGACGGCGAGCAGAGCCCGCAGCTCGGCCTGGTCGCTCACCATACCGGTGACGCTCGACGTGCCGTCGTCCCGCCGCACCACGTCGTAGCCCTCGAGCGCCGCGGTCAGCGACGGGCCGAGGTGACCGGTGATGACGACTTCGACGAGGTGAGCGGACATGTCTCTCTTCCGGCGCGGCGCGAA
Organism: Microbacterium sp. CFH 31415; assembly: GCF_022538185.1. Taxonomy (GTDB): domain Bacteria; phylum Actinomycetota; class Actinomycetes; order Actinomycetales; family Microbacteriaceae; genus Microbacterium. The sequence continues at coordinate 70,601 of NZ_JAKYXC010000004.1, read as the reverse complement.
ACGGACACTGCCAGCGTGGAGGACGGCTCGGGTTGCGTCGTCACCCGTGAGGGACGATTCGCTCAGGACGGCTCGCTCACCCGGTGACGAAGCTCAGCCGAGTTCGTCGTTCAACCGGTCGCGCCACGCGAGCAGCGGCACGAGCGGCGACAGGTCGTAGTCCGGGCCGTCTATCGCCGGGATGATGAGCCGGAAGCCGAGCTCGAACAGACGGGCCGGGGCATCCGCCTCCAGCAGCGGGCCGAAGCCGCGGATCGTGTACCCGGTCGACAGCTCGATCTCGGCGGGGTCGCGTCCCTCCTTCGCGCACCACTCGTGCAGCACTCCGATCTTGCGCGGCATGTCCTCGAGCGTCGTGAAGGTGTGCCAGATGTCGGCGTGCTGGGCGACGAGCCGCAGGGTCTTGCGCTCGCCCTGGCCGCCGATGAGGATCGGGATCCGTCGCGTGGGCAGGGGGTTGAGACGGTCCCAGCGGGAGCGGATGCGGGGCAGGTCGGCGGCGAGGTCGTCGAGGCGCGAGCCGACGGTGCCGAACTCGTACCCGTACTCGACGTAGTCGGGCTCGGCCCAGCCCGAGCCGGTGCCGAAGATGAGGCGGCCCGTGCCCGTGGCCCGCGCGCTGATGTGGTCGACCGTGCGGGCCATGTCGGCCTGCAGATCGGGGTTGCGGTACGAGCTGCAGTTGACGAGCGGGCCCAGTTCGACGCGCTCGGTCTGCTCGGCCATCGCGGCGAGCACCGTCCAGGCCTCGAAGTGCTCGGCGTCGAATGGCGGGGTCAGCGGGAAGAAGTGGTCCCAGTTGAAGATCGCATCGACGCCCATGTCGTCGGCGCGCAGCACCGCGTCGCGGTAGGCGCTGTAGCTCGCGTGCTGCGGGGCCAGCTGCACGCCGATGCGCACGGGGCGGTGGGCTGCCGGATGGCGTACGTCGACCATTCGGGCTCCTCCGGTTCCACGGCGCGTCAGCGCGGCGGGGCGATCAGTTCTTCGGCTCGATGCGCAGGACGCCAGGCGCCTCGCCCACGGCGAGGTCGTCGACGACGCGCACCGTGCGGGCGAGGTCGTCCACCGAGCCGATCACGGTGCCGAAGCGCTCGCGGTCGGAGCACACCGCGGTGACGGTGACGAAGTGCGTGCCGGTGTCCCACGTGTAGGTGGCGAACGGCGGCGTGCGCGGGTCGGAGGGGAGCGCCATCTCGAGCCTCTCGCCGACGCCGAGGTGGCTGCTGCGGAAGGACTCGGTGTCGTCGTACTCCATCGGCATCATGGCCCGGGCGGTGCGCAGCTGGGGCGTCGCCTCCTGCACCTGCGCCATCGTCACGACGAGCTCGGGGTCGGCCTTCCACACCCAGACCAGCACGCGTCCGGCGGCTCGCCGCATGAGGAAGGGCGCCGCTTGGCTCATCGCCCACGCGGCCACGCCGCTGCCGGGCCGCTCCGCGCCCACGGCGGTGTTCGCCTGGGAGAGCAGCATCCGGATCGCGGCCTTGCGGTGCCGGCGTCCCTTGAAACCGAGCGACTCGGTCACGGGCACCCACAGCGTCGGATCGGCGTCAGCCTGGAGTCGGGGCATGCGTCCAGCGTACGGGGCTCACCAGGGCCCCTCGGGTACAGTGGATGCCGCGCCACCCTCCCCTTCCCGCCGCGCAACCCCGCCGCACAGACAGGCCCCCGTACCCCGTGACCGAGTCCGCGACGCCCGACGACCATCTGGCCGACGCCGCAGTCCAGCGACCCCTGACGATCCTGATCGGCGCCGACACCTGGCTGCCCCACGTCAACGGTGCTGCCCGGTTCGCGGAGCGCCTGGCCGCCGGTCTCGTCAAGCGCGGCCACGACGTGCACGTGATGGCGCCGAGCGCCACCCACCGTGCCCACGGCACGTTCACCGAGGTGATCGAGGGTGAGCCGATGACGATGCACCGCATCGCCTCGTGGCGCTGGTACCCGCACGACTGGCTCACCTTCGTGCTGCCGTTCCGCTCGAAGTACTACGCGCGGCGCGTGCTCGACCGGGTCAAGCCCGATGTCGTGCACATCCAGTCGCACATCGTCATCGGCCGCGGACTGACGCGCATCGCCCGGCAGCGCGGCATCCCGGTGGTCGCGACCAACCACGTGATGGCAGAGAACGTGCTCGACTTCACAGTGCTGCCCGCCTCGTGGACGCGCTACGCGATCAAGCTCGCGTGGGAGGACGCCAAGCGCACCTTCGACATGACGCGCGCCGTCACCACCCCCACGCGCAAGGCGGCGGAGTTCCTCGAGCGCACCATCGAGATCCAGAGCGTGATCCCGGTCAGCTGCGGCATCGAGGCGTCGAACTACACCGCCGACCTCACGCCCCGCGACGGCAACCGCCTCGTGTTCGTCGGCCGGCTCACGACCGAGAAGCAGATCGATGTCGTGCTGCGGGCGCTCGCCACGCTCGACCCCGCGCTCGACGTGACGTTCGACATCGTCGGCAAGGGCGACCAGCGTCGCAACCTCGAAGAGCTCACGCGCGAGCTCGGCCTGACCGATCGCGTGCGCTTCCATGGTCACACCACTGATGACGAGCTCAAGGCGCTCCTCACGAACGCGAGCCTCTTCGTCATCGCGTCGATCGCCGAGCTGCAGTCCATCGCGACCATGGAGGCGATGGCGTCCGGCCTGCCGATCGTCGCTGCCGACGCCGTGGCGCTGCCTCACCTCGTGCACGACGGAGAGAACGGCTACCTCTTCCGTCCCGGCGATGTGGACGATCTCGCCGAGAAGCTCACCGCGGTGCTCACGCTGTCGCCCGAGGATCGCCTGCAGATGCAGCAGGCGTCGCTCGATGGCGTGAAGGTGCACGACATGAAGCGCACGCTCGACACCTTCGAGGCGCTGTACCGCGACGAACCGCTGCCGGAGTAGCCCTCGTGCACGTCGTGATGTTCGGCGACCAGCACGTCGAGACCCTCGGCGGAGCCCAGGTGTCGATGCGGCTGCAACGGCGGTTCCTCGAGCTGGCCGGACACACCGTCACGATCGTCGCGCCGGCCGTGCACGGCCCGCGGGGCAGGTCCATCGCCGCGGACGCCGCGTACCTCGACCTGCCGTCGATCCCGATCACGTTCGACCGCGAGTACTCGATGTCGTGGCCGGGCCGGCGAACGGATCGATGGGTGGATGCCGCGCTCGCCGCTCGCCCTCCTGTCGACGTCGTGCACATCCAGGCCGACTTCTGGGGCGCGTTCATCGGCCATCGGTACGCCGCGCGGCATGGACTGCCCGTGGTGCACACCATGCACAACCGCGTCGACGTCGGCGTCGAGGCGACGGCGCCGTTCCCGTCCACCGTGCTCGCGGTGCTCAACGCCTGGCAGCGGCGCGCGCTCGACGTGCAGTCCAGCGGCGACGCCGACGGGTCCGACGGCTGGGCGTTCCTGCGCCGCTTCGCCGGGCGCTCGCATGCCGTGACCGCGCCCTCGACGCACTTCGCACGGCGGCTCGAAGACCACGGCGTGGTCCCGGGAGGACGCCGCGGAATCCTGGATCTCCACTCGCCCGGCTCGAGCGTCGACGTGGTGTGGAACGGCATCGATGACGACGTCCTCGACGCGACCCTCGCCGAAGCGCCGGAGGGGCGCGCTCCTGGGCCGGCCCGGCTCGTCTGGCTCGGACGCATGAGCCCTGAGAAGCGCCTGCTGCCGTTCCTCGAAGCGCTCGCCGAGTCGGGCGTGCGGGCCGAGGTCGAGGTGATCGGCGGCGGCGGCCAGCTCGCCGCGGCCGAGCGGGTGGTCGCGCGCACGCGGCCCGCTGCGTCGGTGGTCTTCGCCGGGCGGCTGCCGTATGCCGAGACGCTGCGCCGGATCGCCGGCGCCGACGCCGTCGTGCAGACGTCGATCGGCTTCGAGACGCAGGGCATGACGATCTTCGAGGCGGCCTCGCTGGGAACGCCGTCGGTCGTGAGCGACCCCGACCTGGCGGCCGAGCTCGGCGCGGGATTCTGGCGCGTGGGCGAGGGGACGAGGGCGGATGCGTCGACCGGGGCCCTGGCGGAGGCGTTGCGCACCGCGGTGGCGGACATCGACGCGGGAGCATCGGTGCCGGTGGATCCGACGATCCGCGAGCGGTTCCGGCAGTCGTCCCGCACCGCGGCGATGGTCGAGATCTACGACCGCATCATCGCCGGCTGACCCCCAGCCCCCGGATCCCTGAGGACCGGGGGCACGGGGCGAGGGGCGGAGTCAGACGAGACGCGACCAATCGGTCGGGGTGCGACGGTAGCCGTCGTTGCGAAGTGCCGTGATCGTCGAGGCGACCGCGACAGCGGACAGTGCTGCAAGAAGAATCACCATGAACATGGCAGAAACGCTACGCTTGTGCTTGTCCTGCCAACAGTGGCAGGATGGACACGCATCGCAGGAAAACTGCCATGGAAACTCCCACTCCAGGAGGTCATCATGAAGACGGTCGCCGTCATCGTGCAGGACGGGTTCGCTCCCTTCGAGTTCGGCGTCGCATGTGAGGCCTTCGGCCTCGATCGCTCCGCTGACGGCATCCCGAACTTCGACTTCCGCATCGTGACGCCCGACCCGGGCGTGGTGAACTCCAAGATGGGCTTTTCGATCAACGTCGATCACGACCTCTCGTTCGCCTACGAGGCCGACCTGGTCGTCGTGTCACCCACGCCGCGCGAGTACTGGGCGCGCAGCACCGCCGACGAGCGCGTGCTCGACGTGATCCGCCAGGCCGTCGCGCGCGACGCGTGGGTGCTGAGCGTCTGCAGCGGCTCGTTCGTCGTGGCTGCATCCGGTGTGCTCGACGGCCGCAAGGCCACGACGCACTGGATGTACGCCGACGCGATGGCCCGCATGTACCCCGCCGTCCACGTCGACCCCGACGTGCTCTACGTGCAGGACGGCCGCATCATCACGAGCGCGGGCACCGCGGCCGGCCTGGACGCCTGCCTGCACCTTCTCCGCCAGGAGCTCGGGGCGGAGATGACCAACAGGATCGCCCGCCGCATGGTCGTGCCCCCGCAGCGCGACGGCGGACAGGCGCAGTTCATCGACCGGCCGCTGCCCGAGGTGGCGTCGCTGTCGCTCGCGCCGGTCACCGACTGGATGCTCGAGAATCTCCGTCTCGACCTCAGCGTCGATCAGCTCGCCTCGAAGGCCCACATGTCGCCGCGCACGTTCGCCCGGCGCTTCAAGGCCGACTACGGCGCGACGCCCGCGGCGTGGCTCGCGCGCCAGCGCATCATCCATGCGCAGCGGCTGCTCGAGAAGACCGACCTCGGACTCGACCGCATCGCCTACGAGAGCGGTTTCGGGTCGGCCGCCGTGCTGCGTCAGAACTTCGCGCGCGTCCTCGATACGACCCCGACGGCCTACCGAGCGCGGTTCTGCTGCACCCGCGAGGCGCGGGAGGCTGCGGGGATCGAGGCTGCCGAATCGAGGCACGGCGCAGGGGCGATGCTCGAACCCGTCGCGTAACCACCCGCGGCGGGCGACGCCGCGCAGCGTCCACATCACTACGGTGTGAGCGTGCGGATCGATCCGAAGCGGTGGTTCTCCCGCAAGACTCTGGGGAAGGATGCCGCGGCCGGCCTGGTGCTGGGCGTGGAGGCCGTCCCCGACGGTCTCGCGGCCGGACTGCTCGCCGGCGTGAATCCACTCGCGGGGCTCTACGCCTACCTGTTCGGGATGGCCGGCGCCGCGTTCGTCACGAGCAGCGCGTTCATGGCCGTGCAGGCGACGAGCGCGATGGCGCTGGTCGTGTCGGACGCCGACCTCGCCTCTCGCCCGGATCCCGACCGCGCGCTGTTCACGCTCGCGATCCTCACGGGCGTGGTCATGGCGATCGCGGGCTTCGCCCGGGCCGGCCGTCTGGTGAGCTTTGTGCCGACCGCGGTGATGACCGGGTTCGTCACGGCGATCGGCGTGAACATCATTCTCGGGCAGCTCTCGAACTTCACCGGCTATCCCGGGCGGGGTGCCAACCGGCTGCTGAAGACCATCGACGTGCTCGTGCACATCGGGCAGTGGAGCATCGCATCGGTCGTGGTCGGCACCATCGCGATCCTGCTCATCGTCGTGCTGCGACCCACCCCCGTCGGGAGCCTGGGGCTCGTCGTCGCGGTCATCGCCGGCTCGGTGTGCGCCGTGCTCCTCAACCTGTGGGTCGGCGACCCGGTGGCCCAGCTGCGCGACATCGTCGACGTTCCGCGCGGGCTGCCCGCGCCGGTGCTGCCGAGCGCCGCCGACATCCCGGTGCTGATCATCCCGGCGGTGTCGCTGGCCTTCATCGGCCTGGTGCAGGGCGCGGCGGTGTCAGCAGGCATCCCCACGGCAGACGGTCGTCCGGCGGACGCGAACCGCGACTTCATCGGTCAAGGCGCGGGCAATGTCATGTCGGGCCTCTTCCAGGGCATGCCGGTCGGGGGGTCGATGTCGGGATCGTCGATCATCGTGCAGTCGGGCGCGCAGACGCGCCTCGCGCTCTTCATCGCGGCGGCGGTGATGGCCGTCGTCGTGTTCGCCGCCTCCGACCTCGTCGCCTTCATCGCCATGCCCGCGCTCGCGGGCCTGCTCATGGTGGTCGGATTCGGGGCGATCAAGCCCAGCCGGATCTACTCGGTGACGAAGTCGGGCCCGTTGCCGACGGCCGTCATGGCGGTCACGTTCGGGCTGACGCTCGTGATCCCGCTGCAGTTCGCCGTGCTCGCCGGCGTCGGCCTCGGGATCATCCTGTACGTCGGCCAGCAGTCCAACCGCGTGCGCGTGCGCGCCGTGCACATCGAGCCCGGCGGCCGCCTGCGCGAGTCGGAGCCGCCTGCGGTCGTGCCGCCCGACGCCGTGCTGGTGCTGCAGCCCTACGGCAGCCTGTTCTTCGCCAGCGCGCCGATCTTCGAGAAGCAGCTGCCGGAAGTCAGCCGGGCGTCGCGCAACGCCGTCGTCATCGTCCGCCTGCGCGGCACCGACCAGATCGGGCTGTCGCTCGTGGACGTGCTGCGCCGCTTCGCACATCAGCTGCGCGATGCTGACTCGAGCCTGAAGGTCGTCGCGACCGAGGACCGCGTGATCGACGCGCTCGAGGCGGGCGGGCTGCTCGAGGACATCGGCGAGCGGAACGTCTACAAGGGCACCGAGTGGGTCGGTGAGACGCTGCGCCGTGCGCACGCCGATGCCCGCGCGGAGATCGGCGACCGGCCGTAGCTCAGTCGTCGAGGACGAACGTGACCTCCAATGCCACCTGGTACGAGGTGATCTCGCCGTCGGTGCACTCGACCTTCTGCTCCTTCACCCATGCTCCGCTGACGTTGCGCAGCGTCTGGTGCGAGCGGGCGATGCCCTCTCGGACAGCCGCCTCGAAGCTCTCGGGGGACCGGGCGGTGATCGTCGTGACGCGCGCGACCGTCGTGCTGCTCATCATGAACTCCTCTGTTCGTGTGGGTGGATCCCAGCGTTCTCCCGCTCGCCGGACGAATCAACCCCTTGACGATCGGGCGCACGCATTGCCGTGGCATCCACTCTCCTGCTAAAGTTGAGTCATCACGACTCAACTTTGTGAGAAGACTTCAGGAGAGACATGAACGCCACACAGCAGCCGGGGCAGGAGGACGCGCGCAGCGCCCTCGAGCAGTTCGGCATCAACCTCACCGACCGGGCGCGCCAGGGGAAGCTCGATCCGGTCATCGGCCGCGACAGCGAGATCCGGCGCGTCAGCCAGGTGCTGACCCGCCGCACGAAGAACAACCCCGTGCTCATCGGAGAGCCCGGCGTCGGCAAGACCGCCGTCGTCGAGGGCCTCGCGCAGCGCATCGTCGCAGGCGACGTCGCCGAGTCCCTCAAGGACAAGGAGCTCGTCACGCTCGACATCTCGGCCCTCGTCGCCGGCGCGATGTACCGCGGTCAGTTCGAGGAGCGCCTCAAGAGCGTCCTCAAGGAGATCACCGAGTCCGACGGACGCATCATCACGTTCATCGACGAGCTGCACGTGCTCATGGGCGCGGGCGGCGGTGAGGGCTCCGTCGCTGCGTCCAACATGCTCAAGCCCATGCTGGCACGCGGCGAGCTGCGCCTCATCGGGGCGACGACGCTCAACGAGTACCGGGAGTTCATCGAGAAGGATGCCGCGCTCGAGCGCCGCTTCCAGCAGGTCTACGTCGGTGAGCCCTCGGTCGAGGACACCGTGGCGATCCTGCGCGGGCTCAAGGAGCGGTACGAGGCCCACCACAAGGTGGCGATCGCCGACGCGGCGCTCGTGGCCGCGGCATCCCTCAGCCACCGCTACATCCCCAGCCGGCAGCTTCCCGACAAGGCGATCGACCTGATCGACGAGGCCGCCTCCCGACTGCGCATGGAGATCGACTCCGCGCCGCTCGAGATCGACGAGCTGCGCCGTCACGTCGACCGCCTGAAGCTCGAGGAGCTCGCGCTCAAGAAGGAGAAGGACGACGCCTCGAAGGAGCGCCTCGCGGCCCTTCGCGAGACCCTTGCGGGCGAGCAGGAGCGACTCAGCGACCTGCAGGCCCGCTGGGAGCACGAGCGCGCCTCGCTCAACCGCGTGGGCGACCTGAAGACCAAGCTCGATGCCGCGCGCATGGAGGCGGAGCGCGCTCAGCGCGAGGGCAACCTCGAGAAGGCATCGCGCCTGCTCTACGCCGAGATCCCGGCGCTCGAGCGGCAGCTCATCGACGCCGAGCGCGACGAGCCCGCCGGCGACCGGATGGTCAACGACCAGGTCACCGACGAGGACATCGCCGCGGTCATCGCGGCGTGGACGGGCATCCCGGTCGGCCGGCTGCTGCAGGGCGAGACCGAGAAGCTGCTGCACCTCGAGGCCGAGCTCGGCAAGCGCCTGATCGGCCAGAAGGACGCCGTCAAGGCGGTGGCCGACGCCGTGCGGCGCTCGCGCGCCGGCATCAGCGACCCGAACCGGCCCACCGGCTCGTTCCTGTTCCTCGGACCGACCGGTGTGGGAAAGACCGAGCTCGCCAAGGCGCTCGCCGAGTTCCTCTTCGACGACGAGCACGCCATGGTGCGCATCGACATGTCGGAGTACGGCGAGAAGCACACGGTCTCCCGACTCGTCGGTGCTCCTCCCGGCTACATCGGCTACGAGCAGGGCGGTCAGCTGACCGAGGCCGTGCGGCGTCGTCCGTACTCGGTCGTGCTGCTCGACGAGGTGGAGAAGGCGCACCCCGAGGTCTTCGACGTGCTGCTGCAGGTCATGGACGACGGTCGCCTGACCGACGGCCAGGGCCGCACCGTCGACTTCAAGAACGTCATCCTGATCCTCACCTCGAACCTGGGCTCGCCGATCCTGATCGACCCGACCCTCTCGACCGAGCAGAAGCGGGAACAGGTGCAGGGGCTCGTCCGCCAGGCGTTCAAGCCCGAGTTCGTGAACCGCCTCGACGACATCGTCATCTTCCAGGCGCTCACCGAGGATGACCTCGCGCAGATCGTCGAGCTCGCGGTGTTCGCGCTGCAGCGCAGGCTGAAGGACCGCCGGCTCACACTGGCCGTGACGCCCGACGCCCGCGGCTGGCTCGCCGAGCGCGGCTACGACCCGATGTTCGGTGCGCGCCCGCTGCGCCGGCTCATCCAGTCCGAGATCCAGGACCGCCTCGCCATGGCGATCCTCGGCGGCGGAGTGCACGACGGCGACGTCGTGCGGGTGGATGTCGCAGCGGACGGCTCCGGGCTGTCGCTCGTCAGCGAGGGTGCGGCGCCCGTCCCCGAGGCCGAGGAGGAGGTCATCGAGGCCGAGCTGCTGGAGGACTGACGCTCCCGCTCCGTGAGAGCATCGGAGCGTGCGCACCGTCCGGGCCCTGTGGGGGTCGACCCATCCCGGCCCGACGCTGGTCGTCACGATCCTCGCGCTCACGCTGGGCCTCGCCGTCGGCCTCGAGCCGTGGCGCCTGGCGCTGCTGACCCTCGCCGTCTTCGCGGGCCAGGTGTCGATCGGCATCTCGAACGACGCGCTCGACGCGGCGCGCGACCGAGCCGTCGGCCGCACCGACAAGCCCCTCGCACGGGGCGACGTCTCGCTGCGGGCGGCGTGGGGCGCAGCATCCGTCGCCCTGCTCGTCGCGCTCGCACTGTCGGCACCTCTCGGCTGGCGGATGCTCGCGGCGCACGCGCTGTTCCTCGGATCGGCGTGGGCGTACAACGCGGGGCTGAAGTCGGGCGTGCTGTCGATCGTGCCGTTCATCGTGAGCTTCGGGATCTTCCCGTCGCTCGCGACGCTGTCGGCGCCCGAACCGGTGTTCGCGCCGGGGTGGGCATGGATCGCGGGCGCGGCTCTGGGCTCGGCGGTGCATCTGACCAACGTCCTGCCCGACCTCGACGACGACGCCCGCACCGGCGTGCGCGGGCTGCCGCACCGGCTGGGGGCGCGGGTCTCGGCTGTCCTCGCCGCGAGCGCGGTGCTGGCCGGCGGGATCGCGGTGCTCCTCGGCACGTCGGGAGGCGACCTCGCGACGGTCTCCCTCGTCTCATGGCTCTTCTTCGCCGGCGTCGTCGGGGTCGCAGGGTGGACGATCGTGCGTGCGCTCGTCCGGCCCCCCGCGCGCGTGCTGTTCCGGCTCGTCATGCTCGCCGCGCTCCTGCTGGCCGCACAGCTCGTCGCGAGCGGCGCCGCGCTGGCAGGGTGAGGCGGGGTGACGCGCGAGGTCGGTCAGGCGTCGGCGTCGAACCCCATCGAGTAGGCGCGGGCGAAGATGCGGTCGACGGGAGGAGTCAGCATCGTGCGGACCAGCGTGCGCCGACCCGCGTCGACGGCCCGAGGCGCGCTCCGTCCGAGCACCGTGTTCGCCGCGGCCAGACGTGCGGCGGTGCGGGCCGACGCGATCCGGCGTGCCTCCCACCGCGCAAGGTCCGCGTCCGGCGCTGCTCCGCTGCGCACCCACGTCGCGAGCAGCGGCGCGAGGGTCGCGGCGTCGAGAAGACCCAGGTTCATGCCCTGACCTCCGATCGGGCTGACCTCGTGCGCGGCATCCCCGATCACGATCACCCGGCCGTTGCGCAGGCGCGCGGCGACCATCCGCCGCACGCCGAAGGCGGTCGCCTGTGAGACGGTGACGGATGCCTCGCCCTCGCCTCGCGCGTCGAGGGCGGCGCGCAGGCGTGCTGTGCGTGCTGCGGGGTCGGGGTCTGCTCCCGGACGGTCCCAGGTGACGAAGCGCCGATACCCGTCCGGGAGTGGGAACGACTCGAGCACGCCGTCTCGATCGAGGTGGATCACGGCGAGGTCGTCGTCGGCGCGAGGGCCGGTCGCGGCATCCGCCATCAGGTACCGGTCGCGATACTCGTGCGCACGCACGGCACCGGAGCGGAAGACGAGGTCGCGCCCTCCCGCACCGGTCGCGACGACCACGATCGGCGCCGTCAGCTCAGTCGGGCGCCCACCGACGCCGATGCGCACGCGCACCCCGTCGGGGCGGGGCGCGATCGACATCGCCGTCGCCCCGCGGGTCGGCTCGGGGGAATCGGCGGCGAGCACCGCCTCGGTCGCGGCCTGCGGCAGCGTCGCGACGAACGGGAAGCGCGTCGACAGACGCGAGAACGACAGCGATCCCAGGACGCGTCCGCCCGAGCGCGCCTCGCCGCGGGGGACCCGGGCCGCGGCCGCGAGCAGTCGCTCCGTCACGCCGCCCGGTTCGAGGGCGGCGAGCACGGGCGCGTGCACGCCGATCGCCCGCGTCCCGCCCCCGGCGGTGGGACGGCGCTCGTACAGGGCGACGTCGACACCGCGACGGGCGAGGTCGCCCGCGAGCAGCGTGCCGACCGGCCCCGCGCCGATGACGACGACGTCAGGCACCCGGCGACTCCCTGCGTGCGGCGCCGTGCCCCGGCGCCGGCGCGAGCCCGGGTGCCGCGGCGAGCAGCCGGAACGGCGCGTGCCCGGTCACGTCCCAGGCACCGGGCTCCGCGCAATCGAGAAGGCGACGCAGCTCGTCGTGCGTGTAGCTGCGGCGGATCGAGCGCAGCCCGTCGGTGCGCAGGAAGGTCCCGGGTGCGAACGGGGTGACGGCCACCGCGTACAGGACGTACGGCATCCGGCCGCGCGCGATGTCGCCGTGCAGCACCAGGCCGTGCGAGAGCGCGCGCGACTGCGACAGGAACGTCGCCGTGTTCTCGCCGAGGTGGTGGAGGACGTGGTTGGACAGCACCGCGTCGAAGGTATCGCCCTCGGCGACCAGGGTCGCGGCATCCGCCAGCCGGAAGCGCACGTTCGACGGGGCGTCCCGGCCGATCGCGACCTCGTGCGAGCGCGGGTCGGGGTCGACTCCGGACCAGGTCACGTCGAGCCCGTCCTTGGCCGCGAGCCGCGCGAGCCGGAGTACGAGGTCGCCTCCCCCCGAGCCCAGGTCGAGCACCCGTGCGGGGCGGCCGAGCGCAGCGAGGTGCGGGGCCAGACGGGCGCGGTAGGCGAAGCCCCAGCCCGAGAAGAGTCGGTTGATGGTGCCGAACCGGCGCAGGGTTGCGCGCAGGCGCCGCGGATCGCAGGCCGGATCGTCCATGAGCTCCTCGAGCTCGATGTCGCGGACCGCCAGGCTCATGCGCCGGCGACCGCCCCGACCGCCGCCCCTGCCGGCGCATCGGCGACCGCAGCACCCGTGGCGCCGCGCTTGGTGAGCAGCGCCGATTCGATGGTCAGCCCGGGCCCGAACGCCAGGGCGGCGAGCCGCGCTCCGTCGGCGACGGCGTCATCGCGCAGCATCCGCTCGAGGATGAACAGGATCGTGGCGCTCGACATGTTGCCGTAGTCGCGGAGCACGCCGCGCGAGGCGTCGAGAGCGGTGGGCGGAAGCTCGAGGCCCGCCTCGACGCGGTCGAGCACGCTGCGCCCGCCGGGATGGACCGCCCAGACGTCGGGCGTCGCCTCGCCCGCGAGGAAGCGGTCGACCGCGCCGCGAATCTCGCGTCCGACGATGCGGGGCACCTCGGCCGACAGGATCATCTCGAACCCGTGGTCGCCGATGGTCCAGACCATGTCGGCTTCGCCCTCCGCTGTCAGCGCGGTCGAGAAGCGGTCGAGCTCGAGCCCGCCCTCGCGCCCCGCGTCCGGGTCGGCGGTGACCACGGCCGCGGCGGCCCCGTCGGCGAAGACCGACGCGGCCACGATCTGCTGCGGATCGGCCGACGGCCGGATGTGCAGCGTGCACAGCTCGACGCACACCACGAGCACGACGGCCGCCGGGTCGGAATCGGCGATGCGCGACGCGAGCCGCAGTCCGGGCATCGCTGCCGCGCAGCCGATGAAGCCGAGGTGGTAGCGCTCGACCGACGGGTCGAGGCCGAGGTCGCGCACGAGCCGGTAGTCCGGCCCGGGGGCGAAGAATCCGGTGCAGGAGACGGTCACGACATGGGTGATGGCGGATGCCTCGATCTCGGCGTCCGCCATCGCGGTGCGGGCCGCTTCGGCGTAGAGCGCCGGCGCCGTGCGGATGTACAGGTCGTTGCGCGTGCCGGTCGTCGGGCGGAGGAGGCCGCGCTCGGCGTCGATGAACGCCGTGCCGTCGTCGGGACCGGGCACCCCCGACAGGGCGAGCTGGGCGAGCACGGTATGCCGGTGCTCGATCTCGGCGGCGTCGAACGCCGCGCGGATCAGCCGTGCGGTCAGGCGGTCGACGCCGGGCTGCGTCGCGAACAGGTCGCGCGCCTCCGTCTGGGCGACGCGGGTCGTCGGGACGGCAGTTCCGATCGAGACGATGCGCGGACTCATGCTCACACCTAAGCACCCCGAGGCCCCGCGCGGGGTGGTCTTGTGCGAACCGTCAGGTTCGTGCAGAGCACGGGCCGCGGCATCCGCTCGCGTACTACGGTCGGATCATGCACATCGAGGGCACCGGTCGCTTCGTGTTCTACGCCCAGTGGCCGGTGGCCGTCTTCCTGCCGGTGCTGTTCTTCATCGGACGCGGCAACCTCGGGGCCGAGGTGGGCTGGCTCGGGTTCTTCGGCATCGTGTACGGCCTCATCGTGATCGCGCTGCTGCTCGTGCCGCCCGCGATCACGCTGTTCGATCCCGAGGTGCGGCGGGGGCGATCCACGCGGCTCTTCTACGACATCGCGAGCGCCGTGCTGTGGCTCGGCATCGTCCTCGGCGCGCTCACGGTGCCCGACTCCGGTGACAGCGGTCCGCTCGACACGGTGCTCATGTCGTGGTTCGGCATCACGGCGCAGACGTCCGCGGCGCTGTTCGCCATCTCCGCCGGGCTCATCGGCCTGTCCTACCTCGCACAGCTGGTGCTGGCCGTGATGGGCGTCACGCGCGGCCGCACGGCCGTCGCGAACGGGTGAGCCGCCGGGTCACTTCTCGTCGGCGGATGCGGCGGAGGCGGCGGATGCGGCGGGTCCGGTGTGCTGGTCGGGGAGCTCGCGCATCGACCAGAACGGCGAGAACACGACGAACACCGCCGACAGCAGCTGGCCGATCGCACCGATCCACATCGTCGGGATGACGCCCAGCCACGTGCCGAGCACACCCGCGAGCAGCGCGGCGATCGGCATCACGCCCCAGATGACGAAGCGCACCGAGGCGTTCATGCGCCCGAGCAGGCGGGGCGGCGTGATCCGCTGCCGGAACGTCACCTGCGTGATGTTGTACACGAGCACCATGAAGCTCATCACGAAGAACTGGCCGACCAGCAGGGGGAAGGCGAACGCGGGGGTGAGCGCCGCCACCGGCAGCAGCAGAGCGACGAAGCTGAAGCCGAGCGCGGCAGCCGGGATCGCGCGGCCCTCGCCGATCAGCCGCACGATGTGCGGGGTGGCCATGGCGCCGAGCAGTCCGCCGACCGAGGCGAGCGAGAAGATCAGGCCCAGCGACGCCGGGGAGAATCCGAGCTCGCGCAGCAGGAACAGCGGCAGCAGCGTGGTCGACACCGTGTTGAAGAAGTTCGACGTGCCCGTCGTCGCGACGATGCGGCGCAGCAGCTTCTCGGTGAAGACGAAGCGCAGACCCTCCCAGATCTCGTGGAGGATCGGGCCGCGCTGGGCGGGGTCGGGTCCCTCCTCATGGTCGCGCGTGACCAGGAGGGCGAAGGCCGACACCACATAGGTCCCGGCTGTCGCGAGCACGGCGACGGGGGCCGTGACCACGCCGATCAGCCAGCCGCCGAATCCCGGGCCGGCGATGTTGGCGAGCTCGTACGTGGACTGCAGCTTGCCGTTCGCCTCGGCGATCTGGTTCGGGCGCACCAGCGACGGCACGATGCTCTGGTACGACACGTCGAAGAACACTGTGGCGATGCCGATGATCGCCGCGATGACCACGAGGTGCCAGATCTGCAGGACCCCGAGGATCCACAGCAGCGGCACGAGCGCGAGCGCGCCGGCGCGCACGACGTCGGCGGCGATCATGACGTGGCGCTTGCGCATGCGGTCGATCCACGCGCCTGCCGGCAGCCCCACCAGCAGGAAGGCGGCGACGTTGGCCGCGTTGAGCACGCCCACCTGGAACTCGGTGGCGTTGAGCAGCAGCACCGCCAGCACCGGGATCGCGAGCTCGGCGATCTGCGCGCCGAACTGGCTGAGCGCCTGGCCGCTCCACAGCGTCAGGAAGTTGGGGTCCCGCCAGAGCGATCCGCTCCGCGACGGGGTGGGAAGCGGGTCGGGCTGATCCGCATCCGCTGCGGCGTCGGCGCGCGCGGCGGAGGAGGTTCCGGATGCCTCGGCCCGCGCCTCGGCCAGGATCGCGTCGTCGACATCGATGTCGTCTGGGGCGCGGTTCGCGTCCGGTGATTGGGACATGCCAATCAGTGTCGGCCACTGATTGAGAGTTGTCAATCAGTGGCCTAGTCTGGCGTGGTGACCGAGATGCGTGTCGGGTCCGAGATGCGCCCGCCGACCGATCCTGCCGACGAGGCGCGCCTTCGCGCGCTGAGCTCACCGCTGCGCCTGCGCGTGCTGCGGCTGTGCGCGTTCGAGTCGCGGACGAACAAGGAGCTCGCCGAGCTCCTCGGCGTGAACCCGGGCACGATGCTCCATCACGTGCGCACGCTGGCGCAGACCGGCTTCCTCGCTGCTCAGCCCCAGCGCGTCGGAGCGCAGGGCGCGCGTGAGGTGCCCTACCGGGCGACGGGCCTGTCGTGGCGCACCCCGATGCCGCACCGGAGTCGCGTCCTGGTCGAGGTCTTCCTGCAGCAGATCGAGGGCGTCGAACCCGAAGAACTCGATACCGCGTGGCTCGGGCTCAAGCTCAACGCAGAGCACAAGGCCGAGCTGCAGCAGCGCCTCGTCGACCTGCTCGAGGAGTTCAAGGAGCGCGAGCCCGACCCCGACGGCGAGCCGTACTCGCTCTTCACGGCACTGCACCCCGACCTCAACCCGCCCGCCCCGTCGCCTCCCGGTCGCTGAGCGACCCGGGCGGGGCGCCACTCGTCAAACCGTCGGGAGAAACGCCCGCTCCGGGCTTCACCGCCGAGGAAATACGGCGATTCTTCCCGACGGTTTGACGCGGCGAGCGCTCAGCGCGCGTCGTAGCGTGGCCGCATGACCATCGCGACGGCCGACCTCTACGACGAGCACGGGGACGCGCTCGACTCGCTCTCCCTTCAGCTGCACGACCTCGGCGGCCGGGTGGCTTTCGACGGACCGATCCGCACGGTGCGCTGCCACCGCGACAACGCGCTGGTGAAGGCCCTGCTCGCCACACCGGGCGACGGCGCCGTGCTCGTGATCGACGGCGGCGGCTCGCTGCAGTCGGCGCTCGTCGGCGACCTGATCGCCGCGTCGGCGGTCGAGCACGGATGGGCCGGGATCATCGTGCACGGAGCGATCCGCGACCGTGAGGCGATCGCCGCCCTCCCGATCGGCGTGAAGGCTCTCGGCTCGAACCCGCGCAAGAGCGCGAAGGACGGCGTCGGCGAGGTCGATGTGCCCGTCGAGATCGGGGGCGTGGTCTTCGCGCCCGGCCGGCACGTCTGGGCAGACTCCGACGGCGTGCTCGTCGAGCGCTGACGCGTCCCCCTCGCTTCGCGCGCTCCGCGGCCGGGACCGAGCGCACGGTGGCACGATGGAACGAGCGACCAAGGGAGACCCCATGACCGACGCCTACGTCTACGACGCGGTGCGCACGCCGCGCGGTCGCGGCAAGGCGACCGGAACACTGCACGGGGTGGCACCGCACGAGCTCGTCGTGGGCCTCGTCGACGCGCTGCGCGACCGGCATCCCGGTCTCGACCCGGCGGGAGTCGACGACGTCATCCTCGGGTGCGTCACTCCGATCGGCGACCAGGGCTCCGACATCGCGAAGGTCGCCGCGCTCGCCGCCGGCCTGCCCGACTCGGTCCCCGGAGTGCAGCTCAACCGCTTCTGCGGCTCAGGCCTCGAGGCCGTCAACCAGGCGGCGGCACGCGTGCGGTCCGGCTGGGAGGACCTCTTCCTCGCGGGCGGCGTCGAGTCCATGAGCCGCGTGCCGATGGGCTCTGACGGCAGCCCGTTCTCCACCGACCGTGCGGCGGCGATCTCGCCCGACTCCGTGCCGCAGGGCATCAGCGCCGACCTCATCGCGACGCTCGAGGACTACACGCGCGAAGACGTCGACCGCTTCGCCGCGACGTCGCACGAGCGCGCCGCCCGCGCCTGGGAGGAGGGCCGGTTCGACCGGTCGGTCATCCCCGTTCTCGGCGCCGACGGCACGCCGCTGCTCGAGCGCGACGAGATCATCCGCCCTGGCACGACGGTCGAGACCCTGGCCGCGCTGGCCCCGGCCTTCGCGGCGATGGGCGCCGTCGGCTACGACGACCTCGCGCTCGCGAAGTATCCCGAGGCGGGCGCGATCCAGCACGTCCACCACGCCGGCAACTCGTCGGGCATCGTCGACGGCGCCGCCCTCGTGCTCGTCGGCAGTGAGCGGGCCGGCGAGCGTCACGGACTCACGCCGCGCGCCCGCATCCGCTCGGCCGCCGTCGTGAGCACCGAGCACACGATCATGCTGACCGGCCCCGGCCCGGCGTCGAGGCTCGCCCTCGAGCGCGCTGGGCTCCGCATCCACGACATCGACCTCGTCGAGATCAATGAGGCGTTCGCCTCCGTCGCCCTGCGCCTCATGCGCGACCTCGACGACTTCCCGCATGAGCGCACCAACGTCAATGGCGGCGCGATCGCAATGGGGCACCCGCTCGGCGCCACCGGCGCGATGATCCTCGGCACGCTGATCGACGAGCTCGAGCGCACCGGCGGACGCTACGGCCTGGCCACGCTCTGCATCGGCGGCGGTATGGGTGTCGCGACCGTGGTCGAGCGGCTCTGACGGCGCGGCACCGCACCGCACCCCTGGACACCGCGCCGCCGGAGGCGGAGGCTGGCTGCAGCCACGACCCAGGGAGACAGCATGTTCACACCCGCTCGCGCCTTCAGCAGCTTCGCCGTCACCGACCTCGGCGCGGCGAAGACCTTCTACGGCGAGACCCTCGGCCTGCCCGTGCAGGAGTATGACATGGGCATCCTCGAACTCACGATCGGAAGCGGCGCACGCGTGATGGTCTATCCGAAGGACGACCACGAGCCGGCCGTCTTCACCATCCTGAACTTCGACGTCGACGACGTCGAGGCGGCGGTCGACGACCTCAACGCGCGCGGCGTCGTGACCAAGATCTACGACGACTCCGAGTTCCCCACCGACGCGAAGGGCATCTCGCGCGACATGGGCCCCGCGATCGCGTGGTTCCGCGACCCGTCGGGCAACGTGCTGGCGGTGCTGAAGACGGAGTGAACGACGGATGCCTCGCCCCGCGCGCACAGAGCGAGGGACGAGGCATCCGGAATCGAGCTCAGCCGGCGAGCGCCTCCGAGAGCTTCACGCGGCCGCCCATGCGCAGCAGCGAGTTCTCGTAGATGCGCGAGCCGACCAGGATCGCGGCGATGCACGTCGCGATGAGGATCGCGAGCGACAGCAGCGGCTCCCACCACTGCGCCTCGCCGAGGAACAGTCGCATCGGCATGCCCACCGGCGCGGAGAACGGCACGTACGACATGATCCCCAGCACGAGCGGGTTGTCGAAGAAGAAGATCACCAGGAAGTACGGCGCCATGATGAGCATCGTGAGCGGGGTGGTGGTCGAGCCGACGTCCTCCATGCGCGAGACCATCGACGCCGCGGCCGCGAACAGCGCCGCCAGCAGGATGAACCCGAACAGGAAGAACACGGCGAACCAGGCGATCGGCCCGCCGAGCCCCTGCAGCAGTGCCGTCTGACCGGTGACCGTCAGGCCGACGATCGCGATCGCCGCGAGCAGCAGGATCTGCCCCATCGCGAGGATCGTGTTGCCGATCACCTTGCCGGCGAGCAGGGCGCGCACCGGGATCGCCGAGATGAGCAGCTCGACCACGCGGGTCTGCTTCTCTTCGACGACGCTCTGCGCGATCGTGCCGCCGAACATCGATGCCGCGAACAGGAACACGACACCGAAGCCGATCGCCGCGAGGTAGCCGAGCGCCTGATTGCCTGTCTGAGGCTCGAGCAGTACGACCGTCGGTGCCTGCGACAGCTGCAGCAGCAGCTGCGACGGGGCGTTCGAGTCCGCGATCACGGCGATCCCGACCGGCGACTCCGGGTCGGCCACGATGGCGGCGTCGACGTCGCCGTCCGCGACGAGCGCCTCAGCGGCGGCGCGGTCATCGACCTCGGTGATGTCGAGTCCCTGCACGTCCGCGACGGCGGACGAGGCATCCGCTGTCACCGCTACCGGGGTGCCGGTGGAGTTCGCGGCCGCGAAGCCGCCCCAGATGACGAGCGCCAGCGCGCCGATCAGCAGGATCGCCGTCGAGATGACGAACGCCTTGCTGCGCAGCTTCGAGCCGATCTCGCGCTCGGCGACGAGCCAGACTGCCTGGGCCGTGCCGAGGCCGGCCGCGGCGGTGCGTGTGGGGGTGCTCACTGGATGACCTCCTTGAAGATCTGGGCGAGGCTGGGATGCTGCGGCGCGAAGCTCGCGACATCGCCCTGGTCTACGGCCCGGCGCAGCACGCGCTGGGCGGTCTCGTCGGTGTCGGCGTCGAACACGGCGTAGCCGCCGTCGAAGTCGAGGACCTCGACCCCGGGCTCGGAGCGCAGCCACCCGGCATCGCCCGTCGATACGAGCTCGAAGCGGCGGGTGGAGTGCTGAGCGCGCAGCGCGTCGCGGGCACCGGCCGCGCGGATCGTGCCGCCGGCGATGATGACGAGGTCGTCGCACAGCCGCTCGACGACGTCGAGCTGGTGCGACGAGAAGAGCACGGCGGCACCGCCGGCGGCGCGCTCCTGCAGCACGCCTGCGACGACGTCGACAGCGAGCGGGTCGAGTCCCGAGAAGGGCTCGTCGAGGATCAGGACCTGCGGGTCGTGCACCAGGGCCGCGGCGATCTGCGCACGCTGCTGGTTGCCGAGCGAGAGCGTCTCGACGTTGTCGTCCAGGCGCTCGCCGAGCCCGAGCTGTTCGAGCAGCGCTGTGGCGCGGGCCGTGGCGTCCACCTTTGCGAACCCGTGGAGGCGCGCGAGGTACACGATGTGCTCGAGCACTTTCATCTTCGGGTAGAGCCCGCGCTCCTCAGGCATGTAGCCGAAGCGGCGGCGATCGGACGCCGTGACCTCTGCGCCGTCGAGACGGACGTCGCCGCCGTCCTTGGCGAGCACACCCAGGACGATGCGCATCGTCGTCGTCTTGCCCGCGCCGTTGCCGCCCACGAAGCCGGTGAGCCTGCCCGGTTCGACGTCGAACGCGACGTCGTCGAGCACGCGCCGCCCTCCGTAGCTCTTGGTGATCCCCGTCAGCTGCAGCATCCCACTCCTCCTGTCGATTCCTGCGTCCGACGCTACGGAGCCCGCGACCGCGCGTCCTCCCCCTCAGGGGGGATTCGTGCGATCAGCCGCGCGAGGGAGCGGCGGGATGACGACTTCTCCATTCGCCGGAATAGATCTCGAACCGATGCGCTTGCATGGTTGTGGAACGTCCACGGTGGCCACCACCGGGACGTCTTTTCGTTTTTCCAGAAGGAGCACACACCCATGTCCGAGCGGACCATCGGCTACATCGTCGGCAGCATCTCGTCGACCTCGATCAACCTTCGCCTCGCTAAGGCGCTCGAGCGCCTCGCACCCGAGGGCACTACCCTGGTCGAGATCCCGATCAAGGACCTCCCCTTCTACTCGCCCGACTTCGACGCCGACTACCCGCAGGTCGCGCGCGACTTCAAGCACGCCATCGACGAGGTCGACGGCGTCATCATCGTCACCCCCGAGTACAGCCGCTCGATCCCCGGCGTGCTGAAGAACGCCCTCGATTGGGCTGCCCGCCCCTGGGGCCAGGGCTCGTTCAACGGCAAGCCCACCGCCGTCATCGGCACCTCGGGCGGCGGCATCGCCACCGCTGCGGCGCAGCAGCACCTCAAGGCGATCCTCAGCCACTACAACGCCCCGACGCTCGGCCAGCCCGAGGGCTATGTGCAGTCGACCCCCGGCCTGTTCACCGAGACCGGCGAGGTCACCAACGAGCAGACGGCCGAGTTCCTCGTCGGCTACCTCGAGGCGTTCGGCGCGCTCGTCGACCGCTACGCGTCGGTTCCCGTCGCGGCCTGATCCCGGCCCACGGAACGCCCCGGGCCCCGGCGGGCACGGGGCGTTCCGCCTTCCCGCGAGGGGTCAGACCAAGCCGTGGCGGAGCGCGTACACGACGGCGGCGACCCTGTCACGGGCGCCGAGCTTCTGCAGCACGTTCGAGACGTGCGTCTTGACCGTCGCCTCGCCGATGTAGAGCCGCTCGGCGATCTCGGCGTTGCTCAGGGCCTGCGCGACCAGGCGCAGCACCTCGTCCTCGCGCTCGGTGAGCTCGACGGGCAGGGTGCCTCGCCCGGGTTGCTCACCTGTCGCATTGTGCGCGTCGCGGCGGCCATTCGTGACGGGTGAGCCGGAAGACTCGCCATCCGCGAACCGGGCGATCACCCGCCGCGTGACCTCGGGCGCGAGCAGTGCGTCGCCCGCTGCCGCGACGCGCACGGCCGAGACGAGCTCCTCCGGGCCGGCGTTCTTCAGCAGGAAACCGCTCGCCCCCGCCGACAGGGCCGAGAACAGGTAGTCGTCACGGTCGAAGGTCGTCACGACCACGACGGCCGCGGCGATCGCCGGGTCGGCGACGATGCGCCGGGTCGCCTCGAGCCCGTCCATGTCGGGCATCTGCACGTCCATGCACACCACGTGGGGGTGCAGAGCGGATGCCGCCGCCACGCCCTCCACTCCGGTCGCGGCCTCGCCCACGATGGTGATGTCGCCCGCCGCCTCGAGGATCATGCGGAAGCCGGCGCGCATCACGGCGTGATCGTCGACGAGCAGCACCCGGATCGGCGAACCCGTCACGCGACGACCCGCTCGGCAAGCGGCACGCTCAGCCGCACGAGGAAGCCGCCCCGTGCGCGCGGCGCCGCCTCGAGCGTCCCGCCCGACGCGCCCGCGCGCTCGCGCATGCCGACGATGCCGAGGCCGGGGCGCAGCGCCGCGACGACGCGCCCGGTGTTGACGATCTCGAGCTCGACCGCGTCGCCGGCGTAGCGCAGGCGCACGTCGGCCGCCGCATCCGGTCCGCCGTGGCGGCGCGCATTCGTGAGCGCCTCCTGGGCGACGCGGTAGATGTTCACCTGCACGAGGTCGGGCACCGGGGTCTCGTCGCCGACGACTGTCAGGGTCGTGGGCAGGCCGTTCGCGTTGGCGTGTGCGACCAGTTCGGCGAGCCCGGCCAGCCGTACGGTCGACGCGTTCGGCGGTTCTCCGTCAGGCGTCCGCAGCGTCTCGAGCAGGTGGCGCAGGTCGTCGAGAGCAGAGCGAGCGGATGCCTCGACCCCCGACAGCGCGGCACGGGCGGCCTCGGGATCGCGGTCCATCACGGCGCGGGCGGCGCCGGCCTGAACGCCCATCGCCGACACGTGGTGTGCGACGACGTCGTGCAGTTCGCGGGCGATGCGCACGCGGTCGAGCGCCACCGCCTGGGCGGCCGTCACCTCGCGCTCGCTCTCGAGCTCGCGGGTGCGCTCTTCGAGTGCGGCCCGCTCGAGCGCCGACGCGTACGCACGGTCGCCCATGTAGTACGCCCCGCCGAAGAACGCGGCGTTGACGAGGAACTGGATCAGCATGAACGCGACGAACGGCGAGAACAGGCCCTCGCGCGAGAGGCCCTCGTCGGTCGGCGCGGTCGCGGACTGGAACGTCGTGACCAGCAGCCACAGGAACATCCCGACGATGATCGCGATGCGGACGATCATGGCGCGTCGACGGTCGTCGACCCACGCGCCCACGGTGTACATCGCGATGAACACCGCGATGTTGCCGACGTAGAGCTCGGGGATGCGCATGGTCACCCCGACGAAGAACACCGCGGCGATCACGACCGCGACGATCTCGGGGTAGCGGCGCCGCAGCGCCAAGGGTGCGGTGAGGCCGAAGGCGTAGAGGAGCGCCCACTGCATACCCTGCCGGGTCTCGTCGCCGTAGATGCCGGCGACCGAGCCGAGGGCGGCGCTGAGCACCGCGCCGAGCAGCAGGGCGCCTGCGAGCCAGACGTCGTTGCGCAGCTCTGCGGGCGACGCGGGCGTGCGCCGGGCGGGGGAGTTCAGGGACATCCCTCCACGGTAGGGCCGTCGCGGCTGCCCGGGCATCCCCCGCACGGCGGAGTCCCGGCTCCTCCGCCGCGTCCACTTGCTATTGACAAGCTTTGTTGCTTTTTGCAAGTATTGATCCATCGCCGCGGAGCCGCACCTGGCACGACGGCATGACAGACACCGGCAAGGGAGCAGGGCAATGACGCACATCTTCGTGAACATCGCGACGAACGACCTGGAGCGGGCCAAGTCGTTCTACACGTCTCTCGGCGCGGGAATCAACCCGCTGTTCACCGACGAGAACGCGGCGTGCATCGTCTGGGACGACAACGTCTACTTCATGGTGCTCAGCAGGGAGTACTTCTCGACCTTCACCGAGAAGGAGTTCGCCGACCCGGCGACGCACGCGCAGGTGCTGATCGCCCTGAGCCGCGAGTCGCGCGAAGCCGTCGACGAGATCGTCGAAGCGGGTCTGGCCAACGGCGGCACCGAGCCTACCGAGCCGAAGGACTACGGCTTCATGTACAGCCGCGACCTCGAAGACCCCGACGGCAACGGCATCGAGTTCGTCTTCATGGAGCCGCAAGCGGCCGAGCAGGGTCCCGACGCCTACGCGTCGGCGCAGGCGCAGGCATAGGTGGCGTCCCGCAGCTACGGGCAGTACTGCGGGGTCACGACGGCCGTCGAGCTGATCGGCGAGCGGTGGGCGCTGCTCATCGTCCGCGATCTGCTCGTCGGGCCGCGGCGGTACACCGACCTCAAGCAGGGGCTGCCCAAGATCCCCACGAACATCCTCTCCACGCGGCTGAAGGAGCTGCAGGAGGGCGGTGTCGTGCGGCGTGTGCCCCTGATGAACTGCGGACTCGTGTACGAGCTCACGCCGTACGGCCGGCGGCTCGAGCCTGTGGTGCTCGCACTCGGACGCTGGGGCTTCGCGCAGATGGGCGACCCCGCGCCCGAAGACGTCGTGACCGCGGACTCGCTCACCATGGCGCTGCGGACGGCTTTCCGAGCGGATGCCGCGGCCGACCTCCCCGCGGCGGACTACGAGGTGCACGTCGCCGACGTCGCGCTGCGGGTGCAGGTCGACGGACCCGAGCTGCGCATCGCCCAGCTCGCGCCTCCCGCCCCGCCGGTCGGCGGCGCGATGCCCGACGGCGCCGCCGACCTCGTGTTCGCGGCCGGGCCGGGCATCCGGCTGCTCATCTCGGGCGAGGTCACGCCCGCCGAGGCGATCGACCGCGAGGTGCTGTCAGTGGTGTCGGGCGATGCGACACTGCTGGAGCGCTTCGCTGCGACCTTCCACATCGATCCGACCGGCGCCGCGGGGCTGGTTGCATGAGCAGAGGGCGCGCCGCGCCGCTCGGCGTGTGCCGCCGGCGGCTCGCGCGGGCTCCCGCTAGTTTGCGGGTGTGAGCGAGACCGGCAGGGTCAGGGCGGAGCGCCGCCGGCGCGACGTGCCCGTCGGGGTCGTGATGGTCGGCATGGCTGTGATCGCCTGGTGGCCGGCGTTCACGCTCGGGGTCTACGGCGAGATCTTCTTCGACGATATCCTCGCGGTGTGGGCCGCCTCGACCGCGGCGTTCGTGTTCGTTCTCGTGGAGCGGAAGCCGGTCGGAGGCAAGCTCGTTCGAGCGTTCCTCCTGCTGCTCCCATCGGTCTGGCTCGTGCTGTCGTTCGTCATCTCGGACGACGAGACCGACCTGCTGATCGCGATCGTCGACGTCGTCGCGATCCTCGCGGTGCTGATCGGCATCCCGTTCACGCTGTGGGTTCTGGTCCGCGTGGCCTTCCCCGACTTCGCGCACGAGTCGAGCCCGGGCACGAAGTGGCTCATCGCGGGAGTCGTGCTCGGAGTGGCGATCATCGCGTTCATCCTTGGCATCAACCAGGAGCACTTCCTCACCTGCTGGGACTTCCAGCTCAGCGGCAACTACCCGCCCGCGAGCTGCACGCCGGCGCCCACCCCCGAGGTCTGAGCCGGCTCAGTCAGCCTGCTCAAGGGTGTCGCGCACCGTCGGGGTGAGTTCGGCGGTGAGGTCGCGTGCGAGGAACCCCAGCCCGACGCGCTCCTCGAGGCGCGACCCGGCGCGGGCATGCGCCCATCCGCCCCACACAGCTGCTCGCTCGATCGGCATGCCGCGCGCGACGAACCCGGCGATCGCGCCGGCCAGCACATCGCCGCTTCCCGACGTGCCGAGTCCGGCACCACCCTCGTCGATGTGCCAGAGCCGCCCGTCGGGGTGGGCGACCATGCCGTAGCAGCCGACGACGGCGTCGAAGCGGCGGGCGGCCTCGACGACATCTGTCGCCTCGTCGCGCAGGTCTCTATCGAGCAGGATGCCGAGCTCGTCCTTGTTCGGGCTCAGCACGAGCTCACGCGGCAGCAGGTTCCGCTCGACCTCGGGCAGCACTCCGAGCGCGAACGCGTCGAGCACCAGCCGCCGCGCACCGGCGGCGACCGCCGCGAGGAGGGTCGCGCGCGTCTCGGCGGGATCGTCGAACCCGGGACCGACGAGCACGACGTCGGCGCGGGCCACGTGGTCGCGGAGGTCGCCCTCGAACGGGTCGTCAGCGTCATCGGGCAGTGCGACCACGCCGGACTCCGGCAGGGCGACGCCCACCTGCGCATCGATCGACGCCGGAACGGCGAGGGCGACTCGTCCGGCGCCGACGCGGAGCGCCGCTTCACCCGCGAGCAGCGCGGCACCCGGCGCGCTGCGCGAGCCGCCGACGATCACCACGTCGCCGCGCGCCTTCTTGGAGTCGCCAGGGTCGGGGAGGCCCCATCCCCGCAGCAGCTCGGGGCCGACGGGCTCAGGCCGGCTCGACATCGGGGTTCCCGGGGTGCACGGTGACGTCCGCGCCCTCGCGCTGGAGGTGGCTCACGTCGGAGAACGTCACCAGCTCCCAGCCCGGGTCACGGAGAACGAGGTGGGTCACCGAGGCGTTGAGCACGGTGTTCTCGGCGGCGAAGTCGAGCAGCTCGTCCTCGCGCAGGGGGAGCAGCACGTACAGCAGCAGCATGACCACCGCATCATGCGCGACGATCATGACCTTCTCGCCCGGTCCCTCGAGCCGGTCCCGCAGGAAGGACCGCAGACGCAGCGCGACGTCTGCCCACGACTCCCCGCCGGGCGGCCGGTGATAGAACTTGCCAAGGTGCAGGCGCCGGGCGCGCTCCTCCGGATGCAGGCGCTGCACGCCGGTGCGCGTGAGAAGATCCAGGATGCCGAGTTCGCGGTCGCGCAATCGCTCGTCGAGGGCGGGCGGAGAGGCCGAGGTGCGCTCGCCGAGCGCGATCCGCAGAGTCTCCTGCGCGCGCAGGTACGGCGAGACCCAGTAGGCGTCGATCCGCGCGCCGCCCTCGTCGAGCCACTCACCGAGCGCCGCAGCCTGCTCGCGGCCCGTGTCGGACAGCGGAACGTCGGCATCGCGGATGTCGAGCGGGATCGTGTCGAGCCGCTCGAGTTCCGCCCGCGTCGCCGCCACGTTGCCGACACTCTCCCCGTGCCTGACCAGCCACAGCTCGTTCACCGCCATGCGCCCAGAGTAGGCAGGGGAGGGACGCTGCGCCCAGCGCTTGACACGGGCGGCTGGGGGAACCAGCCGTGGCGCGTCAGAAGATCATCGGGCGATCGTCGTCGTCGGGCCCCTCGAGGTCGAGGTCGACGACCACGGGCACGTGATCGCTCGGCGCCTCGCCCTTGCGCTCGTTGCGGTGGATCGTGGCGCCGGTCACGGCATCGGCGATCGCGTGCGAGCCCAGGATGAAGTCGATGCGCATGCCCTCGTTGCGCGGGAACCGCAGCTGCTTGTAGTCCCAGTACGTGTACCCGGTCGGCACGAGCGGGCGCACGACGTCGGTCAGCCCGGCGCCCTCGAGCGCAGCGAAGGCCTCTCGCTCGGGCGGCGACACATGGGTCGCGAAGCCTTGCACGACGGTGGGGTCGCCGTTGTCGGCGTCCGTCGGTGCGATGTTGAAGTCGCCGACCAGGGCGAGGGCGAGATCGGGATTCGCCGTCAGCGAATCGCGGGTGTACTGCTCGAGCGCCGCGAGCCAGTCGAGCTTGTAGAAGTAGTGCGGGTCGCCGAGAGAGCGGCCGTTCGGCACATAGAGGCTCCAGACCTCGACTCCGCCGACGGTCGCGCCCATCGCGCGGGCCTCCTGCGGAGCATCGGGACCGTTGTGCCCCTTCTCGAAACCGGGCATGCCCGGAAACGCGGTGCGCACGTTCTCGACGGGCTCGCGGCTCGCGATCGCGACGCCGTTCCACTGCGAGAACCCGTGCGCCTCGACGTGGAAGCCGGCGTCTTCGAAGGCGGCGAACGGGAACTGCTCGACCTTGCACTTGATCTCCTGCATGGCGAGCACGTCGAGATGCTCACGCACCGCGAAGTCGACGATCCGATCGACTCGGGCGCGGATCGAGTTCACGTTCCAGGTGGCCAAGCGCATGGTCTCCAGCCTAGGACGAGCGGCCGACGCTCAGAGCGGCGGCCGTTGCAGTGGTACCGCTCTCGTAGTACCGTCGCCAGAACCGATTGCACATCACAACCAGAACGCGGGGCGAGAGAGGACGTTCATGAAGCTGCTGCTCACGTCAGGCGGGATCACGAACGAATCGATCCGGTCGGCGCTCGTCGACCTGCTCGGCAAGCCGATCGCCGAGTCGCGGGCGCTGTTCATCCCGACCGCCCAGTGGGGCCATCCGATGTGCTCACCCGAGTCCGTCTGGAAGGGGATCGCCGGGCGATGGGAGGGGGAGAGCGCGCTGACGACGCTCGGCTGGAGGTCGGTCGGCGTGCTCGAGCTCACGGCCCTGCCGTCGATCCGCGCCGAACGATGGGTGCCCTGGGTCCGCGACGCGGACGTGCTGCTGGTCGACGGCGGCGAGGCGGTCTACCTGAGTCACTGGATGCGCGAATCCGGCCTGGCCGACGAGCTCGCAGCCATGCCCGACCTCGTGTGGGTGGGGGTGAGCGCGGGCAGCATGGTGATGACGCCGCGCATCGGCGCTCAGTTCGTCGACTGGCGACCCGACGGCGGCGACGAGACTCTGGGCGTGGTGGACTTCTCGATCTTCCCGCACCTCGACTATCCGGGCTGGGACGAGAACACCACCGCGGCGGCGCGTCGGTGGGCGACGACGATGCCCGGACCCGCCTATGCGATCGACGACCAGACGGCGATCACGGTCGTCGACGGCACGGTCGAGGTCGTCTCGGAGGGTCACTGGGAGCACTTCGACGCCCCTCGGTGACCCCGAGGGCGGTGAGGAGTCCCGGCTACGCGGGGCCGCGGCATCCCGAGTCCACTCTTGTCACGCCTCACCCGCGGTGGCATGCTCGTCGCACAACCCAGGGAGAGGGGTACTGCATGCGCCACAAAGCGCTCGCCGCAGTTGTTGCGGCATTGGCACTCATCGGACTCAGCGCCGCACCGGCACAGGGAATCACGGATGGGGTGCCGGATGGGAACGGACACCCGGAGGTCGGCCTCATGGTCGCCTTCGTCGACGGCGCCCCGGCATGGCGCTGCAGCGGCACGCTGATCTCGCCGACGGTCTATCTCACGGCGGGGCACTGCACCTTCGGCGCCGACCACGTGGAGCTGTGGTTCGACGACGATGTTCGGGATGCCGCGGCCCACGGCTACCCCACGACCGGTGAGGTCAGCGGCACGCCGTACACGCACCCGGACTACGACGACGCCGCGTTCTACCTGTACGACCTGGGCGTCGTGGTGCTCGACGAGGCCGTGGACCTGCCGCGATACGGTGCGCTGCCCGCACTCGACCAGCTCGACGCCTTCAAGACCAACAAGAAGGCCGCCACCTTCACGGCCGTGGGCTACGGGCTGCAGAAGAGCTTCCCCGACGCCGCGTCGTGGAAGGACCAGGCCGAGCGCCTGCGCATGGTCTCGTACCCGAAGCTCAACTCGATCAACACCGGGTACACGGGCGACGGCTCGATGATCCTCTCGAACAACGCCCACACCGGCGGCACCTGCTCGGGCGACTCCGGCGGTCCCAACTTCCTGGGGTCGAGCAACGTCATCGCCGGCGTGACCTCGTTCGGGAAGAACAGCACGTGCGCCGGCACCGGCGGCGTCTACCGCGTCGACCGTGCCGACGACCTCGCCTTCGTGATGCCCTTCCTGGACTGATCGACGCGACAGGCGGGTGCGATCGCGAGATCGCACCCGCTTCGTCGTTGCGGGGCATCCGTAGAATCATCCCCATGACCGTCGCGTCCACGCCCGCGCTCGAAGCCGACCGCCAGTACCTCATCGCCCTCATCCAGGACGAGGCGGTGTTCCACGGCGACTTCACGCTCTCGAGCGGCGCGCAGGCCACATACTACGTCGACATGCGCAAGCTCACCCTCGACCACCGGGCGGCCCCGTCGATCGGGCGCATCATGCTCGATCTGATCCGCGACCTCGACGGCATCGTCGCGGTCGGCGGTCTCACGCTGGGCGCCGACCCGATCGCCAACGCCGTGATGCACGAGTCGGCGCGCACGCACATGCCGCTCGACGCCTTCGTCGTGCGCAAGGAGCCCAAGGACCACGGTCGCGGCCGTCAGGTGGAGGGAGCGGATGTCGCGGGCAAGCGGGTGGTCGTGCTCGAAGACACCTCGACCACGGGCCAGTCGGCGCTCAAGGCCGTCGAGGCACTTCGCCGGGAGGGCGCCGAGCCGGTCGCCGTCGCCGTGATCGTCGACCGCAAGACCGGCGCTCAGGCCGCCGTCGAAGCCGCGGGGCTGCAATGGCTCGCCGCAATCGACCTCGACGACCTGGGGCTCGAGCCGCAGTAGTCAGTCTCTGCCTGTACGCAGCCGGCCGCCGCGGTCAGCTGGCCCGCAGTCAGTCGTCGCCGCCGCGACCACGCCCCCGCCACCACTGCCAGACGAAGACGATCAGCGTGCCCGCCAGCACGATGGCGGTGCCGGCGAAGAGAAGAGTCTGCTCGAGCTCCGTCATCGGGGTCTCCTGTCTGCAGCGGCGTCCGCCACGATCTTGGCGATGCGCGTCGCGCGGGTCTCGGGTCGCCGCGCCGAGTCGACCGAACCGATGCCCATCTTGCGGGCCGACGGGGGGAACGCGTCCCACTTCTCCCGGGCCTCGGGCTGGGCGTCGAGCGCGGCGGCCAGGTCGTCGGGCTCGATCATCGCCTCGGCGTTGTCGAACACCGTCCAGGCGCCGTTCTGCTTCGCGACCTCTGCCGCGCGCAGGCCCGCCTCCGTCATGAGCCCTGCTGCCTCGAGTTCGATGAGACGTGCCTTGTTGGTGGCTGCCCACCCGCTCGACGGCCGGCGCGGCGCGAACCACAGGCCGCCCCGCAGCTCGTCGAAGCTGCGCACCGGACCGTCGATCCACCCGAAGCACAGCGCCTGCCGGATGGCGTCCTCGTACTCGACGAACGTCAGGCCCGACCCGCGCCGCGCACGCACGAGCCAGGCGCCCTTCGAGGTGCGATGGTGGGCCTCGAGCCACGCGCGCCAGGTCGCGGCATCCGCCGCCTCCACCTTCTCGCCGTCGTCGAGTGCTCCCATGTCCGCGACCCTATCGGCCGATGCGGACGCCAGGTGTCCGCATCGGGCCGATCAGAGGATGTCGGTCTCCTCGGCCTCGACGGGGTGCTCGGCGAGCAGGTCGGCGACCGAGTCGAGCACCTCGTCGGGGCGGAACGGATACCGCTGGATCTCGGCCGGGTCGCTGATGCCGGTGAGTACGAGCACGGTGTGGAGGCCGGCCTCGATGCCGGCGACCACGTCGGTGTCCATGCGGTCGCCGATCATGCCGGTGTTCTCGGAGTGCGCGCCGAGGCGGTTCATCGCGGAGCGGAACATCATCGGGTTCGGCTTGCCGACGACGTACGGCTCCATGCCGGTCGCCTTCGTGATCAGCGCCGAGATCGCACCGGTGGCCGGCAGCACCCCGTCGGTCGACGGGCCGGTCGCGTCGGGGTTGGTCGCGATGAACCGGGCGCCGGCGCCGATGAACCGGATCGCCTTCGTGATCGCCTCGAACGAGTAGTTGCGCGTCTCGCCGACGACCACGTAGTCCGGCTCGGTCTCGGTCATGATGAACCCGGCCTCGTGGAGGGCGGTGGTGAGTCCGGCTTCGCCGATCACGAAGGCGGTCCCGCCGGGCATCTGCGACTTGAGGAAGTCGGCGGTGGCGAGCGCAGAGGTCCAGATGGACTCCTCGGGAACGAGGAGCCCGGAGGCCCGCAGCCGGGCCGACAGATCGCGCGGCGTGAAGATCGAGTTGTTGGTCAGGACGAGGAACGGTGTGCCGGTGTCGCGCCACTGCTGCAGCAGCTGCGACGCCCCCGGAATCGGCGTGTTCTCATGGACGAGGACCCCGTCCATGTCGGTCAGCCAGCATTCGATCTCGGCGCGGGTCCGCATGCGCCCAGCCTAGGGGTCGCGGGGATATGGTCGGAGTCGTGCGCACGACGTGGGACCCCCGACACCTGCCCGACCTCTCCGGTCGCGCATATCTCGTGACGGGTTCGAACGCGGGCCTCGGCTTCTTCGCGTCCGAGCAGCTCGTCGGCGCCGGAGCCCGCGTCTACATGACCGGCCGGCACCCGAACCGGCTCGCCGCTGCACGCGCGGCGGTGCGGCGACGGGTTCCCGATGCCGCGCCCGGCGCCACGGAGACGCTCGTCCTCGACACGAGCAACCTCGGATCGGTGCGCTCGGCGGCCGCGAGCATCCGCGGCAAGGGCGGCCTGGACGGCGTGCTGCTCAACGCCGGGATCGTGCACGCGCCGAAGGAGCGTCAGATGACGGTGGACGGGCACGAGCTCGTTCTGGCCACCAACGCACTGGGTCACTTCGCGCTCGCCGGCGAGCTGCTGCGGCCGCTCGCCGACCGGTCGGGCCGCATGGTGTGGGTCGGCAGCATGTCGACGTCGCTGACCCCATACGACCCGGTCGATCCGCAGCTCGTCGAGGGATACTCGGCCTGGCGCGCGTACGTGCAGTCGAAGATCGCGACGACGGCGCTGGGATTCGAGGCGGACCGCCGTCTGCGGGCGGCGGGCGTTCCCGTCGACAGCGTGGTCGCGCATCCGGGCTACTCGACCAGCGGGCGCACGCCCGGCATCGCGGGCGTCAACGCGCCGACACGGGCGAAGAGGTTCCGCGACAACCTGCAGGCCGCGATCGCCCAGTCGAAGGAGCACGGCGCATGGTCGCTCGTGCGCGCCCTCGTCGATCCCGACGTCGAGGGCGGCGAGTTCTGGGGGCCGCGCACGGTCGCGCGTGGCGAGCCCCGCCGGCAGCGAGCGGCGCGCATCACGCTCGACGCAGAGGTCGCGGCGCGGCTCTGGCGCGCAGCCGAGGAGGCGACCGGCGTGCGCTGGCCCTTCGAGACGGTCGTCAGGCGCTGAGCCAGACGGCGTCGGCCGCGGCCGCCGGAAGCGCGACGTCGACGTCGCCGATGCGGAGGGTCGCGGCATCCGTCACCGTCGCATCGGCGCCCACCTCGACACCGGCCGCCTCGACGGCCCGCAGCACATCGGGGTCGCGGTCGCTCACGCGCAGCACGCGCCCGGTGTGACCGACCGGTGCCGCGGCGAGCAGCACGAACGGGACGCGCTCGACCGCGCCGGCGGCGTCCGGAATCGCGTCTCCGTGCGGATCGAAGCGCGGGCGTCCGAGGCGCTCGTCGATGCCCTCGAGCAGCCGGTCACTGATCGCGTGCTCGAGCACCTCGGCCTCATCGTGCACCTCGTCCCACGCGTACCCGAACTCGCGCACGAGCCACGTCTCGATCAGGCGGTGGCGCCGGATGATCGCCGCCGCCCGCAGCCTGCCCGGCTCGGTGAGTGCGATGGGGCCGTACGGGCGATGGGTGACGAGATCCTGCGCGGCGAGCTTCTGAACCATCTCGGTGACGCTCGACGGCGCCAGCCCCAGCTCGGCCGCCAGCTGCGACGGCGTGATGCGATCGGTCTGCCACTCGGTGTGGTGGTAGATCGTCTTCAGATAGTCGTCGATGGCGGGGGAGGAGGGCACGTGATCAGGCTACCCGCGGGACATCACGAACCCGTGAGCACCAGCCACAGCAGGATCCCGTTCAGCGCGATGAGGAAGACGGATGCCGCGACCCCCGCGACCGTCGTCAGCGCGCGGTTGCGGAACCGCCCCAGGACGTCGGACTTCGCGGTGAGGGCGACGAGCGGGATCAGCGCGAAGGGGATGCCGAACGACAGCACGACCTGGCTCAGCACGAGCGCGAGCGTGGGGTCGATGCCCGCGGCGAGGATGATGAGCGCCGGGATCAGCGTCACCAGCCGGCGGGCGAGCAGGGGCACCCGGATGTGCAGCAGGCCGTGCATGATCTCGGCTCCTGCGTACGCGCCGACCGAGGTCGACGCCAGGCCGCTCGCGAGCAGGCCGACGGCGAAGAGCGTGGCGACGGCGGGGCCGAGGCCGGTGTCGAGTGCGGCGTACGCGCCCTCGAGGGTGTCGGTGCCGGGGACGCCGGCGAGGTTCGCGGCCGCGAGCAGCAGGATGCAGAGGTTCACCGTGCCGGCGATGAGCATCGCGATCGTGACGTCCCACTTGGTCGCGCGCAGCAGGCGGGCGGTGCCGATGCCGCGCAGCTCGTCGAGCGGCGCCCCGATGCGGGGGCCGGGCGACGCATCGCCGCTGCGGGGGAGGGTGGGGGCGAAGCGGTCGCGCGCGAGCGCCGAGTGGGCGTAGATCGCGTGCGGCATGATCGTCGCACCGAGGATCGACGCGGCCAGCAGCACCGAGCCGGTGTCCTCGAAGCGCGGCACGAGGCCTGCGACGACGCCGGCCGGGTCGGGCGGAGCGACGAACACCCCGTACGTGAAGCCGATCGCGATGATGACGACGAGGCCGATGACCACGAACTCGAACGTGCGCGCCCCCCGGCGCGACTGGATGAGCAGCAGCACGATCGAGACGACGCCGGTGATCAGCCCGCCCCAGAGCAGCGGCACTCCGAACAGCAGATTGAGCGCGACCGCGCCGCCGATGACCTCGGCGATGTCGGTCGCCATCGCGACGAGCTCGGCCTGCAGCCAGTAGGCGCGGCGGCCCCAGGGGTTGCGGATGCGGCGACCGAGCGTCTCGGGCAGGCTCTGCCCCGTGACGATTCCGAGCTTCGCCGACAGGTACTGGATCAGCCACGCCATCACGTTGCCGAGCACCACGACCCACACCAGCAGGTAGCCGTAGACGGCACCGGCCGTCATGTTGCTGGCGACGTTGCCCGGGTCGAGATAGGCGACGCCGGCGACGAGGGCGGGACCGATCAGCCACGCCGCCCGACGGGTCGTGGGCGCGCCGCCCGCCCGCGCGGGCGTGAGCGGGGGCATCCGGTCGACGTCGACGAGACTTTTCGGCATGCCGAAACCATACTCCGGTTTCGGTCGACCGAAAAGCGCTTGCACTGCGTACGGCGGATAACCTGAGCCGGTGACCGCCCCCGACGACGCCCCCGAGCCGACACTGCCGGTAGGGGTCGGGCCGTGGCCCGGCGGGTCGGAGGCCTGGCCCGACGATCCGCGCTACGACCCCGAGCTGCTCGCCCACGGCGACGCCCGCAACGTGATCGACGCGTACCGCTACTGGACCATGGACGCGATCGTGGCAGACCTCGATCAGCGACGGCACGGCTTCCATGTCGCGATCGAGAACTGGCAGCACGACATGAACATCGGCTCGATCGTGCGCAGCGCCAATGCGTTCCTCGCGGCCGAGGTGCACATCGTGGGCCGGCGTCGCTGGAACCGGCGCGGGGCGATGGTCACCGACCGGTACCAGCACGTGCGTCATCATGAGAGCGTGGCCGCGTTCACGGAGTGGGCGGATGCCGCATCGCTCCCGGTGATCGCGATCGACAACGTCGCCGGATCGGTGCCGCTCGACCGCGCCGACCTGCCGGAACGCTGCGTGCTGCTCTTCGGACAGGAGGGGCCGGGGCTGTCGCCCGAGGCGGTGGCCGCGGCATCCGCCGTCGTCGAGATCACCCAGTACGGGTCGACCCGGTCGATCAACGCCAGCGCGGCGGGGGCCGTCGTCATGTACGAGTGGTGCCGCCGCTGGGCGTGAGCCGCGGCTGAGCGCGGGTCCGGTCAGGCGGGGATCGCCATCCAGGCCGTGCCGCGCACCCGCCAGCCGAGCGTGGCGAGGCGGGCCAGCATGTACACGCCGAAGAACGCGACCGACAGCCAGGCCAGGCCCGCGGCGCCGTGCGGCTGGAGCAACCCGATGAGAACGAGCGCGGGAGCATACGGCACGAGGTTGAGCACGCCGGCGAGGGCGAGGTACCGCGCATCGCCAGCGCCGATGAGCACGCCGTCGAGCACGAAGACGACGCCGCAGATCGGCTGCGCCACGGCGAGCACGATCAGCGCAGGCTGAACGAGCGCGGCGATCTGCGGGTCGCCGGTGAACACCAGCCCGATCACGCCCGAGAACGCACCGATCACGCCGCCTACGATGAGGCCGAACCAGGCGCCCCATGCCAGTGTGCGGGCGAGCACGCGCTTCACCATCGGACGGTCTTCGGCACCGAGGCCCTTGCCGATGAGCGCCTGCGCGGCGATCGCCAGCGCGTCGAGCGCGAACGCGGCGGTCGAGAAGATCGTGAAGGCGACCTGCCAGCCGGCCAGCTCGCCGGTGCCGAGCGCCGTCGCGACCGCGACCGTCGCGAGGAGGGCGACGCGCAGCGACACCGTGCGCAGGAACAGCCAGCCGCCGGAGCGCGCCGACCCGCGCACCCCTTCGCGATGAGGGCGGACGGATGCCGCGTGCCGCCGAGCGAGCCGGGCGACGACCAGAACGTACGCGGCCACCATCCCCCACTGCGCGAGGACGGTCCCGACCGCCGACCCGGCGATGCCCCACCCGACGCCGTAGATGAACAGCCAATTGAGCAGGGCGTTGGCGGCGAACCCGATTCCGGCGATCCACAGCGGCGTCACGGTGTCCTGCATGCCGCGCAGCAGACCGGTCGCAGCGAACACGATGAGCATGGCCGGAAGGCCCCACATCGAGATGCCGAGGTAGATCTCGGCCTGCTCGGAGACGAGCGGCGTCGCTCCGAACAGCCCGACGAGGAAAGGCGTCGCGACATAGCCGATCAGGGCGAGCACGCCACCGATGCCGAGCGCGAGCCACATGCCGTCGATGCCGACGGATACGGCGCGCGACGGGTCGCCGGCGCCGAACCGCCGTGCCACGGCCGGCGTCGTCGAGTACGCCAGGAACACCATGAGCCCGACGATCGTCTGCAGCACCGCCGACGCGATGCCGAGGCCCGCGAGCGGCGTGATCCCGAGGTGACCCACCAGGGCGGAGTCGACGATCAGGAACAGGGGCTCGGCCACGAGGGCGCCCAGCGCGGGGACCGCGAGCCGCAGGATGTCGCGGTTCAGCGTGTCGGGCAGGCTCGTCACCCCTCGAGCCTAGGTGCGCCCGGCGACGCCGGCCGGTCATCACAATGCGGTCACAGCCCGGATTGGTTCTGTGAACAACTCTCCCTGGGGGCGAGGGCGCATATTGTGGAACGCATGACCGACGCCCCCCGATCCGGTCTCGCGCTCGACGAGCTCAGCGCTGAGATCCGCCCGCAGGACGACCTCTTCCGTCACGTCAACGGCGCGTGGCTCGAACGCACCGAGATCCCCGAAGACAAGGCACGCTGGGGCTCGTTCCACCTCATCGCCGAGCAGGCCGAGAAAGACGTCCACGCGATCGTCGAGGAGTCGCAGACGGCCGAGCCGGGTACCGAGGCCCGCAAGATCGGCGACTTCTATACGAGCTTCATGGACACCGAGCGCATCGCCGGCCTCGGCGCCGCGCCCCTCGCCGACCAGCTGGCGCGGGTCGACGAGATCGACTCGATCGCCTCGTTCCTGCGCACCGTGGGCGAGCTCGAGCGCGACGGGGTCGCGGGTGTCGTGCACCTCTACATCGAGCCCGACCCCGGCAACCCGCAGCGCTACGTGCCGTTCATCATCCAGGGCGGCCTGTCGCTTCCTGACGAGAGCTACTACCGCCTCGAGAACTTCGAGGCGACGCGCGCCGCGTTCCGCGCGCACGTGCAGAAGATGCTCGAGCTGGCCGGCGTGGCCGAGGCTGCGGCATCCGCTGATCGCATCTTCGCGCTCGAGACCGAGCTCGCCACCCACCACTGGGACAACGTGCGCAGCCGCGACGCGGTCGCCACCTACAACCTGAAGCCGTGGGCCGACGTGGAGACGCTCGCCGGGCTCGACCTGGCTCCGTGGCTCGAGGGGATCGCCCCGGCGCACCCCGACGCGTTCGCCGAAGCCAACGTCTACCAGCCGAGTTTCCTCGAGGGCCTCGGCGCGCTCCTGACCGACGAGCGGCTCGACGACTGGAAGGCGTGGCTGCGCTGGTCGATCGTGCACGGCTCGGCGGCATTCCTGTCCGACGAGTTCGTCGACGAGAACTTCGCGTTCTACGGCACCCAGCTCACCGGCGTGCCCGTCAACCGCGAGCGGTGGAAGCGCGGCGTCGCGCTCGCCGAGGCGGCGCTGGGTGAGGCGATCGGACGCGTCTACGTCGAGCGGCACTTCCCGCCGGCGTCGAAGACCGCAATGGACGAGCTGGTCGCGAACCTCATCGAGGCCTACCGCCAGTCGATCACCGACCTGGAGTGGATGACGCCCGAGACCCGCGAGCGCGCGCTCGCGAAGCTCGACGCGTTCACGCCCAAGATCGGCTACCCGGTCAAGTGGAAGGACTACTCGTCGCTCGAGATCGACGCCACCGACCTCGTCGGCAATGTGCGTCGCGCCCACGTGTGGGAGCACGACCGCCAGCTCGCGAAGGTCGGGCAGCCGATCGACCGCGAGGAGTGGTACATGACGCCGCAGACGGTCAACGCGTACTACAACCCGCTGATGAACGAGATCGTGTTCCCCGCGGCGATCCTGCAGTACCCGTTCTTCGAGTCGGACCGCGATGCGGCCGCCAACTACGGCGGCATCGGAGCGGTGATCGGCCACGAGATCGGCCACGGCTTCGACGACCAGGGCAGCCGCTTCGACGGCGACGGGTCGCTGCGGGACTGGTGGACCGACGACGACCGCGCGGCATTCGAAGAGCGCACCAAGAACCTCATCGCGCAGTACGACGAGCTGTCTCCCGAAGGACTCGACGGCGACCACAAGGTCAACGGGGCGCTGACGATCGGCGAGAACATCGGCGATCTGGGCGGCCTCGGCATCGCCCTCAAGGCCTACGAGCTCTCGCTCGGCGGCGAGGAGGCGCCCGTGATCGACGGGTACACCGGCGTGCAGCGCCTGTTGCTGAGCTGGGCCCAGATCTGGCAGCAGAAGGGGCGGGACGCCGAGACCATCCGCCTGCTGACGGTCGACCCGCACTCGCCGAACGAGTTCCGCTGCAATCAGATCGTGCGCAACATCGACGCGTTCTACGACGCGTTCGGCGTGACCGAATCCGACGCGCTCTGGCTCGACGAGGGGCAGCGCGTCACGATCTGGTGAGATGTACCCGTGCGCGTCCTGGGGACGCGTACTCACCCACCCGAATCCACTGGAAGGAACCCACCCGTGGGCACTGAGCCCAGAAGGGATGCCGAGTCGCTGCGGGGGGCGCGACGAAGCACCAGCAGAAGACCGCCGAGGAGGGCGGCGGTCGGACGCCGATCATTCACGTCGACGCTCAAGGCGCTCGACGATCTCGCCGCATCCGGCGCGAAGATCTCGGTGCGCATCACCGATCTCGACCGGGGTGGCTCCGTGCTGGCGGGTGACGACTTCGTCACCCTGCCGGTGGCGGGTCTCGGGGTGGTTCCGCTGCTCATCGAGGTGGCCGCCGGCTTCGAGGCCGGCACGCTCGATCCGCTCGAGATCATCGACCGCTCGTACGTCGAGCCGGTCACGGTCGGCGGCGTCTGGCAGCATCTGAAGGCCCCGGCGCTGCCGCTGTCCGACCTCGCGGTGCTGACGGCATCGACGGGTGACGCGCTCGCCGCCAACGCGCTGCTGGCGCGGGTGGGCATCTCTGCAGTGCGTGCGCGCATCGAGCGGATGGGCTTGTCGCGGTCCGCCCTGCTCGACCGCTTCCGCGACGCGCGCGGGCCCGACGACGCGCCGCATTTCGCGCTCGGGTCGGCACGCGAGCTCGCCGAGGTGTTCGCGGCGCTCGTCAACTCGCAGGTCGTGTCGGCGAGCGTGAGCGCGCAGGTCGCCGAGTGGCTGAGTCTGAACCACGACCTGTCGCTCGTGGCGTCGGCGACGGGGCTCGACCCGTTCTCGCACGAGAACGACGAGCACGGGCTGCTCTTCATCAACAAGACCGGGAGGGATGCCGGCATCCGCGTGGAAGCGGGGGTGCTGGCGGGTCCTCGCGCCGGTGTCTCGTACGCGCTGATCGTGTGCTTCGACGACCTGTCGATCTACCACCGCATGCGGGCGCACGAGGCGTTCCGCACGCTGGGCCTCGAACTGATGGAGTACGTGTTCTGACCGGGTGCGGGTGCCGGCATGCCGTGCCCTGTCGCGTCACATGGTCGCGAGCTGAATGTTCAGCAGCTCCGAGCCGTAGTGCTCGCGGATCGCGAGCTTGCGCTCGAGATCGTCGATGACCGCGGCGGCGAAGTCCATCCCGTAGAGCGTCGCGCACGAGCCGAGGCCGCCCGGCGAGAAGACGTTCACCTCCATGAGCTTGTCGCCGACGATGTCGAGGCCGACGAGGAACAGCCCGTCGGCGACGAGCTTCGGCCGCACGGCTTCGACCAGCTGCAGCATCTCGTCGGTGACCTTCACGGCCTCCGCCTTCCCGCCCGCCGACATGTTCGACCGCACGTCGGTCTCGCCCGGCCGCCGTCGGAAGGCGGCGTACGCGCCGTCGACCTCGAGTGGCTGGCCGTTCATGACGAACATCCGCACGTCGCCGTCGGTCGCCGCCGGCAGGTACTCCTGGGCGACGACGTAGCCGTCTCGCGAGATGGCCTCGACGATCTGGGTGATGTTGGGCTCCTCCTTCATGTTCACCAGGAACACGCCGGAGCCGCCGGAGCCCTGCAGCGGCTTGAGCACGGCGCGACCGCCGAGCTCTGCGATGAACTCGCGCACCCGATCCTCGTCGCGGGAGATCATCGTGCGGGGCCGCACCGCCTCGGGGAAGTACTGGAAGTACGCCTTCGACATCGCCTCGGCGAGCGAACGCGGCTCGTTGACCACGAGCACGCCGTTCTCGGCGAGCATCCGGCCGAACGCAAGTCCCGCGGTGTTCGTCCACGGACTCTCCAGCGCGTCGGTGGCCGGGTCGGCGCGAAGCATGGCGACATCCAGGTCGTCGATGCCCACGCGGGTGCGCGTCGCGCCCTGCACGTCTTCGAGGTACCGTTCGAGCGAGCGGTAGGCCTTGCTGTGCTCGGGTGTGGCGACGTACGCCCACAGCGAGCCGTCCGGCTCGTACCCGAAGTCGCGCTGCCCGAGGAGGAAAACCTCGTGCCCCAGCTTGGTGGCGGCCATCGCCAGCCGGGTCGTGGTGTACTCCGGCTTCTCTGTGGCGATGTCGTTCACGACGAAACCGATCTTCATTGTTCTCCCCCTTCTCGACGGCGCCCGGTGGTGAGGCCGAGTGTATGGATCGTGACCGGCGGGGTGACACCGTCATCACGCTGGACACTACGCGTTGACCAGGGCGAGCAGGTCGTCTGCTCGGGCGGCATCCCGCAGCCGGTCGCCGGCCGCAGGGTCGGCGAGGTAGCGCGGTGTGATCTTGGCGGGGACGAGCAGCCCGCGCTGCGCGAGGTCTTCGACGAGCGGAAGATCCTCGAGCGAGAACTTGCCCAGGAACAGAAGGTCGAGCGAGCCGCCGCCCGCCACGTGCTCCAGGAGCGCGAGAAGCCCGCGCAGGTAGATCGCGTCCTTCGTGAAGCCGCCTGCGCGGTACACGCGCATTGCGACGGTGTACGCGCTGCCGGCCGGGAGCCCGTAGCCGGTGAGCACGCGGTGCGTCTCGACGAAGCTCGCGCCGCCGACCATCGAGTGCACCGCGACGACGCGGGCGGCGAGTTGTCGGAGCCGAGCGACGGTGAGGCCGCCGCACGCGATCTCGGCGAGCACCGCCAAACCCTCCTGTGTCTCGTCATAGTGGGCGAGGCCCGAGCCCATCATGCGGATCGGCTGTGCCGAACCGTTCACCTGAGTGACGAGGTGCGTGCCCACCTCGTGCTGAAGGAGCGCGTTGACGCGCGCGCCGGCGACCGACGCATTGTGCGAGATGAGGAGCGTGTCGCCCTCGACGAGCACGCCCGACACGTCGTCGCGGATCTCCGCGTGGATTCCGACGTCGGGGTCGATCGACCGGTAGTGGTCGATCTCCGCCTCGGCTGCGGCGAGAAAGGCCGCGGCATCCACCGAGTCGTACTCCAAGCGTCCGCGCGGAAGGTGCTCCAGAAGGTCCTCCGCACGCTGCACGAGGGCCGGCAGCACCGGGCCGTAGTGGGCGATCGAGAGCTGCAGGAAGTCGGCGGTGTCGCGTGCACGCAGCATCTCGACACGGAGGATCATCTCGCGGTGCCGGTTCGCGAGCAGCGTGGCGAGGGTGGCGTCCGTCACGGAGTCCAGCGGAATCGCGGCGACCTGGGCATCGAGCACGTCGGGATCCACGTCGAGGTCGCGGTACTCGAACACCGGATCGGTCTGCGGGTCGGTGAGGAATGCGGCCCGCGCCTCGTCGGCGTTCACGGGCGTCATCTCGAGGAGGAACCGAACCGTGCCGGCCAAGGAGGCCATGGCGTGATCGGCCGCGAGATCGGCGGGCGAGAACGCCCCCGCTTCGATCGCGCTCGTCTCCGGCCCGACGGCCTCGCTCGGATGGTCTGTCGTCATGTGCTCACCAGACCGCGGAGGGATGCCTCCACCGCCGGCACCGTCTCCGCCAGAGCACGCGCGAGCTCGTCGACGCGGCCGAAGTCGGCCTCGCCGGACCACTCGTCCATGAAGGTCTTCTTGAACTCGAGCGCGAGCACCACCGCTCGGTCCGGATAGCGGGCATGCGTCCACGCGGCGAGCTGGCGCCCGCGGAAGCGCACGTTCTCGCGGACATCCAGGGGGCCGGTCGAGGTGTGCGCGCCATGAAGGGCGTCGATGAAGGCATCCACGACTCCGCCGAACCGCTCGCGGTCCAGCGAGCCGGTGCCGACATTGACCTCGGGGTTCTCTTCGGCCGGTGCCGGGTCGCCGTCGGCGCCGTCGCGCCGGTGGTTGTAGGAGTGGACGTCGAACACGACGAACGGGCCTCGCGCCGCCACCTCGTCGAGGCGCCTGCCGAGCTCGGCGTAGAAGGAGTCGTAGACGTCGAGCGAACCCGAGACGAGGTCGTCTGCCAGCGGCGGGTGCCGCAGGATCTCGAGTCCCCAGGCGTCTTCCGACGAGCGGTAGACGGCCTCGTCACGGGCGCGGTTGAGATCGACCTCGAAGCGCGACCGGTTCACGACGACGCGGGCGGGGATGAGAGCGCCGATCCGGTCGGTGTGCGGGTCCTCCTCACGCAGCCGATCCGGCTCGGGCAGGGCGAACTCGGCGGCGAGGTCCGGGCGCACGTCGTGGCCGTTGTGGATCGCGGTCGCCACGAACTGGCCGTCCCACTGGCCGAAGAACTCGAACGGCGGTCGTTCCGTCTGGGTCATGGGTTTCAGTGTCGCCGCGTGGCTGTCCGGGTCACAAGCGCTTGACAGAAGCGGCGCACATGGGCCACGGGGGAGCGCACGGCGTCGGCGGCTGCGCGTCGGTTAGCATTCCGACATGACCAATCCGGGCCCGATCGACGACGTGTCGATCGGCAGCGACGGCATTCGCCTGGGGCAGTTCCTGAAGTTCGCCGGGGTGCTGGACTCGGGCGGCGACGTCAAAGAAGCCATCATCGACGGCTTCGTGTCGGTGAACGGCGAGGTCGATCGCCGCCGCGGGCGCCAGTTGCAGCACGGCGACGTCGTCGGCTTCGAGGGCCGTCGGTATCGCGTCCGCCCGTGACGGCAGACGGTCGGGGAGTCAGCCCGCTGCCGGCGGTACGGTGATCCGCATCACGGTCTTGCTCTTGCCGATGTGCCGCTCGAACGTGAAGCCGGCCTTCTCGAACATCGCCCGCGTGCCGTTGTGCAGGAATGAGGACGATGTCTTCTTGCCGGGGACCAGTTCGTTGGGGAACGAGACCACCTCGCCGCCGCCCGCCTGAGAGATCAGGTGCAAGGCGCCGTCGAGCGCCTCGCGAGCGACTCCTGAACGCCGGTGATCGCGGTCGACGAAGAAGCACGTGATGCGCCAGGGCGCCGGTCGCGTCTCGCCCGCGTCGTACTGCTTGCGGTGGTAGATGCCCGGCAGTTCTTCGGGACTGCCGTACTCGCACCACGCGATCGCGTCGTCGCCGTCGAAGACCAGGGCGGCATGCGCGACGCCCTCCTCGACCAGCCGCCGCTTGAACGTCGGGCCGTCGTACTCGGCCTTCACCGTCTGATCGGTGTCACCGTGGAAGTACGAGCAGTAGCACCCACCCCACACCCCGTTGTGCTTCTGCGCGAGCGCCAGCCACGCGGGGTAGGTCTCGGGGGTGAGCGCCTTGATCACGTGCAAGGACTCCACATCGCCCGCCCTTCTCTCGCCGGTGCGCCCAGTCTGCCGACCGGCTCCGACGCTCGCCAGGGCCGCGCACTCAGATCGAGACGACGAGCTGGAGTGCGAGCCAGACCGAGATCGTGCCGACGGTCGTCCACAGCGCGATCGCGACGCCCTGCCACAGCAGCACCCAGGATCGGGACGTGCCGCCGGCGATGAGGATCGCGGCGGTGAACTGCGTGGGGATGGCGAGCGGGCCGAGGATGCTGGCTCCGGGAACGCCGAAGCGGTCGAGCCACTTCTTGAAGCGCAGGCGACCCTTCGACTCGGGCTTGGCAAGCGGGGCCTCCAAGGTCGTCACGGCAGCGGCACCCCCCACGGTGGCGACGGCGTGCGCGCTCTGGCGGCCGAGGACGGCGGAACGGGCACGGGAGCTG
This sequence comes from Microbacterium sp. CFH 31415, assembly GCF_022538185.1. GTDB lineage: Bacteria > Actinomycetota > Actinomycetes > Actinomycetales > Microbacteriaceae > Microbacterium. Next base: position 26,000 of record NZ_JAKYXC010000004.1, on the reverse strand, counting down.
AGCAGCACCACGACGAGCACGCTGAGGAAGTTGCCCACTGCCGCCGCGATCGCGGCGACGATCGGGAGGATCCCGCCGACGACGCCGATGATCGCCGCACCCTCGCCTTCGATGAAGGGGACCGCGCCGGCGAGCAGGACGATGAAAGGCTGGACGAATTCGGGCACCTGGGCCACCAGGTTCTGGAAGTTGAGGACGAGCTCCTCGATGGGGTTCACGAAACGACTCCTTGCTGAGATGGATGTCGGGGTCCGTCCCCGACGGATGCTCAGTAGAAGCCGTGTTCTCGGAACATGGTCAAACGCTGTGAGAAATGTGTGCTCAGGTGTCGTCTTCGCCCTCGTCCGCCCCGTCGCGAAGCTGCGCGTGGGCGAGGATGCTGGCGCGGGCGATGACGTCGCGCTGTGCGGGGTTGTACAGCTCCACCATCGCCTCGATGAAGGTCTCCTGCGTGACGAGGGGACTCCGTGACAGGTGCGCGCCCGGGTCCGAGATCCACGGGTAGTCGGTCATGAGCTGCGCGATGATCGGCGCGAGCCGCTCGGCGAGCATCGCCCGGCTCGCTTCGTCCGCGTCCGCGGGGAGAGCGGCGATCTCCGCGCCGAGGACGTCGTCATCGCCGTCGACCATCGCTCGCAGATCGGCGAGCGCGTCGTCGTCGTACAGCTTCTTGTAGATGTGGATGATCGAGCTGTCGGCCTCGGACAGTCGTGAGGCCACCGCCTCGAAGCCGGCGGGGGTGTCGGCCGGTGCGCCGTCGCGCAGAATGACCGCGATGTCGGCACGTGCCTGCTGGAGTCGTTCGATGGTCGTCGCGAGGTCCGCGTCGATCTCGCGCAGCGCGTCGGGCGTGCTGTCCTCGCCGGCCGTGACGCTGCCGATCTGCGACAGCGGTACGCCGAGGTCGGTCAGCCTGCGGATGCGCAGCAGTCGGACCAGGTGGCGCACCTCGTACTGCTTGTAGCCGTTGTCTTCGCGCTCCGGCACCTCGAGCAGGCCCAGCCGGTGATAGTGCCGGATGGTGTTCACCGTCGTCCCCGCCAAGTTGGCGAGCTCTCGCGTGCTCCAGGCCACGACCCACTCCTCGAATGCCCCCACCGTACCGACCTCGGGTAGCGATGGCGACCGATCGGGGGTCAGTCGTACGTGTCGGTCCAGGCGGCGATGTCGACACCGTGGTTGTCGGGCGACGCGAGCGACCACCACGCGGGTGCGTGCGAATCGTCGGCCAGCCGCCCGCCGGCCGCGAGGGCGGCGTCCACTCGTGCCTGAGCCTGGTCGGCCGGCACGAACACGTCGAAGTGCGTCCGTCCGCGGCTCGGCGTATCGCCCGTGATCGGGTTGAAGGCGAGCTGAGGCCCGCGGCGCAGCGGGTCGATGGCATCCGTGTCGCCGAGCTCTTCATAGCCCAGCGCGGCGGTGAAGAACGGGCGCGCGTCGACCTGCGAGTGCTGCGCGACATAGATGCCGACCGACTGCACGCGCGACGGGTCGGCCTTCAGCGAGAGCCCGGCGGCGGCCTCGGACACCGCGGCCGCGAACCCGGTCGCGGCGGCGGGAATGCCGTGGTCGCCGAACGCGACGCGCACGACCACGCCTTCGGGGCGCACGTCGATGTCGGGCAGCACGCCGAACCGTTCGGCCGCAGCGACGACCGGGGCGACGAAGCGTCCCGAATGCGACAGCGAGGTGGAGGTGAAGACCGCCTGTGGACCTGACCCGGTGACGCGCCAGTCCGCGACGCCCGGCGCTCGGTGGAACTCGGCGGCGCTGATCCATGCGGTTCCGCTCGACTCGCCCATGAGAGCTCCTTCGATCTCGGGTCGGCCCCACGGTACTCCGGGGCAGGGACTTTCTGGGGAAGCAGCCCTTGAACCCTTCGCCGGGATCCCGCAGGCTGACTCGATGACAGAACCGCTGGATGAAGGCCCGTTCTTCCATGGCACGAAGGCCGACCTGGAGGTCGGCGATCTGCTGACCCCCGGATACCGCTCGAATTATCGGCCGGAAGTGGTGATGAACCACATCTACTTCACGGCCCTGCCCGACGGCGCCGGACTCGCCGCGGAGCTCGCGCCCGGCGACGCGGCGCCCCGCGTGTACATCGTCGAGCCGACCGGCGAGTTCGAGAACGACCCGAACGTCACCGACAAGAAGTTCCCCGGCAACCCGACACGGTCCTACCGGAGCAGCGAGCCGATCAGGGTGATCGGTGAGACCGACGACTGGACCCGGCTCACCCCCGAAGCCCTACAGCAGTGGCAGGAGCGCCTCGCGGTCCTGCTCGCCGACGAGCGCGGTGAGATCATCAACTGACGACGGACGTCAGGGTCGATGCGCCGTCCGCTCGTTCCCGCGCTTGTAGTTGCCGGTCACGCGCGCCATCACGTGCTGCGGGTCGCCGCGCTCGATATCGACGAGGAACTTCGCTGCCGCCGCGTTCCGCAGGGTCGCCGCGGGTCGTCCGCGGTGACGGATCTCGACGACGTCGCCACGGACGGTGAAATCGAAACCAGAGGGTGCGCCCGCCACATCCCCGAGCATGCCGTATTCACAGAGACTCCAGGGGGCATTCGCTGCTCGCAGACGAGGAGTGCGATACGTTCGCGCAATGGAATCGGATCCGTCTGTGACGGGAATGCTCTCGGCGCTGTGGATCACCGCGGCGCTCCTCGCCGGAGGCTACGCCCGCACGCGCAACCGCTCGGCCCTCGCGTGGTTCGTGCTGACCGTGTTCTTAGGCCCCATCGCGGCCTTACTGTTGGTGGTCTTGCCGGCCCGGGACCCCGGCCCCGAGCCGGCCGAGGCGGTCGACGCGGCTGCGCCGCACCGCACCGAGAGTCCCTGACCCGCGCCTCACTCCGGCGGCTTGCGGAAGACGGCGACCGTCGTGGCCGCGAGCACCACGATCCCGATCGACTCGACGATCACGGTCTCGGGCACCAGCATGAAGTCCCACGTCTCGGTGATGCCGAACAGCCCGACCGTCAGCGCCAGGAGCAGCGCGCCGAGGGTCGCGATCATGAACAGCAGGCTGAGCACCGTCGCCAGCTGCAGCAGCCGCCCCCGCAGAGCGACCACGGCGATCGCGAGCACGAGCGCGGCGATCGCGTTCAGCACGAACATCACGCCGAGGATGCCGCCGACGCCGTTGAAGACCAGGTAGAGATGGATTCCTCCGGCGGCGAGGAGGAAGACGGCGCTCAAGATGCGGAGAGCCCACAGCCCTCGTCGAGTGCCTTCGTTCATGCGTCCACTCCTTTTCTTCGATGAACCGCTTCGGCGCGGGGGGTGACGGCCCGGCGCCGTGCGACCAGCCACAGCACGTCCCGCGCGAACGACTCGAGCAGCAGCGCGAGTGCGACGGCGACCAGTGCGGCCCCTGCCCAGGACGGCAGGAGATCGGATGCCGCGACAGTGAGCGCCACGCCGGCGTAAGCCGTGACGACCTTGCGCCAGTATCGCGGTGGCAGGGTCGCCCGCATCCAGGGCAGCAGCAGGCCCGCGACGACGAACGCGTACCGCAGCAGTCCGATCGCAATCACCCACCCGCCGAGCAGCTGCGAGACGTAGAGGCTGAGGACCAGCAGGAGGAAGGCGTCCACCTCCATGTCGAACCGTGCCCCGAGATCGGTCTCGCTGTGCGTGCGGCGCGCGAGCCAGCCGTCGACGGCGTCCAGCACCAGCGCGACGCCCGCCACGACGATGAGCAGAAGCAGCGAGATCGGCGACGAGAACGACGTCACGACGAGCGCGGTCACCAGGGCGACAAGGGTCGAGCGGCCGGCGGTCGCCCAGTTCCCCCACCCGAAAGCCGACATCCCGCGCGTCTGCAACCCCCTGGCGAGCAGAGCGTTCGAAGCGACAAGGTAGAGGAGCCCGGCGGTCCATCCGGCTGCCGAGAGCGGGGAGACGAGCGCGACCGCGGACAGGCCGAGGACCCCCGCCGCCATCGACGAGAGCGGAGCGAGATGAACCTTCGGCATAGGGAGCTCCGTTCCTCCGTCATGGATACCACCGGTTACACGTATCGGGGGAGTGCCTCGGTTCAATCGACAGTGGTGCGAGGGTGACGATGGCCACCTCCTTCTGGGTCGAGGCGCCCGCGTCGGGAGCGCTGCGCGAGGAGCCGGTCGCGGACGCGCAGCCCGGCGAAGTGCGCGTCCGCACGTTGTACACGGGCGTCAGCCGGGGCACGGAGTCCCTGGTGTTCCGCGGTGAGGTGCCCGAGACCGAGCGGCAGCGCATGCGCGCCCCGTTCCAGCAGGGCGACTTCCCCGGGCCGGTCAAGTACGGCTACCTCAATGTCGGCACCGTCGAACAGGGTCCGGAGCGTCTGCGGGGCCGGACGGTGTTCGCCCTCTACCCGCACCAGTCGTCCTACGTCGTGCCGGAGCGGTCGGTCGCCGTCGTGCCTGACGGTGTCCCGCCGCGCCGGGCGGTGCTCGCGGGGGCGGTCGAGACCGCGGTGAACATCCTGTGGGATGCCGCGCCCTTGGTCGGCGATCGGCTCATGATCGTCGGCGCGGGCATGATCGGGTGCGCGCTCGCCCGGGTGGCACGCGGCATCCCGGGTGTCACCGTCACGGTCGTCGACGTCGATCGTACGAAGGCCGGGGTGTGCGAGCGGCTGGGCGTGACCTATGCCCACCCCGGGGCGGCCCCCGTCGACCAGGACGCCGTGATCGATACCAGCGGTTCGGGCGACGGCCTGCAGCTGGCGATCGAGAGCGCCGCGACCGAGGGCGAGATCATCGAGGCGAGCTGGTTCGGCGATCGCCCGGTGAGCCTGCAGCTCGGCGGCGACTTCCATTCCCGCCGGCTGACGATCCGCTCCAGCCAGGTCGGCATGGTCTCGCCGCGCCGGCGAGGCACGCGTTCGACCGGCGACCGCCTGGAACTCGCTCTGAGCCTGCTGCAGGACCCCGGGTTCGACCATCTGCTCACCGGCGAGTCGTCGTGGCGCGAACTTCCCGCCGTCATGGCCAGGATCGCCGGCGGCTCGTCGCCCGGGCTCTGCCACACGATCGACTGGAGGGACTCCGCATGACCTACTCGCTGACCGTCCGCGACCACATGATGATCGCCCACAGCCTGGCGGGCGAGGTGTTCGGCCCGGCCCAGCGCCTGCATGGCGCCACCTACGTCGTCGACGCCACCTTCCGCGCGGCCGATCTCGACGCCGACGGCCTGGTGGTCGACATCGGGCGGGCCACCGAGGCGCTGCGCGGCATCCTGTCGACGCTGTCGTATCGCAACCTCGACGAGGAGCCCGAGTTCGCCGGCGTGAACACCACGACCGAGCGTCTGTGCAAGGTGCTGGCCGATCGGCTCGTCGTGGCTGTGCGCGCTGGCGAGCTGGGCGGAGGAATCGTCTCGGGGATCGAGGTCACGCTGCGCGAGTCGCACGTCGCCTGGGCGTCGTACGAGGTGACGCTGTGACCGCAGCCCCGCCCGTCGTGTGGTTCGTCGTCCCCCACGGGTTCGACGATCCGCAGCGGGTCAGCGGCGGGAACGTGTTCGACCAACGCGTCGAGGCGGAGCTGCGGCGGATGGGGTGGGTCGTGCGCCCGGTGGAAGCCGCGCCCGACGCTCCCGGCGACCCTTTCGACGGCGTGCCGGACGATGCTCTCGTGCTCGTGGACGGGCTCGTCGCGATCGGCGCCTCGTCTGCGGTCGAGGCCGCCGCCCGGCGGCTCCGGATCGCCGTGCTCGTGCACATGGTGGCCGACGCGTTCGAGCACGCCGACCCGCGCATGGTCGAGGGGGAGCGCGCGGCCCTGTCGCACGCGCACCGCGTGATCGCGACGAGCGAGTGGGCGCGCGACGAACTCGTGCGGCGGTGCCTCAGCCCGGCCGACCGCATCGTCGTGGCGACTCCCGGCGCCGATACGGCGTCGCCTGCGGCGGGCACCACCACCGGCGGCTCGCTGCTCTGCGTCGGCGTCGTCGCCCCTCACAAGGGGCAGGACACCCTGATCGAGGCGCTCGCAGGGCTCGCCGCCGACCCGTCGTGGTCGTGCACGATCGCGGGGTCGGTCAGCGCCGATCGGAGTTTCGCGGAGAAGCTGGAGACGGATGCCGCGCGCGCGGGCCTGTCGGAGCGGATCACGTGGACGGGCGTGCTGCCTCCCGATGACCTCGACGCCGCGTACGCGCGCGCGGATGTGCTGATCGCCCCCTCGCGCACCGAGAGCTACGGCATCGCCGTCGGCGACGCGCTGCGGCGCGGCATCCCGGTCATCGCCTCCCGCGTCGGAGGTCTTCCGGAGGCCGCGCAGCCCGAGGACGCGGCGATCCTGGTGCCGCCCGGCGATCCGACGGCGCTCGGCTTCGCGCTGCGGCGCTGGATCGAGGATCCGCAGCTGCGTGCGCGCCTGTCGGCCGCGGCGCGGCGTTCCGCCCCCGACCGCCCGTCGTGGCGCGAGACGGCGCGCACGATCGACCAGACGCTGGCGGGACTGACGTGAGCGTCGTCATCCCGGTGTCCGCCGACTGGCTGACGCTGCGAGAGCGAGCGGACGCGGAGTCGCGTTCGCGGGCGCTGGCGACGAGGGCGGCTCGGATGCTGCGCCCCCCGCTCACCGTGCACGACCTCGGCAGCGGCACGGGGTCGATGGTGCGCTGGCTCGCACCGCTTCTTCCGGGACCGCAGACGTGGGTGCTGCACGACTGGAACCCTGCGCTTCTCGGTCACGCGTCGCGAGCGGACGTGCACGACGCCGACGGCGGCCCGATAACGATGCGGACCCGTGTGGGCGAACTCGAGCACCTGCGCGCCGCCGACATCGAGGGCGCGTCGCTCGTGACGGCATCCGCGCTGCTCGACGTGCTCGCCGCGGATGAGGTGGAGGCCATCGTCGACGCGTGCGTCGCCGTCGGAGGGCCCGCGCTGTTCGGCCTGACGGTGAACGGCCGCGTCGAGCTCGACCCGCTCGACCCCGGCGACCGCGTGTTCGAGGCGGCGTTCAACGACCATCAGCGGCGCGTGGCGGACGCGCGACGCCTGCTCGGACCGGATGCCGTCCTCGTCACGGCCGACCTGTTCCGGTCGCGGGGCTGGTCGGTGAGGGTCGCGGACTCGCCCTGGACGCTGTCCAGCGCCGACCGTGCGCTCGTCGCGGAGTGGCTGGACGGCTGGCTCACCGCGGCCGTGGCGGAGCGCCCTGCACTGCGGGAGTGGGCGGAGGAGTACAGCCGGAGCCGCTCCGCCCAGCTCGCCGCGGGACGACTGCGCGTGATCGTGCACCACGAGGATCTGCTGGCATGGCCATGACCGTGGTCACGCGCCCGGAGACGGGCTCCCCCACGCCCTCTGCGGCGCGGTGGGGTTCGTGGATCCGTGCCGCGATCGGCCTCGCCACCCTGGCGGCGATCGTCGCCGTGGCCGGTGCGGAGCCGTTCGTCCGGGGTCTCGCGGCGGTGTCGCCCGCCGCCGTCGGAGCGGCCGTCCTGCTCGCGGCCGCCGCCACCGCGGCCGCCGCGTGGCGGTGGCGCATCCTGGCCGGACGCATGGGACTGCGCCTGGGATGGCTCGAGTCGATCGGCGCCTACTACCGTTCGCAGTTCCTCAACACCCTGCTGCCGGGCGGGGTCGTCGGTGACGTGCACCGGGCCGTGGTGCACGGGCGCAGCGTCGATCAGGTGGCCCAGGCGGCGCGGGCCGTCGCTGCGGAACGCGCGGCGGGACAGGCGGTGCAGCTCATGCTGGCCGTCGGGGTCCTGGCGGCGATCGGATTCTCGGCCTACAGTCCGGCCATGACCGTGTTGCTGGTCTCGGTGATGCTCGCGATCGCGGCGCTCACGATCGCCGCGGCGAATCGCCGGGCGCGCTCCGCGCTGGGGCGCGAATGGGCGATCCTTCGCGGAGCCTTCGCGACGCCCGGCGCTGTCGTCGGCGTCGTGGCGTCGTCGACGGTCGTCGTGGTCGCGCATGTCGCGACGTTCCTCGTCGCCTGCGCCGCCGTGGGCATCGACGCGCCCGCCGAACGCGTGGGCGCCGCAGCCGTGATTGCCGTGCTCGCGTCGTCCATCCCGCTGAGCGTCGGGGGTTGGGGCCCCAGAGAGGGCGCGGCGGCGTGGGCGTTCGGCGCCGTGGGCGTCGGGGCCGCCGCGGGGCTGACGGCGGCGACCGCGTACGGCGTGCTGGCGATGATCGCCCTCGCGCCCGGGGCCGCGATCGTCATGGTCTCGCTCGTGCGTCGGCGCCGTGGGGTCCCGGGGGCGGCGTCATGAGCCGGCCCTACGTCACCCTGAGCTGCGCCATGTCGATCGACGGCTACCTCGACAGCGAGACGCCCCAGCGCCTCGCGATGTCGAACGCCGAGGACTTCGACCGGGTCGACCAGCTGCGCGCCGCCAGCGACGCGATCATGGTCGGTGCCTCGACGGTGCGCCGCGACGACTGCCGCCTGCTGGTGCGCAGCGAGGAACGACAGCAGCAGCGGCTGGATGCCGGGCTCACCGCCTCGCCCGTGAAGGTCACCGTCACGGCGAGCGGTGATCTCTCGGCCGACTCCGCCTTCTTCACCGCCGGCGATGTCGAGAAGATCGTCTACTGTCCGCGGTCCGAGGGTGAGCGGATAACGCGCACGCTCGGCGGGGCGGCGACGGTCGTGGTGCTCGGCGAGACGGTGGCGATGCGCGACGTGGTCGCCGACCTCGGCGATCGTGGCGTCGAGAGGCTGATGGTCGAGGGCGGCGGGCGCATGCACACGCAGTTCCTCGTCGAGGAGATCGCCGACGAGTTGCAGCTCGTGATCGCTCCCTTCTTCGTGGGAGAGTCGCTGGCACCGCGGTTCGTCGGCGCAGGCAGCTTCCCGTGGACGGCGCACCGGCGCGCCCGGCTCGCCGAAGCGCGGCAGATCGCCGACGTGGTGCTGCTGCGCTACGCGCTCTCGGACCGGTTCGATGGCGGCGGGGCGTGACCTCGGGGCCGGTGCGGCCGGAGGGGGGCTCGGCAGCGCCGCGCTGACGATCCTGGCGTGCGCGACGCTGGTCGTCGCCCCGCTGGTCCCCGGTGCGCTCGGCGACGAAGGGTCGGGGGCGCTGCTGGCGGTGCCCGTCGAGTCGATCGTCGTCGTGCTCGTGCTGGCCACCGTCACGCATCGGCTCGCGCGGCGGGTCGTCGCAGGCGTCTACGCCGCCATCGTCGTGGTGGCCGTCGTCGTGGCCGCTCTCGACGTCGCCTACGAATCGACGATCGATCGCCCGTTCAGCCTTGCGGAGGACGGCGGGTCGCTCGTCTCGGCGTACGGGGTCGTGTCCGATGCGATGGGTCCGGTCGGAGCCGCGTCGGTCGTCGCGCTGATCCTGGCCGTCGCCACCCTCGTCGGATGGGGGCTGGCCGCCGCCGCGCTGCGGGTCGGGACGCTCGTCGCGCACGACGGTCGCCGGGGCCGGGGCGTGGTCTCCGCCGTGGCGGCCATCTGGATCGTGTGCTCTCTCGCGGGTGCCCAGCTCGTGCCGGGCGCGCCGGTGGCGGCATCCCGGACCGGCGAGGCCCTGGTCGAGTCTTCGTCCCGCGCCGTCGCCAGCCTGCGTGAGCAGGCGGCATTCGAGCGCGCACTCGCTTCGGACTCGCTCGAACCTGCCGCGGGCGACCTGTTCGCGGCGCTCGCCGGCAAGGACGTCGTGATCGCGTTCGTCGAGAGCTACGGCCGCGTCGCCGTGGAGCCCTCGGGTTTCACCGCGCCGGTCGACCGCGTGCTCGACGAGGGCGACGCGGTACTCGCCCGCCGCGGATACTCGGCGCGCAGCGCGTTCCTGACCTCGCCCACCTTCGGCGGAGTGAGCTGGCTCGCGCATGCGACGCTGCAGAGCGGCGTGTGGGTCGACACGCAGACGAAGTACGCGCGACTGATGACGGAAGACCGGATCACGCTGAGCAGCGCATTCGGAGACGCGGGGTGGCGCACCTTCGCGGTGGTGCCGTCGAACGACCGCGAGTGGGAGGAGGGTGAGGCGTTCTACGGATTCGACGCGGTGCTCGACGCCCGGAACCTCGGCTACCGCGGGCCCTCGTTCGGGTACGCGAGGATGCCCGACCAGTACACCTGGCAGACCTTCCACGATCGCGCTCTCTCCGGCGACGACGGGCCGGTCATGGCGGAGGTCGACCTCGTCTCGTCGCACACCCCGTGGACTCCGCTGCCGAAGATCGTGCCGTGGTCGCAGCTCGGCGACGGCCGCGTGTTCGCCTCGCAGCCGGAGGTGGGCGAGTCCGCTGTCACCGTCTGGGGCGATCCCGGGCGCGTGCGGCAGCTCTACGCCGAGTCCGTCGCGTACTCGCTCGAGGCGACGTTCTCGTACCTCGCGACCTTCGATCAGTCCGACCTCGTGCTCATCGTGCTCGGCGACCACCAGCCGTCGCGCATCGTCAGCGGCGACGACGCGAACAGCGAGGTTCCGGTGACGATCATCGCTCAGGATCCCGCCGTGCTCGAGCACATCGAGTCGTGGGGGTGGGATGACGGCGTGCACCCGTCAGCCACCGCGCCGGTCTGGCGCATGGACGCCTTCCGAGACCGCTTCATCGACGCCTTCAGCCCCTAGACGGTGGCCCGGGTCAGAAGACGATGGTGTGGTTGCCGTGGCGGATCACGCGGTCCTGCGCGTGCCACAGCACGGCGCGCGAGAGCACCTGGCGCTCGACGTCCGCTCCGCGGCGGGCGAGCTCGGCCACCGAGTCGCCGTGCGTCACGCGGATGGTGTCCTGGTCGATGATCGGGCCCTCGTCGAGGTCGTCGGTCACGTAGTGCGAGGTCGCGCCGATCAGCTTGACGCCGCGCTCCTTCGCCTTCTTGTACGGCTCCGCACCGATGAAGGCGGGGAGGAACGAGTGGTGGATGTTGATCACCGGCACCCCGAGCTTCTCGAGGAAGTCGGCCGACAGGATCTGCATGTACCGCGCGAGCACCACGAAGTCGACGTTGCCGGCGAGCAGCTTGACGATCTCAGCCTCCGACGCCGACTTGTCGGGCCCCGGTGTGGAGGGCACATGGAAGAACGGCACCCCGAACGAGCGCACGTCGTCGGCGGAGGTGGTGTGATTCGAGATGACCATCGGGATCGTGACCGGCAGGTCGCCGCGGCGGTGACGCCACAGCAGGTCGAGCAGGCAGTGGTCCTGCTTCGACGCGAGGATCGCCATGCGCTTCGGCACGGACTGGTCGGTGATCGTCCACTCGAGGTCGAAGCCCTCGCCGAGGGTGCGGGTGAGGTCGGCCTCGATCCCGGGCATGGCCGCGGCGAGGTCGGGCCGGTGGAACACGACCCGCTGGAAGTACGCGCCGCCGGTCGGGTCGTCGGAGTACTGGTCGAACGCGACGATGTTGCCCTGGTTGCGCGTGATGAGGGCCGACACCGCGGCCACGATCCCGGGCCGGTCGCTGCCGTGGACGATGAGGCAGGCGTGGTCGGGAAGCAGATGCGGGCTGTGGGCGGCCATGCATCGATTCTGCCCTGTCGTCGCGGGGCCCGTGACGCGGATAGACGCCCGGACGGCGATCGTCAACCCCCTCCGGCTCGTGTGCCGGTGCGCCTAGCGTGGTCGAACCGCAGATCCAGGGAGGAACCATGGCCAAGACCAGCACCATGAGCGCCGATATCGACGTCGATGCGCCGATCCGGCCCGTGTACAACCAGTGGACGCAGTTCGAGTCGTTCCCGAGCTTCCTGCACGCCGTGAAGGAGGTCACGCAGCTCGACGACACCCGCACGCGGTGGGTCGTGAGCGTCGGCGGCGTGCGCCGTGAGTTCGAGGCGGAGATCACCGAGCAGGTACCCGACCAGCTCATCGCCTGGGCGAGCATCGACGGCAAGACCCACACCGGCCGCGTCGCGTTCCGCCCGAACGCCGATGGCGGCACGCACGTCGATCTCGAGATGATGTGGCTGCCCGAGACGTTCGTCGAGAAGGTGGGCGCTGCCCTCGACCTCGACGAGCGCCAGGCCGAGGCCGACCTCAAGCGCTTCCAGTCGTTCATCGAGGAGCGCGGCCGCGAGACCGGCGGCTGGCGCGGCGAAGTGCACGACGGAGTCACCGAGCGCGATGCCGAGGCGATGAGCGGCGGCTACGGCGCCGATTCCCCGGCAGCCGCACAGCCCTCCAGCCCCCACTCCTCGGATGGCGACCGCGTCTGATCGGCGGTTCGGCCAGTGAGCCTGTGAGGGGCGTGCGTCAGCGCACGCCCCTCATCAGTTTGAGGACCGGCTTCACGAACACGAGCAGCACGGCGCCGACCGCGATCGCGATGAGGCCCAGTGTGAGGAAGTACGGCACCTCGCCCTGCGGGTCGTTCTCGGGGTCGTAGAAGCTCGCCAGCCAGCCCGCGATCGACGTGCCGAGGGCAACCGAGAGGAAGAACAGCGCCACCATCTGAGTGTGGAAGCGGGTCGGCGCCAGCTTCGTCGTCACCGACAGCCCGACGGGCGAGAGCAGCAGCTCGGCGACGGTGAAGACGAACAGGATTCCCACGATCGCCAGCATGGGGGTCGAGTTCGGCGCCCCGCCGGTGAAGGGCAGGAAGAGCAGGAACGCGATGCCCATGATGATCGACGCGAGGCCGAACTTCACGGGCGTGGATGGCTGCCGCGCGCCGAGCTTCGTCCAGAGGGCGGCGAACACGCCCGACAGGATGATGATGAAGATCGGGTTGATCGACTGGATGACCGACGGCGGCAGCTCGATGCCGAAGACGGTGCGGTCCAGCTGCTTGTCGGAGTAGATCGTCAGCACGGTGAACTGCTGCTGGTACAGCGACCAGAACGCGACGCTCACGAGGAACAGCGGGATGAATCCGAGCACCCGCGATCGCTCGAGCGACGAGATGGCCCGCGACGACAGGATCACGGCGAAGTACGCGACGGCCGCGACCACCGTGATCAGGATGACGACCTGCGCGAGGTTGTCGGCGCGGATCACCTGCAGGAGCACGAGGGCGACGATCACGAGCACGGCGCCGGCGGCGACTCCCACCCACAGCCCGTAGCGGTTGCGCGGCAGCGGGTTGGCCACGACGCTCGCATCCTTGGGCAGGCCGCGCCGGCCGAACGAGTACTGGATCAGACCGGCGGCCATGCCGATCGCTGCGAGCAGGAAGCCGGCGTGGAAGCCCCACGTCACCTGCGCCCAGCCGGTGAGGATCGGCCCGAGGAACGCGCCCAGGTTGATGCCGAGGTAGAACAGCGAGAACCCGGCGTCGCGTCGCGTGTCGTCGGAGGCGTAGAGCGTGCCGACGACCGCCGTCGCATTCGCCTTCAAGCCTCCCGATCCGACCGCGACGAGGATGAGGCCGACACCCAGGCCCCAGTACCCCGGGATCAGCGAGAGCGCGATGTGCCCCGCCATGATGACGATCGCGCTGTAGAACAGCACCCGCTCCGAACCGAGCAGCCGGTCGGCGACCCATGCCCCGAGGATCGTCGAGAGATACACCGTGCCGCCGTAGGCGCCGACGATCCCCGCGGCCGTGGCCTCCGGCATCCCGAGCCCGCCCTCGGTCACGGAGTAGTACATGTACAGCAGCAGGATCCCCTGCATGCCGTAGAAGCTGAACCGCTCCCACATCTCCACGAAGAAGATGTGGACGAGGGACCACGGCTGTCCGAAGAAACGCGTGTCGTGATCGCCTGGGCCCGCTGTGGCGGCCGCGTCGGTGCCGCTGCGCTCTGCGGCGACGGAGCCGGAAGTGGTGGCGGATGCCTCGGCCCCGGCCGCGGTCGCCCCGTCCGGCGCCCCGACCGGCACCTGCTCCGGATCCCGTTCGTCGCGCTCGCCCATCATCGCTCCCGTCGCCGCCCCCGGTGGATGACGTCAGGCTAGCGGCCCGCCACCGCGCTCGACAGTGGGCCCACGGTCACTCCGGGAGAGAGGGGTGCCGCTCCTGGGCCGAGCGGTGCCGCGGGATGAAGAGGGCGACGACGAACGCGATGACGGCCGCGGCGCCTCCGAGCAGGAACGAGAGCTGGAAGCCGGTGGCTGACGGCACGGGAGTGCCCTCGTACGACACGGTGAAGGTCGCCAGCACTGCGCCGACGATGGCGGCGGCGGTACTGGTGCCGAGCGAGCGGAAGAGCGCGTTGAGTCCGTTGGAGGCGCCGGTCTCGGACTGCGGCACCGACCGCATGATCAGCATCGGCATCGCCGCGTAGCCGAAGCCGATGCCGGCGCCGATGAGGAAGTTCGCCACGACCAGGTGCCACACCTCCGACGAGAACAGCAGGGTGAACCCGTACGCGGCGATGAGCGAGATCGCGCCGAGCACGAGCAGCAGCTTGGGTCCGACCGTGCGGGCCATCCGGCCGGAGAACGGTGAGAGCACCATCATCACGATGCCCGCGGGCATCACGACGAGGCTCGCGGCCAGGAGCGAGAGGCCGAAGCCGCCGGTGGCGACGGGCAGTTCGAGCATCTGCGGGTAGACGACGTTCGACGCGAAGAGCGAGAAGCCCATCGCGACCGAGGCGATGTTGGTCAGCAGCACCGGGCGCCGCGCGGCGACGCGGAGGTCGAGGAGGGGTTCGGCGATGCGCAGCTCGAACCAGCCCCAGGCCAGAAGCACGACCAGGCCGCCGACGCCGAGAGCGAGCACCGGCGGCGAGAGCCAGCCCCACTCGTTCCCGCGCGAGATCGCCAGCAGGATCCCGAGCAGACCGAGGCTCAGACCGGCCGCGCCGACGAAGTCGAACCTGCCGGCGGTGCGCAGCACGCTCACCGGAACGATCCACAGCACGAGTGCGAACACCACCGCTCCGAGGCCCGCGGCGACCCAGAACAGCACGTGCCAGTCGCTGCGCTCGGTGATGAACGCGCTGATCGGCAGGCCGAGAGCGCCGCCGACCCCCAGCGTCGCACTGATGAGGGCGATCGCGGTGTCGACGCGCTTCTCGTGCAGCACGTCGCGCAGGATCGAGATGCCGAGCGGCACGACGCCCACGACCGCCCCCTGCAGGGTACGGCCGACGATGATGCCGACGATGCCGGGCGAGAGAGCGGCGATCACCGATCCCACCACCAGCAGTGCGAGCAGCACGAGGACGATGCGCCGCTTGCCGTACATGTCGCCGAGCCGGCCCGAGATGGGGGTGATGATCGCCGCGGCGAGCAGGGTCGAGGTCACGACCCACGCGGTGTCCTCCCGGCTCGCGTCGAGCAGCTCAGGCAGCTTCGACTGGATCGGCACGACCAGCGTGAACATGAAGGACGAGGCGAGGCCGGCGATGGCCAGGACCGCCACGATGGCGCCCTGGCGCGGCATCCGGGTGAGTCTTCTTCTGTCGTCCTCATCCCGCGCGCGCATCCGTCCAGGCTATCCGCGCGAGGACCGCCCGGGCCGGAGTACCGTGATCGCATGGCCGACTCCGCGACCCCGCCGGGCATCGACATCCACGCCCTCGACACGATCGACGCCGTCCACACCGCGTCTCACGTGCTCGCCGAGGTGTGGGGCGGCGACCGCGGCGGGATGCCGCCGAATCTGCTCCGCGCGCTGGCTCACTCCGGCAATTACGCCGTCGGCCTGTACGAGGGCGGGCGCATGGTCGGGGCCTCCGTCGGCTTCTTCGCGCCGCCCGCCGCGCGCACCATGCACAGTCACATCACCGGAGTCGTGCCGGGCCTGCAGAGCCGGGGCCTCGGCAGGCTGCTCAAGCAGCATCAGCGGGAGTGGGCGCTGGCCCGCGAGGTCGGCCACATCACCTGGACGTTCGACCCGCTGGTCGCCCGCAACGCGCACTTCAACCTGTGCACGCTCGGCACGCGCGTGACCGAGTACCTCGTCAACCACTACGGCGCGATGGACGACGGCATCAACCGCGGTGATGAGACCGACCGGATCATGGTGTCGTGGGCGCTCGCTGCGCCGCCGGTGCCGACGCCGGAGGACGATCGGGTGGTGGCGTCGGTCGCGGTGCCGCACGACATCGAGTCGCTGCGGCGCACCGATCCGGCGGACGCTGCGGCCTGGCGCGTGCGCGTGCGCGACGAGATCATGCGCAACATCGCCGACGGCATGCGCATCGGCGGCTTCGACGACGAGCGCGGGTATCTGTTCGTCGCGAGGCGCTGAGGGGGGTCACGCGCGGAACGGCGGGAATCCGACGGGATGCGGCAGTCGAAGGCATCCGCTCGGTTCTAGGCTCGCGACATGCCCGAGTATCGCGCCCACTTCGACTTCGACATCCGCTTCGCCAACGGGGGAGCACTCGCCGGCACCGGCTTCCGCCTCGACCTGCCGTCCGCCGATGCCTCCGAGGACGAGATCGGCCGGCTGCTGGTGCAGCATCTCGGCCTGGCGCTCGTCGATGAGGTCGAGCTGCGCGGGCTGCGCGTGGTCGAGGAGGAGCACCGCGGCAGCCGAGGCGTGGCTTCCGCGGCCGCGACCGGCGTGGGCACACGGGTGGTCGATCTCAGTCATCCGATCCGCGCCGGGCTGGTGACGTATCCGGGGCTGCCCGCGCCGACGATCACGCCGCACCTGACCCGCGAGGACTCCCGTGCGCGCTACGCACCGGGCACGGAGTTCGCGATGGACATCCTCACGATGATCGGCAACACCGGCACCTACCTCGACAGCCCGTTCCACCGCTACGCGGACGGCTCCGACCTCGCCGGTCTCGACCTGGCCTCGCTGGTCGGACTGCGCGCCGAGGTCTTCCACCTCGAGGACGCGTGGGCGCCTGAGCGCCGCGGAATCCGGGCCGCCACCCTCGCCGATCGCGATGTGCGCGGCGCGGCCGTGCTGCTCCACACCGGCTGGGACCGCTGGTTCGGTCGGCCCGAGTACGGCTCGGGCGCCCCGTTCCTCACTGGCGAAGGCGCCCAATGGCTCATCGACTCCGGTGCCGTGCTCGTCGGCATCGACTCGCTCAACATCGACGACACCGAGTCGGGCGGGGAACGCCCTGCGCACTCGCTGCTGCTGGGTGCCGGGGTGCACGTCGTCGAGCACCTCACGAACCTCGGCTCGCTTCCGCCCCGCGGAGCCCGCTTCACTGCGGCTCCGCCCGCCGTCGAGGGGTTCGGCACCTTCCCGGTTCGGGCGTTCGCCGAGATCCCCGACTGACATCGACGTATCAGCGCGACGCTCGTGCGCTCCTCTTCTGCAGCAACGCAGAAGAGGAGACGATCATGCACGAGCACATCGAGCTCATGATGGCAGCGGTGACGGCGAAGCTTCGTCGCGAACGCCACCGCGCCGCCCGTCGCAACGGACCCCGCCGCGCACGCGGCACGTTCGTGCCGGTGGTCCCCGAGACACCTGCGCTGGCACTCGCCCACTGAGCGCGGCGGGTCGCGTGCCGGGCGTAGCCTGAGCGCATGCCCATCGCCACGCCCGCGGCATCCGTCGCCCTCGAGGGATTCGAGCTGCGCGTCCTGCATCTGCCGCTGGTATCCCCGTTCACCACGTCGTTCGGAACCGAGACCATCCGCGAGGTGATCGTCGTCCGCGCCCTCACCGCCGGCGGCGACGGCTGGGGCGAGATCGTCACCGGCGCCGCGCCGCTCTACTCGAGCGAGTACACGCAGAGCGCCTGGGATGTCGCGCTGCGCTTCCTGGTGCCCGCTCTGCTCGACCGCGGCACGATCGCACCCGAAGCGGTCGCCGGCGCACTCGCGCCGTTCGTCGGACACCGGATGGTGAAGGCCGGGCTCGAGCTGGCGGTGCTCGACGCCGCGCTGCGCAGCGAGGGCCGCGCGCTCGGGGAGTATCTCGGCGCGGTCCGCGACCGCGTTCCCAGCGGCGTCTCGGTCGGCATCCAGCGCGACCCGTCGGCCCTGGTCGACGCGGTCGGCGGATACCTCGACGAGGGCTACGCGCGCATCAAGATCAAGATCAAGCCCGGGCGCGACATCGCCGACACCGCTGCGGTGCGCGACGCCTTCGGCACGATCGCGCTGCAGGTCGACGCGAACTCCGCCTACACGCTCGCCGACGCCGACACCCTGGCAGAGCTCGACCGGTTCGACCTGCTGCTCATCGA
Organism: Microbacterium sp. CFH 31415; assembly: GCF_022538185.1. Taxonomy (GTDB): domain Bacteria; phylum Actinomycetota; class Actinomycetes; order Actinomycetales; family Microbacteriaceae; genus Microbacterium. Next base: position 8,015 of record NZ_JAKYXC010000004.1, on the reverse strand, counting down.
GCAGCCGCTGCAGGAGGATGACCTCGTCGACCACGCGACGCTCGCCCGCAGGCTGCGCACGCCGGTCTGCCTCGACGAGTCGATCGTCTCGGCGAAGGCCGCCGCCGACGCGCTCGCCCTCGGCTCGGCATCCATCATCAACATCAAGGCCGGCCGCGTCGGCGGCTATCTCGAGGCGGTCGCGATCCATGACCTGTGCCGGGATGCCGGCATCCCGGTGTGGTGCGGAGGCATGCTCGAGACCGGCATCGGGCGCGCCGCGAATGCGGCGCTCTCCGCACTCCCCGGGTTCACCCTGCCGGGCGACGTCTCGGCGTCGGACCGCTTCTACACGCGTGACATCGTCACCGAGCCGGCGGTGCTCGAAGACGGGCACGTCCGCGTGCCGACCGGTCACGGCCTCGGCGTCGAGATCGATCCCGTCGCGCTCGACGACGTCACCGTCGTGCGGGAGACGCTGACGCGATGATGTCGCGTCTGAGGATGCGCGGGGCGGCGACCGCCGTGGCCGCCCTTCTCGCGCTGGCTCTGTCCGCCTGTGCACCCGGCGGCGAGGCGCCGGACGGCGAGGCGACGACGCCGAGCACCGGGCTCCCCGACGGCGTGACCGTCGAACTGCAGCAGGGTCGCTCCGACGTGGCCGCACGGCAGGCGCAGGTGGTGGTGCGCAACGGAACCGACGAGACGCTGGTCGTCGGTTCCGTCGAGGTCGAGGATCCGCGGTTCGCCGCCCCCATCGTCCGCGTCGAGGAGCGCGAGAGCACGATCGGGCCCGGCCGCACCGTCGGCATCCGGGTCCAGCTTCCCGACGCGGCGTGCGCAGGCGACGCGACGGAGGCTGTCGGGTCGACGGTGATCCTCGACTACACGCTGGGCGACGACTCCGGGCGCGCGTCGGCCGGCATCGAGGACCCGATCGGATTCATCGAGCCGCTCCATGTGCGCGACTGCCGTGCGGACGCCGTCGCCGATGCCGCCCACGTGTCGTTCACCGACTTCGATCCCTCGCCTCCGGGCGAACCGGCGGCCCTCATGCTCGGCATCGCGCCGACAGGGCGGTCGGCCGTGCTGATCTCGGGCATCCAGACCACGAACCTGATCACGTTCGAGGACGGCGGCGACACCGCGCTCGAAACGCTTCCGATCGGCCTGGAGGTGCGGGAGGGTGATACCGGAATGACGGAGGTGTCGCTGCCGATCGTCCCGATCCGCTGCGACCCGCACGCCGTGCAGGAGGACAAGCGGGGCACGATCTTCGACCTCGAGGTGGAGGTCGACGGCGAGCCCGGCGAGATCGAGCTCGCGGCATCCGAAGAACTCCGCGGCCAGGTCCTCACGTGGGTGGCCGACTGGTGCGGATTCGGCGGCTGAAGCGAAACCGACACGGTCCTCCATCCGCCGGTTTGCACTCCTCACGCGCGTTTGTCAACCCCTCGACGCGGGGCGGGGATGCCGCGAATCTGGGGTCATGACCGGACTCGCAGTCATCCTTCTCATCGTCGGCATCGTGCTCCTTCTGCTCGGAGTGTTCATCGAGGCCGCGAAGTTCCTGCTGTGGATCGGCATCGTCATCGTGATCATCGCGATCATCGCCTGGCTGATGCGCTTCATCCGCCGCCAGACCTGACACACCCCCATCGCTCCGTCGACCCCAGCGTCGGAGCACCGGAAAGGGCGGGACCCCCACGGATCCCGCCCTTTCGTCAGCCTGGACGGTGAGGGAGCGTGCTCGCCCGTAGGCTGTGCCGCATGAGCAACGTCGCTCCCCACGACCCGGCCGCCGCGCGCGGAATCTCCCGTCGCACGCAGTCGGAGGTGTACCGCGCCGGGATCAGCGGCGCCAAGCCCGCCGTTCCCGTCGATGCCCAGCGCCTCGAAGACGCGGCCCGCCGCGCGCTCAGCGCCGAGGCCTTCGCCTACATCGCCGGCGGTGCGGGCGCCGAGCGCACCATGCGCGCCAACGCGGCGGCGTTCGGCCGCTGGCAGGTGTGGCCGCGTCCGCTGCGCGACGTCGCCGCCCGCGACCTGTCGATCGACTTCCTCGGCCGCCGCCGTCCGACGCCCCTGCTGCTCGCCCCGCTCGGGGTGATGGAGATGGCGCACGACGACGCCGACCTCGCGGTGGCGCGTGCCGCGGCATCCCTCGGTCTGCCCCTCACGCTCAGCAACCAGGCCTCGTTCCCGATGGAAGAGGTGCGGGATGCCGCGCCCGACGGCTCGCGCCTGTTCCAGCTGTACTGGTCGGCCGACGACGACCTCAACGCATCGCTGCTGCGCCGAGCCGAAGCATCCGGGTGCGAAGCGGTCGTGATCACCCTCGACACGCACCTGCTCGGCTGGCGCACCCGTGATCTCGACCTCGCGTACCTCCCCTTCACGCGCGGCATGGGCATCGCGCAGTACACCAGCGATCCCGTCTTCCAGCAGCTCGTGCGCGAGCGCGTGAGAAGAGGAGCGGATGCCGCGGCCCCGCCCGCGCCGCCGGTGCGCCTCACCCCGCAGACGGTGGCGGCGGGCGTGAAGATCGCGCGCAAGGGCGCGGCGCTCACCGGGGGCGGACTGCGCGAGAACCTCCGTTCGCCGCTGCCGCGCGCCGCCGTCGAGACGTTCCTCGAGGTGTTCTCCACCCCCGCGCTGACGTGGGACGACCTCGTCAGAGCGCGGGCGTGGACGACCCTGCCCATCCTGCTCAAGGGCATCACGCACCCCGACGATGCGGCGCGCGCCGTCGACGTCGGAGCGGACGGCGTGTGGGTGTCGAACCACGGCGGACGCCAGATCGACCAGTCGGTGCCGACCCTCGAGGCTCTTCCGGCCGTCGTGGAGCGGGTCGGCGGGCGCGTGCCGGTGATCTTCGACTCGGGGGTGCGGCAGGGATCGGATGCCTTCATCGCTCTCGCGCTCGGCGCCACGGCCGTCGCGATCGGCCGCCCGTACGCGTACGGCCTCGGCATCGCGGGAGAGGACGGTGTGCGCGAGGCCGTGCGCAACATCCTCGCCGAGCTCGATATCACGCTGGGCCTGTCGGGGCACACCTCGATCGCCCAGGTCGGCCCGGGCGCACTGCGCGAGGCGTGACCGGCGCACCGTTCGTGCGAACTCGGGGGTCAGCACCCGTGTCGCCGTCGCGCCGCGCCTCTATGCTGAGGCGGTGACCACGCCTCCGCCGTACCAGCCGTCCTCTCCGTATGCCGCACCGCAGCCCCAGCCGATGAACCCGGCAGACGAGAAGCTCTGGGCGACCCTCATCAATCTGGGGGGCCTCTTCTTCGGATTCCTCGCCCCGCTCATCGGCTACCTGGTGCTGAAGGACCGCGGACCGTTCGTGCGCGCCCACTCGGCGACCGCGCTGAACTTCCAGCTGACGCTGCTCATCGCGTACGTCGTGGGCACCGTCCTGACGTTCGTGCTCATCGGCATCTTCATCCTGCTCGCGGCCTACGTGCTCAACATCGTGTTCTGCATCGTCGCGGCCGTGAAGGCCAACCGGGGCGAGTGGTACAAGTACCCGATGTCGATCGGCTTCGTCTCCTGACGACCTCGCTCCACAGCGTCGCGGTCGAGCCCGCGACGGGCCGGGTTCACCCTTAGGCTGGCCCCATGCCAGCCCCACGCCGGCGGGTCCTCGCCGCCTCCTCGCCCTTCTCGCCCGAGCGCGTCCGCACGCCCGCACGGCGCGGCGCCGCAGGCGCCGGAATCCTGATCGCGGCGCTGGCCCTCAGCGCCTGCTTCGGGGGAGGGGGCACCGAGGGCGGCGACTTCGGCGACGGCGACTTCGCCGACGACGGCTGCACGAGCGTGGTCGTGGCGACGTCGTCCGAGAAGGTCAACATGCTCGACGCGCTCGCCGCCGCGTTCAAGGATTCGCCCGAGCACGAGGCACTGGACGAGTGCGCGACCGTGCGCCCGATCAACGTCTCGTCGGGCGACGCCACGCGCTTCCTCACGTCGGGACAGGACTGGCCCGACGAGAACCCGCGTCGCTGGCCCACCATGTGGTCGCCCGCGTCGACGGTGTGGACGGAGCGCGTCGCCGCTGCGGCATCCGCTTCTCTCGTCGGCGAGCCCGAGTCGTTCACCCACACGCCCATCGTCTTCGGTGTGCCCGAGACGATGGCGAAGGCCCTCGGCTACCCCGGGTCGCCGATCGGCATCGCCGACTTCGAGCGTCTCTGCCAGGATCCCGAGGGCTGGGGCAGCGTCGGCAAGGACCTGTGGGGTTCCTTCAAGATCTCGAAGACGAACCCGAACACCTCGACGACGGGCCTCTCGGCGATCCTGATGCAGTCGTACGAGGCCTCCGGCAAGACCGACGGGCTCACCGCCGCCGATGTCGCCGCCGCGGCGGACTTCTCGCGGGTGTTCGAGGAGTGCGTGATCCACTACGGCGACACGACCGGCAAGGTGCTCACGACGCTGTACGACGAGACTCAGAACGGCGCGGGCGGCTCGGGCTACGTGTCGGCCGTCGCGCTCGAAGAGACGTCGCTGCTCAACTACAACCAGGGCAACCCCGACTCGCACACCGTGCAGCCGGGGGAGCAGCTCACCCCGCCGAAGGAGAAGCTCGTCGCGGTCTACCCGTCGGGCGGATCGATGTGGTCCGACAACCCGATCACGGTGCTCGGCGCCGACTGGGTGACCGATGCCCAGGCCGAGGCGGGCGCCGCCTTCGCGGCGTTCCTGCAGACCGAGGCCGCGCAGGAGATCCTCCCCGAGTTCGGCTTCCGGCCGCTCGACGAGACGGTCCCGCTCGGCGACCTCTTCACCGCGGCGTACGGCGTCGACCCGGCGGGGCCGGCGATCTCGCTCCCGCGGCCCGAGGTCGATGTCGTCTCGGCGGCCATCGATCAGTGGACGCAGATCCGCAAGCCGTCGTCGGTGCTCGAGGTGATCGACATCTCGGGCTCGATGGATGAGCCGATCGGCGACGGCCGGTCGAAGCTCGACGGCGCCATCGAGGGCGCGCAGGCGACCCTCGGCCACTTCCGCTCGAGCGACGAGGTCGGGGTCTGGGCGTTCACCACGGGCGTCGACTCCACGGCGGGCGAGAACATCGTCGTGCTGCGCGACGTCTCGCCGCTCGCGTCGGACCGCGAGTCGGTCGACGCGTCGCTCGACGACCTGCGCTTCGCGAAGCGCGAAGGCACGCCGCTCTACGACGCGATCGCGCAGGCGTACGACGAGATGACGAAACGTGCCGAGCCCGGTCGCATCAACGCGATCGTCGTGCTGTCCGACGGGCAGGACACCGACTCGTCGATCTCGCTCGACTCGCTCGTGGCGAAGATCGGCAAAGCGACGCGCGAGGGCGGCGACGACGCCCCGGTGCGCATCTTCCCGATCGCGTACGGCGAGGGTGCCGACACCGGCGCCCTGCAGCGGATCGCCGAGGCCACCGGTGGCCAGTGGTTCGATGCGTCGGACGCCGCGAAGATCGATCTCGTCTTCGCCTCGGTCATCAACAACTTCTAGGCGACGGCGAGCATGCACAACGCGATGGACGGCCAGGGCTACGTCGACGACGCCGTCGACGCGCTCGGCTCCGCCAGCGTGTACGTGTCGTCGGAGGTCGCCGATGCGGCATCGCTCCGCGACCAGCTCGCCCAGCAGATCGGCGACGAGTCGATCGGGGTGGCGGTCTTCTCCGACAACGCCGCGCTCGAGGCATCCGGACCCGACATCGTCTCCGAACTGGCAGCCGCGCACCCGGGCACCGCGACGATCATCGTGGCGGTCGGCGACGACCTGTCGGCCGGCTCCCGCGTGCTCGCGCCGGGCGAGGCGATGCGCGTCGCGAACGAGGCGGAGGTGTCGGCCCCCGACGTCGACGCCGCGCTCACCGAGACGATCCAGGGGGTCATCGCGCTCACGCCCGACGCGCCGTCGCCCGGCGGCGCCGACGCCGGGCCGTTCGTCGGCATCGCAGTCGGCGCGGCGGTGCTGCTCGCTGCAGGTGGCGCGCTCTTCGGCGTCATGCGCTCGCGGCGTCGCCGCACGCGTGGCGCCGCGGTGCGGCATCCGCTTCCCGATCCGGTGCGCACGCACGTGCAGACGCTGCAGATTCTCAGTGCCGAGTACGCCCACGCCGGGGCCGGCGGCATCGCGCAGGCGGGCGAGGTCTCCGCCGACGTCGGCCGGATCGCGTCCCACACGACCGAGCTCTTCGACCGCCTCGACCGCAAGGGCGAGGAGGGGCAGCGCGCGACCGCCGCCGTCGAGTACGGCGAGACGCTGCGCAAGCTCACCGGCGCGCTCGACCGCGACTACCTGCTCGACATCCTCATCCACCCCGACCTGTGGGATGACCCGGCCGAGCGCATCGACGAGGTGCGCAGCGCGCTGTCGGCGTTCTCGCTCGAGCTCGTCGAGAACATCAAGCAGGTCAACGCCCGGCGCGGACTGCACTTCCAGGTGTCGCTCGACGGACTCATCGGCCGTCGCAAGGAGCTGCGCGAGTGGGACCGGGAGTTCGAGCGCGCCGCCGGGGACGAGCCCGGATCGTCCAGCCGGCCCGGGTCCGACGACTAGAATCGACGGATGCCGCGGCGCTCGCCGCATCCGGCACGAACACCCATCCCGACCATTGGAGCCACCGTGGCCGAGCAGTCCCGCCTCGACAAAGTCATCGCCCTCGCCCGCCACCGCGGGTTCGTGTTCCAGGCGGGCGAGATCTACGGCGGATCCCGGTCGGCGTGGGACTACGGCCCCCTCGGCACGGAGCTCAAGGAGAACATCCGCCGCCAGTGGTGGCAGACGTTCGTGCGCGGCCGCGGCGACATGGTCGGCCTCGACTCGTCGATCATCCTGCCGAAGCGCGTGTGGGAGGCGTCCGGCCACGTCGCCACCTTCACCGACCCGCTGGTCGAGTGCCTGCAGTGCCACAAGCGGTTCCGTGCCGACAACCTCCTCGAGGACTTCGAGGCGCGCAAGGGCCGCAAGGCCGAGAACGGACTGGCGGATGTCCCGTGCCCGAACTGCGGCACGAAGGGCCAGTACACCGAGCCGAAGGCCTTCTCGGGCCTCGTGAAGACCTACCTCGGCGTCGTCGACGACGAGTCGGGCCTGCACTTCCTGCGCCCCGAGACCGCGCAGGGCATCTTCGTGAACTTCTCGAACGTGCTCACCGCGTCGCGCAAGAAGCCGCCGTTCGGCATCGGCCAGGTCGGCAAGGCGTTCCGCAACGAGATCACCCCCGGGAACTTCATCTTCCGCACGCGCGAGTTCGAGCAGATGGAGATCGAGTTCTTCACGCCGCCCGCCGAGGCGGGCGAGTGGTTCGAGCACTGGGTCCAGGCGTGCTGGGACTGGTTCATCGATCTCGGCATCGACCCCGAGAACATGCGTCAGTTCGACGTCCCCCAGGAGGACCGCGCGCACTACTCCGCCGGCACCATCGACATCGAGTACCGCTTCGGCTTCACCGGCAAGGAGTGGGGCGAACTCATGGGCGTCGCCAACCGCACCGACTACGACCTCTCCAGCCACACCGAGGCGTCGGGTCAGAGCCTGACGTACTTCGACCAGGCCTCCGGCGAGAAGTACATCCCGTACGTCATCGAGCCGTCGTTCGGCCTCACGCGCGCGATGATGGCGTTCCTCGTCGACGCATACCACGAGGAGGAGGCGCCCAACGCGAAGGGCGGCACCGACACCCGCACGGTGCTCAAGCTCGACCCGCGCCTGGCCCCGGTCAAGGTCGCGATCCTGCCGCTCTCGCGCAACGAGCAGCTCTCGCCCATCGCGCGTGAGGTGGCCGATGTGCTGCGCGGTGAGTGGAACGTCGACTTCGACGACGCTGGAGCCATCGGCCGCCGATACCGCCGCCAGGACGAGATCGGCACGCCGTACTGCGTCACGGTGGACTTCGACTCGCTCGACGACCGCGCCGTCACCGTGCGCGACCGCGACACGATGGGCCAGGAGCGCGTGGCGCTCGACGCCCTCCACGCCTACCTCAGCGAGCGACTCCAGGGCGCCTGAGTCAGAGAACCAGAAGAGGGGGGGGGGGGGGG
>NZ_JAKYXC010000003.1 GCF_022538185.1 Microbacterium sp. CFH 31415 | reverse complement strand
CCCCCGACCTGCCCGTGCTGCTCACCGCCCCCTACTTCGTCGAGGCACTCGGCCGCGCCCAGGACGCCTGGCGCCGCATCGTCGCCACCGCCGCGGCAGCCGGCATCCCCGCCCCCGCCTTCTCCTCCTCCCTCGCCTACTACGACGGCCTCCGCGCCGAACGCCTCCCCGCCGCCCTCATCCAAGGACAACGCGACTTCTTCGGCGCCCACACCTACCAGCGCACCGACAAACCCGGCACCTTCCACACCCTCTGGTCCGGCGACCGCACCGAGATCGAAGCCCAAGACACCCACTGACCGCGTGACGACGAAGGCCCTCGCCGATCCGGCGAGGGCTTCGTCGTCGGCTGCGTCAGCTCGGTGCGATGTTGTGGTTGCGGCAGAAGCGGTTCTGCGGGTCGAACCGGCGCTTGATCTCGGCCAGGCGCGCGATCGTCTCAGGTGAGTACATCCGCGTCACGATCGCGGGATCGGTCGTGACGGTGAAGTTGCCATAGAGCCCCGCCCCCAGCGCCTCGATCGCGTCCCACTCGGCCTGGATGAGCGGGCGGTTGCCGTCATGGATGAGCCCCGGGATGTCAAAGGCGCCGGCCATCGCGAACCACGTCGCGGTGCGAGCCGGGAACGGGGTGTCTTCCTGGGCGACGTCGCCGAAGGCGCCGCCCAGCGAGCGGAGGAAGAGCACGGACGCCTGGTTCGCCTCGCGGAACGACACGAGCCGGTCGATGGCGTCGTCGGTCAGCGCGTCGAGCAGGGTGTTGCCGCCGACGAAGCCCGGCATGGGCTGGTCGGGGTCGGCGGGCGGTGCGTCCATCAGGATGTCGGGGTAGCTCCGCGCGCCCAGCTCGGTCACGGTGACACCGTCGAGCGCGAGGAGCGGCGCGAGCGCGGCGCGGGCCGCGTCTTCGTCGTCGCCGATCCAGCACGCCGTGATCGTCGCCCCGGCCGGAGCATTCGGGTCCATCGCCGGGACGTCCATGTAGGTGACGGTGAGATCGCGCGGGGCCGTGCTCATCGTGTCGCGCAGCGCACGCAGCACCGGCCGCGCGTCGCCGTCGACCCCGAGGGTCGCGAAGACGACCCCCGGCAGCGGGTGCGCGCGGAAATCGAACCGCGTCACGACGCCGAAGTTGCCGCCGCCGCCGCGCAGCGCCCACAGCAGGTCGGCGTGGGATGCCTCGTTCACCTCGAGCACGTCGCCGCGCGCGGTCACGACCTGGGCGCCGACGAGCTGATCGGCGGCAAGCCCCCACGCCCGCACCATCCAGCCGATGCCGCCGCCGAGGGTGAGGCCCCCGACACCGACGGACGCGGTGTCGCCGGAGCTGACGCCCAGCCCGTGCCGGGCGAGTTCGGCCGCGACCGCGCCCCACGTGGCGCCGCCGCCGACTTGCACGAGCGTGCCGTCGACGCGGATGTCATCCACTCCGCTGAGGTCGAGCGTGAGCCCGCCGGGGACGGCACCCCACACGCTGTGGCCACCGCACCGGATCATGACGTCGAGACGTTCGGAGGCGGCGTAGCGCACGCCGGCGCGGACGTCGTCGACGGTCGAGGCACGGACGATGATGGTGGGCTCTCCCACACCGGAGTGGAAGGAACGGGCGGCATCCCAATCGGCGTCGCCGGGCTTGACGACCGTTCCGGCCGCCAGATCTGTCAGAGAGAGATCAGTCACCCGCGTCACGGTAACGCGCAGCGCCGACATCCGGTAGGCCCGTTCCTGCCACGGAGCGCAGCGTGCCCGCCAGGCTAGGGTCGGACGATGACCCCCACGCGAGTCCTCTACATCGGCGGAACCGGAACGATCAGCGCGTCGTGCGTGAAGCGCAGCCTCGCCGCCGGTCACGACGTCACAGTCCTCAACCGCGGCTCGGCGAGGCGTGTCCTCCCGGACGGCGTCCGCGAGGTGGTCGGCGATGTCCGCGACCCGCAGTCGGTGCGCGATGCCGTCGGCGGCGCCGAGTTCGATGTGATCGCCGAGTTCCTCGCGTTCACGCCGGAGCACGTGCAGCAGGACCTCGACCTCTTCGAGGGGCGCACCGGGCAGTACGTCTTCATCAGCTCGGCCTCCGCCTACGAAAAGCCGCCGCGCCGCCTGCCGGTGACCGAGTCGACGCCGCTGCGCAACCCGTACTGGCGCTACTCGCGCGACAAGATCGCGTGCGAGGACCTGCTCGTCGCCGCGCACCGCGAGCGCGGTCTGCCCGTGACGATCATCCGCCCGTCGCACACCTACGACGAGCGGCTCCTCCCCACCCTCGGCGGCTGGACGGACATCGCCCGCATGCGAGAGGGCCGGCCCGTCGTGATCCACGGCGACGGCACGAGCCTGTGGACCATCACGCACAGCGACGACTTCGCCGTGGCGTTCGCCGGCCTCCTCGGCAATCCCGCGGCGATCGGCGACGCGTTCACGATCACGGGCTCGCACGCGCCCACCTGGAATCAGATCTACGCCTGGCTGGCCGATGCGGCCGGGGTGCGGCATCCCGACTTCGTCCACGTCGCCTCCGAGACGATCGCCGCGTTCGATCCCGAGCTCGGCCCCACGCTCCTCGGAGACAAGGCCCACTCGATGGTCTTCGACAACCGAAAGGTCACCGAGCTGGTGCCGGACTTCCGCACGACCATCACGTTCGATGAGGGCGCGCGCCGCATCGTCGCGCACTACGACGCGCACCCCGAGGAGCAGCGGGTGGACGCGGACCACGATGCGCTGTTCGATCGCATCGCCGCCCACGCCCGCTCGGCCGGCTGAGGGCGCGGCGCACTCACAGCACGCGCATAGCCCGCTCCATAGGAAGCACATAGGAACGCGAGCACAATGGACGCATGACCAACGCCTCGCCTGCCCTCCTGCGCCCCGACGGGTCGCCGCTGCGCGTGCTCGTCGTCGACGACGAGCAGATGCTCACCGACCTGCTGTCGATGGCCCTGCGCATGGAGGGCTGGGAGGTGCGGGCCGCGGGCTCGGGCTTCGAAGCGCTGCAGGCGGCGCGCGAGTTCTCACCCGACGCGATGGTGCTCGACGTCATGATGCCCGACCTCGACGGCATGGCGGTGCTGCAACGGCTGCGCCAGTCGGGCGACGACGTGCCCGTGCTCTTCCTCACCGCGAAGGACGCCGTGAGCGACCGGGTCGCCGGGCTCACGGCGGGTGGCGACGACTACGTCACGAAGCCGTTCTCGCTCGAAGAGGTGGTGGCGCGACTGCGGGGACTCATGCGCCGCGCAGGCACCGCTCACGCGTCCGGCGCCGAGCCGATTCTGCGCGTCGCCGACCTCACGCTCAACGAGGACAGCCACGAGGTCGAGCGCGGCGGTGACGAGATCGACCTCACCGCGACCGAGTTCGAACTGCTCCGCTACCTCATGCGCAATCAGCGCCGCGTCGTGTCGAAGGCGCAGATCCTCGACCGCGTGTGGAACTACGACTTCGGCGGCCGGTCGAGCGTCGTGGAGCTGTACATCTCGTACCTGCGCAAGAAGATCGATCAGGGTCGCGAGCCGCTCATCCACACGGTGCGGGGAGTCGGCTACATGATCAAGGCGCCGTCATGACGGACCCGCGGGGCGACGCGTCCGCGCAGCCGTCGGCGCCGGTCGCCGCGCCGGCGCTCGCCGCCGGGGCCGAGCCGGACCCGAGCGACGCTGCCGCCGACGCCGACGCCGCTGCCGCTGCCGGTGCCGCTGTCGACGACAAGACCGTGGCGGACGCCTCGGCCGCGGCATCCGCTCGTCGCCCCTGGACTCTGCAGCGCAAGCTGATCGTGACCGTCGTCGCGATCACCTCGTTCATCATGGTGCTCGTCGGCGTCGCGACGAGCGCGATCCTCGGCGGCGTGCTCGAGGACGGCCTCAACAGCAGGGTCACCAGTGCCGCCGAGCGCACCGCCGTGCTGGTGCGCGGCTACATCGCCCAGGGCTGGACGGCGCAGGAGATCCTCGAGGAGCAGCCCCAGCAGCCCGGGTTCCTGCTCGCGATCCAGACGCCGCCGGACGCCCCGACGGCGGCCGTGGTGGAGTCCGACACCACCGTGACGGAGCTCACCCAAGACCAGATCGGCGACCTCGCCGACGGCCTGCGCAGCGAGACGCCCTCGGTCGTGACGATCGACGGGCTCGGCAGCTTCCGCGTCGAAGGGCAGCCGAGCGGTGCGTCGGTGGTCGTCGTCGGCATCTCCCGTGACGAGGTCGCGAGCTCGATCGGCCGGATGCTCACCACGATCGGGCTCCTCACCGCAGGCGGCCTCATCCTGCTCGCCCTCGCGACGGCCTGGACGATCCGCGCCGGTCTCGCTCCGCTGCGCGCCGTGGCGGCGACCGCCGAGCGCGTGTCGGCGCTCCCGCTCGATCAGGGTGAGGTGTCGATCCCCGAGCGCGTGCCCGCCCACCAGGCGGACCCGCGCACCGAGGTCGGGCGGGTCGGCGAGGCACTGAACACCCTGCTCGATCACGTCGGCACGTCGCTCACCGCCCGTCAGCGCAACGAGGAGCGCATGCGCACCTTCGTCGCCGACGCCAGCCACGAGCTGCGCACGCCGCTCGCCTCGATCCGGGGATACTCGGAGCTCTCGCTGCGCGCCCTGTCGAAGGACCACGGAGCCGCGACGATCGAGACGACCGAGTCCTCGCTCGAGCGGATCCAGGCGCAGTCGCTGCGCATGACCCGCCTCGTCGAGGACCTGCTGCTCCTGGCCCGCCTGGACGAGGGCCAGGAGCTCGTCTACGGCGCCGTCGACCTCACGCGGCTCGCGCTCGAGGCCGTCGGCGACGCGCGGCCGGCGGGTCCCGACCACACCTGGGTGCTCGAGCTCGCGGATGAGCCGGTCCACGTGGCCGGCGACGCCGGACGCCTGCACCAGGTGGTCGCTAACCTGCTCGCCAACGCCCGCACCCATACGCCCGAGGGCACGACGGTCACCGTCGCCGTGGAGCGCGACGGCGGTATGGCGGTGCTGCGCGTGCACGACGACGGGCCGGGCATCGACCCCGCGCTCCGCGACGAGCTCTTCGAGCGCTTCTCGCGCGCCGACCGGTCGCGCGCACGCCAGACCGGCGGCACCGGCTTGGGGCTGTCGATCGCCCGCGCGATCGTCGACGCCCACGGCGGCTCGATCACCGTCGAGAGCGCACCCGGTTCGACGACCTTCGAGGTGCGCCTTCCCGCGCGCCCCCGCGACCCCGGGGCCGCCGCGGGCGGCGCGTAGCCCCGGCTCGCAGCATCCCCCACCCGTGCTCCCCCTTCAGCCGCGCCGTATGCGCGGTTGCCGGCGACCCCCACCGCAAATCGGCGCGGTTCGGTGAGCACCCTCGAACCTCAACCGCACCGAAGTGCGCGTCGGCAGGCGCCGGCAGGGCCGAATGCCGCGGCTGAAGCGGGTGCCGCCGGCTCAGTACCCGCTGAAGGCGTCGGTCGTGATCGAGCGGGCGCGCTCGAGGGCGGGCGAGAGGTCCGCGATCAGCCCTGCCGGACCCGAGATGTACGCGTGGCGGGACGCGATGTCGGGCACGACGCGCATGAGGCCCTCGGCATCGAGCCGCACGCCGCGCGCCCACATCCAGTTCGCGGGAAGATCGGCGGGCCGGTCGCGGGTGAAGACGATCACGGGGATGCCGGATGCCTCGATGTCTTCGCGGTACGCGAGCTCCGACGCGTCCGAGGCGACGTAGACGAGGATGATGTCGCGCTCCTCGCCCGCCGCCCGCACGTGGCGCAGCTGCGACACGAACGGGGTGACGCCGATGCCCGCCGCCACCATCAGGATGGGAGCCGCCGCGCGCTTGGGCAGCACGAAGTCGCCCCACACGCCGGTGATCGCCAGACGCTGTCCTTCGGCGACCTGCGCGAGGGCCTTCTTGTACGAGCTCTGCGGCTTGGCCGACGCGGCGGTGTTCTCCTTGAACGCCACGCGCAGCTCGGGGAGGTCGTCGGGCGCCGATGCGATGCTGAACTCGCGTCGCGTGCCGCGCGCGTCGGGGTGCGCATGCGGCACCTCGAGCTCGAGGTACTGACCCGGCACGAACGAGAGCCGGTCGTGCACGCGGAACGTCAGCTCCCGGACGGTCGGCGTCCGGTCGGCGCGAGACGCGAGGGTGAGGCGCACCGCCGTGCGCACCGCGAAGGCGAACGCGATGGCGTTGCCGATGAGGAGCGCGCGCTCCTGTCCGAGCGAGATCTCGCCGAGCGGGATCGGCCAGCCCGCGAGCACTCCGACGATGCCGGCGACGGTGAACTGCTGCCAGCGGCGCGGCGGGAGGGTCAGCGGCTCGGACAGCATGAACGCCCCGAGGAAAAGGAACGGCGACGACCACAGGATCTGCCAGAACACGGCCATCGAGTCGACGTCGAGCCCCGCCGCCTGCGATTGGGCGGCGGTGCGCAGCACGGCGATCGCGACGGCGGCCACGAGGAACACCGCGACCACGCGCAGCTTCTCGGTGCGCCACAGCACCGCGAGTCCGAGGACGATCACGGGGCCGGCGAGGGCCGGCGTGCCGACCCACCACGATGACGCGCCCAGGTCGGGCCACGCGAGGCTCAGCAGCGTGAGCACGGTCGCGCCCACCGCCGCGGGGTTGAAGATGTGCCGGCCGCGCCACGCGAGGACGTACTTGGAGAGGGATGCCGCGGCCCCCGCGATCGCGATGCCGGCGAGGCCGGCCACCTCGAGTGTCGGGCGCAGGACGAACAGCAGGATGTGCGCGGTGATCAGCGACGACTCGATACGCCACGGGAGGTGCAGGAGGCGCTGGGCCGTGGCATCCACTCCCCCGCACACGATCGAGAGCACCGCGAGCGTCGCGATCAGCTCCAGGGGATCCGGGCCGACGAGGTCGAAGAACGACAGCGCGAACGCGATGACGGCGAGGGTCGCGAGGGCGACGTACACGACGCGGTACATCGAGACGCGCCCGAGGAGGGCGAAGACGCGGTTCCAGAGGGAGGTGAGCGAGGTGATCACGTCACACCACCGGGAGGCGCTCGTGGGCACCGGACGGCAGGATGACGCGGATGCCGTCTCCCGGCCTCACCACGCCGCCGGACACGACGACCGACATGACGCCCGTCAGGCGCACGGTCTCACCCTCGTCGTCCACGTATACGAGCTCCTTCATCAGGCCCTTCGAGAGACCGTTGATCTGCGAGCACGGATTGCGCAGCCCGGTGATCTCGACCACCGCGCCCTCGCCGATCTCGAGGCGCGTGCCGCGCGGGAGTCCCAGCAGGTCGACGCCGACGGTCGTGATGTTCTCGCCCAGCGCGCCCGGCTCGACCCCGTGCCCGCGCTCGGCCATGAGGTCGAACAGCTCGGAGTGGATCAGGTGCACCTGACGCAGATTCGGGCTCGAGGGGTCGCGTCTCACCCGCGAGAGGTGCTGCACCGTCGCCCCCGCATGCGCGTCGCCTTCCACGCCGTAGCCGGCGATGAGGGTGATCTCGTCGCGGGTGGGCTTGCTGAACCGATGGGCATCGTCGCGCGCGACGGCGAGGACCTGTGCGGAGGCTGGCGACGGGGTCACCACTCCACGCTAGCCTCTCGCGTGAACAGGTCGGCACCGCACCCGGGCGACCACTCCGCGCGCCCGTCGGTGGTCATGCGCACCCACTCGACGCCCCATGCGTGCGCGAGCCGCGGGCCGCCGTCGAAGAAGAGCGCCGTCGCGATGGCATCCGCCCGCATCGCTGTCGGCGCTACCGCCCACGTCGCCGCGAACGTCCGCACGGGAGCGCCCGTGCGCGCGTCCAGCACGTGATGAAGGCCGTCGCCCCACGCGCGCCGGTTGACCGCCGATGCGCAGAGTGCGGCATCCGCCACCTGCCACACGCCGATCGCGCGCCGGTCGTCGAATGGGTGCTCGAGCCCGATGCGCTGCGGTGCACCGCGGACCGCGATGTCTCCCCCGGCGTCGACGACGATCGATCCGTCGACGGCATCCGCCAGCTCGGCGGCCACGAGGTCGACGAGCCGACCCTTGCCGAGGGCGCCCACGTCGATCACCGCGGGGCGATGGAGGGTGAGGATGCCGCGGTCCCAGGTCAGCGCCTCTGTCCAGTCCGCCGGGGCGGCGACCGGCTCACTCGCCGTGAGGGCGTAGTCCGCGCCGTAGCCGAGCCGCTCGAGCGACCGGCCAACGAGCGGGTTCACTGCTCCCGAGGTGGCCGCCGACAGCTCGGCATAGGCGTCGAGCATCGCCGCAGCATCCGCCGGCGCGGTGGCCGAGCCGCCGGCTGCACCGAGTTCCGAGACGATCGAATCGGGGCGGAACCGCGACCACTCCGCGTCGAAGCGCTCGATGACAGCGAGCACGTCGCGGCGCACGGCACCGCCGAGCGGCTCCTCGGTGACGACCTCCCACCCCGTGCCGATCGCGTCGAACCGCCACGGGACGACGGCCGGATGTGCCGGCTTCGAGCCGGACATGTCAGGCGGCCGCTTCGGCCTTGATCGTCTCGATCGCCTGGTTGAACCCGCCGCTCGTGAGGGACGACCCGGCGATGCGGCTGACCGAGATCTCGTCGATGTCCTTGCCGACCACGACATCGGAGATGCCGCCGATGAACTCGCTCTGGTACTTCTCGGACTCCGACTTCTGCGGATCCCCCACGACATCGACGGCGGTGATCACGTCGTCCTCGAGCGTCACGGTGACCGAGATCTGCTCAACGCTCTCGGGGGTCGGGTATGCCCCCACCGCGGTGTAGGTGCCGTCGGCGTACGTGCCTCCGCCACCGGTACCGCCGACCGAGCCGTTCGACCCGTTCCCCGTGTCGGCGGTGTCGCCGTTCTGGCCGGTCGTGGCGGCCGGAGCGCACCCAGCGAGGACGACGGCGCCGGCGATCCCCACGAGAGCCGCCGCGACCCGGACGGGGGCGGTCTGTCGGGATGCGGGGGGACGGATCATGGTGTCCTTCTTCTGCCGGGCCTCGGGCGGGGGTGCACCTAGAACGCTAGCGGCTGCGTCCCTGCATCGTCGCGGCGTTCGCTATGAGTCACCTCCGAGGAAGGGTGCGGCGCCGCAGTGCCTTGATGCACTCCACGGCCAGGAAGACGGCGATCGACAGCACCACCGGGAGCACCCACGACGAGGCCGCGAGAGGTCGCGACCCGAACAGGTCGTTCATGAACGGAACGTACGTGTAGAACAGCTGCAGCGCGACGAGCGCGAAAGCGGACCACCAGACGACGCGGTTGCCGCGCAGCACGTCAGTCGTGAGGCTCGACGTCCGGAGGAATCGGCAGTTGAGCAGGTAGGCGAGCTGACCGAGCGCGAGCATGGCGACGGCCTCGGTGCGGGCGTAGGCGAGATCTGCGCCGCCGGCGAGCGCGGCGGCGAACACGCCCAGCGTCACCCCGCCGATCAGCAGCGAGACCGCGAGCACAAGTCCGATCTCGCGCCGGTCGATGAGGGGACCGCCGGGAGTCCTGGGCGGGCGGGTCATGATCCCCTTCTCGGCAGGCTCGTACGCCAGGGCGAGCGACAGCGTGATCGCGGTGACCATGTTGATCCACAGCACCTGCACCGGCGTGAGCGGGAGGGTGAAGCCGAACACCACGGCGACGAGGATCACCAGCGACTGCGCGCCGTTCGTCGGAAGCAGGAAGACGACCGACTTGCGCAGGTTGTCGTAGATCCGGCGCCCCTCGCGCACCGCGGAGCGGATCGTGGCGAAGTTGTCGTCGGCGAGGACGATCTCGGCGGCCTCCTTGGTGGCCTCGGTGCCCTTGATCCCCATCGCGATGCCGACGTTCGCCCGCGTGAGGGCGGGCGCGTCGTTGACGCCGTCGCCCGTCATCGCTACGACTTCGTCGTGCGCCTGCAGCGCGCGCACGATGCGGATCTTGTGCTCGGGGCTGGCCCGCGCGTACACGTCGACGTCGCGCACCACCTCCTTGAGCTGCTCCTGGGTCATGGCCTCGAGCTCCGCGCCGGTGAGCACGGAGACCTCGTCGTCGTGGGCGAGGCCGAGGTCGCGGCTGATCGCGACCGCGGTGCCCGCGTGGTCGCCGGTGATCATCTTCACGCTGATGCCCGCGGCGTGGCAGTCGGCGATCGCCTCCACCGCTTCGGGGCGAGGCGGATCGAGGATGCCCCACACCCCGAGGAACTCCAGGTCGTCCAGGTCGTCGACCGCCAGGGTGCCCATGTCCGCCGGCACCGGACGGCGGGCTGCCGCAAGCACGCGCAGGCCGCTTCGGCCGAGGTCGTCGATCACGGACTCCCACAGCCGGATGTCGAGGGCCTCCGGGCCCGCTGCACCGCGCTGACGCGTCGAGCGGTCGAGCAGTCGGTCGGGGGCGCCCTTCACCAGGATGGCGCGCGACCCCTCGGCGCCCTCGTTGAGGCTGGCCATGAACTTGTTCGCCGAGTCGAACGGCACGACGGCGACGCGGGCGCTGCCGGCGGACTTCACACCGCCCTTCATCGCGACCACCTTGAGCGCGCCCTCCGTCGGCTCGCCGACGAGTGTCCAGCGGCGCGCGCCCGGAGTCGACTCGTCGGCGACGATGTGTGCGTCGTTGCAGAGCGTCGCCACCCCGAGGATGGCCGCGAGGTCGCGGCCGTCGCCGACTTCCCCGCGCGGCCGGATCTCGCCCTCCGGGTCGTATCCGAGCCCGGTGACGTCGTAGGAGCCCAGTGGCGTGACGATGCGCTCCACCGTCATCTCGTTCTTCGTGAGGGTGCCGGTCTTGTCGGAGCAGATCGTCGTGACCGAGCCCAGCGTCTCGACGGCGGGGAGCTTGCGGGTGATCGCATTGCGCCGCGCCATCTGCTGCACGCCGATCGCGAGGGTGATCGTCACGAGCGCGGGCAGCCCCTCGGGGATCGCGGCGACCGCGAAGCCGATCGCCGCGGAGATCAGCTCGTCGAACGGCATAGCATGCAGGAACCGGCCGATCGCGAGCATGATCGCGGCCATGCCCAGGATCACGAGGGTGAGGACACGGCCGAACGAGTCGAGCTGCTTCGTCAGCGGGGTGTCGAGCGACCCCGCCTCGCCGACGAGGGTCTGGATCCTGCCGATCTCGGTGCGCTCGCCGGTCGCCGTCACGATGCCACGGCCCTGACCTGCCGAGACGATGGTCCCCGAGAACGCCATCGACGCGCGATCCCCCACGCCGGCGTCGACCGCGACAGGATCCGTGTTCTTCGACGACGGCACCGACTCGCCGGTGAGCGCGGCTTCCTCGACGCGCAGCTGGAAGGCCTCGAAGAGGCGGACATCGGCGGGAACCTTGTCGCCGGGCATGAGCCGCACGACGTCTCCCGGCACGAGGTCGGCGGCGGGTGCCGTCGCCCACGCGCCGTCGCGGCGCACGCGGGCTTCGGCGGACAGCATCCCGCGGATGCCTGCGAGGGCCTTCTCGGCGCGACCCTCCTGCACGAAGCCGATCACGGCATTGATGATGGCGACGGCCATGATGACCCAGAACTCGAGCCAGTCCGCCATGATCGCCTTGATCACTGCGGCGCCGAGCAGGATGTAGATCAGCGTGTCGTTGAAGTGCGCGAGGAAGCGCAGGATCGGATGCGTGCGCCGGGGCTCGGGCAGGAGGTTCGGCCCGACCTCACGCAGTCGGTCGGCCGCGGCATCCGACGAGAGTCCTGCGGTCCTGGTCGCGAGTGCCGTCTCGACCTCGCCGACCGGCAGCGAGTGCGGGCGCTCGACGCGGTACTCGCCGACCGCTCGCGGCTCGCCCATGGGTCGGCTCAGGCCGCCCCGTCGAACATGCTCGTGACGGAGCCGTCCTCGAAGACCTCGTGGATCGCCCGCGCGAGCAGCGGTGCGATCGGAAGAACCGTCAGGCTCGGGAAGCGCTTCTCGTCGGGGATGGGGATCGTGTCGGTGACGACGACCTCGTCGATGGCGTCGCTCTGCAGGCGCTGCGCTGCGGGATCGCTGAAGATGGGGTGCGTCGCGGCAACGATGACGCGCACCGCGCCGTTCGCCTTGAGGGCCTCGGCGGCCTTCACGATCGTGCCGCCGGTGTCGATCATGTCGTCGACGAGCAGGCAGACCCGGCCATCGACGTCACCGACGATCTCATTGACCGTGACCTGATTGGCGACGTTGGGGTCGCGACGCTTGTGGATGATCGCCAGCGGGGCGCCGAGGCTGTCAGACCACGTGTCGGCGACCCGCACCCGTCCGGTGTCGGGCGAGACCACGGTCAGCTTCTCGCGGTCCTCCGGCGAGAGCGTCTCCTGGAAGTACTCGAGCAGCACCGGCTTGGCGAAGAGGTGGTCGACCGGGCCGTCGAAGAAGCCCTGGATCTGGGCGGCATGCAGGTCGACGCTCATCACGCGGTCGGCGCCGGCGGTCTTGAGCAGGTCGGCGACCAGCCGCGCGCTGATCGGCTCGCGACCGCGGCCCTTCTTGTCCTGGCGCGAGTACGGGTAGTACGGCGCCACGACGGTGATGCGCTTCGCGCTCGCCCGCTTGGCGGCGTCGAGCATGATGAGCGTCTCCATGAGCCACTCGTTGACCGGTGGGCCGAAGCTCTGGATCAGGAAGAAGTCGCATCCGCGGATCGAGACCTCGAAGCGGGTGAGGATCTCACCCGAGGCGAAGGTGCGGTACTCGGTGGGGACCAGCTCGGTGCCGAGCTGTGCGGCGACGTCGGTCGCCAGGGCGGGGTGCGAGCTGCCGCGCGCGACGACGAGGCGCTTCTTGGTCTTGGCGACCAGTCCGGGCGCGATGTCCTTCTCGCGGTCGAGCTCAACGGTCTTCTTCTTGCGCCCCATCGTCCGCCTTCTGTGCGGACCGAGCCTTGGCGGCGACATCCGCCGCTCCGGTTCCCGGTCTGTTCTTCTCGACCCACCCCTCGACGTTGCGCTGAGGGGCAACGCTGAGAGCAAGGGCACCGGCGGGAACATCCTTGCGGATGACCGCCCCGGCCCCGGTCTTCGCGCCATCTCCGATCCTAACGGGCGCGACGAAGACGTTGTGCGAGCCGGTGTGCACCTCGTCGCCGATCTCGGTGCGGTGCTTGGTCAGATCGTCGTAGTTCGCGGTGATCGCGCCGGCGCCCAGGTTGACCCCCGTCCCGATGGTCGTGTCGCCGATGTACGACAGGTGGGGCACCTTGCTGCGCTCGCCGATCGTGGAGTTCTTCGTCTCGACGAAGGTGCCGATCTTCCCCTTGTCGCCGAGGTACGTGCCCGGGCGCAGGTACGCGAACGGCCCGACGGTGGCGCCCGCGCCGATCACCGCGAGCGTCGCATCGGTGCGCGTGACGACGGCGTTCTCGCCGACCTCGCACGTCACGAGGCTCGTGTCCGGGCCGATCATCGCGCCTGCGCCCACCGAGGTCGCCCGCAGCAGGTGGGTGTTCGGCAGCACCGTCACGTCGGCGGCCAGCGTCACGTCGACGTCGATCCAGGTCGTGGCCGGGTCGAGGATCGTCACGCCCTCGAGCTGCCAGCGGCGCACCGTGCGCGCATTGAGCAGCCGCGCCGCCTCCGAGAGCTGGACGCGGTCGTTCACGCCGAGCGCCGCCGCGGCGTCGGGCGCGGCCGCGGCGGCGACGACGAGGCGCGAGTCGCGCAGCAGCGCGACGACGTCGGTGAGGTACTTCTCGCCCTGAGCGTTGGCGGTGCCCACGAGCGACAGGTGGGCGCGCAGCGCCTCGGCCTCGAACACATAGACGCCCGCGTTGATCTCGTGAACGGATGCCTCGTCCTCGGTGGCGTCCTTCTGCTCGACGATGCGCGTGACCGAGCCGTCGGCGTCGCGGATGATCCGGCCGTACCCGGTGGCGTCGTCGAGCACGGCGCTGAGCACCGTGGCAGCGGCCGCACCCGAGCGGTGCGCGGCGACGAGGGAGGCGAGCGTGTCGGCCTCCAGCAGCGGCACGTCGCCGCTCAGCACGAGCACGTCACCCGTGAAGTCGTCGAGCGCGTCGAGCGCCAGCTCGACGGCGCGGCCGGTGCCCGGCACCTCGTCCTGATCGACGACGACGATGCCGGGCGCCGCGTCGACGACCGCGCCCGCGACGAGGTCGCGCTCGTGGCGCACGACGACGACCACCCGCTCCGGGCCGAGTGCGAGGGCCGTGTCGATCACGTGACCCACGAGCGGGCGTCCGCCGATGCGGTGCAGCACCTTGGGCGTGCTCGACTTCATGCGCGTGCCCTGGCCGGCGGCGAGCACGATCACGGCGAGACTGCGGTCGTCGTTGTTGTGGGTCATGCTCCGCCGCCAGGATTCGAACCTGGGCCTCACAGCTCCAAAGGCTGTCGTGCTGCCGTTACACCACGGCGGATCGCCGCGCTCCGCGGCCGTCGTCAAGTCTGCCAGACCCGCCCGCGCGCGCCCGCCCCAGGTGTCTGCGCCGGGGCGTCACGGGCGCGCCCCGCGGGACCTCGATAATGGGGGGATGGCCAAGGAGACCGACGAGGTCGATCGCATCGTGCAGGCGTGGGTCGCACAGCGACCCGACCTCGACTTCTCGCCGCTCGAGGTGCTCTCGCGCGTCGACCGCCTGTCGCGACACCTCGACCGCGCGCGACGCGACGCGTTCCGCCGCAGCGACCTCGAGCCGTGGGAGTGGGACGTGCTGTCGGCGCTGCGCCGCGCCGGCGAGCCGTTCCAGCTGAGCCCGAAGCAGCTCCTGCAGCAGACGCTGGTGTCGAGCGGCACGATGACCAACCGGATCGACCGCCTCGTCGGGCGCCGTCTCGTGCACCGCGTGGCGGACCCCGACGACGGGCGCAGCATCCTGGTCACCCTCACCGGTGAAGGCAAGACGCGGGTGGATGCCGCGATCACGCGGCTCGTCGACGCCGAAGCGCTGCTCCTGGCCACGCTGTCGCGCGGCGACCGCGACCGGCTCGCCGGCCTGCTGCGCAAACTGAGCCTCGGCTTCGACGTCTGAGCCCGGTCAGCCGAGCTGCTCGGTGAGCTCGAACCAGCGCAGTTCGACGTCGTCCCGCTCGGACTCCAGCTCGCCGATCTTCGCCATCTCGGTGCCGAGCCCGACGTAGTCTGACGGGTCGTGGTCGGCCAGCGCCGTGCGCGCCTTCGTGATCTGCGCCTCGAGCTTCTCGAGCCGGCGCTCGAGCGCCGTGATCTCCTTCTGCGCGGCGCGCAGCTCGGCCCCACTGAGCGCCGGGGTGGACGGTGCCGCGACGGGCGCGGCATCCGTCGTCGCCCTTCCCGCGCTCGACGCGGCTGCACGCTCGCGCTCTCGCAGTCGCAGGTACTCGTCGACCCCGCCGGGCAGGTGGCGCAGGTGACCGCCGAGGATGGCGTACTGCTGGTCGGTGACGCGCTCGATGAAGTAGCGGTCGTGCGAGACGACGAGGAGCGTGCCCGGCCATGTGTCGAGGAGATCCTCCATCGCGGCGAGCATGTCGGTGTCGAGGTCGTTGGTCGGCTCGTCGAGGATCAGCACGTTCGGCTGCTCGAGCAGGATCAGCAGCAGCTGCAGACGGCGCTTCTGGCCGCCCGAGAGGTCCTTCACCGGCGTGGAGAGCTGTGCGCTCGCGAAACCCATGCGCTCGAGGAGCTGACCGGGGGTGAGCTCCTGCGCCTTGGATCCGCTGCCGAAGCTGTAGGTCGTGCGCAGGCGGGCGATCACGACGCGCACCGGGTCGTCGAGGTGCTCTTCGAGCTCGTCCAGGCGCTGCGTCAGGGTGGCGACCTGCACGGTCTTGCCGCGCTTGACGCGACCCGACGTGGGCTCGACGTCGCCCGAGACGAGGCCGAGGAGCGTGGACTTGCCCGCGCCGTTGACGCCGAGGATGCCCGTGCGCTCGCCGGGCGCGATGCGCCACTCGACGGGGTGGAGCACTTCGCGGGCTGGCCCGCCGTCGAGCGCCGGGTAGCTGACCGACGCGTCGAGCAGGTCGACGACGTCCTTGCCGAGCCGGGTGACGGCGAGGGATTGGAGTTCGGTCTTGTCGCGGATCTCGGGCACGTCCGCGATGAGGGCATTGGCCGCGTCGATGCGGAACTTCGGCTTCGACGTGCGCGCCGGCGCTCCGCGACGCAGCCACGCGAGCTCCTTGCGCGCGAGGTTCTGCCGGCGCGCCTCGATCGCCGCTGCCTGCCGGTCGCGCTCGACGCGCTGCAGGATGTAGGCCGCATAGCCGCCCTCGAAGGGCTCGACGACGCGGTCGTGCACCTCCCACGTGCGGGTGCAGACCTCGTCGAGGAACCACCGGTCGTGCGTCACGACCAGCAGTCCGCCCTGGTTCGACGACCACCGGCGCTTGAGATGCTCGGCCAGCCAGGCGATCGCCTCGACGTCGAGGTGGTTCGTCGGCTCGTCGAGGAAGATGACGTCGTGATCGCCGGTGAGGAGCGCGGCGAGGGCGACCCGCCGGCGCTGACCGCCCGAGAGGCTGGTGACCGGGCCGTCCCAGTCGAGGCCCTCCAGCAGCCCCGCGATCACGTCGCGCGTGCGCGCATCGCCCGCCCAGTCGTGCTCGGCGCGATCGCCCACCACCGCCTGCGCGATGGTCAGCGAGTCGTCGAGCGTGTCGGCCTGATCGAGCACGCCGACCCGCACGCCGCTGCGCACCGTGACGCGTCCGGAGTCGGGCTCGAGGCGTCCCGCGAGCATCGCCAGCAGGCTCGACTTGCCGTCGCCGTTGCGGCCGACGATGCCGATGCGGTCGCCCTCGTCGACGCCCAGCGAGACGCCGTCGAAGACGACCTTGGTCGGGAACTCCAGGTGCAGGGCCTCAGCCCCCAGAAGATGTGCCATGTCTCCTCAAGGCTAGGCGAGCGCCGGCGTCTCCCAGCACGCGGTCCCGCGACGCCGCCCCGGGCGGGCGTCAGCACCTGCAGTCGGCGCCGCGGGTGGGCGTTCAGTACCAGATGCTCAGCCGTGGTGCGACGTGCCACGAGAACACGCGCGCGGCAGCCGCCGCATCCGTCGACCGCACCCGGCCTGCGGCGGCCAGCGTCACGAGCGACACTCCACCGAGGTACGCCGCCGAGAGCTCCTCGATGCCGAGCGACACCTCGACGACGCCGTCGGGCGCCGCAGCCCCGTCGGGCCAGGTGCTCACCGTGCCGCGACCGTCGTCGTCGACCATCACGAGGAAGCGGCCGCCCGCAAGCCCCAGCACGTCGGTCACGTCGAGGGCGAGCGAGCCGGGTGCCCCGTAGCGGCGCGCCTCGAGTGCGGCCGGAACGTCGAGGATGCGGACGTACTGATGGTCGCGCAGGGTGACCGTCGCCGCCCGCTGGTCGGCGATCATCCACCGCAGCGGCTCGTCGACCGACAGCTCGCCGGCGTTCACCTCCCCCACCAGGTCGAGCTCGAGCAGGAAGCGCCACAGCGCCGCGTACGCGTCGTCGGTCTCGGCAAGCAGATACCCGACGTGCACGCTCGCCTTCGTGAAGTCGTCGTGATTCTCCTTGACGGTGTACACCGCGACCCCGCGCACCTCTCCGGACGCGTCGGTGTACTGCACGGCGCGCTTCTCGCCCGCCTTCTCGGCGGTGGGGGTGGTGCCCGCGAAGCCGTCCCAGAAGCCGCCCTGCACGTCGATCTCACCGGCGACGCGCAGCCGCACGCGCTCGTGCAGCGGCGCCACGAGCTCGCGGAACCGCTGGCGCGGGATGAAGTCGACGCGGCCGTCGGGGCGCGGGCCGATCCATGTCGCCCGCTTCGTCTCGATGCGCCACGACGCGCTGGCCGCCGCCGAGGCGAAGCCGTAACGGCCGTAGAGCGTCGATTCGCTGACGGTGAGCATGGCCAGCGGCGCGCCTGCGGAGACCGCGACACCGAGCTCACCCTCGAGCATCGCGCGCGCGATGCCGCGGCGGCGGTGCGTGGGTGCCACGGTGACCGCCGAGATCGCGCAGGACGGCAGGGCGGAGCCGCCCGGCACCGTGAGCTGCCCGATCCACGAGGCGATCGTGCCGACCGGGGCGTCGGCGACGGGCGCAGCGGAGTCGTACACGCCCGTCACGCGCCGGTAGGCGCTGCGCTCCCGGCTCGACGCGACCTGTTCGTCGCTGCGCTCGCCGTCCTGGAACCCGCGCGCCGCCGACTGGAGCCACTGCGGATAGTCGTCGCCCGCCACGGGCACGAGGCGGTACTCGAGCCCGTGCTCGGCGAGCCGGGCGCGCGAGCGCTCGTTCACGGGCGCCACCGGGTAGGCGGCGGCATCCACCGTCGTCGCGTCGGCATCGCGCCGGGTGTCGGTGTCGAACGTCATCGTCGTTCCTTCCGTCGAAGTCGTCTGGGGTGCGTGCGCGGCACGCTCAGCCGATGACACGGGCGCCGGCGACGGGCCCGTGCACGTGCAGCGCCTCGAGGCCGGCGGCCGAGAGCGTCACCTGCAGCTCGAGCGCCGACTCGGGATCGCCGGTCAGGAAAGCCAGCGTAGGCCCCGACCCCGACACGAGTCCCGCAAGGGCGCCCGAGCGCTCCCCCAGCTCGAGCGCGGCGCGCAGCTCGGGCCGGAGCGAGAGGGCCGCGGCCTGCAGGTCGTTGCGGATCTGCTCCGCGAGCGCGGCCGGGTCGCCTGCCCGGAGCGCGTGGAGCACGCCCGTGTCGACATCGGGCGCGCGCCCGCTCACATTGATGTCGTTCTCCGCGCGCAGGGTGTCGAGATGCGCATACACCTCGGGAGTCGACAGGCCCTCCGACGACGGCACGACGACCCAGTCGAACCGGCCCTGCGCGAGGGCGGGGCTCAGCTGATCGCCCCGACCCGTGCCGATCGCCGTTCCGCCCATCAGCGCGAAAGGCACGTCGGCCCCGAGCCGGGCGGCGAGCTTGTGCAGCTCGGCGGTGCCGAGCTCGGCACCCCAGAGCGCGTCGCACGCGACGAGCGCAGCCGCGGCATCCGCTGATCCGCCGCCCATGCCGCCTGCCACCGGCACGTTCTTCACGATGTCGAGGTGCACGCCCCCGCGGCGGCCGATGCGCTGCGCGACCATGCGCGCCGCACGCACCGCGAGGTTGCGATCGTCGGCGGGCACGCCCTCGACGTCGACCGTGCCCGAGACCGTCGCCGTGAAGTCGTCGCCGGGCGACGCCCAGACGTTCTCGTACAGCGAGACCGCCTGGTATGCCGAGGCGACGTCGTGGTAGCCGTCCTCCTGCACGCCGCCCACCTGCAAGAACAGGTTGAGCTTCCCGGGCGCGCGCACATGGACGCGGTCGGTGACGACGGCTTCGCTCACGAGGTCGCCGACCTCGCCCACAGGTCGACGTCGATGCCGTCGGAGAGCGCATCGATCTGCTCGAGCTCCTCCGTCGTGAAGCCGGGCCCGTTGAGCGCCGCAAGGTTCTCGTCGAGCTGCGCGGGACGCGACGCCCCGATCAGCGCAGACGTGACCACGGGGTCGCGCAGCACCCACTGGATCGCCATCTGGGCCAGCGTCTGGCCGCGCTCCTTCGCGATCACGTCGAGACCGCGCAGCTTCGCCAGCCCGTTCTCGGAGAGGGCGCCGACGGGCATCGACGAGCGCTGCTGCGCGCGCTGGGCCGGCCCGTCGCCGAGGTACTTGTCGGTGAGGAGGCCCTGCGCGAGCGGCGTGAAGGCGATCGCCCCCATGCCCTCCTGCTTCAGCACGCCGGTCAGCCCGTCCTCGACCCAGCGATTGAGGATCGAGTACGCCGGCTGATGGATGATGAGGGGCGTGCCGAGAGAGCGGGCGACGGATGCCGCGACCGCCGTGCGCTCGGCGCTGTAGGACGAGATGCCGACGTAGAGCGCCTTGCCCTGGCGCACCAGTGTGTCCAGCGCTCCGACGGTCTCCTCGATCGGCACGTCCGGGTCGACGCGGTGCGAGTAGAAGATGTCGACGTAGTCCACGCTCATCCGCCGGAGCGACTGCTCGGCGCTGGCCAGGACGTACTTGCGCGCACCGCCGTTCCCGTACGGGCCGTGCCACATGTCGTAGCCCGCCTTCGACGAGATGATGAGCTCGTCGCGGTAGCGGCCGAGATCCTCGCGCATCATGCGGCCGAAGTTCGTCTCGGCCGAGCCGTAGGGCGGGCCGTAGTTGTTCGCCAGGTCGAAGTGCGTGATCCCCCGGTCGAACGCGTGACGCAGCAGAGCCCGCTGGTTGTCGAACGGGATGTTGTCGCCGAAGTTCCACCACAGGCCGAGCGAGATCGGGGGGAGCGTCAGGCCGGAGGTGCCGACGGGACGGTAGGCGGCGCCGTCGTAGCGGTCGTCGGCGGCGGTGTAGGGGCGGTGGAGGTCTCCGCCGTTGGCGCGGTATCGCTGCTCTTCGGTCACCGGTCAAGGCTAGCGGCGCATCGCCTCGACCGCAGGTGTCGGAGGCATCGACGCGGGCGGCTCGCAGAGGCACATCGAGACGCCGCGTGTCAAGGGGCGTGCGCGGAAACGTGACCGTAACGGACTGTGCTTACTGTGAGACTCGGGACCCGTGCGCCCGGTCTCGAAGAAGGAGGATCCCCTTGCCCCAGCTGTCCGTCGTGCCCACCCCTCAGGACACGTGGTCGACACTCCTCGGCCGCACCGACATCGCACTCCACGACGGCATCCTGCATGTCGTCCATGACGACGTCACGCCTGTGGAGGCCCGCACGGCCGACCTGCTCCTCGTCGCCGACACGCTCGAGGGAGCGGGCATCGGGGTGATGCTCATCCGGCACGGCCGCTCCGTGCCGGCCATCGTCGTCGATCTCGCCGCGCGCGACGCCGCGCTGGCGGCGCTCGCCGGGCTCGGTGGGATCGAGCCGCTCTACGTCAAGCAGAAGGGCCGCCCCCTGCAGCGCGCGACCGAGGTGGACGTGCCCCGCGGCGGACCCTCCGCCCTGCGCGTGTACCGGCCGCGCATCGCACGCACCGGCGGACTGCGCTACGGCTCCGCCCTCGGAGCCCGCGTCGAGTTCTGGCGATTCGGCGCGGACCTCGTCGAGGCGCCGCATGACAACGCGTACACCCGCCGGCTGACGCCGGCTGACGACCTCTCGTTCACCCGGGTCGAGCGCTTCGGCCGCAGCTGGCGCACGATCTCGGGAATGTTCGACCTTCAGCCCCACGAGTTCTCGCAGGACGTCGACATCGTCTTCTCCTGGGTCGACGGCTCATCCAGCGACTTCCAGCGCCAGCGCGCGGCGCGCATGGCCGAGTACGTCGTCGGCGAGGGCGACGACGGGCCCGCACGCTACCGTCACATCGACGAACTGCGCTACGCCCTGCGCAGCGTGCACATGTACGCGCCGTGGGTGCGGCGCATCTTCATCGCCACCGACTCGCCCACGCCCGCATGGCTGCTCGATCACCCCAAGGTGACTGTCGTGCGCAGCGAGGAGTTCTTCGCCGACCCGTCATCGCTGCCCACGCACAACTCGCACGCGGTCGAGGCGCAGCTGCACCGCATCCCCGGCCTCGCCGAGCACTTCCTCTACTCGAACGACGACATGTTCTTCGGCCGCCTCGTCGAGCCCGAGCTGTTCTTCACCCCGGCGGGCGTGACGAAGTTCGTCGAGTGCGAGGTGCGCATCGGCTCCGGCGACCCCGCCGCGCACCGCAGCGGGCACGACAACGGACTGCGCGTGAACCGGGCGCTGCTTCAGGACCGCTTCGGCCGCCGGATCGTGCGCGATCTGGAGCACTGCGCCACGCCGCTGCGGCGCAGCGTGATGGCCGAGCTCGAGGAGGCGTTCCCCGACGACTTCGCGCGCACCGCGGCATCCCGGTTCCGCTCCGCCACCGACATCTCGGTGACCAACAGCCTGTACCACTACTTCGCGCTCATGACCGGGCGCGCGGTGGCGACCAGGGAGCCCCGCACCCGTTACGTGCAGACCACGCTGACGGCGTCGCTGCGGCGCATGGAGCGGCTCGCCAAGCGCACCGACGTGGACATGTTCTGCCTGAACGACGGCGGCGAGACCGAGGTGCCCGAGCAGCTGCGCACCCGCGTGGTGCGCGAGTCCCTCGACCGGATGTTCCCGGTCCGCGCGCCGTGGGAGCGCGACGAGCTCAGCGCGGCAGAGCGATCGGCTCGGTCGGCGCATCCCTCCGCACGTCGCTGAACGGGCCGACGCCGGCCAGCATAAGGCGCCGCTGCGCCTCGTCGGCGTCGATGTGCTCGAGCGTGCGCATCGCGTCCACCGGCACGACGGAGTGCACCACGGTGTCGTCGTAGAGGTGCACGAGGTTGAACGCCTGCGCGCCGTCCTGCGGACGGGTGCCACCGGTCGGCACCGTGAGGTCCTGCGCGTAGCAGGTGGAGGAGGCGACCGACACCGGGATGCCTGCGAACGTGCCGAACGTCGAGTAGTGCAGGTGGCCGGCGATGATCGCCCGCACATCGGCACCGCGCAGCACGTTCGCCAGCCGTGACTGGTCGCGAAGCTCGACGCTCGCCGCCAGCGGGAGCACGCTCGGCACGGGCGGGTGGTGCATCGCGAGGATCGTGCCGAGCGGCGCCGGGGTCTTCAGCACGTCGGCGAGCCATACGAGCTGCTCGTCCGCGAGCTCGCCGTGGTGGTGCCCGGGAACGGTCGAGTCCAGCGTGACGATCCGCAGCCCGTCGAGCTCGTCGACGCGATCGACGGGCTCGGCATCGCCCAGCTCGTCCCACAGCGCGCGGCGGAAGGTCGCTCGGTCGTCGTGGTTTCCCATCACCCAGATCACCCGGGCGCCGACGCGGGCCGCGAAGGGCTCGACCAGCGCGCGCAGCTCGGCGTAGGCATCCCGCTCCCCCAGATCGGCGAGGTCGCCCGTGAAGACCACGGCGTCGGGGCGGACACCGCTCGCCTCGATGACGGCGAGCGCGCGGGACAGGCGCTCTGCGGCGTCGACCAGGTCGAACAGCCGGGACCCCCCGGCACGCAGGTGGGTGTCGCTGAGGTGCAGCAGGATCCGCTCGGGTGCCGGATACTCCGCGGTGCGCATCGGGTCATCTCCCCCGCCCTGCGGTCGAGTCAGGACTTGGCGGGAATGTTACCGGCGTGTTTCGAGCACCTGGGTAAGGCGCGGTGAACGCTGAGGGAAATCTAAGCTCGCAGCACGCGCGCGATGCGCACGAAGTCGTCGATCGACAGCTCCTCGCCGCGCGCGGTGGGCGCCACCCCGGCGGTTTCCAGGACCGCGGATGCCTCGGCCGCCGAGCCGCCGAGCACTCCGGCCAGCGCCTGCCGGAGCATCTTCCGGCGCTGCTGGAACGCGGCGTCCACGATCGAGAACGTGCGCCGGCGCTCGTCCTCGTCGCCGCGAGGGGCGGCGTCGCGACGGAAGCCCACCAGGACGCTGTCGACGTTCGGCACGGGCCAGAAGACCTGACGCGACACCGTTCCGGCCAGTCGCCACGGTCCGTACCAGGCCGCCTTGACGCTCGGCGCGCCGTAGATCTTCGACCCGGGAGGGGCGGCGAGCCGCTCGCCGACCTCGGCCTGCACCATGACCACACCGCGCTCGAGGCCGGGGAAGGTCTCGAGGAAGTGCAGCAGCACGGGAACGCTCACGTTGTAGGGGAGATTGGCCACGAGCACCGTGGGGTCGCCCGGCAGTTCGCGGACACGCAGCGCATCGGCGTCGACCACGGTGAGCGCGCCGTCGGTGACGCCGTGCGCGGCGGCCGTGGCCGGCAGCCGCTCGGCGAGCCGGTGGTCGATCTCGACCGCCGTCACCGTGGCACCGGCCTCGAGGATCGCGAGCGTGAGGGACCCGAGCCCGGGCCCTACCTCGACCACCCGGTCGCCGGGCGCGACCTCCGCGACGTGGACGATCTTGCGAACCGTGTTGGCGTCGACGACGAAGTTCTGGCCCAGCTTCTTGGTCGGGGTGACGTCGAGGTCGGCGGCGAGCGCGCGGATCTCGGCGGCTCCGAGCAGGGACACGGGCATGGATTCACTGTACCCAGGCCGCGGTGCGGGACGTGCCGCGCGGAGGTGCTGCGAGCGGCGCGATAGCGCACGGGAGCGCACGGCGCACGTCCTTGACAGCCCTGCGCGCGGCGCGCGAGGGTGGGCGGACACGGGCGGTTCTCCTGTCGGGCTGCTCGAACGAGGAGGTTCGACATGAGCTCAGCCCCAGCATCCGGTTCCGACATCTCCGTACCGATCGCACGTGTCGTCCTCGTGGCGGCGACGGCGGCGCTCGGCGGCTTCCTCTTCGGCTTCGATACGGCGGTGATCAACGGCGCGGTGAGCGCGATCGGCGAGCAGTTCGCGGCCGGTCCGTTCCTGCTCGGCTTCTCGGTCGCCTCCGCCCTCATCGGCTGCGCGATCGGAGCGTGGTTCGCCGGGCGCATCGCCGACCGCTTCGGCCGTGTGCGCGTGATGCTCCTGGCCGCCGCGCTCTTCGTGATCAGCGCGCTCGGATGCGGATTCGCCTTCGGCATCTGGGACCTCTCGTTCTGGCGCATCGTGGGCGGGCTGGGCGTCGGCGCGGCGTCCGTGATCGCGCCGGCGTACATCGCCGAGGTGTCACCGCCCGAACATCGTGGACGTCTCGGGTCGCTTCAGCAGATGGCGATCGTGATCGGCATCTTCGTCGCCCTTCTGACGGACGCCGCGATCGTCGCCGCCGCGGGCAGCGCGACGGCTCCGTGGCTGCTGGGGCTCGAGGCCTGGCGCTGGATGTTCCTGTCCGAGCTCGTCCCCGCCGTCATCTACGGACTCCTCGCCCTCACGATCCCCGAGTCGCCTCGCTACCTCATCGCACGCGGCGAGATGAAGAAGGCGAAGGAGGTGCTCACCCGTTACGTCGGCGGCAACGTGGAGAAGACTTCGACCGACATCCTGAAGACGGTCGAGGGCAAGCCGGACCGCCCGCGCTTCTCCATCCTGCGCGGCTCGAAGTTCGGGCTGCTTCCCATCGTGTGGATCGGGATCGGGCTGTCCGTGCTGCAGCAGTTCACCGGCATCAACGTGATCTTCTACTACTCGTCGACGCTGTGGCAGGCGGTCGGCTTCACCGAGCAGGACTCCCTCACGATCACCGTCATCACTTCCGTGACGAACATCGTCACCACGATCGTGGCGATCCTGCTGATCGACCGCATCGGACGCCGGCCGCTGCTCCTCGTCGGGGCGATGGGCCAGTTCGTCTGCCTGGCCGTACTCACCGTGGTGTTCGCGACGGCGCCCATCGTGAACGGCGAACCCGTTCTGGAGGGGGCTGCGGGCACCACCGCACTGCTGGCCGCGAACCTGTACGTGGTGTTCTTCGGAGCCTCGTGGGGACCGGTGGTCTGGGTGCTGCTCGGCGAGATGTTCAGCAACCGCATCCGCGCCGTGGCACTGTCGGTCGCCGCCGCAGCGCAGTGGGCGGCGAACTTCGTCATCTCGACGACGTTCCCGGCGCTGGCGGCCGTCGGACTCGGCCTGGCCTACGGCGTGTACACGTTCTTCGCATTCGTCGCGATCTTCTTCGTCATCAGGTACGTGCGCGAGACCAAAGGGCGCACGCTCGAGTCGATGTCGGACGACGGCCGCAGCGAAGTGCGGACCTGAGCCGCGGCGTCAGCGCCGCGGCGGCCGTCACCAGGCGGCCGTAGTGTGAGGTCGCATGCCTGCGGAGGCGCTCGTAGGATCGTGGGATGCCTTCGCTCGGCGACCTCGTCGCACCCCGCCGCATGGGCCGCGACTTCCGCTGGCTCCTCGCGTCCTCGTGGACCAGCAACCTCGGCGACGGCATCGCGCTCGCGGCCGCGCCGCTGCTGATCGCGTCACTCACCTCGTCGCCGATCCTCGTCGCCGCGGGAGCCATGCTGCAGTACCTGCCGTGGCTCCTCTTCGGCCTGCTCGCGGGGGCCGTCGCCGACCACCACGATCGCCGGCGCCTGGTCATCATCGCCAACGCGACGCGCGCCGTCATCGTCGCCGGGCTCGTGGCGTTCCTGGTGACCGGGTACGCGAACGTATGGATCGTGCTGGCCACCGCTTTCCTCTACGGCACCGCGGAGGTGTTCGCCGATTCTGCGGGAAGCACGCTGCTCCCGATGCTCGTCAAGCCCGCCGACCTCGGCATCGGCAACGCGCGCATGCAGGCGGGCTTCCTCGTGGCCAACCAGCTCGCCGGTCCACCGCTGGGCGCCTTCCTGTTCGCCGTCGGCTCGTTCTGGCCGTTCGTCCTGCAGGTGCTGTGCGTGGGGCTGGCGGTGCTGCTCATCTCACGCATCGCGCGCACGCCGATTCCCGAGCATCCGGAATCCGATTCCGAGTCGAAGGTGCACGCGATCCGCGAGGGGCTGCGATGGCTCCGCAACAACGCGCCTGTCCGCACCCTCATCGTGATCATCCTGGTGTTCAACATCACGTGGGCGGCGCCGTGGGGCATCCTCGTGCTGTACGCCACGGAGTACCTCGGCATGGGCCCGGTCGGCTACGGAGCGCTCACCACGGCGTCCGCCCTCGGCGGGTTCATCGCGATCTTCGCGTTCGGCTGGCTCGAGAAGCGGGTCTCGTTCTCGACGCTCATGCGGGTCTGTCTCTCGCTGGAAGTGCTCATGCACCTCGGGTTCGCCCTGACGACGTCGCCGGTGGTCGCCTTCGTCATCATGTTCGGCTTCGGGCTCTACGCGTTCATCTGGGCGACGATCTCGACCACGGTGCGCCAGCGACTCGTGCCCATCGAGCTGCAGGGACGCATCGCGTCGGTCAACATGGTCGGCGTCTTCGGCGGGCTGGTGATCGGGCAGTTCATCGGCGGCATCCTGGCTCAGCTCTTCGGGCTGACGGCGCCCTGGTGGTTCGCCTTCGCAGGGTCGCTGATCACGCTCGCGCTGGTCTGGCGCTCCATCTCGCACATCGCCGCCGCCAAGCCGGTGCTCGATGAGGGATCCGTCGCCGTGGTCGAGGCCGAAGGTGAGCCGGGTGCGGGTGGGATGCGGCTGCCTGACTGACTCGGGGGACGCCGCAGCTTGCGCAACCACAGCTCAGTCGTCCGACTCCCAGGAGTGTTCGACGGTGGGCAGGATGAGGACCCGCCCTGCGACGGCGGTGGGATGCCGCTGCCTGACTGACTCGGGGGACGCCGCAGCTTGCGCAACCACAGCTCAGTCGTCCGTCTCCCAGGAGTGCTCGACGGTGGGCAGGATGAGGACCCGCCCTGCGACGGCGGTGGGATGCTTCGCCATGTACGCCGCCGCCTGCTCGATGGACTCCGCCTCGAGGATGTCGTAGCCGGCGAACCACTCCTTGAACTCGGGGAACGGCCCATCCGTCACGATCGTGCGCCCCTCGCGGACGACGACCGACTTGGCACGGTCCCGCCCGGCGACCGGGCTTCCGAGCCCCACGGTGCCGGCCTCGACCCCCTCGTCCACCCACGACTCGAGCATGCTACGGTCGTCGCCCTCGTCGAGGGTCGAGCCGCCGGCGTCGGTGAGGTGAAGCACGAGGTACCGCTGAGTGGTCATGGTGCGCCGAACGGATCCGCGAGGCACGGCGCGAGCGCCGCCGCACGCGGGCAGCGCACCGGCACGCCTTCTGGACTGACCTGAGCGAGCTCCTCCTGTCGATCCCCGCCGGGGTCGGCGTGCGCATCGGCGGCTGAGGCGAACGCTGCTGTTTCCTGCGTCAGCGCCGATCACCGCAGCGCGTGCTGGAAACAGCAGCGGTCGCGAGGGGTCAGCCGCCCACCAGCTCGCCGAGCCGCGCGCCGAGCCGCGTCAGGCGCGGCACCCATGGACCCGCCATGTCGCCGCCCGCCTCGCCCCGGCGCAGCGCCTCCGCGAACGGGACCCACGCGCTCTCGCACACCTCATCCGGATCCAGCGTCAGCGCGGGATCGCCCGGCACACGTGCGACGTACAGATCGAACAGCGCCTGCCGCTCGACCAGACGACCGACGAACTCCAGCTCGTCGACGCCGACGCGCACGCCCGCCTCCTCCTCGAGTTCCCGCACGGCACCCTCGGCGCTCGACTCGCCCGCGAGCGCACTGCCCGCCGGGAACTCCCAGCACAGCGGCCAGTCCTTCACCGCGGCCCGCCGCGTCATCAGCACCAGACCATCAGCGCGCACGACGCACACCGACGCCACGATGTGAAAGACGCCCGCGGGGAAGTCCGGATCACCGCGACGGAACAGCTCACCGGTGGGGTTGCCGGCGGCATCCGTCAGATCCCACAGCTCGCCGTCCACGGATCAGTCCTCGAACGGGCCGTACACCTCGAGCGTGTTCGCGGCGACCTGCGCGCCCAGCTCGTCGACGTCGATGCCGAGCTCCGCGGCCATGAACCGCAGCGTCACGGGGATCAGGTACGGCGCATTCGGGCGTCCCCGATGCGGCACGGGCGTGAGGAACGGGGCATCCGTCTCCACCAGGATCCGATCCCGCGGGATGACCGCCAGCGCATCCCGGAGATTCTGCGCGTTCTTGAACGTCACGTTGCCGGCGAACGACAGGTAGTAGCCGCACTCCCCCGCGATGCGCGCCATCGCCTCGTCGCCCGAGAAGCAGTGGAACACCGTGCGCTCCGGCGCCCCCACCCGCTCCAGCGTCTCGAGCACGGCGTCGTGCGCGTCACGGTCGTGGATCTGCATCGCGAGACCGTGCTTCTTCGCCAACGCGATGTGCGCCTCGAACGAACGGAACTGCGCAGGCACGCCGTCCTCCGCCGTGCGGAAGAAATCCAGCCCGGTCTCTCCGATCGCACGCACGCGGGGCTGCGCGGCCAGTTCGTCGATGACGGCGATCGCCTCATCCAGCCGACCGGCCGCCTCGTACGCGGGCGCCTCGTTCGGATGGATCGCGACCGCGGCGAGGACACGGGGGTGGGATGCCGCGGCCCACGCCGACCATCGGCTCGACTCGATGTCACCACCGGCCTGCACGACGCCGATCACACCCACCTCGTCGGCCCGCGCGAGCTGCTCGTCGAGCGACAGCCCGACGCCGTCCTCGATCTCGAGGTGCGCGTGGTTGTCGTACGCCGGCACGGCGAGCGGCTCGGGTGCCTCGGGATAGCTCACGTCGCGCGTGCCCTTCTCGCGCGTGCGGACGTACTGCGACGGATCCGCGCCCTCGGCCGGGTACGGCACCGCAGGCGACGACATCAGACCGACTGCTCCACACGCGGGAACAGCGGGGCGAGCCCGTTCACCGACGTGCCGGGCTTCAGCACGCCCCAGACACCCGCCTCGCGGATCGGCTGGTCGTGCAGACGACCGATCGTCTCCGCGGCGCCGAGCGCGATCCAGAGCTTCTCCGTCGACTCGGGCATCACCGGCGACAGCAGCACCGCGAGCGCACGCAGACCCTCGGCGGCCGTGTACAGCACGGTGCCGAGGCGAGTGCGCTGCGCCTCGTCCTTGGCGAGCGCCCACGGCTCGTTCTCGGTGATGTACAGGTTCAGCGCGTCGACGATCGTCCAGATCGAGGTGATCGCCTCGTCGATGCGGAACCGCTCCATCGCCGCATCGGCCGCGGCTGCGGCATCCGCCACCGTCTTCTGCACGTGCAGATCGGCCTCGGAGTACTCGGTCGCCGGAGGCACGACGCCCTCGAAGTAGCGCTCGACCATCGCCGTCGTGCGCGACGCGAGGTTGCCGAAGCCGTTCGCGAGCTCGGCCTGGTACCGGGCCGACAGGTCCTCCCATGAGAACGATCCGTCCTGGCCGAACGCGATCGCCGACAGGAAGTAGAACCGGTAGGCGTCCGAGCCGAAGACGTCGGTGATCTCGGTCGGCGCGATGCCGGTGAGCTTCGACTTCGACATCTTCTCGCCGCCGACCAGCAGCCAGCCGTGCGCGAACACTCCGCGCGGCACCTCGAGTCCCGCAGCCATCAGCATCGCGGGCCAGATCACCGCGTGGAAGCGCAGGATGTCCTTGCCGACGATGTGGTACGCCGGCCAGCGGCGGGCGAACTGCTCGGGGTCCGTGCCGTAGCCGATCGCCGTGGCGTAGTTCAGGAGGGCGTCGACCCACACGTAGATGACGTGGGACTCGTCCCACGGAAGCGGGATGCCCCAGTCGAACGCCGAACGCGAGATCGACAGGTCCTTCAGACCGTTCTTCACGAACGAGACGACCTCGTTGCGGGCCGACTCGGGACGCACGAAATCGGGCACGCTCGAGTAGAGCTCGAGGAGCTTGTCCTGGAACTCGCTGAGCTTGAAGAAGTAGTTCTTCTCCTGCAGCAGCTCGAGCGGCTTGGAGTGGATGGCGCAGACCTTCAGCCCCTCGAAGGGGCCGGTGCCGTCGACGATCTCGGACTCGGGCTTGAACTCCTCGCAGCCGACGCAGTAGAGCGCCTCGTACTCGCCCGCGTAGATGTAGCCCCGGTCGTAGATCGCCTGCACGAACTGCTGCACGCGCTCCTCGTGACGCGGCTGCGTCGTGCGGATGAAGTCGTCGTTGGCGACGTCGAGCGTCTCGAGGAGCGGGAACCACGCCTCGGTGACGAGCTTGTCGACCCACTCCTGCGGAGTGACGCCGTTGGCCGAGGCCGCACGCATCATCTTCTGGCCGTGCTCGTCGGTGCCCGTGAGCATCCAGGTGTCGTCGCCCGCCTGGCGGTGCCAGCGCGCGAGCGTGTCGACGGCCACGGTCGTGTAGCCGTGGCCGATGTGGGGCACGTCGCTGGGATAGTAGATCGGCGTCGTGATGTAGAAGGACTGGCGGCCGGAAGTCACCCGAGGATTCTAGTCGGGCGGGATGCCGGCACCGGCCGTCGTGACATCGGGGCCGTCCTCGGGTGTGCGTGGAACGGCCATCGTCATATGACGCGTCCACCGCCGATCGAATGCGCGGAAGCGCGCGTATCGGGATCCCGCGGCGGCGCGGCCCGCGGGGCGAGCGGTCATCCCCGGACGGCGAGCGCGGCCTGATACAGCTCGCGCGAGGAGTGACCGGTGTGCGCAGACACCTCACCCGCGGCATCCTTCAATCTCGTCCCGGACCGCACCAACTCGAGAACCTGGGTCACGGCGTCGGGGAACGCGACCTCACGCGGCGCCGCACCCGCGACGACGATCACCAGCTCACCGCGCACGCCGTCCGCCGCCCACGCGGCCAGCTCGTCCAGCGTGCCGCGCGCGACCTCCTCGTGCAGCTTGGTGAGCTCACGGCAGACCGCCGCGCGACGGTCGGCGCCGAACGCGGCCGCCATGTCGGCGAGCGTCGCAGCCACGCGCGTCGGCGCATCGAAGAACACCATCGTGCGCGGCTCGTTCGCGAGGGCGCGCAGCGCGCCGGCGCGCTCACCGGGCTTGCGCGCCACGAAGCCCTCGAACGTGAAGCGATCCGTCGGCAGCCCGGAGACGGCGAGCGCCGTGAGCACGGCACTCGGACCGGGGATTGCGGTGACGACGACTCCCGCCGCCGCGGCCGCCGCGACGAGACCGTAGCCCGGGTCGCTCACCGTCGGCATGCCGGCATCGCTCAGCACCAGCACATCGCGATCGCGAGCCAGCTCGACCAGCTCGGGCGCGCGCTCCTTCTCGTTGTGATCGTGCAGTGCGATGAGGCGCGGACGATTCTCGACGCCGAGCGCTGCGAGCAGCCGCTGGGTCGTGCGGGTGTCTTCGGCGGCGACGACGGTCGCGGTCTGGAGGGCCTCGATGAGACGTCGCGAGGCATCCCCGAGATTTCCGATCGGCGTGGCCGCGAGGATGATCACGCCCTCAGCCTACGGCGCGGGCCCGTCTGCGGGCACGGGCTCCACCTGGTCCACGGCGGACTGCAGGCGGCCCAGCGTGTCGATCACGATCCGGGTCTCTTCGGGCGACAGGTCGATGACCGCCTCGAGCATGCGGCTGTGCATCGCCCCCAGCGTGCGGCGCACCTCCTCGTCCGTCTCGACGGTCGGCGTGACCACGATCCGGCGCTGGTCGCTCGGGTGCGGGCCGCGACGCACGTGGTCGGACTTCTCCAGCCGGTCGATGATCGCCGTCACGGATGCCGTCGATACGGCGAGGTACCGCGCCAGCTCGGCGGGCGACACGACGCGGTCCTCGCGCTGCGCCTTGAGCAGGTACCGGAGAGTGAGCAGGTCGTTCTCACCCATCGCCATCGAATCCCTGGTGCGGCGGCGCATCGCCACCTCGGCCGCCCGGTAGAGACGGAACGCCTGCAGCAGCTCGATCGCGCGACGGCGGCGGTCGTCGGCGTCGTCGCCGTACCAGTAACCGCTGTTGTGCTCCACGCAGGAATCATACGAGCGGTGCTGTCCACCGCGCGCATGCCGTGCACGAAAGCCCC
This sequence comes from Microbacterium sp. CFH 31415, assembly GCF_022538185.1. Lineage (GTDB taxonomy): Bacteria > Actinomycetota > Actinomycetes > Actinomycetales > Microbacteriaceae > Microbacterium. The sequence continues at coordinate 412,288 of NZ_JAKYXC010000003.1, read as the reverse complement.
AGGTGGCGCGCTCTTAGAATGTGCGGGTGACGCACCTTGCCCGGCTGGACGCCGACCCGCCCGCCGAGCCGACGGCCGGGTCCGAGCGCCCCGTCGCGCACACCGAGCCGCTGCTCCCCTCCGTGCGGCCGAGCCTGTACGAGCGCTTCACCTCGCGCCTCGCCGACGACCCGCGCGCGCGGCGCCTGTACGCCTGGCTCGGTCCTGCGCTCGTCGTGCTCCTCGCCGCCGTCCTTCGGCTGTGGAACCTCGCGGCTGCGCACGACCTGATGAACCAGTTCGACGAGACGTACTACGTGAAGGACGCGTGGACCCTCTCGCAGCTGGGATACGAAGCAGCGTGGCCCTCCGAGGCGAACGCCCGCTTCCTCGCCGGTGACGTGAACATCTTCACGACCGATCCCGCGTTCGTGATCCATCCCCCTCTCGGCAAATGGATCATCGCGCTCGGGATGATGGTGCTCGGCCCCGAGAACGGGTGGGGCTGGCGCATCACGACCGCGCTCCTCGGCACGGCGGCCGTGCTCGTGCTCATGCTGATCGCGAAGAAGCTGACCCGCTCGACGACGTTCGCCGTCGTCGCGGGGCTCCTCATGGCCGTCGACGGCCTCGCCATCTCGATGAGCCGGGTCGCCCTCCTCGACACGCCGCTCATGTTCTTCGTGCTGCTCGGATTCCTCTTCGTGCTGCTCGATCGAGAACGAACGATGACCCGCATCGCGCAGACGGTCGCCGCGCGCTATGACGGCGACGAACCGCCCGCGTGGGGCGCGATCCTGTGGAACCGGCCGTGGATCCTCGCCGCGGGCGCGGCGCTGGGCGCGGCATCCGCTGTCAAATGGTCGGGTGTGTGGGTGCTCGCCGGACTCGGCGTGTACCTCGTGGTCACCGACGCCCTCGCGCGTCGTCGGGCCGGCGTGCTGTTCTGGCCGACCGACGCGATCCGGCAGGGCGTCGCGACCTTCGTTCTGCTCGTCCCGGTCGCCTTCGCGGTGTACATCGCCTCGTGGTCGGGCTGGCTGCTCAGCGACGGCGGCTACAGCCGTCACGCCGCCGACGCGAACCCCGCGACCGGCCTGTGGTCGTGGGTGCCGCTGTCGCTGCAGAGCCTGTGGCTCGACCATGTCACGATGCTCAACTCGGCGTCACAGATCACGTCCGGCCACTCGTACGCGAGCCCGGCGTGGCAGTGGCCGCTGCTCGTGCGCCCGACCGGCATGTACTACCACCACGACGCGCTGGGGGTGGACGGCTGCGCGGCCACGAACGGCTGCTCGGAGGTCGTGGCCAGCATCCCGAACCCGCTCATCTGGTACGCCGGCGTCGCCGCGGTGATCTACCTCGCCTACCGTTTCGTCGTGGCGCGCGACTGGCGCCACGCTCTCGTGCTCACCGGCGTCGGCGTCACCTACGTGCCATGGCTGTTCTACCCCGAACGCACGATCTTCCAGTTCTACACGGTGCTGGTGCTGCCGTTCGTGCTGCTCGCGCTCACCTTCGCGTTGCGCGACATCGCCGGTCCGCAGCACGCCGACGCCTACCGCCGCCTCACCGGGCAGCGGCTCGTCATGGTCTTCCTGGTGGTCGCCCTCGCGCTGTCGGCGTTCTGGTACCCGGTCGTCACGGCGATGTCGGTGCCGTACGACTTCTGGCGGCTGCACAACTGGCTGCCGACCTGGGTCTGACGGCTCAGCAGGAGAGGTCGGCCGGGTCGGTCACCGGCAGCCGGCACGCGAAGTCGCGGCAGTCATAGGCCGTGGCGACGCCCCCTTGCGCCACCTTGCCCTCGAAGAGCGAGAATCCAGCCGAGGCGAACGCGTCGGCCTGCCCCGGAGCGACCACGGTGACGACATCGGCAGGGATGCGGCGAGCCGCCGTTGCGAGCCGCCCGGCCGGCTCCTCGCTCACGACCACCACTTGGCGCGGCGCCACGGCGAGCGACGCGGCCGTGCGCAGCAGCGCACCGTAGGCGAGCGGCTGGCCGAGCCCGGCGGACGCGTACGTACCGACGACCCGCTCGGCGGTCTCGCGCCACTCGGCGCCGGCGCCCAGCACCCACAGCGCGAGCGCGGCATCGGCCAGCGCCGCAGGCCCCGACGGCTCGTCGCCGTCGGACGCGCCATCCGGTGCCCCGACTCCCTGTGCGGCGAGCACGGGGTCTCCCCCGCCGGGCACGGCGAGGGCGCCATCAGGGGCGACGCACGCGGCGACCAGCTTCCGCGCCCGCACGGCGTAGACCACGTCGCCGGTCGCGAGCGCCAGCCGCACGAGGCCGCCGGCGAGCTGCCCGTAGTCGGCCAGGGTCGCCGACGCACGCGACGGGATCTCGTCGAGCGACGCGCGCACGAGACGTCCGTCCGCGGTGGTGTTCGTCTCGAGCACGGCGTCGGCGGCCCACCGCGCCGCTTCGATCCAGCGCGGCTCGCCCAGGCGAGCGCCGGCCCGGGCCAGCGCGCCGATCGCGAGTCCGTTCCAGCCGGTGACGACCTTGCCGTCGACCGCGGGAGGCTCGAGGTCGCTGCGGGCCGCGGCATCCCTCGCGTAATAGCCGCCCTCGCTGCGGGCGCCGTCGATCCAGGACTCCGAGTCCTGCGCGGCGCCGAATCCGCCGCTCGGCTGCTGCAGCACGTCGAGCAGGAATCCCGCGACGCCGCGCGCCGTCTCGTCGTCGCCGGCGTCCAGCGCCACGTCGAGCAGCTGCGCGTTGTCGGTCAGCATCCGCTCGTAGTGCGGCACCGACCAGTCGCGACGCGTGGCATAGCGGAAGAACCCGCCCTCGACGTGGTCGCGCAGGGGTGAGGCCGCCATCGCGGCGAGCGCCCGATCAGCGACTGCGGATGCCTCGGCCGACGCCTCGCGCACAGCGCGGGCCTGCAGGAACCGCAGCGCCGTCGCGACGGGGAACTTCGGAGCGTTCGGATCCGCACCGCCGAACCCGCCGAACTCGCGGTCCTCCCGCGAGGCCAGCACGCGGGCGGCGTCTGCCAGCTGTTCGATCGAGGGGAGAGCGGATGCTGCGCCCCCGCCGCCTGCTCTGACCTCGGCGAGCGCCGACACCACGGCATCCGCGGTGCCGTCGATCTGATCGCGACGCTCCTCCCACGCCTCGCGCACGGCGGCGAGCACCTGCCGGAACGCGGGCATGCCGCCGCGAGGCTGCGGCGGGAAGTATGTGCCGGCGAAGAACGGGCGGCCCTCCGGCGTCGCGAAGACGGTCAGCGGCCAGCCGAGGTTCGCGGTGAAGGCGCCGGCGGCCGCCATGTAGGCGGCGTCGACCTCGGGATGCTCCTCGCGGTCGACCTTGACGGCCACGAAGCCGGCGTTGACCTCGGCCGCGGCGGTCGGGTCGTCGAACGACTCACGCGCCATGACGTGGCACCAGTGGCAGGTCGAGTAGCCGATCGACACCATCACCGGCACGTCGCGGGCGCGCGCCTCGGCGAACGCGTCCTCGCCCCACGGGAACCACGAGACCGGATTGCCCGCATGGGCGCGCAGATACGGGCTCGTGGATTCCGCGAGACGGGGGTTCATGGCGTTCCGGTCAGTTCACCTCGTCGGGGTGGGCGCTCACGCGCCCCGCGCCACCGGGCTGCTCCATCGCGTCGATCGCCGCGATCTCGGCGTCGGTGAGCTCGAAGTCGAACACGTCGAGGTTCTCGACGAGGCGCTCGCGGCGCACCGACTTGGGGAACACGATGAACCCCTTCTGCAGGTGCCAGCGCAGCACCGCCTGGGCGGGGGTCTTGCCGTGCGCCGCGGCGGCGGACGCGACGGGCTCTGCGCCGAACAGGTCGTACTTGCCCTGACCCAGCGGCCCCCACGACTCGATCTTCACGCCGTTCGCGGCAGCCCAGTCGGTGATCTCGCGCTGCTGGTAGGCGGGATGCAGCTCGATCTGGTTGACAGCGGGAACCACACCGGTCGCGCCGACGATCCTCTCGAGGTGGGGAACGAGGTGGTTCGAGACGCCGATGGAGCGCGTGAGCCCCGCGTCGCGGATCTCGATCATCTTCTCCCAGGCGTGCAGGTAGTTGTCGGCGGCGGGCGTCGGCCAGTGGACGAGGTACAGGTCGACCTTCTCCAGGCCGAGCTTGCCGAGGCTCTCGCGGATCGCGGCGTGCGGCTGGTCGCCCTCGTGGCGGTCGTTCCAGAGCTTCGTCGTGATGAAGAGCTCGTCGCGCGCGAGACCACTGGCGGCGATCGCCGCACCCACGCCCTCCTCGTTGCCGTAGATGGCGGCGGTGTCGATGTGCCGGTAGCCGACCTCGAGAGCCTCGGAGACGGCTCGCTCGGTGTCGTCCGCCGGAACTTTGAACACGCCGTAGCCGAGCTGCGGGATCTCGTTGCCGTCGTTGAGCTTCACAGTGGGGGTCGATGCCATGACGTCCAGCCTACGAGCGGCGGAGCCCCCGGGTCGCGAATCGGCGGCTCCACCCCAGGAACGCCTGACCGTCTCCGTCGGCCGTCGTGGCACGTCCGTCATACGATGGAGGGCTATGTCTGCGCCCGAACCCGTCATCTCGTACCCGCCGGAGCTGCCCGTCAGCGCCGCGCGCGACGAGATCGCGCGTGCGATCCGCGAGCACCAGGTCGTGATCGTCGCGGGCGCGACCGGGTCGGGAAAGACGACCCAGCTGCCGAAGATCTGCCTGGAGCTCGGCCGCACCCGGATCGCCCACACGCAGCCGCGGCGCATCGCGGCACGCACGATCGCCGAACGCGTCGCCGAGGAGCTCCAGGTCCCTCTCGGCACGACCGTCGGCTACAAGGTGCGCTTCACCGACAAGGTGTCCGAAGACACGCGCATCGCGCTGATGACCGACGGCATCCTGCTCAACGAGATCCACCGCGACCGGGTGCTCTCTCGCTACGACACGATCATCGTCGACGAGGCGCACGAGCGGTCGCTCAACGTCGACTTCCTCATCGGATACCTCAAGCGGGTGCTTCCGCGCCGCCCCGACCTCAAGGTCGTCATCACCAGCGCGACGATCGATCCCGAGAGCTTCGCCCAGCACTTCGCCGCAGCCGACGGCACGCCCGCCCCGATCATCGAGGTCTCGGGCCGCACGTATCCCGTCGAGGTGCGCTACCGCCCGCCGTCGCCGTCCGGCACGGGCGAGTCCGACGATGTCGACGGCATCACGGCCGCGCTGCGCGAGCTCGATCGCGAGCCCGCCGGCGACGTGCTGGTGTTCCTGCCGGGCGAGGCCGAGATCCGCGACGCGATGGATGCCGTGCGCGGCATGTATGCGAAGGATGCCGCTCCCACCGAGGTGCTGCCCCTCTACGGACGACTGAGCGCCGCGGAGCAGCACCGCGTGTTCGAGCGGTCGGCCGTCGCCGGCGTGCGCCGCCGCGTGATCCTCGCGACGAACGTCGCCGAGACGAGCCTCACCGTGCCCGGCATCCGCTATGTCGTCGACACCGGCACCGCGCGCATCTCGCGATACAGCAACCGCAGCAAGATCCAGCGCCTGCCCATCGAGCCCATCTCTCAGGCGTCGGCGCAGCAGCGGTCCGGGCGCGCCGGGCGCACGAGCCCGGGTGTCGCCATCCGCCTCTACGCCGAAGACGACTTCGCCGCCCGCGACGAGTTCACCGAGCCCGAGATCCTGCGCACCAGCCTGGCCTCGGTCATCCTGCAGATGCTGGCGCTGGGCTTCGGCGACATCTCGTCGTTTCCTTTCCTCATGCCGCCCGATTCCCGAGGCGTGAAGGCGGCGTTCGACCTGCTCGTCGAACTCGGCGCCGTGCGCGCCGGTCGCGGCGGCGGTTCCCCCGCCCTTACCGACCTGGGTCGCGAGATCGCGCGCCTTCCGATCGACCCGCGCTTCGCGCGCATGCTCATCGAGGCCCGTCGCACGAACGTGCTGCGCGACGTGCTGGTGATCGTCGCCGGCCTCTCGATCCAGGACGTGCGCGAACGCCCCGAGGAGCGCCGCGACGAGGCCGACCGGCTGCATGCCCGCTTCACCGACCCGACGAGCGACTTCCTGAGCCTCCTGAACCTCTGGAACCACCTGCAGGAGCGGCAGGCCGAGCTCGGCTCGAGCGCGTTCCGGCGTCTCTGCCGTCAGGAGCACCTCAACTACGTCCGCGTGCGCGAGTGGGCCGATGTGCACCGCCAGCTCAGCGCCATCCTCGGCGTTTCGCGCAAGGCGTCCGCCGCCACCGGCCCGACCGCCGATCCCGCTGACATCCACCGCGCGATCCTCTCCGGGCTGCTGTCGCAGATCGGCATCCTCGACGACCGCACCCCCGCCAAGACCGCCCAGCGCGGCGGGCGCGGCACCGAGCGCCCCGAACGACGGTCCGCCGAATACCTCGGCGCCCGCGGCACCCGCTTCGCGATCTTCCCCGGCTCGGGTCTCAAAAAGCAGCGGCCCACCGCCGTCATGGCGGCCGAGGTGGTCGAGACGTCCCGCCTGTTCGCGCGGACCGTCGCGGCGATCGACCCGGAATGGGCAGAGCCGCTCGCAGGCGACCTTGCCAAGCGCCAGTTGAGCGAGCCGCACTGGTCGAAGGCCTCGGGTGCGGCATCCGCCTACGAGAAGGTGACGCTCTTCGGCGTCGACATCGTGCCGCGACGCCGCGTGCAGCTGGCGCGCTTCGATCGGCCGTTCGCCCGCGAGCTGTTCCTGCGGCACGCGCTGGTAGAGGGCGAGTGGGATGCCTCGGCCCTCGACAAGCGGCTGACGGCGTTCGAGCGGCGCAACCTCGAACTGCGCCGCCGCCTCGAGAAGATCGAGGAGCGCGAGCGGCGTCGCGACATCCTCGTCGGCGACGAGGCCGTGTACCGCTTCTACGACGCCCGCATCCCCCGCGACGTCTTCGACGTCCGCTCGTTCGAGGCGTGGTGGCGCGACACGGCGGAGCGCACTCCGCGGCTGCTCGACATGACCGAGGCCGACCTCGTCGACGAGGCGTCGCGCGGCGACGAGCGCGACTTTCCCGCGCGCTGGCAGCAGGGCGACCAGGTGCTCTCGCTCGCCTACCGGTTCGAGCCGGGCGCGCCCGACGACGGCGTGACCGCGGTGGTGCCGCTCGCCCTGCTCGCCCAGCTGCGCCCCGACGGGTTCGACTGGCAGGTGCCCGGGATGCGCGACGAGCTCATCACGGCGCTGCTGCGCGCGCTTCCCAAGGCGATCCGCCGGCACGTGGTGCCGGCCGCCGACTGGGCGGCCACCTTCGGCGCGGAGCTCGCGGGTCACGGCCCCGAGTCGCACGAGGGACTCCCGCCGACGGGTCTGCGCGAGGCGCTCGCCGCCCGTATCCAGCGCGTCGCCAACCAGCCCGTGACGGCCGCGGACTTCGAGCTCGACCGTGTGCCGGGCCACCTTCTCGTGTCGTTCCGCGCGGTCGACGAGCGCGGCCGGACCGTCGGCTCCGACCGCGACCTCGCGGCGCTCCAGCGCCGCCTCGCCGACCGGGCGCGGACAGCCGTGTCCCGGTCGCTGAGCGAGCGCGGCGCGCCGAACCGCCGCGCGCCGGCCGCGCCGTCGCCGTCGGCACCGGCGGCGCCAGGCGCCGCCTCGACCTTCACCGAGCGCACCGGCCTCACCGAGTGGACGTTCGGCGACCTCCCGGACGTCGTCGACACCCGCGTCGCCGGCGGCGTCGTGCGCGGCTACCCCGCCATCGTCGACGAGGCGGCGACGGTCGCCCTCCGCATCGAGGCGACGCCCGAGGCCGCGGCGACGGCGACCCTCGCCGGCGCCCGGCGATTGCTCCTGCTCGCGGTGCCCTCCCCTTCGGCCTACGTGCTCGACCACCTCACGTCGGCGGAGAAGCTCGCGCTCGCTGCATCCCCCTACCCGTCCGCGAAGGCGCTCGTCGAGGACGCGCGCGTGGCGGTGGCCGATGCCGTCATCGCGCGCACCGCGCCCGACGGCGTCGTGCGCACGCGCGCCGGCTTCGACGCGGTGCGCGACGCGCTCTCGGCGGTCGTCGTGGACGAGCTCTTTCAGACCGTGTCGCTGACGGCGAGGATCCTGACCACGGCGCGGGACGTCGAACGCGCCGTGCGCGGCCAGAACTCGCTCACCCTGCTCGGCGCTCTGAACGACGTGAAGAGCCAGGTGGCGGGCCTGGTGTTCCCCGGCTTCATCTCGCGCACCGGCACCACCCGGCTCGCCCACCTCCCGCGGTATCTGCGCGGTGCACTCGACCGTGTGAAGGCCCTCGCCGACAACCCGGGACGCGACCGCCAGCGCATGTCGGAGTTCGAGCGGGCGGCAGCCGCGTTCGCCGAAGCCGGCGGGGCGATCCCGGTGCCTAACGGCCAGGCTGCGGCGCTGACCCGGGCCCGGTGGCTGCTCGAGGAGTACCGCGTCAGCCTGTTCGCCCAGCAGCTCGGCACCGCCGAGCCGGTGTCGTTGCAGCGCATCCAGAAGGCGCTGCGGGAATAGGGTTCCAGAACGAGGAGGTTGCCCCAGCCATGGCCACTGCGATCGTCTACACCGAGTTCGGCGGACCCAAGGTCCTCCATGCCGTCGAGATCCCCGCGCCCGTTCCGGCCGCCGACGAGGTCGCGATCCGCGTCGAAGCGGCGGGGGTGAACCCGATCGACGCCAAGCTCCGCGCCGGCAAGCGCGCCTCGGCCGAGATCGTCGAGCCGCGTCGCGTCGGCAACGACGGCGCCGGCATCGTCACGGCCGTGGGCGACGACGTCGACGGGTTCCGGCCGGGCGACGCCGTGGTGTTCTCCGGCGCGTCCGGCGCGTACGCCTCCGACCTCGTCGTGCGCGCCGACCGCGTGCACTCCCGCCCGCCGCAGGTCGACGCCGCGACCGGCGCCGCGCTCGGCATCCCGGTCGGCACCGCGTACCAGACCCTCCGGTCGCTCTCGGTGGGCACGGGCGACACGCTCCTGCTGCACGCCGGCTCGGGCTCCGTGGGGCAGGCCGCGATCCAGCTCGCCGTGCTGTGGGGCGCGACCGTCATCGCCACCTCGTCGCCTCGGCGGGCTGACTCGGTGCGCGCGCTCGGCGCCACACCCGTGCCATACGGGGATGGACTCGCCGACCGCGTCCGCGAGCTCGCACCCCAGGGCGTCACGGTCGCGATCGACGCCGCCGGCACCGATGAGGCGCTGCAGACCTCGATCGAGCTGGTCTCCGACAAGACCCGCATCGCGACGCTCGTGAGAGGACGGGATGCCGCGTCCCTCGGCATCCGCGCCTTCTCGGGCGGCTCGCCCGTGCCCCTCACCGCTCAGCAGCAGGCGTGGCGGGGAGAAGCCGTGCCCGTCGTGCTCGCGCTGCTCGCCGCCGGACGCTTCGCCGTCGAACTCGGCCCGTCGTTCCCGCTCGCCGACGCCGTGGACGCGCACCGGGCGGTCGAGGCCGGGGTCGACGGCAAGATCACGCTCGTCCCTTAGTCTCGACCGCTCAGCGACCCCGGGTTGGCCGGCAGCGTGGCGACCCTCCCGCGCGCGGTCGCGCGGGGCTCACCCGTCGCGATGTGCCGACGCCAGCGGCACTTCGTGACGGGCGAGCCAGGCCCCCTGGTGCCACGAGCTGGGCTCACCTGTCGCGATGTGCCGACGCCAGCGGCACTTCGTGACAGGCGAGCCGGGCCGGGTGCCGCGAGCGGGGCTCGCCCGTCGCGATGTGTCGGACCGGGTCAGGCGCCTCCCGGCTCGGCTCCGGTCGCGATCGGACGGCCCGGGGTGTTCGACCACTGGCTCCACGAGCCGGGGTAGATGCGCAGGTCGAGCCCTGCGAGTTCGGCGGCGAACACGGCCTGCGCGGCCGTGACGCCGGACCCGCAGTACGCCGCCGCAGGGATGCCGGGCGCGACGCCGGCCTCGGCGAACAGGGTGCGGAGGGCCGCGGCATCCCGGAATCGATCCTCCACGACGTAGTCGGTCGTCGGCAGGTTCACGGCACCGGGGATGTGCCCGGCGACGGGGTCGATCGGCTCGACCTCGCCGCGATAGCGTTCGGGCGCGCGCACGTCGAGCAGCACTCCCTCCGACGGCAGCACCGCAGCCTCGTCGATCGACAGCACGGGCTCGGAGAGCGGCTGCAGCACGACGTCGCCCGGTTCGGGCTCGACCGCGCCCTCCTCGACCTGGAGCCCGGCCGCCCTCCACGCGCCGAACCCGCCGTCGAGCAGGCGCACGTCGGTCACGCCGGTCCGCGTGAGGAGCCACCACGCGCGCGACGCGCCGAGCGAACGCGCGTCGTCGTAGACGACCACGGTGTCGCCGGCGCGCAGACCCCAGCGACGGGCCGCCGCCTGGAGGTCGTCGAGCGCGGGAAGCGGGTGCCGGCCGTCCTCGGCGCGACCGTGACGCGACAGCTCGGACTCCAGGTCGACGTAGACGGCGCCGGGGATGTGACCGGCCAGGTGGTCGGCGCGGCCGTCCGGCTTGTCGAGCGAATACCGGACGTCGAGGACGCGCACGTCTTCGCGCGAAGAGAGGAGGTGGTCGAGTTCTGCGGGGGTGATCAGCTGGGCCACGCCTCCATCCTCACCCATGCGGCGTGCAACAGTTCGACACAGGCGGGTCACGGGGGCCTCACGACCCGACAATGGATCGCATGTCCCCGTCCTCTCGCGCGTTCGCGACGGCACAGGTGCAGGCGGGTTACGACGCCGGCATCGCCGAGCACACCGCCGTGCCGTCGATCCACCAGTCGAACGCGTTCGAGTTCCGGTCCCTGAGCGAGGCCCGCGACCTCTTCGCGCTGCGCCGCGACGGCAACATCTACAGTCGCGCCGCGAACCCGACCGTGCTGGTCTTCGAGAAGCGCGTCGCCGAGCTCGAGGGCGGGGTGGCCGCGGCCGGTGTCGCGTCGGGGCAGGCCGCCGTGGCCATCGCACTCCTCGCGCTCGCCAAGCAGGGCGAGCACATCGTCGCCGCGCGCCAGCTGTACGGCGGCACCGTCGATCTGCTGCAGGACACCTTCGCCGACTGGGGCATCGCGGTCACCTTCGTCGATCAGGACGACACGGATGCCTGGGCTGCGGCCGTGCGTCCCACCACGCGCGCGTTCTTCGCCGAGTCGATCACCAACCCGATCGCGCAGGTGCTCGACGTGCGCGCCGTCGCTGAGCTCGCGCATCGCGCCGGTGTGCCGCTGGTGATCGACGCCACCGTAGCGACGCCGTACCTGCAGCGGGTCAAGGACCTCGGGGCGGACATCACCGTGCACTCGGCCACGAAGTTCCTCGGCGGGCACGGCACGTCGCTCGGCGGCGTCGTGGTCGACCTCGGCACGTTCGACTTCACAGCCGAGCCCGGGCGCTGGCCCCAGCTCACACAGACATACGCGCGGGTGCCGAGCGGCAGCCTCGTCGAGCGCTTCGGAGCGACCGGGTCGCCCTACATCGCGCTGGTGAAGACCAAGTACGTGCATGACCTCGGCCCGTCGCTGTCGGCGTTCAACGCGTTCCAGCTGCTGCAGGGCCTCGAGACGCTCGACCTGCGCATCGCGCGCCACTCCGCCAGCGCGCTCGAGGTCGCGCGGTTCCTCGAGGGCCACGCGGCCGTCGCCCGCGTGCACCACCCGGGGCTGGAGTCCAGCCCGTGGCATGCCCTCGCGAGCGAGTATCTGCCGCGCGGCGCGAGCTCGGTGTTCGCATTCGATCTGCCGGGAACCGGTGACGCCGGGGCCGACTTCGCGTGCGTCGAGGCGTTCATCGCGCGCCTGCGGCTGGTGAAGCTCGTCGCCAACATCGGCGACGCGCGCAGCCTCGTCGCGCACCCGTCGTCGATGACGCACAGCCACCTGTCGCCCGCGCAGCTGGCCGACGCCGGGATCACCCCCACGACGATCCGTCTCTCGATCGGCCTCGAGGATCCGGCCGACATCGTCGCCGACCTCGCGCAGGCGCTCGCCGCCCTGACGGCATCCCCGGCCACGCGGACTGCGGCCGACGCATCCGAGCCTCAGCTCGCGGCGAGCAGCGCCCGATAGAACCCGATCCCGCGCAGCCACACGTCCACGCGGATGCGCTCGTTGTGCGAGTGCAGCGCGTCGCGCTCGCCGCGCGTCAGGTGGAACGGCGTGAAGCGGTACACGTGCTCCGAGATCGCGGTGAACCACCGGCTGTCGCTCGCCCCGAGCTGCAGGTAAGGGGTCGTCACCACGTCCTCGCCGAGCGACGACGCGACGGCGGTCGCGAGGCGCCGCCACGCGTCGCCCTGCCACGGGGACACCGGCGACGGGTCGGACCCGTGCCGCACCTCGATCTCGACCTCGGGGTCGCCGACGACGCGACGCACGCGCTCGGCGGCGCCTGACACGGTGTCGCCCGTGAGCAGCCGGATGTTGATCGACGCCTTCGCCGTGGTCGCGAGCACGTTCTCGCCCGGCGCGCCGCTGAGCTCGGTCGCGACGGCCGTCGTCCGCACGATCGCGTTCATCTCCGGCCCCAGCCGCGCGAACGCCGTCGCGACCAGCGGCCCGGTGACGGCGAGGCTGCGGAACAGCGAGCGCAGAGGCTGGGGAGCGTGCGGGGCGATCGTCGAGAGCATCGCGCGCACCGGCGGGGCCAGACGCGTCGGGAACGGATGGCGGTGCAGCCGGTCGATGGCCCGCGCGAGGCGCGCCGTCGCCGGCACCGCGGGCGGCGTCGACGCATGCCCGCCGCCCTCGCGGGCGGTGAGCAGCAGCGTCATCACCCCGCGCTCGGCGACCCCGACCATGGCGGTCGGCGCGGTCACACCCGGGATCACGCCCTCCACCACGGCGCCGCCCTCGTCGAGCACGAGAGCGGGACGGATGCCGCGCCGGCGCAGCACGTCGACCATCGCCTGGGCCCCGCCCCCGGCGGTCTCCTCGTTATGGCCGAACGCGAGATATACGTCGCGCGCGGGCGCGAAGCCCTCGGCCGCCAGCTGCTCGACCGCCTCGAGGATCGCCACGAGGGAGCCCTTGTCGTCGATCGCGCCGCGCGCGTGGATCGCCGCCTCCGCTCCCTCGCCCGCGATCTCTGCCGCGAACGGGGCGGTGTCCCACTCCGACTCGACGACGGGCACGACGTCGATGTGTGCCATGAGCACGAGCGGATCGGCGGCAGCGGCGCCCGGCCACCGGAACAGCAGCGAGTGCCCGTCGACGACCTCGCGCTCGAGCGACGCGTGCACCGCCGGGTACAGCCGCGCGAGCGTCTCCTGGAAGGCGTCGAAGGCCTCCCAGTCGATCTCGGACTCGTCGGCGTGCGACACGGTGGGAATGCGCAGGAGCTCGCGGAAGCGGTCGACGGGGGATGCCACGCCCCGAGCCTAATCCGGCCGCGGGCGCGGCCCGGGGCGGGGGCGTGCCCCGCGCCGCCCGGACGGTCGCTACGCTCGGGACCATGACCTCTTCCTCCCCCTCGACCGGCCTGCGCTGGGGCATCCTCGGACCTGGCGGCATCGCACGCGCGTTCGCCTCCGATCTGCGCACCGCCGGCCTCGACCTCGTCGCGGTCGGATCCCGCAGCGCCGACTCGGCCGGCGCCTTCGCCGCCGACTTCGAGGTCGCCCATGTGCACGGGTCGTACGACGCCCTCGTCTCGGACCCGGACGTCGACATCGTGTACATCGCGACGCCGCACCCGTTCCACGCGGAGCAGGCGATCCTGGCGCTGGAGCACGGAAAGCACGTGCTCGTCGAGAAGCCGTTCACCCTCACCGGCGTCGAAGCGGCCCGCGTGCGCGACGTGGCCGCGGAGCGGGGTCTGCTTGCCATGGAGGCGATGTGGACGCGGTATCTGCCGCATATGGCACGCATCCGCGAGATCGTCGCCTCGGGCGCGCTCGGCGACGTCCGGATCGTGATGGCCGACCACACCCAGAAGATCTCGACGGATCCGGCCCATCGCCTGAACGCGCTGGAGCTCGGCGGCGGAGCGCTGCTCGACCTCGGCATCTACCCGATCTCCTTCGCGTGGGACATCCTGGGCGAGCCGCTCGCCATCACCGCGTCGGCGCGACTCGGCGAGACCGGCGCCGACACCGAGGTGGCGACGATCATGTCGCACGCCTCGGGCGCTCTGTCGACCTCGATCTCGGGATCGCGCTCGGCAGGCCCGAACACCGCCTCGATCATCGGCACCGAGGCCCGCATCGACATCGCGTCGGTCTGGTACAACGCGACGTCGTTCCGTCTCGTCGCGCCCGACGGGAGAGTGCTCGAGGAGTACGCGTCCGCGATCACGGGCCGCGGCATGCAGTTCCAGGCGCTCGCCGCGGAACGCCTCGTGTCGGCCGGGCTGACCGACAGCGACGTGCTGCCGATCGACGAGACCGTGGCGATCATGTCGACGCTCGACGAGATCCGCGAGCTCATCGGCGTGCGCTACCCCGGCGAGGAGTGACATGACCGACCTGCAGAACGCCCGCGTCGCCGTCTACCTGGACTTCGACAACATCGTCATGAGCTGGTACGACCGCGTGCATGGCAAGAATTCCTACTCGCGCGACCGGCAGAAGATCATGTCGGATGCCGAGGACCCGGCCATCGCCGAGCGCCTCGCCGCCGCCATGATCGACGTCGGCGCGATCATCGACTACGCCACGTCGTTCGGCACACTCGTGCTCACCCGCGCGTACGCCGACTGGTCGTCGCCCGTGAACGCGGTCTACCGTTCGCAGCTCGTCGCCCGCGCGGTGGACCTCGTGCAGCTGTTCCCCGCAGCGGCGTACGCGAAGAACGGCGCCGACATCCGGCTCGCCGTCGACGCCGTGGAAGACATGTTCCGGCTCCCCGACCTCACCCACGTGGTGATCGTCGCCGGCGACTCGGACTACGTGCCGCTCGCCCAGCGCTGCAAGCGCCTCGGCCGCTTCGTGGTGGGCGTCGGCGTCGCGGGGTCCACGGCGAAGTCGCTCGCCGCGGCGTGCGACCAGTTCGACTCGTACGACGCCCTGCCCGGCGTCGCCGCGCCCGAGCCGGTCAAGAAGGACAAGGACGACGCGACGCCGTCGCGCCGGCGGTCCCGCAAGGCCTCCGCGCCCGACCCGGTCGAGGCGCTCCTCGAGCGTGCGCTGCGGCTGGAGAGCGACAAGGAAGACGTCGAGTGGCAGCACGCGTCGGAGGTGAAGAGTCTCATCAAGCGGCTCGATCCCGCGTTCAGCGAGAAGGCGCTGGGCCACAAGAGCTTCACGGAGTTCGTGCGCGCGCACCCCGCTGTCGCCGAGATGGACGACTCGGGCAACATCGTGCTCATCCGCCTCGCCGCCGACCGCGCGTAGTCTCTCGGCCGCACGTGAGGACATTCTCACCGGGCATCCTTGAAACCTGAATCCTCCTTCATGTAGCGTCGCTCCGGCGGCCTCTCCGGCCGCATCGCGCTCTACGAGGAGGTATCAGCGCATGGCATCAGCCACGGCATCCCCCGACAAGCAGTCCAGTCTGCGCCGGGTCGTCACCGCATCGATGGCGGGCACCGTCGTCGAGTGGTACGAGTTCTTCCTGTACGCGACAGCGGCGACACTCGTCTTCAACGTCGTCATGTTCCCGCCGTCGGACGACCCCTACACACCGATCATCGCCGCGCTGACGACGTATGCCATCGGCTTCGTCGCGCGACCGCTCGGCGGCATCGTGTTCGGGCACTTCGGCGACAAGTACGGCCGCAAGAAGCTCCTGCAGCTCGCGATCGTCCTCGTGGGCGTCGCGACGTTCCTGATGGGCTGCCTCCCGACGTTCGACCAGGTCGGCTACTGGGCCGTCGGGCTCCTGCTCTTCCTGCGCTTCGCCCAGGGCTTCGCCGTCGGCGGCGAGTGGGGCGGCGCTGTGCTGCTGGTCTCCGAGCACTCCCCCGACCGCTCACGCGGCTTCTGGGCGTCGTTCCCCCAGGCCGCGGTGCCGCTCGGCAATCTGCTCGCGACCGTGGTGCTGCTGGTCCTGAGCAACACGCTCTCGCCCGAGGCGTTCCTCTCGTGGGGCTGGCGCGTGGCCTTCTGGCTCTCCGTCGTGATCGTCGCCGTCGGGTACTACATCCGCACGCGGGTGACCGACGCCCCGATCTTCACGGAGGCGCAGAAGCAGGCCGAGGAGTCGAAGCACACGCGCTACGGCGTGGTCGAGGTCATCAAGCGCTACCCCCGCGGCGTGCTCACCGCGATGGGCCTGCGCTTCGCCGAGAACATCATGTACTACCTCGTCGTGACGTTCTCGATCGTCTACCTGCGCACTGCGCTGCAGCTCGACGTCGCCGCGATCCTCGGCTACCTCGTCATAGCGCACATCGTGCACATGGTCGTGATCCCGCTGGTCGGCGCACTCGCCGACCGCGTCGGCCGCAAGCCGGTGTACTTCGCCGGAACCGTCCTGGCGGCGGCGTGGGGCTTCATCGCGTTCCCGATGTTCGACACGCGCGACCCGATCATCATCATCGTGGCGATCTGCCTCGGCCTGATGATCCACGCGCTCATGTACGCCCCGCAGCCGGCCATCATGTCGGAGATGTTCCCGACACGCATGCGCTACTCCGGAGTCTCGCTGGGCTACCAGGTCACGTCGATCGTGGCGGGCTCGCTCGCGCCGATCATCGCGACCGCGCTGCTGCAGCAGTACGGCACGTGGCAGCCCGTGGCGGTCTACCTCGCGATCGCCGCGGCGATCACGCTCGTCGCCGTCGTCTCCATGCGCGAGACGAAGGGATCGTCGCTCCACGACCTCGACCGCATCGACGAGGAACGGCTGACCGCCGACCGCGCCGCGGTGTGAGGACCGGGCGGATGCCTCGTTCCCTTGCGACGAGGCATCCGCTCCTCTCTGCCCGAAAGGCCCCCGAGGAATGCCCGGAGCCAGCCCTGATCTGGGGAATCACGCGTCGGGTACAGTGTGGTCGTGGCACGCCGCAACCCGCCTCCCGGCTCGCAGACCTCGCTCCGCGAGGCCAATCGCGCGCGCCTGGTCGAGTCGCTCAAGCGCCACGGCCGCCTGACCCAGGTCGAGCTCGCCGGCTCGACGGGCCTGTCCCCCGCCACGGTGTCGAACATCGTCAAGGAGCTCGCCGCCTCCGGCCTGCTCCACACCTCGTTCACGTCGCGCAGCGGTCGCCGCGCGACGCTGGTGTCGCTGGCCCGCCAGCTCGGACTCGTCGCCGGCGTGCACTTCAGCTCGCGCCAGCTGCACATCGCGATCGCCGACACGGCGCGCGCGATCGTGACGCAGTCGTCGCTCCCGCTCGCCCTCGATCATCGCCACGACGCAGAGCTGGATCGCCTCAGCCTGCTGCTGGGCGACATGATGGAGTCGCTCGGGGGCTCGCTGTCCGACCTGCTCGCGGTCGGCCTGGCCCTCCCCGCCCCCATCGATCCCCGCACCGGCATGGTGTCGACCCCCGGGCTGCTGCGCGGCTGGGAGGGCGTCGACGTCGCGGAGAGCCTCTCCGCGCGCATCGGGCGGCCCGTCTACGTCGACAGCGAGGCCAACCTCGGTGGCCTCGCCGAGGCCCGCGAAGGCAGCGGGCGCGAGGCATCCTCGTCGGTGTTCATCCGAGTCGGGCACACCATCAGCGCCGGCCTCATCGTGGGCGGCGACCTCTTCCGCGGCGTCAACGGCAAGGCCGGCCAGATCGGCCACGTCACGATCGACGAGAACGGCCCGATCTGCCGGTGCAGCAATCGCGGCTGCCTCGAGACCTACGCGGGCGGTCCCGCACTGCTGTCGCTGTTCCCCGCCGGTGAAGGCATGCAGCGGCTCGGCGATCTGCTCCAGGCCGCCGAGGCGGGCGACGGCAGCTCGCGCCGGGTCATCGCCGACGCCGGACGCCACATCGGCATCGCCGCGGCGAGCCTGTGCAATCTCTTCGACCCCGAGCTGATCGTCATGGGCGGCGAGCTGGCCCAGGCGGGCGAGATCCTCATGGCGCCCATGCGGCATTCGCTCGAGCGCACCGCGCTGCCCTCTGCCGGCGGACTGCCCGAGATCGTCGGCGCCTCGTTCGGCGAATGGGCCGAGACCCGCGGCGCCATCGCCATCGCCCTCGACCACGTGACGGTGGACGCGCAAGCACTCCCCCATTCGGCGTAGGGGCGTGGCGATGTCGAGATCAGGACGCGAGGTTCTGAGGAAGGCGCTTGGGCGCGCGGCGGCGATGACGGCGCTCCTGCTCGCGATCACGGGAGGCGCCGCCGGGTGCTCAGGCTCCCGCCCCGGACCTTCGTCGAGCAGCGGATCCGACTCCATCGCGCTCCTGCTCCCCGACGCCAAGACGGCGCGCTACGAGACGTTCGACCGGCCGTTCTTCGAAGCGCGCGTCGCCGAGCTCGGCGACTACGACGTGCTGTACTCCAACGCCGACCAGGACGCCGCGAAGCAGCAGCAGCAGGCGGAGTCCGCGCTCACAGCGGGCGCCGGCGTGCTCGTGCTCGACGCCGTCGACGCCAACGCCGCCGTCAGCATCGTGCGCTCCGCGAACGCCAAGGGCGTGCCCGTCATCTCGTACGACCGGCTCATCGCCGGCGGCGACCTCGCGTACTACGTCTCGTTCGACAACGAGAAGGTCGGCGAGCTGCAGGCCGCGGAGTTCGTCGACGCGGTCGAGGATGCCGGGGGCGGCGGCATCCTGATGGTCAACGGGTCGCCGACCGACAGCAACGCGGCCCAGTTCCGCGAGGGCGCGCACCGGCTCATCGACGCGAGCGGGCTCGACGTCCTGGCCGAGTACGACACCCCCGACTGGAGCCCAGACAAGGCGCAGGCGTGGGTCGCGGCGCAGATCGCGCAGTATGGCGACGAGATCGTCGGCGTCTACGCGGCCAACGACGGCACAGCGGGTGGCGCGGTGGCGGCGCTGAAAGCAGCGAACGTCGAACCGTTCCCCGTCGTGACCGGTCAGGACGCCGAGCTGTCGGCGCTGCAGCGGATCATCACGGGCGACCAGCACATGACCGTCTACAAGGCGATCAAGCCGCAGGCGGAGCTGGCCGCCGAGGTCGCGGTCGCTCTGCTGAACGGCGAAGAGGTGACGGCGCCGATGCGGGTCGACGGTGTGCCGACGACCCTGCTCGACCCCGTGGCGGTGACCGTCGACAACATCCTCGAGACCGTCGTCGCCGACGGGTTCTGGACGGTGGCGGACATCTGCACCCCGCAGTACGCCGATGCGTGCGAAGCAGCGGGCATCGGGTAAGGTCCTGACCTTGGCGAGGAGGGCATGAGCGGATGTCGACGACACAGTCGCGGGCGGGACGCTCGCGCGAGCGCGTGCTCACCATGCGCGGCATCGGGAAGCACTTCGGCGCGGTCAAAGCGCTCACCGACGTGGACTTCTGGGTCAATGAGGGCGAGGTGGTCGCGCTCGTCGGCGACAACGGCGCCGGCAAGTCGACGCTCGTGAAGGTGCTCGCCGGTGTGCACGCGCCCGACACCGGCACGATCGAGTTCGACGGTGCGCTCGTCGACATCCCGAGCCCCGCCGACGCGCAGGATCTCGGGATCGCCACGATCTTCCAGGACCTCGCCCTGTGCGACAACCTCGACGTCGTGGCCAACCTGTGGCTCGGGCGCGAACTGCGCGACGGCCTGGGACTCGACGAGGTCGACATGGAGCAGCGCACGTGGGCGCTTCTGCGGGAGCTGTCCGCCAAGATCCCCTCCGTGCGCATCCCGGTGGCGTCGCTGTCGGGCGGCCAGCGCCAGACCGTCGCGATCGCCCGGTCGCTCATCGGCGATCCGCGCATCGTGATCCTCGATGAGCCGACGGCCGCGCTCGGCGTCGCGCAGACCGCCGAGGTGCTGAACCTCATCGAGCGTCTGCGCGAGCGCGGGCACGGGGTGATCCTGATCAGTCACAACATGGCCGACGTCATGGCCGTGGCGGATCGCGTGGTCGTGCTGCGCCTGGGCCGCAACAACGGGGTCTACAACGTCGCCGAGGTCACCAGCGAGATGCTCATCGCCGCGATCACCGGCGCCGCCGACAATTCGGCGGCGCGCACGGCCGCCGAGCGGAGCGTGACCAGCGCGTCGCCCACGGAGGCGCCCGTCGAAAGCGCGCCCGCCGACGACGACGGTCCGGCCGCCGAGATCATCCGCATGCCGCGCTCGCGGCCGCGTCGTCCGTCGCCGCCGAAGGACGGGCGTCCGTGAGCCGCGATCAGCATCCGCTCGCACCGGGCGCCGACGCCGACCCGCGCCTGCTGAGCGTCGCAGGCCTGCGCGGAGCGGTCGAGTCCCTGTTCGCGCGAATCCGCGGAGGCGACCTCGGGGCTGCGCCCGTGGTGGGCGGGCTCATCGTCATCTGGCTGATCTTCCAAGCGCTCAATCCGGTGTTCCTCTCGAGCGAGAACCTCGTCAATCTCACGATGCAATGCGCTGCGATCGGCACGATCGCGCTCGGGGTGGTGCTCGTTCTGCTGCTGGGCGAGATCGACCTGTCCGTGGGGTCGGTGTCGGGCCTCGCGGCAGCGGTCCTGGCCGTCAGCTTCGTGCAGCTGAACTGGCCCCTTGTGCCCGCACTCGTGGCCGCCATCGGCATCGGATGCCTCGTCGGTCTCCTGTACGGCTTCCTGTACACCCGCTTCGGGCTGCCCAGCTTCGTGATCACACTCGCGGGGCTCCTGGGGTTCCTCGGGCTCCAGCTGTGGGTGCTCGGCGACACCGGCACGATCGGGCTCCCATTCGATTCATGGATCGTCGAGTTCGCGCAGGACTGGTTCCTGCCCCACTGGGCGGCCTACCTGCTTGTGGTCCTCTCGGTGGGCGCCTACGCCTGGGTGCTGCTGCGCCGCGCGCGGCGGCGCGCGGCCGCCAACCTCGTGAGCCAGAGCAACCTCGACATCGGCTTGCGCAGCGGGGGGCTGCTGGTGTTCCTGCTGTCGACCGCGTGGTACCTGAACCTCCACCGCGGTGTCGGCGTGATGTTCGTCTTCTTCATCGCGCTCGTCGTGGTCATGAACCTGGTGCTCACGCGCACGCGCTGGGGCCGCGCCGTGTACGCGGTCGGCGGCTCCGTCGAGGCCGCGCGGCGCGCCGGCATCCGCGTCGACCGCATCTACCTCTCGGTGTTCGCGATGTGCTCGATGCTCGCCGCCGTCGGAGGCATACTCGCCGCGGCGCGGCTGGCTTCGGCCGGTCAGAGTTCGGGAACCGGCGATGTCAATCTCAACGCGATCGCCGCGGCCGTCATCGGCGGTGCGAGCCTCTTCGGCGGCCGCGGGTCGGCCTTCTCCGCACTGCTCGGGATCATCGTCATCCAGTCCATCTCGTCGGGCCTCACGCTGCTGACCCTCGACTCCTCGGTGCAGTTCATGATCACCGGCGTCGTGCTCGTGCTGGCGGTCATCGTCGACTCGATCTCGCGGCGCACGCGCGCCGCGACGGGTCTGGCTTGAAGCCCGCCTGCCTTCAGAGCACAAAGCCGTCGTCGTATCGTTTCGATCCTCGTGCGCGAAATGCTGCGCGAAATGTCTCGGTGCAACCGTTCCCACGAGCATTGTGCACGAAAGTTTTCGAACCGTCCGTTGGCGAACGCTTTCTCAACCCATCGAAGGCGCGGCGTTGCCAAAGCGTTACGTTCAAGACTTGACGCCAAGAACCCTCCCCGAAATGATCGCTTCAAGCGCGAAGTGCGTCAGGGACGATCCTGGGGCTCGCGCACTTCAATGACGAAAGGCGAATGATGAAGAAGTCTTCACTCCTCACCGTGGCCGCCCTCACGGGCGCCGCCGCGGTGATGCTCGCGGGCTGTGCCGGCGGCTCCGGTGGGACCCCGACCGACGGCGGCGACGACGGCGGCAAGGCCACCGGCGGCCGCGCATGTGTGATCCTCCCCGACGCGGCATCCTCGCCCCGCTGGGAGAACTTCGACCGCAAGTACCTTCAGGAGGGTCTGGAGGGCGCGGGCTTCGAGGTCGACATCCAGAACGCGCAGGGTGATGTCGCCAAGTTCGCGACCATCGCGGACCAGCAGCTCACTCAGGGCTGTGGCGTCATGCTGCTCGTCGACTACCAGGGTGCGGCCGAGGCCGTCGCCACCAAGGCCAAGGCCGAGGGAATCCCGGTGATCGCCTACGACCGCCCGTTCGCGGGCGCCGACTACTACGTCTCGTTCGACAACGTCGAGGTCGGCCGCCTGCAGGGGCAGACGGTGCTCAACGGCCTGGAAGCCGCGGGTGTGGACCCGGCCGCGGCGACCGTCGTGTACATCGGCGGCGACCCCACCGACGGCAACGCGAAGATGTTCCACGACGGAGCGGTCGAGGTCATGGAGGCCGCGGGGATCGAGCCGGCGGCCGAGCCACCGGGGGCGTGGGACCAGGCGAAGTCGCAGACCAACTTCGAGCAGGCCCTCACCAGCCTGAACGGCCAGGTCGACGGCGTCTGGGCCGCCAATGACACCAACGCCGCCGGTGTCATCAAGGTGCTGCAGGACAACAACCTCGAAGGCGTCGCCGTGTCGGGTCAGGACGCGAACGTCGCGGGTCTGCAGAACATCCTGCTCGGCTGGCAGACGGCCACGGTCTACAAGCCGGTCGCCGACGAGGCCAGCGCCGCCGTCGACACCGCCATCGCCCTGCTCAACGGAGAGACCGTCGAGACCGACGCCGAACTGGAGGACGGCACGCCGTACATCCAGGTGACGCCGGTGCTCGTCGGCCCGAACGAGGTCAAGGACGTCATCGCCGCAGGCGACGCCGCCTACGACGACGTGTGCACGCCGGAAGTCATGGCCGCATGCGAGGAGTTCGGGGTCACCGCCGAGTAATCTGTCGGGCAAGAGCCGCGAGGGCGTCGCGTCATCACGGACGCGACGCCCTTGCGCGCTCGCACCGACACTCTGCAAGGAAGCGAGTATGTCAGACACGATCACAGCCACAGAGCCGATCATCGAATTGGTCGGCGTCAAGAAGTCCTTCGGCCCTGTCAGCGTTCTCAAGGGCGTCGACCTCAAGGTCTACCCCGGCAAGGTGACCGCCCTGGTCGGCGACAACGGCGCCGGCAAGTCCACGCTCATCAAGGGCCTCGCCGGGGTGCAGCCGTACGACGAGGGCGAAGTCCTCATCGACGGCACCCACCGCGACCTGCACGCGCCGAGGGACGCCTCCGGACTCGGAATCGAGGTCGTCTACCAGGACCTCGCCCTGTGCGACAACCTCGACATCGTCCAGAACATGTTCCTCGGCCGCGAAGAGACCTCGATCGGCACGTTCGACGAGGGGCGCATGGAGAAGGAGGCGTCCGACACGCTGCGCTCCCTCTCGGTGCGCACGGTCAAGTCGGTGCGGCAGAAGGTGTCGAGCCTCTCGGGCGGACAGCGGCAGACCGTCGCGATCGCTCGGGCGGTGCTGAAGAAGGCCCGGGTCGTCATCCTCGACGAGCCTACGGCCGCCCTCGGCGTGGCCCAGACGGAGCAGGTGCTGAATCTGGTCAAGCGGCTCAGCGAACAGGGGGTCGCGGTGATCCTCATCAGCCACAACCTCGCCGATGTGTTCGAAGTGGCCGACGACATCGCCGTCCTGTATCTGGGCCAGATGGTGGCGCAGATCCCGGTCAGCGAGACCACCCGCGACGATGTCGTCGGGTACATCACCGGCACCAAGACCCTGGGCGGCGTCAGCATCGTCGACACGTCCACGCTTCGCACCGAGGAGGGGGCGCTATGAGCAGCAATGCGACACGCACGGAGGCCGCTCCCGATCCGCTCGCGAGCGACCTGATCGGGAGTGGCGTCGAGGGCGGCGTCGTCGACCAGGCACGAGCCTGGTGGCAGCGCGTGCGCAGCGGCGACATGGGCGCGCTGCCCGCCATCGGCGGGCTCGTCGTCCTCGGCATCCTCTTCACGGCGCTGAGCCCGTTCTTCCTCACCGAGCGCAACTTCGCCAACCTCCTGAATCAGGCGGCGACGCTGGTCGTGCTGGGCATGGCACTCGTCTTCGTGCTGCTGCTCGGCGAGATCGACCTCTCGGCGGGTGTCGCCGGCGGAGTCGGGATGGCGCTGTTCGTCGTGCTGAACTCGCAGTTCGACGTCCCGTGGCCCCTGGCCCTTCTGCTGGGCTTCGGGTTCGGCTTCCTGATCGGGGCCTTCATCGGCTTCTTCGTGGCGAGGGTCGGGATCCCGTCGTTCGTCGTCACGTTGGGCCTGTTCCTCGGTCTGCAGGGGCTCGCGCTCGTGATCATCGGGCCGGGCGGTCTGTTCCGGGTGGAGGTGCCCGAGCTCATCGCGCTGCAGAACGGCAATCTCCCGGTGTGGGGCGGCTGGGCGATGCTCGCGATCATGCTGATCATCTCGGCTGCGACATCGCTCTGGGACCGCGCGCGCCGCACCCGCGCCGGCGTGCCGAATCGGGCGATCTCGCTGGTGTTCATCAAGCTCGCCGTCATCGCCGTTCTCGGCGGCACCGTCGTGTACATCCTGAACCAGGACCGCGGCCAGTCCGTCAACGCGGTGCAGGGCGTGCCGAACGTCGTGCCGATCGTGCTCGTGATCCTCTGGGTCGGCACGTTCGCGCTGGACCGCACGAAGTTCGGCCGGTACATCTACGCGATCGGCGGCAACGCCGAGGCGGCACGCCGGTCGGGTGTCAAGGTCCGCTGGATCAAGTGGTGGGCGTTCGTGATCTGCTCGAGCCTCGCGGTCTTCTCGGCTCTGCTCAGCGTCTCGCGCGTGGGAACGGTCGATGCCACGGTCGGTCGCGACATCGTGCTGAGCGGCGTCGCGGCGGCCGTGGTCGGCGGCGTGAGCCTCTTCGGAGGCAAGGGGCGCCTGATGCACGCCGCCATCGGTGCGCTCGTGATCGCGACCATCACGAACGGCCTGGCGCTGCTGAACCTGCCTGCGGGCGTCAACCTGCTCGTCACGGGTGGCGTGCTGATCCTCGCAGCCACCGTCGACGCCGTTTCCCGCCTGCGGGGCAACGGCGTGCGCACCTAGCGGGTCTCACCGTCGGAAGGCGTCGGGCGCGGCATCCGCCCCGGCGCCTTCCGTCGTTCGCGGAGCCGTGTCAGGACGCTGCGATGATCTCGTCCACCCACGCCGGCACGAGGTCGCCCGCGCGGCCGGCGCGGGCGTCGTCGAACGGGACGACCGCGTCGCTCGCCACGAGGTTCAGCTCGACGGTGCGCGCTCCGAACGCCGCCGCGAGCGCGACATACCCGGCCGCCGGGTACACGGCACCGGAGGTGCCGATCGACGCGAACACGTCGCAGGCGACGACGGCCTGCTCGATCCGGTCGAGACCGTAGGGCTGTTCGCCGAACCAGACGACGTCGGGGCGCAGCATCCGCTCGCCGCAGACCGGGCACGGCGGTCGCGGCGAGAGATCGGCGTCCCACATCGGTCGAGCCCCGCAGGCCAGGCACAGGGCGCGCCGCAGCTCACCGTGCATGTGCACGAGGTTGCGCGTGCCCGCCCGCTCGTGGAGGTCGTCGACGTTCTGCGTGACGACCAGGAGCGCCTCCCCGACCGCGGCTTCGAGGCGGGCCAGAGCGAGGTGGGCGGCATTGGGGTGGACGGATGCCACGGCACGCCGTCGCGCGTCGTAGAACGCCTGCACGGTGCCGGGGTCACGCTCGAAGGCCTCGGGAGTCGCGACGTCCTCGATCCGGTGTCCCTCCCACAGCCCGTCGGCGTCGCGGAAGGTGGGCACGCCGCTCTCGGCCGAGATCCCGGCGCCGGTGAGGACGACGATGCGCATGGATCCAGTGTGCCCGGCTCCGGGCGTGGAGGGCCCGGGGCGACGCGCGTTCAGGATCGGCTCAGCCGCGCAGGAGCGCGCGCAGCGACGCGATCGTGTCGGTTTCGCCGGGACCCTTGTCGGGCCGATAGCCCTTCACCCGCGCGAAGCGAAGGGCGACTCCGCCCGGATACCTCGTCGATCGCTGCACACCGTCGATCGCGATCTCGACGACGGTCTCGGGCCGCACGTGCACGGCGTACGCGGACCGATGCGTCTCGATCGTCGGGAAATGATCCGTCTGCCAGCGCAGGAGGGCGTCGGTGAGTCCTTTGAACGTCTTGCCGACCATCACGAAGCCGCCCGGATCGCCGTAGGCGCCGTCGGGATCGCGCGCGCCGAGGTGGAGGTTCGACAGCTGCCCGGTGCGACGGCCCGAGCCCCACTCCACCGCGAGCACGACGAGGTCGAAGGTGAGCACGGGTTTGACCTTGAGCCAGCTCTTGCCGCGGCGCCCCGCCGCGTACGCCGAATCGATGCCCTTGACCATCACGCCCTCGTGCCCCGCGGCGAGCGCCTCGCGCGAGAATTCCTCGGCGCGGGCAGGGTCGTCGGTGACGATGCCCGGTATGCGCGACGGCCCCGCGACCCGCTCGAGGACATCGAGCCGCGTGGCGAGCGGCTCGTCGAGCAGGTCTCGTCCGTCGAGGTGGAGAATGTCGAAGAACCAGGGCCGCAGCACCGCCGCGGCGCCGCTCTCGGAGCCGAACCGTGCCATCGTGTCCTGGAAGGGGCGCGGGCCGCCGTCCTCGTCGAGCGACAGCGTCTCGCCGTCGAGGATCACGCGCTCGGCGGGCAGTTCACGCACGGCCTTGACGATCTCGGGCACGCGATGGGTGATGTCGGCGAGGCTGCGGGTGTAGACGCGCACGTCGTCGCCGTCGCGGTGCACCTGGATGCGCGCGCCGTCGAGCTTGTATTCGACGGATGCCGCTCCCCCGAGCGCCCCGAGCGCCTCAGCCGCTGATCCCGCCGTCGAAGCGAGCATCGGCATCACCGGACGCCCCACCTGCAGTCCGACGGCATCCAGCGCCTCGGCCGACCCCGTCAGGGCGAGGTCGGCGGTGGCCCCGAGATCGCCCGACAGCATCGCCGCGCGGCGTACGGCCGCGGCATCCTTCCCCGATGCCTTGGCGACCGCGTCGAGCAGCACGCCCTCGAGCGCGCCGGTGCGCAGCTCGCCGAGCATGACCCGGGCGATGAAGCCCCACTCGGCCGCCGTCGCGCGCTCGCTGAGCGCGGTGAGCTCGCCGCGGCGGGCCGCGACCGACCCCGGCCCGTCGGTGGCTGCGAGGCGATCGAGCGCTGCGTCGACGTCGAGGACCGTGAGCGACGGCTGGAGGGCGTGCCTCGTCCCGAGCGCCGACAGACTGCGCCACCCGACGCCGAGGCGGCCCTGGCGCGGGTTCGCGGTGAGGAACCCGATCGCCGGCGCCACCTCGTCGGCAGCGACGCCACGGAGCACGTCGGCGAGCGCCGCGATCTTCGCGAGGCGCGATGACGTCGCAGCGACGGCTTCGGCCGCGGCGACGACCTCGGTGAGCAGCATGCGGGAATTCTCGCACCCGGTCACGACACCGCGGACGCCCTGGCGCACCCG
Organism: Microbacterium sp. CFH 31415; assembly: GCF_022538185.1. Taxonomy (GTDB): domain Bacteria; phylum Actinomycetota; class Actinomycetes; order Actinomycetales; family Microbacteriaceae; genus Microbacterium. Next base: position 385,055 of record NZ_JAKYXC010000003.1, on the reverse strand, counting down.
CGGCCGACCCGCTAGGAGGCCCGGTCGGCGACTGGGCGACCCGCCGAGGCATCCGCCCGCCCTTCACCATGTCGGCGGTGCCGTCGTCGTTGCCCAGAACAGGAGATCTGGCGGAGACAGGAGAGTTGAGCGCGAAATGTCCTGCGTGCGCCAGATCTTCTGTTGCCGGCACGACGACGGTCGGTCGACGGCGATCAACGGTGGTGCCGCGGCCGGCGGACCGGCCTAGACGACAGCGGCCGGAACCACTCCTGCGCGCAGCACGCCGTCGTGCAGCTCGAGCACGCGGTCGGCCCGGAGCATGATCGACGGGTCGTGGGTCGACAGGAGCACGGCGACGCCGTCCTCGTGCGCGATCGAGGCGATGAGGTCGATCATCGTCGCCGCGGTGTGCGAGTCGAGCTGACCGGTGGGCTCGTCAGCGAGCACGATGCGCGGAGAGCCGGCCAGGGCGCGCGCGATGCCGACGCGCTGCTGCTGGCCGCCCGAGAGCTCCGCCGGTCGCTGCGTGGCGTGGTCGGCCAGGCCGACGCGCTCCAGCAGCCGAGTGACACGCTCCGACCGCTCGGCCGGCTCGGTGCCGCGGATGCGCATCGGCAGCTCGACGTTCTCTTCGGCCGACAGCGCGCCGATCAGCCCGAACGATTGGAAGACGTAGCCGATGTCGTCGCGCCGCACCGCATCGACCTGCTTCTCGGGTGCCTCCGTGAGCACGACGTCGCCGACCCGCACCCGGCCGGTGGTCGGCGGCTGGATCCCGCCCAGGACGTGGAGCAGAGTCGTCTTGCCGGCACCCGAGGGTCCCACGAGCACGACGAGCTCACCCGGATGCAGTTCGAGCGACGCGTCCGACAGCGCGCGCACGTCGCCGGCGGGGGTGCGGTGCACGACCGACAGATCGGATGCCTCGAGCACAGGCTCGCTCATGATCCCTCCTCCTGATGTGATCCCTCGCGACGACTCCGGCGCGTCGCGGGCGCCTCGCCGTCAGCGGGTCCCGGGGTCGCCGCGGGTGGCGTCTGCCGGCCATCGCCCGGCCACACGCCGACGTGGTCGGGATTGAGCTTGAGGCGCACCCTCTCGCGCAGCGACAGCTGGTGCATGTACTCGGTCGGCAGCTGCAGCCGCCCGACCTTGTCGAGCACGACGAATTCCTCGGCCATGTCGTGCTGCCGGCCCTCGTCGTCGGTGTGCGTCCACCGCAGCACCTCGGTGGACGTGCGGCCGTCGCGGATCTGCACCGTACGCTGCACGTGCTCCGAGACCGCGGGATCGTGCGTCACGATGAGCGCGGTCGTTCCGAGCTCGCGGTTGACCGTCTCGAACGTCGACAGAACCTCCGCCGACGCATGCTCGTCGAGGTCGCCGGTCGGCTCATCGGCGAGGAGCACGCGTGGGGCGTTGGCCAGAGCGACGGCGATCGCGACACGCTGCTGCTGACCGCCCGACAGCTCGGCCGGACGCCGGTCGGCGACATCGGCCACGCCGGCGAGCTCGAGCAGCTCGGTCGCACGCTCGGGATGCTTGCGATCGCCGCCGATCGCCCGCGCGAGCTGCACATTCTCGCGGGCGGACAGGTAGGGCAGGAGGTTGCGTGCGGTCTGCTGCCAGACGAAGCCGACCACCTCGCGCCGGTACGTCACGCGGTCGCGCGCCGAGAGCGACGGCAGGTCGCGCCCGGCCACGCGTGCGGAGCCGGCGGTGGGAGCATCGAGCGCGGAGAGGATCGACAGCAGCGTCGACTTCCCCGAGCCGGACGCGCCGACGAGGGCGACGAGCTCGCCGCGGTCGACGACCAGGTCGAGGCCCTGCAGCGCCTGCACCTCGATGTCGGCGACGGCGAAGATCCTCACGAGTCCTTCGCACACGATGTCGGGTTCGGTCATCAGTCCTCCTCGGTTCGGAGCACGGTCGCCATGGACGTCGTGCGCGCGCTCGCCACACCGCCGACCACGGCGAGGGCGAGCGCGACCACCACGACGGCGATGAGGGTGCCGCTCAGGACGGGGTCGACGGCGATGCTGGGCTGACCGCCGCCGCCGGTGAACGGCCGCAGGTCGATCGAGGTCACGACGAGCAGCGGGAGCACGGCGCCGAGCACCACGCCGCCCACGAGCGCAGTGACGCCGAGCGGTACGAACTCCCAGGCGACGACGCCGCGGGACCGGGGTCGGTCGAGACCCATGCTGCGCAGCAGCGCGATCACGCGGGAGCGCGCATCACGCGAGACCCCTGCGACGAGCAGGAGAGCGACGACCGACAGCGCCACCGCGACGGCGAGCGCCGACAGCAGCACGAACCGCAGGGCGGAGACCGCCGGGGATGCCTGGATCTCGGCCGTCGACTCCTCGAGGATGCGCGTCGAGTGCGCCGACCCGATGAGGTCGCCGAGCTCGTCGGCAATGGCCGCAGCGTCCGCTCCCGGTGCCACGTCGATCATCACCGTGCGCGGGAAGAACCCGAATCCGGTGAGGGCTGCGTAGTCGGCCCGATCCATCAGCACGAACTTCTCGGACCCGGTGACGCCCAGCACGCGGTCGAGCGTTCCGACGACGTCGACCGGCGAGGTCACGAACGTGGTCTGCCCCTCCCCCAGATCGGCGGCGAGCACGCTCGACTCGACGATCTGCACGGGGTCGGAAACGGGCGTGATGAGCCCGGCGGGCAGCGCCCCGACCATGCCGCGCTGCACGGCGGCGAGCGTGTCGACATCGGTCACCGTGACCTGCACGCTCTCACGACCGTCCGGGCCCGCAACGGTGATGTAGTCGCCACGCAGGACGCCGACGGCATCGTCGACCCCCTCCACCGCGCGCATGGAGTCGATCATGTCGTCGTCGAAGTAGGGGCCGGCGAGTCGGATGTCGCCACCGACGTCGCGCTGCGCGGCCACCACGGCACCGCGGTCGACGGTGGCGAGCACGAGGGACGAGAACACGGCGATGGCGACGGCGACGAGCATCGCGAGGACGGCCGTGGTGCCCGCCGCGGAGTCGCGCAGGTTGCGCGCCGCGCCGACGAGGCCGACGACGCCCCGGCCACGGCGCGCGACGCGGAGTGCCGCCGCGATCGGGATCGGGTGAAGCCGGACGACGACGAGCGCGACGGCGACCGTGGCCAGAAGCGGTGCCGCGACGACGAGGGGATCGATCCCGTCGGTGGCCGATCCGATCCCGCGCAGGAACAGCTGCACGACGGCCACAGCCGCGAGCAGCAGCACGACCGCCTCGGCGATGCGCACCGCCTTGCTGCGCACCGGGGCGTCGAGGTCGGCGCGTCCGCGCTCGAGCAGCGCGGGCCGCAGGGTGAAGGCGAGCGCGACGCCCGGCACCACGCCGACGGCGACAGCGAGGAGCGTCGGCAGCGGCCCGGCGTCGTTGGGGGTGACGGCGATCGCGACGACCGCCGCGAGGATCGCAGCGGGGATGCCGAGGATGAGCCCCTCGCCGAACAGCAGCCGACGCAGCCGGGCGAGCGGCGCCCCGCGGGCGGACATGAGTGACAGATCCGCGCGCCGGCGACGGATCATGAGGGCGGCGGCGAGGACGACCAGCGAGACGCTCACCGCGAGCGGGCCGACCGCCGCAACGGCGAGGATCGCGCTCGCGGAGTTCGCCCGCGAGAGCGCGGTCGAGAGCACGTCGACGACCTCGCTCTGGAAGCGCACCCGCAGCTGACCCGTCTCGTCGACGGGGACGCTCGTCGACGTCGCCGCACGCAGCGCGGAGAGCAGCTCGACCGGCTCGGCCCCGAGTGCCGCGCCGCCGTCCACCGGGTACCACGCCTGAAGCTCCGCGCGCAGGGCGGGGACGATCTGCGCCCAGGACTCCGGATGCACCCAGGCGACCGACGTGGCGGTGGGCCGCCGGTTGCCGTCGTCGAACACGGTGGCGATGAGCGAGGTGGGCAGGTGAACCCATCGATCAGCGTCGGGATCGATGGCCGTGACGGTGCCGACGAGCTGGACCTCGACCGCTCCCTCGAGCCAGTCATCGACCGACGTGACCCGGGTCGACGGCGGTGCGCTGCGCACCTCGCCGACCGGCCACTGCATCGTCGACGCCGCGGCATCGCTCAGCACGATCTCCACGGGCCCCGTGCCGGTCCACGGCTCAGGCCAGGCGCCGTCGACCAGCTCGACACTCGACTGCATCGCCGGCTCGGCGAACAGCTGCACGATCGAGATGGGCGCCTGCGCGGGAAGGTTCTCGGGGTCGACGCGCAGATCCTGTGCGTACGCGGCGAACTGTGCCTCGCCGACGAGCGGTGCGAGGGCGGGCTCGAGCGAGCCCCGGTTGTCGGCGAGCAGCTGGCCGACCGCGCCGAACACGTCCTCCGCGCCCTCGTCCCAGCCGCCGATCACCTCGGGATCGTTCGCGGAACCGAGGGCCGGCGAGCCGATGAGACTCGCCGACAGGTCGCGCGAGATCGCCGGCATGTCGGAGACCTGGTGGGCGACCTCGGCGCGGACGACTCCGACGAGGGCACGCGGAGCGGCCGCGATCACGAAGGCCGCGAAGGCGGTGAGCGCGATGATGACGAGGGCTGCGCTGCGAGGCGTCGCGAAGCGGCGACGGGTGAGGGCGGAGAGTCCGGGCGACCTGGTCACTCGTCCTCCCTCATGAGCGGCGCGAGGCGGGCGGGGGCCCGCACGGTCGCGACGATGACCGCGAAGACGCCGACGGCGGCGAGGACCACCAGGAGCAGCACGAGCGGGTCGGCGCGCAGCACGATGGGATAGGACTCCGGCACGCTGCCGTACGCGGCGCGCACGAGCGGCGCCACGATGAGCCATGCCGTGGCCGCACCCGCCGCGATGCCCCCCACTGCGCCCATCGCCACCGCGAACAGGTCCTCCTGCGCGCGCAGCCGCGACGCACGTCGACGGCCGAGGCCCATCACGGCGAAGAGGGCGAGCTCGCGCGAATCGGCGCGGCTGCGCGTGCGCCGGAGCACCAGCACGACGACGGCGAGCACCACCGCACCTGCGGCAGCGAGGAAGAACGCCGCGGCCGTGCCCGCGGCGTTCTCGGCCGAACGCGGATCGGCCACGATCGTCACGGTCTGCGGGAACTCCGCCGAGACGGCCGCCGCGATCGCCCCGGGGTCATCGGTGGACAGCCACACCTGCGTCGGGACGACGTCGAACGGGCTGGCCGTCGAGACGGTGCCGAGGTCGACGAGCATGCCCTCGCCGGTGGTCGATCCGGGGAGCACCGGGATCACGTCGACGATCTCGAAGTCCGCCTCGAACTCGGGCTTGATCACCTCGAGCGCGATCGAGTCACCCACCTCGAGGCTCAGCGAGGCAGCCAGCTGCGCGGTGATGACCGTCGGAACCGCGGGAGGGACGCCGGCGGCCACGGCCTGGCTGTAGGGCTGGCCCTCGCTCGCCTCGGGTGCGAACCCGATGCCCGCGTCGGTGACGTCGACGACTCCGGGCGTGCCCGCCGCCGGGCGGAACTCCGTCAGGTCGACGGCGACCCCACCGCTGGAGACCTCGGAGATCTCGCCGCCGCCCGGCACGTGGCCGAGCGGGTGGTAGCCGATCGCGAGGGCCGCGAGCGACCACTCGTCGCCGGAAGGCAGCTCGAATGTGTACGTCTCCTCGTCGCGCACTTCCAGGTCGGTGAACGTGCTGCCGTCGTCGTCCTCGATCACCGAGAGTTCGGCGTTGCTGAAGCCGAACGTCGCGACGGCTCCCGCGGAAGAGACCACCGTCGCCCGGCCGTTGAAGGCCGGAGACCCCTGCGGGATGAGCTCGCCGTCGAACTCGATGGGCTCACCTGCGGGCGCCGCGAGAGTGAGGGTGAACGTGTCGCCGTCGAGCACCGCGCTCGTCTCGGGGAGCGTGAGCTCCGCGCCGAGTGCGGCAGGGTCGATCGTGCCGTCCGCGTCGAGCATGACCGCACCGAGCTGTGGCGCCTGGACAGCGAGGATGGGGATGCGCTGATCGGTGCCCTGCGCGCTCATGGGGCGTGCGAGCATCGCCGCATCGGGCGCGCCGACGGCCGCGACATCCGCTGCCACCACGTCCTCGGGGATCGTGCCGACCTTGAGGTCCGCGCCCACGCGCAGGGCCTCGGGGGCGTCGCCGAGGGCGGTGAGGCTGGCGTGGTAGGCGCCTGCGACCGTGATCGTCCCGATCGCGAACGCGACGACCGTGATGGACAGGGCGTGGCGCGCCGGGCGGCGGGACGCGAGCCGCAACGGTGTCGTCGGCGACACCGCCCGACCGGGCGCGAAGGCCGCGCCGATCGCCCGCGCGATCGGGGTCGCGAGGGCCACGGATATCAGCGCTGCGAGTCCGAGAGCCAGCGCGGGAGCGACCGCCACGAGCGGATCGAGCGTCGAGCCGCCGTCGCCTCGCTCGACGACCGGGGTTCCGGACTGCACGAACTGCCAGACTGCGAGAGCGGTGACGACCGCCAGCAGCACGATGAGCCCGATGTCGGCCACGGCGCGGGCCCGTGCCGATCCGCGCTCGGCGCCGCGTGCCGTGGCCACCGCCACGACTACCGCGACCACCGCTGCGATGGTCGCAGCGACGACCGGGGGCACGAGTGCACCCGCGGGCGCGGCACCCCAGATCCCCGCCACGACCACACCGAGGAACGCGCCGGCCAGACCGCCCGCCACGGCGACGATCGCCGACTCGAGCGCCGCCAGCCACACGAGGTCGCGCCTGCGCGCACCACGCGCGCGCAGCAGCCGGGTCTCGGACTCGCGCGCGCGCACCGACTCGAGCGCGACGGCGCCGACGACGACGGCCGTCAGCAGACCGAGCAGACCCAGTGCGACCGCGGTCGGCCCGCGGCGCGCCTCGAGGCCGTCGCCGACGCCGGCGAGCGTGTCGCGCAGGCCGCCCGACTCCTGAGGGCGGTCGCCGGTCGCTTCCTCGACGGCGTCACGCAGACCCGCGAGCCCGTCGACGAGGGCGACCGCCTGCGCCCCGGTGATCCTGTCGAGGTCGGGCGTGAGCACGACGGCGCCGTCGTCGGCGGCGATCACGAGGGCTCCGGCGGCGCCCGCATCCGCGACCGCTTCTGCGGCGGCGTCGGCGACCTCGTCGGCCGAGACCCCGGCGTCGATGGTCAAGACGATGCGACCGCGGTCACCCGTCGCCGCGGCGAGGGCCGAGCGCGCCTCGCGGGTCTCCACCGTGCCGATGAGGGCGACGACCGCCACGAGGAGCAGCGCGGCGAGCGCGGAGACGACCCCGAGGGTGAGGAGCGGCGTCGCTGCGGCGCGCGCCCTGGCCAGGGCGAAGCGGAGTCCTCCGATCACGCGGCCGGCCTTTGCATTCTGGCACTCTAGCCCAGGCGGGCGGCGGCTTCCGCGGCGCCGTCACGGGTCGGGGAGAGGCGCCCGACGACGTCCGCGAGGGCGAGACCGGCCTCGGCATGCGCGAAGCGGTATCCGACATCCTCCAGCACGCCCGGAAGCACCCAGCGGCTCTTCAGCACGAGCTCCGGTTCGGTGCGCAGCACCCACATCGCGGGTTCGATCATGAAGCGCCAGGCGGGCAGGCCGACGGGCGCGCCGACCAGGCGACGCAGCGTCTCCATCAGCGTGGTGTTGTCGATCGGATCGGGTGCCGCGAGATTCACCGGCCCCGCGATCTCGGGGTGGTCGCGGATGAAGCGCACACTCCCGATGACGTCGTCGATGTGGATCCAGCTGAAGCGCTGTCGCCCATGCGAGCGATGCGACGGCGCCCGGCCGTCGCCCGTCGGGTGCGGGCCGATGCCGCGATAGCGGCGGTGCGGGAACCAGCGCCCGTCGTACTGCGGGCCGCCCAGGCCGAGGCGGGCCAGCCCCACGAGCAGCCGGGTCGCGGGTCCGTCGCCGAGGACGATGGCCATGCGCAACGACGCGCGTCGCGTGGCGGGAAGGTCGCCGGCGAAGAACTCCTCCTCCCACGTGCGGGCGACGTCGACCGAGAAGCCCGACCCGAGCTCGCCCTCCGCCTCCGTCTGCGGGCGGTCCATCGCGTAGCGGTAGATGGTGGCGGTGCTCGCGTTCAGCCACAGCGCAGGCGGGGCCGCGGCATCCGTCACCGCTTCCCGCAGGAGGCGGGTCGTCTCGACACGGGATCGCAGGATCTCGTCGCGGTTCGCATCGGTGTAGCGGCAGTTCACCGACTTGCCGGCGAGATTGACCAGCAGGTCGGCTCCGTCGACGACCTGCCGCAGGCTCTCAGGATCCGACCAGCGCCCATCCGGTCCGCTGCGGCCGACCAGCCGGATGTCGTAGCCCTCGTCGGCGAGCGCGGTCCGCAGCGCACCGCCCACGAAGCCGGAGGCGCCGGCGATCACGGCGACGGGGCGGGTCACCGCGCGGCCGTCCTTCCCGCTCGACGCTCCGGCCACGTGCTCCACAGCGCCCAGGCCACGAGAACGGGCTGAAGGAGCAGGCGTACGAACCGCGCCCGGTCGGTGCGCATCAGAGGGGCATCGCGGCGCGTTCGCCACTGATGCACGTTCCCCGGGAAGACGGCGATGAAGAAGACCGCGACGGTCCAGCCGATGCGCCCGCGCGCGCGCGGAAGTGCGAGAAGCGCGCCCCCCAGCATCAGTTCGACCGCGCCGGATGCCACCACGATCGCGTCCTTGTCGGTGCGCAGCAGCGCCGTCGCCCAGTCGGGCACCACGATGCGGTAGCCGCGGCGCCCCCAGGTGAGGTGGGAAGCGCCGGCGATGAGCAGCAGAGCCGCGAGCACGGCGCGCGCCACGCCTTTCGGTACGGAGTCGGTGCGGGTCGCGGATCGAGCGGTCATCGCGCCCAGTCTGGCATCCCGTCGCCTCGACGACCGCGGTTCTTCGGTCGCTGACCCGTCAGCGGGCGGGCGCCGCGGTCATGGGGCCGCGGCGGCCGCCCGCGCCGCGTCGACGAAGCGCAGGTAGTCGTCGGCGGTCTCGCCGGCGGTGATCGCGCGCAGCACGACCTCGTCGGCCGACGCCTGGTACGCGGCGATCCGCGCGCCCTGATCGGGTCGGATCACGGTGTCGATCGCCCCGATGCCCAGTCGGGCGAAGTTCGCGGCGTACGCCGGGTACGACGCATAAGCGGCAGCCTCGCGCTCGAGCCGCGGCACGGCATCGGCGTCGAGCGCGGTGCGCACATAGACCGCGACGTGGGCGTCGGCGGCGACCTCATGGGCGGCGTCGGTCTGCCGTGCGGCGACGTCGGGCGTCAGCCAGCTCAGAAGAAGACCATCGGATGCCGCGGCCCCGAGCCGCCGCATCTTCGGGCCGAGCGCGCCGACCACGACGCGCGCCGACGATCCCGCCCGGAGTGCAGCAGCGGCATCCGCCACCAGCGCCAGCGCTCCTTCGCGGCGACCGCCGGAGCCGATGCCGAGCAGGAGCCTGTCTTCCGGCAGCGCGAGCGCCGACACGCGATCGAGGATCTCGGCCGGCGGACGCCGGTCGACCGGGACGACACCGGTCGCGAGCACGAGGGACTCGGTCTGGCGCGCGGCGGCCGCGAGCACCGCGAGCGCATCGCTGCCCGGGGTGTCGTTGACCCACAGGGCATGGAACCCGGCGGCCTCGATCGCCGGGGCCAGGCGTGCGGCGAGCTCGGGTCCGATGGCGGCGGCGACGCCGATCGACAGAGCGCCGGTGCCGGTCATGCCGTGCGCTCCGCGACGAGGCGCGACACCTCGGCAGCCGACGCATAGTACGCGGCCGCATCGACGCGCGAGGCCGGAAGCAGCACGACGTCGTCGACCCCCGCGTCGAAGAACGGGTCGAGCGCCGTGGCGACCTCGGCCGGATCGCCCCACACCGCGCGCTGGTGCGGATCGGGCTTGTCGCCGACGTCGGCGAGCGCCCGTGACTCGGCGTCGGGGCCGAAGGCGGCGATCACGAAGGCGACGACGTCGTGGTCGCCCTCCCGACCCGCGGCGACGCGCGCACCGCGGATCGTGTCGACCGAGGCGCGCACCTCGGTCGGCGTGTGGTTGCTGTCCAGCACGACGCCGTCGGCCACCTCGCCGCACAGCTGCAGCGTCTTGGGCCCTTCGGCCGCCGCGTACACGAGCGGCGCCGTCGCGGGCGGCGTGTCGAGCCGGACGGCGTCGAGGGTGACATAGCGGCCCGCGGTGTCGACCTGCTCGCCCGCCAGCAGGGACCGCAGGGCAGGCACGTACTCGCGCATGAGGGTCAGGGGCGAGGCGACGCGCGCGCCCACCTGGCCCATCCACGGCAGCACGCCGTGCCCGACGCCGGGAAGGAGACGGCCGGGGAAGAGTCGCTCGACGGTCGCGATCTCCATCGCCGTGGCGGCGACGTTGCGCAGCGGCATGGGCGAGATGCCGATGCCGAGGCGCAGCTGCTTGGTCCAGGCGAGGGCGGCGGCGGCCGTCGCGAACGCCGAGGTGCGGAAGCAGTCCTCCCAGATCCACAGTTCGGGCAGCCCTTCGCGCTCGGCGACGGCCACCGCCTCGCGGAACTCCTCGGGTGCGTGCGTGTACGGGTTGAAGATCGCGCCGATGCGTGCCATTCCTCCACCCTGGCATGCCCCGGCGACGCTCTCCTGTCGCGGGCCGCTCGCCCGTCGGTGGTGATGCTCGCCCGTCGGTGGTGATGCTCGCCCGTCGGTGGTGATGCTCGCCCGTCACGAAGTGCCATGGAGCCCGGCACTTCGCGACAGGCGAGCAGAGGTGGAGATGGCGCCCGTCAGCGGGGGACACTCACCTGTCACGAAGTGCGGGCGAACCCGGCACTTCGCGACAGGTGAGCAAAGGGGGTCGGGGGCACCAGGTGAACAGAGGGGCTCGGGCCCGCGGCCATCGAAGGATGGGTGTGCGTCAGGCCGCGGCAGCGATGGCCGCGGGAGCCTCGGCGCGCACGGTGAGCTCGCCGGCCGCGGCATCCACCGTCACCGATCCGCCGTCGACGAGCGCACCCGTCACGAACAGGTCGGCGATGCGGTCGTCGACCTCGCGCTGGATCAGGCGGCGCAGCGGACGCGCGCCGTACTCGGGCTCGTATCCGTGCTCGGCGATCCAGTCGGTCGCCGCGTCCGTGACGACCAGCCCCACCTCGCGCTTGGCGAGCCGGGCCTCCGACGCGCGGAGCAGGAGCCCGACGATCTGGCGCAGCCGCGGCTGGTCGAGCTTGCGGAACAGCACGATCTCGTCGATGCGGTTGAGGAACTCCGGCCGCATGGCCTCGCGCAGACGCCCCATGACGCGGTCGCGCAGGTCCTTCTCCGAGCCGAAGCCCGTCGATCCCCCGCCGTCGGCGATGAAGCCGATCGCGCCGCCACGCGAGGCGAGAAACTCCGAGCCCAGGTTCGACGTCATCACGACTACCGTGTTGCGGAAGTCGACCGTGCGCCCCTGGCCGTCGGTCAGGCGGCCGTCGTCGAGCACCTGCAGCAGCAGGTTGAACACGTCGGGGTGCGCCTTCTCGATCTCGTCGAACAGCACGATCGCGTACGGATTGCGGCGCACGCGCTCGGTGAGCTGGCCCGCCTCGTCGTAGCCGACGTATCCCGGAGGGGCTCCCACCAGGCGCGACACGGTGTGCCGCTCGCCGAACTCGCTCATGTCGAAGCGGATCACCGCTCCCTCGTCGTCGAACAGCGACGCGGCGAGCGCCTTCGCGAGCTCGGTCTTGCCGACGCCGGTCGGACCGAGGAAGAGGAACGAGCCCACGGGCCGCCGGGCGTCGCCCATGCCGGTGCGGTTGCGGCGCACCGCCTTGGCGACCGCGGCGACGGCGTCGTCCTGGCCGATCACGCGATCGTGCAGCTCGTCCTCGAGCACGGCGAGACGCTCGCGCTCGGACTCGGTGAGGCGGTTGACCGGGATGCCGGTGGCACGGCTGATCACCGCGGCGATCTCGGGCTCGCCGACCACAGCCTCGTCGCGAGCAGCGGCTCCGGTGGCCGTGACGTCGTCGAGCCTGGCCTGCACAGCCGCGATGCGGTCGCGGATGCGCGAGGCCTCCTCGTAGTGCTCGGCCGACACCGCCGCGTTCTTGTCGGCCTCGAGGGTGGCCAGCTCGGTCATCAGCGCGCTGACGTCGACCTTCGCCCCCAGGCGCAGGCGAAGCCGCGCGCCGGCCTGATCGATCAGGTCGATCGCCTTGTCGGGCAGCACCCGCTCGGTGAGGTACCGGTCGCTGAGCTCGACGGCCGCGCGGATCGCCTCGTCGGTGTACGCGATGCCGTGGTGCTCCTCGTACGCCGGCTGCAGGCCGCGCAGGATGAGCACGGCGTCCTCGATCGAGGGCTCGCCGACGCGCACAGGCTGGAACCGGCGCTCGAGCGCGGGATCCTTCTCGATCACGCGGTACTCCTTGAGCGTGGTCGCGCCGACGAGGTGCAGCTCGCCGCGCGCGAGGCGGGGCTTGAGGATGTTGCCGGCGTCCATGCCACCGTCGCCCGCGCCGCCCGCGCCGACGACCGTGTGCACCTCGTCGATGAACACGATGAGCTCGCCCTTGTGGGCGGCGATCTCATCCATGGTCTTGGTGAGGCGCTCCTCGAAGTCGCCGCGGTAGCGCGTGCCGGCGAGCATCGCGGGCAGGTCGAGCGCGAGAACGCGCTTGCCGAGCAGCTGCTCGGGCACTCCGCCTTGAACGATCGCCTGCGCGAGGCCCTCGACGATGGCGGTCTTGCCGACGCCGGCCTCGCCGACGAGCACCGGGTTGTTCTTGGTGCGCCGGCTCAGGATCTCGATGGTCTGCTCGATCTCGTCGGCGCGCCCGATGACGGGATCGAGTTCTCCGGCCGCAGCCTGCGCGGTGAGGTCCGTGCCGTACGTGTCGAGCATCGGAGTGTCGGATGCCGCGGCATCCGTCTCATCGTCCGTCAGCGGCGCCGCGCCCGTGGTCACGGTCTCGCGCAGGCCCTGCGTGAGGGCCTCGGCGGTGACGCCGGCGCCAGCCAGCACCTGCCCCGCGGGCGTGTCCTGAGCGAGCACGAGGGCGAAGAACAGGTGCTCGGGATCGACGTAGGTCGAGCCCGACGAGCGGGCCACCTGGAAGGCGTGGAACAGCGCGCGCTGCACCGACGGCGTAATGACGGCGCCGTCGACGTCGGCCGGGGTGCTCGCGGCGGGCAGGCGCTCCTCGGTCGCGCGGAGGATCGCGCGCGGGTCCGCCCCGATCTGCTGGACGGCGTCACGCGCGGGCGCCTCGTCGATGAGGACGCGAAGCACATGCAGCGCGTCGAGCTCGCGCTGGCCGCGTCCGAGCGCGAACCGGCCAGCGCGCTGGAGCAGCTCCTGGGTGCGTGCGCCGAGGAACCGGCTGAGGTCGATGGACCGCTCAGCGCGGGCGCGCTCCCCTGCCAGGTACCGCGCCAGGAACTCGTCGAACGAGCTGCTGTTGTCGTCGGCGCCGGTGGACGGGGTGAAGTCTTCGGGCATTCCGGTATCTCCTGAAAGTTGAGGGAAGTGCTGTCAAGTTTACGAACTTGAGCACAGTCGTATCAACTTCAAGGGCATGCAGGGGTCGTGTATTCCCCGACGCCGTCCTCGCTCTTCAGTCCCGGTGCCGATTTCCGTGCACGGCACGGATGTGGCTGAGGCGCATCCCGAGAACCCTGGGATGCGTCCACAGAACCAGAAGGAGAAGGACACATCATGACGGATCTGAACACGATCGCGATCGACGAGGCCGATCAGGCCCTCAAGGCCAAGCACCGCGCGATGTGGGCGTCGGGCGATTACCCGACGCTCGCCCACGACCTCATCTGGTCGCTCGGCCCACGAGTGGTCGAGGCCGTGGACGTGCGCCCCGGAGAGCGCGTGATCGACATCGCGGCCGGAAGCGGCAACGCGGCGATCCCCGCCGCACAGCGCGGGGCCGACGTCGTCGCGACCGACCTCACGCCCGAGCTGTTCGGCGACGGCCACCGCCGCGCGCAGGAGGCGGGCGTAGAGCTCGAGTGGCGGCCGGCGGACGCCGAGGTGCTGCCCTTCGGCGAGGACGAGTTCGACGTCGCGATCTCGACGGTCGGCGTGATGTTCGCGCCGCACCACGAGCGCAGCGCCGGCGAGATCACCCGCGTCGTTCGGCCCGGCGGGCGGATCGGGCTCATCAGCTGGACGCCGCAGGGCTTCATCGGCCAGCTCTTCGCCGCGCTCAAGCCGTTCAACGCACCGCTTCCCGCGGGCGCACAGCCGGCGCCGCTGTGGGGCGACGAGGCGCACGTGCGCGAGCTTTTCGGCGATCGCGTCACCGACGTGCGCGCGGTGCGCGAGAGCGTGCGGTTCGACCGATTCGCGACGGGCGAGGAGTTCCGCGCCTACTTCGCGTCGCACTACGGACCGACGATCGCGGTCTACAACCGCAATGCCGACGATGCGGCCGCGGTTGCGGCGATCGACGAGGCCCTGCGCGGCCTCGGCGACCGCGCCATCGCGCGCGATGGAGTCATCGACTCCGAGTTCCTGCTGTTCACCGCGACGGTCCGCTGACCGCCGCACGACCGAGAGGAGGCGGCTGTGGTGCACGCCCACGATGCCTATGCCCTGCATGGGATGGCCCAGAACGAGCTGATCCGCGAGCTCGAACTCCTGCGTCGCGCCCGCGAGCGCGCCGACATCGAGCCTCCGGTCGTCTCGGCGCGCACCTCGAAGGCGCCCGGCGGCATCCTGTTCCGACTCCTCCCGCGTCGCGCGTGAGCGCACCTGCTCCGCCGGCAGCACGTCTCCGCGCGCTGCCGGCGGAGCGCTCCCTCCGATCGGTGCCGCGAGCGCCCGCCCGTGAGTACACTGGGCGCGTGCTGGGGCCGCCCCTGACGCCGCGCGAGAGCGCGGTCCTCGCCGCCGTGGAGCGACGGCTCACCAACCCCGAGATCGCCTCGGAGTTGTTCATCTCGGTGCGCACCGTCGAGAGCCACATCGCAAGCCTGCGCCGCAAGCTCGAGGCCGAGAGCCGCGGCGACCTGGTCGCGGCCGCGCGAGAGCTGCGGGATGCCTCCGTGCGCGTGCCCGCGAATCCGTTCCGCGGTCGGGGCCGCGACATCGCCGAGCTGGAGGGGGCCGTCCGAGCAGGCGACCTGCTGACCCTCGTCGGCCCGGGCGGCGTGGGCAAGACCCGCCTCGCGCTCGAGTTCGCCAAGGCGCAGGATGCGCGCACCCCCGTCATCGTCGAGTTCGAGCACGCCACCGCGGGCGACGTCGTCAACCGCATCTCGAGGGTGCTCGGGCTGGAGGCATCCCCCCACGAGGACCTCCTCGCCTCGGTCGGCATCGCCCTGGCCGCGCAGCCCTACCTGCTCGTGCTCGACAACGCCGACCATGTCGGGCCGGCGACGCGCTCGATGATCGCCCGGCTGCGCCCGCTCGCGCCCGGGCTCAAGGTGCTCGTCACCTCGCAGACCCCGCTCGGGGGTGAAGACGAGCACGTCCACCTGGTGCCCCCGCTGGCCGCCGACGGCGTCGACGCGCCCGCGAGCGCACTCCTGCGCGACCGGCTGTCGGCCCACGGGCACTCGCCCTCAGTGGAGGACGAGCCGTTCGTCGACCACATCGCGACCCGACTCGACGGACTCCCGCTCGCGCTGGAGCTCGCCGCCTCCGCCGCACGCCACCTGCCCCTCGCCGAACTGTCCGCACGCCTCGACCGCGACTTCGCGATGCTCGACCGTGCGACGCCGGAGGGTCGGCACCGCAGTCTCGAGACGGCGTTCGAGTGGACCTGGCACCTGCTCGACGACGAGGAGCGCGAAGTGCTGCAACGGCTCGCCGCGCTCCCCCGCACCTTCGACATCGACCTCGCGGTCGCGGTCAGCCACGAAGGCGCCGAACGCGTCGTGCTGCGCCTGCTCGACCGGTCGCTGCTCGTTCCCGCCTTCGGCGACGGCGGTCGCTGGCGCCTGCTCGCGGTGATGCGCGAGTTCGTGCTCGCGCGCACCGATCCGGAGGTGGTGCGCGATGTGCTCCAGCGGCACGCCGAGATGGTGACGATCGTGTCGGAGGGCTTCATCGCGCGGGCACGCACCGATGCGAGCAAAGAGGCGATGGGACTCTCGGTCATGCTGTGCCCCGAGGTGAACGCCGCACTGCGCTGGTCGCTCGCGGAGCGCGACCCGGTGGCCGTCCGGCTGTCGGCGCTGCTCGCCGTCGGCGTGGAGCAGTACGGATCGGATGCCGACAGCGTCGAGGCTCTGGCGCTCGGCGCGCACGACGACTGGCTGCTCGAACGCGCCACGCCGTCGCAGCTGCTCGTGCTGGGCAACGCCCTCGCGTTCTTCGACATCGAGGTGGTGGGCAGGCTCGCCGGGCGCGCTCTCGCCGCCGCCGATCCCGCCGATCCGCACGAGCTGCGCGCCGCCCACCAGCTCGCCGGGCTCGCTGCAGCCTACGGGTCGGACCCCGCCGCCGCCCTCCCTCACCTCGACACCGCCGAGCGTCTCGCGATCGAGCACGATAACCCGTGGGATGCCGCGGCCGCACGCCAGTTCCGCGGTGTCGCGCTCCGCAGCATCGCCGTGCAGGAGGGGCGGGGCAGCGACGTCGCCGACGCCGTCGAGGCTTTCGAAGGCGCGATGCGAGCGTACGCGCGCGCAGGCGACGAGACCCACGTGAACAATGTGCGGTTCATGATGGCCCTGACCGCCGCCGAGTCCGGCTACGATTCCGAGCGCGCCGCCCGCTGGGCCGCCGAGTGCGTCGCCTACTCCGAATCGACCGCGAACGAGCACGAACTTGCGCACGGCCGGCTGGTGCAGGCGACTCTCGGACTGGACGAGAGCGGCGAACTCGACGAGCTGCTGGCGTCGTTCCGCCACTTGGGCGATCTGCGGTGCGTCCACCGCGTCCTGATGCTGCGCGCCAACCGCGCCGCCGATCCGGCCGGTCGCGTGGCCGCGCTGCGTGAGGCCTCGGCGATCGCGACCGCGGCCGGCGACCGGGCACGGCAGATCGCGGCCGTCGAGGGACTCGTCACGGCGCACCGCGACGCCGGTGACGACGGCGCGGTGCTGGCTGCGCTCGACACGCTCGCCGGCCTCGCCGGACGCAGCGCCGCGGTCGCCGCGTGCCCGCCTGATCAGCTGGGCGCCTTCCTCGGGGAGAGCGCTCGCGCCTGACGCCGCGGGCGCCGCGGGCGTGTCCGAACCCGGGCGTAGCGTGAGGGCAGTCGGCGGGCGCCGCGCCTTCCGGCGGAGAGAGAGGATCCAGCATGGACTGGAAGATCGAACTCATCCACGTGCCCGTCTCCGACGTCGACCGGGCCCGCGACTTCTATGTCGGCATCGGGTTCCACCTCGATCACGACCAGACCCCTTTCGAAGGGCTGCGGTTCGTGCAGCTGACGCCGCCGGGCTCGGCGTGCTCGATCGCGTTCGGCACCGGCCTGGGCGGCACACTTCAGCCCGGTCAGCAAGACACGATCCAGGTGGTCGTGCCCGACGCCGACGAGGCGCTCGCACACCTCCGCGAACGGGGTGTCGACGCGCAGGGCGTGGACGAGCAGGCGTGGGGCAGGTTCGTGACGTTCGCCGACCCCGATGGCAACGCCTGGACGCTGCAGCAGCTGCCGAGCCGCTCCTGATCTGCTCGTCACGGCTCGCGCTCCACGGGTAGCCTCGTGCCAGATCCCAGCGAGGAGCACGAGATGAGCGCCGACCCGAGCGCGAGCCCTGACAAGAGACCAGGCCCCGACCACAGCCCGGGCACCCTGACCCAGCCCGCTCCGCCCGACATCTCCGACGCGCTCGCCGCGCGGCTGGCGCGCGACGTCTGGGACATCGAGGCGTCTGCGCGCGCATTGGGCAGCCACCAGGATCGCAACTTCCTTCTCGAGCGCGTCGATGCGCCCCCGCTGCTGCTGAAGATCGCGAATCCCAGCGTGACCGCGGTCGAGCTGGAGGCGCAGTCGGCGGCTGCTTTGCGCATCGCGGAGCGGGCAGGATGCCGCGCCCCCCGTGCGCTCGTCGCGGGCGGGGCGACGGTCCGGCCTGTGACGGTCGGCGGCGTCGAGATGCAGGCGCGCGTGCTCGAGTTCCTCGAGGGCGCGACCCTCACCGGCCATCTCTCGCGCGCGGCCGTCGCCGCACTGGGCACGTTGGCCGCGCGCGTCGCCCTCGCCCTGGAAGACCTCGACGCCCCCGCCGCGGAGCGCAGTCACCAGTGGGACCTCCGACAGGCGCCGGGCGCGCTCGCCGAGCTGCTGCCGTTCGTCGGCGACGCCGCGCTCCGCGAACGGCTCGCGGAAGCCTCCGCTGCGGCGTGGGCCGAGGTCGATGCCGTCGCAGCGGAACTGCCGGTGCAGTTCATTCACGGCGACCTCACCGACGACAACGTGGTGACCGCCGACCGCGTCACCGGCCTGCCCGACGGCGTGATCGACCTGGGCGACCTCAACCGCACCTGGGCCGTCGGCGAGCTGGCCATCACCGTCTCGTCGCTGCTCCATCACGACGGCGTCGACCTCCCCGCCGCGATGCGCACGGTGACGGCCTACCACCACGTCCGGCCGCTCAGCCCGCAGGAACTCCGTGCGCTGTGGCCACTGGTCGTCGTGCGCGCGGCGACGCTCGTCGCGAGTGCCCATCACGTGCTCGCGACCGACCCCGCCAACGCCTACGCGGCCGGAAACCTCCTGCACGAGCGTGCGATCTTCGACGCGGCGACGTCGGTGCCGCTCGACGTCGCGAGCGCCCTCGTCCTGCAGGCGCTCGGGCAGGCCGCCCCCGAGCCTGTGCTCCCGCCGGCGCAGCCGCTCCTGCCGTGGCTGACCGCCGACGACGTCGTCGTGGCCGACCTGTCGCCGACGAGCCCTCACCTGCACGAGGGGCGCTGGCTGACGGCATCCGCCGAGCACGACGTGATGAGCGGATGCCTCGGCCATGCCCGCGTCGTCGCGGCGAGGTTCGGCGAGGCCCGGCTCACCCGCTCCCGGCCCCTCGATCCCGATGAGCCGCACAACGTCGCACTCGGCGTCGAGCTGCGGTTCGCCGACCGGCAGCCGCTCGCGGCGCCCTGGGCCGGCGTCGTCGCACTGACGTCGACCGGCGTGCTCGTCGGCACCGGCGACTGGACCCTCCGGCTGGACGGCATGCGCACCGCGCTCGCCGACGGCACCGCCGTCGAGGCCGGCGACCTGCTCGGCGAGGCGGACGAGACGCTGTGGGTGCAGATCGTGCGCGCCGGCGTCGGCGCCGACGCACCGCGCTTCGCGCCTCGCGGCCTCGCCGGCGCCTGGCGGGCGGTGGTCGCCGATCCGAGCCCGCTCGTGCCGGGGCATCCCGCATCTTCTTCTTCCGGCGCCGCCGATGCGGCCGCGCTGCTCGCTCGCCGCGACGCCGTCTTCGCCGACGTGCAGGAGCACTATTTCGACGACCCGCCCGTGATGGTGCGCGGCTGGCGCGAGCACCTCGTCGACGCCGACGGCCGCGTCTACCTCGACACGCTCAACAACGTCACGTCGGTCGGGCACGCGCACCCGAGACTCGTCGATGCCGTCGCCTCGCAGTGGCGGCTGCTGAACACGAACTCGCGGTTCCACTACCCCGCCGTGGTCGAGTTCTCGGAGCGGCTGGCGGCGCTGCTGCCCGAGCCGCTCGACACCGTCTTCCTCGTGAACAGCGGGTCCGAGGCCGTCGATCTCGCGCTGCGTCTGGGGCAGGCGTGGTCGGGGCGACGCGACGTGCTGGCAGTGCGCGAGGCGTACCACGGGTGGACCTATCTGTCGGATGCGGTGTCGACGTCGGTCGCCGACAACCCCGCCGCGCTCGAGACCCGCCCGGAGTGGGTGCACACCGTGCCGGCGCCCTACGGCCACCGCGGTGCCTCGCCGGCGCGGTACGCGGACGGCGCCGTCGCCGAGGTTGAGCGGCTCGCAGCCGAGGGCACCCCGGTCGGCGCGTTCATCGCCGAGCCGATCTTCGGCAACGCCGGCGGCGTCGCGCTTCCCGACGGCTACCTCGACGCCGTCTACGCAGCGGTGCGGGCGCACGGCGGGCTCGCGATCGCCGACGAGGTTCAAGTGGGCTACGGACGTATGGGCACCTGGTTCTGGGGCTTCGAGCAGCAGGGCGTGGTGCCCGACATCGTGACCGTCGCCAAGGCGATGGGGAGCGGGCATCCGCTCGGCGCCGTCGTCACCACCCGCGAGATCGCCGAGCGCTACCGCGAGGGCGGCTACTTCTTCTCGTCGGCGGGCGGCAGTCCGGTGTCGAGCGCGGTCGGGCTCGCGGTGCTCGACATCATTCGCGACGAGCGACTGCAGGAGAACGCGCGCGAAGTCGGCGGGTACCTCAAGGCACGACTCGAAGAGCTCGGGCAGCGGCATCCGCTCCTCGCCGCCGTCCACGGCTCGGGCTTCTACCTCGGCCCGGAGTTCGTGCGCGACCGGGCCACGTGGGAGCCCGCGACGGCCGAGACCGCCGCGATCTGCGCCCGGCTGCGCGAGCTCGGCGTGATCGCCCAGCCGACGGGCGACCACCAGAACATCCTGAAGCTCAAGCCGCCGATGTGCTTCTCACGCGAGAGCGCAGACGCCGTGGTCGCGGCGCTCGACCGGGTGCTCACGACAGGCTGGTGAGCGCACGGATGGGCGTCAGTGGCGGCCGCCGGGAGGGCCGATCACGAGCAGCGTCGCATAGAGGACGACGACGGCCGCAGCGATCAGCGCCACGAGCAGCCACGCGCGGCCCAGGAACCAGCGCATCAGGCGGTCGTGCCACGCGGCATCCCGCGGATCATCCGTGGCGGTGAGCCGCCATGCGCCGGCCAGGCGACCCGAGCGGTGCAGCCACAGCTCGGTCGGGATCGTCGCGTACGGGATCACGGCGCTCACGACCGCGACGACCGTCGGCCACACGCCCCAGCGCTGGTTCAGGGCGACCAGGATCGCCGTGGCGCCGTAGGACAGGAACACGAAGCCGTGGATCGCGCCGCCCACCGTGACTCCGATCGCGAAATCGCTCGTGGCGCGGAGGATCAGCCCGACGATCAGCAGCGTCCACGAGATGGCCTCCGCGACGGCGAGCACACGGAAGAGGTTCAAGGGCGTGCGGAACACAGGTCTCCTTCGGGTGGGATGCTTCCAGCTTAGGTTCGCCGAGAGGCCGGGCCCGCCGCGGCCCTTCACGCACGGCGGACGGTGCGCGGCCGACGGCGCTAGCGTGGGACGGTGGAGTACTCCCCCGCCGCGCTGCGACGCTGGCCCGACCTCGAAGGTCCCGATCTGCCGGCCGCGGATGCCGCGGACCGGCTGATCCTCGATGAGTCCGCCGACGCGCGGCGCGACGCCGGCGACGGTGCCGTCGTGGTCATCGGCGACGGCTACGGCGCGCTCGCACTTGGCGCGGCGAGCGAGGGCGCGCGCGGCATCCGTGTGCATCAGGACGCGCTCACCGGTGAACAGGCGCTCGCGGCGAACGCCGAGCGGTTCGGCCTGGACGGAACGTTCGCGTCGCAGCCCCTCTGCGCCGACCTCGTCGCGGGCGCGCGAGTGGTGCTCCTGAGGCTCCCCCGGTCGCTCGACGCGCTGCGCGACCTGTCCGGGCTGATCGCCGCGCACGCCGGCGCCGACGTGGTCGTGTACGCCGGCGGCCGGATCAAGCACATGACGCCCGCGATGAACGACGTGCTGCGCGAGCACTTCTCGCGTGTCGATGTGAGCCACGCCCGGCAGAAGTCACGCGTGCTGATCGCGCGCGGCCCCCATGACGGGCGCGAGCCGGAGCCTCGCATCGAGACGCACGGCGACCTCGCCGTGTGCGCCTTCGGCGGCGCGTTCGCCGGCACGTCGATCGACATCGGCACCCGGCTGCTGCGGGAGCACCTGCCTGAGCGGGGCGCGCCGGCGGGCTCCGTGATCGACCTCGCGTGCGGGACGGGTGTCGTGGCGACGACCCTCGCGCTGCGGCATCCCGAGCTTCACGTCATCGCGTGCGATCAGTCGGCGACAGCCGTCGCGTCTGCGCGTGCCACCGCCGAGGCGAATGGCGTCGGCGATCGCGTCGAGGTCGTGCGGGACGACATGCTGCGCTCGCAGGGCGACGCCACGGCCTCGTTCATCGCGCTCAATCCGCCCTTCCATGTGGGAGCAGCGGTGAACGACGGTGTGGCGCCGCGCATGTTCGCCGACGCCGCGCGGGTTCTTCAGCCGGGCGGCGAGCTGTGGACGGTGTGGAACTCCGCGCTGCAGTACCGACCCGCGCTCGAGCGGCTCGTCGGACCGACGCGTCAGATCGCGCGCAACGCGAAGTTCACGCTGACCGCCTCGACGCGGCGCTGACTCTCCTCTGGTCGACGGGTCACTCCTCGGTCGCCGGCGGCGGCGAGAACGCGACCCACGCGCCGTCGCTGCACTGGTAGAACATCGGCGTCGTCGTATCGATGAAGATGTCGTCGCTCTCGCATGCCGAGTCGACGGGCTCCCCCGAGCCGAGGGTCACCTGCGTGCCGGGCGCCCCCGCCTCACCCTGCTCCCCTTCTTCGCCCTGTTCGCCCTGCTGGCCCTGTGCGCCCGTGGCTCCGGTCGCGCCCGTCGCGCCGGTGAGATTCGCGGCAGCCGACTCGCGGATGTTGCCGACGTGCGTCCAGTCGTCTTCGAACAGGTAGACGTCGGCGGTGGCGATGTCGATGTAAACGTCGCCCTCGCTGCCCTTGCCCGACTCGGGCGCGCCGGTTCCGGCGCGCACCGCGGACCCCGCCGGGAGGATGTCCTCGAGTGCGGCCTCGTAGTCCTCGACCGTCGGCGTCTCGTCGGGTGTGGCGGAAGGTTCGGGAGTGGATGCCGCTGCCGGCGCCTGATCGGCCGTGTCGACGGACCGTGCCAGCCACGAGCCGAGGAACGCGGCGAAGAAGGCCAGCACGACGATCGCGAGACCGAACCACATGAGCGTCCGGCTGGTCACGCCGGCGGACGGCGGTGGGCTCGCCGGCACAGCGGCCGACGGCTTGGTGATCGGAGGTGTGCTGTCGCTGCTCATGGGCGCGTCTCCATTCGCCGTCCCCCAGGGCGTCGGCGGGGGCCACGCCGGACGGTGTGGTGCCCACTGTAGGGAAGCGCCGACGCGGCGGGCCTCACCCGGTCAGGATGATCCGCCGGCGCAGGCCGGGCGCGGCATCCGCTCAGCATCGATGGCCCGGTCGCCGACACGCAACCGGGCTTCGGGTGCTGGGGACACCCGAAGCCCGGCCATCGCGAGTATCGGTTCGTGCACCCAAGGCCACGAGCCCCGGCGATGTAAAGACGTGGGTGTGGGGACACCCGTCGTCCAGCGGATGCTGGGGACATCCGCGTCCCTGACATTATCGCTCTGCACCCGTCGTCGGGACGTATCACCGGGGGTGTTCACGTGGCGTGTCGCGCCTGTGAGTCCACGGCGGCTGACCCCCCTCGAGCCCACGTAGACCGCGCTGCCGATCACCACCGCGTCGAAATCGGCGGCATCGGCGTCGTCCGCTGCGGACGCGCAGACGACGTCGAGCCCGTGAGCCATCAACTCGTCTGCGATGGCGTCGGCGATCTCCTGGGTGGAACTTCTGCACGATGGGAGGTGACGTCGGCGCGCGAACGGGCACAAGGTCCTCGTGCTCGGTCAAGCGTGGACGCTCAGACCGCCGCCCAGCCGCCGTCTACCGCGAGGATCGCACCGGACACGTTCGAGGCATCGTCGCTGAGAAGCCATGTGATCGCAGCGGCGAGCTGGTCAGGTTGCGCTACGGGCGGGAGGTTGGTCTGGAAGAACGGGCCGAGACGCTGCCCGGCCCACTCGGAGCGGAAAGGAGCCTCGATGTTCGTGGCGACCGGTCCGGGAGCGACCGCATTGCAGCGGATGCCTTTCGGCGTGTAGAAGAAGGCGGTGCTCAGAGTGAAGCCGTTCACCGCGTGCTTGGAGGTCGTGTACGGGGTGCCCGCAGCGGAGCCTCGCTGACCTGCCTCCGAGCCGACGTTGACGATCGATCCGGCCCCGGTACGCAGCATCCGTCCGAGTGCAGCGCGAGTCAGCTTCATCATGGCGGTGAGATTCACCGCCATCACCCGATCCCAGGTGGCATCGGTGATCTCGGCGGTGGGCTCGAAGCCGTCCATGATGCCAGCGACGTTCGCCAGTCCGTCGATGCGGTCGCCGGCCGCCGCCATGACGGCGTCGATGACGGCGTCGTCGCAGAGATCGCCGGTGACGCATTCGACGACTGATCCCAGAGCGGCCGCCAGTGCCTCCAGTCGCTCCGCGGACATGTCGACGGCGATCACGCGACCGCCCTCTGCGGAGATGCGCTGCGCCGTGGCCCGCCCGATGCCAGATCCAGCTCCCGTCACGATGACGGTGCGGCCTTCGAAGAGGCCCGTGTTCGTGTTCATCCCGATCCTCCTTCTGCGCCCGGAGTGCACACATCCAGAGTGAGTGCGAGAGGTGCCGAGGCGCCGGGACGATAGTCCCGTCCTCATCCAGTTCGACGACCATCACCATTCCCGGTGAGGCGGGGAGGCCGTTCGAAGTCGAACGGCTGACGATCACGTTCAGGTGGGTGCGTCTTGCGCATTCCTTGCGGAAACGTTCAGCGTCACAGTTTGTCCCCCGAATGGGGGACAGCTACCGTAGTCGATGGAGGCGCTGTGAGGGGCACTGGGGAGATCTGGGGATCTTGTCCCGCACCCGCCACCACGCTGGGGAATAATCACCAAGCCGACGGGCACGCTCGGGGCTGGGGAGCAGCCCCCTCGAGCCGAACGCAAACCAGCCGAGCGGCCCGAGGGGGACCGGACGGATCGCGACGCCGGGCCTGTGGGGACAGGTCCGGCTCACGCCCTGCTGGGGACAGGGCGAACCCTTTGCGGCCGCTGGGGACGGCCATGGTGAACGCGAACGTCGATCCCACCCTACGGCCCATGCCCTGGGGAAGGCATCAATGCAGGAGATGAACGATAAGCCGGCTGATCGGCAACAACGCGTTCAAGTGTTACCCGCAGCCCGGCGCGCGGCGACGAACAGATGCGGGCACGACATGGGCAAGGCCCCTGCGGGCCGCTCTCGCGAGCTGCCCGCAGGGGCTCAGTTCTGTTCAGCCGATCTCGCCGTTTCGGCTCATGGTCGGAGCGTCTAGAAGTCCCAGTTCTCGTCGCGACCCGCGGAATCATGCAGGAATCTACGTCGGCGCGATCCTCGTGCCATCTGCGTGCCACTCGGGCCGAAATCGCGGCGTCGAGCGGGTTATCCACGCAGCATCAGCATAATTGACCGGGCACCGGCGCGACATCCCTGCTCTGGAGCGTGTACCCCCTGCGTACCTGATAGGTGGAGAAGGGAGCTCACGATGAGCATTCGCACCACCGGAGCAGTAGCCTCCACTCACGACTCCAGCGCCGCTGTCGAGCGTCGCTGGATGAGTGTCGTCTTCATGCAGGGTGAGGATGCCGACGGCGTGCTCGACATGATCGACAAGAACGGACCCGAGGCCGCAATCCGCCATCTGTCGGAGTGGGACTACGGCGACGAGACGCGGGATGCCGCGTTGGTCAATGGATACGTCTACGACGAGATCCCCCAGAGCCCGACTGACCGCGTAGTCCGCGACGACTCCGCAGGGTACGGGCTCACCTACAACCATCACTTCGGGTACGCGTCGCTCCTGCGCCACTTCGATCCGGTCGTCGAGGACGCCCGGGAGTCCGTGGCACCGCCAGCTCGGTTCGGATTCGATAGACAGCGGAGCGCACGCCGCTCTGCCGGACTCCGACTCTAGGATTTTCCCACGGGCAGCACGCAAGCATCCCTTTGCGGGCGGCGCGCGAAAGCGGGACCCCGACGTGCACCCGGCGGAGGACCGGCGGATCGAATGAGCTGACTTGACCTCGGCCCCAGGAGGACGGTTGGCGCACGACGTGTTCAAAAGCTGCGGCGAGGCTCCGTCAGTGTGGCCGGTGAACAGGCCGCGAAACCTTTAGGCGGTGCGGCCGGATCTTGACATAGCGTCGGCGAACCCGTCCAGCAGGAGCTCGAGGCCGTACTCGAACTCTGCCGCGTCATCCTGTGCGAGAAGGGTTGGCGTGATCTCCGTTACAAGCGGGAGGAGCTTGGCTGCCGTGGGCGTGTCCATGCTGTCGCGCGTCTCCGATGTGATCGTGCGCGTCTCGGGCGAGAAGTATCCGCCCAATTCGATGTCGAGTGTGCCCAGCGAATACGCAGCCAGAGCGCGGTAGCAGCGTGCGGTGCTGAGCTCGTCGAAGCCGGCGCGGCGGAAGCTGCGGAACCCCGCTTCCACGAAGGCCAGAGCGTCGGGTGTATGCGGTGGGAACTGGTTGATGAGTCGCGAGGCGTTCGGGTGGCGCATGGCGACGTGTCGCACGGACCGCATGATGAAGCGCATGGCGTCGCGCCAGTGGATGTCCTCAGGCGGCGTGTCGACCTCGGCGAGCAGGAGTTGAGCGACGCCGTCGAGCAACGCGTCCTTGTCCGGGAAGTACGTGTACACCGCCATCGGCGACGAGCCGAGACTCTTCGCGAGCTTGCGCATGCTGAGCCCCTCGATACCGTCCGCGTCGATAGCGGCCAGGGCCGCCTGTGCAATGCCCATCTGTGTGAGTTTTTCTGCCATTGCGGCCTCCCTGCTTGACAGCTTACATCGTACGGTGCAATCTGTACGACGTATCCGTACACCGTAAAGGCAACAACTGACACCGTAAGGAGCATCATGATCCACATCCGACAGGCCGGCCCTGGGGATGCCGTGGCCCTGGACGAGATGGTGCGAGAGCTCGCCGCGCACGAGGGCGACCTGGAGCACGTTCACGTGGACGCGGAGGCGTGGCGGGAGCTGCTCGCGCGCCCCGACGTGCGCGTCCTGATCGCCGAGGATGACGCCGGTGCGGTCGGCTTCACCAGCACCGTGCGCCGCATCCATCTCTGGACCGGCGGCGACCTGCTCGCGCTGGACGACCTGTACGTCCGACCGGGACACCGCGACAAGGGCATCGGCAGCCAGCTGATGACCGCCGTGGCCCGACTCGCCGCCGAAGACGACCTGCTCGTGCAGTGGGGCGTCCGCCTGAACAACCACGCCGGGCAGCGCTTCTACGCGCGCCTGGGCGCCACCCTCAACACCAAGATGACCGCGTCCTGGACGCCGGCGCAGTACCGCCGACACCTCGCCGCTGCCCGCTGAACTGCTAAAGGACACACACCATGAGCACCACATTCGCCATCGAGGCCACCGACCTCGTGAAGACGTACGGCACCGGCGACACCACCGTCCGGGCCCTCGACCACGCCAGCCTCAGCATCCGCCGTGGCCGGTTCACCGCCATCATGGGCCCGTCCGGGTCCGGCAAGTCCACGATGATGCACGCCATGGCGGGGCTGGACACCGTCGACTCCGGCAGCATCCGCCTCGGAGAAACAGAGCTCGTCGGCATGAGCGAGAAGCAGCGCACCTTGCTTCGCCGCACCCACGTCGGCTTCATCTTCCAGCAGTACAACCTCGTGCCCGCCCTCACCGCGGAGGAGAACATCGCCCTCCCGCTGCGCCTGGCAGGTCAGAAGGTCGACAAGGACTGGATGCTGGAGCTAGCCGCGACGCTCGGCATCGCCGACCGGCTCACCCACCGCCCCTCCGAGCTCTCCGGCGGCCAGCAGCAGCGCGTCGCCGTCGCCCGCGCCCTCATCTCCCGCCCCGAGGTCGTCTTCGCCGACGAGCCCACCGGAGCACTGGACTCCCGCTCCAGCCAGGCGCTGCTGGCCTTCCTGCGCCGCGCTGCCAGCGAGCTGTGGCAGACCATCGTGATGGTCACGCACGACCCGTCGGCCGCGGCATACGCGGACCGGGTCGAGTTCCTCTCCGACGGCGAGGTGATCGACGGTCACGACAACCCGACCGCCGCAACCGTCCTTGAGCGCATGGCGCGCTTCGACGCCGAGCGTCAGGGGGTGGCGGCATGATCCGGTTCGCGTTCGCCCAGGTCCTCGCCCACCGCCTGCGACTGGCTCTCACGGTGGTCGCCGTCATGCTCGGCGTCGCCTTCGTCACCGGCAGCCTCGTCCTCAACGACACGGCCCAGAAGCTGTTCGACGACCAGTTCGCCACCGCCTCCGCCGGCGCCGACGTGACCGTCCGCACCGCCACCGCATTCGACTCCGGAATGGGCGTCGAGGTCGAACGGGACCCGCTTCCCGCCGCAACGCTGGACTCCGTCCGCGACGTGGACGCTGTCACAGATGCGGTCCCGGTCGCCAAGGGCGCCGCCCGCCTCGAGCAGGGCACCACCGATCTGGGCAGCGTCCAGCTGAGCACCTGGGTCGACGAGCCCGTCGGCGCATACCCGCTCCGCGACGGCGCGGCACCCACCAGCGACGGCGAGATCGTCATCGACAAGAACACCGCCGACGCGCTCGGCCTGCGCATCGGCGACGCTGTCACCGTCGTCGGCGACACCCGGGTCGATGCTCGTGTCGTCGGGCTCGTCGGGTTCGGTGACGGTGACGGTCCGCCGGTGGGGGCGGTCGCGCTTTCGACCCTCACCACCGCGCAGAGCGTCCTCGGCCTCGGCGACGGCCTGTCCGAGATCCTCGTCACCTCGGAACTGACCGCCGGTGAACTGCAGCCGCTGCTCGCTGATGTACTCGCTGACGACGTGCAGGTCGCTACGGCGCAAGACCTCGCCGCAGCCGGCGCCGAGCAGGCTGCCGCGAACCTCGAGATGCTCCAGGTCGTGCTCATCGCGATGAGCGTCGCGGCGCTCATCATCGGCGCGTTCCTCATCGCCAACACCTTCACCATCGTCATCTCGCAGCGCACCCGTGAGCTCGCGGTGATCCGTGCGACCGGCGCGACCGGGAAGCAGGTTCTTGCGTCGGTGCTCGTCGAGGCGCTGCTCGTGGGCGCCCTCGCCTCGACCGTCGGCGTGCTGCTGGGCATCGTGAGCACCTACGGCCTGCGCGCACTGGCCGGAGTCTTCGGGGTCAGCATCCCCTCCGGTGAGCTCGTCATCGAGACCCGAACCGTCATCATCGCCCTCACCGTCGGTGTCCTGGTCACCCTTGTCTCGGCTGTCGGCCCGGCTCGCCGTGCCGCGGCGGTCTCTCCGCTTGCCGCGATGCGCAGCAGCGCCGCCGAGACGCGCGGTCTCGGTCGCGGGCGCCTCATCACCGGCACGGTTCTGCTGGTGGCAGGCTCCGCCGTCGCCGCCCTTCCAGGGTTGGCCGCGGGCCCGATCCTGCTGCTCGGCGCGGGATTGGTGCTCGCCCTCGTCGGTGTCGTGCTGATCGCGCCGTCCGCGCTGCGTCCGCTGGTCTCTCTCGTCGGCGCGGCCTCCGCGCGGACAGTGCCCGGGCAGCTGGCCCGGGAAGCAGCGCTTCGCGCACCGCGTCGCACCTCCGCGACGGTGATGGCGCTGGCGTTCGGGCTCGCGCTGATGAGCTTCGTGTCCATCGTCGGCGGCTCGGTGAAAGCGGCCACCGGTGAGCAGTACCGCGAGGTCATCGCCGCGGACGTCGTCATCGAAAGCGCAGGGCAGGAGATGCTCGGCGGGGTGCACGCGGCCGTCTACGACGAGGTCCGGGCGGTCTCCGCTGTCGGCGTTGCCACCCGGCTGAAGTACGGGCATTGGAAGGACGGCGGGACGACCAGCGCGCTGACCGGTCTGGACCCTGAGCTCATCACCGAGGTCGCGCAGATCCGGATGGTGGACGGGGACATCGCCGCACTGAGCGCCGGAGGCGTCGTCATCGCCGAACGCGTCGCCACCGAGCGTGAGCTAGCGGTGGGCGACGAGCTGCCGATGACGTTCGCGCGGCTGGGTGAGACCATCCTGCCCATCGTCGGCATCATCGCCGACGGTCCCGCGCAGGCGCTGCAGACCGACTTCTTCGTCTCCCTGGACACCTACGGTGCCCTCTTCACCGAGGACATGGATGCCAGCATCTTTGTGCTGGCAGCGGCCGGCACCTCTCCTGCGGAGCTCTCCACCGCCCTGGAGACCGCGCTCGAGGACCACCCGACAGTACAGGTGCGAGACCAGGCGGCGGTCATCGCGGGACGCACACAGACCGTCGACCAAATCTTCGGATTAGTCACGGTGCTCCTCGCGTTCGCCATGGTCATCGCCGTGCTCGGCATCGCGAACACCCTCGCGCTGTCCATCGTCGAACGCACCCGCGAGATCGGTGTCCTCCGCTCGGTCGGCATGTCACGCCGGTCGGTGGCGCTGATGGTGCAAGCCGAGGCGGTCATCGTGTCGGTCGTCGCCGTGGTCACCGGGCTGCTCCTCGGTGTCGCCGCCAGCGTCGCCGCCATCGGCGCGCTGTCCACCATCGCCCCGCTGCGCATGGAAGTGCCGGTCGCGCAGTTGGCAGTACTCGCGGGAGTCGTCGCCGTGGCGGGCCTGCTCGCCGGGATCGCGCCGGCCGCTCGCGCCGCGAAGCTGCCGGTCCTGGAGGCGATTGCGCATGCGTGACCGGACCCTGCCACTGGTGCTCACACTGGTGGCCGCTCAGCTGGTCGTGATGCTCGACTCCAGCATCCTCATCGTCGCGCTGCCTTCCATCGCCGAAGATCTAGATCTCACCGCAGTCGGGACAGCGTGGGTGCTCAACGCCTACTTCCTGACCTTCGGCGGGCTGCTGCTGGTCTCCGGTCGGGCCGCTGACATCGTCGGCCGCCGCCGGATGTTCCTCACCGGGGCGACGGTTCTCGTCGCCGGCTCACTCCTGGGCGGCTTCGCCAGCACGGACGCCGTGCTGGTGACCGCCCGCCTGATCCAGGGCGGCGGCGCTGCGATGCTCAGCCCCGCCGCCATGGCGGTGATCCTCGCCACATTCACCGGCACCGCCCGGACCCGCACGATGGCCTGGTGGGGTGCGGCGTCCACCGTCGGCGGCGCGCTCGGCGTGAGCGTCGGAGGCATCATCACCAGCGCACTCGGCTGGCAGAGCGTCATGTTCGTCACCGCCGCCGCAGCCGTGCTTGTCGGCATCGCCGGCTGGGCTCAGCTGAAGCTTGACCACCCCACCACCCGCCGACCATTCGATGCTGCGGGTGCGGCGCTCGTGACCACGGCGGCGGGTGCGGTGGTCTTTGCCGTGCTGAGCCTTCCGCATGCTGGGGTGGCCTCGGTCGAGGTGCTCATCGCGGCGGCCGTCGCCGTGGCCGCCGGGACCGGCTTCGTTCTGGTCGAGCAGCGCAGCCGGGACGCTGTTCTGCCGCTTCCGGCACTGCGGGAGCCGCGCGTCGCAGGTGGCATCGTCGTCAACGTGCTCGGTGGCGCCGCCCGAGTCGCGTGCTTCGTGCTGGTTGCCCTGCTCATTCAGCAGGTACTCGAGTACGACCCGGCGGCCGCTGGGCTGGCCATGCTGCCAACATCGGTGGCCGGCTTCGCCGTCAGCACACTGCTGCTGCCGCGCGCGCTCGCACGGTTCGGTCCCGAGAAGGTCGCGGTGCTGGGGCTCATCCTCCTCGTCACCGCCCACCTGATGTTCGCCTCCCTCGACCACGGGATGCCGTACCTCGCACGGGTGCTCCCCGTCCTCCTGCTCGCAGCCGCGGGCGTGGCGTTCAGCTTCACCCCCACCACCCTCGTCATCGCAAGCGGCATGACCGCAAGCAACGCAGGCGTCGGGTCAGGACTCGCATCTTCCACCGCCCAGATCGGCGGAGCCCTCGGCATCGCCGCATTCGGCGCCATCGACGCGTACCCACGCGTAGCCGTCCTCGCCGCAGGGGGAAGCGAGCTGGCCGCAGCGGAGGCGGGCCTCTCCGCCGCTCACCTGGCCGCAGCCACCGCGGCGGCCGTAGCAGTACTGGTCGCCATCGCCGCCTTCCCGTCCGTCAGGCCGCGGTGGCTGCTCGCTGCGGTGTCGAACTTCGCGGGCCACCGGAGCGGAACGACAGTGGCCAGTTGATGCACCGTCCTGCTCAGGATGAGGACAACATGCCCTCAGAAATCAAGACACTTGGGCCGACTAGACGGCATTCAGTTCGGGACGGGCTCCTCGCCCGCCCGGTGCTGCTGTGGGCGCTGTTTCTCGTGACGATCACGGCGATAGGGATCCTCGCCAAGTGGCTGACGCCCACCCTCCGACCAGGCCCTGGCGGCGTCGGCCTGGTCCAGGTCGCATTGCAGCTCGGGATGCTGCTCATGATTCTCCCGTTCGCCGTCCGCGTCGGATGGGATGTGCTGGGCCTTCGGCGACTGCCGGCGTCGCGCGATCGGCTCGTGCTGATGTTTCCGACCCTCACTGTGGTCGTCGGCTTCTTCGCCGGCTTCCGACACGTGGAGGTTTCGACACTGACCCTCGCGTTCACGTCGGTAGTGCTTGCAGGCGTGGTTGAGGAGACGACGTTCCGCGGGATCCTGCTCACCCGGCTCCTGCCACGCGGACCGTGGACGGCGGTGCTGCTCTCCTCCGCCCTCTTCGGGTTGCTGCACGTTGCCAACCTGTTCCTCGGCTCGCCCTGGCAGACCGTTCTGCTCCAAGTGACGTTCGCGGCGATGGCGGGCACCGGCTACGCCGCCATGCGTATGCGCACCGGCTCACTCTGGCCGCCCGTCGTGCTGCACGCGCTGTTCGATCTCACCTTCCGAGTCACGGCGTTGGAAGCGGGCACCCCCTTCCACAGCGCCATCCAGATGCTGCACGGAGTGGGCTGGCTTATCTACGCCTTGATCGCATTGCGGCGTGCCGCACTTGTGGAAGAGCAGTGCAACACCTCGCTCAGCCGTTCAAAAGCGTCGACGTGACAGGCCGTCAGTGCGATCCTTATGCGGGCGGCGCACGCTGAGCGCGCCTCATCGTGCACCGCGGCTCCCTTCCCGGCAGGCCGCGCCGACGAGGCTCTGCCTAGAGCCGGTTACGGCGGTCTCGTGTCACTTCCACGCGCGTCATCGCCCCTTCGCGTCAGTTCCGGCGTCAATAGTGCTTGAGGATGTACGCCCAGGCGGCGTCGAGGGGCTCGCCGGTGAGGGGCAGCTTGTACTTCCGGAACAGCTGGCGAAGTTGCCGGCGAATCTCCTTCTTGGACGCGTCCTTCGACGCCCAGTTCGGGTGGACCGCCTGCTTGACGAGGGCATCCACTTCAGTGACGACCTGGGAAACGAGAACGGTCATGCCTTCGGGGCGGTGTTCCTCGAAGATGCGAGTGAGCATACCGACGTTCGGGTCGGGCAAGTCCGACAGAACACCGCCGTCCTCTTCGACTTCCGTCGTCTTCAGATCGTTGGCGACGCCGAACAGGGTGGTGAGGAATTCGATCGAGTCCTCCGCAGTCGCTATCACCTTCTGACGAAGCTGGTCGAGACGTTCCGCGATCGAGGAGTAGCGGAGCGCCTCCTTCCCCCCACCGTCAAGCTTCCTCTGGATTCGTGCGTTGAGAGAATCGAGGATCTCCTGCGCGGTCTTCCCCTCGTACTCGGTCGGCACCGGCGGCAGCTGACCCTTCTCCGACATGGTGCGGATCGTCTCCGCATCTGCGATCACGACCGCGATGTTCCGATCAGTGACGCGCACGTTCCGCATGTGCTCGTGAACAAGCTGGCGGGTTTTCGGGCCGAGACGCCCCCACAGCAGGTCGTCATCGTCGGACTCGGCGGGGATCGCGGCGTAGACCTGCGCGTACCAGCGGTAGTGGTCCGCCCAGTGGTCGAGTGCGGCGTCCGGGGCGATCGTCTCCCACAGCCCCTGCGCGAGAGCGAACTCGGCACGGAACTCCGCGCGGTCCTCCGTGTCCGCTGGCACACGTTCGAGCGCGGCTTGAAGGGAGTCCATGGACCCGTCACGCCCGATGCCGACGAAACGGCGCCGCATCTCGTTCAGCGCGGCGCCGAGCGTCGCGAGCAGCGTTTCAGAGTCGATCTGGCGATGCGCGTGTTCGGGGTTCGAGGGCGCTATCGCGCGAGCGAACCCGTCGCCGAGGCCGACGTAGTCGACGATCGTGCCGTATGCCTTCACGAACCCGGTGTCCGGGTGCCGCCACGGCCGGTTCGTGCGCGTGATCGTCTGGAACAGGGTGTGCAGCTTCATCGGCTTGTCGAGGTACAGGACACCCTCGATGGGGGCATTGAACCCGGTCCCGAGCTTCGCGGTGACGATGAGAAACTTCAACGGGTCGTTCACGTCCCGGAACCGGTCCAGCAGCACTTCCTCTTCGCCGTCGGTGAGCTTGTACGGTTCGTACTCGCTCTTGCCCGTAGCGGAGATCACCACCGCCACCTCGTCGTCAGCCCCGTGTGGCGCAGGTCGTGGAAGCGAAATCGTGGTGGAAGCCCGTCGACGGCTTCTCGAACGTCGGCCCAGACGAAGCCCCATCGGGTGTTCGACAGCGGTACGCTGCTCCGCACACTGGCCGGAATCAGTGGCGCCTTCGCCTCAGGCGCTACGTTGTCGCGGAGGTGTGCCTCGAGCCGCCCGCGCATGAGCGTCGGAATGCTGAGTGACCTTCGGCCTGCGGCACTCTTCAGATCATTCGAGTAGTCACCGGTGTTCGCATTCAGCTGGCGGCGCACGTGAAGCGTCGCGCTCCCGTACTGGTGCCACTCGACGTCACGGCGCTGCAGGCCCAGGCACTCGGCGCGCCGCAATTGGCACCATGCCGCCAGCAACACCATGATCGCCCACTGATCAGGCACCGCCTCGTAGAGCGCCTCCACCTGATGCGGCGTGGCCACATACTCGCCATCCTCGTTGTCTTCATCGCGACGAACCGTCTCCTGCTTCGGAACCGACACAGCCGGTGCCGCGGCAATGATGCCGTCTCGTGCCGCCTGCCGGAGGATCATCATGAGGACGATCAGCACCGGGCGAGTGATCCCGTTGAACTTGGACTTCGGGTTGAGCGGAGACGGAATCCTGTCGAGCCGATCGGTCATTACCCGGATTCGGTCCTTGTCGATCTGACGAATGGGGGTGTTTCCGAACTCCGGGATCAGGTACCCGTCGACCTTGCTCTTGTACGAGCGGATCGTCCCAACGGCTCGGCGCTTTCCACTGCGGTTGGGTTCGACGCGGATGTGGGCGATCCAGCGACCCGCGTACTCGGTGAACCCGATCGAACGAGCTCGCTCCACCTCCGCCTCTGCTCGCCGCCGAGCCGCAAGCACGGCCGGCTGCTCCCACTCGTGTCGCGCGATCCTGGTGTGCATGCTGGCGAGCCAAGTGCGCGCGTCCGTCTTCGTCAGAAACGTCAGAGGCTTGTCGTCCTCGGTACGCGCGGTGTACGTCTCGCCGTCCGGGGCGGGATAACGCGCCTGCCAGCGGCCGGATGGAAGCTTGCGAAGACTCCCCCAGGCCTCTCTCCGACCCGACGACGTCTCGCTACGTGCGGTCTCCATCATGGCCTCCCGTGGTCACGAGCGGACTCACGTGGACACCCGTGCCACTCCGTGCCACTGCGCAACGTGGGACCCTTAGAACACCTACTGATCGGGTATTTCCCCGAATCGCCAGCACGTGAAGTGGCACGATATGGCACGAGCCCGATGGCACGTCGAAGCCGAAATCCGGATCCTGAGCCACCCCGCTCTCCCCCAGAAGGTGGGCGCGTGCCACCCCCGTGCCACACCGAACGGTCATTCCTGTTCATTGCTGTCCTCCTCTGTCTCTCGAGAGAAGGCACAAGAGAGGCCCGAATCCGCAGAATCCTGCGAATCCGGGCCTCTCACCAGCCGTTTCGGGCCGGAGTCAGAATCGGGAGACTAGAAGTCCCAGTCCTCGTCTTCGGTCGCCTCGGCCTTGCCGATCACGTACGACGAGCCCGACCCCGAGAAGAAGTCGTGGTTCTCGTCGGCGTTCGGCGAGAGCGCCGACAGGATCGCCGGGTTCACGTCGGTGACCGACGCCGGGAACATCGCCTCGTAGCCGAGGTTCATCAGGGCCTTGTTGGCGTTGTAGTGGAGGAACTTCTTGACGTCTTCGGTCAGACCGACGCCGTCGTAGAGGTCCTGCGTGTACTGCACCTCGTTGTCATAGAGCTCGTAGAGCAGCGAGAACGTGTAGTCCTTGATGTCGTTGCGCGTGGCCTCGTCGACCTTCTCGAGTCCGCGCTGGAACTTGTAGCCGATGTAGTACCCGTGCACGGCCTCGTCGCGGATGATGAGGCGGATGAGGTCAGCCGTGTTGGTGAGCTTGGCGCGGCTCGACCAGTGCATCGGCAGGTAGAAGCCCGAGTAGAAGAGGAAGCTCTCGAGCAGGGTCGAGGCGACCTTGCGCTTGAGCGGCTCGTCGCCACGGTAGTACTCCATGACGATCTGCGCCTTCTTCTGAAGGTTCGGGTTCTCGACCGACCAGCGGAACGCCTCGTCGATCTCCTTCGTCGAGCACAGCGTCGAGAAGATCGACGAGTACGACTTCGCGTGCACCGACTCCATGAACGCGATGTTCGTGTAGACGGCCTCCTCGTGCGGGGTGAGCGCATCGGGGATGAGCGACACGGCGCCGACGGTGCCCTGGATCGTGTCGAGCAGCGTCAGGCCCGTGAACACCCGCATCGTGAGGGTCTGCTCCTCGGGGGTGAGCGTGTTCCACGACTGGATGTCGTTCGACAGCGGCACCTTCTCGGGCAGCCAGAAGTTGTTCACGAGGCGGTTCCACACCTCGAGGTCCTTGTCGTCCTGGATGCGGTTCCAGTTGATGGCCTGGACGTGGTCCAGGAGCTGGAGCTTCTCGCTCATCGTCCTTCTTCTCTCAGAGTTCCGTGGCCGTCACAGCGTGCAGGAGACGCACTCGGACATGTCGGTGCCCTCCAGCGCCATCTGACGCAGGCGGATGTAGTAGATCGTCTTGATGCCCTTACGCCAGGCGTAGATCTGGGCCTTGTTGATGTCGCGCGTGGTCGCGGTGTCCTTGAAGAACAGCGTGAGCGACAGACCCTGGTCGACGTGCTGGGTCGCGGCGGCGTAGGTGTCGATGACCTTCTCGTAGCCGATCTCGTATGCGTCCTGGTAGTACTCCAGGTTGTCGTTCGTCATGAACGCCGCCGGGTAGTAGACGCGGCCGAGCTTGCCTTCCTTGCGGATCTCGACCTTCGCCGCGATCGGGTGGATCGACGACGTGGAGTTGTTGATGTAGGAGATCGAGCCGGTCGGCGGCACGGCCTGCAGGTTCTGGTTGTAGATGCCGTACTGCTGGATCGAGGCCTTCAGCTCGCGCCAGTCGTCCTGCGTCGGGATGTGGTGGCCGGCGAACAGCTCGGCGACCTTCTCGGTGGCAGGGACCCACTCCTGGTCGATGTACTTGTCGAAGAACTCGCCCGACGCGTACTTCGAGTCCTCGAACCCGTCGAACGTCTCGCCGCGCTCGATCGCGATCTTGTTCGAGGCCCGCAGCGCGTGGAACAGGACCGTGTAGAAGTAGATGTTCGTGAAGTCGACACCCTCTTCCGAGCCGTAGTAGACGTGCTCGCGGGCGAGGTAGCCGTGCAGGTTCATCTGGCCGAGCCCGATCGCGTGCGAGCGGTCGTTGCCGTCCTCGATGGAGCGCACCGAGGCGATGTGGCTCTGCTGGCTGACGGCCGTGAGAGCGCGGATGCTCGCCTCGACCGTCTTGGCGAGGTTGCCGCCGTCCATCGCGAGGGCGATGTTGAGCGAGCCCAGGTTGCACGAGATGTCCTTGCCGATCTGCGCGTACGAGAGGTCTTCGTTGTACGTGGTCGGAGTGTTGACCTGCAGGATCTCGGAGCACAGGTTGGACATGTTGATCCGGCCCTTGATCGGGTTGGCCTTGTTCACCGTGTCCTCGAACATGATGTACGGGTAGCCCGACTCGAACTGGATCTCGGCGAGCGTCTGGAAGAACTCGCGCGCGTTGATCTTCGTCTTCTTGATGCGCGGGTCGTCGACCATCTCGCGGTACTTCTCGGTGACCGAGATGTCGCCGAAAGGAACGCCGTAGACGCGCTCGACGTCGTACGGCGAGAAGAGGTACATGTCTTCGTCGTTCTTGGCGAGCTCGAACGTGATGTCGGGCACCACGACGCCCAGCGACAGGGTCTTGATCCGGATCTTCTCGTCGGCGTTCTCGCGCTTGGTGTCGAGGAAGCGCATGATGTCGGGGTGGTGAGCGCTGAGGTACACCGCGCCGGCGCCCTGACGCGCGCCGAGCTGGTTGGCGTAGCTGAAGCTGTCTTCCAGGAGCTTCATGACGGGGATGATGCCCGACGACTGGTTCTCGATCTGCTTGATCGGCGCGCCAGACTCACGAACGTTCGACAGCAGGAGCGCGACGCCGCCGCCGCGCTTGGAGAGCTGCAGCGCGGAGTTGATGCCGCGGGCGATCGACTCCATGTTGTCTTCGATGCGCAGCAGGAAGCACGAGACGAGCTCGCCCCGCTGCGCCTTGCCTGCGTTGAGGAAGGTCGGCGTGGCGGGCTGGAAGCGGCCGCTGATGATCTCGTCCACGAGGGAGGTCGCGAGCTCCTGGTCGCCGTCGGCGAGCGCGAGGGCTGTCATGACGACACGGTCCTCGAAGCGCTCGAGGTAGCGCTTGCCGTCGAAGGTCTTGAGCGTGTAGCTCGTGTAGTACTTGAACGCGCCGAGGAAGGTCTCGAAGCGGAACTTCTTGCCATAGGCGAAGTCGTTGAGCTGCTGGATGAACTCGAACGGGTACTTCGCGAGCACCTCGGGCTCGTAGTACTCCTTCTCGACGAGGTAGTCGAGGCGCTCCTTCAGCGAGTGGAAGAAGACGGTGTTCTGGTTCACGTGCTGCAGGAAGTACTCCCGCGCGGCGCGCTTGTCGGCGTCGAACTGGATCTTCCCGTCGGCGTCGTAGAGGTTGAGCATCGCGTTGAGGGCGTGGTAGTCCATGCCCTCGAAGCGCGCCTCTGTCTTCAAGTCCTTCTCTGTCACTGCAGCGTCTGCCATCGTTCCAATCCCTCGCTTACGCGTTCCACGTCTTCAGGCGTGCCGAAAACCTCTAGCCGGTACAAGTGCGGCACATGACACTTGCGGCTGATGATGTCGCCGGCGATGCAGAAGTGCTCGCCGAAGTTGGTGTTGCCCGCGGAGATGACTCCGCGGATCAGGCTGCGGTTGCGCTCGTCGTTGAGGAACCGGATCACCTGTTTGGGAACGGCGCCCTTCTCCTCGCCTCGGCCCTGGCCTCCGCCATACGTCGGTGTGACGAGGATGAAGGGCTCGTCGACCACGAGGGCCGGATCCGTCGGATGCAGCGGGATCCGGACCGCCCTCGCCCCGAGCTTCTCGATGAAGCGTGCGGTGTTGCCCGAAACGCTCGAGAAGTAGACGAGGAGAGGTGCCGCGGTCGCCCGCCCGGCAACCGCGCTTCGCTGTGCGATCGCGGTTGCCATGGCGTCACGCGAGTCGCGAGGCGAGCTCGTCGATCTTGTCGGGACGGAAGCCCGACCAGTGGTCTTCATCGGTGATGACGACGGGCGCCTGGAGGTAGCCCAGCGCCTTGACCTGCTCGAGGGCCGAAGGGTCCTCCGAGAGGTCGTGGATCTCGTATTCGATGCCCTTCGAGTCAAGGGCTCGGTAGGTCGCCGTGCACTGCACGCACGCGGGCTTCGTGTAGACGGTGATCGCCATGTTGATCGTGTCTTTCCCCTCAAATCCGCTCATTTTCCGGCAGGCCCCCCGCCGGGAGTCCCATACTACATATGGGTACCGACATTGGATAGCACCACAAGGGCTAGTAGTTACATCCGTGTGATTTTCCACCGCTCTCCCCATATACAACACAGGTTGTCCACCGTTTCATCCACAGGTCGACCTCCGGTCTTGAATCTGGAAAAAGCCTGAATCACGGGCGTTTCGGATGCGGCGGCCGCCGCTGTCCACAGGTCTGACGCTAGATCGCCCCTCCGACACCGGATCTGCCTGTGGAGAGACTTCTTCGGCGTGTCGCGGCGCGTCCCGGCGTGTCGCGCGGGCGCCGCCGTCGAAGCGGCCCACCGAACCGATCTCGCCGGCGCCAGGGGCCGCGCTAACGTTGTTCTGTGGCGGGCTACCGGGATCTTCTTCGCACTCCGGGCGTCGGCCGTATCATCGCCGCTCAGCTGACGGCGCGCTTCCCGAACGGGATGACGAGCCTCGCGATCCTGCTGCACATCGAGCACGTCACCGGCTCATACGGCGCGGCGGGCCTCGTGCTCGCGGCGGCCTCGATCGGGCAGGCGATCGCCGGGCCGGTGACCAGCCGCTGGATGGGCCGGTGGGGTATGCGCCCCGTCATCGCGTCGACGATGATCGTGTGCGCGCTGTCGATCACCGCGATCGCCCTGCTCGCGCTGCCGCTGCCCGGCTACATGGCCCTCGGGTTCGTCAGTGGCCTGTCGACGCCGCCGATCCAGTCCGCGGCCCGCACCATCTACCCGAAGCTCGTCACCTCCAAGCAGCTGACGCCGCTCTTCTCCCTCGACGCGTCGCTCCAGGAGATCATCTGGATCATCGCGCCCGTGGTCATCACGCTCGTCGCGACGCAGGTCGGCACCGTGCAGGCGCTGCTGCTCATCGTCGTGATCCTCATCGGCGGCGGATCGTGGTTCATCCTCTCCCCCGAGGTCGGGCGCGTCCGCATCCCGCGCAGTCGCCGCAGCATCGGCAAGGTGCTCACCAAGACCCCGGTGCTGCTCGCGACCGTCGTCGGGTTCCTCCTCATCGGCGCCTGCTCGGCGGTGGAAGCCGGCGTCGTGGCGACGTTCGACCACGGCGGCCTCGAGGCCGGAATCGTGCTCGCCCTCTTCTCGGTCGGCAGTCTCGCCGGCGGCTTGGGGTTCGGGCACATCCCGATCGGGCCGTGGGCGATGGCCCGCCGTCTCGCGATCGTCACTGTCGGCCTCGCACTCACGATCGTCTCGCTCAACGTGTTCTGGCTGGGCGGCACCCTCGTGCTGGCCGGCATCGGCATCGCACCCGCCCTGGCAGTGCTGTTCGCCATGACGTCGGCGAGCGTGAAGTTCAGCGACACCGCAGAGGCGTTCGGCTGGGTCGGCACGGGCCAGCTCATCGGCGCGGCGGCCGGCTCGGCCATCGCCGGCTTCCTGATCGACGACCTGGGCCCGACCGGCGCCTACGTCGCCGCGACCGCCTTCGCCGCGGCGGGCCTCCTCGTGGCGGTCGCCTTCGTGCGCGGCTTCCCCGACCTGCGCGGCCGCGACGCGAGCCCGATCCCCGACACCGAGCCGGTTCCGACCATCACCTGACCCGGGCGACCCCGGGCAACCCACCTGACCCGGGCAACCCCGGGCAACCCGCCGGACCCGGGCAACCCGCACCGGAACCCCCGGCGCACGTCCGGCACGCACCCGAGCCCCGGCGCACCCGCCCAGGCGCGCGAGGGGATCAGGCGATCCGACGCAGCACCTCCAGCAGCGCCAGCGCGTACGCGTCGGCGGGATCGGGGTACTCGACCACGCGCTTCTCCCCCGCGAGCACGATCTCGACCTCGTAGGTGTCGGGCAGGCGGCGCAGCGCCCGGAACGCGGCGCCGAGCATGTCGCGCAGCTGGCTCTCGTGCGGCAGCCACAGGGCGTCCTCGAGCGCGACGGAGTCCAGCGCCCACTCCGTCGTGCCGTTGAAGGCGAGGATGCGCCCGGTCGGATACTCGCGCGGCTCGATGGTCATCTCGCTCACCGTGAAGACGTCGGCCTCGAACTCGGGCTCGTCGAGCTGGAACCTGTCGCCCGATCGCGGATGCCACACCAGCCCGGCGTCGCGCAGGGCGACTGCCAGTTCCGTCGAGATCATGCCACCATCCTGCCGTGGCACGGCACACCCCCGGGCCGCTTCTAGGCTGGAGAGCATGCCGTCACCCGTCGTCCTTCCGCGTCTGTCCTGGGGTGCACCCGATGCCGCGCGCCGCGCCCTGCTCGTCCACGGCCTCGGGTCGAACGGTCCGCTGATGTGGCGGTACGGCGTCGCGCTCGCCGATGCCGGCTGGCGCGCCGACGCCGTCGACCTGCGCGGCCACGGCACCGCCCCGCGCGCGCTCGACTACACGATCGCCGCCTACGCCGCGGATCTCGCGGCCACGCGTCCTGTCGACGGCGCGGCGTGGGACCTGGTCGTCGGCCACTCGCTCGGCGCGGCCGCATCGACCGTGGCGGTCGCCGCTGATCCCGCGTGGACGCGCCGGCTCGTGCTCATCGACCCCGCGATCGCCCTCACCGACCGCGACCGCGAGATCGTGCGCACGAGCCAGGAGGAGTCCTTCGCCGACCCCTCGCAGCGCGCGGTGCGCGAGGCGCACCCGCACTGGCACGAGCACGACGTCGAACTCAAGGCCCAGTCTGCGCAGCAGGCGAGCCGCTGGGCGGTCGAGCAGACGAGCGTGCAGAACGCGGTGTGGGATGTGACGGATGCCGCGGCCGCCCTCGCCGTGCCGACCCATGTGGTCGCGTCCGACCCCGCGGTGTACAGCATCTTCCGCGGCAAGCCTGCCGAGTCGGTCGTCGATGCCAACCCGCGCATCACGATGTCGGTGGTCGCCGGCGCCGGTCACTCGCCGCACCGCGACGAGCCCGAGGCCACGATCGCACAGTTCCTCGAGGCACTCGAAGCACTCGACGCCTGAGCCGTACGCCGACCCGCCGGCCCACCTGGCCGGCCCGGTCCGACCTGCGCCGAGCCACCCCGGCCCACCCGGCTCACTGCACGACGTACTCGCTCCCCTGGCCGACGTCGACCACGACGCCCACCCAGCTCGGGATCGCCGTCGACAGCGCGGTCCGCAGATCGCCGATGTCGGACACCTGGCCGTCGTCGGTGGTCACGTCGACCGTGGCATCCGCGCCGCTCCAGGAGACGTCGTAGACACGCGCGCCGGGCTCGTCCGCGAGCCACGTGGTGGTGACGGCCTGGATCGTCGCGGTCCAGCGCGCGAGTGCGACCGCGACGATCGAGTTCGCCGCCAGCGGCACGGTCACCACGAGGGCCAGCACCGTCACGACGAGATATGCCCGGCGGCGGTTCGCTGTTGTCGACGATCCGGGGTCGCGCGCGTAGCCGCCCATCGTGAAGACGATCGTGCCGGCAATCACGAGCGCGAGGACATTCGAGAGGAACAGCACGAGCGCCCCGAGCGCGTCGCCCCAGAGCCCCTGCCCCGCGCACACGCCCACAACGCCCAGCGGCGGTACGAGCGAGATCGCGATCGCGACGCCCGGCAGCACGGCGCTGAGGTCCTTTCGGCACATCGCGAATCCCCCGGCGAACCCGGTGGCGAGCGCGGCGACCAGGTCCATGAGGCTGGGCGATGTGCGCCCCTCCACCTGCGAATTGGCGGCCAGGCTCTCCGGCGTCGCGACGAAGAGCGCGAAGACGAGGCCGAGCGCCACCACGATCACGAGCCCGACGAGCACCCATAGAATCGAGCGGATCACGAGGCTGAGGTGTCCCGTGACGATGCCGAGCCCGATGCCGAGGATCGGCGTGCCGAGCGGCGCGATGATCATGGCGCCGATCACCGTCGCGGTCGAGTCGGTCAGCACGCCCGCGATCGCGATCAGACCCGCGAGGGTGAGCATGATGAGGAAGCCGCTGCGTTTGGCGAGGGTGTCGCCGTGGCCGAGGTCGAGGGCCTCGGTGAGCTCCTCGACGGACTGCCGCTGAGCGGTGGGGATGAGGGTCTGGGTTAGCCGCGACATATCGACTCCTCGCTGTCTGCGATCATCGTGGCACGTCGCGCCCGCGAGCGGAGA
Source organism: Microbacterium sp. CFH 31415 (assembly GCF_022538185.1). GTDB lineage: Bacteria > Actinomycetota > Actinomycetes > Actinomycetales > Microbacteriaceae > Microbacterium. Next base: position 341,485 of record NZ_JAKYXC010000003.1, on the reverse strand, counting down.
GAGGCGGGAGAATGGCCGGGTGACCGACTTCGACCCGACCGCGTACCTCCCCGACGATCTGCTCGAGCGCATCCGTGAGCGGGCGCCGCGGCACGACCGCGAGAACACGTTCCCCGCGGCCGACCTCGACGAGCTGCGGGATGCCGGCTACCTCGCGATCCTCGTGCCCGCAGAGCTCGGCGGCGGAGGTCTCGGGCTGGCCGAGGCATCCGCTCTCCAGCAGAGGCTCGCGGGCGCCGCACCGGCCACGGCCCTCGCGATCAACATGCACCTCGTGTGGACGGGCGTCGCGAAGGTGCTGTCCGATCGCGGCGTCGACGTGCTGCGGTTCGTGCAGGAGGGCGCCGTGGCCGGCGAGGTGTTCGCGTTCGGGATCAGCGAGGCGGGGAACGACCTCGTGCTGTTCGGGAGTGGGACGGATGCCGCGCCGCAGGCCGACGGCGGCTACGCGTTCACCGGCACGAAGATCTTCACGTCACTCGCCCCCGTATGGACGCAGCTCGGCCTGCACGGACTCGACACGACGTCTCCCGACGGCCCGAAGATGGTCTACGCGTTCGTCCCGCGGTCGGAGGAGCCCGCCGGGCGGATCGTGACCCGCGACGACTGGGACACGCTCGGCATGCGGGGCACGCAGTCGCGCACCACCGAGCTGCACGGCGCGGTCGCACCGCCCGAGCGCGTCGCGCGGCGCATCGACCCGGGCCCGAACCCCGATCCGCTGGTCTTCGGCATCTTCAGCGTCTTCGAGCTGCTGCTCGCCTCGGTCTACACCGGGATCGCCCGGCGAGCGCTCGACCTGGCGGTCGCGGCGGCGGCCGAGCGCACGTCGAAGCGCACCGGCAGGCCCTACAGCCAGGACCCCGACATCCGCTGGCGGATCGCCGACATGGCCCTCTCCTACGACGCCCTGCCGCCGCAGCTCGACACGCTCGCGCGCGACGTCGACGGGTTCGCCGACCACGGCCCCCGCTGGTTCTCCCTGCTCGCGGGCGTGAAGCACCGCGCGGCCACGGCCGCGAAGGCCATCGTCGACGACGCCGTCCTGGTCGCGGGCGGCTCGTCGTACTTCGCCTCGAACGAGCTCGGCAGGCTGTACCGCGACGTGCTCGCGGGCCTGTTCCACCCGAGCGATCCCGAGTCGGCGCACTCGACCGTCGCGACGGCCTGGCTCGGCCCGCTCGAGGACTGACCCGAATCAGCCGCGGCGCACCGTCTCGCTGGGACTGCGGCCGTAGCGCTCCCGATAGAACGCCGCGAACCGCGACGGGTGTGCGAAGCCCCACGTGCGGGCCACTTCCGCGACCGTCTCGGGACCCCCTGCTCGCAGCTGTTCGTGCGCGCCGGCGAGGCGGAGGCCGCGCAGGTACTCCGTCGGCGTCGTTTCGAGCGCGCGGCGGAAGGCGGCCTGTAGTCCGCGCGTCGACATGCCGGCGGCGGCCGCCACGTCGTCGATCGTGATCGGGTCTGCCACGCGGGACTCCATGAACGAGATCGCTCGGCGCACCCTCCGCGGTGCCGGTCCGGGCTGAGCGGACCGCTCGAGCGCCTCGGCGAACGTCGTGGAGAAGGCGCTGAGCGTGGCATGGAGCGCATGTCGGCTCAGCTCCGCCTCCAGCAGCGGCTCGGAGTCGTTCGACCGTGACGCGGCGACGAGCGCCGAGAGCACGTACGACTGGGTCCTCTCCCAGTGGGCGCCGAGTGCCGCGCTGCGCGGCGCGGGATCGAGCACGTCGAGCACGAGGCCGTCGTCGCCCGACATGAGCCGGGCAGTGTGCTGCGCGCTCTCGAGGTCGAAGATGAGGGCGCGCACGGTGGCGGTGCCGTCCCACGCGGCCTCGGCTGCCGCACCCGACGACGCCCACGGCAGACGCGTGTCGAATTGGCGCCGAGGCGCGCCCACCCAGCCGTCGTCAGTCGCGACGCGGCAGGCCATGAGCTGGCCGTGGGGCTCGATCGACGAGCGCACGCTGCCGGACAGCTGATACGCGACCGCCGACAGTCCCTCGACCGCCGCGGACTGCCACGCGAGCTCCGCACTGACGTCGGGACCCGGTTCGCGCAGCCGGGCCGACGGCACGAACTCGCGCCAGGTCTGCTCGACCGCGTCGAAGCCGCTGGCGCGCAGGCTCAGCACTTCGACCACGAATCCACCTCCCCCTGCGCCCGACATCACCGTCGGGCCCACTGACGTAGTAGATAGTAAGCGAGGGCGCGGTGATCCGGACTCCCAGCGCAAGACCCCGGACCGCACCGACCCCGCGTGCGAGGATGAGCGCATGTCCCCGACGCCGACGGCCCTCCTCAGTCCGGCGGACCAGGAGCGCCGGCGCGGCTTGCGGCTCATGAAGGGCGTCGCCCTCGGGGCCCTCCTGTTCATGGCCGTGCTCTTCGCGTTCGCGTTCGCGTTCCAGCAGCAGATCCCTGCTCTCGCCTATCTCCGCGCGTTCGCCGAAGGCGGCATGGTGGGCGCGCTGGCGGACTGGTTCGCGGTGACGGCCCTGTTCCGGCATCCGCTCGGCATCCCCATCCCGCACACCGCGATCATCCCGAACCGCAAGGACGAGATCGGCCAGAACCTGGGCGAGTTCGTCGAGACCGAGTTCCTGCGCGGCGACGTCGTGCGCACGAAGCTCGAGGCGACCGCGATCGCGGCGCGCCTCGGCGAGTGGCTGGCCGAGCCCGCACACGCCGAGCGGGTGTCGGCCGAGGCATCCGCTCTGGCCTCCGGCGTGCTGCAGGCGCTCAGCGATGACGACGTGCAGAGCGTGATCGAGGATCTCGCGCGCGAGCACCTCATCGCGCCGGAGTGGGGGCCGCCGCTCGGCGCCTGGCTCGGGCGCATCGTCGAGTCGGGCGCCCACCACGGGGCCGTCGACCTCGCGTTCGACACCGTCGCAGCCTGGCTCGACGCCAACAAGCCGGCCTTCACGGGCCTCGTCTCGCGTCGCCTGCCGTCCTGGCTGCCTGGTGTCGCCCACCGGCTCGTCGACGACACCGTGTACAGCGAGGCCGTCAAGCTCGTCGCCGCGATCCGGCTCGACGCGCAGCATCCCGCCCGCCACGCGATCGACGGCTATCTCGACCGGCTGGCCGACAACCTCCAGCACGACCCCGGCACAATCGGCCGGCTCGAAGACGCCAAGTCCGGCGTGTTCGACAGCCCGCGCGTGCGCGAGCTCGCGGCCGAGGCGTGGAACACCGCGAAGGCCGGGCTCCTCGCATCGCTGGCCGACCCGCAGAGCGGCCTACGGATCCGGGCGGCGGCGGCGCTCGCCGAGATCGGGGAGAGACTGACGACGGATGCCGCGCTCCAGCGCCGCGTGGACGTGTGGGTCACGGATGCCGCCGTCTTCCTCGTGGAGCGCTACCGCCACGACATCGCGTCGATCATCACCGACACGGTCGAGCGCTGGGATCCCGCCGAGACGACGGAGAAGATCGAGCTCATGGTGGGTCGGGATCTGCAGTACATCCGACTCAACGGAACGATCGTCGGCGCCCTCGCCGGCCTCGTGATCTTCACCATCGCCCACGCGCTGCTCGGCTGAGCAGCGTCGGTCCTCGGGTGCCGTCCGGCGCCGCGGGCGCTAGCCTGATCCCGTGGCCAGTGCTCCGTCGACCGAGCTCCTCTTCAGCTACGGGACCCTCCAGCATCCGCAGGTGCAGCTCGACACGTTCGGCCGCCGGCTCGACGCCGAGGACGACGTCCTCCCCGGGTACACGGTGGACTACGCCGAGATCGAGGACCACCGCGTCGTCGACCTCTCGAAGCAGACGGTGCACCCGATCGTGCGCGAGACGGGCAGCCCGCTCGACAAGGTCGTCGGCAAGACCCTGCGCGTCACGGCCGACGAGCTCGACGCGGCCGACCAGTACGAGGTCGCGCTGTACCGACGCGTGTCCGTCGTGCTCGCGAGCGGACGACGCGCCTGGGCGTACGTCTCGGTGTGAGCCGCGCTTCGGAGTACCGTCGACCCTGTGACGCTTTCGCACGATCCGCTGTGGCCGCGTGCCGGCGGCTGGTCTTCTCCCGACGAGGCGGACGGGTGGGATGCCGCGATCCTCGGCGTGCCCGCCTGGCGCACGTCGCTCTCGCCGACGGGCGCCCACGCGACGCCCGCGGCGGTGCGTGAGGCGCTCCGCCGCTACAGCCCCACGCTGATCGGGCCGCCACCGGTCGACCTCTCCGAGGCGCTGCGCATCGCCGACGCGGGCGACATCGCTTCGCCCGACGGACCGGAGGGCGAGGCATCCGTGCGCACCGCGGTCAGCGAGCTGATCGCCGACGCGGGACTCGTCATCGCACTCGGCGGCGACAACTCCGCGACGTATGCGGTCGCGCAGGGCGCGGGGGCGGCCGGACTCATCACGATCGACGCCCACTACGACCTGCGCGACGGCGTCTCGAACGGCTCGCCGGTGCGCCGCCTCGTCGAGGACGGCCTCGATCCCCGGCGCATCGTGCAGCTCGGCATCGCCGACTTCGCCAACTCGGCGGCCTACGCGCAGCGCGCGACCGACCTCGGGATCACCGTCGTCACGCTCGACGAGGTGCGCCGCCGCGGCGCCGCCGACGTCGTGGCCGAGGCGCTCGAGATCGCCGGTGGGGGTGATGGCGGGATCCACCTCGACATCGACGTGGACGTGTGCGACCGATCAGTCGCGCCCGGCTGCCCGGCCTCGGTGCCCGGTGGTCTCGCGGCGTGGGAGCTGCGCGCGCTCGTGCGGGACGCAGCATCCGATCCGCGTCTTCGCAGCGCCGACATCGTGGAGGTCGACGCGACGGCGGACGCCCCGGACGGACGCACCGTGCGCCTCGCCGCGCTCTGCGTGCTCGAGCTCCTCGCCGGAAAGGCGGTCGCAGCATGATCCGGCTCGCACTCGTGCGCCACGCGAAGTCCGACTGGGGCGATGCGTCGCTCGACGACCACGACCGCCCGCTCAACGAGCGCGGCCTGCGCGACGCGCCGCGCATGGCCGAGCGGTTCGCGGCGGGCGGCTGGCGTCCGGCGGTCATCCTGTCGAGCACCGCGCTGCGTGCGCGCACGACCGCGCAGTTCTTCAGCGAGCGCACGAAGGTCGCCGTCGAGCAGCAGGAGGAGCTCTACGGGGCGCCGGCGTCGCGGATCCTTCGTGCGGCCGTCGAGTCCCGCGCGTCGTGGGTCATGGTCGTGGCGCACGACCCGGGCATGACCACCCTCGCTGAGCGTCTGTCCGGCGGCGGCATCGCGGCGATGCCGACGTGCTCGGTCGCGACGTTCACGTGGGCGACCGACGACTGGGACGTCGCGACGTCGCTGGATCCCGACGAGTGGACGATCGACACGCCGCGCTGAGCGCTGCCTCTCAGGCCCGCGCGACGCCGTCCTTGAACACGCGGTCGATGAGCGGGACTCCGGGCCGGTAGGCCAGGTGCACGCGCGTCGGCGCGCCGAGCAGCACGAGGTCCGCGCGGCGACCTGGCTCGATCACGCCGACGTCGTCCCGGCGGAGGGCGCGCGCGCCGCCGGCGGTCGCCGCCCACACCGCCTCGGCCGGCGTCATGCCCATCTCGCGCACGGCCAGCGCGATCATGAGCGGCATCGACGAGGTGAAGCTCGAGCCCGGGTTGCAGTCGCTCGCGAGGGCGACCGTGACCCCCGCGTCGATCAGCCGGCGCGCGTCGGGGTAGGGCTGCCGCGTCGAGAACTCGACACCCGGCAGGAGCGTCGCGACGGTGTCCGACCCGGCGAGCGCCGCGACGTCGGCGTCGTCGAGGTAGGTGCAGTGGTCGACGGATGCCGCACCCGCGGCGACCGCGAGTCGCACGCCGTCGCCCGGTCCGAGCTGGTTGCCGTGCACGCGCGGCAGAAGGCCGTGCGCGACGCCGGCGGCGAGGATGCGCCGGCTCTCATCGGCGGCGAAGGCGCCTCGCTCGCAGAACACGTCGATCCAGCGGCTGTGCGGAGCGCACGCGCGCAGCATCTCCCCCACGACGAGGTCGACGTACTCGTCGCGGCGCTCGGCGTAGTCGGACGGCACGACATGCGCCCCGAGGAACGTGACCTCGGGCGTGACTTCCGCGGCGAGCCGGGCAAGGCGGGCCTCGTCGTGCACCGAGAGCCCGTAGCCGGTCTTGACCTCGAACGTCGTCGTGCCCTGGTCGTGCAGCTCGGCGACGAACCCGGCGAGCCGGATCCGCAGCTCCTCGTCGCTCGCGGCCCGCGTCGCGGCGACGGTGCGCCGTATGCCGCCGGCGGCATAGGGCGTTCCGGTCATGCGCGCCTCGAACTCGTCGGCCCGGTCGCCGCCGAACACGAGGTGCGTGTGACTGTCGACGAACCCCGGGATGACGGCCCGCCCGCCCGCATCGACGACGCGCGTTGCACCCCCGTCGTCCTCCCGCGAGACTGCATCGGCGCCCCGAGACTGCCGTCGGTGGCCGCTGTCTCGGTGCACGGGTGAAGTCTCGCCGGTGGTGGGGGTCCCGAGAGTCGTGGTGTGCGAGACGACGGCCGGTGCGTCGGCGGCCGGGCCGACCCACGCGATGCGCGAGCCCTCCACCAGCACCGCCGCATCGCGCAGGAGCCCCGTGGGGTCGCCGTCGCGCTCGACGTTGGTGGTCAGCTCGCCGATGTTGGTGATGAGCGTCGCGGTCACAGCATCCCTCTCTCCCTGTCGTTCAGTCTCCACCGTGCGGGGCCGGCAGCCCCATGCGGCGTCTATGCAGACTGAAACCCAGATGACCAGCCGTCAGGCGTCGAGCATGGGCACCTGGAGGCCGCGCGCGCGGGCGACCTCCTTGGCGCGGTCGTACCCGGCGTCGACGTGACGCATGACGCCGGTTCCGGGGTCGTTGGTGAGCACGCGCTCGAGCTTCGCGGCGGCCAGAGCGGTGCCGTCGGCGACCGTGACCTGACCGGCGTGGATGCTGCGCCCGATGCCGACACCGCCGCCGTGGTGGATCGACACCCATGCGGCGCCGCTCGCGGTGTTGAGCAGGGCGTTGAGCAGCGGCCAGTCGGCGATCGCATCGGAGCCGTCGGCCATGGCCTCGGTCTCGCGGTACGGGCTCGCGACCGAGCCCGAGTCGAGGTGGTCGCGGCCGATGACGATCGGGCCGGACAGCTCCCCCGAGGCGACCATCTCGTTGAACTTCAGCCCCGCGAGGTGGCGCTCCTGGTAGCCGAGCCAGCAGATGCGGGCGGGCAGTCCCTCGAAGTGCACGGCGTCGCCGGCCTTGTCGAGCCAGCGCACGAGCCCGGCGTTGTCGGGGAACAGCGCCTTCACGGCCTCGTCGGTCCTGCGGATGTCCTCGGGGTCGCCCGAGAGCGCGACCCAGCGGAACGGCCCGCGCCCCTCGGCGAACTGCGGGCGGATGTACGCCGGCACGAACCCGGGGAAGTCGAACGCGCGGTCGAATCCGCCCAGCTGCGCCTCGGCGCGGATGGAGTTGCCGTAGTCGAAGACCTCGGCGCCGGCATCCTGGAATCCCACCATCGCCGCCACGTGCTTCGCCATGCTTCCGCGGGCACGTGCCGTGAATCCTTCGGGATCGCGGGATGCCTCGGCCTTCCAGTCCTCGAAGGCGATGCCCACGGGCAGGTAGGCGAGCGGATCGTGCGCGCTCGTCTGGTCGGTCACGATATCGACGGTGAGCTCGCCCGCCTGGTGGCGCAGCAGCACGTCGCCGAAGACCTCGGCCGCGTTGCCGACGACGCCGACGCTGAGCGCCTCGCCCGCGGCCCTGGCGGCGACGACGCGCGCGAGGGCGGCGTCGAGATCGGTCGTGTACTCGTCGAGGTAGCCGTGCTCGACGCGGCGGGCGAGGCGCGACTCGTCGACGTCGACGATGAGCACCGCTCCCCCGTTGAGGGTGACGGCGAGCGGCTGCGCACCGCCCATGCCGCCGGCGCCGCCGGTGAGGGTGAGCGTGCCGCTGAGGTCGTCCCGGCCGAGCGAGCGGGCGACGGCGGCGAACGTCTCGTAGGTGCCCTGCAGGATGCCCTGCGTGCCGATGTAGATCCACGAGCCGGCGGTCATCTGGCCGTACATCGTGAGGCCGAGCTCCTCGAGCTTGCGGAACTCGGGCCACGTCGCCCAGTCGCCGACGAGGTTCGAGTTGGCGATGAGCACGCGAGGCGCCCACTCGTGGGTGCGGAAGACGCCGACCGGCTTGCCGGACTGCACGAGCAGCGTCTCGTCGGGCTCGAGTTCGTCGAGCGTGCGCACGATCGCGTCGAACGCCTCCCAGCTGCGCGCCGCCTTGCCGGTGCCGCCGTAGACGACGAGATCTTCGGGATGCTCCGCCACCTCGGGGTCGAGGTTGTTCATGAGCATGCGCTTCGCGGCTTCGGCGCCCCAGCTCTTCGCGGTGCGCTCGCCGCCGCGCGCGGCGCGCACGGTGCGGGCGGTGTCGGTCGTCGTCATGATCGCTCTCTTTCGGTGGTCTGCAGTTGCCCGGATGAGGAGTTCTGGCGAGGACAGGAGATTCCGCGTCGGATCGTCCTGTGTGGCTCAGATCACCTGTTCTGGGGAGGTGGAAGGGGTGTGGGTGCGAGGGGTGGACGGGGTGGAAGGGGTGTGGGTGGACGGGGCGGAAGGGGCGGGGGTGGATGCAGCGGCCCCGTAGGCCGCCGCGGCGACGGCGCCCGAGGCGACGAGCTCGGTCACGGTCTCCACGTCGGGCGACAGGAAGCGGTCGGCGCCGGGGCCGTCGACGCCGGCGCCGCGCACCAGGTCGCGCACCGCGCCGGTCGCCGCGCCGGGCTGGAGCGGCGCGCGCAGGTCGAGGGCGCGCGCGCCGGTGAGCACCTCGATCGCGAGCACGCGACCGAGTCCGTCGATGCCCCGGCGCAGCTTGCGTGCGGCCGCCCAGCCCATCGAGACGTGGTCCTCCTGCATCGCGCTCGAGGGGATCGAGTCGACGGATGCCGGCACCGCGAGGCGCTTCAGCTCCGAGACGATGCCCGCAGCGGCATACTGCGCGATCATGAGCCCCGAGTCCACGCCGACCTCGTGCGCGAGGAACGGCGGCAGGCCGTTGCTGCGCGCCTTGTCGAGCGCGCGGTCGGTGCGGCGCTCCGAGATCGACGCGACGTCAGCCACGGCGATCGCGAGGAAGTCGAGCACGTACGCGACGGGTGCGCCGTGGAAGTTGCCGTTGGACTCGACGCGGCCGTCGTCCGTGATGACGGGGTTGTCGACGGCGGCGGCCAGCTCGCGTGCGGCGATCAGCCGGGCGTGCTCGACGGTGTCGCGGGCGGCGCCATGCACCTGCGGCGAGCAGCGCAGCGAGTACGCGTCCTGCACGCGCGTGCAGACGGCGGGATCCTTGTGCGACGCGACGATCGGCGATCCGGCGAGCACCGCGCGCAGGTTCGCGGCCGAGACCGCCTGACCTGCCTGCGGACGCAGCGCCTGCAGGTCGGCGGCGAACACGGCGTCGGTGCCCAGCTGCGACTCCACCGACATCGCGGCGGCGACGTCGGCCGTGTCGAGCAGCACCGACAGGTCGTGCAGCGCGAGCAGCAGCATCCCGAGCATGCCGTCGGTGCCGTTGATGAGCGCCAGTCCCTCCTTCTCGCGCAGGACGAGAGGGGTGAGGGATGCTGCGCCCAGCGCGTCCGCCGCGTCGACCTCGACGCCGTCGGCGCCTCGCACGCGCCCCTCGCCCATCGCGGCGAGCGCGACATGCGAGAGCGGGGCGAGGTCGCCCGAGCAGCCGAGCGAGCCGTACTCGCGGACGATCGGCGTGATGCCGGCGTTGAGCATCCCGGCGTACATCTCGACGACCATCGGGCGCACGCCGGTGTGGCCCGTGGCCAGCGTCTGCAGACGCAGCAGCTGGAGCGCCCGCACGACCTCGCGCTCGACCTCCGGTCCGGTGCCCGCGGCGTGCGAGCGGATGAGGCTCGCCTGCAGCTGCATGCGGCGCTCGGGAGCGATGAACGTCGTCGCGAGAGCGCCGAATCCGGTCGAGATGCCGTAATGCGGGTCGATGTCGTCGGCCAGGCTCTCGACGAGGGTGCGCGTGGCCCCGACGCGCGCGAGCGCCTCCGGGGCGATCTCGACGAGCGCGCCATGGCGGGCGACGGCGACGACGTCCTCGGGGCGCAGGGGTGCCGCGCCCACGGTGACGACGCCGGAACGGCGGTCGGAGACGGTGGTCATGCCGGTGGTCATGCGTCGATTCCACACCGACGGGGTGGCGTGCGACAGGCCGAGGTGGGATCCTGTGTCTGGCATGCCAGACAACTCCCGCCCTCCTCAGGTGCCCGCCGCCGACCAGACGCTGCGCATCCTGTCGTTCCTCGCACGCCAGCGCGGGCCTGTGGCCGCGAGCACGGTCGCGACGACGCTCGGCATCCCGCGGTCGAGCACCTACCACCTGCTCGCGGCGCTCGAGGCGCACGGCTTCGTCATCCATCTGCCGACGGAGCGCCGGTGGGGGCTCGGCACGGCGGCCTTCGAGCTCGCCGGCGGCTACTCGCGCCAGCAGCCCCTCGCCCGGCTCGGCCGCCCGCTCATCGCAGCGCTGGCCGACCGGGCGGGCGAGAGCGCGCACCTCGCCGTCATGACCGGACGCGACGTGCTCTACATCGTCGAGGAGCGCGCACCCCGTCGCCCGGCACTCGTCACCGACGTCGGCGTGCGACTGCCGGCCCACCTCACCGCGACCGGCCGGGCGATGCTCGCGGCGCTCCCCCGCGAGCAGGTGCGAGCCCTGTATCCGGATGCCTCGGCCTTCGCCGACCGCACGGGGCGGGGTCCGTCGCGCCCGAGCGAGCTGCGCGACGTGCTGCGCGAGGTGCGCACGCGCGGCTGGGCGGTCGAGGACGGCGAGGTCACGCTGGGTCTCCGCTCCGTCGGAGTCGCCGTGCGCGACCACGCCGGCTGGCCCGCGGCCGCGATCGCCCTGACGTGGCCGGCCGACGACGCGCGCGACGAAGCCGCGCTCGGAGGGCTCGTCTCCGACGCCGCTGCCGAGCTGGAGCGCCGGATCGGGCGGGCCTAGCCGCCGGCCCGGGCGGGCCTAGCGCCGAATCGGGCGGGCCTAGCGCCGGATCGGGCGGACCTAGCCGCCGGCGCGTCGGCCTGCCCGGCGGCCGGGGTCCGGCACCGCCGACGCGAAGGCTCAGCCCCCATGGCCGCGGCTCGGCACACCGAGGCCGCGGCTCACCCCCTATGGCCGCGGCTCGGTCCCCCATGGCCGCGGCTCGGCGCAGCAAGGCGGCTCAGCGCACGACGAGCCGGGGCTCGACGAGCACGTGCGCGGCGCCGGCAGCCGCCGGTCGCGGGTCGACCACACTCCCTGTCGGCCCCATCAGCAGTTCGAGCACGCCGGCCGCGACGCGCTCGGGAAGCTGCTCGACGCTGCTGAGCCCGATCGCCTCGACTGCCGGGGTGTTGTCGAAGCCGACGATGGGCAGGTCGGCACGACCCGCTGCGGCCGCCGCCAGGTGTGCGCCGATCGCAAGCGAGTCGCTCACGCACACGATGCCGTCGACGTCGCCGTGATCGGCGAGCAGCGCCGCCACATCGGCGCGAGCGAGCCCGACGCTCTCCTCGCACGCAAGGCGCCGCCCGGTCGCGCCGGCCGCGGCCATCGCCTCGATCCAGCCGCGTTCGCGGTCGTCGCCGGTGCCCGAGCCGCTCGGCCAGCCGAGGAACGCGACGCGAGGACCGGCGATGCCGAGGACGTGCTCCGTGGCGGAGCGTGTGCCGGCCGCTCCGTCGACGTCGACCCACAGGTGGGCCGGTGACGAGACGTCGTCCTCACCCCAGGGCCGCCCGAACGAGACGAACGGGATGCCGTGGTCGTCGAGCCAGCGCGTGCGCGGATCGCCGTGGAACGTGCCGGTGATCACGACCGCGTCGATCTCGCCGCCGTCGGTGAGCTCGCCCATACGGGCGATCTCCTCGGCGGGGCTGCGCGCGGCGTAGAGCTGGAGACGCATGCCGCGCTCACTCGCCCGCTCGGCGAGCGCGTGCACGAAGCGGTCGAGCACCACCCCCGAGATTCCGCCCGCGTACGGGTCGAGATGGATGCCGATGGTCGAGCTGCGGCGGGTGCGCAGGCGGCGCGCCGCAGCATGGGGGCGGTAGCCGAGGTCGGCGATCGCTCGCTCGACGCGCTCCCTCGTCGCAGGACGCACGATGCCCGGCGTGTTCAGCACGTTCGACACCGTCTGGCGAGAGACCCCGGCAACGGCGGCGACGTCGTCGACGGTCGGCAATTTCGCCATCCGGACCCTCCTCGCCGGTTCTTTCGCGATACGAGACGTCATCCTATGCGCCGGTCGACCCCCTTGACAGGATGGCCGCCGGCTTTCTACCGTGTGTCTCGCATCCATAGTTTGATCGTTCAAATTCGCTCCCGCGACGATGGACGATCGGGGTCATCGACGACTCGTCACTGCTCATCGAAGGAGAAGAGACATGACACGGCACACGACGCGCGCGCTGCTCGGCACCGGGGCGCTGCTCATCACGGGGGTGCTGGCGCTCACCGCCTGCGGCTCGGGATTCGACGACGGCGGCGGCGGTGGCACGGACAACGGAGACGCGACCGAGCTCACGTCGTCCGACGATGCCCTGACGATCCTGATCGGGTCGTCCGGCGATGCTGAGACAGCCGCCGTCGAAGAGGCTGTAGCGGCGTGGTCCGAGGACTCGGGGGTCGAGGCATCCGTCCAGGTCGCCAACGACCTGCCCCAGCAGCTTTCGCAGGGCTTCGCAGCGGGATCGCCGCCGGACCTGTTCTACCTCGCGTCCGAGGCGCTCGCCGGCTACGCCGGAAACGGCTCGGTCATCGCCTACGGCGACATGCTCGAGAACAAGGACGACTTCTACCCGTCACTCGTGCAGAACTTCACGGTCGACGATCAGTTCTACTGCGCCCCCAAGGACTTCTCGACGCTGCAGCTGATCATCAACACCCGGCTGTGGGAGGAGGCCGGCCTGACCGAGGACGACGTCCCGACGACGTGGGACGAGCTCGCCGACGTGGCGGCGACCCTCACCACCGACGGCGTCACGGGCCTGGCGTTCGGCGCCGAGTACCAGCGGCTCGGGGCCTTCATGGCGCAGGCGGGCGGCCAGCTCGTGAGCGACGACGGCGCCGAAGCAGTCGCGAACAGCCCCGAGAACGTCGAGGCGCTCACCTACGTCCAGGAGCAGATGAATGCCGGATCGTTCGCGTATGCCACGATCGACCTCGGCGCGGGCTGGGGCGGTGAGGCGTTCGGCACGGAGAAGACCGCGATGACGATCGAAGGCAACTGGATCACCGGTGCGATGTCCAACGACTACCCCGACGTCGAGTACCTGGTCGCCGAGCTCCCGGCGGGTCCGGCGGGCGAGGGAACGATGCAGTTCACCAACTGCTGGGGCATGGCCGCCGACAGCCCGAACCAGCAGGCCGCCCTGGATCTCGTCGAGTACCTGACCAGCGCCGAGCAGCAGCTCGCATTCTCGGCCGCATTCGGGCCGATGCCGTCCGTGCAGTCCGCCGCCGACCAGTGGACGGAGGACAACCCCGAACTCGCGGCCTTCCTCGCCGGCGCCGAGTACGCCCAGGGCGTGCCGACGAACGACGGGATCGCGGCGGTCATCACGGACTTCAACGCCTCGCTCGAGGGCCTCAAGACCGGCGACCCGCAGCAGATCCTCGACACTGTTCAAACCAACACCGAAGCAGTCGTGGGCTGACCCCATGACCGCGACAGCGACGGCGCCTTCCCGTGCCCGGAGCCCCCGCCAGGGGCTCCGGCGCGGGGAGGCGCTCGCCGGATGGCTGTTCACGGGTCCCGTGCTCGCCATCCTGGGCGTCTTCCTCCTGATCCCGGTGCTCATGGCACTGTGGGTCAGCCTGTCCGACTGGGGCGGGCGCGGCAGCCCGTTCTCCAGCGATGTGAGCTTCATCGGGCTCGAGAACTACGCCGCCGTCACCGTCGACGGCGGGCTGCCCACGCGCGACTTCGGCATCGCGCTGCGCAACAACGCGTGGTACGTGCTGCTCGTCGTCCCGCTGCAGACCGCACTCTCGCTGTTCCTCGCGATCCTCGTCAACCGCGCGATCCTCCGCGGCCGCGGCTTCTTCCGCACGGCCTTCTACTTCCCGTCGGTGACGAGCACAGTCGCGATCACGGTGCTGTGGCTGTTCCTCTTCTCCGCGACGGGTGTCGTCAACGAGATCCTGTCGTGGATCGGCATCAACGGCCCCAACTGGTTCAGCGACCCCACGGGCATCGTCCACAACGCTCTCGCGTCGGTCGGCATCACACAGGGACCGGCGCTGCTCACCGAGAACGACTTCCTGGGGCTCTCCTGGTGGCAGTGGTTCGCGGGACCCTCCGTCGCGATGACCGCGCTCATCTTCATGGCGGTCTTCACGACGAGCGGGACCTTCATGCTGCTGTTCATCGCGGCGCTCCAGAACATCGGAGGCGAGATCCAGGAAGCGGCGATGATGGACGGCGCCAACGGCTGGCAGCGCTTCTGGCGGGTCACCCTGCCGCAGCTGCGACCCACGCTTTTCACGGTGATCACCCTCGGCCTCATCGGATGCTGGCAGGTGTACGAGCAGATCTACACCGGCACACAGGGCACGCCCGGCAAGACCACCATCACCCCCGCGTACCTCTCATACACCTCTGCATTCCTCGACCAGAACTGGGGCATCGGCGCCGCGATCTCGTTCATCCTGTTCGCGATCATCGTCGTGTTCACCGTCTTCCAGCGCTGGGTCCTCCGCGAGCGACCCGTCTCCAAGCGGCGCGCGCGGCAGTACCAGCTGCCGACGCGCCCCGCAACCGCGACGCCCGCCGTCGCGGCATCCACTCGCGTTCCCACAGTCCCGGATCCGACCGGCAAGACCGATGAGGAGGACGGGCGATGACCGGTACGACGCTGTCCGAGTCGCTGGTGCTCAACCAGGAGCAGCCGCGAGGTTCCACGCCCACACGTCAGCGGATCCTGTCCAGGCGGATCGTGTGGCAGATCCTGCTCTACGTGCTGCTCGTCATCCTGGCACTGATCTACATCTATCCGTTCCTGGTGCAGGTGGCGACGTCGTTCAAGACGGAGGCCGAGGCCGCCGCCGACCCCATCGCGCTCATTCCGCAGACCATCACCTTCGCGGCGTACGAGCGGCTGTTCGGCAACAGCGACTACCCGGTGTGGTTCGCCAACTCCGCGATCGTCACGATCTGCGTGACGCTCGGCCGGGTCTTCTTCGTCTCCCTCGCCGGGTACGCGCTGGCCCGGCTGCACTTCCGGGGCCGCGGCATCGTGTTCGCCGCCGTCATCGCCGTCATGGCGGTGCCCGGGGTGGTGCTCCTCATCCCCAAGTTCCTCGTGATCAACCAGCTGGGCATGTACGACTCGTACGCGGGCATGATCGTGCCTCTGCTCGTGGATGCGGCGGGCGTCTTCATCATGAAGAACTTCTTCGAGTCGATCCCCGTGTCGGTCGAGGAGCAGGCCCGGATCGACGGCGCCGGCACGTTCCGCATCTTCTGGTCGGTGGTGTTGCCGATGGCCCGGCCCGCACTCATCACCATCGTGATCCTGTCGTTCCAGGGGTCGTGGAACGAGCTGACCCACTTCATCGTGTCGACGCAGTCGCCCGAGCTGACGACGCTGACCAAGGGGGTCGCGTCGCTGGCGGCCAACCAGCTCGGCCAGGGCCAGCAGTATCCGATCAAGCTCGCCGCCGCGGCGATCATGACCATTCCCGTCGCGGTGATGTTCTTCATCTTCCAGCGGCAGATCATGAACACCTCCGAAGGAGCCGTCAAGGGATGAGCCCCACCGACGACACACCCCTCCAGCCGCTGCTCGACGATGCCCTCATCGTGCTGCGCGCGCCCACCCAGGTCTGGTCGGGACGCGACGGCGAACTGGGCGCGCAGCCGATCGACGGCGTCTACCACGGTGACGTGCGTCATGTCCGCTCTCTCCGGCTCTCATGCCGCGACTCCGACGTCGAGTGGATCTCGGCGGCCGCGCACGGCCCATCGCGAGCGGTGTTCGGCGGGCTGCTGCGGGGGCTCGACGACGCGACGCCCGACCCCAAGGTGAGACTGCTGCGCGAGCGCGCAGTCATGGACGGGGCCGTGACCGAGACATGGACGGTGCTCTCACGCCTGACCGAGCCGTTCGACACCGTGCTGACGCTGACACTCGAGCCCGATTTCGCCTCGCTGCACGATGTGAAAGCCGGTACGGCGGCCTCGCAGCCGACTGAGATGACGACGACGGATGCCGCGGCCACCGCGCGCTCCGAAGACCAGGAGTTCACGCTGAGGGCGCACGGAGCCACCGTCGCAGGTGGCGCAAGCGGAGGCCCGCTCACCGCGCAGTGGTCAGTGCGCGTCGAGCCGGGCGGCGCGGCCGAGATCTCGTTCACGCTCGAGCTGCACGACCCGACGCTCGTGGTCCACGGCGCCGCCGAACAGTGGTCGGGCGCCGGGGCTCGACCCGGCGCCACGTCGCATCCACGACTGGACCGCTGGCTCGACGTCGCGCTTGGCGACCTCGACGCACTGCGGCTCACCCTGGCGGGTGACGACGACGTCTTCTTCGCCGCGGGCGCACCCTGGTTCTTCACTCTCTTCGGGCGCGATTCGATCTGGGCGGCGCGGCTCGTGCTCCCGCTGGGCGCCGGGGTCGCGGCATCCACGCTCCGTGTGCTCGCCGCCCTCCAAGGCGACCAGCACGATCCCGCGACCGCGCAGGAGCCGGGCAAGATCCTGCACGAGCTGCGGTCCTCGGCGCTCGAGCTGCCCAACGAGGGCGTCGTGCTGCCGCCGCGGTACTACGGCAGCGTCGATTCGACACCGCTGTGGGTGTGCCTGCTCGCCGACGCGTGGCGGGCCGGAATGCCCGAGCCGGAGGTGCGGGAGCTGATGCCGGCGCTGCGGCGTGCGCTGCACTGGATCCTCGACTTCGGCGACAGCGACGGCGATGGCTTCCTCGATTACATCGACCGCAGCGGACGCGGCCTCGCGAACCAGGGCTGGAAGGACTCGGGCGACTCCATCCAGTGGCGCGACGGGCGCCTCGCCGAGGGACCGATCGCGCTGTGCGAGGTGCAGGGGTACGCATACGAGGCGGCGCTCGCCGGAGCGGACCTGCTGGAAGCGTTCGGCGGCGCCGACGAGGGCGCGCTCGATCCGCCGGCACTGCGCGAGTGGGCGGCGGCGCTGCGGGCGCGGTTCCGCGAGGCGTACTGGGTGAATACGCCCGAGGGCCGCTACCCCGGCATCGCCCTCGACCGGCACAAGCGGCCCGTCGACACCCTGACGAGCAACATCGGACATCTGCTCGGAACCGGCATCCTCGACCCCGACGAGGAGCGGTCCGTGGCCGAGCTGCTGCTGGGCGGCTCGATGTCGTCGGGGTACGGCATCCGGACCATGTCGACGGGCGCGGACGGGTACTGGCCGCTGTCGTACCACGGCGGGAGCGTGTGGGTGCACGACACCGCGATCGTGGCGCAGGGACTTCATCGCGCCGGGCTCGACGACGCCGCCCGCGTCGTCGCCGAAGGGCTGCTCGCCGCAGCGGAGGGGTTCGGCTACCGAGTACCCGAGTTGCACGCGGGCGACCCGGCGACCGAGACGTCGGTTCCGACGCCGTACCCCGCGGCGTGCCGGCCGCAGGCGTGGTCTGCCGCGGCGGCGGTGGTGTGCCTCGAGATCCTCGAGGACTGAGCGACCGCGTCGAGTGGCGGCTGCGGGTCAGTCGACCTTCGCGATCGTGCCGCCGGTGAGGCGCACCAGCTCGTCGAACGTCAGCGGGAAGACGGTGTGGGGCGTGCCGCCCGCGGCCCAGATCTCGTCGAAACCGGCGAGGTCTTCGTCGATGATCGTGAGGAGGGCGGAGGGATGCCCGGTGGGCGCCACTCCCCCGATGGCCTGACCGGTCGCGTCCCGTACCTGCTCGGGCGTTGCGCGCTGCATGCGTTCACGCCCGAGGCGCTCGGCGAGGGCGGCGGTGTCGACCCGATGAGCGCCACTGGTCATGACGAGGAGCGGCTCACCGTCGGACCAGAACACGAGGCTGTTCGCGATGGCGCCGACCTCGATGCCGAGGGCGGCCGCGGCGAGCGGGGCGGTGTGCGCGGCATCCGGGAGAACGACGATCTCGCCGGAGATGCCGACGGCGCGCAGCGAGTCGTGGACGAGGCGGCTGCGCGCGGGCAGCTCATGAGGCGCGGTCATCCGCCCAGCCTAGAAGGATGCGGGACCTCGTAGTCGACGTCGCGCGCGGCGACGAGGCCGCCGGGTCCGGCGACGCGGCCGAACTCGCGCAGCGCGTCGACCGGTCGCACGAGATGCTGCAGCACCTGGTGGGCATGGACCACGTCGAACTCTCCGTCGGCGTACTCGAGCGCGTAGGCGTCGGCCGTGCGGAAGGTCAGGTTCAGCGCAGGGTGATCGGCCTCGGCCTCGCGGATGATGTCGGCCGAGGCATCCACCCCCACCACTCCGCCCGGCGCAACGACGGCCGCGAGGTCCGCCGTGATCGTGCCAGGACCGCTGCCGACGTCGAGCACCGACAGGCCCGGACGCAGGTGCGGCAGCAGATAGCCGGCGGAGTTCTCGGCGGTGCGCCAGCGGTGGGAGCGCAGGACGCTCTCGTGGTGGCCGTGGGTGTACGCATCGGGCATGGATCGAACGTACTCGGCTGTGCAGTGTGCCGCAGGAAAATGACGAAGCCTCGGGCAGGTGGCGCAATCTGCGTCATTGTGCGCGCGGTGGTTGAACACTTCGCGAGGTGATGGTGCAATAGAGGCGGATGCCGCAACGCCGCGGCGTCCGCAGCGCACTGCCCACAAGGCCCGCCGAAGGAAGAACGCGATGACGCACACCCTGCCCCTGCCCGACTTCACGCACGAACGCGTGGAGGTGATCACCGGACGACGCAGCGGTCTGTTCATCACCGTCGCGCTTCACTCCTCCGTGCTCGGCTCCGCCCTCGGCGGCGCGCGCCTGTGGACGTACCCGCACTGGAGCGACGCGCTGGGCGACGCCCTGCGCCTGTCGGCGGCCATGACGCTCAAGAACGCGGCCGCCGGGCTCGACGCCGGCGGCGGCAAGTCGGTCATCGCGCTTCCCGAGGGGACGGTGCTCGATGACGAGCGTCGCCGCGCGGCCTTCCTCGACCTCGGCGACGCCGTCGAGTCCCTGCACGGCCTGTACCGCACCGCGGAGGACGTCGGCTCGACGACCGAGGACATGCTCGTCGTGAGCGAGCGCACCGAGCACGTGGTCGGTCTCCCCGACGCCGTCGGCGGTTCGGGAGAGCCCGCCGGCCCGACCAGCCTCGGCGTGTACGAGTCGCTGCGCGCGACGCTCGAGCGTGTCGCCGGGTCGAGCGACATCGCGGGCCGCCGCATCACCATCTCCGGCCTCGGCCAGGTCGGCAGCCGCCTCGCCGTGCGACTCGCGGCCGAGGGCGCGACGCTCACCGTGACCGACGTGAACCCGGCCAAGCGCGATCTCGCGCGCGAGCTCGGTGCCGACTGGACCCCGCCGGGCGAGGAACACCTCGTGCCGTCCGACGTGTTCGTGCCCGCGGGTATCGGCGGACTCCTCACCGACGACGTCATCGACGCCCTCGACTCGCGGGCGGTGTGCGGCCCCGCGAACAACCCGCTCGCGGCCCGTTCCGGCGCCGACCGCCTCGCCTCGCGCGGCATCCTGTACGCGCCCGACTTCGTCGTGAACGCGGGCGGCGTCATCTACCTCGACCTCGAGGCGAAGAAGATCGGCACGCGCGCCGAGGTGATGGGGCGCGTCGCCCAGATCGGCGACACCGTTCGCCGCATCTTCGACGAGGCCGAGTCGCGTGGCATCACGCCGCTCGAGGCCGCCGAGGGCCTCGCGGCCGAGCGTCTCGCCGCCGGCGAGCGCGGGCACGCACTCGCGGTCTGACGCGTCCGCAGGTCGCTCAGTTCGGGGTGGGGCTCCGGGGAGGTCGCGGGACCTCTCCGGGGCTCTTCTCTTCGGCCGGGGGCCCGGCCGGACTTGCGCGCATCGGCGTCGGCCGGAGTGGGTGGCGTGAATCCGGTCCCGCACGGCTAGGTTTGCGCCATGGCTGGGGTGTGGCTCGCCGCGATCAGCGGACTCATCGGCGGGGGAACCCTGCTCGTGGGCGCCGCCGTCGCGTGGTTCGTCGACATCCCGCAGCGGGTCGTGGCGGGCATCATGGCGCTCGGCGCGGGCGTGCTGATCTCGACCCTCGCGTTCGAGCTGGTCGAAGAGGCCGCGAGCGTCGGCGGGCTGATCCCGACGTCGATCGGATTCCTCGCCGGCGCGGTCATCTACATCGTCGCGGACTGGCTGGTGTCTCGGCCGAAGGTGTCGCCGTCGTCGTTGCCGGCGAACATCGTGGCGCGTCGCCAGAGCGCCAAGCTCGCAGGCGGCACGGGAGCCGCGATCGCGATCGGCGCGCTGATCGACGGCATCCCGGAGTCCATCGTGATGGGGCTGTCGGTGCTGCAGGGCGGGATCAGCATCCCGATCGTCGCGGCGATCGCGATCAGCAACTTCCCCGAGGGTCTCGGCTCGACGGCCGCACTCAAGGCCAGCGGTTCCAGCGGCCGCAGGGTCGCCCTGCTGTGGGGCGGGATCGCCGCGGTGTCAGTGATGGCGGCCGTGCTCGGCTATGCCGCCTTCCAGAGCGCGCCGGCGGAGCTGGTCGCCCTCATCACGACGGTCGCGGCCGGCGGACTGCTGGCGATGGTGTGCAGCACGATGATCCCCGAGGCGTTCGAGGAGCAGCGCGCCCTGACGGGCCTGTACGCGACGGTCGGCTTCCTGGCGGCCTTCCTCCTGCACGAGCTCGCGGGGTGACGCCGCCGGGTGAGTGGGCGCTTCAGGCCCGCTCGACCGGGGCCACGAGCTCCGTCACCCACTCGGACTGCGGGCGGTCATCGGGGGCGTGCACGTAGACCTCGCGGGTCGGACCTGCGATGCGATACCCGTCCTCGACGACCTGCGCCATGAGCGTCATCCACGACCGTCCGATCGAGGGCATGTCGCCGCGATGCGTGAGCACCGCCGCCCTCTCGATCGCGGGCAGCTCGACGACGGCGTAGCCCTCCGCCGCCACGGGCGTCTCGTCCGCCGTGAACGACACGTGCACAGCGAGGTCCTCGCTGTCGGGCACCGCGTGGTACCAGAACACGCCCGGCTCCCGCGGTTCCCTTCCCGCAGCCTCGATCGCGCCGACCAGTCGCTCCAGCAGCGGATCGATCACGGGCGAGACGTTCTCCGGCCCCATCCCGGCTGCGCGTCCCTCGACGGCGTAGACGGTCACAGACTCGAGAGGGCGATACTCCACATCCGACATGACGTCGGCTCCTTCCAGACGACGGAGACGTTCGTCGAGGCGATCGAGCCGCGCGCGGTCCGCGTCGATCGATGCCTCGAGCGCGGCACGGCGGCGTACGAGCAGCTCGTGCAGCGCGGCATCCTGATCCTCCGCAGCCAGCACGGCGCCGATCTCGTCCAGCCCGCAGCCGAGGTCGCGAAGCTCGACCAGCCGCAGCAGCGCCCCGAGCTGTGCGTCGGCGTAGCTGCGGTAGCCGGTGCGGGGGTCGACCCGCGCAGGCTGCAGGATGCCGATCTCGTCGTAATGCCGCAGCATCCGCACGCTCACCCGCCCGTGGGCGGCGAACTCTCCGATGGTGTACATGGTGGAGACCACGTTCGACCCTGACACAGCGTGAGAGTCAAGCGGAAGAGCCGCGGGCTCAGGCCGAGGCTGTCCAGTCCTGCTCGTCGTCGCCCGCCGCATCCGCCGCTCCATCGAGCGACAGCCCGTGCAGTGTCTCGAGCGCGGCGTTGACCTCGTCGATGCGGCCCTCGACGGCGAGCTCGCGGATGCGTACAGACGGACGGTGCAGCAGCACGCCCGCGAGGTGCCGCAGCGCGGCCTCGGTCTCTTCGCCGGCGCCGCGGGCGCGCGCGCGGGCGATCTCGGCGTCGACGATCGCGAGCACGTCGCTGCGCAGCGCCGTGATCGCGGGGGCCGCGGCACGGTCGGCCGTGAATTCGGCCGCCGCGTCTCCGACGATGATGCGCGCGTCGGCGTGGGCGCTGAACTCCTCGAGCGGGGCGTGCAGGCGGATCGTCTCGAGGTCGAGCAGCTCGACGCCGTCGACGCGACCCACGGCGGGGTCGACATTGCGCGGGAGCCCGAGGTCGATGACGAGCACGCGGCGCCCCGATACGAATGCGTCGGCGTGCACGACGGCATCGGCGGTGCACGTGATGACGACGTCGGCGGCGGCCGCGGCATCCGCGAAATCCTCCGCCGGCTGCAGGCCGTGCTTCACCGCGAAGGCGGCGGCGCGACCGGACGGCGAGAACACCCGGATGTCGGCGGCACCGCGCGCGCGCACGGCCTCGACGGTGCGTGAGGCGTAGCGGCCGGTGCCGACGATCACGACGCGCGATGCGGCCCAGTCGGCGATGCGGCTGGACGCGAGCTCGAGGGCGAACCGCACCAGGGAGCGGTGCGTGCCGCGCAGACCCGTGTTGTTGCGGATCCCGCGGCTGGTGTGGGTGGCCTTCTGGAAGAGGCGCTCGAGCTCTCCGCTCGTGGTGCCTTCTTCGCGAGCGGCGTCGAGTGCGCGCCGCACCTGACCCGAGATCTCGTCTTCACCGACGACCATCGACTCGAGTCCGCTGGTCACCGCGAAGAGGTGGGCCGCGGCATCCGCTCCCGAATGCACGGTCACCGAGGTGCGCAGACTCTCGACCGGAATATCGGATGCCTCGGCCATGGCTTCGACGACGGATTCCACCGCGACGGCCTCGCCGCCCGTGAGCGGCTCGTCGATGTCGAGGTAGGCCTCGAACCGGTTGCACGTCGCGAGGACGACCGCTCCGGCGACGAAGATCTCGTCGTCCACGAGGGTCCGGGTGGCTGCGGGAGCACCCTGCGACAGCCGCTCCAAGACGTCGAGACTCGCGTTCCGATGGTTCGCGGTCAGACAGAGGAGCACTGGTCCATCTTAAGGCACCACGCAGACCTTCAGCGAAGCGAGGCCGATAGGCCGCGGAAGGGGAGCCTAAGGTTGACTGCGTGCCGCTGGAATCGTCCCACCCCGCTCTTGCCGACAGTTACGCTGTTCCGCCGCTGATCCGCGCCTATCGCGGCGAGCGTCCCGAGACGACCCCGGTGTGGTTCATGCGGCAGGCCGGGCGGTCGCTCCCGGAGTATCGCGAGCTGCGCGTGGGCACCGACATGCTCGACGCGTGCCTCGATCCCGAGCTCGCGAGCGAGATCACGCTGCAGCCCGTCCGCCGTCACGGCGTCGACGCGGGGATCTTCTTCAGCGACATCGTCATCCCGGTGAAGCTCGCCGGCGTGGACGTGCGGATCGTGCCGGGTCGCGGTCCGGTGCTCGAGCAGCCGGTGCGGACGGCGGCGGATGTCGCGGCCCTCCCCCCGCTCGATCCTGCGGCGCTCGAGCCCGTCCGCGAGGCGGTGCGACTCACGGTCGCTGGACTCGGCGTCACTCCGCTCATCGGCTTCGCCGGCGCCCCGTACACGCTCGCCTCGTACCTCGTCGAAGGCGGTCCGTCGAAAGAGCAGCTGCGCACGCGCGCCCTCATGCACTCCGACCCCGAGACATGGGCGGCGCTGCTGTCGTGGTGCGCCGACATCACCGGCGCGTTCCTCGAGGCCCAGCTCGAGGCGGGCGCATCGGCCGGTCAGCTGTTCGATTCGTGGGCCGGGTCGCTGAGCCTCTCCGACTACACCGCTCACGTCGCACCACACTCCGCACGCGCTCTCGAGCGCGCGAAGGCCCTCGGCGTGCCGCTCGTCCACTTCGGCGTCGGCACCGGCGAGCTGCTCGCGGCGATGCACGGCGTGGGCGTCGATGTGATGGGCGTGGACTGGCGGATCCCGCTGGACGAGGCATCCCGCCGCCTCGGAGCCGACGTGCCCCTGCAGGGCAATATCGACCCTGCGCTCCTGGCCGCGCCCTGGCCGGTGCTGGAGGCGCACATCCTCGATGTGCTCGAGCGCGGCCGTGCGGCGAAGGCCCACGTCGTCAACCTCGGGCACGGGGTGCCGCCCGAGACCGACCCGACGGTGCTGACGCGCGTCGTGGAGTTCGCCCACGCGCATGGCTGACTTCTCCGTCGTCGGCGGCGGCGTCGCAGGACTCGCCGTCGCGCGGCGGCTCGCGCTGTCGGGTGCGGAGGTGGTCGTGTACGAGGCATCCGATCGCCTCGGCGGCACGGTCGCGCGCCATGATGTCGCGGGGATCGGACTGGATGCCGGCGCCGAGAGCTTCGCTGTGCGCGGCGGCGTCGTCGCCGCCCTGCTCGCCGAGCTCGGGCTCGCCGACGACATCGTCGAACCTCGGCCCGGGCCCGCGTGGCTGCAGCCCGTGACCGGACCGGCGGTGCCCCTGCCCGCGACGGCTCTGCTCGGCATCCCGGCCGACCCGCTCGCGGATGACGTCGTGCGCGTGGTCGGGGACGACGCGGCACGGCGGGCCTCGGCGCTGGACGAACGCGGCCCGGTCACTCCGGTGCCGGAGTCACTCGGAGCGCTCGTGCGCGAGCGGTACGGCGATGCGGTGCTCGAGCGGCTCGTGGCACCCGTGGTGCACGGCGTGCACTCGATCCATCCGGACGACCTTCCCGTCGCGCGGGCGCATCCGGGGCTGCCCGGCGCGCTCGTGTCGGCAGGGTCCCTCGGGGCCGCGGTCGCGCGGCTGCGTGCGGATGCTCCTCCGGGGGCGGCGGTCGCCGGGATCCGCGGCGGCATCAACCGCATCGTGCCGGCCCTCGCTGCCGACCTCGAGCGTCACGGCGGTGTGGTGCGTCTCGGCGCGCGCGTCGACGACCCCGCGGCGCTGGGCGGCACCGTCGTGACCGCGGCGCCCGGTCTGGCGTCCCCCGCCGGCACCGGGCGCCGGATCGACCTCGTCACCCTGGTGGTGGAGCAGCGGGAATTGGATGCCGCACCCCGCGGCTCCGGACTGCTCGTCGCCGCCGGAGCCCCGGTCGCCGCCCGCGCGCTCACCCACGCCACGGCGAAGTGGGACTGGCTGCGCGAGGCCGCCGGAGACCGGCACGTGCTGCGGTTGTCGTACGACGTGACGCCGTCCGGCCCCGTCGAGACCGCGCGGCAGGATGCCGAGATGCTGCTCGGCGTCGAGCTGCCGGTGGTGGTCGATGCGGCAGTCGTCACGTGGACCCGGCCCGCCCCGGCCGAGGCATCCGACCTCCTCGTGGTGGGCGAGACGGTCGCGGGCTCGGGGCTCGCCGGGATCATCGCCCACGCCGACCGCACCGCCGCCGAGCTCCTCGCCCGCTGACGCCGCTCCTGACACTGGCACCCCACGCGGCGGCTCCACGCCTCCCCGTCAAACGGTCGGGACGAACCGGCGCGACACGCCGGCCCGGTCGGCCCCCCGCGGCGTTTCTCCCGACCGTTTGACGCCGGGCCCCGGCGCCCGACCACCGCCCCGCACTGAGTCCCCGAACCCGCGGGCTGGGACGGCGCTGCGCGCCCGCTCCACCGGCGTGCTCCCCGACAACGGCACCCAGCGCCGGCCCAGCTCCGGGCGGGTGAAAGAATAGAGGCCATGAGCGATTCCTCGGCTGTCCCCCCGTCCGAGAGCGAGACGCTCGGCTACACCCTGTGGGCCGTGTTCCGCCGTGACCCGCACCGCCCCGCCCCCGCCGGCGATCTGGCTCCGGCCGTCGCCGAGGTCGAGACATCCGGAGTCACCGTCCGCGGCTTCTACGACGTCTCGGGCCTGCGGGCCGACGCCGACCTGATGGTGTGGCTGCACGGCACGGGCGTGGCTCCCGAGTCCCTCCAGGCCGCGCTGCGCACGCTGCGCCGCGCCGAGCCGCTCGCCTCGCTCGTGCCGGTGTGGAACGCGATGGGCGTGCACCGCGACGCCGAGTTCACCGCCAGCCACCTGCCGGCGTTCATGCGCGACAAGGAGCCCGAGGCCTGGCTCACCGTGTATCCGTTCGTGCGGTCGTACGACTGGTACATCCTTCCCGAGGACGAGCGCCGCCAGATGCTCGCCGACCACGGTCGCAAGGGCGCCGAGTACCGCCAGGTGCTCGCCAACACGGTCGCGTCGTTCGCACTCGGCGACTACGAGTGGATCCTCGCGCTCGAGGCCCCCGAGCTCGTCGACCTCGTCGATCTCATGCGTCACCTGCGCCAGACCGAGGCCCGCCGTCACGTGCGCGAGGAGGTGCCGTTCTTCACCGGGCGACGCATCGGCCTCGACGAGATCGCCGAGGTGCTGGCGTGACCAGCCTGCGCATCGGCACGCGTGCCAGCACGCTCGCCCTCACGCAGACGGGGATGGTCGCCGATGACCTCGCCGACGCGACCGGGGTGAAGACCGAGATCGTCCGCATCACCACGCACGGCGATCGCACGAACGAGCCGCTGTCGCGCGCCGGCGGCACCGGGCTCTTCACCGGCGCGCTGCGCGATGCGCTCCTGGCCGACGAGTGCGACGTCATCGTGCACTCGCTCAAGGACCTCCCCACCGCGCCCCATGATCGCATCGTCATCGCGGCGATCCCGGCACGCGAAGACCCGCGCGACGCGCTGTGCGCGCGCGACGGCCTCACGCTCGAGCAGCTTCCCGCCGGCGCGCGCGTCGGCACCGGCTCGCCGCGCCGCATGGCGCAGCTGCGTGCGAAGCGGCCCGACATCGAGGTTGTCGACATCCGCGGGAACGTCGAGACCCGTCTCGGCAAGGTCACGAGCGGTGAATTGGATGCCGTCATCCTGGCCGCCGCCGGACTCAACCGCATCGGCCGCACCGACGTCGTCACCGAGCACCTCGACGCCGACCGCTGGCCGACCGCGCCCGGCCAGGGCGCGCTGGGCGTCGAGGTCCGCCGCGGCGAGGAGTACCTGGTCGAGGCACTCGACCATGCCGAGACCCGCGCCGCCGTCGAGGCCGAGCGCGAGGTGCTCGCTCTGCTGGAAGCCGGCTGCTCGGCTCCCGTTGGCGCCCGCGCCGTGGTCGACGCCGGCCTGCTGCTGCTGTCGGTGAGCGTCTACAGCCTCGACGGCGCCACGACTCTGA
The DNA here is from genome assembly GCF_022538185.1 of Microbacterium sp. CFH 31415. Classification (GTDB taxonomy): domain Bacteria; phylum Actinomycetota; class Actinomycetes; order Actinomycetales; family Microbacteriaceae; genus Microbacterium. The sequence goes on along the minus strand of NZ_JAKYXC010000003.1, from coordinate 314,391 downwards.
CGTCGTCGCATGCGACCGCCTGGCCGGACGACGACGGCGATCCGTCGCGCGAGGTCGCGGCATCCGTCGCCCGTGAACTGCTCGACGCCGGTGCCGCCGGCCTGACCGGAGAGCGCCCATGAGAGAACGTCCCCGCCGGCTGCGCGCGACGCCTGCGATGCGCCGGCTCGTCGCCGAGACGCGCCTGCATCCCGCCGACCTGATCCTGCCTGTCTTCGTACGCGAGGGCGCGGGTGACCCCGTGCCGATCTCGTCCATGCCGGGCGTCGTGCAGCACACGACCGACAGCCTCAAGAAGGCGGTGACGGATGCCGCGGCCGCCGGCATCGGCGGGATCATGCTGTTCGGCGTGCCCGAGCACAAGGACGCGATCGGCTCCGGCGCGACCGACCCCGAGGGCATCCTCAACGTCGCGACGCGCATCGCCGTCGCGGAGGCCGGGGATGCGCTCGTCGTGCAGACCGACCTGTGCCTCGACGAGTTCACCGACCACGGCCACTGCGGCGCGCTCGATGCGAACGGGTACGTCGACAACGACGCCACGCTCGAGCGCTACCGCGACATGGGCGTGGCTCAGGCCGAGGCGGGGTCGCAGCTGCTCGGCCTCAGCGGCATGATGGACGGCCAGGTGGCCGCCGTGCGCGATGCGCTCGACGCCACCGGGTTCGGCAACACCCCGATACTGGCCTACGCGGCGAAATACGCGTCAGCCTTCTACGGACCGTTCCGCGAGGCCGTGCAGTCCTCGCTCGAGGGCGACCGCCGCACCTACCAGCAGGACCCCGCGAACCGCCGCGAGGGCCTGCGCGAGGTCGAGCTCGACCTGGCCGAGGGCGCCGACATCGTGATGGTCAAGCCCGCGATGAGCTATCTCGACGTGCTGGCGGATGCCGCGGCATCCAGCCCCGTCCCCGTCTGGGCGTACCAGGTGTCGGGCGAGTACGCGATGATCGAGGCCGCTGCGGCCCACGGCTGGATCGACCGCCGCCGTGCGATCGAGGAGTCGGTGGTCGGAATCCGCCGCGCCGGGGCCGATGCGGTGCTGACCTACTGGGCGGTCGAGCTGGCGGGGTGGATCCGATGACCACGCAGACCTCGCATACTTCGCAGACCTCCAACGCCGAGGAGTTCGCGCGCGCCCGCGCAGCCATGCCGGGCGGCGTGAACTCCCCCGTGCGCGCCTTCGGCTCGGTCGGCACCACGCCCCGCTTCTTCGTCTCGGCCTCAGGACCGCGCGTGACCGACGTCGAAGGCCGCGAGTACGTCGACCTCGTCGGCTCGTGGGGTCCCGCGATTCTGGGGCATGCGCATCCCGCCGTCGTGAAGGCGGTGCAGGATGCCGCGGCCCACGGCCTCGGCTTCGGCGCGTCGACCCCCGGCGAGACCGCTCTGGCCGAGCTCATCGAGGCGCGAGTGACCCGCGACGGCGCTCGACCGGTCGAGCGCGTGCGCCTCGTGTCGACGGGCACCGAGGCGACGATGACCGCGATCCGCCTCGCCCGTGGCGCGACCGGCCGCGACCTGATCGTGAAGTTCGCCGGGCACTACCACGGCCACTCCGACGGTCTGCTGGCCGAAGCCGGCTCGGGCGTCGCGACACTCGCGATGCCGGGCTCGGCGGGCGTTCCGGCGCCGATCGCCGCGCAGACGCTCGTCGTGCCCTACAACGACCTCGACGCGCTGCGCGAGGTCTTCGACGCGCGCGGCGACGACATCGCCGCGATCATCGTCGAGGCCGCCCCCGCCAACATGGGCATCGTGCCGCCGGCGCACGGCTTCAACGCCGCGATCGCCGACCTGGCGCACGCGCACGGCGCGCTGCTCATCCTCGACGAGGTGCTCACCGGCTTCCGCGTCGGCACGGCGGGCTGGTACGGCATCGACCCGGTGCACTTCTCCCCCGACCTCATCACGTTCGGCAAGGTCGTCGGCGGCGGGCTCCCGCTCGCCGCGATCGGCGGATCGGCGGCGCTCATGGAGCTGCTCGCCCCCCTCGGCCCCGTCTACCAGGCCGGCACCCTCAGCGGGAACCCGCTGGCCGTCGCCGCCGGGCGCGCGACCCTCGACCACCTCGACGCGGACGCCTACGCCCGCATCGACCGTGCCGCCGCGCAGATCGCGGACGCCGCGGCATCCGCTCTCTCCGAAGCGGGGGTGACGCATGTCGTCCAGCGCTCGGGGAACCTGTTCTCGATCCAGTTCGCGGCCGAGCCGCCGACGGACTACGAGACGGTGAAGGCGCAGGAGGCGTTCCGGTACCCTCCGTTCTTCCGCGCGATGCTCGACCAGGGCGTCTCGCTGCCGCCGTCGGTGTTCGAGGCGTGGTTCGTATCGGCCGCGCACGACGACGCGGCCGTCGGGCAGATCATCGACGCGCTTCCTGCCGCCGCCCGGGCCGCGGCCGAGGCCGCGCCGGGCTGACGTTCCCGACCTCCGGGGTGCCCGACGTCCTCCTTGCGGACGCCTACGCCCGCATGGACTGTGCCGCGGCACGGATGGCGGATGCCGCGGCATCCACTCTCTCGGAAGCCCAACGTCGGAGATCCTCGCCGACACGCCGCCCGCCGGCGGCTCGTCGCGGCGTGTCGCGCAGGATCTCCGATCTTGCGCACACCCACGCCGCCGGGTTCGGCCCGCGCCCCGGCGGCGCGCCGGGGTGACGCACCCGGCCTCCGACGTGCACAACGTCGGAGATCCTGGCCGACACGCCGCCCGCCCGCGGCTCGTCGCGGCGTGTTGCGCAGGATCTCCGATCTTGCGCACACCCACGCCGCCAGGTTCGGGCCGCGCCCCGGCGGCGCGGCGGGGTGAGGCCACCCAGGGGGTCGTTCCGCCGCGACGATGAAAGCAGAAGAGCCCCCGCAAGCGGGGGCTCTTCTGCTTCGGTGGACCTGAGGGGAATCGAACCCCTGACCTCCTCGATGCGAACGAGGCGCGCTACCAACTGCGCTACAGGCCCGTGAACCTCAGTTAGGTTATCACGCCCCGATAGGCCTCTCGGACCGGCTGCGAGCCCCTCGAACCGCACCCGCGAGAGGATGGAAGCATGCTCCCCGTCACACCGAATCGCGTGTCCGTCCTCCGCGGCGTCCGGCTCGAGACGGGAGGCCGCGGCGGCTCCGCATACGACGTCTTCATCGACGCGCAGGGGCTCATCACGGCAGTCGAACCGACCACCGGGATCCCGGCCGGGCCCGGCGAGGTCGATGGACGCGACCACCTCGCCCTGCCCGGCCTCGTGAACACCCACGCGCACATCGACAAGTCGTGGATCGGCCACCCCTGGCAGTCCTACGGCGGTGAAGGCGGCACCGACGGCCGCATCCGCCATGAGCGTGCGCGACGCGACGAGCTCGGCATCCCGAGCCTCGGCATCACCCGTCGCGTGCTCGCCGAGTTCGTGCGCTTCGGCACGACCGCCCTCCGCACGCACGTCGACGTCGACCTCGGACTCGGCCTGCGAGGCATCGAGATCGTGCGCGAAGCCGTCGCCGAGTACGACGGCGCTATCACGGCCGAGATCGTCGCGTTCCCGCAGGACGGCGTGCTCCGCCGCCCCGGCGTGCTCGCCCTCCTGCGCGCGGCCGCCGAGGCTGGCGCCGAGCACATCGGCGGCCTCGACCCTGCGAGCATCGACCGCGACCCCGTCGGACAGCTCGACGGGCTGTTCGACATCGCCGCCGACACGGGCGTCGGCATCGACATCCATCTCCACGATCCCGCCGAGCTGGGCGCCTTCCAGTTCGACCTCATCCTCGACCGCACCGAGGCCCTCGGACTCGCCGGACGCGTCAATATCGCCCACGGCTTCGCACTCGCGCAGGTCGACGCGGCGCGCCGCCGGGATCTCCTGCAGCGGATGTCGCAGCTCGACGTCACCCTCACGACCGTCGCTCCGCTGCGGCTGCCGCAGCTGCCGCTGCACGAGCTCGACGCCGCGGGCGTGCGGTTCGGCTTGGGCACCGACGGGATCCGCGACCTGTGGAGCCCGTACGGCACCGGCGACCTGCTCGGCATCGCGTGGCAGTACGCGCGCTCGTCGAGCCTCGTGCGCGACGAGGATCTGCGCCGCGTCGTCGAGCTCGCCACGACCGATGGCGGCCCCTTCGCCGGCATCGGACACAACGCGCTCAGCCCCGGAGACCGAGCCGACCTCGTGCTGATCGACGCCGAGAACGCGATGGACGCCCTGGTCCGGATGCCCCCGCGCGAGCTCGTGCTCGGCGCCGGGCGGGTCCTCCACCAGGCATGAGGTCGCCGAGTTGCCACTGACAGTGGGTTGACGGCGGCCCAGCCCGAGAGGAGCGGCAACTCGAACCTTCGGCGCGCCGAGCCAGTGCCCGGCGCGAGGCGCTGCGTCGCAACATCGGACCGCGCGCCCGACACACCGGGTTCCGGATGCCGCGACCCGGCGCGCCGCGCAGGATCTCCGATCTTGCGCCCGGGGCGCCGGCGCCACCGGGCCCCCGGCCGACAGGCCGAGCGCGCGAGGCACTGCGTCGCAACATCGGACCGCGCGCCCGACACACCGGGTTCCGGATGCCGCGCCCCGGCGCGCCGCGCACGATCTCCGATCTTGCGCCCGGGGCGCCGGCGCCACCGGGCCCCCGGCCGACAGGCCGAGCGCGCGAGGCGCTGCGTCGCAACATCGGACCGCGCGCCCGACACACCGGGTTCCGGATGCCGCGACCCGGCACGCCGCGCACGATCTCCGATCTTGCGCCCGGGGCGCCGGCGCCACCGGGCCCGCGGCCGACAGGCCGACCGGCGCGAGGCGCTGCGTCGCAACATCGGCCCGCGCGTCCGACACGCCGGGTTCCGGATGCCGCGCCCCGGCGCGCCGCGCACGATCTCCGATCTTGCGCCCGGGCGCATCGCGCCTAAGCCCCACCCCGAGCTCAAGCCCGCCGAGTCGCCGCTGACGGTGGGTCCCCGGCCGCCCAGCACGTCAGTACGGGCACCTCCCCGCCGCCCCGCGGGCACCGCACCGGCACCGAAACCGACACCAGGCCCGCACCGAATCGGCACCGAGCCCCCGAGCCCCGAGACCCCCGCCGACCCCCTACTGCCCGGACGCTCGCCGGGCCAGCAGCCCGCGCACGTGGGCCTCGATCTCGGCGTCGTCGACGTATCCCATTCCGGCGAAGTCCGCCCGGGCGACGCGCGCCGTGTCGATCGACGGCGGACGCTGCGCCTCTGCCCGCTCGCGCATGGCCTCCTCGAGCGCCGCCTGGCGCATCGACTCCCGAGCTGCCTCGACGTCGAGCATCGCCGCGGCCCGCGACCCCGCCGACGCGGTGAGCGGCCGGGGCAGCTCGCGCGGCGCCCATTCGCGCGACGCCGGCTCGAGAGGCACGTCCTGCACGCGCACGTCGGGACGCGCCACCGGAACCTCTACCTGCACGGTGGCCCGTCCCGCCACCCGGGCAAGACGGTGAAGTACGAGAGCGGATGCCGCGGCCACAGCCACGCCCGCCCAGAGCCACGTCTGCACGCCGGTCGTCACGACCTCGAACACGCCGAAGCCCGACACCGCGAGCCCCAGCACGCACAGCAGAGTGGCCGTCAGCCGGAACCGGCGCCGAGCCCGCGCACGCCGCGCAGCAGGGGCCGACCGCGCAGCGGAGACCTCCGCGCGAGCGGCAGCCTCCGCGGCCTCGATCTCGGCCCGAGCCTGTGCCTGTGCGGCGGCGCGCTGCGCGCGCGCACGCTCCAGTTCGACGCGGGCGGCGGCTTCGGCGAGCTCGCGCTCGGCGCGCTCCCGTTCCCGCTCGACCCGCGCGGTCGCCTCGGCGAGCTCGCGCTCGGTGCGCGCGCGCTCGAGGTCGACCTTCGCCTGTTCGAGGGCGGCCGACTCGCGCTGCGCCAGTGCCTGCCGGGCGAGGCGCTGCTGCGCCATCGCCGTGCGCGCGTTGAGCTCGAGGTGAACCTCCTGCGGCATCTCGCTCGTCTCGGCGAGCACGCGCAGCGCCTGGTTCAGCCGCACCGCGTTCCGCTCGGCCGCGTCGAACTGCCGACGGCTGTGCCAAGACGGAAGCAGATAGACGAGCCACAACAGCACGGAGACGAGCACGATGACCCCGCCACCCAACACTTGCCCGCCCATGTGCATAACGGTATGTGAGCGGATGCCTCGGCCGAGGCATCCCGTCGCGTGTCGCTCTAGGCGTGCAGACGATCGGCGGGCGGCACCGTCGCTGCGTCGTGCGGCGCGTTCCCTGACACCCAGCGCTGCAGCACGCCTTCGGGCACGTCCTCGCGCACGAGCGCGAAGGCATAGTGGTCGCGCCAGTCGCCGTCGATGTGGATGTAGCGGCGGCGCAGGCCCTCGTACCGGAAGCCGAGCTTCTCGACCACGCGCAGGCTCGCCTGGTTCTCGGGGCGGATGCAGATCTCCATGCGGTGCAGGCGCAGCTCGGTGAAGCAGATGTCGGTCGCCATCGCGACCGCCGTCGGGGTGATGTTGCGACCGGCGAACCGCTTGCTCACCCAGTAGCCGATCGTGGCCGAGGCGAGGGATCCCCGCGCGATCCCCCACACGTTCAGCTGGCCCGCGATGTTGCCGTCGTGCTCCATCACGAAGGGCACGCCGGCACCATCGCGGTACTGCTGCAGCAGGCGCCGCACGCCGAGGCGCATGTCGAACGAGACGGGGCCGTCGGGGCTCGTCGCCTCCCATGGCCGCAGCCAGTCGCGGTTCGACAGCAGCTCGGTCTGCAGCTGCCGGGCATCGCGCTGTCGCACGAGCCGGATGGATACCGGTCCGTGTCTGCGGGGAGCCGTCAGGTCCACGTGACCCCCTCGTACGGGCGGCGCTACAGCGTCGCCGCGAACTCCTTGAACCAGGGACGCAGATCGGGTCCGAGATCGTCACGATCGGCGGCGAGCTGCACGATGGCCTTGATGTAGTCCACCCTATCGCCGGTGTCGTATCGGCGACCCCGGAAGACCACGCCGTAGACGCCCGGTCCGTCGGCGTCCGCCGCAAGTTCCTGGAGGGCGTCGGTCAGCTGGATCTCGCCGCCCTTGCCCGGCTCGGTGCGCTCGAGGATCTCGAACACGTCAGGGCTCAAGACGTACCGGCCGATGATCGCGAGGTTGGACGGCGCGTCCTCCTTCTTCGGCTTCTCGACCAGTCCGGTCACCTTGACGATGCCCTCGGAGTCTGTCTCCTCGACGGCGGCGGCGCCGTACATGTGGATGTGCTCGGGGTCGACCTCCATCAGGGCGATGACGGTCGCACCGCGGCGCTCGTGCTCGGCGATCATGGTCGTAAGCAGCTCGTCGCGCTCGTCGATGAGGTCGTCGCCGAGCAGCACCGCGAACGAGGAGTCGCCCACATGCGCCTTGGCGCGCAGCACCGCGTGACCGAGACCCTTCGGCTCGCCCTGGCGGACGAAGTGGATGTCGGCGAGGTCGCTCGACTCGAGCACCCGGTGCAGGCGATCGGTGTCGCCCTTGTCCTTGAGCTTCTCTTCGAGCTCTGGCACCGAGTCGAAGTGGTTGGAGATCGCGTTCTTGTTGCGACCGATGATGACGAGGATGTCGTCGATCCCCGCTTGCGCCGCCTCCTCCACGACGTACTGGATGGCCGGCTTGTCGACGACCGGCAGCATCTCCTTGGGCATCGCTTTCGTCGCAGGAAGGAAGCGTGTTCCGAGTCCGGCCGCAGGAATCACGGCCTTGATGGAGGATTGAGGCATGCGAGCATTCTAGGGTCCTCACCGACGGGCTCCCGCCGCTTGACACCCGGTCGGGCGCCGATATTGCACGACAGCGGCGATCGGCGCACCCGGCGACGCCTAGAATCGAGGGCATGTCCGACGCCATCGCCGACGCGAAGCGCGCGCTCCGAGCAGAGTTGCGGGAGCGACGGCAGCTGCTGACCCCGCAGGCCCGCGAGGTCGCAGCCGCAGGCATCACCGAACAGCTCGATGCGCTGATCGCGACCCACGGCGCGACGTCGATCTCGTGCTTCCTCTCGACCACGACCGAGCCGGGCACGCGTGAGTTCGTCGCCGGGGCCGTGGCACGCGGCATCCGGGTCCTCCTTCCCGTCACGCGCACGGACGGCCTGCTCGACTGGTCGGTCGCGACGCCCGACCTCGACATCGCCGAGGGCATGTTCGGGCTCCCCGAGCCCGTCGGCGAGCTGCTCGGACCCATCGCCGTCAACGACGTCGACCTGCTCGTGATCCCTGCCGCTGCCGTCGACCGCGCGGGCATGCGCCTGGGATGGGGCCGCGGCTACTTCGACAAGACGATCGGGTCGATGGAGCGCTGCCCGCCCGTGTACGCCGTGGTCTTCGACTCCGAGGTGCTCGACGAGGTTCCGAGCGACCTCCACGACCAGCCCGTCAGCGGCGTCGTGACACCGACGCAGACCATCGTCCTCGCGCCCGCCCGACGCTGAACGACCGAGAGAGAAATGCCCACCTACGCCTACGCCTGCAAGCAGTGCGGACACCGCTTCGACGCGGTCCAGTCCTTCGCCGATCCCGCGCTCACCGAGTGCCCGGAGTGCGGCGGCCCGCTGCGCAAGGAGTACGGCTCGATCGGCGTGACCTTCAACGGGTCCGGCTTCTACCGCACCGATTCCCGCGCAGGAGAGAAGAAGGGGACGGATGCCGCGGCCCCCGCGACTTCCACATCTTCGGCCTCGTCTACTGGCGGGGCGTCCACCCCTTCGACATCATCGAAGTCGGAGGCGAAGTCCTCCCCCGCCTCGTCCGGGTCGTGACCGGCGGAAGCGGAGACAGTGAGGAGCATCACATGATCAAGGGCTTCAAGGAGTTCATCCTCCGCGGAAACGTCATCGACCTGGCGGTCGCGGTCGTCATCGGCGCGGCGTTCACGCTGATCGTCAACGCGATCGTCGCCGGGCTCATCAACCCGCTCATCGCGCTCGTGTTCAACGCGAGCAGTCTCGACGCCGTCGGCTGGACGGTGACCAACCTCAACGGTGATCCGGTGTTCTTCGGCTTCGGCATGATCCTCGGCGCGATCATCAACTTCCTCGCCGTCGCGGTGGTCGTGTACTTCGTGTTCGTCTACCCGATGAACAAGTGGAAGGAGCGCGCTGCCGCTCGTGCCGGCATCGCGGAGGAGGAAGCCGCCGAGCTTCCCACCGAGCAGGAGCTCCTGGTGCAGATCCGCGACCTCCTGGCGTCGCAGCCCAAGGCATAGCGGCGCGGCCTCGTCTCGCGCTGCCCCACGTTCGACCGCGCCGAAGTGCTCTCGCACCGAACCGCATACCGCAGTTCGGCACGGTTGAGCGAGGCGCCGGCGCGTCAGTAATGCGGGGGGACGTCGCGCTTCAGGCGCTCGTCGTTCGGCCCTGACGCAGCGTCGGCGACGGCCGCGGCATCCGGGTCCTCATCCCCCACAACCGGCTCGAGGTCGGTTCCGGGCGCGGGCGTCAGCTTGACGCGGCGCGAGCCGGGGATCCGCTCGATGCGCTGACGGTCAGTCGGTGACATCGATCGGCTGCGTGTCGGCCTCGACGCGCGGCGCCTCGGGCGGCACGCCGAGCATCGCGGCGATCCGCTGCGCGACGCCCGCCGGGTCGCTGTAGAGGTCGAACGAGTGCACGCGCACATAGTGCCAGCCGAGGCGGCGGAGGATCTGCGGGCGCAGCCGCAGCGACTCGCGCAGCGACTCCCCGATCGTCTCGGGGTCGCTTTCGACCACGACCGCCTTGCCGTCGTACTGCGCGACCAGCGGCAGGAGCCCGCGGTAGTGCACGTCCACCGAGAGGCCGAGGCGGCGCAGTTCGCGGGCGAGCGCGAGTGTCAGCGGATCGGCCAGGTCTTCGAGGCGGGCCTCGCGCGCCTTCGCGGCGATCCCGCCGAGGATCGACATGAGCGTCGCGGCTCCGTGCTCGAGCCGTCCGTCATCGAACGCCGACGGGCGGATGGACGACACGATCACCATCGAGCGGCGGGCACGCGTCATCCCGACCGTCAGCAGCCGTTCGCCGTCGGGCGTCGAGAGGTCGCCGAAGTCGCTTAGCACGCGGCCGTGCTTGGTCAGGCCGAAGCCGAGCGAGAAGATCACGCGGTCACGGCTCTCGGCGACCGACTCCTCGAGCGTCAGCACCGCGAACGGCTCGGCCGTGTCGCGCGAGACGAAGTCGGCGACGTCGGAGCGTCCCGAGAAGGCGCGCTCGACCGCGGCGCGGATGCGCTCGGCGTGCCGCACGCTGGCCGTCACGACCATGAGAGATTCGGTGCCGCGGTTGACGGCGTGCTCGACGACGAGCGTGACGACGCGGTTGACCTCGGCGTCGGGGCTCTCGACCGCGCCGGTGATCGGGTCGGGCGCGCCCGTGCCGCCCTCGACGTAGTCGACGCCGAGGCTTCCGCGGCCGAGGTACGAGCCGGCCCACGGCAGCGACACGAGCTCGCCGCCGTAGAACGCGTCGTTCACGAGCTCGGCGAGATCCTCGCCGCCTGCCCGGTAGCTGCGGGTCAGCGTCTCGACCGGCAGCAGCTCGGCGAGTCGCTCGAACACGCTCGTCTGGTCGAACGGCTCCTCCGACCCGGCGGGGTCGTCGTCGGGCGCGCCGGCAGCGACGCGGAACGGCGTGGGCTTCTGCGTCACCGGATCGCCGAACACGACCACCTGCCGGCCGCGCCGCAGAGCGGGAGCGGCTTCGGCGATGCACAGGGCCGCGGCATCCGCGATGATCACCACATCGAACTCGGGCGATGCCGGAATCTCGGGCACGTCGTAGGGCGACGACAGCCACACCGGCGCCAGCACGCGCGACAGGTGCGGGGCGGCGTGCACGAGGTCGGCCGCGGTGACCGCGCCGTTCTTGAGCGCGGTCTTCAGGGCCGCCGCCTCGTCGGGGTGGTCGACGATGCCGATGCGCCACTGCGTGGCCAGTTGAGCGGCGAGAAGAGGACCGGATGCCGCGGCATGCGCCTCGTCGACGAGCCGGAAGTCGCGCTCCAGGCGGTCGACCACGGCGGTGTTCGCGCCGAGCACCGCGCGGTCGGTGCGCAGCAGCATCTCGAGCGCCGACTGCCACCACGCGTACTCGAGCTCGTCGGCGACCTGCGACTCGGGCACGTGGCGCACCGAGAGCTCGGTGAGCAGCGGCTCGAGGCCGAGGCGGGCGAGGTCGGTGCGCAGGGTCGCGCGCTCCTTGAGGTTGTCGAACACGTCGGAGTCGGCGGCGAGGCCGGCGAGGGTACGCACGAGGTGCTTCACCGGAAGCGTCGCGAGCCTGTCGGCGCCGGTGCGTCCGAGCACGCCGTCGAGCTCAGCGAGCTCCGCCTCGACGCGCGCCCACGCGACGTGCACGTCGGCCAGGCCGAGCGGCACCTCGGGGGTCACGCCCGAATCGACGAAACGCTGCCACTCGGTGCGCTGCTGCTGGATGCGAACGAGCGCCTCGTACATGTCGGGCACGTGCACTCCCGGGCGCACGTACTCGCGCGACAGGCGCTTGAGCCGGCGGCGGTTGGGGCCGCTCATGTTCGGTGCGTCGCGCCGCGGCGCGTGCGCCTGGATGAGCTCGCCCAGCGGACGCTCGAAGACGGTGAGGCTGAAGCGGTCGAGCGAGTCGCGGATGCCCTGCAGCAGCCGCAGGTACGCGCCCAGTTCGGCGATCGTCTGGAACGGCCGCATGCGCGTCTGCGCGATCAGCTCGTATCCGCGCTCGAGCAGGCTCGGCACGTCGCTGCGGTGCAGCTTGCCGGCGAGCGCGTGCGCGGCGCGGGCATGCTCGGGCTTCGCGAACGAGACACCGTACCAGGGCGAGTCGTCGGGTCCGAAGCGGAACTCGCCGAGCCGCGCCGCCGCGGCGAGCTTCTCGGCGGCCTCGGCGCGTCCGTCGGCCAGCCGCTCGAGCGTGAGGGCGTCGAAGCGAGCCGCGGTCGACGGCGCCGGATCGTGTGCGGCGAGGGTCGCGAGCGCGCGCAGGATCTCGAGAACAGAGACACCGAGCGACGGATGCTGCGCCGTCACGGCTCCGCGATAGTCGCGCAGCACGCCGCGCAGCCTCACGAGCGCGTCATCGATGTCGGCGATCTTCGGCGCCTCCGCCTTCTCGTTCCGGCCGATGGCGCGGATGAGGTCACGCTGGAGCTTGCGCGGCGAGACGGCGAGTCCGGGCAGGCCGATGCCGGCGAGGCGGTGACGGATGCCGTCGAGCGTCGAGCTGCGGGCGCTCACGACGAGCACGCGCTTGCCGTCGCGCACGAGGGCGCCGACGGCGTTGATGACCGTCTGGGTCCCGCCGGTGCCGGGCAGCGTGTGCACGGCCAGGGACTGGCCGGCCGTGATGCGCGCGAGGACGCGCTCCTGCTCGGAGTCGGCGTCGAGCAGCAGCGTGTCGGCTGCGGGCGGACGCTCATCGGGGCTGGTCGGCTCGGGTGCTGCGCGACGCAGCGTGAGCGCCTCGCGGTCGGCGGGATGGCCGGCGAGCGCATTCAGTACGGGGTGGTCGAGGTCTGCGGCATCCCGAGCCATCGCATCGCCGACATCGGCGAAGCTCGACACCAGCAGGCGGGGCTTGACGACGTAGGACTCGACCCACGACGTGAGGGCACGCAGGTGGTCGATGACCGGCTGGGGCTTGAAGACGCCGCCGTCATAGGCGAGCGCGGCGAGCCCTGCGCCGTCGAGCTCGATCCCGAAGTGCGTGAGCATCGCGCGGACGAGTTCGGGGTTGACGCTGAACGAGCCGTGGAGCTTGAGCTCGAAGTCGGAGTGGTGACGCCGGATCGCCAGCGGACGCAGCAGGATCGGCGCCGAGCACTCCATGCCGCCGATGCGCCAGTTCGCCAGTCCGACGGCGAGGTGCACCGGCTCGAGGCCGCGTGTGGTGCGCAGCTCGGTGTTCTTCGCGGTGATCCGCTCGGCGGCCAGGCGCGCGTTGCGCAGCGCGACCTCATCGCGGAAGAGGTTCGAGAGCAGCGTCGAGCGGCCGGTGATGAACTGCGGAAGGCTGCCGGGGTGCGCCTTGGTGATCTCGATCGACGAGTCGCCGGCGTCGGTGAAGTGCAGCAGAGTGGAGCGGCCGCCCAGGTCTGCGGACTGCGCGCGCAGGCGCTCGCGCTCGGGGTCGGCGATGTGCGCCACGACCACATCGGGCTCGGCGAGGCCGAGATCGCCCGGCGTCACGACGCTCCCGGGCACGGCGTCCTCTGCGCCGGCCACGACGCTGCCTTCTGCTCGCCACACGCAAGCCACACTAAGCGGCGTGTCCGGATGCCACTTGCAACGGAGCCGAGTTTCGCGGTATTGGACACGCCGGGTCATCAGCCCTTCCTCCCCACGTTCGCTTCTGGGCCGGGCGTACACAGCCGGCGCTCGTAAAGGTGGAGTGGGAAGGGTCGGGGCCAGGATGGTCCCATGACCTCCCCGGACTCGCCTCGCTTCCGCGTCCATCCCTCCCCCGTGGGCGACGTTCTCATCGTCACCACCCACGAGGGCATCGTGACGCTCCACCCCTTCGACGGTCCGCTCGGCGCGGAGCTCGAGCGGGTGTCCCTCGCCCTCCGGGCTGTGCCGGTGCCCGATGACGACGGGGCGGACGCCGCGGCGAGCGCCCTGCTCGATGCGGCGATCACCCAGCTCGATGAGTACTTCGACGGCGATCGCCGGTCGTTCGACCTCGACCTCGACTGGCGGCTGGTGCGCGGCTTCACGCGCGATGCGCTCGAGGCCGTGCGCGAGATCCCCTACGGCGAGACGGCCGGGTACGGCGAGGTCGCGATCGCGGCGGGCAGCCCCCGCGCAGCGCGGGCCGTGGGCACCGCGTGCGCGACGACGCCGTTTTCGATCGTGGTGCCGGTGCACCGGGTCGTCCGGGCCGACGGCTCGCTCGGCGAGTACGGCGGCCGGCCCGACGTGAAGAAGTACCTCATCGACCTCGAACGCCCCTCGGGCGTGGCGGCGTTCGAACGCCCCTCACCCTTGTAGCCCCGAACGCCCCGCGAGCGTGTAGGCCGCCCGCGGCGCATCCGCGCAGACCTTCCCCGTCCGCGCGAAGCACGGCCCGGGCGTTCCCGCCCGGGCCGTGCCGATCCACCGCGCTGAGTCGCGGCTAGTGGTGCGTCGCCTTCTCGGCGCCGAAGCCGGTGAGCGACCGCACCTCCATCTCGGCCGCCTTGCGCCGGTCCTCCGCCCTGGTGGAGGTCACCGAGCCGAGCCAGCCCAGGAAGAACCCGAGCGGGATCGAGACGATGCCCGGGTTGTTGAGCGGCCAGATCGCCGTGCCCACCTTGAACACGCTCGTCTCCGTGCCCCAGAACACCGGCGACAGGAAGATGAGGATGATCGCGGCGGCCAGACCGCCGTACATGCTCCACACCGCCCCGCGCGTGGTGAACTTTCGCCAGAAGAGCGAGTACAGGATCGTCGGCAGGTTCGCCGACGCCGCCACCGCGAAGGCGAGGGCGACGAGGAACGCCACGTTCTGTCCCTGCACGCCGATGCCGCCGATGATTGCGAGGATGCCGATCACGATGACCGTACGACGGGCGACCTTGACCTCACCGTCCGGCGGCACGTCGCCCTTCTTCACGACGTTCGCGTAGATGTCGTGCGCGAACGATGCAGCGGCGGTGATCGTGAGTCCGGCGACGACCGCGAGGATCGTCGCGAACGCGACCGCCGAGATGAACCCGAGCAGAAGGGGCCCGCCGAGTTCGAGCGCGAGGAGCGGTGCAGCCGAGTTGACGCCACCCGGCGCCGCCGCGATGACCTCCGGGCCGACCATGGCGCCGGCTCCGTAGCCGAGCACGAGCGTCAGCAGGTAGAAGAGGCCGATCAGCCAGATCGCCCACACGACTGAGCGACGCGCCTCCTTGGCCGTCGGCACCGTGTAGAAGCGCATCAGCACGTGCGGCAGACCCGCGGTGCCGAGCACCAGGGCGATCGCCAGCGAGATGAAGTCCCACGGGTTCGCGCCGTACTGCAGGCCCGGCCCGAGGACCGCCTCACCCTGCGGCGACGCCGCCACCGCGCTCTCGAGCAGCGTGTTCAGGCTGAAGCCGTTGATCGCCAGCACCCAGATCGTCATGACGAGCGCACCGCCGATGAGCAGGAACGCCTTCACGATCTGCACCCACGTCGTGCCCTTCATGCCGCCGATGAGCACGTACACGATCATCAGCACGCCGACCACGGCGACGACGATCGACTGCCCGAGCGTCTCGGTGATGCCGAGCAGCAGCGAGACCAGACCGCCCGCGCCGGCCATCTGCGCCAGCAGATAGAAGAAGCACACCGCCAGCGTCGTGATGGCCGCGGCCATGCGCACCGGACGCTCCTTCAGGCGGAACGAGAGCACGTCGGCCATCGTGAACTTGCCCGTGTTGCGCATGAGCTCGGCCACGAGCAGCAGTGCGACGAGCCACGCGACGAGGAAGCCGATCGAGTACAGGAAGCCGTCGTAGCCGTTGATCGCGATCGCACCGCAGATGCCGAGGAAGGATGCCGCCGATAGATAGTCGCCCGAGATGGCGAAGCCGTTCTGCGGGCCGGTGAACGAGCGCCCGGCGGCGTAGTAGTCGGCCGCCGTCTTGTTGTTGCGGCTCGCGCGGATGACGATGAACAGGGTCACCGCCACGAACGCCCCGAAGATCGAGATGTTCAGGACGGGGTTGTTCTCGACCGTGTCGACGGCGGCCGAGATCGCAGCGAAGACGTCGTTCATACGGAGGCCTCCTGACGTGCCTCGAGGTCCTCGCGGATCTCCTCGGCGATGGGGTCGAGCTTGCGGTTGGCGTACCAGACGTACGTCATCGTGATGGCGAACGTCGTCACGAACTGGCCGAGGCCGAAGATCAGGCCCACGGTGATGTCGCCCCACACGCGCTGCGCCATGAACTCCGGCGCGAACGACGAGAGGAGCACGTACGCGAAGTACCAGACGAGGAACGCGACCGCCATCGGGAACACGAAGCCGCGCTGCTTGCGCTTGAGCTCTGTGAACCGGGGCGACTCCTCGACCTCGATGTAGTCGATTCCGCCGGGTGGGGCGGTGTCTGTCCGGGGATCGGACATGTGGCCTCCTTGCCTCATGAACGGGCGCATCTTCGCGCCGGGTGGGGGTCCCGGGCGGCGGGACGAGCGTTCAACCCGGGTGGTAGGGTCGACGCTACGAAAAGCGGCGAGGACGCCGTCACCCCCGGAAGTAGGTACCGCGTGAGCGGCTCCCCCGCAGGCGAGAAGTCGAACCGCACCGACGGTGACACGCAGCTGCTCGCCCGTGCGGTGAACGACCTGGTGCGGCGCACCCATTTCCCCGTCGCCTTCGGCGGCCTCGAACGCGGCGACGCGATCCACGTCACCTCGATCGCCGGCGCTCGCACGCGCAGTCTCGAGGGACTCGTGGTGCAGGCGTCCCGCGGACTCGGCGGACGCGCCCTCGTCGAGAAGCGCCCCCGGCTTGCCCTCGACTACCGCTCGTCGCGCAGCATCACGCACGACTACGACCGCGCCGTGCTGGGCGAGGGCATCTCGACGCTGTTCGCGATCCCGGTGCTCGTCGGCGCGCGGGCGCGCGGCGTCATCTACTGCGGCTCGTGGTCGTCCTTCCCCGTCGGCGATGTCGCGGCGCGTCCCGCGTTCGCGGTCGCCGAAGAGCTCTCCAGCGAGCTGCGCATCCGCGAAGAGGTCGACCGCCGGCTCGCTCTGGCTCCCCCGGCCGCGCCGGCCGAGGCATCCGCTCTCGCTCCTGCCGCCCGAGAAGAACTGCGCCAGACCTACGCGGAACTGCGCAGCATCGCGGCCGTCGTCGAAGACGCGTCGCTGCGCGAACGGCTCGCGCGTCTCGAGAAGCGGCTGGCGGCATTGTCGCAGTCCGAAAAGGAGCCGACGCTCGAACTCGACGTGCGCCTTTCGCCGCGCGAAATCGACGTGCTCGCGTGCTGTGCTCTCGGGGCGACGAATTCCGAGATCGCCGCGACCCTTTCCCTGCGCGAGGGAACGGTCAAGTCGTATCTTCAGTCGGCGATGGCGAAATTGGATGCCTCGACCCGCCACGCCGCGGTGGCCAAGGCCCGCCGCGCCGGCCTTCTGCCCTAGCGCAGAGCCCGGGAAACTCGGAGGTTCGGGCGGAATTCGCGCCGAGTCGGACTAATCGGACCGAATTGCGCAGGGTATCCGATTTCCCCAGCTTCACAATTCGCGTGCGAAGAGGGATTGAACGCGCGTAATGTGCCCTTCATGGCTCGCAGAATTGTGCATCAGCTCGTCGACGATCTCGACGGGTCCGTCCTCGAAGTCGGAGAGGGTGAGACCGTCCTGTTCTCTCTCGACGGGGTCGCCTACGAGATCGACCTCACCGAAGGCAACGCCGCGGCGCTCCGCGACGCGCTCGCCCCCTACGTCGCCGCCGGACGCAGCGTCGGCTCATCGCGCGGCGGCGCTGGCAGCGGCGGAGGCACCGCGCGCAAGCGGCGCCGCACCGGCCAGCAGGACTACGGCGCCATCCGCGAGTGGGCCAAGAAGAACGGCCACCAGGTGTCGGAGCGGGGCCGGGTGCCGGCATCCGTTCTCGAAGCCTACGAGGCGGCGCACTGACGCACGCCGCCTCGCGGACGTCATGACGCGGGCGCGCGTGAAAGCAGCCCGAGGATCTCGTCGACCTTGTCTTTCGCGTCGCCGAACAGCATCTGCGCGTTCTCGCGGTAGAACAGCGGGTTCTGCACGCCCGCGTATCCCGACGCCATGGAGCGCTTGAACACGATCACGTTCGACGCCTCCCACACGCGCAGCACCGGCATGCCGGCGATCGGGCTGCCCGGGTCTTCGGCCGCGGCGGGGTTGACGGTGTCGTTCGCGCCGATGACGAGCACGACGTCGGTGCGCGAGAGGTCGTCGTTGATCTCGTCCATCTCGAGCACGATGTCGTAGGGCACCTTCGCCTCGGCCAGGAGGACGTTCATGTGTCCCGGCAGGCGTCCGGCGACGGGGTGGATGCCGAATCGCACGTCGATCCCCCGGTCGCGCAGTCGCTGCACGAGGTCGGCGACCCCGTGCTGCGCCTGTGCGACGGCCATGCCGTAGCCGGGGGTGATGACGACCGACGATGCGCTGGTCAGCATGTCGGCCGCGCTCTCGGCGTCGATCTCGCGGTGATCGCCGTACTCCGTCTCAGGACCGCTCGGCGCCTCGATTCCGAAGCCGCCCGCGATGACCGAGAGGAACGAGCGGTTCATGGCCTTGCACATGATGTAGCTCAGGTACGCACCCGACGAGCCGACGAGCGCGCCGGTCACGATGAGCAGATCGTTGTTGAGCAGGAAGCCCGCGGCTGCGGCCGCCCAGCCCGAGTAGCTGTTGAGCATCGAGACGACGACGGGCATGTCGCCGCCGCCGATCGAGGCGACGAGGTGCCAGCCGAGTGCGAGGGCGAGCGCCGTGACCGCGACGAGCAGCCACAGCTCGGGGGTGATGACGTACCAGACCGTCAGCACGAGGAAGAGCGCGAGCGCGCCGAGGTTGAGCGCGTTCTTGCCCGGCAGCATGAGCGGCTTCGACGAGATGCGCGCCGACAGCTTGAGGAACGCGACGATCGATCCGGTGAAGGTCACACCGCCGATGAAGACACCGATGAAGACCTCGGCGTGGTGGATGTCGGCGAGCGCCCCCTCCAGGCCGGTGTCGTACAGCGCGCCGTTCCAGCCGACGAGCACGGCGGCCAGACCGACGAAGGAGTGCAGCAGGGCGATGAGCTCCGGCATCCCGGTCATCTCGACGATGCGTGCGCGCCACAGACCGATCGCGCCGCCGATGAGAACAGCCGCGACCAGCAGCACGAGTCCGAGGGTCGCCGCCGGGTCTGCCCACGCGTCTGCGGCGACCAGCCACACCGTCGCGAGCAGCGCGATCGTCATGCCGACGATGCCGTAGGTGACGCCGCGGCGGCTGGTCTCGTGCTTGCTGAGTCCGGCGAGGCTCAGGATGAAGAGGAGTGCGGCGACGATGTAGGCCGCTCCGGCCACCTGACCTGCGACGGCGATCATCGGGTCTCACCCTTCTGGAACATCGCGAGCATGCGGCGCGTGACGGCGAAGCCGCCGAAGATGTTGATGGATGCCACCAGCACGGCGACCGCGGCCAGGATCTGCACCGTCAGGTCGGGCGCGGTGATCTGCACCATGGCGCCGACGACGATGATGCCCGAGATCGCGTTCGTCACGCTCATGAGGGGCGTGTGCAGCGCGTGGGCGACGTGGCCGATGACGTAGAAGCCGACCACGACCGCGAGCGTCAGCACGAGGAAATGCTGTGGCAGCGGTGGTGGCGCGAACGCGCAGATCGCGAAGAGCGCGGCAATGCCGGCAACGACCAGGCCCGTCTTCGTGCCGCGCGACATGGTCTTCTTCTCTGGGACCGGTGCGGGCGGTGCAGCTGCGGCCTTCGCGGGCGCCGCCGAGACCTGCACAGGCGGCGGCGGCCACGTGACCGCGCCGTCCTGCACGACCGTGACCGTACGCTGCACGACGTCGTCGAAGTCGAGGGTGAGCTCGCCGTCCTTGCCGGGGGTGAGCAGCTTGAGCAGGTTGACCAGGTTGGTGGCGAAGAGCTGGGATGCCTGCTGCGGCAGGCGCCCCGGAAGGTCGGTGTAGCCGAGGATGATGACGCCGTTGTCGGTGACGACCCGCTCCCCCGCGACCGAACCCTCGACGTTGCCGCCCTGGCCGGCCGCCATATCGACGATGACGCTGCCCGGACGCATGCTCGCGACGTCGGCGGCCGTGATGAGGCGCGGCGCCGCGCGGCCCGGGATGAGCGCCGTGGTGATGATGATGTCGACGTCGGCGGCCTGCTCGGAGTACAGCTCGGCGGCGCGACGGTTGTAGGCCTCGCTGGTGGCCTTGGCGTAGCCGTCGGACGAGACCTCCTTCTGCTCGTCGGGCACGACGACCTCGAGGTACTCGCCGCCGATCGACGCGACCTGGTCGGCGACCTCGGGGCGCGGGTCGGTCGCCCGCACGATCGCGCCGAGGCTCGACGCCGCGCCGATCGCCGCGAGACCGGCGACGCCGGCGCCTGCGACGAGCACCTTCGCCGGGGGGACCTTGCCGGCCGCCGTGACCTGTCCGGTGAAGAACCGGCCGAACTCGTGCGCCGCCTCGACCACGGCGCGGTAGCCGGAGATGTTGGCCATCGAGCTGAGCACGTCCATCGACTGCGCGCGCGAGATGCGCGGCACGGCGTCGAGCGCGATCGCCGTGATGCTGCGCGTGGCCAGCGCCTCGACAAGATCGGGACGCAGCGCCGGGCTCAGGGTCGCGACGAGAGTCGCTCCGTCGGCGAGGCGGTCGATCTCGCCGGGCGTCGGCGCGTTGACTTTGAGGATGATCGGGCTCGCCCAGGCTTCGGCGCCGTCGACGACGGATGCCCCGGCCTCTTGGTAGGCCGCGTCGGGGAACGAGGATGCCGCGCCCGCGCCGGATTCGACGACGACGTCGTAGCCGAGCGCGATGAGCTTGGGGACGGTGGTGGGAGTCGCGGCCACCCGGTTCTCACCGGGGGCCTCGGCGACGATGCCGATGCGGGTCATGCGTTCCTCTGGATCAGGTGCTGGTTCGCGTCCACCCTGGCAGAGGCCAGGGACGATCAGCCTCGCATTTCACCCCGCGCCGCGGCAAGAATTGCGGATCTTTGCGGATCGCGAAACCGGGATGCCCCGCCGCGGACTCCTCCCCTCCGCCGGTTGCGTAGGCGCGAAGCGCCGCATCGAAACCCCTCGCGCCCTCGCGAACCCCGACCGCGCAGCATCCCGAACCTGGCATTCCCCTCCAAATGCCGCTCTCACCTTGCCCCTCGCGCCGATTCTCGGAATCGTGGCCGGTCCGCAGTCCGCTACGGAAGGAAGAACGTCATGCTCACGATGACCCAGACAGCCGCTGAGGCCGTCAAGCAGATCGTCGCGCGGGTTCCGCAGGTAGAAGACGGAGGCGTGCGCATCCGCGACGCGGGCAACGACACCGGTTTCGAGCTGAGCGTCGCGGGCGACCCGCAGCCGCTCGACACGGTGGTCGTCACCGACGGCGCGCGAGTGTTCCTCGACGAGACCGCCGCCACGGCGCTCGACGACCGCGTGCTCGATGCCGAACTGTCAGAGGACGGCTCGGTGCGCTTCGCGCTCGGCCTCCAGGACTGAGTTCCTCTCGGCTTTTCGGCGGCCCCGGCGCTTCGGCGTCGGGGCCGCTGCCGTTTCCCGGCGTCAGGGGCAGAGCTCGAACACGTACCCCGGCTCCCCGGGCGCGACGAGTTCGCGGTCACGCAGCACCGTGGAGGGAGGCATCCGCTCGTCTTCGCACGCTGCGCGGAACTCGCCCACGCCGGAGTACTCGACGGCGATCACGAGGTCGCCATAGACGTCGGTGTAGGCGTCGCACTCGTCGAAGGCGGCGCATTCCTCGGCGATCGCGAAGTCGAAGCCCGCCCCGTTGCGCAGTGCGGCCGCGTGCTCGGCGGCGTTCTTCTGGCCGGCGGCGAGGCCCGCGTCGTGCGCGATCGCGACGAGCACTTCGGCGAGCGCGAGATTGTCGTCGAACGTGAGCGCGCCATCGCTGCGGGCGTAGGTGTCGAGGTTGTCGAACTCGACTGCGTCGTAGCCCGCGGCCGCGCATCGCTCGATCCACGGACGCACGACCTCGGCGATCGCTTTGCGGTTGCGATCGGATGCCGCATCCAGCAGCGCCTCGTCGGGCCACGCCGGGTCGAAGACGATGTCGCCCTCGGCGTCTTTCAGGAGCAGCTCGTCGGGCCAGTCGGCGAGCTCGGCCGGCTGGGTCTGGAACGCATTGACGTAGCAGATCGAGTACACGTCGTCGGCGGGAGGCTCGGCGCGGTCACGGACGACGATCCCGACGTCGGCCGGCGGAGGGTAGGCCCCGCCGAGCTGATAGTCGGGCGCTGCACCGGCCGGAGGCAGCGTGATCTCGGTCGGCGGATTCGTCGTGCAGCCGGCGAGCGCTGTGGTCGCGATGACAACGAAGAGAGCGGATGCCGCGGCCCTGGATGCTCTCACCGCAGCGACGCTACCGCTTCCCGGGCGGTGCCGGCGTCGAGGGTAGACTTTCGGGGCCAGCCTCTGTAGCTCAATGGAAGAGCAGTTCCGTCCTAAGGAAACGGTTGGGGGTTCGAGTCCCTCCAGGGGCACAGTCTTTTTTTGTATCTGACCAGGTATTCCTCTTTCAGTCAGACCGCCGAGATCACGTTTTTGGCCGCATTTTGGCCGCATTTTGAAAATCTCGAGACCGCTCGGAGGGCGCCGACAAGCCCCTTCAGCGCGCTCCGTTGGACGTCGCGGAACGACGAAATCGAGCGTTTCGGGCGTCTCGAGCCTCGTCGAAAAGCTGAGCAATCTGCTCTCTGCGGCTACTGCGGTCGGGCGTAGCGGGTCTGCGGACCCGCGGGCAGCGCCACGAGCGGCATTGCGTCGTTGAGGCGCGATGCGACGGCATCCAGATCGTCGTCGAAGAGGTCGGCGTAGGTGTCGAGCGTCATGGCCGCCGACGCGTGCCCCAGCATCCGCTGCACGGCCTTCACGTTGGCGCCGGAGCTGATCGCGAGCGATGCGGCGGTGTGGCGGAGGTCGTGAGGCGTCAGCCGCGGGATCGATGGGTCCACAGCCTGCGCGCGGCGGACCGCGTTCGCAAACCATCCCTGTGCGCCTGAGTTGCGCATGTGGTTGACGCCGTCGCCGAAGAGCAGCCCTTCCGGGCCCTTGCCGGCGCAAGCCTGTTCGATCATCGGAGCGAGGCGCTCCGGGTAGGGGACCGAGCGCTTCTCGTGCGTCTTCGGCGTGCCGACGTGGATCTCGTACGCGATCATCACCGCGTTCTCCTCGATCACGAAGCGTCGACGCAGTCGATTCACACTCCGCACGCGCAGCCCCGTCGCCTCACCCCAGCGCAGGCCGGTGTAGGCCAAGGTCAGGACCATCGTCGGATGCGCCGAGCATGCCGCCAGCGTCGCCACCTGGTCATGCGAGAGATAGACGCGGCGCTTGCCCGGTCCGCTCCGAGGGAGATTGCGGATGTGTCGCGCCGGGTTGTTCGCAAGGCGACGATCATCGATGGCGACATCGAGGATGCCCGCGAGGACTCCCAGCGCGCGAAGAACGACCGTGCGCGACTTCTGCGTCGCAAGGTCCGACACCCAGTCCTGAACTTCAGACCGCCGGATCGACCAGATCTCCCTGTCTGCCCAGACTGGAGCGACGTGGTTCTTCCACGCCCGCTCGAGCGTCATGTAGTACGAAGGCTTCGACATAGGCGGCTGCTTCGACCGCAGCCAGCTGTCCGCGAACATCCGGACCGGCACCCGCGATGCCACGGGATCGATGTACTCCCCCTTCGACTTCGACACGGTGACCATGGACAGGTAGAGCTTCGCCTCGCGCATCGTCGTGAAGCCGCGCTTCTGCGTTTCGGTCCGATCAGGCTTGCGGTAGCGCACGCGGTAGCGGCGTCCCTTCGCCGATTCGTACGGGGTTATGCTGCCCATCTCGACCTCCGCTCGGTGCCGGCTCGATGGTCAGTATCTGGCCAGTGTCGGACACTGGTCGCGCCTCGTCAACGCGGCAGATGACAGATGTGGACAGATGTCGGAAGACGTCCTCAACTGGCGATGGATCGAAGAGGCGCGTCCCTCCGACGCCGAGAGCGTAGCGATCGGCCGCGCTCCGTCCTGGCCGCTCTATCCTCTTGTCTACGTGCTCGCGCGTCTACGCGGTTCGCGCCTGATTCTCCTTGGTCCCAAACGCGGACCCTTTGAGCCACTTTCCGAGGACGGACGGACGGTGCACACCGGCAAGCGTGCCGAAGCGCGGTGTGACATGGAGCACCTCAAAGCTCCCGCCGCCTGTCCACGCAACTTGTCCCGTGATACCGCCGCGGTCTTCACCGTTCACAACCCGCTGCAGGCGAGGAAGGGTGAAGTCAAGCACGGTCTGGGTGTTCCGCTCCACTGTCACCCACCGGCGGCGCATCTTGTGGGCCGTAGCCGCGGTCGTTCCCGATCCAGCGAAGAGGTCGACCACGAGTTCGCCTGGGTTGCTCGCGACGTGAATGATGCGCTCGAGCAACTCCTCCGGCTTTGGTGTGTCGAACACCGGTCGGTCGGGGAAAAGCTCGAGGAGGTGGCGCTTCGCGTCGTCATTGGTTCCGACGTCAGCGGAGCCCCACACGGTGAACGGCACTAGACCGCGAAGCTGGTGCGCGAAAAGCTTGATGCGCGGCATGCCTGCACCGCCCTTGGGGAACCAAATACGATCCTCCGCCAGCAGGTCAAGGTACGTCTTCTCTGTGGCGTACCAGCTTCGTCCACGCGGTGGTTGAACGATGGAGCCAGACGGAGTGACGATGTCGTACTGCTGTGCCTTGCGATAGCCGGGTGCGGTGAACGGCGCGTCGCTCCACGGGCCCCGTGGGTCGTCATCCCGATTGCGCAGCAGCGCCTCATCCTTCGCGAGCAGATTTCGGCTGAGCTTCCATGTCCGGGGGCCCGACGGCGCGTAGACGAGGATAGTGTCGTGGTTGCTGCTGAACGCGGCTCGCGAGTCCCGGGTTGTGCGCTTCTGCCAGACTACGGACGCGACGAATGCCGCCTCGCCGAATACCTCGTCCATGACGACGCGAGCACGGTGAACCTCACTGTCGTCGAGGTGAAGCCATACGGACGCGTCTTCCCGGAGCAGCGGCCTGAGGGCAGCGAGACGGTCGCGCATCATGCTCAACCACATCGGCGTGGCCAAACTGTCGCCGTAGTGGTTGAAGGTCTTCTGGGTATTGAACGGTGGGTCGATGTAGACCGCCCGGATGCCGTCCGACAGCACGTTAGTGTCGCGGAGAATTTCGAGCGCGTCGAAGCCGTCACCGACCGCCAGGACGTTCGACGTCGAACGGAGCGCTGAGCCGAACGTTTCGACACGGAGCGGGTTCCGCAGCGCAGCGTCATCGGGCTGGACCCAGGTGTACGAGGTGGCCCCGGATGCGTGCAGCGGGAGCCCCTTGTTCGGCCAGACGAGCTCCACACTCCCGCTCATCACGCCCCACCCCTTCTCGAGCCATACGCCCGCGCCGCCGATGTCGGTGGCTCCGACCAGATTACGATGGCATCACCCAACGACAATGCCAACACGACGGAGGCGACCCGTGCTCGATGCGCCTGCGCTACCCAGGCCGACCAAGCCATTCATCCGTTGGGCCGGTGGCAAGACGAAGCTGCTGCCCCGCATCCTGCCGCACATCCCGGAGCGCATCGCGAACTACCACGAGCCGTTCCTCGGCGGAGGCGCGGTCTTCCTCGCGGTCGAGCCGCGTGTCGAGGGCCGTGCCAACCTCGCTGACCTGAACGGACATCTGGTCAACGCGTGGGTCGCGATGCGAGACGAGCAGACGGCGCTCCGAACGCTCCTGGATGCACACCAGGAGCGTGACTCAAAGGAGTACTACTACGAGGTTCGCGCGCAGGTGCCGACGAACTCCCTAGAGAGCGCGGCTCGTTTCCTCTATCTCAACGGCACGTCATGGAATCATCTTTGGCGCGAGAACTCTCGGACGGGCGCGATGAACGCACCGTGGGGCGACCGTGCGTTCAAGGGCTTCAGCGACGAAACGTACGCCGCCATCGCCGAGTCCCTTCGCGCGACAGCCATCCGCGAAGAGGATTTTAGGGATGCGCTCAACCGCGTGCGGCCCGGAGACTTCGTTTACCTCGACCCGCCATACCTCCCGCTCTTCACCCAGCCCGGTGTGGAAAAGGAGCCGACCGCGAAGTTCAACAAGTACACGGCGAAGACGTTCGAGCTGCCCGACCTCCTCGACCTCGCCGTGCACTGCCGGAACATGTCGGAGCAAGGTGTTCGATGGGTCATGTCGAACCGTGACACACCGGGTGTCCGCGAGCTCTTCGACTTCGCCGATATCGTGACTTTCAGAACACATCGTTCGCTGGCCGCCCAAAGCAAGCGCGAAGTCGAATCGCACATGTCGCCGGAGGCTATCGTCATCGGAAGGTGAAGCGTGGTCGCACAAGCCGTCGAAGCCGTGTGGGTTTGGCAATTCTCCGTTGCCGCGTTCAAGGCCACCTATGGTCGCTTCGAGACATCGAGCGGCGACGACTCGTACACGAAGGACTACCTCCAGGTCAGCGGAGAGTGCGGACGCCTGCTCTCGACGCTCTTCCACGTTCCTGAGCGGCGCGGGGGCCGTACGGACATCACGCTTGTGTGGCCCGGCGGAGAGGGCCCTGGCTTCGTCTCGTATTCGTCCGACCGGTTCCACCTCGCGTGGCCCCGCGAGAATGAACCGCCGGTGTGGAAAGTCACGCCTGCGCCGACGGACCAGACGATCGCAACCATCCCTGGCGACCCCTCGCATGACAACCCGCACAGCGCCGACGCAGAGTGGGCGCAGCTCGAAGGGCGTGACTTGCAGCCCTTCCTCGTAGCGGTGAAGCTGCAGGGCGAGACCAACCGTCTCCATCTGCGCGCGTATGTGGGCAACCCACCCGCCGGCATGGAGTGGGCCGCGCTGAACCGGCTTCCTGAAGTTGTGCAGGAGGCCGCACGGTCCACGCATTCCAAGAAGTCGTGTGCCTCGCTCGAGGTGGCTGGTGGCGTGACCGCCGAGCCCGAGGTCGCGAAGCTCATCGACCTGCTTGACGACAATCCGAACATTCTGCTCGTCGGTCCGCCCGGCACCGGCAAGACCGTTCTCCTCGAGAAGCTCGTCCACTTCGTCGAGAACAGCGCGGGCGGACTCCACTTCGACTCAGGCCTGAATCATGACGCGCTCACCGAGGGCCCGGGAGGGGAGCCGGGAAAGACGCGCGTCGTCGTGCTGCACCCGGCCTACACCTACGAGAATCTAGTCGTCGGCCTCCTTCCCGAGCCGACGGACGGTGGCGGCGTCTCGGTGAAGCCGCACCCTGGCCCGCTCGTGAACCTCGCTCAGTACGCGAAGACCGCGGACACTCGAGCTCTGATCGTTCTTGACGAGTTCAACCGCGGCAACGCGGCTGCAGTGCTCGGCGACACAATTGCGCTGCTCGACAAGGACAAGCGTGAGCGGGCCTTCGTGAACCTACCGTTCGCCGACCTCGGCATTAAGGTTCCGCTGGAGTTCGCCCACGACGGCGACCGGGAAGTGCCGAGCAATTTCACGCTCCCTCGCAGCCTGTGGGTCGTTGCGGCCATGAACTCCTCCGACCGTTCCGTTGCGCCGCTCGACGCGGCCCTTCGCCGCCGGTTCTCCATCGTCGAGATGCCGCCGAACTACGACGTGCTCACCCAGCACCTCGGAGCCCCCGAAGACGTGGACTTTGCGGCTGCCTACGACGAATGGACTCCTGGCATCGTTGCCGCGCTGGCCGTCAAGCTCCTGCACGCACTGAATGAGCGCATCGACACAGTGCTCGGCCCGGACTTCCGGCTTGGGCAGTCCAACTTCTGGGCGGTGAACGGGGCCACCACAAATGAGGCTGTGGCGAGCCTGGCAGCTGCGTTCGACTTCCGGGTGGTCTCAACGCTGCGGCTCGCGATGCAGGACGATGATGGCGCCCTAGCGGCTGTGCTTCGTGCGGGCACCGCTGAGACGCCGGCCCCGCGAGCGGACGCCGTCGCGACATGGAAGGCCGGCGATCAGGAACTCGGCACCTACCGGTCTGCGCGCCTTCACGTCCACTCGCTCTCCGACCTCACACCCGAGCGTGCGGCCGCGGAGCTCCGGCACCAAGCGAAGTTGTAGTGTCCGAGCGGCTCACGTTCCGCGAGTTCGAGCCTGCTCGCCTCGATCGCGGCGAACGCAACGAGCTGCTCGCCGCCATGCCTGCACTCAACGAGCAGCTCGCGCCTCGACTGCGCCAGTACCGCGTCGATGGAGACAGCGTCACGCTGAGCAACCTGGTCGGCTCTTTCACACTGCCGGGCGGAGGCATCGCAGAAGTCGCGCCGAAGATTCGCACGGACGACTGGACGACGGCTGTCATCCACCTGCTCTCAAGCGAGACCCGCCTCGCGGTCGCGGGCTCGCAACGCTCCCGTTCCTCCCAGCGCCGCGACGACCTCTCCGCTGCGCTCGCGCTGGAGTACGCACGTCGCCTCGAGCGCGCGTTGCGTCGCGAGGGGCCTCTGCAGGTGTACGAGCGCAAGCACGACACTGCGCGCCGATGGAGCGGTCGTCTCGACGTCACGCGCTGGATGCGGACGGTCGCGCTGGATCCTGCGCGGTTCCCGATGAGCCGCGACGAGCTGAGTGTCTCGAACGACTTCACGCGCGGGCTCTCGGTAATCGCCGGGCTCCTGAGCCGCTCGGCCGCCGGTGGCGAGCTCGCCTCGCGGCTGCGGCGGTTGCAGGCGGACGTCGTGCCCGGTCAGCCCATCCCATCCTTTGTGAACCCGTCGGTCGCGCGGCGTCGCCTTCCCGCACAGTGGGCGGCCTACGCGCCGGCTTGGGACATCGCAGCCCCCCTCCTCAGGAACCGGTCCGTAGTCGGCGACCCTGGACACGCAACGGGACTTGAGGTTGCAGTCGAGCCGTGGCCTCTCCTTGAGACGCTGTTGGAGCGTGCGCTTCGAGTGGTCGCTGACCGTACGCCCGGCCTGTCGCTCGAACCGAAGAGGACGCACCCGCTACTGCTCGCCTCGAGCACTGGTGGCGTCGCCCAAGGGGTCGAGCCCGACGGCGTACTGCGGTGGTCGGACGGTCGCGTAGCTGCCGCCTTTGAGGCCAAGTACTCCGGCGGGGAGACTCCCAAGCGCGACCATGTGTTCCAAGCGCTCACCACTGCCGCCGCGCTCGATTCACCTCTCTCACTGCTGGTCTATCCCGGCAAGTTTGCCGAGTCGACATTCGACGTTGTCGGATTCCATGGGCGCCCGGTTCGGCTGGTCGCGCTCGGCATCGACATGTTCGCTTACCGCGTCGGCTCGGGGGACACCGAGCGAGCCGACGCACTCGAGCGAGCTATTGCCGGTGCGGTGCCAATCCGCGCCCGCGGCGATGCCGAGCTACCTCGGGTTGACGAAGGGCTCGAGCCGGAGATACGCCTTCTGCGTGAGCTGCGCGAGGCATTCCCGGATGAGCGTCTTGAGCACCGGGCTCGACCCGGGTGGTTGGCGCCACAACTTGTCGACATAGTGTTCAGCGCGCGAGACATTGCCGTCGAGTATCACGGGGAACGAGACTCGCAGCCGGTGGAGCTCTCGGGTGGATCTGCCTTGGTTGGGGGGCTACAGGAACGCGATGTCAGCGAGCAACCTGTCCGCAGAAAGAACGGCATCCGTCTCATCGAAGTTCGTCCAAACTATGTGCTCGCGGAAGTTGTAGACCAGGTGCGTGAGGCCTTGTCTGCGAGCACATCGGCACCCGGTTAGCAGCTTGTGGTGGCCCTAGCTCTGGAGAAGTCCATGGAGCATCGCTCCAGCGGCGATTCGCTCAACCGTTCGAGGTGGGTGGCGATCTCCGACGGACTCGCTCAATGAGGAAGCTTCGTTCTGCCATGCCCTGACGATGATAGAGCCTTGGCTTCGACCGACGACTTACTCGGATTCCTGGAAGGTCGCTCGACGGAACTCCGTATAGATACGTACGCGGGCGGCTCGGGAAACTGCTTGGAATTGGAACCCAACCAAGGTATGTCGAGACGACGCGCGTGAGCCAGCGATCTAGCCGCGGTTCAGCGGGTCGGTGCCGGAATCGCCTGCTCTCGCGTCCGCCAGTGTCGAGCATTCCGGTCCGCGCGGCCTGATTCCAGTTCCTTGCCTCGCGCAGGCGGCGGACGTTGC
The DNA here is from genome assembly GCF_022538185.1 of Microbacterium sp. CFH 31415. Lineage (GTDB taxonomy): Bacteria > Actinomycetota > Actinomycetes > Actinomycetales > Microbacteriaceae > Microbacterium. Next base: position 284,618 of record NZ_JAKYXC010000003.1, on the reverse strand, counting down.
CGTCACGGCGGCGTCAGAGCTTCGGTCACTGCTGAGCAATCGGACGTGGCCAAGGATGCCGTCCCGACCAACAGCCTGGAATGGGAATACCCGCGAGAGCGCACGGGAGCTACGTACACCCGCGTCCCTGCACGTCTCCACGTTCACGCGTCGATAGGCTCGAAGCGCCGCTGGTGACCGAACGAGCCCAAGTCCAGGCTGATGCCCTCCATGGGTGAACCCAGCGAGCAACCGCATCCGATCAAACCGGGGGTCACGTGTTCGACGAGTCTGCACTGTTGCCGGTCAGCGCCATTCGGTCCGAAACTCGGCGTCGAGTGGCTCACTATGACCGCGTGAAGGTGTCGCCAGCCCTTCAGAAGCAGTATGAGGATGAGGGCTGGATCGTTGACAAGACACTTAAGACCAGCGTTTGGATGCGTCGAATCAAGCGCCACGATGTGCAGTTTGAAGATCTCGTCTGGGCGATGTGCGCGCGACTCGGCTTCGAGACGCTTAACCGCGATCGATCAATGAAAATTCCGTATGGCAAGGGCTCGAACGAAAGTAAGCAGATCGACATCCTCGCCGCCGACGACGAGGTCGTGCTCGTAATAGAGTGCAAGTCCTCCGGCGCAGAGTATCCTCCGACACAAGCGTTCAAGACCGAAACTGAAAGCATCAAGGGTTACCGAGCCGGCGTTATCGCCAGCATTCGCTCACATTTCCCCAAGCACAAGATCCGCTTCATTCTCGCAATCAATAACATTCATGCGAGCAAAGACACGCTTGACCGTGTCCAAAACGCTGACATCTCGATCCTTGATGAGGAAGCGGTCTCCTACTATCACGAGCTCGCTAACCACTTGGGCACGGCTGCCAAGTTCCAGCTCCTCGGAAATCTCTTTCATGGCCAGCAGATCGCCGCCATCGAGGCCGAAGTCCCTGCTATCAAAGGAAGGATGGGTGGATTCACCTACTACTCCTTTGCAATTGAACCAGCACGGCTGTTGAAGATCTCCTATGTGCTGCACCGAAACAGCGCCAACGTCCGCTGGATGCCCACCTACCAAAGGATCATCAAGCGTTCACGGTTGAAGAAAGTGTCGCAGTTTGTGGATTCGGGCGGGTTCTTCCCCAACTCACTCATCGTCAACATCGATAACGGCGGTAAGCCGCTCAAGTTTGATCGGTCCGGCAAACATGCTGGCTCGACGACGCTCGGAGTCCTGCATCTGCCCCGGAAGTACAGGTCGGCTTACATCATTGACGGGCAGCACCGCCTGTACGGTTTTGCGCACTCGGATCGCGCTGCGACTGAGTTGATCCCCGTGGTCGCATTTGTCGACCTGCCGTCCGAGAAGCAGCTCGAACTTTTCATGCAGATTAACGAGAATCAGCAAGCGGTCCCAAAGAATCTACAGAATACGTTGAACGCGGACCTCCTGTGGTCGAGTCCCGACAAGCGGAAGCAGGCGCACGCACTGAAGTTGAAAATTGCTCAGCTTCTCGGTGAGGTGAAGTCGTCTCCGTTGCGCGGGCGCATCATCATTGGGGAGGAGCAATCGGACACCACTCGATGTGTGAGCCTCGACGCCGTCCAGCGCGGAATTGATCGAGGTCGTTTCATCGGCGAATTTACCGCGAACGCGGTCAAGTCGTTCGGGTCTTTCTACAGGACGTCGAACGATGACACTTGCTCGCCACTGGTTGAATTCCTCGAGTTGTGTTTTGGTTACCTTCGCGATCAACTGCCCACGCAGTGGAACATCGGTCGCGGCGAAGGTGGCTTCGTGTTCACCAATGCGGGCGTGGAGGCTCTGATCCGAGTTATCGGCGACGTCGTTGATCACCTAGACGCAGCAGGCTTGATTGACCCCCGCGAGAATTCTCCCTCATCCACCTTTACGCAGACCCGGCCGATGCTGAAGACGCTTGCCGAGCACTTGGGGTCGCTGCCGCTAGATGAGGTCTCTGAATTTCGGGGTTGGCTCGGCGGTGGCGCACCTACGAAATACCTGCGGCGCTTTCAGTCGGCGATCGCAGACTCCCACGCCGAATTCCAACCCGACGGATTGGCTGAGTGGATTGCCGACCAGGAGAAGCAATTCAACGTTGAGTCGTTCACGATGGTGCACGCGATCGAGGCGCATTTGAACAGCGACATCCGACGGCGCCTGGAGGACCGTTTCGGTACGGAGTGGGTCAAGAATGGAGTACCGAAGAAGGTCTATCAAGACGCACAGGCCCAGGCGGCCGCGAAGCAATACGATGCTGCTCCGGGGACGACCATCGACTGGTGGGACTGCCTGTATCTGATCAACTACCGAGAAATTCTTCAGCACGGCAACATGGCACTGTGGAACGAGATTTACGATGCGGACTACACATTGCCCAGCGACGAGAAAAAGACGAGCTGGAAGGATAAGTCTGGTTGGCTAGTGCGGCTGAATGATATTCGGAACAAAGTCTCCCACAACGGCACGGTGACAGAGGACGAGTATGACTTTCTTCATGTTTTGAACTCGCACTTCGGGCTCTAGGAACTCTCGGTTCCTGTGCGCTGGATTGCGCATGGCGCGATACAGCATGCCGCGCCGTCGCAGCTTGGCGGGCACTGGCACACGCTCATATCGGCTGCTCGCCCGAGAGTTGGTCAGGCGTGTGTCGAGGAGCGATGGGTTTGGGCCAGTTCGATAGATCGCCCCCCACCGCTATCCAGGGCTCCGCAGGATCTCTTTGCACCGACAGCCCTCGGGACTGAACGTCCGCCTTTACTACGATTGCCCAGTCCTCGAGGCTGCATCCTCCGGCCGTGAGCTTCGCCACAAGTCGTGCTACCGCGCGGCGAGAGGGCGTCCCCTCAACGGAGACGTGCGCCATGTGCGTGTCGACCAGCACACTCACAGCCGAGGTGAGACTCGGCGGCCAGTGGTGACGATTACCAAGTTTGGTCACTATCGTGGCCCCTGCGCCGGCGTGACCATGGGATGTGATCTTGCCACGCATGATCGTTGTCGTCGCGGGCTTACCGACATCGTGAAAGAGTGATGCCAGTACGAGCGTTTCCGTTTGACTGGCTGGCAGCCCTCTCTCGGCTGCCATCCGAGCTGCCGCGTCAGCGGCCCCGAGAGAATGCACGAGTACGTCTCCCTCGGGGTGGCGGGTGGGATCTTGCGGAACCCCTCGAAGTGCTCTCAGCTCGGCTAGCTGTTCCACTACCCCCAAAGCCAGAAGTGGTCGCGAGGGGACTTGCGACCGCCTGCAAACGCTACGCAGAGTAGTCGCTAACTCTGCTTCGCCGGATGGATGCATGGGCCCATCCTCCCAGGCCCGCGGCGGCATGCTCGGCGCCGGCGGTCACACCTTCGTTCCAATCTGCTCCCGCCAGTGAAGCGCCGTCCTGCCACGGCAAGCTTTCGAGTTCCAAGCTCCCTCCCGCGGCCGAAAGCCGCTCGGACTACCCCTGCTTTCGATGGCGAGTTGGAGAGCAATGCACGCAGGCACCGTAGGTGGGCGCCACCGTTTAGAAGCACTCCCCTACATGCACCTACACACCGGAAAAATGCCTGGATAACGGCGAAAACGAGTCCTATTCTGGCGGCATGCGCGGAGGCCTCGAGCGGTGGAAGCGAGGTGTCGGATCCCGAGGGGTCGGACAGGCGATCGGCTATGCGCTCGAGGGCACCTGCGACGCCGCCCACGTGGACCACTCCCCCGGCGTTGACGCGCTCGAGGCGTACAGCGCCACATCCGATTCGACCGTCGCGCGGTTCGTCGTCGCGAACGGCGTCATCACCTCCGACGAGCTCACCGCCGGCGGCCTTCGTGTCTGGCTCACCGGACACAACCCCATCACCGGGGAGGAGCGCGGCCATCAGCGGCTGAGCCCTGACGCTGACCTGCTGCTCGACGGAACGCTCAACCATCCGAAGTCGTACAGCATCGCCGCGCTGCTGCATCCCGAGCTCGCCGCCGAGTTCGAAGCGCTCCAGGACCGGCTGCGTGACCGCATCCTGGTCACGTGGCAGACGGAGCTCAACGCGCGGCGCGGGCACGGAGGGCTCATCCGCGAGGAGATCACTCGCATCGAGGTCGTCGAGCTGCAGCATCGGCGCTCGCGCGCGCTCGACCCGCACATCCACCGTCATCTCTGGCTGAACATCAAGGTGCTCGGCGCGGATGGCCAGTGGTCGAACCTCGACTCGCGCGTCGCGATGAAACTGCACACCGTCGTCAACGCTGAGGGCGAGCTCGCCACCCGCACCGATCCCGCCTGGATCGCCGCGCTCGCCCGCCACGGATACACGCTCGACGACACCGGCGAGATCGCCGAACTGGCCGGCGCCGTCCGCCCCCTCTCTCGTCGGTCGGCACAGATCGAGACCAACCGCGTCCGCCTGATCGCGGAGTGGTCCGCGGCGCACGGAGGATCGGCGCCGAGCGTGGAGGTGCTGCAGCAGATCGACCGGCGCGCGTGGGCGGTGTCGCGTCCGAACAAGCCGGCCGATCTCGATGAGGCGTCTTGGGAGGTGCACGTCCGCGACGAGGTCGCTGCGATCGATCCAAGGCTGATCGCCACGCGCGCAGCAGTTCCCGTCGCTGCAACGGACTTGCATGCCGTCGATCTGGATCTGCTCGCTGCACAGGCCGTCGTCGACGCGGACGAACGGTCCACATCATGCGGCGGGAGGTTCAGCCGCTTCGACATCCGCGCGGGAGCAATACGCGCACTCTCGCGCACGGGCGTCGTTGCGGAGCGCGATCGGCTCGATGGCGTGATCGCGGAGGTCACGGAGCATGCCACGCGTTCCGTCTACCGGCTGATTGCGGATGACCCGCCCCCGCACGTCAAGGCGTTCATGGCGACCGAGACCGTGCGCGCCAAGGTGCGTCTCGCCGGCCGCTTGGACGTGCTCGCCCGACCTGGACGGCCCCTGCTGCCGGGCGAGTTGCTCCGGTTTGCTCCGAACGAGGATCTGTCGAAACTGGATGCGTCGCAAGGCGTGGCCGCGTGCGCCATCGCCGGCACGGACGGGCTCGTGACGGTGACCGGCCCCGCCGGTGCGGGCAAGACGACGATGCTCCGCGTTGCGTCCGCGGCGCTCACGGCGCAACGGCGACGGATGCTCGTCATTGCCCCCACGCGAAAAGCGGCATCGGTGGCGTCGCGCGAGGTCGGGGCCGCGGCATCCAGTGTCCATGCCTTGCTCTGGGACCATGGCTACCGATGGGGCACCGACGCGGCCGGCGCGCAGGTGTGGACCAGGCTTCGAGCGGGAGACGTCGATCCCAGCACGGGGGTCGCATACGGCGGACCGACCCAGTACGTGTTGTGTGCTCGCGATCGGATCGTCGTCGACGAAGCCGGCATGGTTGACCTGCAGACGGCGAACGTCCTCGTCGACCTCGCGATCGAGCATAGGGTCGGGCTAGCGTTCGTGGGTGACACGCATCAGGCGTTGCCGGTCGGGCATGCGGGCGCGATGGGCTCTGCGATCCGGCACGCGAACGCGGCGGTCGAGCTCGACACGGTGCATCGGTTCCGCGATCCCGATTACGCGGCGCTCACGCTGCGGCTCCGTGATGCGGGTGATCGCGAGCATGCGCTGGTGGTTGCGGGCGAGCTTGCCGAACACGGTCACGTCGACCGGGTCGATCATCACGACGCGGCGCGTGAGCGGATGATCGACGCGTACTTCGACTGGCACGCGCGCGGCAAGCGCGTGACGTTGGTATCCGGCACGAATGCTGAGGCGGATGCGATCAACGACGCTATCCAGCAACGGCGAGTCGACCAGGGCGAGCTCGACGTGCGCCTCGCCGCGTGGGGAATCGGGCAGCAGCGCATCCTCGTCGGCGACACCGTCCAGACCCGTCGCAACGACCGGCTCACGGGAGTCGAGAATCGTGCGCAGTGGATCGTGCGCGGTATCCGGGACGAGTACCTGTCGCTTGCCTCCGTGAGCGACAGCGGCGAGGTGGCGCGAGTGTCCATCGAGTACGCCCGCGAGCACCTGCAGCTCGCCTACGCGTCCACCGTGCACGGCGTGCAGGGCGACACCGCCGACGCGTCGGTGGTCGGTCCGGATGTGGATGCCGCGGGCCTCTATGTCGGCCTCACGCGCGGGAGGGCGCACAACGTGGCGATCGTCGTCGCGAGGACGGATGCCGCGGCGCGCGAGTGTCTCGCGGACTCGATGCAGCGCGGCACTCCGGAGTTGACGATGCAGGATGCTGTGCGCGCGGCTCAGGCGGAGGTGCGGCGCGCGGCGAGGAAGCCGGATTTCGCGGCGATGGCTACGGGGCCGGTGCTTGGGGCGCCGAGTGCGGGGCGCGGGATGGGGATGTAGAGGCGCTCGAATGGCGGGCGCCTAGCGCGAGAGCGTTCGGATGGGCCAGACGGTCACTCTCGTCGGGGCCCCAGCTTCGCTCGCAGAATCTCCTCGCCTGCTGCTATGAACGACCCGCTTTCGGCCACGTTTCCAGTCAGGGTCGCTAGCCTTGCGGCATGGCTGATAGCACGTCCTCCAGCGAGGTCTACTACTTCCTTCAGGTGTTCGACCGCGTCGCGGGCGATGATGTTGCACTTCGCCGGCGTATCGAGTCGCTGTCGCCCGACGAGCGCCGGGCCGTTGCGCATGAGGTGGTCGAGTTCGAACGGGACATGGAAAACGATGCGACCGGGCGCGCTCTCGTTAAGGAGGCCATTCGCCGAGCGCTTCCGCACAAGTAGGGTCGCTGTTCGCCGGATCGTCTACTCCAGGATGCTCCGTCAACCGAAGGCGTCGCTAGCGAAGGTGACGTCTGCGAAGACTACAGCGAGTCGGAAGCTCCCACCCGTACGGCGAGCGCACTCAATTCGGCGAGTCGTTGACGGACAAGTTCCAGCCTGTCTTCGACCGCTCGCTCGTCCCAAACGTGTGAACTGACGGGCGCAACCTGCGACTCCAGCGAATTGTCTTGGATCAGGCCCGGCTGCACCTTCTCGACCGGGCGAAGCGCCGCCTTCGTGTCCAGAACCATGCCCAATGTGAGTAGGGCACCAGGCTGGTCCGCAATTCGTACCGCAGAGTCAACGAGGCTTATCGCGTCGAGTTCCTCCCCATTCGAGGCTTCCCGTCGGAGGTCCGCGCCGGTAATTATCCCCAAGGGGCGATCGCTCGCGAAAAGGCAAAGCAGGCCGCGGTGGAGGGCGCCGTACTGGCGTCTGTTCACGGCGAACATGGTCTCGGCGTCGAGCAGGGTCTCGCCGGAGAACACCGGCTCACCCGCAAGGAGGCGGGCATAGTCCTCCACGGAACGCGTGTTTGAAGCGACGTCGTATCGTGCTCGAAACACGGAAGTCCAGAACCAACTCTTCACCGCCGGAGCGTTTACTGCCAGCGAACCGTTCATGGCGAGGCAGCCGAGAATCGTGAGTTGAGAGCGGTAAGGCAACCAATCGGATTGGACCACGCTTAGGTGCTGCATTGCGAAATTAATTGCATCGTTGAGCGCACTGACCGCGCGCCCCCAATAGTCCCGCACCGCAGCACCCGTCAGCGCGAGGACATCCTGCTGGCGGACGCTATCACGGACGTGCAATGCAATAACCCCGAGGACCGGCAACCCGTCGCCACGCAGGAAGCTCTTCACGAGCGGGAACTCGATCTCCGCTGCTTCCCATTCATCCCGGAGGTTAAATCCTTCCTTATAGGACTTCGCGACCATTAGGTCGAACGTTCCAAGCGGCTGGCCAAGCCGATTCACCCGCTCGAAGATGCGCGCGATCGCCTCGGGGTGAACCGTGTCGTCGATAACAACTGCTGGCACCTCGTATCGGTCAAGCCCCGAGAGCATACTGATGTACAGGTTCGTCAGACGCTCCCGCTCAGCAGCAGAACCGTCCGGAAGCGCACGATCGCGCCAGGCGAAGAAGTCAGCGGCGCTTCGTAGGGCTGTGACGGGAACCCGGCCGGCGTTATACTGGGCGGCTTCATCGCTGTAGCGCTTGACCCATCGAGCGGCAGGAACAGCCTCTAGAGCGTCCTCTAGCTCCTCGATCGTTTGACCGGGTCTAAGGTCCTCAAATTTCACTGCGTAGCGGAAGTCGCCGCGTCCGAAGAGCGCCTGGTAAAGAGACGTCAGCCGCTGCTGGCCATCCAGCACGACGATTTGAAACTCATCGCTCGCAGGCGGTGCTCCTTCGATCGATCGGACCCGAAAGAATACGTCGGTAGTGCCCGGCAGGAGCAGGAGGCTGCCAACTGGCCATCCCGTCAAACAGGTGGCGAGCAGCTGTCGAACCGCGGTTGTGTCCCACTTGAAGTTTCTCTGGAACTCCGGAAGCACCACCTGGCCGGCATCGATCGCAGCTAGCAGGCGGTATAGGTCGTAGTTTCGACCGTGGGTCTTCTCAATGCCCATTGCTCAGATTCTTTCGGTGTTTCGGCCCTTGGAGCGATCGTCCGAGAACAGGGGTGCCGAGTACGTTGGCCGGAGGGCTTCAAGCGAATCAGTCAACCAAGACTCGGTTCCTGTGTGTCGCCCGTCCGTCTTGAAGATGAAGACTCGTCCACCAACGTGGTCACTTGCTTGGGCAATCGGGTCGACGACCAGCGCGATCCGCGGCGGTGTGCGGAGGAACGCGTGACGCGGGTACTCCGCCCCGCGCCGGAGGGTGAGGGAGCAATCGCTTGGCCACCGCGCCCTAGTTGCTTTCCACTCACTCTCAATTTGGGCAGCGAGATCTCTCACAGCGCCTCGGTAGCGCACTTCGTCGTACCCCACACGAGAGGCGAGCGTGGCGACTACGACTGACGGTGCTGAGGCGGCGTTGGCTTCCATCGGAGGGCTTACCAGATCGCTCCCGACTGAGCCCGGTTCGAGCTCCGGTGCGCGCTCATCCGGTCCGTCGGGCACAGGAGCCACCGGTGCTGAGTCTGGTAGTTCGGGCAGGATGATTTCGATCTTCTCAAGACGATCCTTGGATGCCTCGAGGATTCTCGGCCAGATCAGCATTCGAAACTGTTCTGGATTGAGCACGAAGCACGTCAGTTCCCGATCCCCTCGCACTAGATACGACCAGTCGACATCCGCCGCTGAGCGAACATCGTCCAGACCTGACTCGACCAGTCGACGCTCAAGGCCGATCAGGTCGACCAGATCATCCGACACCGACTTCTGTAGGACCAGATCCGAAACAAGATTCACTATGCCGATGGTGGGGATCACCGTCCCGAGCGTCGCAAGAATCTGTGACGCCGGTGTCTCCAAGCCTGTTGATATCCAAATCAGTACGACGCCGACGATCAAACTGGCGAGTGCGATGACGATTACGCGCGATTTGGTCCTAGGCACCGATGTGACCTGTGTTCCTCAAAAGTTCCCCTGACTCCCGAATACATCCAGAGCCTATATGCCTGACGAGTCGCTGTAAGATCGCGGGTCGGCTCAACTGCCGGAACACAGAGTGCGGGGTGCGTCGCGGGCAGCGTGCCAGCTCACCAGCGATCTCAATCCTCAACGCTGGCAAGCAGCCCACACACTGATGTCACTGGCGGATGACCACACGGGGTCGGCACGCACGACAGCATTAGGCACGATCGCCATCAAGGTCCTCAGTCCGTGATCAAGTTCTGAGGTGAGGAAGCCTTGTAGGCCGCCCTGCGGTTTCGCTCTTGACCGGGTCGTCAACCGACGTCGAGAAATCGACGGACGGTTTCGAGGTGCTCGTTCGACAATGGTCGGCGAGTGTCCGCATAGACAGCTCCAGCCAGCATGTGGTTCACCTCGGTTCCGTCGGCACGGACTACGTAGCCGATAGTCGCGGCGACTCCGCCCACTTCAGGCACCGTCGCGATCTGCACGCGTCGTTTCATAGGACTGATGGTAGTGAAACCGGGTCGCGCTGGCCCGATGGCGTAGGAATTCGCAATCTATGTATGCGCAGTGACCCTCGATTTGCGCGAAGGCTAGCGCGGCGCGGGGGGATTAACGCAAAATCGGTCGGGATCCGACAATGGCATACTGCCGCTTCGCGGTCGCGGGGCATTCGTCGATCCTGGGCTGCGGACGTGACACCGGTCGACAACGACGGTGATGAGTGTTCGGCAGCGTCCCCTCACCGCGCAATGCACGATTGTGGATCGGGAGAGTCTTGCGGTTCAGTTCATGAATACGTGCGCTCGGTGCCAGTCGAAGTATGCGGCAGCGTCGGCGTATCGGTCGACGCTACGGCCTCGGAGTTGACCGATCCGACGTCCGATAGCGGTACTGCCAGGGACGCTTGTAGCACCGACGATGGTCCCGTTCTCTACGCTCACATACCCGTCCTCGAACAGGGCGTCGCAGCCAAAGAGGCATGCGAGCATTGCGACTCGTGGAATATCTCGCGCCTCCTGGTCGGTTGCCGCGGCTCGCTTCTTGATGTGGGATGCCCATAGGAAGCGAGCAGGATACTTCTCGCCACAGAGCGCGCACTCCGCCTCCGTTCGTCCGAGAAGTAGGGCAGCGCGAAGTTGCTGTTGTTCTCGGCGCTGTCTTACGGTGGCTGGGCGGTCCAACGCGCCTTGGAAGGGGCCGACCTCCACGGTGGCCAACTCGTTCGGGGGGTTCGAATCTCGGGCGAAGAGATCACCGATCGCAACGCGCGCCGGCGAGGCGCCAACGACTCGTGCCCCCGGGAGCTGGAGCAGCACGGCGCCAATGAACGCGCTGCGGTATCCAAGAACACCGACGCTAACGTCGACGACGGACTGCTCCTTTATTAGCTCCATCGCCGCGGCGACCTCGCTGATCGGGACAGGTTGCCCAGTGGGGGCTCGGTCCGTTGCGACGGTCACGTTCCGCGAATCGACGGCGAGGATCGTGTTGTGTCGCGAGCCGGACACCGTCGGGATCGCGGTCCCGATCATCGATCGGAGGAATCCCCTGACTGCTGTCGGCGATACGTCTAACGCTAGAGATGGTCGGGCAAGTGCCGCAGCGAGCGTGGCATGATCGCTTGCCGCGTAGCCCGGAACCGCGACCAAGAGCTTGATCCGCCTCGTTCGGTTGCCTTCACCGGACGCGTTGGGCGCCCGGTTCACAGCCGCAGCGGCCCTACCCAGCTCAGCTCGAACTAGGGGTACGTCTGTATCGCTGTCCAGAGTGATCTGCGCCGCCACGATCCTGCGCCTCTCTAAAGGAAGCTGCCGAGTCGTCACGGAGTCGACGAAGGCGTCGACCACCGTTGCTCGCAACTGAGCGAGCCGGCTCAGGAGGAGGTCGAGCGCGACGTTGTAGTCGGGATTGCGTTGCGCTGACCCAGGGGAAGTGCCTCCACGGCTCTCAAGGATCACCGCCAGCAGATCATTCTGGGACTCTACGGCGAACTCGGAATCGACCTCGATTCCGGTACCAGAGAAAGGGCGCACGTCTCAAGAATGCCAGGTCGACCGTGTGCGAGGCCGGCCCCCGGCAGCGCCGCATGGCTGCCGATCTTGGCAGAACCTGCAGAGTGATGACGGCGGTCAACGCACGCGTCCCTACCGCTTTCGCGCGCCGCCCGTATTCGGATGGCGGAGAGCTCATCCTGAGGGCTCGTGACGTCATCCGACGGGCCAGCGCTGAGCGTTCACCCCCAAACTGTCGCCGCTGCTGGAGATCCACGGCGGGGCCCGCCCGCGCGAACCCTCGATACCGCCAAACTCCCTTCTGACAAGCTGACGTCGTGACCGAACTTCAGTTCTTTGAACGCATGCAGGAGGCGATGGCCGCGCAGGCCGAGGACGTGTGGGAAATGGTGCATCATTCGCGCGCACTCGGATATCGACTGCGCCTGGGCGAGGTGACCGCGACCGAGCACAGCTTCTTTCGCCTGCGAGAGTTCTGGACGAAACGCGTCTACATCGTGACTAACGAGCCCGATGAGCTCGCCACAGGAGCGGACTGGGAGTGGCTCATCGGGCACGGCAACAACTGGATCCAGATTCGTGTGCAGGCCAAGATTCTTAATCGGAACGGACGATTCGCTGAGCTCGGCCATCCTCATAGCACCGGGCAGCAGCTAGACCGGCTCGTCAATCCCGATCCTGCTGACGTCCTTTGTCGATGGCTGCCGCTCTATGTCTTCTACTCGGCGGAACCGTCTGCTGGAATCGCGGTGCCACGCAACGCGGGTTGCAGCGCGCAGCTCGCCAGTCGCGTCCGCGAAACCTATGGGAAGCCGCCGGCCGGCCGCGCCACGCTCAAGGGGTCGACCCACCTCCGAGGGAGCATTCCTTGGGCGAGCGTCTTCGACGGCCTCGTCTCGCAGCTGCGGTCTGGAAGGTCACTGGCTGAGATCGTGGCAGCCCTCGCAAATCGCCCCCTCCCGGCACAGATCGATCACATCGACGAGTTCTGGGACCTGAACATCGCAGACGGTACCTGCAACAGGGAACTGCCTTCATATGTGCGCCAGATCGTTCGACGGGATGACGACGACTTCGATCTCGCGCCGCTGGCGCGCCTCGAGGTCAACACGGCTGCACGAGGCCGCGACAGAGTGCGCAGCGTCGCTCCGATCACTGACCTTGAACGCTTGGAAGCCATGCTTGTGCGAAGGTTTGGCGACGATGACTCATCGGCGCTCCTGCCGTCCCGGTCAGTCGTACTGGAGCCGTCTGATCACGATCGCGACCAGGCTTCGCTTCCGAGTTTCGTATCCGTCATCGATATTGACCGTGTGGGTTCGTCCTCAGACTGAGCAAGCGAGTTCGCGCCCCAGCGACTCCGCTCGTGGTAGCGCTCTCGTTGATCAGGTTGATCTGCACCCATGCCAACCGCAACCGCACAGCGGCAGCCGTGTACGCGAGCCTGCGCTCAGCGCGCAACGCGCGCACAAGGATACGGCGAGACGGTCCTTGAGGCGGTGAGGCTGTACCGGATCGCGACCACGGTGAACATCGCGCCGCTCAAGCTCGTCTCGGATCAGCTCGGCGTGAGCGTCAGCACGGCCACGCGGATGATGGCGCGGGCTCGCGAAGCCGGGCTCGCGGAGGATCTCATCACCCGCGAGACGTACAACCGAATGCACGCCGACGAAGAGCAGCAGACCCGCCCGCACCAGCTCCCGGGCTCTCCGTCAGGCCCCTCGCTAGGGCGCTGACGTCAAGGAAACGCATCAAACTGCATCGGTGCACATTGCCAAGCAATGCGTGCCCGTGCGCGCAGATCGCCCAAAATCAACCCCTCACGATCCTAGCGAACACAGTCTTGGCCGCATTCATCTCTGGCGCGAGTCGGATAGCCGCTTCCACACTGCGAACTCGTGGCCATATTTTGGCCGCATTTCATTCGCCACTGGCTGTTTTCGGACGTCGCCGGATGTCGCAGCAGTCTCGACAGCTACCGTAATTCCGCGGATTCTGTCGATCGACGTCGCTATGCAATGTGCTCAAGACCTGTTCGAGTCCCTCCAGGGGTCTCAAGACGGCGCGGCTTCGCACAACACCGCCAAGTCACGACGCCGGTCAGGTCGTCAGATCCGCTCCCCCACCACCCTTGCCGTGGCCTCAGGATCCGGGCGGTGCCCCACCGACTCCGGCACAACGACCAGCTCCGCGCCGTCGATCTCCTTCGCCAACCGGTCAGCCGCCGTCACCAGCATCGGGAACGTCTGTTCACCGCGCAGAATGGTCACGCGCGACACCGCGAGCATCTCCGGCGTCGGCATGGACACCTGCCGCGTCAGCGCCGCGTCGTAGACCGTCGACTGAGCGACAGCGACGAGCCCCGCGAACTGGTCGCTCTGGCGGATCCCGTCCACCATCTCCTTCGGCAGTCCGACGCCCACGAGCTGGAACGTCACGACCGCGTCCTCGCTGCGGCCATCGTCGACCAACGCCTGCAGGCGCTCGGGCAGCCGCGGGTCGGGCTCGTCCACGCCGAAGCGGAACGGCGGCTCCGACAGGAACAGCGCCCGAACCGGCACACCCAGCGACGCCGCGAACAGCGCGAGCACGGCACCCGACGAATGGCCGAGCACTGCCACGTCTCCCCCGACCGCCTCGATCACCGCCGCCAGGTCGGCCGCCTCATCCTCGGGAGTCGAGCCGCGCTTGTCGCCGCTCGAGCCGCGCCCGCGTCTGTCGACGGTGACGGCGCGGTAGCCGGCATCCGCCAATGCCCTCGCCAGCAGCGCGCCGTCAGCCGCCACCGAGAACGCACCGCCCACGATCACGACCGTGGGGCCGTCACCGTACTGCTCGAACGCAATCGTGGTTCCATCTGCTGACGTCGTGGTCTCCATTCCGTCACGAAACCACGGCCCACCGACACCGACAAGGCCCCTCGCGGCTAGCCTGTGCGGGTGTCATCCCGTCGCCGCCGCGCGCGCGTCGCGATCGTTCTGGTCGGCGCCTTGGTCGCAACGATCGTCGCGTCGCTGCTGCTCGCGCCGGCGATGGTGTCGCGCAACTGCTTCTCGGTCGATGTACCTGGCGACGGACGGTACTGCGGAGACACTGCCACCGATACGCTGCTCGGCTACGAGAGCAACCTCTGGCTGTGGATCGGTTCGCTCGTGCTGATCGTGGTCGCCGCCGGCATCCTGATCACCGCTTCGCAAGGGCCGTCTGCTCATCAGCGCTGACCGCACGCGGTCCACAGCACTGGGGATCGTCGCAGTGCGGCCAGCGCATCAACATCGAGATGAGGATTGTGAGGGCCGCTCGCTGACCGCCGGCCGATAGCGTCATTCCATGCCTGCACACCCTCGCTTCGCGATGCCAAAGCCAGTCCGAATCACCGGTTCCAGTTCGAGCATCACGAACTCGTTCGTCAACGGCATCATACCAGTGATCTGGCCAACCGAATCCGAGGTCGACGAGGCACTCTATGTCCTGGGGATGGAAGAACCCGTCTGCGCCTACTGTGGCGACACGGCAACCGAATGGGACCATTTCCGTCCGCTCGTGGTCGCGCAGAAACCGACGGGATACATCTCTGAGATCCACAATCTCGTCCCTTCCTGTGGGAAGTGCAACCAGAGCAAGGGCAACAAGAACTGGCTCGACTGGATGCGCAGCGGTGCTCGGCTCTCGCCTCAGACGCGAGGCATCGCCGACATCGAACAACGCATCGCGCGGCTCGAGGCGTTCGAACGCTGGGGCAACCCGTCAACGGTGAACTTCGAGGAGCTGGTCGGCGGCGAGCTATGGGCGGCCCACTGGGAAAACCACAGAGCGATTCTCCGCCTCATGCGCGAGGCTGAGGGCACCGCCGACAAGATACGTCGTCGTATCGCGGAGTCCCATTCGGCTGTGGCGCCGCCCACTCCGATGTCGAACGATGCGACAGAGACACCAACTCAGTAGCCGCCCGCCTTCACCCCACCGAGGCCACAGCCGCCCGAATCGCCGCCAGCGTGACATCGGGGTGCGAGATCATCGAGACGTGGGATGCCTCGACCTCGGTCACGGTCGACCCGGCTCGCGCCGCCATGCGGCGCTTCGTCTCGATCGGGATCACCCGGTCCTCGGTGCCGAGCACGGCCCAGCTCGGGATCGTCTTCCACGCGGCAGGCCCGGACGGCGTGACATTCGCGACGATGGATGCCGGCCGCTGCGTCGCCGCGATGAGCCAGCGATCCTGCTCGGCAGGTCCTGCGCGAACGAGTTGTGCACGACCTCGGGCTTGAGCCAGGCATCCGCTGCTCCCTCCGGCGCTCCAGGGTAGCCCGCGAGATCCAGCACCGTCGTGGGATCGGCCACGGCCAGCGCCGAGCCGGAGCCGTCGAGGATGCCGAGCACGGTCTCGCCCTCGTCGGGGATGAACGCGTCGACGTAGACGAGCGCGCGCACGTCGCCCGACAGCCCGGCGTTCGTGATGACCGCTCCCCCGTACGAGTGGCCGACGAGCACCACCGGGCCCGACGTGCGCTGCGCGAGGAAGGATGCGACATACGCAGAGTCGCTCGTGAGTCCGCGCAGCTCGTTCGGCGGCGCGAGCACGGTGAAGCCCTCCGCCTGGAGGGTGGGGATCACGGCGTTCCAGCTCGATGAGTCGGCCCAGGCGCCGTGGACGAGGACGATCGTGGGGGTTTCAGGCATTGCGGCTCCAATCACATGGCGCCGCCGCGGCGGGCGACGCTACCGGCGATGAGGGATGCGCCCAGGTGCCCGACGCACACAGCACGATAGGGCTCACATCGCCGCTCCGCCAGAGCGAACAGCGTCGCGTCGCCGTTGAACGAAACGCAGTCCGACGCCCCGGGCTCGTGAAGAAAGGGTGCGCCCCGCGCCAGCCCGGCTTGGCGGACGCCTCACCACCGACTTGGATGTCCCCATGGCAACGCTCCACCTCATGGTCGGCCTCCCGGGCAGTGGCAAGACCACCCTCGCCCGCAGCCTCGAGCGGGAACACTCCGCGCTGCGGCTGACCGTCGACGAATGGCACGTCGAGTTGTTCGGGAACGACGTCCACGACGACAGCAGCGACGCGGACTGGGCGGTGCACGACGCCCGGCACACGGCGATCGAGGCGCGTCTGTGGCAGACGGCGGCGCGCGCCCTCGAACTCGGCGTGGACGTCGTCCTCGACTTCGGCTTCTGGACCAGACAGGAGCGCGACGAGTTCCGCGGGCGAGCGCACGAGCTCGGCGCGGAAGTCAGAATTCACTTCGCGGATGCCTCGGCCGAGCAGCTCCTCGAACGCATTACAGCGAGGAACGCGCGTCTGCCCGAGGGCACCACGTTCCACATTCCGGAGGCCAGCCTCAGGGAGTGGATGCTCGTCTTCGAGCCGTCGACCGCTGACGAACTGGCGTCTTGAATCTGCGCGATTCAGGAATACCCTAGGGGGGTACCCTCGTTGGTGACTCCAGACGCTGACAGCACGGAGGAGAGCCTCATGGACGAGCACGACATTCGCCCGCACCGCCACACCACGGGTGAGCACGACCACCATCACGCCGCTTCCGCCGTCGGGGCGCCGGTCGCCGCATCCCACTCCCCCTCCGATCACAGCGGGCACGCTCACCACGACGCCGGCCACCACGACCACGCCGTCCACCAGGACCGCGCCGGCCACGCCGGCCACCAAGGCCACGCCGGTCACGGCGACCACGTCGCCCGCTTCCGCACGCTCTTCTGGTGGAACCTGCTCCTCGCCATCCCGGTGGTCGGGTTCTCGGCGATGTTCGCGATGATCCTCGGCTATTCGCTGCCCGACGCGGCCTGGGTGCCGTGGGTCTCGCCCGTGCTCGGCACCGTCATGTACGTCTGGGGCGGCGCGCCCTTCCTCGCCGGCGCCGTCAGCGAGCTGCGCGCCCGCAAGCCCGGCATGATGCTGCTGATCGGGCTCGCGATCACGGTCGCGTTCGTCGCGTCGTGGGGAGCGAGTCTCGGGATGCTGCACCACGAGCTCGACTTCTGGTGGGAGCTCGCCCTGCTCATCGTCATCATGCTGCTCGGGCACTGGATCGAGATGCGCTCGCTCGCGCAGACCACCAACGCCCTCGACTCGCTCGCGGCCCTCCTGCCCGACGAGGCCGAGAGGATCGTCGGCGACTCGACGGTCACGGTCGCTCCGGCCGACCTCGAGCTCGGCGACGTCGTCGTAGTGCGTCCGGGCGGGCGGGTGCCCGCCGACGGCACCGTCGTGGAGGGCTCGGCGAGCATGGACGAGTCCATGATCACCGGCGAGTCCCGCCCCGTGCGCCGCGGCGACGGCGACCCGGTCGTCGCCGGCACCGTCGCCACCGACTCCGGGCTGCGTGTGCGCATCACCGCGGTCGGTGAGGACACCGCGCTGGCCGGCATCCGTCGCCTCGTCACCGAGGCGCAGAACTCGTCGTCGCGCGCGCAGCGCCTGGCCGACCGCGCGGCGGGCTGGCTGTTCTGGTTCGCGCTCGGCGCGGCGGCGATCACGGCGATCGTGTGGTCGCTGCTCGGGAATCCCGATGAGGCTGTGATCCGGACGATCACCGTGCTCGTGATCGCGTGCCCCCACGCGCTGGGCCTCGCGATCCCGCTCGTCGTGTCGATCGCGACCGAGCGCGCGGCTCGCAGCGGCGTGCTGATCAAGGACCGCCTCGCCCTCGAGAGCATGCGCACGGTCGACTCGGTGCTGTTCGACAAGACCGGCACGCTCACCAAGGGCGCTCCCGCCGTGACGGCGATCGAGCCGGCCGACGGTCACGACGCCGACCGTGTGCTGGCGCTGGCTGCCGCGGCGGAGACTGATTCGGAGCATCCGCTCGCCCGTGCCATCGTGACCGCCGCGCGCGATCGCGACCTCGCGACCCCGCGCGCGACGGACTTCACCTCGGCCCCCGCGGTCGGCGTCTCGGCCCTGGTCGACGGGCACCGCGTGCAGGTCGGCGGCCCGCACCTGCTCGACGAGACCGGCTCGACCGAGCTCGCCGTCGCCGACGCGTGGCGGAGCGAGGGCGCGATCATCCTTCACGTGCTCGTCGACGGCGAGGTGGCGGGTGCGCTGCGGCTGGCCGACGAGATCCGGCCGGAGTCGCGCCAGGCGGTGCGCGCGCTGCAGGACCGCGGCGTGCAGGTCGTCATGATCACCGGCGACGCCGAAGCCGTGGCCGCGTCGGTCGCCGCCGAGCTGGGCATCGACCGCTACTTCGCCGGCGTGCGGCCCGAAGACAAGGCGTCGAAGGTCGCGCAGCTGCAGCACGAGGGACGCAAGGTCGCGATGGTCGGCGATGGCGTCAACGACGCCCCCGCGCTCGCGCAGGCAGACGTCGGCATCGCGATCGGCGCCGGAACCGACGTCGCCATCGCCTCGGCCGGCGTGATCCTCGCCAGCGACGACCCGCGCTCGGTGCTGTCGGTGATCGAGCTCTCGCGCGCGAGCTACCGCAAGATGAAGCAGAACCTGTGGTGGGCCGCCGGCTACAACCTCATCTCGGTCCCCCTCGCGGCGGGCATCCTCGCCCCCATCGGCTTCGTGCTGCCGATGTCGGTCGGCGCGATCCTGATGTCACTGTCGACCATCGTGGTCGCCCTGAACGCCCAGCTGCTGCGCCGGCTCGACCTCCGGCCCGACACCATCCTCGCGCGCTGACGGGCGGCCTCGGTCAGGCGCTGACGGGCGGCCTCCGGCCCCGCGCTATCGTCGGATCGTGCCCTCCCCGACCGATCTCGGCGGCGCCGCCGTCGACCTCACCGCCGCGCTCGTCGCGATCGACAGCGTGAGCCCCAGCCTTGTGCCCTCGGCCGAGGGCGAGGCGCGCATCGCGTCCGTCCTCGCCGAGCGGCTCGGCGCCGCGGGCTACGCCGTCGAGCTGATCGCGGCCCCTTCCGATCCGCGCCGCGTGAGCGTCCTTGCTCTGCGCACGGGCTCGCGCCCCGGCCGCACCGTCGTGCTCAACGGCCACCTCGACACCGTGGGTGTGGAAGGGATGCCGCAGCCCTTCGCACCCCGCATCGCCGACGGCCGCCTCACCGGGCGCGGCGCGAGTGACATGAAGGGCGGGGTCGCGGGGCTCGTCGTGGCGGCCGAGCGACTGGCCGAGCTCGACGCACCCGGCATGGTGATCGTCGCGCTCGTCGCCGACGAGGAGGACGCCAGCGTCGGGGCCGAGGCGGTGCTGCAGTACCTCGCCGCGCGGGATGTGCACATGGACGTCTGCCTTATAGGCGAGCCCACCTGGCTCGACATCGCCGCCGCGCACCGCGGCTATGCGGTAGTCGAGGTCGCCTTCCACGGCAAGGCGGCGCACTCGTCGCAGCCCGACGAGGGCGTCGACGCCGCCCGGGCGACGGGCGAGCTGCTCGCCTCGATCGCCGCGACCGATGCCGACCTGCGGCGGCGGCCGCGGCATCCGCTCCTCCCCTCCGGCTCGCTCATGGCGACGGTCGTGCGGGCGGGGTCTGCACCGTTCGCCGTCGCAGCGGCGGGCGAGGTCACGGTCGAGCGCCGTACCCTGCCGGGCGAAGCGGCCGCCGACGCGCTGGACGAGGTGCGCGATTTGGTCGACGCCGTCACCGCCCGCACGCCCGGCCTCACCGCCGAGGTCAGGCTCACGCATGCGCGCGAAGCATGGGAAGCGGATGCCGCGGGCAGCGCCGCCGAGTTCACGACGCTGTTGGGTGAGGCGCTCACCGACGCCGGGTCGCGGCATCCGGAGTCCATCGGCGCGCCGTACTGGATGGAGTCGGCCCTCTGGCAGGCGGCGGGCGTGCCGACCGTGGTGTGCGGACCCGCGGGCGGCGGACTGCACGCGATCGACGAGTGGGTCGAGATCGCCCAGGTCGAGCGGTACGCCGTCGCGGTGACCGAAGCCGTCGGCCGATTCCTGGAGGTGCCCGCATGACCGCGACCGACCCGACCGACCCGCGCGATCCCCGCGGGTACGCCGCCGACGCCCCGCTGCTCGAGGCGTGGCTGCGGTTCACGGGCGATGTGCGCGACGGGCGCGCGTTACCCTTCAGCATCCCGGGGCACAAGCATCGCCGCGACCTCGTCGGCGACGTGATCGCCGGCGACGTGCCCATGCTCGCCGGGCTCGACACGATGAAGCAGGACCACGCGCTGCTCGCGACCGCCGAGGCGCGCGCGGCCCAGGCATGGGGCGTGGACTGGTGCCGCTTCTCGGTCGGTGGCTCGACGCACGCGAATCAGGCCTCGGTGCTCGCGCTCGGGCAGCCCGGGCAGAGCGTGATCGTCTCGCGCACCCTGCACCGCTCGGTGCTGCTGGGTCTGGTGCTGGCAGGGCTGCGTCCGGTGTGGGTGCACCCGACGATCGACGCGGCGACCGGTCTGCCCGGCGCGGTGCCCGTTGCCGCGGTCGAGGCGGCACTGGCGGCGACCCCCGACGCGCGCGGGGTGCTCGTCGGAGACCCGTCGTACGTCGGCACGATGTCGGACATCGCCGGCCTCGCCGACGCGGCCCATGCCGCCGGGGTACCGCTCGTCGTCGACGCCGCCTGGGCGGCATACTTCGGCTTCTCGCCGAGCGTGCCCGATCACGCGCTCGCCCGGGGCGCCGACGCGCTCATCACGAGCGCCCACAAGACGCTCCCCGCGTGGAGCCAGTCCGCGCTCCTGCTCGCTCGCACCACCCGGGCAGGCGGACTGCTCGACCCCGACCGGCTGGAGCGCGGGTTCGAGGCATCCGCCACCACCAGCGCCGCAGGCGCGATCCTCGCGAGCGCCGACGCCTCACGCGCGCTGCTGCAGCGGGACGGCGCCGAGCTCATCGGGCGGCTCATCGAACTCGTCGCTCGGGCCCGGTCGGCGCTGTCGGCGATCAACGGTGTCGAGGTGCTCGTCGACCGGCCTGCGTCGCATCCGGACGGACCGCTCGCCGTCGATCCCGCGAAGCTCGTCGTGCTGCTCGCCGGCACGGGAGCGCACGGGCACGCGATCGAAGCCGACCTGCTCGCTCACGGCATGACGCTCGAGATGGCCGACCGCGACGTGCTCGTGCCGATCATCACCCTCGCCGACGACGACTCGACCGTCGCCCGGCTGATCGACGCCCTGACGGCTGCGATCGAGCGCCACCGCGGCCAACCACGGCGCATCACCGCATCGGCCGCCTGGAGCGTGCGTGCCGAGACGGCGATTCCGCCCCGCGATGCGTTCTTCGCCCCACATGAGACAGTGCGGGCGGATGCCGCGGCCGGCCGCATCTGCGCCGAGCTGATCGCCCCCTATCCCCCGGGCGTGCCGGTGCTGGCGCCGGGCGAGATCGTCACGGTGGAGGCGCTCGACGCGCTGCGCGCGACCCGGGCCGACGGCGGCCGCATCGCGTATGCGGCCGACGCGACGCTGGCGACGGTGCAGGTCGTGGCGGAGGCGTAGCGGAGTCCTCCGGCGCCCGGGCCGTGCGCTACCCCGGCTGGACGATCGCCCGCACGCGGTTGTTGCGCGCGTTGTGCTCCAGTTCGACGAGGCCGAGCGCCTCGAGCAGCGGCGGCAGGTACATCGCGAACCGCCCGCGATAGCCCTTGCGCTGGCCGTACCAGCCGCCGACCGGGTTGTCGTGCGACCGCCCCCACGCCTCGACGGTGCCGGCGGCGGGCTCCTTCTGCTCGTCGGCGGCGCCGAGCGGCATCCAGTCTCCGTGCGCGATCAGCATCTCGTGCAGGTCGTCGACCGCCCGCGACAGGTACGTGAGCTTCGTCGAGCCGACCTGGCAGATCAGCAGCGGCGGATCGGCGTCGTCATCACGGTGGATCGTGTACTCCGACGTCAGCGGCGGTGTCTTGAGGTGCCACGGATCGTCGGGCATGCCGCTCCCGGACCAGTCCTCGTTCATGGGGTTCCTCCGCTCAGGTGAGCTGGCCGCGCACGATCGAATCGCCCGAGTGGGCGGGGTCGCCATCGACGGGCTCGACGGAGATGTCGACGATGCTGTACTCGTCGAGATCGACGCCGTCGGGAATGACGAAGCTCCCCGAATCGCCGTCGAGCACGCCGAGGCTGATGAGCGCGGCGGCGTCGTTGCGGATGAGCCAGACCTCGCGATAGCCATCGTCTGCGGCATCCGCGGCGAGACTCACGGTCAGGGTGCGAGACCCGTCACGCGCCGCCTCGACATCGGCGGTGCCGCTGGCGCCGGGGTGAGCCGGGAACGGTTCGAGTTCTGCCCCGGCGACGACGGTCGGACGCAGCGACGAGTTCACGAGCCATGCGCCCGCACCGACCGCGGAGATCAGCACCAGTGACGCGGCCAGCACCCAGGCCACCGCTGCGCGGCGGCGGCGGGGCGGCATCGCGGGCTCCGGAGCGGAAGCGGAAGCGGGAGCGGCCACGGAAGCGGGAGCGGCCGCGCTTGCCGCGATGTCGCCGACGAGGGCTGACTCCGGCGCCGCCGGGCCCGCCGAGGCATCCGTCATCCCGATCTCGTCTGCGATCCGTGCCCACACGCGAGCCGGCGGTGCCTCGAGCACCTGTCCGTCGGCGATCGTGGCACGCGCGATGGTCGCCGTCCGGCGGAGCTCGGCGAGCTCGGCCGCGCACGCGGGGCAGCCGGTGAGGTGCTCGGTGTCGGCGTCGCTGACGACAGGTTCACCGAGGGCGAGCAGCGTGAGCTGATCAGGATCGAGGTGCGACACGGGAGACCTCCAATCTGTCGCGCATTCGCAGGAGACTTCGCCTCAGGTGGCTCTTCACGGTACCCAGTGGCATGTCGAGCTTGCGGGAGATCTGCTCGTGGGTGAGGTCGTCGTAGAACGCGAGCCGCACCACCTGGCGGGCATCCGGCTCGAGACGGTCGATCTCGTTGGCGAGCAGAACGGCGTCCGCCACATCCGTGGGTTCGCGCACCAGGTCTTCGGGGCGTGTGTTGCGCGTGAGCTCCTCGTGAAGCGCACGGATCTTCGCCCGCGACTCGTGCATGTCGGCGATCCGCCGCCGCGTGATGGCGATCAGCCAGGTCGACAGCTTGCCCTTCGCTGGTGAGTACGACGCGCGCGAGGTCCACGCCGACACGAAGACGCGCTGGGTGACGTCCTCGGCGTCGGTGCGATCGCCCAGAGACCTCAAGGCGAGTGTGAAGACCACGGGCGACCAGCGACGGTAGATCTCGGCGAGGGCAGCCTCGTCACCCGCGATGAAGCGCCCATTGAGGGCTGCTTCCGCCGCTTGGTCCTGATCCATGTCATTCCGCTTCGTCACCGGTCTTCGGTGGCCGGCAGCATCACGCTACCCCTGCACCT
The DNA here is from genome assembly GCF_022538185.1 of Microbacterium sp. CFH 31415. Lineage (GTDB taxonomy): Bacteria > Actinomycetota > Actinomycetes > Actinomycetales > Microbacteriaceae > Microbacterium. The sequence continues at coordinate 261,003 of NZ_JAKYXC010000003.1, read as the reverse complement.
GCCCGCTTGGGCGGTGTGGCGCAGGGCGATCTCGCTGAGCCTCCGACAGTTCATTCCGCAGATGCACCCGATTCGGATGCACCCGATTCGTTCGACACGAATTCGACAGCAACTGCATCCGTATCGAGCGCCCGAGGGGAACAACCGGTAGCGCCATCTTCCGATGCCGCGTCGTCATCATCGAAGGAGCTGAACGATGAACAAGCACATCCGCACCCTCGTCGCGGTCGCAGCCGCGGCCGCCCTCACCTTCGCCGCCGTTCCCGCACATGCCACCGGCGGGTCGGCTCCGCGAGGATCGATCGTCGACGTCGCGGTCGCCGCGTCGGGCGGCGGAACGCCCGACAAGAACCCGTGGGATTACGACCTGCTCGTGCAGGCCGTACTGGCCACCGGACTCGACGCCGCCCTCGCCGACCGCTCGACCTCCTACACGGTGTTCGCGCCGAACGACCGCGCATTCCTGCGTCTGGTGCGCGACCTCACGGGTTCGTGGCCGGCGTCGGAGAGCGAGGCGCTGACGACCATCACCACGGCGTTCACCACCGACCAGATCGCGAACATCCTGCTGTACCACGCGGTGGCAGGCAAGAAGCTCGGCGCGATCAAGGTGCTGACATCGAAGTCGTTGACGATGGCCAATGGTGGCGTCGTCAAGCCTCGCGGCATCACTCTTCGTGACGAGACGCCCGCATTGGCCGACCCGCGGCTGGTGCTGTGGAAGATCAACATCCCCGCATCGAACGGGGTCATCCACACCATCGATCGGGTGCTCGTCCCCGCGTCCTGACCCCCAACCAGGACGCACGTCCGGTCCCGCTCGTTCTCCGGCGGGGCCGGACGCTCTTGGTCCGGGGGTGCATTCGCGTGGGGCCGGACGCTCTCGCGCGTTGCCAGACGTTCTCGGTGCGTGCGGTCAGACTTCCGTGCCGCACATGCCGCAGACGCCGGTGGGCGGCACCTCCACGAAGCAGTTCGGGCACAGCGCACGGGGGCGCTCTTCGGCCGGGGTGCTGCGGCGCGGAGCCGCACGGCGCGCGGGCTTCGCGGCAGTCGGGCGCGCGGGGGCGGCCGGCGCCCGCTGGATCACGGGCAGGTGCGTCTGGCAGTAGAACCGCACGAACCCGCCGTGCTGCTTGGGGTGGCGGTGCTTCACGGCCCACAGCTCGGTGCGGGGCAGGGGCTCGGACGAGCCGCCGCAGACCGAGCAGCGCGTGGGCTCGCCGGGCGAGACCTCGGCGACGAGCGTCGGGGTTTCGAATGCGAGGTCGTCTCGCCAGTCGGAGGACGCGACGACCTTCATGACATTCCCTTCGACAGGCTCCGGATCGATGACACGACGTCACCGCTCGAACGGAGCGACCTATCGAGGGTACCCGCCGCGGCTGAGCACGGGATGCACGAGCGGATGCCGCGGCCGCCCTCATCGGAAGTCCCGGGACTGGTGGTGGACGCCCACGCGCAGATCTTCGAACCCGTCGGCGAGGAGGTTCGTGACGCCTTCGACCGAGCGCTCCAGCATCCCTCTCACGATCAATGCCGGCGAGTCGCGCACCACCCGGCGGTAGCGGTTCCAGACTCCCACCGAGCAGATGATGTTCACGAGCCCGTGCTCGTCTTCGAGATTGATGAAGGTGACACCGGATGCTGTGGCCGGCCGCTGCCGGTGGGTCACGAGTCCGGCGACCTCGACGCGACGGCCGGTCTCGTGGCCGCGCAGCTCGCGCGAGGTGAGCACGCCCCGCGCATCGAGCCCGGAGCGGTAGTGGGTCATCGGGTGGTCGTCGGTCGAGACGCCCGTTGCCCACAGATCGGCGGCGAGCCGCTCGTAGCTGGTGGGGTCGGCGAACAGCGGCGGCTGCACCGCGACGAGCGAGTCGGGGAGAAACTCGGGACGGTCGAGCGCCGCCGAGCCGGCGAGCCAGATCGCCTCGCGGCGGGTGAGGCCGAGCCCGTCGAACGCGCCCGCCGTCGCGAGCGCCTCGAGCTGGGCGGCGGTGAGGCTGGTGCGGCGGACGAGGTCGCGCAGGTCGCGGAACGGCCCTTCGGCGTCGCGGGCGGCGACGATGCGCTCCGCGACCTTCGCGCCGATGCCCTTGACCCCTGCCAAGCCGAGCCGCACCGCGAAGCGCCCGTCGCGCCGGTGGGCGGCGGACTCGTCGGGCGCGTGGAGATCGAAGAGCCCGACCGGCGGCTGGTGGCGGTGCGTGCAGGAGTCGAGGCCGGTGGGGGCGAGTGTGGCGGGGTCCGGAGAGGGGGTCGCTAAACGAGGAGATTCCGCGAACCGAGGACCGGAAGCATCCGGAGCATCATCGATTCGCGAGACATCCTGGATCAGCGGCCCCGACGGCGAAACCCCTGCGACGGGCTCGAGCAGGGCCTCGACGCCGGACAGGTGCACGTCGGGGCGACGGACCTCCACCCCGTGCCGGCGGGCGTCGTTCACCAGCGATGCCGGCGAGTAGAACCCCATCGGCTGCGCGCGCAGCAACCCGGCGAGGAAGGCCGCGGGGTAGTGCAGCTTGATCCACGAGCTCGCATAGACGAGCAGCCCGAACGACAGCGAGTGCGACTCGGCGAACCCGAAGTTCGCGAACGCCTGGATCTTGGCGTAGATCGCGTCGGCTTCCTCGCCGACCAGCCCGTTCTCGGCCATCCCGGCATAGAGCTTCTCTTTCAGCGATTCGATGCGCTCGACCCCGCGCTTGGAGCCCATCGCCCGCCGCAGCAGGTCGGCGTCTTCACCGCTCAGGCCGCCGACGGCCATGCCCATCTGCATGAGCTGCTCCTGGAACACCGGGATACCGAGCGTGCGCTCGAGCACCGGCTTCAGCTTGGGGTGGGCGTACGTCACCTTCTCCATCCCGAGCTTGCGCTTGACGAACGGGTGCACCGCGCCACCCTGGATCGGCCCCGGCCGGATCAGCGCGATCTCGATCACGAGGTCGTAGAACCGGCGAGGCTGCAGGCGCGGCAGGAGTCCCATCTGCGCCCGCGACTCGACCTGGAACACCCCGATCGAGTCGGCGCGGCACAGCATGTCGTAGACCGCCTTCTCCTCCTTCGGCAGCGTCGCGAGCTCCCAGTCCTCCCCCGTCGATGCGCGGATCATGTCGAAGCAGTACTGCAGGGCGGCGAGCATGCCGAGCCCGAGCAGATCGAACTTCACGAGCCCCATCCACGCGGCGTCGTCTTTGTCCCACTGGATGACGGTGCGGTTCTCCATGCGGGCGTGCTCGATCGGCACCACCTCGCCGACGGGACGGTCGGTGAGCACCATGCCGCCGGAGTGGATGCCGAGGTGCCGCGGCGCCTTGAGCAGCTCGCCCGCGAACTCGAGCACGCGATTCGGGATGTCGTGACCCGGCCCCGTCTCGAGATGCGCACCCCAGCCCTCGACCTGCTTGGACCAGGCATCCTGCTGGCCGGGGGAATGCCCGAGCGCCTTCGCCATGTCGCGCACCGCGTTCTTGGGCCGGTACTGGATCACGTTCGCGACCTGGGCGGCGCGCTCGCGTCCGTACTGCCCGTAGACCCATTGGATGATCTCTTCCCGGCGGTCGGAGTCGAAGTCGACGTCTATGTCGGGCTCTTCGTCGCGCAGGCTCGACAGGAAGCGCTCGAACGGCAGGTCGTAGGCGATCGCGTCGACGGCGGTGATGTCGAGCAGATAGCAGATGGCGCTGTTGGCCGCGGAGCCGCGGCCTTGACACAGGATGCCGCGACGCCGCGCCTCCTGCACGATGCCGTAGACGATCAGGAAGTAGCCGGGGAAGTCCTTCAGCTCGATGACCCCGAGCTCTTTCTCGATGCGGGCCCGGTCCTTCTCGCTCAGGTCGGGGTACTTGCGGGGCACCGCCTCCCACACCAGATGCCGCAGCCACGACATCGGCGTGTGCCCGTCGGGCACCTCCTGCTTGGGCAGGGCGGGCTTGGCGCGGCGCAGCGGGAACGCGAGCTCGTCGGCGAGTGTCACGGTGCGGGCGACGGCATCGGGATGCCGCACGAACCGCTCCACCATCTCGGCACCCGAGCGCAGATGCGCGCCGGCGTGAGAGGGCAGCCAGCCGTCGAGCTCGTCGAGCCCACGGTTGGCGCGCACCGCGGCGACCGCGGCGGCGAGCAGCTGGCGCTGGGGCACCGCGTAGTGCACGTTGTTCGTCGCGAGCAGCGGAAGCCCGCGCTCGCGCGCGAGCCCGGCGAGGATGTCGTTGTCGCGCGTGTCGAGCGGGTTGCCGTGATCGATCAGCTCGACGTTCACGGCGTCGCGCCCGAAGAGGCTCACGAGCAGATCGAGCTCGCTGGCCGCGGCATCCGCTCCTCCCTCGGCGAGCGCGCGGCGCACCGCACCCTTGCGGCAACCGGTGAGCACGGCCCACTCGCCGCCCGCCTGCGCGGCGAGCTCATCGAGGTCGTAGCTCGGTCTCCCTTTTTCCATCCCCTGAAGCTGCGCGTGGGTGATGGCGCCGGCGAGCCGGTGATAGCCCTCTTCGCCGCGCGCGAGCACGAGCAGATGCGATCCGACGGGATCGGGCTCGCCGTTCTGAGGCTTCGGCAGGTCGAGCGACAGCTCGGCGCCGAACACCGTCTTCAGTTGCAGCGACTCGGCGGCCTCGGCGAAGCGCACGATGCCGTAGAACCCGTCGTGGTCGGTGATCGCGAGGGCATGCAGACCCAGGCGCTCGGCCTCTTCGGCGAGCTCTTCGGGAGACGACGCGCCGTCGAGGAACGAGAACGACGAATGCGCGTGCAGCTCGGCGTACGGGATGGCCTCGGCCGGACGCTCGATGCCCGGGGCGACGTAGGGTCCGCGCTTGTGCGACCACGCCGGGCTGTCGCCGCCGTCGGCGCCCGCCGGGCGCCCGGTGGGACGCCGGCGGTCGCTGAGCACGCGCTCGATCTCGGACCACGGGACGGAGGGGTTGTTGAAGCCCATCAGGGACCCCCGGCCGTCATCGGGGAAGGGCGTTGCGACGACCGGCGCCCGCTCAGCGGCCGGGGCTCAGTCATAGGAGGCCTCCGCCGTCCAGACGTCGCCCTCGCACACCAGCAGCCAGGCCGCGCCGTCGGCGTCGACCACCTGGAACCGGTGCGCCCGCCGGGCGCGCATCGGATCCCACGTGCGCTCGACCACCGGCCACGGCCCCGCCCACGCCTCGATCACCCGGCGGCGTCCGCTCTCGACCAGCACCGCCGGCACGGCCGACACGACGCCCCGCTCGTCGACGTCGATCGTCTCGCCGCCGAGCGCCCGCACGTCGACCGGCACTGGCTCGGCGAACACCGTCGTCGGCAGCGGGTCGGGAAGGCTGCCCGGCCACGGTCGCGCGCGCTGCGCCGCGAGGCCGTCTTTGCCCGTGGCATGCCGGTCGCCCCAGGGCACGAGCACCTGCCGCTCGACCAGCCATCGGCCGCCGCCGATCTCGGGCGTGAGCACACCCCGGTGCCCGAGCATCGCCTGCACGCGCGACAGGGCATGGTGCACGCGCTCCTCGGGCCCGCCGCCGAAGATCGCGGGGGCGTGATGGGATGCCGCATCCACCGCCTCGGGCGAGATGCGCACCAGAGCGACGCCGCTGCGCAGCAGACCGCCCTCAGCTCCGCCTTCGCCGGGCTTGCCGACGTCTTCGGCCAACTGCCACCGCACGCGGTCGACCACCGCCGCGGCGTCGAACGAACCCGGATGCAGCCAGACCCGCTCGCTGCGCTCGCCCCGATCGCCGACGAGCTCGACCCGCAGCTCGGTGCAGACGAGGTCGACCGCACCGAGGCCGGCGATGAAGTCGTCGGCGGTGACGCGCATGCCGAACGCGACCTGGTCGGCGATCTCGAGCGGCGGCTCGAACGCGATCTCACGGTGGAACTCGGGCGGCGGGGTGCGGGGTTCGACGGGGCGCGAATCGAGGCCGCCCGACAGAGCGTGAAGACGGATGCCGCGCTCACCGAACCGCTCGCGCACGCGATCGGGATGCATCGCCGCGAACTCACCGAGCGTCTGCACTCCGAGGCGAGCCAGCAGCCCGACCAGGTCGGCCGACGCCGCTGCCGACGACGCCGGCGGACCGGCCCCGAGCGAGGAGGCGTCGAGCACGGCCACCGGCAAAGGCGCCAGGAACCCGGCGGCACCGCCCGCCGGCACGGAGAAGATCGGCTCGGCCGCGCTCGCCCCCGCCTGTGCCGCCTGCTCGGCCGTGAACGGACCATCGGCGATGCCCGCACGGACGTCACCGAGCCCGAGCCCGTGCATCCCGTCGACCAGCACGCGCGCCGCCTCGATCTCGCCGCCGTAGTAGCGCGACGGTCCGCGCGCACGCAGCGCGCACAGCCCGGGACGCACCAGCTGCACACCCGGAGCGCGCTCTTCGATTCGAGCCACGAGGGGCGCGAAGGCCCGATGATCGCGTGCTGGATCGGCCGGCACGACCGTGAGGCCCGGGCACCGTGCCTGCGCGTCGCGCCGGCGCTGCCCTCGGCGCACCCCTTCGGCGCGCGCCGACGCCGAGCAGGCCACGACGAGGTTGCGCTCGATGACCGCGACAGCGCGGCGGGGATCGAGCGGCACGCCGCCGCCACGGCCGCCGCCGTCGCGCGTCAGCGCGGTGACGGGCCAGTCGGGAAACCACAGCACGAGGCTGCGCACGGGAGACGACACCGCCATGTCAGCCCACCGCCCTCGCTTCGAAGGGGACGAACCGCTCATCGGACCGCAACTCGTCGCCCGACCGCAGCGGCTCGACGCCGCGCATCGTCTCGGGTGCGACGGACACCTGGCCCGAGGCATCCGGAAGCATCACCCTCGCCCGACGCGATCGCGGCCACCGCCTGCTCGACGACGTGACGGTCAGCTCTCGCGTGGCGAGGTAGCCGTGGCCGCGACCCAGCCCCGTCCATGCCGGGTCGGCGATCTCGAGCACGGCCTCGGCCTGCGGCCATGGCCCCTGCACGAGCAGCACGGCACCACGATCGCGCAGGCGGGCGGCCAGACGCGCGATCTCGCCGTCGGCGGCGCGGCCGGCGGGACGCACCGCGACGACGGGAAGGACCTCGGCGATGGTCGCCGTGACGGTGAGCCACCGGGCGCCGGGATCGGGGATGAGCACGAGGCGCGAGAGATCGACCCCGAGCCCCTCGGCGGCTTCGGCACCGAGCCGCGGTATGCCCACCGCCGCACACCACGATCCCGATTGCGACGGCTGCGACAGCAGCGCCAGCAGCAGCGACGTGGAGCGGGGGAGCGAATACGCCGAGCCGGGCCGCAGGCCCCCGCCGGGAAGCAGCGAGGCGAGAGCGGAATGGACCGGCAGCACCGGGGCGTCGAGCTTGCGCCCCTGCACCCGCTCGAGCTGAGCGCGGAGTCGTGCCACCTCGCTCTGCGGCCCGGTTCGGGCCTGCTCTTGCGCGTGCACCGCCGTGAGTTGCACGGTCGCCCTCATTCCCACAGACTAGAACAGATGTTCTAGTTTCTCAATCGCAGGAATCGAAGATAACTCTAACCGCCGACATCCGCCAACCACTCACCGACAGCACTGCGCGCAGCCGGCAGGGCGGCTCACCGCGCCGCCCGGATGCGCTCAGGCAGCGAGCGCGAGATACGGCTCCCACCGCGGATCGGAGCGCTCCGTGCCGCGCACCGTCCACTGCCCGCCCCGCGGCGGGTGGGGCGTGAAGCGCAGCTCCCAGTGCATCTCCTGCGGCGTGCGATCGCCTTTGAGGTTGTTGCAGCGCAGGCAGCACGCGACGAGGTTCTCCCAGGAGTCCCCTCCCCCGCGCGACCGCGGCAGCACGTGGTCGATCGTCGATGCCGCCGCTCCGCAGTAGGCGCACCGGTGCGAGTCGCGACGCAGCACTCCTCGCCGCGTCACCGGCACCCGCCGCCCGCCGGGCACCCGGACATATCTCGTCAGGATGATCACCGCCGGACGGTCGTACGCTCGTCGGGTTCCCCACACCGGATCCCCATCGGTGTGCTCGATGACCGTGGCCTTCTCATTCATCACGAGCACGAGGGCCCGTTTGAACGACACCACGGCGAGCGGCTCATAGCCCGCGTTCAGCACCAGAGTGCGCATTGATCATCCTCTCGAATGGCCGGGACGGCTTCTCGGTATTCGACTTTCCGGTGACGATCGAGGGGCGCAGGGGCATGAAAAAAGGCGCTGTCTTATAGACAGCGCCATGGCGCCACGGTCTGGCCGTGGCATCCGCTCGTGCAATGCCGAAGGACGAGGCGTCCGAGCGCATCCGTGGTTCGAATGCGTGGTGTGATGCCCATCGGCTCCCTCCGCTTCTCTCAGCGTCGGGTTTCAGGCTAACGCACGCACGGAGGACGAGGGTCGAGCCGCGGGGTGAACGCCGCATGGCGTGTCGGCGAACGGACGATCCCCCCGGCGCCGTGGCGCCGGGGGGATCGGTGAGTCGTGTGCGAGCCGGTCAGCCGGCGTTCTGCTGCAGCCAGGCGTACGGGTCGACGTTCGAGCCGTTGATGTACGTCTCGAAGTGCAGGTGGTTCGCAGTCGAGCGGCCTGTGCTGCCGACGAGGCCGATGACCTGCCCGGCCTGGACGGTCTGACCGGGGACGACCTGGCGGCTGCCGTAGATCATGTGCCCGTAGAGCGTGCCGACGCGCTGCCCGTTGATGACGTGGTCGATCGTGACCGCGACGCCGTAGCCGCCGTAGCTCTCCTGCGAGACCTTCACGACACCGGCGGCGGCGGCGAAGATCGGAGTGCCTGCGGGAGCGAGCATGTCGACGCCCATGTGCGCGCCGCCACGGGTGCCGAAGCCCTGGCCGAGGGTGTAGTTCGCGAGCGGCCAGCGGACGGCGCCCGATCCGGCGGCGACCATGCTGAGGTCGACCTGGACGCGGGCCTGCGACGCCGCGACCTTGGCGGCCTGGCGGGCGCGCTCTGCGGCGGCCTCTTCGGCCTTCTTCTTGGCGATCTCCTCGGCGGTGGTGGCCGAGTAGCTGTCGCGGGTGATCTGAGTGGATGCCGCATCCGACGCGATGACGAGCGACTGGGCGTCGTCGATCGCGAGCTGCTGGATCGTCTTGGCCTCTTCCACGGGAAGGGCGGCGCCGAAGGCCGGGAGCGCGACGGTGGCGATGAGCCCACCGACCATGCTCAGGATCACCAGGCTCTTCAGCGGCTTGACCACGCGGTTCGGGCCCTTGGGGGCCGAGGCGGGTCGGGCCACTGCAGCGGTCGGGGCGACCTTCGCGACGGCCTGAGGGCGACGGCCGACCGGGCGGCGCACGCGCGTGCGACGGGTCAGACTCGTCGCGTCGTTCTCGGGCTCGTTCGCGAGCGAATCGTTCTGTTCAGCCAAACTGTCCTCCGGCGCCTCCGCGCCGGTGGCGCTGGCTCGTCGGCATTCGGTGTCGGGGCACGATATGCGGGCTACACCGCGTGGACGACGAGCCAGAGAGGCAATCTACGCGGGATCCGTCGGCGGGCTTCTCGCCTAGTGGACCGTTCGAGGCTACCCGAAGGTAACGAATCTGTCACGCTCAGCGCCTGGCAGTTCGCTGACCGGCCCGTCAGCAATCGCCGGGATGCGGCATCCGCTTTCCGTCTTCCCGCGGAATCACGGGGAATCTCGCCGCGGGATTCCCGGGGAGCTCAGCGGCGGTCGTCGACGAGGAAGATGTGCGACGCGACCTCGACCGGAAGCTCGAGCCCCTCGTCGCTGCCGTGCATCTGCACGAGCACGTAGCCCTCGCTGTACTGGTAGTCGCCGGTGGCGCCCGGGAGCACGCCGGCGGCCTTCAGCTGCTGGAGCAGCTCGGGGTCGACCTGGGCGGGCTCGGCGAGGCGCCGGACCGTGCCCGAGATGGGCTCGCCCGCGTCGTTGAGGCGGCGCACAAGACCCACCACGCCCTGCTCGAACCCGGTCGCGGGCACGTCGCCGAGCTGGTCGAGGCCGGGGATCGGGTTGCCGTAGGGCGACTCGGTGGGGTGACCCAGCAGCTCGACGAGGCGACGCTCGACCTGCTCGCTCATGACGTGCTCCCACCGGCACGCCTCTTCGTGGACGTAGGCCCAGTCGAGGCCGATGACGTCGGAGAGGAGGCGCTCGGCGAGGCGGTGCTTGCGCATGACGTCGACGGCCTTCTGACGGCCGGCGTCGGTGAGCTCGAGGCTGCGGTCTTCGGAGACCACGACGAGGCCGTCGCGCTCCATGCGACCGACCGTCTGCGACACCGTAGGCCCGGAGTGGCCGAGGCGCTCGGAGATGCGGGCGCGCAGAGGAACGATGTTCTCCTCCTCGAGTTCGAGGATCGTGCGCAGGTACATCTCGGTGGTGTCGATGAGATCTGTCATGTCGCGAGGGTCCTCGAGTCGGAGAAGACGGGTAAGGCCACCCTATCTTGGCGGCCGGACACCGGGGCGCCCGACGGGAGCCGTCACGGCCTGTCATGCGGCCACGGCCGGGAGGGCCGCCGACCTAGAATCGACCCATGGCCCACGTCGTGCTCCCCCGTGAGATCCTGCCCGCCGACGGACGCTTCGGCTGCGGTCCGTCGAAGATCCACCCGGCCCACCTCGCGGCCCTCGCCGGCCCGGGCGGCGCCCTGATGGGCACGTCGCACCGCCAGGCTCCCGTGAAGCACCTCGTGGGTCAGGTGCGCGCCGGCCTCGCCGAGCTGTTCCGGCTCCCCGCGGGCTACGAGGTGATCCTGGGCAACGGCGGTTCGACGGCATTCTGGGATGCCGCGGCCTTCGGTCTCATCGAGAAGCGCAGCCAGAACCTCGTGTTCGGCGAGTTCGGCGGCAAGTTCGCGAAGGCCGCGAAGGCGCCGTGGCTGGAGACCCCGGACGTGCGCGAGGTCGCCGCCGGCACCCGCACCACCGCCGAGGCGGTCGAGGGCGTCGACGTGTACGCGTGGCCCCACAACGAGACCTCCACCGGCGTCTCGGCGCCGGTCGAGCGCGTGACGGGCGACGACGGGGCGCTCACGGTGATCGACGCCACCAGCGCCGCGGGCGGCATCGACTTCTCCGCCTCCCAGGCCGACGTGTACTATTTCGCCCCGCAGAAGAACCTCGGATCGGACGGCGGGCTGTGGTTCGCGCTCGTCTCACCGGCAGCGATCGAGCGCATCGAGCGCATCGCCGCGTCGGGCCGCTACATCCCCGAGTTCCTGAGTCTCAAGAACGCCCTGGACAACTCGCGCCTCAACCAGACACTCAACACCCCGGCGCTCGCGACGCTGTTCCTGCTCGACCAGCAGCTCGACTGGATCCGCGACAGCGGCGGCCTGCAGTGGGCCGACGCCCGCACGCGGGAGTCGTCGAACGCGCTGTATGCGTGGGCCGAGGCATCCGCGGCAGCCACTCCGTTCGTGACCGACCCCGCCGACCGCTCCCCCGTCGTCGCGACGATCGACTTCGACGACAGCATCGACGCCGCGGCCATCGCGAAGAGCCTGCGCGCCAACGGCATCGTCGACACCGAGCCCTACCGCAAGCTCGGCCGCAACCAGCTGCGCGTCGCGACGTTCGTGTCGATCGACCCCGACGACGTGCGTCAGCTCATCAAGGCGATCGACTACACGATCGAGCACCTCTGAGGGCTGCGTCAGGCGAGCGGTGACGGCGCGGGGGCGAGCACCGAGGCCACGATCGCCTCGATAGCGAACTCGGACGCGCGGCCCAGGTCGAGCGCGGTCGGGTCGAGCAGCCACTGCACCTGGAGGCCGTCCATGACGGCGAGGATCGCCGTCGACGCATAGGCGACGGTCTCGGGTTCGCGGATGCCGCGCTCGGCGCACACCCGCGCGAACGCCGCCGCGACTTCGCTCCGCAGGGTCGCGTACCGCTTCTGGAAGAACTCGCGACCCGGGTGATCGTCGGTGACGGACTCGGCCGACAGCACGGCGTAGGCCTGCACGATCCCGGGTCGCTCGGCGTTCGCGAACGCGGTGCGCACGAGGTGGCGGAACAGGTCCATCCCGTCGGGGATGTGCTGCTCCTCGAGGTCGGCGACGTCCGTCTCGTCACGGTGCTGCAGCACCTGGAGCAGCAGGGCATCCTTCGAGCCGAAGTGATGGAGGATGCCGGCGTGGGTCATGCCCACCTGGTCGGCGATCTCCTGAAGAGTGCCGCCGGTGAAGCCCTTCGCCCCGAAGATCTCCGTCGCGGCGTCGAGGATGTCGCGTCGGCGCGCAAGGGTCTCGGGTCGCGAACGCGGCTGTCTGCGCTGCTCGGTCACTGGCTTCCGCCCCTCGTCATTCCGGCGGATCAAGAGTCTACGCACGAGTCGCGGATGCTCGGCGGCAGACACGGTTGCAATAGTTACTTACTTGATTGTAAGTTAGTCGCGCAATCACCCCCGCGACGTCGCGGTCTCCTCCGTGAGTACGCCGACGTCATCTCACGAAGGAGAAGCAATGAGGCTTAAGTCCTCCCTCGTCGCCGTCGGCATGGCAGCAGCGCTCGTGCTGACCGGCTGCGCGGCCGGCAGCACGGACTCCGGCGACAACGAACCCGGTGCGGCGCTCACGATCGCCAAGCCCGACGGCGCCATCACCACTGAGTCGAACAACCCGTATCTGGGCGATTCGTCCGCCGCGAAGTACGGCTACGGCAAAGTCATCTTCGAGTCGCTCGCGCTCGTCAACCCGACCGGCGACCTCGGCACGACGCCCTGGCTCGCCGAATCGGTCGAGTGGAACGAGGACTACACGCAGCTCACCGCGGTGGCCCGCGAAGGCGTGTCCTGGAGCGACGGCGAGGAGTTCACCGCCGACGACATCGCGTTCTCCTTCAACCAGGTGCTCGAGGGCAGGCTCAACGACACCAACGCCCTCGACCTCAAGAGCGTGAGCGTGGACGGCAACACCGTCACCATCGACTTCAACAGCTCGAAGTTCACCCAGCAGGGCCGCGTCCTGCACTTCCAGATCGTGCCCGAGCACATCTGGAAGGACATCGAAGACCCCAACACCGACCCCGTCACCGGCGAGGGCCAGGCGGTGGGCACCGGCCCGTACGTGCTCGACTCGTGGACGACCGAGTCGGTCACCCTCGCCGCGAACCCGGACTACTGGGGCGGCGAACTGGCCGTGCCCGAGCTGCACTACGTTTCGTACGGCGACAACGCGGCGCTCACCACTGCACTGGCGACGGGCGAGGCCGACTGGGCACAGGCCTTCATCCCCCAGATCCAGGACAGCTACCTGTCGGCCGACCCCGACAACAAGTTCCTGGTATCCCCCACCGCGGGTGCGGGCACGCTGTTCATGAACCTGCAGACGAAGCCGTTCAACGACCCGGCGCTGCGTCAGGCGCTCGCGTGGACGATCGACCGCCAGGCGTACGTCGACATCGCCCGTGAGGGCGCGAGCGAGGCGGTCTGGAGCGTCACCGGTCTGGGCGCACTGCTCGAGGACGAGGTCATCCCCGAATACCAGGGCCAGAACTACTCGGTCGACGTCGACAAGGCGCGCGAGATCCTCACCGACGCCGGCTACACGTGGGACGGCGAGACGCTCATCGACCCGGACGGCGAAGCGGTCACCTTCTCGATCTCGGTCCCCGCGGGCTGGAGCGACTGGAACACCGAGCAGGCGCTGATCGCCGAGGAGCTCAAGGAGGGCCTCGGCATCGAGGTCAAGGTCGACCAGCCCGATTGGGGCGGATGGGATGCTGCGCGCCAGGAGGGCACCTTCCAGGCGATCATCCACTGGCTCGAGGACACCGGCAACGCCTACGGCCTCTACACGTCGACCATGGACCCGAAGTGGATCGTCGACGGCAAGGCGGCCTTCAACTTCGGCCGCTTCGACGACCCGGCGGTCACCGAGGCGCTCAACACGTACGCGAACGCCGCGTCGGACGCCGACCGTGAGGCCGCTCTCGCGGTGATGCAGACGGCGTTCGTCGAGAACGTGCCGGCCATCCCGCTCGGCGCGCACCCGCTCCTGGGCGAGTTCAACACGCGCAACTACGTCGGCTGGCCGTCGGAGGACGACCAGTACGCCTCGGCCGACCCGACGCAGCCCGCGATCGTGCAGATCCTGACGAAGCTGCAGCCCGCCGGCTGATCCCCTGGGCGGGACGGATGCTGCGGCATCCGTCCCGCCCTGAATCAGCACTGCTGCTGCGGCATCCGTCCCGCCCTGAAAGGGCACTGCTGCTGCGGCATCCGTCCCGCCCTGAATCAGCACTGCTGCTGCGGCATCCGTCCCGCCCTTCCCCGCCCGCCTTCACGAAAGCGAACCAGCCCCATGAGAGATTCGCTGCTCTCCGTCGACGACTTCTCGGTCGTCTACGACGTCGATCCCCCCGTGCGCGCGGTCAAGAACGTCACCCTCGAACTCGAGCGCGGTGAGATCCTCGGACTCGCCGGCGAGAGCGGATGCGGCAAGACCACGCTCGCCTACGGCATCCAGCGGCTGCTCAAGCCGCCGGCCGTCATCACGAGCGGCTCCGTCATCTTCCACGACGCGTCCGGCGAAGACGTCGACATCAACGGCCTCGAGCCCGAGCAGATGCGCCGCTTCCGGTGGGACAAGGTCTCGATGGTCTTCCAGGGGGCGATGAACTCGCTGAACCCCGTCGCCACCGTCGGCGCGCAGCTGGAGGACGTCTTCGAGGTCCACCGCCCCGACCTCTCGCGCGGCGAGCGCCGCGCCGCCGTCGTCGAGCTGCTCGAGATCGTCAAGGTCGGCGCGCAGCGCTATCGCTCGTACCCGCACGAGCTGTCGGGCGGCATGCGCCAGCGCGTGATGATCGCCATGGCGCTCGCGCTGCGCCCGCAGCTCATGGTGATGGACGAGCCGACGACCGCCCTCGACGTGCTCGTCCAGCGCGAGATCCTGCGGCAGATCTCGCATCTGCGCCACGAGTTCGGGTTCTCGGTGATCTTCATCACCCACGACCTTCCGCTGCTCCTCGAGATCAGCGACCGCATCGCGATCATGCGCGACGGCGAGATCATCGAGCTCGACGCCGCCGAGCGCATCTGGACCGACCCGCAGGACGAGTACACGCGCACGCTGCTCGCCTCGTTCCCGCGCCTCACCGGAGAGAGGGGGGTGGTCCTGCGATGACCGTCCTCGAGTTCGATTCCGTCACGAAGGTGTACTCGGTGCGCGGCGCCGGTCAGATGAAGGCCCTCGACGACGTGAGCTTCACGCTGAGCTCGGGCCAGACCATCGGCCTCGTCGGCCAGTCCGGCAGCGGCAAATCCACGATCGCGAAGATCCTCACGCAGCTCGAGACGCCCACGAGCGGCGAAGTGCGGCTCGACGGGCAGCCGATCCCCCGCCGTGGCAAGGGCCTGCGCGCCTACCGGCAGCAGCTGCGCATGGTGTTCCAGGACCCGTTCGCGTCGCTCAACCCGTACCACTCGATCCGCTACGCGATCCAGCGACCGCTCCAGCTCGACGACGTCGTGCCCGGCGACCAGCTCGACGACGAGGTGCGGCGGCTGCTCGGCCGCGTGCGCCTCGACGCCGACGCAGTCATCGACCGCCGGCCCCACGAGCTCTCGGGCGGTCAGCGCCAGCGCGTCGCGATCGCCCGGGCGCTGGCATCCCGCCCCCGGCTGCTCGTCGCCGACGAGCCCGTCTCGATGCTCGACGTGTCGATCCGGCTCGGTGTGCTCAACCTGCTGGCCGACCTGCAGCGTGAGGAGGGCCTGGGCGTGCTCTACATCACGCACGACCTCGCCACCGCGCGGCACTTCAGCGACGAGATCCTCGTGCTCAACCAGGGCCGGGTCGTCGAGCGCGGCCCCGCCGACGACGTGATCCTGCGCCCCCAGAACCCGTACACCCAAGAGCTGCGCGCGGCATCCCCCGATCCCGACTCCTACTTCGCGCACGCAGCCGGCATCCTCGGAGGTCAGAAGTGAGCGCCGTCGCTCCCCAGCTCCCGACGCCCGGCTTCGACGCGATCGAAGCCGGCACCACGGCGACCGGCGCGGTGAAGGCTCGCGCGCGCATCCCGTGGCGGTTCCTCGGCAATCGCGCGCTGTTCTATCTGTTCACGCTGTGGGCGGCGATCACGATCAACTTCTTCCTGCCCCGCCTGATGAAGGGCGACGCGGTGGACGCGTATCTCGCCCGCAACCGGAACGTCTCGCCCGAAGCCGCCGAGGCGCTGCGCTCCCTGCTCGGTCTCGACACCGACACGTCGCTCTGGCAGCAGTACGTGGACTACTGGGGCCTGCTGCTGCGCGGCGACCTCGGCATCTCGCTGCTGCACGGCATGCGCCCGGTGACCGAGGTGGTCGGGCAGTCGCTCATCTGGACCGTCGGCCTCGTCGGCTTCGCCACCCTCATCGCCTTCGCGATCGGCACCATCGGCGGCGCGATCGTCGGCTGGCGCCGCGGCAGCCGGCTCGACTCGCTCATCCCGATCACGACGTTCCTGAGCACGATCCCCTACTTCTGGCTCGGGCTCGTCGCGATCTCGGTGTTCTCGGTGACGCTCGGCTGGTTCCCGATCGGCAAGGCCTACGGCGTCGGCGTCACGCCGGAGTGGTCGTGGGAGTTCATCGGCGACGTGGTGCACCACGGTTTCCTCCCGGCCGCGACGATCATCATCGCCTCGCTCGGCGGCTGGATGCTCGGCATGCGCAACATGATGCTGACGGTCCTCGACGAGGACTACGTCATGGTCGCGCAGGCAAAGGGCATGCCGAACGACCGGGTGCTCTGGCGCTACGCCGCGCGCAATGCGGTGCTGCCGCAGATCCAGAGCTTCGCGCTCGCGCTCGGGTTCATCGTCGGCGGCACCATCGTGATGGAGGTGGTGTTCAGCTACCCCGGCGTCGGGAAGCTGCTGCTCGACGCCACCAACGCCAAGGACTACGCCCTCATGCAGGGAGTGTTCCTCGTGCTGACGATCTCGGTGCTGCTGGCCAACCTCCTGGCCGACGTCGCCTACGCATTCCTCGACCCGCGCACACGCCAGACGGAGGCCTGAGCATGGACACGACCATCGTCGACGAGAGCCCCGCACGGCGTCCGGCGCACACGCCCGCGACCGCCACCGTGCGCACTCCCTCCCCCGGCAACGGCGCCACCCCGCGCAGGAAGCCGCCCTTCTGGTCGAAGCTGGGATCGGCCTTCGCGATGTTCCGCAACCGGAAGTCGGTCACGGGCCTGGCGATCCTCGGGTTCTTCGTGCTCGTCGCGATCTTCGCCGACGTGCTCGCGCCCTACTCGCCAACCAAGGTCGACAACACCGCGCGCTTCCAGCCGCCGTCGGCCGCGCACTGGCTGGGCACGACCCATATCGGCGAGGACGTGCTGAGCCAGGTCATCCACGGCACGCGCGGCGTCATCGTCGTCGGCTTCCTCGCCGCGATCATCGCCACCGTCATCGCGATCGTGATCGGCGTGATGTCGGGCTACCTGCGGGGGTGGCGCAGCGAGGGCCTGTCGGCGCTGACCAACGTGTTCCTCGTCATCCCCGGCATCCCGCTCATCATCATCGTCGCGACCATTGTCGAGGACCCGCCCCTGATCCTGATCGCCACCGTCCTCGGTCTCATCGGCTGGGCGTGGGGCGCCCGCGTGCTGCGCGCGCAGACGATGTCGCTGCGCAGCCGCGACTTCGTGCAGGCCGCCCGCGCCAACGGCGAGCCGCTGCGCCGCATCATCACCGTCGAGATGCTGCCGAACCTCATGGCGCTCATCGCCGCGAGCTTCGTGGGCACGGTGACCGCCGCGATCATCGGCCTCACCACACTGTCGTACATCGGCATCATCCCGGTGACGACCTACAACTGGGGCACGATCCTCAACTGGGCGAGCGCTCAGGGCGCGTTCCGCCAGGGCCAGTGGTGGTGGTTCCTGCCTCCCGGCCTGTGCATCGCCGCCATCGGCGTCGCTCTCTCGCTCATCAACTTCGGCATCGACGAGTACGTCAACCCGCGTCTGCGGTCGGCCGGCGAGCGCGCCCGCGCCCTCAAGAAGAAGGGCATGAACGTCAACGACACCGTCACGGCCGTCCGCACCGCGCCCGAGACATCCCGACAGGAGAATCCGTGACCTACGACGCCCCCTACCTCGACCCCGAGCTCCCGGTCGAGGAGCGGATCGGCGACCTGCTGGGCCGCATGACCCTCGAGGAGAAGGTCGGGCAGATGCTGCAGCTCGACGCCCGCGAGGACCTCGACGACCAGATCCTGCGGATGCACGCCGGCTCGATCCTGCACGCCTCGCCCGCCCGGGTGCTGCGCGCGCGGGACCTGACGCTCCACACGCGCCTGCAGATCCCGCTGCTCGTCGGCGAGGACTGCATCCACGGCCACGCGTTCTGGGAGGGCGGCACCGTCTTCCCGACGCAGCTGGGCATGGCGGCGACGTGGGATGCCGCGCTCGTCGAGCAGGTCGCGCGCGCCACCGCCGCGGAGGTGGCGGCCACCGGCATCCACTGGACCTTCTCTCCCGTGCTGTGCATCGCGCGCGACCTCCGCTGGGGCCGCATCGACGAGACGTTCGGCGAGGACCCGTACCTGATCGGCGAACTCGCCTCGGCGATGGTGCGCGGCTACCAGGGCGGCGGGCTCGGCGACCCCGACGCTATCCTCGCGACGGCCAAGCACTTCGCCGGCTACTCGGAGACCCAGGGCGGCCGCGACGCGAGCGAGGCCGACATCTCGCGCCGCAAGCTGCGCTCGTGGTTCCTCCCGCCGTTCGAGAGAGTGGCGAAGGAGGGATGCCGCACCTTCATGCTCGGCTATCAGACGACCGACGGCGTGCCGATCACGATCAACGACTGGCTGCTCAACGACGTGCTGCGCGGCGAGTGGGGCTACACCGGCACCCTCATCACCGACTGGGACAACGTCGGACGCATGGTGTGGGAGCAGAAGGTGCAGCCCGACTACGCGCACGCCGCCGCCGCCGCGGTCAAGGCCGGCAACGACATGGTCATGACCACACCGGGCTTCTTCCACGGTGCGCTGCTGGCGATCGAGCGCGGCCTGATGGCCGAGAGCGATCTCGACCGCGCGGTGTCGCGCATCCTGCGCCTGAAGTTCGAGTTCGGCCTGTTCGAGAACCCGCGGCTTCCCGACGCCGGGCGCATCGAGACCGTGATCGGCCGCCCCGAGCACGTCGCCCTCAACCTCGAGACCGCGAGGCGCTCGCTCGTGCTGCTGCAGAACGACGGCACGCTCCCGCTGGGCGACGATGGCACACCCCGCCGCATCGCGGTGGTCGGGCCGCTCGCCGACGACGCGCAGACGCAGCTCGGCGACTGGGCCGGATCATCTGGCCAGGTCGACTGGCTGCCCGACGGTCAGCCGCGCGAGCTCATCACGACGGTGCTCGAAGGGCTGCGAGCGCACGCGCCGTCGACGTGGGACGTCGCGCACGCGCAGGGCGCCGACATCCTGACCCTCGAGGAGGACCCGGAAGGCGCCTTCTTCCCCGACGGTCAGCCGCGCCCGCAGATCGTGGTGCCCGTCGCCCCCGACGCCGCCCTCATCGCCGAAGCCGTCGCCGCGGCGCAGGACGCCGACTACGTGGTCGCCGTCGTGGGCGACCGGGTCGAGCTCGTGGGCGAAGGGCGGTCCACGGCGACCCTCGAGCTGCTCGGCGGTCAGCAGGCGCTCCTCGAGGCGCTGGCGGCGACCGGCAAGCCGCTGATCGTGGTGCTGCTCGCGTCGAAGCCGCTCGTGCTTCCGCAGTCGGTGACGGATGCCGCGGCCCTGGTGTGGACCGCGAACCCGGGCATGCAGGGTGGCCGGGCGATCGCCGAGCTGCTGCTGGGTCTCATCGAGCCCTCCGGCCGCCTGCCGATCTCGTTCGCCCGCCACGTCGGCCAGCAGCCGACGTACTACAACCAGGTGCGCGGACAGCACGGATCGCGGTACGCCGACCTGACGCAGGCTCCTGCGCACGCGTTCGGCGACGGCCTGTCGTACACGCGCGTCGAGTACTCCGACCTGCGGATCACGGAGCCCGTGCTGGGCGCGGCCGACACGGTGCACGCGACGGTGACGGTGCGCAACACCGGGTCGCGGCCCGCGCGCGAGGTCGTGCAGGCCTACGTACGCGACAGCGTGACGTCGGTCAGCTGGGCCGACAAGGAACTCAAGGGGTTCACCGTCGTCGACGTCGAGCAGGGCGCACAGGCGACGGTCGAGCTCGCGATCGCGGTCGCCGACTGCACGATCGTCGACGCCCAGGGCAACCGGGTCGTCGAGGCCGGCGAGTTCGAGCTGCTGGTGGGCCCGTCGTCACGCGACGAGGCGCTCCTCAGCGCGAGCTTCACGGTGTCGTCCGGCGACGCCGTGAGCGCGGTCGAGCTGCTGACGGCAGCGGCGCTCACCCCTTGATCCCCGGGGGCGGCGGCGCGGCGAGTCACTCCTTCGCGTCGTCGCCCTCGTCGGAGTCGCCCTCGTCGGACTGCTCGTCGTCCTCGTCGTCGTCGTCCTCGTCGGAGTCGTCATCCGAGTCGGAGTCGTCGTCCGAGTCGGAGTCGGAGTCGTCATCCGAGTCGTCGTCATCCGAGTCGTCGTCATCCGAGTCGTCGTCATCCGAGTCGTCCTCGTCCGAGTCGTCGTCGTCCGAATCGTCGTCGTCCGCGCTCTCGTCGAGCTCGTCGATGTCGACGCCGTCGAGGTCGCCTGCGTGCAGGATCGGCGAGCCGTCGTCGTCGAAGTCGGCCGCATCGAGGTCGTCGACGTCGTCGAGGTCGTCGTCGTCCGCCGCATCCTGGGCCAACTCGTCGTCGGCCGCGTGCGGCGCCTCGGCGAGCGCGACCTGAGCCGCCTGGTACTCGGCGAGACGCACGGCCCACGGCACCCAGTCCGGAGCGAGGAGCGCACCGTCACTGGGAAGAAGCTCGACCTCGAGCACCGTCGGCTCGGCGTCTTCGACGCGTGCGAGGCTCACCGTCCACAACCACCCGGGGTATCCCGCGAGCCGGTTGTGGAAGCGCAGCGAGACGACGCCGTCGGGCTCCACGCGGTAGTCCGCGGCGTCGCCGATGGTCGTGGCCGGCGTGACCTCTCGCAGGGCGGCGAGCGCCAGGTCGTGCGCCTCGAGGAGGGCCGGGTCGGGATCCGGGATGACGAGCTCCGGCGCCACAGCCTCGGTATCCGCCACGTCGGCCGCAGGTTCGTCAGCCTCGGGCTCGGCAGCGACGTCGGCCGCGGCATCCGTCACCGCATCCGCCTCGGGCGATGACTCGGTCGCGAGGTTGCCGTCGGTCTCGGGTGCGTCCGAGGGCGTGTCGCCCAGCGGCGACACGTCGACGTCGGGCGTCGGGTCGGACTCAGGCGTCGAGTTCATCCGCCACCTTGCGCAGCACGGCCGCCACCTTCTTGGCCTGCGCGCCACTGGGGTAACGCCCCCGGCGCAGGTCGTCGGCGGTGCCGTCGAGCAGCTTGACGAGGTCTTCGATGATGATCGCCATGTCGTCGGCGGGCTTGCGTGCGCGCTTCGCGAGACTGACCGGCGCCTCGAGCACGCGCACCGACAGAGCCTGGAGCCCGCGCTTGCCGTCGGCGACGCCGAACTCGAGGCGCGTGCCGGCCTTGGGCGCCGGCGTGCCCGCGGGGAGGGCGGTGGCGTGCAGGAAGACGTCCTGGCCGTCATCGGAGGCGATGAAGCCGAACCCCTTCTCCTCGTCGTAGAACCTGACCTTGCCGGTGGGCATCGAAACCTCGCTGTGTACGGCGCCGGATGGACGGCGGGCATGACGGAATAGAGATGCGCAGATCCCTGCCCCCCAGCCTACGGCACCGCCGTCGCCTCGTCCGCGTCGCCGGGCACAGCCGCTAGGCTGAAGCGGATGAGTACGAACACGCCCGGTGAGGACATCCCCGTCCGCCGGATCGACCGCATTCTGGCGTTCATGTCGCTGGGCCTCCTCGTGCTCTCGATCGTGAGCTTCTTCGCGATCATGATCGCCTCGTCATCAGGCGCCGACATGGGCACGGGCATCTGGCCCGCCGTCGGCCTGCTGGTCTACATCGCTCCGATCATCGCCTTCGCCATGATCCTCGCGGTCCTCATCATGAGCTTCGTGCGGAGGGCTCGGGCGAACCGAGGCGGCTGAGTGGTCTCCGACGAGCGGGCGCTGGCGACCTGGTTGGCGGGTCGTCCCGACGCTGCGCTCGCTGAGACGCTCGCCGCGCGCGGCGTGGCGCCGTCGGCCGCCTGGCACGACTTCTTCGACGCGGCCGAGTCGCTGCTGGATGCCGCATCCGTCGATCGCGCTCTCGTGCGGCTCCCCCGCTCCGCCCTCACCGGCCTCGTCGCTGCTCCGTCGGCGGCCGACGCGCGGCTCGCGCAGCTCGCCCTCGTGGACGACGCCGGCATTCCCTATGCGTCGGTCTCGGAGCGGGTCGCCGAGCTCCGGTCACGGGAGCCCGCCGCGTTCACCGCGGCCCCGGTCGCACCGGCGCCGGTCCCCGCAGACGAGCGCCACACCGCGGCCGCCGCCGAGCGCGCGTTCACGACGGCCGGCTCGCTGGCAGATGTGCTGCTGGCCTGCCTGCACGCTCCGTTCGCCCGCACGGGCGCCGGCTCGGTGAGCGCCGCGGAGCGCAAGCGCCTGCTCGACATCGGAGCGCTTCGCGAGTCAGACGACCTCGAGGATCTCCTCTCGGCGGCCGCGATGGCCGGGCTCGCCGTCGCGCAGGAACGCCAGTGGGAGGTCACGACTCAGGGCGAGCGCTGGCTCGAGGCGACGACCGCAACGCGCTGGACCACGATCGCGAACGGGTTCCGCGCGTCGCTTCCCAGCGGTGTGCACACTCCCGAGGGCGGGTTCTCCTCCCCCGAGACCTGGACCGCGGCGTACCCACTCGACCCGGACTGGCCGGCGCGCGCGGCGCGCCTGCACCGCGTGGGCCAGAACTGGGGACTCCTCGGCAAGGACGGCACCGAGTTCGAGTGGACGGCGTCGCTGCGCCGCGGCGAGGACGCCGACGCCTCCGCACTCGTGGCGCACCTGCCCGCGGAGATCGACCGGGTGTACCTGCAGGCCGACCTGACCGCGATCGCCCCGGGACCCCTCGCGCCGTCGCTCGATCTGCGACTGCGCGGGATCGCCATGCGGGAGTCGCGTGCCCAGGCCTCGACCTACCGCTTCACCGCGGAGTCACTCGGCGCCGGCATGACCGAGGGCGAGACGGCCGGGTCGATCCGCGCCTTCCTGACGGAGCTGTCGCTCACCGGCATCCCGCAGCCGCTCGAGTATCTGATCGAGAGCACCGCCGCCCGCCACGGCCTCGTGCGGGTGCGCGCCGACGAGGCGTCGGCTCGCACGCGCATCGAGAGCACGGATGCCGCGCTGCGCGAGACGATCGCCATCGACCAGGCGCTGCGGCCGCTCGGCCTGCTGCCCGAGGGCGACGCGCTCGTCTCGCGCGTGACACGTGACGCGGTGTACTGGTCGCTCGCCGATGCCCGCTACCCCGTGGTCGCGCTCGACGAGGACGGCGCGCCCGAGCCCGTGCACCGCCGCGCCACCGGCATCCGCGAGGCCGCCGCATCGACGCCGGTGGAGACGTACGCGCGGCTGATCGCCGCGCTGCGCAGCGGTCACGGCACCGACGGCGAAGAGGGCTGGCTCGGCCGCGAGCTCGAGCAGGCCGTACGCGCGCGCTCCGAGATCGTCGTGGTCGTGCGGATGCCCGACGGTGCGGAGCGCACGCTGACGCTCGAGGCGTCGGGACTCGGCGGCGGCCGCCTGCGCGGACGCGACCGGGCCGCCGACATCGAACGAACGCTGCCCGTCTCGAGCATCGTGAGCGTGCGGCCGGTCTGATCCGCACTGTGCGCTCAGCGTCACGCGGTCGTGCCCCCGGGTCCGTGTCGTCGCGGCCCCCGGTAGACTGGCTCGTTATGGCTGACGGCCCACTCATCGTCCAGAGCGACCGCACGGTGCTGCTCGAAGTCGCCCATCCGGATGCGGAGAGCGCGCGGCACGAGCTCGCCATCTTCGCCGAGCTCGAACGCGCTCCCGAGCACATCCACACGTACCGCATCACGCGGCTCGGACTGTGGAACGCCCGCGCCGCCGGTCACGACGCGGCCGACATGCTCGCGACCCTCGAGCGGTGGTCGCGCTTCCCGGTGCCGCCGTCGGTGTCGATCGACATCGCCGAGACGGTCGGCCGCTACGGCCGCCTCGTCATCGAGCGCGCGCCGGTCGCAGAAGACGGCTCGGGCGGCGAGCTGATCCTCCGGTCGACGGATGCCGCGGTCCTGGCCGAGGTGTCGAAGAACAAGCGCATCCAGCCGCTGCTCATCGGCCGGCCGTCCCCCGACTCGTTCGTGATCGACGCGTGGGCGCGCGGGCACATCAAGCAGGAGCTGCTGAAGATCGGCTGGCCGGCCGAAGACCTGGCCGGGTACACGCCGGGGACGCCGCATCCGATCGACCTCGCTGAAGACGGCTGGAACCTGCGCCCCTACCAGCGCCATGCCGTCGACATCTTCACCGACGGCGGGTCGGGCGTCGTCGTCCTCCCCTGTGGCGCCGGCAAGACGCTCGTCGGCGCCGGTGCGATGGCCGCGACCAAGACGACGACGCTGATCCTCGTGACCAACACCGTCAGCGCCCGCCAGTGGCGCGACGAGCTGCTCAAGCGCACATCGCTGACGCCCGAGGAGATCGGCGAGTACTCCGGGCAGTCCAAGGAGATCAAGCCGGTCACGATCGCGACGTACCAGATCCTCACCGCGAAGCGGAAGGGACAGTACGCCCACCTCGCGCTGCTCGATGCCCTCGACTGGGGGCTGATCGTCTACGACGAGGTGCACCTGCTGCCGGCGCCGGTGTTCAAGCTCACCGCCGACCTGCAGGCGCGTCGGCGACTCGGGCTCACGGCCACCCTCGTGCGCGAGGACGGCCGCGAGGGCGACGTCTTCAGTCTCATCGGGCCGAAGCGGTTCGACGCCCCGTGGAAGGAGATCGAGGCCCAGGGCTTCATCTCCCCGGCGGTCTGCTACGAGGTGCGCGTCGACCTCCCGGCCGGCGACCGCCTCGAGTACGCCGCGGCCGCCGACGACGAGCGCTACCGCCTCGCTGCGACCGCGCCCGCCAAGATCGGCGTCGTGCGGCGGCTCGTCGAGAGGCACGCGGGCGAGCGCATCCTCGTGATCGGGCAGTACCTCGACCAGATCGACCTGCTCGCCGAGTCGCTCGGCGCGCCGAAGATCACGGGAGCGACCCCGGTCGACGAGCGCGAGCAGCTCTATCAGGCGTTCCGCGTCGGCGAGATCTCGCTGCTCGTCGTGTCGAAGGTGGCGAACTTCTCGATCGATCTGCCCGAGGCATCCGTCGCCATCCAGGTGTCGGGGTCGTTCGGCTCGCGCCAGGAGGAAGCTCAGCGCCTCGGACGCCTGCTGCGACCCAAGGAGTCGGGCAACACCGCCAGCTTCTACACGCTCATCGCGCGCGACACCGTCGACCAGGACTTCGCGCAGAACCGGCAGCGGTTCCTCGCCGAGCAGGGCTACGCGTACACGATCCTCGACGCGGACGGCATCGCGGCCTGAGGATCCCACGCAGGATGCCGCGGCCTCAGCGTACGCGGTGGTCGCCTGCGCCTCGTGCAGCCCGAGTCGCTGGTCAGAGCCGGAGGAAGTCGCCGATGCGCCGCGCGACCTCGGCCGGATTCTCGTCGACCAGGTAGTGCCCGCCCCCGGGCACGAATTCGAGCGTCGTGTGCGGTGCGTCGTCCCGACCGACATGGAGAGCATCCTTCGGGAGCAGCCGGTCGTCCGCGCCGAAGAGCACCAGCGTCCGTGTCTCCAGCACCCGGCCACGGTAGGCGCCGTTCACCGCCTTCATGAAACCTGAAAGGATGATGCCGCGGTACAGTTTGGACGCAGCGCGCGCCCGTGCGGGATCGCGCAGTGCCTCGACGTACGCCGCCACATCCGCTGCCGGAAGGGGGCGGGTCTTGAAAGCGTCGAGGATGTAGTGCGCGAGTCGCTGGCGCCCACGGGACAGCAGGGCGGGTCCGAGTCCGGGCATGGCCACGACCCATTGGAACCAGAGGTGCGGGAGCGCCTTCATGAGCCCCAGCGCCAGAGCACGGTTCATGCGCAGATACGGCGCCGGCACGGCCACGGCGACGTAGTTCCGCACGCGGTCGGGGTGCGAGAGGCAGAGATCGAAGCCCACGATCGCACCCCAGTCGTGCGCGACGAGGTCCACACGGGCGAGGCCCAGTTCGTCCAGAAGAGCGATGAGATCCCGCTGGACGGTCTCGGAGTCATATCCGGCGTTCGGCGCATCGGTCTCCCCCGCCCCACGCAGATCGGGAGCGACAAGGCGCGCTCGGTCCGACAGCGCGGTCATCACCGGCGCCCATTCTCGCGAGCTCTCGGGGAAGCCGTGCAGGAGGAGCACGGGCGTCCCCGCCCCGGCGTCGGTGACATGCATCCGCAGTCCGTTCACGGTGACCGACGAGGAGCGGATGCCGGTGAGATCCGTCATGCGAGAAGGGTACTACTTTCATAGTGCCGTGTCACTACTTCCGTAGTAACCGAGCTTCGCCTAGAGTCGGGCGCATGGCTTCGACGCGTGAGCGGGCTCTCGACGCTGCGCTCGCGCTCGTGGGCAAGCAGGGCATCCGGGCGCTGACCCACGCCCGCGTGGACGAGCGGGCGGGATTGCCGAAGGGATCGACCTCGAACTGGTTCCGCACGCGCGAAGCACTCGTGGCGGGCGTCGTGGCGTGGCTCGCCGAGAGTGAGCGTGCCGAGTTCGCGGAGGCCGAGACGCCGCCCGTCGATACGCCCGAGGAGATGATCGAGGCCCTCAGCGCGCTGATCGCGCTGCAGACGGGGCCGTTTGCCGGGCGCACCCGGGCGCGCTACGCGCTCTTCCTCGAAGGTGCCGGAGACGCGGGGCTCCTCGCCCCGCTCCTCGAGCAGCGTCGCGTCTTCGTGGAGTGGACGGTTGCACTCCTCGAGCGCGTCGGCGCCCGTTCGCCGGAAGAGGCGGCTCGCGCCCTCATGGCGGCGGCCGACGGTCTCGTGCTGCATCGGGTCACCGTGGATCCGGATGCCGAGATCCGACCGGTCGTCGAACGGGCTGTTCGCTCCGCGCTGGACTGACGTCGCACCCCGCGGCGTGAGGGTCCTCGCCTCTGCAACGGCCTCACGCGGAACGCCGGCCGGCGAGGTACGCCGCGATGCGATCCAGGCCACCGGGCCAGGCGACGGTCTCGAAGAAGTCGCGCGTCTGGGTGTCAGGGAATCCGGTCTGCTCGACGGTGATGAGGGTGCCCGCGTCGGTCGGCGTGAACGTGAGCGCGATGAGCGTCTCCGGCGAGGCGGTGACCCGCCCATCGACCGTCGACTCCCCGGTGTAGCGCGTGACCACGCGGCGCGGGCGATCAATCTCGACGAACGTGAAGATGTCGTGGACGAGCACGGCCGGATTCGGGCGGAACGTCGCCTCCCAAACGCCACCGACGCGCAAGTCCACGGTCGTGCGCACCTCACCCTCGTCGGGGCCGAGCTGCGTCAGCCACAGGCGCTGCGCTTCCGGCTCGGTGTAGGCGGTGAACACCTCCTCCGCGCCAGCGGGCATCTCTCGCGTCACCCGCAGGCTGATCGCCTGGTCTGGGACTGTGTGCGCCATGGCACTGCTCCTTTCGAATCGGCGAAACCGCATCGCTGTCGGTTCCGCTGCGCCCACGGTCCGCGAACGCTTTCGGGAGTGGCCACTTTACTATGTTTATAGTGGTCCATCCACTATGGACATAGTGCGGCGAGCACGGGGACAGCTCGCACCGTCCGCGCGGCCATGCCCCCCGTCCGAGCAGTCCGGGCTGCGTCAGAGCGCGCGGTAGCGGAGGAAGACGAACCCGTCGTCGTCGGTCACCACGCCCGGGAGCCCGAATCGGCGGTCGCCCTCGGGCGCATCCTGCGCGATCCGTCCCGCTCCTCCCCCGACGAACCGGGGCGCGAGCGTGAGGCACACCTCGTCGACCAGCCCGGCACCGAGCAGGGCGCCGAAGAGATGAGGGCCGCCCTCGCACAGCACCTGGGTCCAGCCGCGCTGCCGGAAGCCGTCGAGCATCATCGCGAGGTCGACATCGTCGCGACCGCACGGCAGGACGTCGGCCACCGCGTCGAAGGCGTCTCCGCGGGCGTCGGCCGCGGCATCCGTCGTCACGATCACCGGCCGCCGCACGGCCTCGGCGAACACCGCATCGCCGGGTTCGAGCCGCAGGCCGCCGCTGACCATGGCGAGCGCCGGCTGGTCGTCGAGACCCCGGGCGCGGCGCCAGTCGACATCCCGGTCGTCGACGCAGATGCCTCCGTACCCCTCCGCGCGCACCGTGCCGGCCCCCACGACCACGACGTCGGCCATCGTGCGCAGCACCTGCATCAGGACACGGTCGGTGGGCCCGCCGAGCGCTCCGCTCGTTCCGTCGAGGGTGACCGCGCCGTCGGCGCTCGAGACGAAGTTCATGCGCACGCGGAGGTCATCGCGATCGGGCAGCGCGTACGCTTCGAGCAGTTCGTCTCGGGTGGGCTTCGAGGCAGGCATCAGGCATTCCCCTCCGGCCGCGTGTTGTGCAGCTCGTACGCCGGCTCCCGCCAGCCGAGGATGGCCTCGACCATGCGCAGCGCGTCGACCGTCTCGCGCACATTGTGCACCCGCACGATGCGGGCGCCCCGCAGCGCGCAGTACACCGCCGCGGCGAGCGAACCGGACAGCCGTTCCCCGCGGTCCCGCCCGAGCGCCTCGCCGACGAAGTCCTTGTTCGACAGCGCGACCAGCACCGGCGAGCCGAGAGCCGCGAGCTCGCCCAGCCGGCGGGTCAGCTCGAGGCTCTGGCGGGTCGTCTTGTTGAGGTCGTGCCCGGGGTCGAGCACGATGCGCTCCGCCGGAACCCCGTGATCGAGCGCGAGGTCGCGGCGGGCCATCAGGAACCGTGCGACGTCGCCGATCACGTCGGCATAGTGCGGGAGCGGATGCTGCGTCCTCGGCGCCGCGAGGCTATGGGCGATCACCAGTCCGGCACCCCCCTGCGCGACCACGGTGGCCATGGCCGGGTCGTGCAGGCCCGTCGTGTCGTTGACGACGGACGCGCCCGCCTCGATCGCCGCGCGGGCCACCTTGGGCTGGAAGGTGTCGACGCTCACGCGTGTGAGATGCGCGAGTTCGCGCACGACCGGCACGACGCGCGCGATCTCCTCCTCGACGGGCACCGGCGGTCCGGGCGCGAACTTCACGCCCCCGACGTCGACCAGCTCGGCGCCGGCCTCGACCGCGGCGACCCCGGCCGCGACGGCCGCGTCGAGCGCGAACGTCGCACCACGGTCGTAGAACGAGTCCGGCGTGCGATTGACGATCGCCATGACCGCGAGGTGCCGGGTGAGGTCGAGCCGCCCACCGGGCAGATCGAGCACCGACGACGGGGTGTCGAGCGCGAGGCTCGGGGCGGCCGCGAAGGTCATGGCAGCAGGCTGTCCAGCGGCACGTCCGGATCGCGCAGGAAGTCGAGGTCGACCCGCTCGCCCGAGCGGATCAGCGCCTGGACCTTCTTGTTCACCTTCCAGACGTTCACGTTCATGCCGGCGACCACGCGACCGCCGTCGACCCAGAAGGCGATGAACTCGCGTGCGCCGACATCGCCGCGCACGACCACCTCGGCCTCCGCCATGAGGGGTGCGTAGCCCGACAGCTCCATTCCGAGGTCGTACTGGTCGGTGTAGAAGTACGGGATGTCGTCGAAGGATGCCGGCTTCCCCAGCATCGACCGCGCGGCGACCTTGCCCGCATTCAGCGCATTCGCCCAGTGCTCGCTGCGCAGGTGCCGCTGCAGCACCGGGTGGAACGCGTTGGCGACGTCACCTGCCGCGTACACATCGGCGGCGCTCGTGCGCAGCGCGGCATCGGTGAGGATCCCGTTCAGGATGTCGAGGCCCGCGTCCTCGGCGAGCGCAGTGTTCGGCGTCGCCCCGACGCCGACGAGCACGAGGTCGGCAGGCAGGGTCTCGCCGTCGACGACGACCCCTTCGGCGCGATCGTGCCCGATGATGCGCTCGACGCCCACCGACGTGCGCAGATCGACGCCGTGCTCGAGATGCAGGTCACGGAAGACCTCGCCCATCTCGGAGCCGAGCGCCAGGGCGAGCGGCACCGCGTCCCGCTCGAGGATCGCGACTTCGTTGCCGAAGCCCCGCGCCGTCGCGGCGACCTCCATGCCGATCCAGCCCGCCCCGATCACGACGAGTCGTGTGCCACCATCGCGCAGCCGCGCAGCGAGGGCGTCGGAATCGTCGACCCGGCGCAGGGTCACGACCCCGGGAAGCTCATGACCCGGGAGCGGGATCATGCGCGGCGTCGCCCCCGTCGCGAGCAGCACCGCGTCGTAGCGCTCCAGCGAGCCGTCGTCGAGCTCCACCCGATGAGCCGCCGGGTCCAGAGCCGTCACCGAGACGCCCGTGCGCAGGCGGATGCCGTGCTCGTCGTACCACTCGGACGGGTGGAGGAAGACGGCATCCGCCCCCTCGCTGCCGGCGAGATAGCCCTTCGACAGCGGAGGCCGCTGGTAGGGCGGACGCGGCTCCGCGGCCACGATCGTGACGTCGCCCTCGAAGCCCTCGTCGCGCAGTGCTTCGGCGGCGGTGCCGCCGGCGAGCCCGCCTCCGACGATCAGCATGTGGTCCATGACGACTCCTCTCGTCGATGCCGTCCTCACGCGTCGCCCGCGCCCAGGAGATGTCGCTGCAGTCGCCGGTCGTGCGCGAAGCTGCCGCGGAAGGCGGTCGTCGAGGTGGTCGCGCCCGCGCTGCGGACGCCGCGCACCGACATGCAGAGATGCTCCGCCTCGACGACGACCCCCACGCCGTCCGGCTCGAGCGCCGCGTCGAGCGTCCGCGCGATCTGAGCAGTGAGCGCCTCCTGCACCTGGAGCCCGCGGGCGTGATGGTCGACGACCCGCGCCAGCTTCGAGAGGCCGACGAGGCGCTCTCCCGGAAGGTAGCCGACGGTCGCGGTGCCGCGGAACGGCAGGAGATGGTGGCGACAGAGCGAGACGAACGGGATGCCGCGCACCACGACCGGTTCGTCGTAGCCGTCCTCGTTGGGGAACGTCGTCATCTCGAAGGGTTCGGGCGTGAGCAGTTCGAGGAAGGCGTCGGCGACGCGACGCGGCGTCTCGCTCAGGTCACCGTGGTCGGGATCGTGGCCGAGAGCGGCGAGCAGGTCGGCGACGGCCGCCATCGCCGCATCCCGGTCGATCGGAGCCACGACGGGAAGGGCGTGCAGCGCGGTCGCAGCGACGGTGGTCGACATCATCCCCACTCCTTCACGAGCAGCACGTGGTGCGTCTACGGCTGAACCTAGGCCCGTCCCATTCTTTTGTCAAGAATTCTGATTTTAGAGAGTAGACTCGCGCCGTGAGCGCTCTGAATCCGAACCGCGCCGAGGCCGTCGCCGTGCTGGCCGATCCGCAGCGCCTCGAGCTGTACCGCCTGGCGAGCGCGCAGGAGATCAGCCGGGACGACGCCGCTGCGGCGCTCGGCCTGCCGCGCAGCACCGCCGCCATGCACCTGGAGCGCCTGGCGGACGCCGGCCTGCTCGCCGTCACCCACGTCCGCCGTTCCGGACGCAGCGGACCAGGCGCCGGCCGGCCCGCGAAGCTGTATCGCGCCGCGTCGGCGGACGTGGCAGCGAGCATCCCCGAGCGGCACTACGAGCTCGTCGGCGACCTGCTGGCCACTGCCGCCCACGCCGCCGACGAGCAGGGCATCGGCGTGCGCGACGCACTGGCCGCCGAAGCCTTCGCCGCCGGTGCCGCGATCGGGGGCGCGCACGACAACCTCGAGGAGGCGCTGGTCGCCTGCGGCTATGCGCCGGCGAGCGCGGAGTCGGGAGACCTCGTGCTCGAGAACTGCCCGTTCCATGCGCTGGCCACGCGTCACACGGCGCTCATCTGCGGCGCGAATCTCGAGCTCGTGCGCGGCGCGGCGACCTCGACGGGCGACGCGCGCACGCCCGTGCTCGCCCCCGCAGCCGGTCGCTGCTGCGTCGAGATCCGCACGGAGGACCGATGAGCAATTCGCGCCCACGTCGCCGATTTCCCGCCACGGCGCCGGTTCCGCCGACATAATGAGGGCATGACAGCACCTCGCATCCTCGTCGTCGACGACGAGCCGAACATCCGCGACCTGCTCATCACGAGCCTCCGCTTCGCGGGGTTCCAGGTGAGGGCCGTGTCCAACGGGGCTCAGACGATCTCGGCTGTCCTCGAAGAGGAGCCCGACCTCATCATCCTCGATGTGATGCTCCCCGACATGAACGGCTTCAGCGTCACCAAGCGACTGCGCGGCGCCGGTTACACCGCGCCCATCCTTTTCCTCACCGCCAAGGACGAGACCGAAGACAAGATCACGGGCCTCAACGCGGGCGGCGACGACTACGTCACGAAGCCGTTCAGCCTCGACGAGATCGTCGCCCGCATCCAGGCCATCCTGCGCCGCACCATGCAGGCCGACGAGGAGTCCGTCATCCGGGCCGGCGAGCTCACGATGGACCAGGACACCCACGACGTGCAGGTCGGCGACGCCAGCATCGACCTCAGCCCGACCGAGTTCAAGCTGCTGCGCTACCTGATGCTCAATCCCAACCGCGTGCTGTCGAAGGCGCAGATCCTCGACCACGTGTGGGAGTACGACTTCAACGGCGATGCCGGCATCGTCGAGAGCTACATCTCCTACCTTCGCCGGAAGATCGACCCGCACTCGTCCGAGCCGCTCATCCAGACCAAGCGCGGCTTCGGCTACATGCTCAAGGCGGGCAAGACCGCCTAGCCGCGGCATACCGAGGGGGCCACCCTGGCGCAGAAGACGGACGCGATCACCCGGTGGTGGCGTGGCACCAGCCTGCGCGCAAAGGTCACCGGGGTCACCGTCGCCGTTCTCGCGCTGGGGCTGGTGGCTACCGGCGCGGGCGCCACGCTGTTCCTGCGCAACGCGCTGATCGCCAACCTGAACAGCACCGTCGAGCAGGTCGCCGCGACCGAGATCGGCGCCGGACTGTTCGACATCGTGATCATCAACGGCGTGGTGACGGCCGCCGAGAAGGACGACGTCCCGCGCAGCGATTACCACGTCGCCCTGTACCAGCCCGACGGGGAGTTCATCATCTCCGCCGGCGGGAGCGACCCGCAGCCCGACTTCCCGGTCAGCTACCCGCTCGAGAAGGCGGTCACCGCCGGGGTGTCCGCTTTCGAGTTGACGGATGCGGAGACCGGCGCCCGCTTCCGCGCGAGCGTCGCCCCGCTCGAAGTCTCAGGCGGCGTGCTCCTCCCCCAGCTCGTCGCCATGCCCGTCGCCCCCGTGAACCAGGTGGTCGCGACGTTCCTCGGCATCTACACGATCCTCGCGATCATCACGCTGCTGATCGGGGCCGTCGCCACACGATGGCTGGTCACCCTCACGTTCCGCAGTCTCGGCCAGGTCGAGACCACCGCCGACGCGATCGCAGGCGGCGAGTTCAGCCTGCGCATGACCGACATCGAGCCGACGTCGACCGAGGTCGGCCGGCTCAAGACGGCGATCAACGCGATGCTCGACCGGGTCGACGCCGCACTGTCGGAGCGCGACTCGACGGTGCGGCAGATGCGCCGGTTCGTCGGCGACGCCAGCCACGAGCTGCGCACTCCGCTCGTGACGGTGCGCGGCTACGCCGAGCTGTACCGGATGGGCGCGATCCGCGGCGACGACGACATCGCCCAGTCGATGGACCGCATCGAGAAGGAGGCGATCCGGATGGGCGTGCTCGTCGAGGACCTCCTCGCCCTCGCGCGCCTCGACGAGCGGCGTGACGTCGTGATCACGCCGGTCGACCTGCGTCCCGTCGCCCGCGACGCAGCGCTCGACCTGCGCGCCGCCGCGCCGCAGCGACCGGTGACCGTGATCGACACGACCACCGACGGCCATCCTGCGCCGGCCGCCCCCGCCCCAGCCGACGACGGCCCGGACTCGCCCGAGAAGCGGCGCGCTCCCGTCACCGCGCTCACCCGGGCCGGCGCGACGCTCTCGCTCCTGCGCCGCAAGCCCCGCCCGATCCCCGCGACGACCGCGACCGCCTCACGCGACATGCCGCCGCTCGCCCCGGTCGACGAGCCGCCGACCGCGCCCGGCGCGGTGCTGCCCGTGGTGCTCGGCGACGAGAACCGCATCCGGCAGGTCGTCACGAACCTGCTCGGCAACGCCCGCCGTTTCACCGCTGAGAACTCGCCCATCGAGTTGCGCATCGGAGCGGACGCCCTCACCCGCATGGGCTGGATCGAGATCGTCGACCACGGCGAGGGCGTGCCCGACCAGATCAAGGACAAGATCTTCCAGCGGTTCTGGCGGGCCGACACGTCGCGCACGCGCGAGACCGGCGGCTCCGGTCTCGGCCTGTCGATCGTCGCCTCGATCGTCGAGGCGCTGCACGGCTCGGTCGGCGTCAGCGACACCCCCGGCGGCGGTGCGACGTTCCGCGTCTCGTTCCCCTTGGCAGAGGAACGGGATGCCGCGGAGCACCTGCACATCGAGACACAGCCGCTCGAGCGGCCCGAGCTCGACGAGACCTGATCGGCGCTCCTCCCCAGCGCGGCTTCGCCGTGCGCTGTTCCCCAGGAAGCCCGCGGCGCGTCCCGCCGAGCGCTGATGCTTCTAGCGTTGCGGGACACACCAGGGCGCGGCATCCGGTCGCCCCGACGAAGGGAGCACCCATGGCCGTCTTCTCCGTCGACAGCGACGCCGTCCTCGCGACCACCGCGTCCGTCCGCGGCACGATCGAGCGGCTGCAGGCCGAGTCCAACGCGATGATGACCCAGCTCACCCAGCTGCAGTCCTCGTGGACAGGCTCGGCCTCCCTCGCCTTCCACACCGTCGCCGATCAATGGCGCGCGACGCAGCGCCACGTCGAGGAGTCGCTGACGGGCATCAGCGTGGCGCTGGCGGCCGCCGGCCGCCAGTACGCCGAGGCCGAGCACGCCACGACGAGCCTGTTCCGCTGAGCCTCGGAACGACGAAGGGCCCCTCCCGGAGGAGGGGCCCTTCGTTGAGTCAGGTTGGACTGGGGTTTCGATACGCGCGCTTCGCGGGCTACTCAACCTTGATCCGTCGCGCGTCAACGCGGCTTCGCCGCACTGACCCGCACCGCATCAAAAGTCCATGCCACCCGTCGGGTCGCCGGCCGGAGCCGCGACCTTCTCGGGCTTGTCGGCGACGACGGCCTCGGTGGTGAGGAACAGACCGGCGATCGACGCGGCGTTCTGCAGCGCCGAGCGGGTGACCTTCACCGGGTCGTTGATGCCGGCCGCCAGCATGTCGACGTACTCGCCCGTGGCGGCGTTGAGGCCCTGGCCCGCGGGGAGCTCGGCGACCTTGTTCGCCACGACGCCCGGCTCGAGGCCGGCGTTGAGGGCGATCTGCTTCAGCGGAGCCTCGATCGCGACGCGCACGATGTTCGCACCGGTCGCCTCGTCACCCGAGAGCTCGAGACCGGCGAAGGCAGCCTTGCCGGCCTGGATGAGCGCGACGCCACCACCGGGGACGATGCCCTCCTCGACAGCAGCCTTCGCGTTGCGGACGGCGTCCTCGATGCGGTGCTTGCGCTCCTTGAGCTCGACCTCGGTCGCCGCGCCCGCCTTGATGACGGCCACGCCGCCGGCGAGCTTGGCGAGGCGCTCCTGCAGCTTCTCGCGGTCGTAGTCGCTGTCGGTGTTCTCGATCTCGCGACGGATCTGAGTCACGCGACCCTCGATCTGCGACGCCTCACCGGCACCCTCGACGATGGTGGTCTCGTCCTTGGTGATGATGACCTTGCGTGCACGGCCGAGCAGGTCGAGGGTGGCGTTCTCGAGCTTGAGACCGACCTCCTCGGTGATGACCTGGCCACCCGTGAGGATCGCGATGTCCTGCAGCTGAGCCTTGCGACGGTCGCCGAAGCCCGGAGCCTTGACGGCGACGGACTTGAAGATGCCGCGGATCTTGTTGAGCACGAGAGTCGCAAGCGCCTCGCCCTCGACGTCCTCAGCGATGATCAGGAGCTCCTTGCCGTCCTGGATCACCTTGTCGACGATGGGCAGAAGGTCCTTGATGTTCGAGATCTTCTGGTTCGCGATGAGGATGTACGGGTCCTCGAAGACGGCCTCCTGGCGCTCCGGGTCCGTGACGAAGTAGGGGTTGATGTAGCCCTTGTCGAAGCGCATGCCCTCGGTCAGCTCGAGCTCGGTGCCGAAGGTCTGCGACTCCTCGACGGTGACGACACCCTCCTTGCCCACCTTGTCGATGGCCTCGGCGATGAGCGCGCCGATCTCCGGGTCGCCGGCGGAGATGGACGCGGTGGCGGCGATCTCCTCCTTGGTCTCGACCTCCTTGGCGTCGGAGAGCAGCTGGGTCGTGATGGCCTGGACGGCCTTCTCGATGCCCTTCTTGAGCGAGATGGGGTCGGCGCCGGCAGCGACGTTGCGCAGGCCCTCGCGGACGAGTGCCTGAGCGAGGACGGTGGCCGTAGTCGTACCGTCACCGGCGACGTCGTCGGTCTTCTTGGCGACCTCCTTGACGAGCTCCGCGCCGATCTTCTCGTACGGGTCGTCGAGCTCGATCTCCTTGGCGATGGAGACGCCGTCGTTCGTGATCGTGGGAGCGCCCCACTTCTTCTCGAGAACGACGTTGCGACCGCGCGGGCCCAGGGTCACCTTGACGGCGTCGGCCAGGATGTTGAGGCCGCGCTCGAGACCGCGACGGGCCTCCTCATCGAAAGCGATGATCTTTGCCATGTGTGTTTCGTCCTCCCAGGACGGGGCTTATGGATTAGCACTCAACGAACCGGAGTGCTAATCCATTCTGGCACTCCCCCCTGGTGAGTGCAAGCCGCGGCGGAGGGTGGCGCAACACGCAGGAACGGGATGCCGCAGCATCCCGTTCCGTCGAATCTCGCCCCGTGCGCGCTCAGACCACGCGCACCGACTCCGCCTGCGGCCCCTTCTGCCCGGTGCCGACGGTGAACTCGACGGTCTGGCCCTCTTCCAGCACGCGGAATCCCGTCATGTCGATGTTCGAATAGTGGACGAAGACGTCCTGCCCTTCGGCAGTGATGAAGCCGAAGCCCTTCTCGGCGTTGAACCACTTGACGGTGCCCTGAGTCATGCGAATCTCCTGTTGCTGGTACGACAGGGTTCATCGTATGCACGCGGCACCACCGCCCGGAGGCCGCTCGAGGACTTGTTGACACGCAGAGACACAACTGTTTACCCCCGCGTAACAGTGGCCTTCTTTCCGCGCGTCGCGCGGCGTCAGGGAGTGGGGGTGGTGCTCTGCCCGGCGGCGGTGCGGTCCAGTCCGATCACCACGGTCAGCTGCCGGATGTCGGGATCGGCGGGCTGATAGACCTCGCTCTGCTCGATGCGCGCTCCGCCGATCACGTCGGCGAGGCCTGCGGCAGCGGCCTGGTCCTCGGGGGCGAGGTAGAACACCGTCGTCTCGGCGAAGTCGTCGGCACTCGCATCGCTCGGCAGCACCTGCCCGTCGGGCCAGCCCGCCGCGACCACGACGTCCTTCATCTGCGTCGCAAGGCCCTTCTCGGGCGTCGCGTTGAGGATGGTCACCTGGTAGCTCGTGTCGAGCACCGGGGTCACCTGGACGGTCGGCTCGACCGTGGACTGAGGCGTGGGGAAGAGCTCGATGCGGCCCGCGGCGAGCAGCGTGCCGAAGATGCCCACGGCGACGAGCACGATCGTGGCGAGCGCCGCCCACAGCAGCACCACCCAGCCGCGCATCCGGGGATTCTCCGCCCGGTGGGCGCCGACCCGGCCCTCTTCCGGAAGATCGTCGAAGCGATCCCGCGGGTAGGTCGTTTTCGGCACTCCACGATGTTACAAGGGTGCGCCCGTCCGTCCGCCCAGGCTGGCCGCGGCGCGGGCTTACCCGTGATCGCCGGCGGCGCGGCCGATCCGGGCCCGCGCGCGGGCGTCGCGCAGCCGGCGCAGGCGCTTCACCAGCATCGGGTCGTGGGCCTGCGCGTCGGCCGTGTCGATGAGGCGGCCGAGCAGCTGGTAGTAGCGGGCCGGTGGCAGACCGAGCTCCGCCCGGATCGCCTCCTCCTTCGCACCTGCATGCCGCCGCCACTCCGCCTCGAAGCCGAGGATGGCACGGTCGCGGTCGGAGAGGGGCACGATCTCACGCTAACGGCCGAGCACCGCTTCCCCGCCGC
Source organism: Microbacterium sp. CFH 31415 (assembly GCF_022538185.1). Taxonomy (GTDB): domain Bacteria; phylum Actinomycetota; class Actinomycetes; order Actinomycetales; family Microbacteriaceae; genus Microbacterium. The sequence continues at coordinate 222,832 of NZ_JAKYXC010000003.1, read as the reverse complement.
GCCACTCCACGGACGCGCCGAGCGGATCGACCGCAGCCAGCGGAACTCCGTCGCGACCGAGCACGAACCCGCCCCACGACTCCGCCGACACCGGCGTGCGCCACGCGTCGTGCAGGCCGGGAGGGTCGATCGAGATCCACACGGCGTCCAGTTCCCGCAGTGCGGCCAGCAGTCGCTCCCTCCCCGCGCGCGGGATGTGCGGCAGCACGCCGGGCGTCGTGACGACGAGCGTCACCCCGCGCGGCGCCCGCGCTGCGGCAGCCTGGAGCACCGCGGGATCGGAGGCGTCGCCCGCGATCATGGCCGGCGGCTCGGCGGCGACGATGTCGAGCGCCGCCTGGATGCGCTCCACCCGGCCGGTCTCCCCCGGCCACACGAGCGAGGCCAGGAACGCGCGGTCCCGCGGGTCGGCCGCGTCGAGCGGGTCGAGGTCGACCCCGGCGCGCCACACCACGTCGGGGAGTCGCAGCGGGGGGTCGCCGCTCACGTCGCACTCGAGCACGACGCTCGACGGCCCGGCCGCGGGGTCGAGCGACGGTCCGCCCCGGTAGCGGTAGGAGTAGCGGTCCGGGTAGAGGCACAGCCCGGCGCTCGCGCCCAGCTCGAGCAGGGCGAGAGGTCCGTCGAGCGTGCTCAGGGCAGGCAGCAGCGCAGCGCAGCGCTGCGGCTCGTTGGTCTGAAGACGGCGACGGGATGCCTCGGCCACGACCGCGTCGGCATGCTCGGCGAGCCACGCCGCCCACGCCCGGTAACCGGCCTCGGGGGCGCCCAGCATGCGCGTGACCGCGAAGACGAGCGGCGGCTGGCGGCGGGTCGGCGCGATCCTGGCGAGGATGGCCGCGGTCTCGGGGTCGGAGGCCACACCGGCCGCCCACTCGGCGTAGAGCGCGGAGCGCCCCGGAGCCTCGACACGGGCGAAGCGGTCGTAGCGCTCGGCGACGGCTGCGGCATCCGATTCCACTCCCCCATTCTCACCGTCCGCTCGCAGGAAGCACGGAGCCGTCGCGCCGAGACTGGGGTTGAATGGATGGGTTCCACATGTACGAAGCCCGGAGGAGTCATGACCTACACCGTCGACAAGAGCGACGACCAGTGGCGCGAGGAGCTCTCTCCGCAGCAATACGCCGTGCTCCGCGAGGCGGGCACTGAGCGGGCGTGGACCGGAGAGCTGCTCGACGAGAGCCGCGCCGGCCTGTACGCGTGCGCAGCCTGCGGCGCGGAGCTGTTCCAGAGCGGCACGAAGTTCGACTCGCACTGCGGCTGGCCGAGCTTCTACGAGTCGATCCGTCCTGAGGCGGTCGAGCTCATCGAGGACACCAGCCACGGCATGGTGCGCACCGAGGTGCGCTGCGCGGCGTGCGGGTCGCACCTGGGGCATGTCTTCCCCGACGGGTTCGGCACCCCGACCGGCGACCGGTACTGCATGAACTCGATCTCGCTCGCCTTCACACCGGAGGGATCCGCCGAGTGAGCATGCCATCGGGCTCCGCGCTCGAGGCGGTGCGTGCCCGGCGGTCCTGGTCGAAGGTCACCGACGAGGCTCCGACGCACGGCGAGCTGCTCACGCTCGTCGCGGCGGCGGGTCGGGTCGCCGACCACTCATCGCTGCAGCCCTGGCGGCTGATCGAGCTGCGCGGTTCCGACCGCGAGCGGCTCGGGCGCGCGATCGCCAAGGCCCAGGGCGACAAGAGTCCCTCCACAAAGCCGCTGCGCGCGCCGCTGCTCATCGCCGTCGTCGCGAGCTACAAGAAGAGCGACAAGGTGCCGCGCTGGGAGCAGGAGACCGTGGCCTCGGGCGTCGCCCATGTGCTGAGCCTCCTGCTCGACGAGGCCGGCTGGGGCGTCATCTGGCGCACCGGCGGCTACACGCGCGCGAAGGCGGTGGCCAAGGCGCACGGACTCGACAAGAACGAGCAGCTGCTCGGGTGGCTCTACGTCGGCGGCAAGCCGCCTCGCGAGCGCCTCGGGCGCCGCAAGGCCGTCGAGGCACGCAAGCTCGTCTCGCGCATGCCGACGTCGAAGAAGGACTGACGCGGCGCGCGTCGGTCGGCACCCGTCGCCCCCTCACGCGAGACTGCACCGGTGCACCGAGACTGCGGCTCGTAGGCGCAGTCTCGGTGCGCGGGTGCCGTCTCGGTGATCGAGGTGGCGTCTCGGTGATCGAGGTGCGGTGTCGGTGATCGTGCGGGTCAGCTCGGTGATCGAGGTGGCGTCTCGGTGATCGACGTGCGGGTCAGCGTCGCCGGCGGCGCCACGGCACGGCCGCGACGACGACGGAAGCCAGCGCGACGACGACCATCGCGAGCTGCTGCGCAGGGCCCGGGCTCGCCGGCGCCGGCCAAGCCATGTCGAGCACGAACGACGTCACAAGCTGACCGACGACGGCGCCCAGCCCGAGCAGCAGCACGCCGGTGTACTGCACGATCGCGGCCGACATGAAGATGTAGACGACGCCGAGCGCGCCGCCGATGTAGAGCCATGCGTCGGTGGGAAATGGCTGCGGCGCGCCGACCAGAGCGACGTGCACGGCAGCGGCGACGCCAAGGATCATCGTTCCGCCGGTGAAGTTCACGAGGGTGGCCGTGAGCGGCGTTCCGACTCGCTGGCGCAGCCGGCCGTTCGTCGCCTGCTGCCACGCGATCGCGATGCCGGCGAGGAACGGGAGCACCAGCATCCACACCGGCACGCCGGCGAGTCCGTCGCCCACGAGGGCGAGGGCGACCGCGGCGAGCGCGAGCACGCCGCCCAGAAGGCGCGGCACCGTGACCGCGACCACGCCGGCGGGCCCGAATCCGACCCGGTCGAGGAGCAGCCCGCTCACCGTCTGCCCGGCGACGACGCCGACCGTGAAGAGCGAGACGCCGATGAGACCGACGGCCAGGCCCTGCGTCGCGACCGTGAGAGCTCCGGCGGCGCCGCCTGCCAGCATCCACCACGGAATCGTCCGTCCGCGCACGCCGGATGCGAGGCGGCGGACGCCCGCGCGGCCCGAGGGCAGCAGCACGGAGAGCACGACCACGATCACCAGTCCGGAGCCGAACGAGATCGCTGCGGCGACGAAGCCGTCGTCCAGGCGGACGCCGAGCTGACCGTTCACCCGGGCCTGCACGGCGGTCATCATGCCGATGGCCGCGGCGATCGCGAGCGCGAGCAAAGCGGGTATGCGCGCCCGCGACGAGGAAGCGGAGGACATCGAGCCGGCTACGGGACTTGAACCCGTAACCCCCTAATTACAAGTTAGGTGCGCTACCAATTGCGCCAAGCCGGCAGTGCCCCTCAGTCTACCGACGGCGCACCGTGCCCGCCGCGCGGGATCACGGGGTCGGCGTGGGCGTCGGAGTCGGCGTCTCTTCGGCCGCATCGCTCGCGACGGTGAGGACGAACTGCGCGAACTCCTTGGGGTCGTTCAGGGCGCCGACGTACGGCATCCCGTTCACGAGCACCATGGGCGTGCCCGTCAGCGCCAGGCCGTCGGTGCCGGGAAGGCCGCCGAGCGCACGCTCGGTCGCGGTCTTCGCCCACGACGTGAAGTCCTGATCCTCGATGCACGCGCGGACGACCTTGGCGCCGTCGGCACCCGACGCGATCGCCATGGCGGCGAGCTCGCTGTCGGTATAGCCGTCGGAATCGACCTCGGGCTGCTGCGTGAGGAGGGTGTTGTTGAACGCGAAGAAGTAGTCCGGCGAATGCGTGGCGACGCAGGCCGCCGCTCCCGCGGCACGCAGCGAGTACTTGGTGCCGTTCGACTTCGACGTGAGCATCGCCACCGGGTAGTAGGTGAGCGTCGCGGCGTCTTCGCTGACCCACTTCGACAGCTGCTGCACGTTGGCCAGCTGGAAGTCGCGCGAGCCGGAGGACAGATAGTCGACGTACACGCGGATGTCGGCGGCGGGCCGCTCGGTCGGGGTCGGCGTGGGAGTCGGGGTGGCCGTGGGCGTCGGCGTGGGCGTCGCGGTGCCCTCGATCGTGCCGGCCTTGTTCTGGTCGTCGGTCGTGAGGCCGGCACCCGTGACGCCGGTGACGACGAAGCCGCCGTTGCTGACGTTCTGCGGGCTGAGCATGGGCTTCGACGCGGCCGACGAGACGGCCCACGTGACGACGATGGCGGCGACGGCGACCACGGCGATCGCGACGGCCGAGACCGTGGCGACGCGGATCAGGCGAGCGCGCGACTGGCGCGCCTGTACCTGCTGCGCCTTCTCTCGCACGGCGTCACGCCGCTCGCTGGGGGCAGCGGCGTTCGATGACTCGTCGCTCGACATGGAACCTCTCGGGACGGTTGCGGGTGCCGGGATGGGCGTGACCATCCGGGGGAACGGCCGCTCACGATGCTAGCCAGCCACCCTGTGAAATGCCCAGACGGAGGCTCCACGCGCGCCGTGTCATACTTGTCCTTGCGCCCGAAGAAGGGCGTGCGGGCCAAGCCCCCGCTCATTCCTCACTACGGATCGTCCGGCACGTACCTGCCGGTGAAGGAGAAGAGAACATGGCGTCCGTCACGTTTGACAACGCAACCCGCCTGTACCCCGGGGGCACGCGCCCCGCTGTGGACAAGCTCGACCTCGAGATCGCCGATGGCGAGTTCCTGGTCCTCGTCGGCCCCTCGGGCTGCGGAAAGTCCACGTCGCTGCGCATGCTGGCCGGCCTCGAAGAGGTCAACTCGGGCCGCATCCTCATCGGCGACCGCGACGTCACCGACGTCCCGCCGAAGGACCGCGACATCGCGATGGTGTTCCAGAACTACGCGCTGTACCCGCACATGACGGTCGCCGAGAACATGGGCTTCGCCCTGAAGATCGCCGGCGTCGGCAAGGAAGAGCGTGCCGCGCGCGTCCTCGAGGCCGCCAAGCTGCTCGACCTCGAGCCGTACCTGACCCGCAAGCCGAAGGCGCTCTCGGGCGGCCAGCGTCAGCGTGTCGCCATGGGCCGCGCGATCGTGCGCCAGCCGCAGGTGTTCCTCATGGACGAGCCGCTGTCGAACCTCGACGCCAAGCTCCGCGTGCAGACCCGCACCCAGATCGCTTCGCTGCAGCGCCGCCTGGGCGTCACCACCGTCTACGTCACGCACGACCAGACCGAGGCCCTCACGATGGGTGACCGCATCGCGGTGCTCAAGGACGGCCTGCTCCAGCAGGTCGGCACCCCGCGCGACCTGTACGAGAACCCGAGCAACGTGTTCGTCGCCGGCTTCATCGGCTCGCCGGCCATGAACCTGTTCCCGGCCGACCTGGTCGAGGGCGGCATCCAGTTCGGCACCGAGGTCGTCCCGGTGGACCGTGACACCGCCGGCCGCGCGCACGGCAGCCAGGTCACCGTCGGCGTCCGTCCCGAGGACATCATCGTCGGCCCGTCCGACGGCAAGGGCCTCTCGGTCGTCGTCGACCTCGTCGAGGAGCTCGGCGCCGACGGCTACCTGTACGGTCACACCGACATCGACGGCAAGCGCACCGACCTCGTCGCCCGTGTGGACGGCCGCAACCACCCCAACGCGGGCGAGACGGTCACCCTCGCGGCGACGGCGGGCCACGTGCACGCCTTCGACCTCGAGACCGGCGAGCGCCTCAACGACAAGCCGGTCGTCTCGGCGTAACCGATTACCGGTCGTAACGGCGCGGGTGGGAGAATTCCCCCCGCGCCGTTGCGCATTTCCAGGAGGGTGATCGTGCCGGAGTCGTTGAGCATCACGGCCAGCAGCGTCGACCCGGGGCTGCTCACGCTGCCGTGGTCGACCACACTCGCGGACTGGCCGTCGAGCAGCATCGTCTACCTGCCGAAGGGCATCTCGCGGCACCTCGTCCGCTTCGCCAACCTGTCGGGGCGCGTCGTCGCCATCAAGGAGACGACCGAGCAGATGGCCCGGCGCGAGTACGACATGCTCGGCAATCTCGACCGCCTCGACGTGCCGTGCGTGCAGCGCATCGCGGTGATCGCAGGGAGGACGGATGCCGCGGGCAAGCCCCTCCCCGCGGCGCTGGTGACCGCCCACCTGAAGTTCTCACTCCCCTACCGCGCGCTGTTCACGCAGGTGCTGCGCCCCGACACAGCCACCCGCCTCGTCGACGCCCTCGCCGCCCTGCTCGTGCGACTGCACAACGTCGGGTTCTTCTGGGGTGACGTCTCGCTGTCGAACACGCTCTTCCGCCGCGACGCAGGCGCCTTCGCGGCCTACCTCGTCGACGCCGAGACCGGCGAGCTGCACGAGACGGGGCTGACGCCCGGGCAGCGCGCGCATGACCTCGACGTCGCCCGCACCAACATCGCCGGCGAGATCATGGATCTCGAGGCGGGCGGCCGCCTCGAGGGCGGTGTCGACGCGATCGCGATCGCCGACGGCATCGTCTCGTCGTACCACTCGCTCTGGGCGGCCCTGCACGACAAGGAGTCGTTCGGCGTCGACGAGTCGTGGCGGCTCACCGAGCGGGTGCAGCGCCTCAACGACCTCGGCTTCGACATCGGCGAGATGTCGATCCAGACGACGGCAGACGGAACGCGCGTGTCGATCCAGCCGAAGGTGGTCGACGCCGGGCACCACACGCGCCGGCTCATCCGACTCACCGGCCTCGACGTCGAGGAGAACCAGGCGCGCCGCCTGCTGAACGACCTCGACGAGTTCCGCGTGCGCATCTCGCGCCTCGGCGACGACGAGGAGATGGTCGCGCACGAGTGGCTCACCCGCGTCTTCGAGCCTGTCGTGAAGGCGATCCCCTGGGACCTGCGGGCCAAGCTCGAGCCCGCCGAGGTGTTCCACCAGGTGCTCGAGCACCGCTGGTACATGTCGCAGGCGCGGGGCCGCTCGGTCCCCCTCGCCGAGGTGCTCACGAGCTACATCGACGAGGTGCTGCGCCACCGCCGCGACGAGGCGACCCTCATGGGGCCGCCGACCGAGACCGTGTCGCTCTCGGTCGTCACCTCGAGCATGCCGGTCGTCGACGACGATGAGGACGACGACATCGACTGGCGCGACCTCGTCTGACACGAGCCGGCGCAAGTCGCGCGCCGCTCCTGCATCAGGATGGGCCCGTCGGCAGGCTCGCGTCGCTTCGCTGGCTCACACGACCGGAGCCCGTCAAACGGCCGGGAGAAACGCCGCCCGCGCGTGCCCTAGCGGGTGTGAGACGCCCAGATCTCCCGACGCATTGACCGGGCGAGGCGTCAGTAGCCCACGGTGAAGCGCTTGCGCGGGTGCTGCGGGTGCTCGATCTCGTCGACGACGGCGACGGCCAGGTCGGCGCCCGAGATGAACGACTCACCCTCGGCGTCGGTGACGATGACGTCGCCGCCGGTGCGGTACGCGCCGGTGCGCTCGCCCGGGTTCCAGGCGCCGAACCCACCGGCTGGGTGCACGTAGAACCAGTCGCGCGACTCGGGTCCGGCCTTCAGGTCCTCCAGGATCCCGATCGCCTCGAGCGCCTCGGCCTTGTAGTCCTCGGTGAACGACGGCAGATCGACGACCCGCTCGCCGCCCTCGGTGACGAGGCTGCCGCCCGCGCCGCCGATCACGCCGACGCGCACGTCGTCCGGAAGCAGCGAGACCAGCGCGGCGACGTTGGGGCGGACGAGGCCCTCCATCTCGCCGCGCGCGGCCACGGCCGACACGACCACGTCGACGCCCTCGAGCTGCGCCAGCAGGTCGGGCACATCGGTGAGCGAGCCCTCGATGTACAGGGCGCCCTCATGCCGCTCGCTCGGGATGCGCCGCGCGATCGACAGCACGGTGTGACCGCGGCTCACGGCCTCGGCGACGATGTGACGGCCGGCGTATCCCGAGCCTCCGATGACGGCGATGCGTGCCATGTCCTGCCTTTCGACGTGTGGGTGCCGGCGACGGCCGGCTCTCGGATCACAAGCGGGGTGCGGCCGGGTTCATTCCCAGGAATGCGCCGGGCCGCGGCATCCGCTCAATCCTGCTTCTGCGCGCGCAGGGTCGCGACCTGGTAGAGCGAGACGGATGCCGCGATCCCGGCGTTCAGCGACTCGGTGGCGCCCGAGATCGGGATCGACACGATCTGATCGCAGGTCTCGGTGACGAGGCGCGACAGCCCCTTGCCCTCGGAGCCCACGACGATCACGACGGGTCTGTCGGCCAGCTCGAGGCTCGGCAGCGAGACGTCGCCCCCGCCGTCGAGGCCGAGGATGAACACGCCCTGCTTCTTGAACTCCTTGAGCATCGACGTGAGGTTGGCGGCGATGGCCACCGGGATGCGGGCCGCGGCACCTGCGCTGGTCTTCCAGGCGGCCGAGTTCACACTCGCCGAGCGCCGCTGCGGCACGATTACGCCGTGACCGCCGAAGGCGGCCGTCGAGCGGATGATCGCGCCGAGGTTGCGGGGGTCGGTGACGCCGTCGAGGGCGACGAACAGCGGCGTCTGGCCCGCGTCGATGACCTCCTCGAGGAGGTCCTGCGGGTGGGCGTATTCGTACGGCGGCACCTTGAGCGCGACGCCCTGGTGCACGCCGTCGAAGCCGGCCATGCGGTCGAGCTCGGGCCGCGTGACCTCGAGCACCGGGATGCCCCGGTGCGTGGCGATCGAGAGCATCTCCTTCACGCGATCGTCCATCTCGACGCGCTGCGCGATATAGAACGCCGTCGCGGGGATCTTCGCCCGCAGCGCCTCGAGCACCGAGTTGCGGCCGGTGACCGTCTCGGTGTCGTCGTCCTTCTTCCCACGGGGTGCGCGGTTCTGGCCCGAGCCGCCCGGCTTTCCTTTGCCGCCCGCGGCGGTGTAGCGCTCAGCGGCGGCCTTGCGCTTGCCGGCGGGATGCCACGCGCGGTCCTCCGCCTTAGGGGTCGGTCCGCGACCCTCGAGAGAGCGCTTGTTCTTGCCGCCGGTGCCCTTGGTGGGGCCCTTCTTGCCCTTTGCGGCGCCGGGGCGTCCTGGCTTGGCCATCAGTCTTCCTTTCCATCCGGGCTCCGCCCGGCAGTCTCGCTAGCGCGAGTCAGAGTTGTCGCGGGCCGCCATCGCGCCGGATTCAGCTCCGGCGAGACTCCAGTGCGTGCCGTCCGGCCCGTCTTCGAGGGCGATGCCGGCCGCCGCGATCGCATCGCGGATGCGGTCGGCCGCCGCCCAGTCCTTGGCTGCCCGCGCGTCGGCGCGCTGGGCCAGCATCGTCTGCACCAGGGCGTCGAGAGCGGATGCCTCGGCCGAGGCATCCGTCGACGTCCACTGCGCGTCGAGCGGGTCGACGCCGAGGATGCCGGTCATCTTCCTCACCTGCAGCGCCCACTCCCATGCGCCGGCGTCGTCGCCCGCGTCGAGAGCGGAGTTGCCCGCGCGGACCGCCTCGTGCACGACCGCGAGCGCCTGCGGAACGCCGAGGTCGTCGTCCATCGCCGCCGCGAACGCCTCGGGCACCTCGTCGGACCACGGGCCGCCCGACTCGGGCTCCGCATGCTCCGCGTCGGCGTCGGCCTCGACACCCTCGGGTCGCTCGGCGCTCCATTCGAACGGGCTCGGCATGCGCTGCACCCGTTCGAGGAACGTGCGGATGCGATCGACGGCGGCGCTGGCCTCGTCGAAACCGCGCTGCGAGACGTCGAGGCTGGAGCGGTAGTGGGCGGCCAGCAGGGCGTAGCGGATGACCAGCGGGTCGAAGTCCTCGAGCGCATCGGCGGCGAGCACGAAGTTGAACAGCGACTTCGACATCTTCTGGCCGTTCACCGTCACCAGGCCGTTGTGCACCCAGTACCGGGCGAACGGGTCGCCGGCCGCGGTGGACTGGGCGAGCTCATTCTCGTGATGCGGGAAGCGCAGGTCGAGGCCTCCGCCGTGGATGTCGAACTCGGGGCCGAGATAGCGGCGCGACATGGCGGAGCACTCGATGTGCCAGCCGGGGCGGCCGGGCCCCCAGGGCGAGTCCCACCTCGCCGAGGACGGCTCGTCGGCCTTGGCACCCTTCCACAGGGCGAAGTCGCGGGGGTCGCGCTTGCCGCGCGGATCGGCGTCGGCGGCCGGCTCCATCGCGTCGAGGCTCTGGCGGGTCAGGTCGCCGTAGGACGGCCACGACCGGACATCGAAGTACACGTCGCCTGCGGCATCCGTCCCCTCCTTCGCGGAGTAGGCGTGTCCCGCCTCGATCAGGCGCTCGATCAGCTCCTGCATCTGCGGGATGGACGCGGTCGCACGCGGCTCGTAGGTGGGGGGAAGGATGCCGATCGCGGTGTACGCGCGGGTGAACTCCAGCTCCATGCGGTAGGCCAGCGCCCACCACGGCTCGCCGTCGGAGGCGTTAGCGAGCACCTTGTCGTCGATGTCGGTGACATTGCGCACGAACGTCACGCGACCGTGGCGGTGGGCGAGCCAGCGACGAAGGATGTCGAAGCTCAGCGCGCCGCGGAGGTGACCGATGTGCGGGCCGGACTGCACCGTCGGGCCGCAGACGTAGATGGTGACATTCGAGGGGTCGAGCGGAACGAAGTCGCGCAGAGCCTGAGCTTTGCTGTCGTAGAGCTGAACCGTCACCGCATCAGCCTACCGGCCGGGTATCCGCTAGAACTGAGTGTGATGCATGTGCTCGCCGTCCTCGCCGCCGCAATGCTCTTCGGAACAACGGGCACGTCGCAGGCGCTCGGACCCGGGGGCACCACCCCGCTGTCGATCGGCGTGATGCGCATGGTCATCGGCGGCACCGGACTCGCGGTCCTCGCGTTCCTGCTCGCCGCCCGCCACGCGCGCCGCCGGCCGGCCGACGCCGCTCCCGCGCCCCGGCTGACGCTGCGGCCGCTGTCGCTCATGGTGCTGACCGGGGCCTGCCTGTCGGTGTACCAGCCGCTGTTCTTCCTCGGCACCGGGCTCAACGGCGTCGCGGTGGGCACTGTGGTGGCGCTCGGATCCGCGCCGATCCTCGCCGGGCTGCTGGAGTGGGCGCTGACGCGACGGATGCCGTCACCGACGTGGATGGGCGCGACAGCCCTCGCGACGCTCGGCGTGGTGCTGCTCGGCTTCGGCGGCGAGGCAGGAAGCGCCGGCGGCACCGACCCGCTCGGGCTGCTCGGCTCGATCGGCGCGGGGGCCTCGTTCGCGGTCATCGCCAACGCACAGCGCCGTCTGCTCGACGACGGCTGGGATCCGTTCACCGTCGTCGGCGCCATGGGCGCCTCTTCGGCCCTGCTGTGCGCGCTCGCGCTGCCGTTCGTCGATCTCGCCTGGCTCGGGACCACGAGCGGCGTCGTCATGGCGCTGTGGCTCGGGCTCGGGACTATCTCCATCGCGTACGTGCTGTTCACGTGGGGGCTCAGCGGACTCACCGCCGCGACCGCCGCCACGCTCACGCTCGGCGAGCCGCTGACCGCGAGCATCCTGGGCATCAGCGTGCTCGGTGAGCGGCTCTCGGTGCTCGCGATCGTCGGGCTCGTGGTGCTCGCTGCAGGCCTTGCACTGCTCGCTTGGGGATCGCGCTCACCCCGCGACCCGAAGCCGTACGCGGTCGAGGCCTGACGAAACCTGCCCGCAACGCGCGGGTGGCACACTGGCCTGCGACATGCACGCCACGATCCGCATCCAGCCCGACGACCTGAGCGGCGACGCCACACGGCGGCTCATCGCGTTCCATCTCGCCGGCATGCTCGAGACCTCGCCGCCCGAGAGCGTCCACGCGCTCGACATCGACGCGCTGCGCGACCCCGCCGTCGCGTTCTGGTCGGCGTGGGTCCAGGACGACCTCGCCGGCATCGGCGCGCTCAAGACGATGGACGCCGAGCGCGGCGAGCTGAAGTCGATGCGGGTCGACGACCGCTACCGCGGCTACGGCATCGGACGCGCGCTGCTGCGGCACATCGTGGCCGAGGCCGGTGCGCGCGGCATGAGGAGCCTGTGGCTCGAGACCGGAAGCACCGAGGAGTTCCTCCCCGCCCAGCGTCTCTACGAGAGCGAGGGGTTCACCAAGTGCGGGCCGTTCGGGGGCTACGCCGTGGATCCCTACTCGATGTTCATGACCCGCACGCTCTGAACGCGACGGGCGCGGCGAGTCAGGCCTTGACGACCAGCGCCACCGCGAAGGCCGCGACTCCCTCACCCCGGCCGGTGAACCCCAGCCCGTCGGTCGTCGTAGCCGACACCGACACCGGTGCGCCGCCGAGCGCCGCCGACAGGGTCGCCTCGGCCTCGGATCGGCGTGACGCGAAGCGTGGGCGGTTCGCCTGCACCTGCACCGAGACATTGCCGACCCGCCAGCCGGCCTCGCCGAGCAGGCCGAGCGTGCGCGCGAGGAACACATCCGCATGCGCGCCGGCGTACTCCGGGTGGTCGGTGCCGAAGTGAGTGCCGATGTCGCCCAGTCCGGCGGCCGCCAGCAGCGCGTCGACGATGGCATGCGCGACTGCGTCGCCGTCGGAGTGCCCCGACAGCGCCTGCTCCCCCGGCCATTCCAGGCCTGCCAGCCAGAGCGCGCCCTCGCCGCCGAACGCATGCACGTCGGTGCCGAGCCCGACCCGCGGGATCGCGACGTCGTGCTCGATGCGCGCCGAGGTGGTCGCGATCGGCCGGTCGGCGACGATGCTGCGCGCGCGGTCGAGGTCGTCCGCGGTCGTGATCTTGAAGGCGAGCGGATGCCCCGGCACGGCCGCGATGGCATGGCCGGCGTCGGCCACGAGCGCGGCGTCGTCGGTGAAGTCGCCGGTCGCGTCCCGATAGGCGGCGTCGAGCACCTCACGCTGGAACCCCTGGGGCGTCTGCGCGGCGGACAACTCGGACCTGTCCACCCCGCCGACGATCTCGGCGCCGTCGACGCGCTTGATCGTGTCGACGACGGGCAGCACGGGGATCGCCGCGGCCCGGCCCGACTCGATCGCCTCGATCACCCGCGTGAATACTTCGGGCGGCGTGAGGGCCCGCGCGGCGTCGTGGACGAGCACGATCTCGACGTCGGCCCACAGCGCCGACAGCCCGGCCTGCACCGACGCCTGGCGCGTCGCCCCACCGGGAACGACCGTCACGAGGTCGCGGCGATCGCCCGCGGCCTCGAGGGCCTCGCTCAGGGCATCGCCTTCACGCCCGGGAGGGGCGACGACGACGACCTGCGCGGCGGGGGCGTCGAGGACGCGCTCCAGCGCGTGGCGCAGGATCGTGTGCCCGTCGATGCCGACGAACCCCTTCGGCGCTCCGGCGCCGAGCCGCGTGCCGGATCCGGCCGCGACCACGATGATGCCGATGCGGGGAACGGGTGCGATGGTCACCCGATCCACGCTAGCGGGTGCCGCGTGAGGTCAGGGGAACGCTGGAGGGGCGGCCCTCAGGAGGCGAGGACCTCGTCGAGGATGACGCTGGCCTTCTCTTCGTCGGTCTTCTCAGCGAGCGCGAGCTCGGACACGAGGATCTGCTTCGCCTTCGCGAGCATCCGCTTCTCGCCGGCCGAAAGGCCACGGTCCTGATCGCGGCGCCACAGGTCGCGCACGACCTCGCTGACCTTGATCACGTCGCCGGAGGCGAGCTTCTCGAGGTTCGCCTTGTAGCGGCGGGACCAGTTCGTGGGCTCCTCCGTGAAGGGAGCGCGCAGCACCTCGAAGACCTTGTCGAGGCCTTCCTTGCCGATCACATCGCGTACGCCGACCAGATCGACGTTCTCAGCGGGGACCTCGATGATCAGGTCACCCTGCGTGACGTTGAGCTTCAGGTATTTCTTGGTCTCACCCTTGATGATGCGGTCTTTGACCTCGATGATCGTTGCCGCGCCGTGGTGGGGGTAAACGACCGTCTCGCCAACCTCAAAAAGCATGGAGTTATGTCCTTTCGGCAACCTCCAGGATACCACAGGCGACATACGCTAAGGTTCTCCACCCCGGGCGCCGGGGAGGCGCCCCACAGCCGTCGCGCCGACCCCCTAGAATGCTGAAGAAGCCGTCATCCGTCCTGGGAGGATCTGTGAACTCGCGCCGCCTCATCGCGTCGATCGCCGTCGGGGCCGCTCTGGCTCTCGGAACGACCGGCTGCAGCATGATCTCGCCGCAGGCGACGACCATCGAGTACTCGGCGGCAGAGGGCGTGAACGTCTACGACAACGGCCCGCTCGACGTGCGCAACGCGTTCATCGTCGCGAACGAAGACGGCTCCGCCGGCAACTTCGTCGCCGCCATCGTCAACGACACCGACGAGTCGCACACGCTGCGCATCGAGCTCGGCGAGGGCTCGTCGTCGATCCCCCTTACGGTGCGCGTGCCCGCGAAGACGACGATCAGCCTCGGCGCCGACGGTGAAGACCCCATCCTGGTCGAAGACCTCGACACGCCTGCGGGCGCCGACATCCCGGGCTACTTCCAGTCGGGCGACGCCGAAGGCACGCTCATCCCGGTTCCCGTCCTCGACGGGGAGCTTCCGTACCTCGCGCCGCTCGTGCCGAGCGTCGCCGAGGCCACCGAGGGCTGAGCTCGCACACCACGACACCGAAGCCCGCCGGCGCAGATGCGCGGCGGGCTTCGTCGTGCCGGGTCTGCCTCGATCAGCCCTCGAAGCGGTAGCCGAGACCGCGCACCGTCACCAGCATGACGGGTGCACTCGGGTCGACCTCGATGCGCGAGCGGATGCGCTTGATGTGCACGTCGAGCGTCTTGGTGTCGCCGAAGTAGTCGCTCCCCCAGACGCGGTCGATGAGCTGGCCACGGGTCAGCACCCGCCCCGCGTTGCGCATCAGCACCTCGAGCAGCTCGAATTCCCTGAGGGGCATGCTGATCTCCGTGCCGTCCACCGCGACCGTGTGCCGGTCGATGTCGAGCACCACGCGCCCGGCGTCGAGGACGCGCTCGTCGAGGTCGGCGTCGACCTGCGCGAACCGGCGCAGCACCGCTCGCATGCGCGCGAGCAGCTCACGGGCCGAGTACGGCTTGGTGACGTAGTCGTCCGCGCCGAGTTCGAGCCCTACGACGATGTCGACCTCGGAGTCCTTCGCCGTCAGCATGATGATCGGCACCGTCGACGTGCTGCGGATCTGCCGGGCCACCTCGGTCCCCGGCATCCCCGGCAGCATGAGGTCGAGCAGGAGGATGTCGGCGCCGTGCTCGCGGAAGGCGGTGAGCGCCGCCGGTCCGTCCTCGGCGATCTCGACCTCGAAGCCCTCGCGGCGGAGCAGGTAGGCGAGCGGGTCGGCGAGGTCGGGCTCGTCCTCGACGATCAGGACGCGGGTCATACAGGTTCTCCGTTCGTAGAGAGGGGGCGGGAAGCTTCGGCGCGCGAGCGCTTCTTGCTCTTCCTGCGATCACGCTTGGGATCCGCCTGGTCGGCGGGCGGCGCGATCTCGGGCAGCCGGATGGTGAAGGTGGAGCCGCGTCCGGGGCGCGACCAGAGCCGCACCTCCCCGCCGTGGCGCTGGACCGCGTGCTTCACGATCGACAGCCCCAGCCCGCTCCCGCCGGTGCGACGGGCGCGCGCAGGGTCGGCGCGGTAGAAGCGCTCGAAGACGCGGTCCTGGTCACCCTCGGCGATGCCGATGCCCCGATCGGTCACGGCGATCTCGACGACGCCGTCGACCGACTTCACGCCCACCCCGACACTCGAACCCTGCGGCGAGTACGCGATCGCGTTCGCCACGAGGTTGCCCACCGCCTCGGTCAGCACCTGCGCGTCGCCACGCACCCACAGGCCGCGCGTTCCGCCTCGCACGACGTCGACGCCGGCGGAGCCGGCCTGGATGGCGTGGGTGTCGACCGCGGCTGCCACCACCTCGTCGACCGAGACGTCGCGTTCCTCGGTGAGCTCGTCGGCGGACTGCAGGCGCGACAGGTTCAGGATGCGCGATGTCAGCAGCGCCAGCCGGTTCGCCTCGGCCGTCAGCCGCGACGCGAAGATCCGCACCTGCGGCGGGTCGTCGGCGGCCGACTCGATCGCCTCGGCGAGAAGCGTCACGGCGCCGACCGGCGTCTTCAGCTCGTGGCTCGTGTTCGCCACGAAGTCCCGCCGCATCTGCTCGACGCGCTCGCGCTCGGTGATGTCGCGGATCACGAGGAGCGTCAGCCGGGGCGAGATGGGCGTGGCCCGCACGACGACCAGGCGGGGCTCCGCGGGTCGCGCGCCGCGGTGCAGACGCAGTGTCGCGGTCTCCGACGTGGTGCCCGCCCGGACGGTGCGCACGAGCGCACGAAGCTGCTCGTCCGGCATCGCGCGCCCTTCGGCGAGCTGGAACGGCGCGGCGGCCGCAGAGGCAGCCAGCACGGTGAACGATGCATCGGCGACGACGGCCGCCTCGTCCATGCCGTGCAGCACTTCGCGCACCCCGTCCGGGATGGCGAGCGACGTCTCGACCCGCGCGCGGTCGCGTGCACGCAGAGCGATGACGATGACCGCGGCGACGGAGCCCCCGATGACGACGCCGGCGAGGAGGGCGAGCAGCGCGAGCTGCGTCGTGTCCATGGCACCAGCGTAGAGGGCGCGTCCGGGCGCTCTCGTCCCTAGTAGCCGTGTGCGAGGCGCCGCCGGATACTATTCACCGCGGCGGCACCGTCCGTTAACCTTCGCGGGCGAGGATCGCCCCATCGCGCAGGCGGAAGCCTGCCCCGAAAGGAAAGGTGCGTCGGAATGCGCGAAGTCTTCCATCAGTCACTCGAGGACGTCCAGGCTCGGCTCGTCGAGATCGCGGAGCTGGTCACGGTGGCGATCGACAAGGCGACGCAGGCGTTCGGCACGAGTGACGTCGGCCTCGCCGAGGAGGTCATCGAGGCAGACGACGTCATCGACGAGAAGGCGGTCGCGCTCGACGAGCTCGCGATCGAGATCCTCGCCAGGCAGCAGCCCGTCGCACGCGACCTGCGCATCGTCGTGAGCGCGCTGCGCATGAGTGCGTCACTGGAGCGCATGGGCGACATCGCCGAGCACATCGCGCAGCTCACGCGCATGCGCTTCCCCGACCGCGCGATTCCGAAGGGACTGAAGTCCACGTTCCTCAAGATGGGACGGCTCGACGTCGAGGCCGCCCGCCTCCTCACCGAGCTGCTGCGCACGCAGGACGGCGACCTCATCGAGGCGATCCGCAGCGCCGACGACGAGCTCGACGACCTGCATGTCGCGGTGTTCGAGAAGGTGCTCAGCGACAGCTGGCAGGGCGAGGCGGCCGCGACCGTCGACGCGACGCTCGCGAGCCGCTACCACGAGCGGTTCGGCGACCACGCGGTGTCGGTGGCGAAGAAGGTCGCCTACCTCTCGACCGGCGACTGGACGCCGTCGACCGACGCGATCGAGATCATCACGAAGGGCTGAGCCCGGGAATCGAACAAGGGACCGGATGCCGCGGGCGAGGCATCCGGTCCCTTCTTCGTATGTAACGGTTCGGGCTAGTTCTTGCCCTGCGCGGCGACGGCGGCGGCGCCGGCCGCGGCGGCCTCGGGGTCGAGGTACTCACCCGGTGCGATGGGCTTGAGGTCTTCGTCGAGCCGGTAGACCAACGGGATGCCGGTGGGGATGTTCAGCTCGGCGATGTCGGCGTCGCTGATCCCGTCGAGGTGCTTCACGAGACCACGCAGCGAGTTGCCGTGCGCCGTGACGAGCACGGTCTTGCCGGCCTTCAGGTCGGGGACGATGTCGCTGTGCCAGTACGGCAGCATGCGGTCGATGACGATCTTCAGCGACTCGGTGTCGGGCACCTCGCCGTCGATGCCGACGTAGCGCGGGTCACCGACCTGGCTGTACTGGTCGTCGGCGGGCAGGGGCGACGGCGGCACGTCGAACGAGCGGCGCCACAGCATGAACTGCTCGTTGCCGAACTCCTCGAGGGTCTGGGCCTTGTCCTTGCCCTGCAGCGCGCCGTAGTGGCGCTCGTTGAGGCGCCACGAGCGCTTGACGGGGATCCACAGGCGGTCGGCCGCGTCGAGGGCGATGTCGGCGGTCTGGATGGCGCGGCTCAGCACCGAGGTGTGCAGGACGTCGGGAAGGATGCCGGACTCGGCGAGCAGCTCGCCGCCTCGCTGAGCCTCGGCCTTGCCCTGGTCGGTGAGGCGGACGTCGACCCATCCCGTGAACTGGTTGGTCTTGTTCCACTCGCTCTGGCCGTGGCGGAGGAGGATCAGCGTGTAGGGCGCAGTCATGGCCCCCATGATATCGGCGCGGCAAAGGCCCCTCCGGGCCGATGACGGACCGTGGCGCTCCACGGAGGCTCTCAGGCAGCCGATGGCACGATGGAATGGTGAGCTCCGTCCGACCCCCGGCTGGGCCGGTGGTCGGACAGATCACGCGCGGCACCACGGGTACCAATCGCCTGCGCCGCGTCGACCGCTGGATCGCGCGGCACTCCGCGCTGCGCCATGCGGCTGACCCGCTCGTGGTCGACCTCGGCTACGGCGCGAGCGGCGTGACGGCGTTCGAGCAGTGGGCCCGGCTCTCGGCCGCCCGGCCCGACGTGGAGGTGCTGGGACTCGAGATCGACCCGGCCCGGGTGACGCGAGCGCGCGCCCAACTGCAGCGGGTTCGGGCGGGGGCGACGCCCTTCGCCGCCCATGCGCACGTCTCGTTCGCGCGCGGAGGCTTCGAGGTGCCGGTGGCCGGCGGCCGGCGCCCGGCGATCATCCGCGCGATGAACGTGCTGCGTCAGTACGACGAGGCCGACGTCCCGGCGGCCTGGCGGTCGATGACATCGCGGCTGGCCCCCGGCGGCGTGCTCGTCGAGGGCACGTGCGACGAGATCGGCCGCATCGCGACGTGGGTCGCGCTGAGCGACGACGGCATGCCCCGCTCGTTCACGATCTCGCTGCGGCTGGCAGAGCTCGAGCAGCCGTCGATCGCGGCGGAGCGCCTGCCCAAGGCGCTCATCCACCGCAACGTGCCGGGCGAGCGCATCCACGACCTGCTGCGGCAGCTCGACACCGAGTGGGCGCGTGCTGCGGGGGTATCGCCCTTCGGTCCCGTCGAGCGCTGGCGCACCGCGCTCGCGGGGCTCGCGGCATCCGGCTGGCCCCTCCTCGACCGCTCGCGGTGGCGTCTCGGCGAACTGACGCTGCCCTGGGAGGCCGTGGCACCTGCGAGCTGAGCGCGCGGACCGCTCAGATGCGGGGAACCGTCGCCCGCGCCTCCGCGGCGGGCATCCCGGTCGCCGTGAGCAGGTCGACCGCGAGCGGGCGCAGCGCGCCGATGAGGTTCTGGTCGCCCAGCGAGGCGTCGGGGAGCAGCGCAGCCGGATCGAGGCGCGCGGCCACGGTCGAGAGGGCGGCACGTGCATCGGGCACGCGCGAGCGGTCGTCGATCGACTCGGCGACCAGCACCGCCCCGCGCATGAGCTCGGCGAGCACATCGGCTGCCACCGGTCGGGGCACGCCGTCGTCGCACAGGTACACGACGCGGCGCGCGATGACGCGCAGGTTGCGCGACGCGAGCTCGGCCGACTCGCGGATGCCGTCCTGACGCTCCAGCTCGGCCCGCTGGCGCCGCAGGAAGGGCGAGATGCGGGCGATCGCACGGCCGGACTCGAGCGAGAGCGTCCAGTCGTCGAGGAGCGGCTGGGTGGCTCGCGCCTTCTCGAGCCCGCGCTCCGCCCGCAGCCGGTCGCCTCGCCGCAGCGCCTGCACCAGGAGTCCCGACACCCGGTCGAGCGCTGCGAAGAGCGCACGCCCCTCGCGCAGGGCGTCGCGCAGCGGGTTGCGCGGGATGAGTGCGGTGACGACGAGGGCCGCGATGCCGCCGATGATCCCGTCGATCAGCCGCAGGAAGGGCGCCGTCGCCGGGATGATGATGACGATGAGCGACTGGATGGCGGCCGCGATCGCGAAGCCGGCCTTCGCCGACAGCAGCCGCGCGATGACGAGCGTGATGCCCAGCGCCAGCCCGAGCTGCCACCAGCCGTCGCCGGTGAGCAGGAGCAGCACCTCGGCGACGAGGATGCCGACCAGCATCCCGAGCACCGTCTCGAGCACGCGCCGCGGGCGGGCGTCGCGCACCAGCCCGAGGCTGCCCACGGTGACGGTCGCCGCGAGGAGCGGCGCGGGGTGCCCCAGCACGTAGTGCGCGAACACGTACGCGCCGGTGGCCGCGACGACGATCTGCAGGATCGGGATGGCGGAGTCGCGGACCCGCAGGAGCGCGGGTCGCGGGTTCAGGCGCGAGCGCCAGCCTGTCGTGATCGCCGTGGTGGTGGGTGGTCCGCTCATGCGGCCCGCCCCTCCCCGGGCAAGGTCATTTCGCGGGAGCCCGGCGCGAGAGTCTCGGCAGGCGCGGCACGTTGGCGGTCGCTCCCGCCTCGGGCGGCACGACGACCTCCTGCGCGGCGGTGACCGGGCCGTCCTCGGTGTCGACGAGCAGCGTTGCGTCGACCGGTGTGGAGCGGCGGACGATCGCGAGCGCGATCGGCCCCTCCTCGAAGTGCAGGGCGACCGAGGTGACGGCGCCGACCGCGTCGTCTCCGACGCGCACCGCGGCACCGCGCTCGGGGAGCACGCTCCCGCTGCCGTCGAGCTGCAGCGCGACCAGGCGCCGGGGCGGGTGACCGAGATTGTGCACCTTGGCGACCGTCTCCTGACCGCGGTAGCAGCCCTTGCTGAGGTGCACGGCCGTGCGCAGCCAGTCGAGCTCGTGCGGAAGGACGCGCTCGTCGACGTCGGCCGACCAGCGGGGGCGCCAGGCGGCGACGCGCAGGGCATCGGCGGCGGAAAGTCCGACGACCGCGAGTTCGCCCGCGGCCGCGGCATCCGCGATCCTCTTCTCCTCGTCGCGGGTGACCAGCGCCTCGGCCCAGTCGCGGGCCGCACCCGGGTGCGGGTCGACGGCGGCGTAGCCCCAGCCGCCCGTCGAGACGGCGGGCCACGGGTCGGTCCACACGAGCGGAACGCCTCCCGGCTGCACGACGGTGAGCGCGGACAGGGCCGCGGTGGTGCCGCCGAAGACCGCGTACTCGTCGCTCGCGTCGCGCGGGGCCACCCGCAGGCGGAACCGCATGCGGAGCAGCCAGGCGAGGAGTCCCTCGGCGTCGGGCTTGTCGACGATGAGCCATGTGGTCTCGCCGTCGTCGAGGACGGATGCCGCGTGCTCGACGTGTCCTTGCGGGTCGAGCACCAGCAGCTCGGTGCTCACGCCCGGAGGCAGCGACGCCAGCGCCTGTGACGTCAGCGAGTCGAGCCAGGTCAGGCGGTCCTCGCCGGGGACGGCCAGCACCGCACGATCGCCGAGCGGAACCACTGCGCGGCCCTCCGAGAGCGCGCGCTGCTCGACCAGCGGGTTGCCGACGTGCTGGAGGCCGGCGTCGTCGACGACGGCACCGGGAAGCGATGTGAACGGGGAGTCCATCATTCCGCCCGCGCGAGTCGGGCCGACGCGTGCGCGCCGAGCTCTTCGCCGAGGGCGGCCATGTCCCACGCCCAGAGCAGGTGACCGTCGACGAGACCGTACATGCGGGTCGCCGCGGCGTACGTCTTCGCGCCGGCCGGGCGCACGACGGCGTCGGTGGCGATGTCGATGCGCGGACCGCGGATCTGGCCGAGGTACAGCTCGCTCACCCCGTCGGCGTGCACGAGCACGACCTCGATGTCGAAGCCGCCCTCGCCGTTGCGGAGGAGCTCGACGTCGTCGACGGTGCGCGGCGCGGCGCTCTCGAGGGCCGGCAACAGGCCGGGACCCGCGTCGGCGGCGGTCGCAGGACGCGAGAGGCGCCAGTAGCCCATCTCGGCCACGAGGGGCGTGCGCTGGTCGCCCTCGCCGTGGAGCCAGGCGCTCGCGGAGTAGTTCAGGTAGTCGCCGCCGTCATGGCTGAAGCTCACGCGGTGCGTGAACTCGCCCGCGTAGGCGTGGTCGGCGTAGTCGATCACGCCGGTCCCCTCCCACACCCCGATGAGCCACGACAGCGGCGCGAGGTCGGCGGGGAGGTCGGTCGGCAGATCCAGCATCGCGCGACCGATCAGCGCTGGCCGCGGTACAGGTTCTTGAGGACGACGACGGACACGAAGGCGATCGCGAGCGATGCCAGACCGAGGAGACCCACGAAGAAGAGCTCGAGCGCGAAGAGATCCATGGCTCCTAGCCTAAACCGGATCCGATCCGCGGCGCGGCGTGTGTCATCCCGGGACGATCGCAGCCAGCCCGAACCCGAGGCTGATGACACCCAGTACGACGAGGGCGCCGAGGGCGCTGGCGGCGACGCGCTCGGTGAAGCCCTGCGAGCGACCGGACCACAACTGCACGATGAAGGCGAGGATGAGGCATCCGCCGAGCCCGACCGCCAGCCACTGCGCACGCCAGGCGTCGCCGGCGAAGAGTCCGACGAGCACGCCGATCACGGCGGCCACGACCCACACGGCGATGATTCCGCCGACGGTCCGGCGCGGAGCGAGTTCTGGAACTGCCACGGTGCCATTCTTCCCCAACCGGCTCCCGCGCGCACGATCCGGAGTCGAGGTCGTGCGACGTCGCGTGATGTCGCCGCGCGGAAGCTGTTTCCGCTCACGCCCTACACTGGGTGCACGGCGCACCCCGCGCGCTGGAAAGGCGACGCTTTGGCACAGCTCCTGGTTCTGAGCTCCACACACGGAGGCGGTCCTGTCCTGCCGTCGCTCGAACTGCTGAGCCACCGCGTGCGCCAGATCCCCGCCGAGCCGGCCCAGCTGGTCAACGCGCCGAGCGCCGACGTCATCTTCGTCGACGCGCGAGTCGACCTCGTGGGCGCCAAGTCGCTCTGCAAGATCCTCAACACGACCGGGCTCGACGCGCCGCTGCTGCTCGTCGTGACCGAAGGCGGACTCACCGCCGTGTCGACCGACTGGGGCATCGACGACGTCATCCTCGTCACCGCCGGGCCCGCCGAGGTCGACGCACGCATCCGCCTCGCCATCGGCCGCATGACCAAGGAGCAGGTCTCGACCCGCATCCAGACGTCGGGCATCACGATCGACGAGTCGTCGTACTCCGCGAAGGTGCACGGCAAGCCGCTCGACCTCACGTACAAGGAGTTCCAGCTCCTCCACTTCTTCGCGACCCACCCGTCGCGCGTCTTCACCCGAGAGCAGCTTCTCAGCGAGGTGTGGGGCTACGACTACTTCGGCGGAACCCGCACCGTCGACGTGCATGTGCGACGCCTGCGCGCCAAGCTCGGCGACCTCGAGCAGCTCATCGGAACGGTGCGCAACGTCGGCTATCGGTTCAACGTCTACGAGGACGACCAGCTGCCGACCCCCCGCGAGCGCACCGACGCCTAGGGAAGCATTCGCACTCTCGTCATCTGTCCCTGCAATGATGAGGGGATGATCGAACACGACGTGCTCGACGCCGGCCTCGGCGACGCCGACGACGACGACTTCGACCTGGACGAGGAACTCGACGCGCAGCTGCCCGAACACCGCTATCTCGACCGGGAGCTCAGTTGGCTCGCGTTCAACCAGCGCGTCCTCGAACTCGCCGAGGATCCGGCTCTGCCGGTCCTCGAACGCGCGAACTACCTCGCGATCTTCGCGAGCAACCTCGACGAGTTCTTCATGGTGCGCGTCGCCGGCCTGAAGCGCCGCATCGTCACCGGGCTCGCCGTGCCGACCAACGTCGGCCGGGCGCCCGCGGAGGTGCTCGCCGACATCTCGCAGGAAGCCCACCGCCTGCAGCTGCGCCATGCCGACGCGTGGACGAAGCTCGTCATGCCCGCCCTCTCCGACGCCGGCGTCCAGATGGTGACGTACGACTCGCTCGGTGACGAGGACCGCGCCGCGCTCTACGAGTACTTCCAGGCGCAGGTGTTCCCGGTCCTGATGCCGCTCGCCGTCGACCCGGCGCACCCGTTCCCCTACATCTCGGGGCTCTCGCTGAACCTCGCGATCCGCATCCGCAACGCCCGCACCGGGCGCCAGGAGTTCGCGCGCCTCAAGGTGCCGCCGATGCTCCCCCGCTTCGTGGAGGTGCCGGCGACCAACGGCACGGGGCGGTACCTGCCGCTCGAGGACCTCATCTCGAACCACCTCGACGACCTCTTCCCCGGCATGGAGGTGCTCGACCACCACGCCTTTCGCCTGACCCGCAACGAGGACGTGGCGATCGAGGAGGACGAGACCGAGAACCTGATCCAAGCGCTCGAGGCCGAGCTGCTGCGGCGCCGCTTCGGACCGCCGATCCGCCTCGAGATCACCGACGACATGGACGAGGTGACCCTCGAGCTGCTGATCCGCGAGCTCGACATCACCGAGCAGGAGGTCTACCGGCTGCCCGGTCCGCTCGACCTGCGCGGCCTGTTCGACCTGCGCATCGATCGCCCCGACCTGCGGTTCAAGCCGCACCTGCCGACCACCGCCATGGCGTTCCAGCCGGGCGACAACAACGAGCGACCCGACATCTTCGCCTCGATCCGCAAGGGCGACGTGCTCGTGCATCACCCGTACGAGTCCTTCGCCACGAGTGTGCAGGCGTTCCTCGAGCAGGCGGCGAAGGATCCGCACGTGCTCGCCATCAAGCAGACCCTGTATCGCACGTCGGGCGACAGCCCGATCGTCGAGGCGCTGATCGACGCCGCCGAGGCCGGTAAGCAGGTGCTCGCCCTCGTCGAGATCAAGGCGCGCTTCGACGAGGCGAACAACATCCTCTGGGCGCGCAAGCTCGAGAAGGCCGGCGTGCACGTCGTCTACGGCCTCGTGGGTCTGAAGACGCACTGCAAGCTGGCTCTGGTCATCCGCGAAGAAGGCGGCAAGCTGCGCAGCTACAGCCATGTCGGCACCGGCAACTACAACCCGAAGACCAGCCGCATCTACGAGGACTTCGGGCTCTTCACCGCCGACGACCAGGTCGGCCGCGACCTCACGCGCCTGTTCAACGAGCTGAGCGGCTACGCGATCGAGAAGAAGTTCAAGCGCCTTCTGGTCGCGCCGCTCCACCTGCGCAAGGGCCTCCTGCGGCTCATCGACAAGGAGCGCCGCAACGCGCTCGCCGGCAAGCCCGCCAGCGTGCGGATCAAGGTCAATTCGATGGTCGACGAGCAGATCATCGATGCGCTCTACCGGGCGAGCCAGGCCGGTGTGAAGGTCGAGGTTTGGGTGCGCGGCATCTGCTCGCTCAAGCCGGGGGTGCCCGGCATGAGCGAGAACATCACGGTGCGCAGCATCCTGGGCCGCTATCTTGAGCACTCGCGCATCTTCGCGTTCCTCAACGACGGCGACCCGCAGGTGTACATCGGCAGCGCCGACATGATGCACCGCAACCTCGACCGCCGTGTCGAGGCGCTCGTGCGCGTGGTGGCCCCCGCCCATATCAAGGAGCTCTCGGACTTCTTCGACCTCGCGATGAGCGACGGATCGAGTTCCTGGCACCTCGGCCCCGACGGTGAGTGGGTGAGGCACAACATCAATGCGGACGGCAAGCTCCTGGTCGACGTGCAGGACCGCACCATGACGAACGTGCAGCGCCGTCGGCGGGCACGCGCGGTGCGATGACCGAGACCGCCGTCTACGCCGCCGGAGGCGTCGTCTGGCGCGTCGTCGACGCGAAGCTGCGGGTGCTGCTGATCCATCGCACGAAGTATCGCGACGTCACGCTCCCCAAGGGCAAGGTCGACCCCGGTGAGATGCTCGCCGAGACCGCCGCACGCGAGATCCTCGAAGAGACCGGCATCCGCGTCGCACTCGGCGTGCCCGTCGGCGTCTCGCGCTACCGCCTGCCCAGCAAACGCCAGAAGATCGTGCACTACTGGGCGGCGGAGGCGACGGACGAAGCGATCCGGGCATCGGCGTTCGTGCCGAACAAGGAGATCGCCGCCCTCGAGTGGGTCACCCCGAAGAAGGCGCTGGCACGTCTGAGCTATCCGGTCGACGTCGAGATCATCGAGAACTTCATGAGCCTGGTCGACGAGGGCGTGCTGCGCACGTTCCCGATCATCGCGCTCCGGCACGCCAAGGCCATCGGCCGAGAGGAATGGGACGGAGAGGACGCCGCGCGCCCGCTCTCCACTCGCGGCCGCAGACAGGCCGACTCGATCGTCGGCCCGCTGCTGGCGTTCGGCGCCCGCAAGCTGATCTCGAGCCCCGCCGTCCGCTGCATGAAGACCGTCGCGCCACTGTCCGCCGCGCTCGGCCGGAAGATCGACAAGTCGAAGCTCATCAGCCAGGACGCGTGGGAAGAGGGCGCCTCCGACGCGCGCACCGTCATCGGCGAGCGTGTGCGCGCACGCAAGCCCGCGGTGCTGTGCAGCCACGGACCGGTGCTCCCCGAGATCCTCTCGGAGATCGCGATGGCGACCGGGACTCTGCGCGGGTCGTACCTCGGCAGCGCATCGGCGCTCGAGCCGGCGGCGTTCTCGATCGTGCACCTGTCGGTGGAGAACCCGGGCTCGGGCATCGTCACCATCGAGACACACACCCCCAAGGTCTGACCTGAGATTCGGGATGCCTCGCGCGCGGCATCCCGTTCACCTTCCGTTCACCCGGCGAGCGCACTCTCTTAAGAGTCCCCGCCTACGTTTCAGGCGAGCCCTGCACCGGGCTCATCACCCGAAGCCCACACGGGCCTCTTTTCCCTGACACGTGAAGGATTCACACAGTGAAGATCTCCCGCATCGCCCAGGTGGGCGCTGTCGCCGCAGTCGCGGCCCTCGCCCTCGCCGGCTGCGCCTCCAACGAGACCACCCCCGGTGGCTCGACCGATGCCCCCACCACCTCCGACCTGTCCGGCGAGATCGCCGGCGGTGGCGCGTCGTCCCAGGAGGTCGCGGTCGCGGCGTGGACCGCCGGCTTCCAGACCGCCAACCCCGACGTCACGATCACGTACGACCCGGCAGGCTCGGGCGCGGGTCGCGAGTCGTTCCAGGCCGGCGCCTTCCCGTTCGCGGGATCGGACCGTGCCTTCAAGATCGAGGAGCTCGAGGCCGGTCCGTTCGACAGCTGCGTCGACGGCTCGGGCATCGTCGAGCTTCCCACCTACATCTCTCCGATCGCCGTCATCTTCAACATCGACGGCGTTGACTCGCTGAACCTCGACGCCGCGACCATCGCGGGCCTGTTCTCGGGCGAGATCGCCAACTGGAACGACCCGGCGATCGCCGCCCTCAACGAGGGCGTGGAGCTTCCCGACCTCGCCGTGACCCCGGTCCACCGCGCCGACGACTCGGGCACGACCGAGAACTTCACCGACTACCTCTTCCAGGCAGCACCCGAGGAATGGACCGCGGAGCCCGACGGCGTGTGGCCCCTCTCCAGCGGCGAGGCCGCCCAGGGCACGTCGGGCGTCGTGTCCGCCGTCGCCGGCGGCAACGGCACGGTCGGCTACGCCGACGCGTCGCGCG
Organism: Microbacterium sp. CFH 31415; assembly: GCF_022538185.1. Classification (GTDB taxonomy): domain Bacteria; phylum Actinomycetota; class Actinomycetes; order Actinomycetales; family Microbacteriaceae; genus Microbacterium. The sequence continues at coordinate 195,694 of NZ_JAKYXC010000003.1, read as the reverse complement.
CCGCCGAGGAGGGCCTGTCGACGGCCGCGGTCAAGGTCGGCGAAGAGTTCGTCGCGTACTCGCCGGAGGCCGCAGCGGCGATCGTCGACGCGTCGCCGTTCGAGGACGGCCGCGGCGAGGGCGACCTCGCCATCGCCCTGGACCGCACCTCGGATGCGGCCGGCGTCTACCCGATCGTGCTCGTGAGCTACATGATCGCGTGCCAGGAGTACGCCGACGCCGCCGTGGCACCGATCGTCAAGGGCTACCTGGAGTACGTCGCCAGCCCCGAGGGCCAGGATGCAGCGGCCGCCGCGGCGGGCAACGCCCCCATCTCGGACACGCTGCGCGAGAAGGTCACCGCGGCGATCGACTCGATCGTCACGGAGTGACACCTCGAGACCCGGCCCGGCTCTCCCGCCGGGCCGGGTCTCACCCCGAAGCCACCCGAACCAGAAGGACACCATGACCACCACGACCTCCCCCGCCATGGGCAAGGTCAGGCAGCGGCCCGGAGACCGCTGGTTCTCGGGCACCGCGCTCGCCGCGGGAAGCATGATCCTCGTGACGCTCGCCGCGGTCGCGATCTTCCTCATCGTCCAGTCCATCCCCGGACTGACGGCCACCGGCGACACCGCCTCGCTGCTGTCTACGAACTTCTGGGATTACGTGTGGCCGCTCGCCTTCGGCACGGTGTGGGCATCGCTGCTCGCCCTGCTCATGGCCGTGCCGCTGGCCGTCTCGGTGGCCCTCTTCATCTCGCACTACGCGCCGCGCCGCCTCGCGCAGGCGCTCGGCTACGTCGTCGACCTGCTGGCTGCGGTACCGTCCGTCGTCTTCGGCCTGTGGGGCATCATCGTGCTCGCCCCCGCCGTCCAGCCCGTCTACGCATGGCTCAACACGAACATGGGGTGGTTCCCGCTGTTCGGCGGCACCGTGTCGGCCACCGGCCGCACGATCTTCACCGCCGCGATCGTGCTCGCCGTGATGGTGGTGCCGATCATCACGGCGATCTGCCGCGAGATCTTCCTGCAGACCCCCGTGCTCCACGAAGAGGCGGCCCTCGCACTCGGCGCGACGCGCTGGGAGATGGTGCGCATGGCTGTGTTCCCCTTCGGCCGCAGCGGCATCGTCTCGGCCTCGATGCTCGGCCTCGGCCGCGCTCTCGGCGAGACGATGGCCGTCGCCATGGTGCTCTCGGCGACCGGAGTCGTCACTCTCCGGCTCTTCACCTCGGAGAACCCCAGCACCATCCCCGCGAACATCGCCCTGACGTTCCCCGAGGCCTATGGCGCGAACATCAACGTGCTGATCGCGACGGGCCTGATCCTCTTCATCGTCACCTTCGCCGTGAACGCGATCGCACGCTGGATCGTCAGCCGGCGCAAGGAATTCTCGGGAGCCAACTGACATGACCACCGTGACCGCTCCCCCGACCCCGACCCCGACGCTGCCGCCTGCGCCGGTGCGCGAGCATCAGCGCCTCACCAGCGGCCGGCTTCCGAAGTGGGCGCCGTGGGCGATCCTCGGCGCGAGCGCCCTGATCACCGGGCTGGTCTTCGGCGTCCTCGCGATGGCCGGCGGCTCAGATTTCAGCATCGCCGGGTGGGCCGTCGTCTCCGCGTTGGTCTACCTGGTGCTCATCACCGCGATCTCGAGCCTCGTCGAGGGGCGCCGCAAGGGCGTCGACCGCCTCGTGACGGGCGTCGTGACGGCCGCCTTCGCCGTCGCCATGGTGCCGCTCGTCTCGGTCGCGTGGACGGTGCTCGTCAACGGCATCGCGGGCCTCAGCGCCGAGTTCTTCTCGAGCTCGATGCGCAACGTCGTCGGCGAGGGCGGAGGCGCCCTGCACGCCGTCGTCGGCACCCTGCTGATCACGCTCGCCGCAGCCGTCATCTCGATCCCGATCGGCATCTTCACCGCGATCTACCTCGTCGAGTACGGCGCCGGGAAGCGTCTGGCGCAGGGCATCACGTTCCTCGTCGACGTGATGACCGGCATCCCGTCGATCGTCGCCGGTCTGTTCGCCTACGCGCTGTTCGCGCTGATCTTCGGACCCGGCATCCGCATGGGCATCATGGGGTCGATCGCGCTCTCGGTCCTCATGATCCCCGTCGTGGTGCGCTCGAGCGAGGAGATGCTGCGGCTCGTGCCCAACGAGCTGCGCGAGGCGTCGTACGCGCTGGGGGTGCCCAAGTGGCTCACCGTCACCAAGGTCGTCCTCCCGACGTCGATCGCGGGCATCACGACCGGCGTCATGCTGTCGATCTCGCGAGTCATCGGCGAGACCGCCCCGCTGCTGCTGACCGCGGGCGTCGCGTCGTCGATGAACTACAACCTGTTCGAGGGCCGCATGATGACGCTGCCCGTGTTCGCCTACACGCAGTACATGAACGCCGGAATCCCGGTGCAGGCCTACCACGACCGCGCCTGGGCTGCAGCGCTCGTGCTGATCGTCATCGTCATGCTGCTCAACCTGATCGCGCGCCTCGTCGCGAAGGTCTTCTCCCCCAAGCTCGGCCGCTGAGCGGCATCCCGAACCCGAATCGAAACCCGAGGAATCGTGTCCAAGAGCATCGAAGTCAACGATCTGAACGTCTACTACGGCGACTTCCGGGCCGTCGAGGGCGTCTCGCTCGACATCGAGCCGCGCAGCGTGACGGCCTTCATCGGCCCGTCCGGCTGCGGCAAGTCGACCTTCCTGCGCACGCTCAACCGCATGCACGAGGTGATCCCCGGCGCGCGGGTCGAGGGCCAGGTGCTGCTCGACGGCGACGACCTGTACGGCGCGAATGTCGACCCGGTGCTCGTGCGGCGGCAGGTCGGCATGGTGTTCCAGCGCCCCAACCCGTTCCCCACGATGTCGATCAAGGAGAACGTGCTGGCGGGCGTGAAGCTCAACAACAGGCGCATGGCGAAGTCCGACGCGGACGCGCTCGTCGAGAAGTCGCTGCGCGGTGCGAACCTGTGGAACGAGGTGAAGGACCGCCTCGACAAGCCGGGATCCGGCCTCTCCGGCGGTCAGCAGCAGCGACTGTGCATCGCCCGCGCGATCGCCGTCTCGCCCGATGTCATCCTGATGGACGAGCCCTGCTCGGCCCTCGACCCTATCTCGACGTACGCGATCGAGGAGCTCATCGGCGAGCTGAAGAACGAGTACACGGTCGTCATCGTCACGCACAACATGCAGCAGGCATCGCGCGTGAGCGATAAGACCGCCTTCTTCAACATCGCCGGCACCGGCAAGCCCGGCAAGCTCATCGAGTACGACGACACCCGTTCGATCTTCACCACCCCGTCGGTCCAGGCGACCGAGGACTACGTCTCCGGCCGCTTCGGGTAGACCGGGTCCTCGGCCGTCGCAACCTCGGAGATCCTGGGCGACTCGCCGGGCGCGGCATCCCTCCACCGGCGTGTCGGGCACGATCTCCGATCTTGCGACCGGCGTGCCTGCCTGCCGATCTTGCGACGACAGCGCCTCCTCCCGCGGATGCCGTGGCGACGGGTTGTCCACGGGCGGCGCCTTCGGCGACGAGCGGATGCCGCGACCCGCGCACGCTGGACTGATGTGCTCCACGACCCAGCAGGCCGTGCGCTCGCTGGCCGAGCTGCGCGAGGCAGGGCTCGGTCGCGCGGCCGTCGCGGCAGGTCTCGGTGACGGATCGCTGGTGCGGCTGCGGCGTGGGGTGTACGCGTCGGACGGATCGTGCGACGAGATCCGCCGGGCCGCGCAGCACGGCGGGTCGCTGGCCTGCGTCAGCGCTGCGCGGCACCTCGGGCTGTGGGTCCGCGGCGAAGCGGAAGAGCTGCACGTCTCGCTGCGCGCCCACGGACGCGCTTACGCCCACGACGACTGCGTCTGCGTGCGTCACTGGGACGCGGCCGCGGCGAAGAACGCATTCGGCATCCCCTCGTTGCCTCGCGTGCTGCGGCAGATCCTGCTGTGCCGCGGCGCCGAGGACTTCTTCGTCGCGCTCGAGTCGGCCCGTCGGCAGCGACTCATCTCGCAGCCCGGCCTCGCATGGCTGCGGTCTCACACGAACGCCGCCGGCCGAGATGCGATCGCCTTCTCCCGGTCCGACGCCGACAGCGGGCTCGAGTCGCTCCTGCGATGGCGCCTTCGACCCTACGGCCTCGCCCTGCGCACGCAGGTGCGGCTCACCTCGGTGGGCGTCGTCGACTTCCTGATCGGCGAGCGGCTGATCGTCGAGGTCGACGGCGTCGCGAACCACGACGGCGACTCGCAGCGGCACAAGGACCTCGTGCGCGACGCGAACGCCGCGGCGTGGGGGTTCGTCACCTTGCGGTTCGACTACGCCATGGTCGTCCACGACTGGGCGACTGTCGAGCTGGCGATCCTCGGCGCCCTCGACCGCCGACTGCACCTCGCCTGAGCTTCGCGCCCCACCTTTCGCCGCCGTGCACCTTTCGTCCCCCGGCGCCGTGCGTCGCCCCGCGCCGTTCGTCACCGCGCACCTTTCGTCGCCCCGCACCCGGCGCCTCCCGCACTACCCCGCGCCGCAGAATCGGAGATCCGCCCGACACGCCGGGCCGCGGCATCCCTCCACCGGCGAGTCCGACACGATCTCCGATGTTGCGACCAGGCGGCTCGGTCGCGAGCCACCCGCAGGGTCAGGGACGGTCAGGGTGCGTGACGCCCTCGGGGATCATCGCCACGCCGTACAGCGTGTCGACGAGAGTGCGGGGATGATGCGACGGCAGCCATCCGCTCGCGAGGAGCTGCTGGAAGCCGATGATCGCCGACACGAGCAGCACCGCGCGGCGGTCGGCCTCCTCGGCCGAGACACCGCACTGCTGCAAAAGGCCGCTGAGGTAGCCGACACGGCGCTCGGTGACTGCCGACACCGGCTCACGCACGTGCGCGGCCGCGGCGTCGGCGTAGAGGGTGCGCTCGCCGTTTCGCTGCGTCGAGCGGTGACCGATGATCTCGAACAGCTGCGCCAGCCTCGCCCGGGGGTCGGCGATGTGCTCGACCTCGGCGATGAGCTGCTCGGTCTCGAGCTCGCGCCAGCGCTCGAGCACGGCGTCGACGAGCGCTCGCCGGTCGGTGAAGTGCCAGTAGAACGAGCCCTTCGTGGCGCCCAGCGAGCGGGCCACGGGCTCCACGGCGATGGCGGCGATGCCGTCCGTGCTGAATCGCTCGTAGGCGGCATCGACCCAGTCGTCACGCGAAAGCCTTGCCATGTCCGTACCGTACCGTATAGTCTCAGCGACACCGTCCATACGGCGGCGTATGGGTCGTTCTCTGGGGAGGCACCGCATGAGAGAGCCGGCATTCTGGTCGCTTGCGCTCGCCGACATCGCCGATCCCGACTACACGCAGGTCTGGATCGACGTGCTGCCCGCACATGCGACCGCCGACCCTGCGGCGTGGGCGCGCAACCTCTTCTCGCGGTCGGCGCTCCCCCGCTGGATCGCGGCGCCGGTCGCGCTGGGCGCGCTGCTGCATCCGCGGGCGCGCGCATGCGACATGTTCACCGTGCGCCACGTCGAGGGTGAGGAGGCGCTCGTGAAGGTGGACGCCCGCACCGTCGACCTGCGTGTGGGCGTCGGCGTCGACGAGGAGCGCGCGCTCGTGCGCGTGGTGACCGCTATGCGGTTCAAGGGCCGCGGCGCGCGCCTCCGATCGCTGCCGGTGCGCCTGTCGCTCGCGCTGTTGATGCGGGGCATGCTCGCCCGCGCACGCCGCGAATTGTCAGGCGTGACCCGCTGACCGCGCCGCAGAATCGGAGATCCGCCCGACAGGCCGGGTCGAGGCAACGCCGATCAGGCGCGCGGGCTCAGCAGGAAGCGGTTGAAGGATGCTGTCAGTTCGTGGTCGACGGGCAGTTCGACGTCGTCGATCGCGACGATCGGCACGGCCAGGCGCACGCTCGACAGCAGCCACGCGGCCTCCGCGGTCGCGAGGCGCTCGGCCTGGATCGTCTCGTACGCCGTCTCGTGGCCGAGGCTGCCGAGATGCTCGAACAGCCCGAGCTGAGTCGTGCCGTGCAGGATGCCGCCGTTGGGCGCCGGCGTGACGAACCGGCCGCCCTCCTTCAGCACCAGCGAGGCGGTCGGCGCTTCGAGCACGAACCCGTCGGATGAGACGAAGATCGCGTCGTCGGCGCCGCGCTGCTTCGCTTCGCGGATCGCCGCCATGTTGACGGCGTACGACAGGGTCTTCGCCCCGAGCAGGAGCCAGGGCGCGCGCGCGGGCGTGTCGATCGAGTAGCCGCGGTCGAGCGTCACGACCCGGATCCCCTGCTCGCGCACCCGCGTGTTGTCCGGTGCGGCACCGGCCGTGACCCACGCGGTCGGGGTGGGACCGTGCTCGATGCCCCGGCTGAGGATGAGCTTGATCACGCCCTCGCCGCGTGCAGGGCAATGCTCTGCGGCGGCGAACACCGCCTGCCGCCACTGCTCGCGGTTCGGAACCGGAAGAGCACACAGCTGCGCCGAGTGGGCGAGACGATCGAGGTGGGCGATGAGCTCCTGCGGGTGGCGGTCGACGACGCCGATCGACTCGAAGATGCCGTCGCCACGCTGCGTGCTGAGCTCGCCCACACTGAGCGCGGGGGCCGCCGTGTCGATCACGCGGAACGAGCCGGAGAAGTCGGTACGGAGATCATCGGATGCCGCGGGGTCGATCACGAGCGCGAAACTCAAGGCCATGCGTTCGAGCCTAGAGGTGGGAATGCGGGCACGCCGCCCTCGGTTACACTTGATCGGCCGGGCCGCAGTAACCCCGGGCTCCATCTTCTGCCGCTGTGAGCGGCCTCGCGCCGAGAGGCGTTCTGCGGCCCGGCACTCTCCTGTCCGGCATCGCTCGACGATCGCGCCCCGCGGTCAGGTCAGCGAGTCGCGGCGCCACAGCGCGGTGCACGCGGTCAGGTCAGCGAGTCGCGGCGCCACAGCGCGGCGCACGCCGTCAGGTCGGCGCCGTAGTCCGACAGGCGCAGCGCGCGCGTCGTGAACGCCGACGCCCGGTCGGGCTCGGTGAGTTCGTAGTCGTCCGCGAGATGGGTCGCCCCCGACGCCTGCACCCGGCAGAACGCCGCCGCGCGGTCGAGCGCCACCGCGAAGTCGCCCTCGAACAGTCCGCGCAGGATCTGGTCGATGAGGGCCACGAGCTCGTCGGGACCGGCTGGCGTGGGTGCCCCGGCGACCACGGCGTCCGCCGACGCGAGTTCGGCGCGGCCGCGCTCGTACAGCAGCGCCGCGGTGCGCGGATCGTCGTGGATCATCAGCTGCAGCAGGTACAGCCGCCACAGCGCGCCGGGGAGCGTCTTCGCCGGCGACCGCGACCAGAGCTCGGCGATGTCGTCGATGCCGTGCTCGTCGGTGAACGCGACGAGCCGGTCGACGACCTGCCCGTCCGGATCCTCGCGCACCCGCGCGAGGAGCGCATGCGCGGTGGAGTGGGCGACCCGCGATACCTCGGCCGGGTCCTCGGCGGCGAACAGCCGGTCGAAGAGTTCCGCGGGGCGCCTGACGGGCTTGTGGAAGTCCCTGGACTCGTCGCTCACCCGATCCAGGCTACCGGCCGCCCGTCACCCGATGGCCGGGCAGGGGCAACGCCGGCCACCACGACCGGTCTCGTCGCAAGATCGGAGATCCTGTCCGACACACCGGGGGACGGATGCCGCGACCCGGCGTGTCGCCGGCATCTCCGCCGATGCGCCCGTCGAACCGCGCACCCATGAGCGCGGGGGCGAGTGCGACGCCCTCCGGTGCCGCGGCCGCCCGGGCGGCCTCCCAGGGCAGGCACATGTCCGGCCGTCCGCTCAGGCCTGGTTGATGCGGACGTGGTTGCCGGCGGGATCACGGAAGGCGCAGTCGCGCGGACCCCAGTCCTGGGCGATCGGCTCCTGCAGCACCTCGGCGCCCAGAGCGCGCAGCCGCTCGAACGTGGCGTCGAGGTCGTCGGTGGTGAAGACGTAGGGTCCGGGACCGGAGCCCTTCACGACCAGGCGCAGCAGAGCGTCGGCGTCCTCGGGCGATCGGCCGGCAGCCGGATCCGATAGCACGACGGCGAGACCCGTCTGGCCCGCGAATCCGAAGCTGAGCCAGCGCGTTCCGTCGTACGAGACGTCGTTGACGATCTCGAGGCCGAGGCCGTCGCGGTAGAACGGGATCGCGGTCTCGACGTCGTCGACCGTGATCGGGCAGTAGGCGAGTGCAGTGGTGGTCATGGATGCCACGCTAGGCCAGCCCGGCCGGGCGGCGCTTCTCCGATTCTGCTCAGTCCCGCCGCCCATCCGACACGCCGCTCAGGCGTAGCGCGCCGGACGGGTGAGGATCTTCGCGACGCAGAGGGGCATGGCCTCGGCGGCTTCGTGCGGCCGCGCGCGGTAGGAGCTCGGCGTCTCGCCGACGATCTCGGTGAACGTCGAGCTGAACGAGCCCAGCGAGGTCGCGCCGACCGCGGTGCAGGCATCCGTCACCGACATCCCGTTCCGCAGCAGAGCCATCGCCCGCTCGATGCGCCGGGTCATCAGGTACGAGTACGGCGTCTCGCCGTAGGCGGCCTTGAACTCGCGCGAGAAGTGCGCGGGCGACATGAGTGCCTTCGTGGCCATCGTCGGCACGTCGAGCGGTTCGGCGTAGTCGCGGTCCATCAGGTCGCGCGCGCGGCGGAGGTGCGCGAGCGTCTGCGGAGTCTGCGAGGCGGCCACCACCTCACGCTAGCGCTCAGGCCGTCGGGATGGCTACGATCGGCTCGCCCGAGGGCTCGCCGTTCGGCGACCCGCCCTGCGGCTCGACCGTCACGGCGATCGTGTCGCCGGCCTGCATCTCTCCGTCGAGGATCACGGTCGACGGGCCTTCGGCGGGCTCGAACACACCCGCCGCCACCGGAGTGCCGTCTTCACGCACGAACCACAGCTCGAAGCTCTCGTCCTCGGAGATCTCGGGCAGCCCGTTCGACACGAGCACGACCTTGCCCACCGACTCCGCCCAGTGCGCGGTCGCGGTCCCGCCGTCCGTCAGTTCCACCGTCGCCGCCTGCGCGTCGGGAGCGGCCTCGATCTCGGCGAGCGCCGCGACTTCCGGCGGCCGGTTGACGTACTGGTTGATGGTGACGGCGCCGAAGCCGAGGACCACGAGGATGACGAGCGAGGCGGCGAGCGTCAGCAGTCCGCGGGTCCAGTTGCGACGGGAGATCGCCTGGATCGTCGTGGTCGTCGGGGCCGGTTCCACGAACGGCGCATCATTCATCGAGGCATCGCCAGGCAGCGCGTCGCCCGCCGGCGCGTCGCCCGCCGACGCGTCGCCCGGCAGCGGGGGCACCGGCGGCACGGGAGGCAGCGGCGGGGCAGAGGCCACCGGCTCGGCGACGGCTGCGGCTGCGGCATCCATCTCCGGCAATTGCGGCATGGTCGCCACCCGCGAGAGCAGCGTGGAGCGCAGGGTCAGCGGCGGCGCGGCATCGGGCACGCTCTCAGCGAGCGCGCCGGCGGTCTCCACGTCGGCGTCGACGAGCCGCACCCACTCGGGGTGCTCGGCGAGCGCCGCCTGAAACGCCCGGCGGTCTTCGGGCGACAGCGCGTCAAGGGCATAGCCTGCCGACAGTTCGGCGAACTCCTGCTCGTTCATCACGCGGTCACCCCCATCTCTGCTCTCAAGCGGGACAGCCCGTCCCGCATCCTCGTCTTGATCGTTCCCAGCGGTGCTCCCATCAGCGCCGCGATCTCGCTCTGACTGTATCCGCCGTAATAGGCGAGGGTCAGGGCTTCTCGCTGCGCGTCCGGCAACGTCGAGAGTGCCGTGGCGACCCTCTCTCCCTCGATGCGCAGCTCGGCCTGTTCTGCGACGCCGTCGTGGGCCACGTCGAGGTCGCGGAGACCGGCCCGCATGTCGCGGTTCGTGCTCGCCTGCGACGACCGCACGCGATCGACCGCCCGGCGGTGCGCGATCGTGAGCACCCAGGACCTGCCCTGCCCTCTCTTCGGAACGAAGCGCGAGGCGGATTGCCACACCTCGAGGAAGACCTCTTGCAGCACTTCCTCGCTCTGCGAGCGGTCGACGAGCACGCGCAGGATCAGCCCGAATGCGCGCGGCGAGAGCATGTCGTAGAGGCGGGCGAACGCGGTCTGGTCGCCGCCGGCGATGCGCTGCAGCAGTTCGCCGACATGGTCGATGGGCTCGGCGCCGTCCTCCGGCACGTCGATCCCGTCGATCACCATGTCCACCAGCATGCCCTACTCCCCTCGTGCACGTCGCAGCCCGCGCGGTGTGGTATCCGCCGTCGTATTCGCAGCGCCGCCGTCTTCGGATGGGTGGGAAGACGGTGAGCGGATGCCGCGGCGCAGGGCCGCGGCATCCGCTCTCGGGATTCCTTCCAATCCGATTCGCGACGGGCTTCCGAAGACCCCGTGCAGCCGCTCCTACGGTTCGCTCCCCCACACCGGGGACCTGCAGATCTCGGTCCACATGGACCTCACAGAGGAGGAAGTCATGTCACGCATCACCCGGAAGCGCGTCTCAGCGGGTCTGGCACTCGCGTTCGCCGCCACCTTCGCGCTCTCTGCCTGTTCGATGGGCAGCTCGACCGCCGAGCCCGCCGACGAGCCCTCGACTCCCGCCATGGAGGAGTCCGAGGAGCCCATGGAGGAGATGGACCCGGCCGCGAACCTGGTCGGACCCGGCTGCGCCGACTACGCGGAGGCCGTGCCGGACGGCGCCGGATCGGTCGAGGGCATGGCCGCCGACCCCGTGGCGACCGCCGCGTCGAACAACCCCCTCCTGACCACGCTCGTCGCGGCGGTCAGCGGGCAGCTCAATCCCGATGTGGACCTCGTCGACACCCTCAACGGCGACGAGTTCACCGTCTTCGCCCCGGTGGACGAGGCCTTCGCCGCGATCGACCCGGCCACCATCGAGGCGCTCAAGACCGACAGCGAGACGCTCACGTCGATCCTCACCTACCACGTGGTACCCGGACAGGCAGCGCCGGCCGACGTCGTCGGCACGCACACGACCGTGCAGGGCGGTGACCTCGAGGTCACCGGAAGCGGCGACGAACTCATGGTCAACGGCGCCAACGTGATCTGCGGCGGCGTGCAGACCGCCAATGCGACCGTGTACCTCATCGACTCGGTCCTGATGCCTCCGACTCAGTGACCGGGCGCCGGCTCGTCCGGCGTTCAGGGGAGGCGAGCCGCCGGTGCATGCGAGGTGCGCCGGCGGCTTCGTCGCGCTCTCTTGCACTTCGCACCCCGGATCGTCAAGAGGCATGTGGACCGAACGCGCGCAGGCGTAGCTTTGCGGGGAGTGCTGGGGCGCGCCGGAGGGGTGCGGCGCCGGCGCGGGAGGACCATGACTGACCTGCGGGAAGCCAGCGACCTCTCGACGGGTTCGATACTCGGCGGGCGGTATCGCCTCGAGGCGCGGATCGGCGAGGGCGGAATGGCGCGCGTCTTCCGGGCGGAGGATGCCGCGCTGCGGCGCACGGTCGCGATCAAGGTGCTGCGCGGTCATGTCGACGAGGTCGGCTCGGTCGCGCGCGCGCTGTCGGAGACGACGCTCCTCGCCTCGCTCAGCCATCACTCGCTGGTGACACTCTTCGACGCCCACGTGTCGGAGGATGACCCGAGCTACCTCGTCATGGAGTACGTCGAGGGCATCACGATGCGCGATCTGATCGCGGACGGGCCGGTGGATGCTGCGCAGATGGCGTCGATCACCGTCGACATCGCGGAGGGCCTGCACATCGCGCACTCCGCGGGCGTCGTACACCGCGACATCAAGCCGTCCAACGTGCTGCTGTGGGAGTCGCCGCTGCCCGGCCTGCGGTGGCGGGCGAAGCTCGCGGACTTCGGCATCGCGTACCTGCTGGACTCCCCGCGCATGACCAGCCCGGGCATTGCGGTCGGCACCGTCGCGTACATCGCGCCGGAGCAGGCGCGGGGCGAGACTCCTGCGCCGCCGGCCGACATCTACGCGTTCGGGATCATGCTGATCGAAGCGCTCACCGGCACGCGGCCGTTCGCCGACGCGGAGGGGATCGGCACCGTCATGGCCCGTCTGAGCTCCCCGCCCACCATCCCCGAGACACTCCACCCGGCATGGCAGGGACTGCTGCGCGGAATGACATCGACGCAGCCGCAAGACCGGCCGACCGCGCTGGAGGTGGCCCTCGCGGCTCGACGGCTCGCCGAGAGCGACGATGCGGCGATCCAGCCGGCCGACCAGCCGACGATGGCCATGACACCGCCGACGGACCGGACGGCGATCCTCCCCGCAGCGTCGGCCGCACCGGGCTCGGGCGCGACGATGGCAGTTCCCGCGTCGGCGAACCCCCTCACGCCACGCGCGACCTCGCCCATGGCCGCGGCGACGGTCGCCCTTTCGGAGCACCCGAGCGGTCCGCTTCCGCTCGGGCGGTCGGCGGCGAGCCGGGCGCAGCGCGCGCGTCGTCGCCGTGTCGCAGTCGGTGTCGCCGTCGCGGTGATGGCGCTTCTCATCGCCGTCGCGGTGGGAGCGTGGGCGCTGTCGCTCGCCGGACCGCCGTCACCCGAACCGACGTCGCCCGTCGTGATCCAGCCTTCGGAGGAGCCGGCGGACGCACCGGCCGAGGAGCAGGAGCCCGCACCCGTCGATCAGGACGGGGACGACACCGACAACAGCGGTCCGGGCAACGGCGGCGACAACGGCGGTGGTGGCAACGGCAACAGCGGCCCCGGCAACAACAACGGCAACGGCAACGGCAACGGCAACGGCGGTGGCAACGGCAACCGCGGTCCGGGCAACAACAACGGCAACGGCTGATCGCCGCACCGAGGGGTGCCGTGCGGCAAGTAGGCTGGGACGCTGAGGGCCTCTAGCTCAGTCGGTAGAGCATCGGACTTTTAATCCGCGGGTCGTGGGTTCGAGCCCCACGGGGCCCACCGCACGCGCACATCCGCACTTCTCATCCGCGGGTCGTGGGTTCGAGCCGCACGGGGCCCACTTCACTTCGGTCAGCGCGCTGCGCCGCGTCGGCCCGCCGCCATCGACTCAGTCGGACAGAGCCCGTGCCATCTCCAGCTCACGGCCGTTCTGGCCGTCGATCGTGCTCCCGGTCGCCGTGAAGCCGAGCCGTCGATACGCCGCCTGCGCTCTCGCGTTGTCCTGGTGCACGTCGAGCAGGAGCCGGGCGCACCCCTGGTGGCGCGCCCACTCCGCTCCGGCGGTCATCAGCGCGTCGACGACGCCGTGCCCGCGATGCGACGGACTGACGTAAACGGCGACGGCGAGCGCGGTGCCTTCCTCGCGCACGCGGCCGAAGTGGTCGGGGACGGACGGCTCGGGGATGAGGATGGTGAGGGTTCCCACCCACGCCGGTCCCGCCTCGGCGATGAACTGCGCCGCCGAGCCCGACAGCGCGGCCCCGATCGCTCGCGCCTCCCAGAAGTCGGCCGGCCGCACGACGGCCTCGTCGTACGACTCGAGGAACGCGATGCCCGCCGCCGGATCCTGCAGCGCCTCGAGCCGGAGGGCGCGCAGGCGGTTGCCGTCGGTCGCGAGGACGCGGCGGACGTGCGGGTCAGACACCCGACTCGACGAGCTCGGCGCCCGCGTGGGCGAGCTCGGCGAGCGACGCCTCGCTGCTCTCGGGCGCGACGCCCGCGACGAGGTCGGTGAGGATGCGCACGTGGCGGCCGTGCTCGATCGCGTCGAGCGCCGAGGCGCGCACGCAGTAGTCCGTCGCAAGGCCCGCCACGTCGACGTCGACCACGCCGTGCTCCTCGAGGAGATGCGCGACGGTCAGACCGTCATCGGTGGTCCCCTCGAACAGCGAGTAGGCGGGCACCCCCTGGCCTTTCTTCACGTGATGCGTCACCGCGGCGGTGTCGAACCCCGGGTCGTACTCGGCGCCCTCGGTGCCGCTCACGCAATGCACCGGCCAGGTGTCGACGAAGTCGGGCTCAGGGTGGAAATGGCCGCCGTTGTCGTTGTCTCCGTCATGCCAGTCGCGTGACGCGACGATCACCGCGTACTCCCCCGCGTGGGCTTCGAGGAACCGGGTGATGCGCTCGGCGACGGCGTCTCCGCCGTCGACTCCGAGCGCACCGCCCTCGGTGAAGTCGTTCTGTACGTCGACGATGAACAGCGCTTTGCTCATGGCTCGAGCGTACGCCGGTACTCCTCGCGCGTCAGCGGGTGACCGTCCTCGGCGAGCACCTCCGCCGAGGTCTCGGCGGGCACGGCCTCGTCGGACGATCCCCTCGTCCCGGCCGTCGCCGCTCCCACGAGTTCGGGCTGCGGCATCCGCTCGCGCTTCTCAGGGCCGTTCCGCCAGAGCTTCGACGGCCACCAGATCGCGCGGCCGATGTCGTACGACAGAGCCGGCACGAGCAGCGACCGCACGACGAACGTGTCGAGCAGCACGCCGAACGCGACGATGAATGCGATCTGCGCCAGGAAGAGGATCGGGATGACGCCCAGCGCGGCGAACGTCGCCGCGAGCACGAGTCCCGCCGATGTGATCACTCCGCCCGTCGCGACGAGCCCGCGCAGGATTCCCGGCCGCGTGCCATGCACGAGGGACTCCTCGCGGACCCTCGACATCAGGAAGATGTTGTAGTCGACGCCGAGCGCGACCAGGAACACGAAGCCGTAGAGCGGCACCGCGGGATCGGCTCCGGGGAAGTCGAACAGGCCGTTGAAGACGAGCGCGCTCACGCCGAGGGCCGTCGCGAACGACAGGATGACCGTCGCGATGAGAATGACCGGCGCCAGGATCGAGCGCAGCAGCAGCATGAGGATCAGCAGGATCACCACGAGGATCACCGGGATGATGACGGTGCGGTCGCGGATCGACGTGTCGTTCGAGTCGATGTCGGTCGCCGTCTCGCCGCCGACGAGCGCGGTGCCTGCGCCCAGCACCTCGTCGAGGTCGGTGCGGATCTCGCGCACGGCGTCCTCGGCAGCGATGGAGTCGGCGGCGTCGTTGAGCGTGCCGATGACGAGCACGTCGCCGTCCGCGACAGTCGGTTCGGGCGCGGGGGTTCCGGGCGGGCCGACGGCGGTGAACACCGGCTCGCCGTTCTCGACCTCGACTGCCGCCTGGCCGGTGGGCGAGTCGTCGGATGCCACGGCCACGGACTCGATGCCGTCCGCCGCCTCCAGGGTCTCGATGGTCACGGCGAGGTCTTCCTCGGGCACGATGACGTACATCGGGCTGCCCGAACCCGCCGGGAAGTGCTCGGCGAGCACGTCCTGGCCGTCACGGGCCTCAGACGTGCCGAGCACCAGATCGCTCGACGGCACGCCGTCGGCCTTGAGCTGCGTGAGGCCGAACGCGCCGATCAGCAGCACCAGCGTGCTGACGATCCAGACGGCACGCGGGTGGCGGGAGATGAAGCGCGCCTGGCGCGGCCACACCCCCTTGACCGGCTGGGTCAGGTCGTCGGGGATCGTCGCGATCGGCTCCTTCGGGATGAAGGGCCAGAAGGCCGCCCGGCCCACCAGCGCGAGCAGCGCGGGCAGGAACGTCAGCGCCGAGAGCACCGAGAACGCGATGCCGATGGATGCGATCGGGCCGAGGGCGCGGTTGGTCGCGAGGTCGGACAGCAGCAGGCACAGGAGGCCCGCGATCACGGTGCCGCCAGAGGCGAGAATCGGCTCGAACGCGCCCTTCCACGCCGTGACGACGGCATCCCACCGTTTCCTGCCTTCGGCCACCGCCTCGCGGAACCGGGCGACGTACAGCAGGGCGTAGTCGGTGGCGGCGCCGATGACGAGGATGAACAGGATGCCCTGGACCTGACCGTTCAGCACGACGATGCCGGCCTTCGCGAGCCACCACACGGTGAGGAGCGCGACGCACAGGGCGAACACCGACGTCATCAGCACGAGGATGGGCAGCACCGGCGAGCGGTAGACGATCACGAGGATGATGAAGACCGCGATGAGCGCGACTGCCAGCAGCAGCCCGTCGATGCCGAGGAAGCCCTCGACGAGGTCGGCGGTGAAGCCCGCCGGGCCCGTCACCCATCCCTCCATGCCGTCGGGAAGGTCTTCCGCGACCAGCGCGCGGATCTCGGCGACGATCTCGCCTACCTCGCCCTCCGCGTCGATCGGGACGAAGATCTGCGCCGCTTCGCCGTCCTCCGACGGAATGGGCGGCGAGACGTCCTCCAGCACGCCGTCGAGCGCGGCGATGTCGTCGGCGAGCGTCTGGACGTCGGCGAGCTGGTCCTCGCTGAGGTCGCCCTCCCCCGTCACGACCACGACCGCCGGGATGCTGTCGCCGCCGAGGAACTCGGGCAGACGCTCGTTCACCTGTGTCGCGTCGGCGCTCTCGGGGAGGAACGACGAGCGGTCGTTGCTCGACACCTCGTCGACTTTCCCGAAGTACGGACCGCCGAGCGCCCCCACGACGATCCAGACGAGGACGAGAACGGCAGGGATGCCGACGCGAAGCCACCGCGTGGGCTGTCGGTCGGTGCGCTGAGAGGTCGACATATCGCTAGTTTATCTAGTGAAATTGGATGCTGGCGACCATCTTTATGCTGAGTTCGATGATTTCGGCCGTCCTCGCCCTTCTCGGTGCCCTCATCTACGGTGCCGCGGACTTCTGCGGAGGCCTCGCCGCGAGGCGCCTCCGCTCCATCGCCGTGACCGCGATCGCCGCCCTGTCGGGGCTCGCCGCCCTCGCGATCGCCCAGCCGCTGCTCGGCGGAGCCTGGCGTTCAGCCGATGTCGCGTGGGGTGCACTGGCGGGCGTGTTCGGTGTCGTGGCCGTGGTCCTGCTGTACGCGTGCCTTGCGATAGGGCCCATGAGCATCCTGTCGCCGCTGACCGCGGTGGTCTCGGCGATCGCACCGATGCTGTGGGGCCTGCTGGTCGACGGCGAGATGCTGTCCCCCGTCGCCTACGCCGGGCTCGGCGTGGCTCTCGTCGCCGTGGTGCTCGTGGGCTTCATCCCGGGCGAGAAGGTCGTGCGTCCGAGCACGCGCGGGCTGGTCATGGCCGTCGGCGCGGGCGCGGCCATCGGGGGATTCCTCCTCGTCGTCGACCAGACCTCCACCGGCAGCGGGCTCGTGCCGCTTGTGATGAGCCGCGCCACCTCGGCCGTGCTGACCCTCGCGATCGTCGCGGCGATGGCGGTCGTCGCCGTGCGCCGTGGGCTGCCCGCGGCATCCGTCCTCACTGCGTCCGCACCGGTCATCGGCGTCACCCCGAGCGGTCACGCCGACCTCGAGCACGCGTCGACATCGACGACCGCCGTAGGTTCGCCGACGTCTTCCCTCGCGCGGGCGTGGTGGCTGGCCATCGTGTGCGGAGTGGTGGATGCCGCCGCCAACGCCCTCATGCTGGTGGCGCTGCGCGAAGGAGACCTCTCGATCGTGTCGGCGCTGACGGCGCTGTACCCGGCGGGCACGATCCTGCTCGCCGCGCTGGTGCTGCGCGAGCGCGTCGCCGGGGTGCAGTGGCTCGGGCTCGCCCTGGCGCTCGTCGCGGGCGGGATGCTCGCGCTGGGCTGACGGCGGCGGATCCGCCGCCTGGGCTCAGCCGCGTGTGAACAGCAGGATCATCGACGTCGCGAGCGCCACGACGCCGAGGCCGAGCAACCCCAGCGAGAGATAGGCGACCGCACGGACCGCGGGCGATCCCTGGGTCAGGCGCATCCGGCCGCGGCCACCGCGACGGTAGTAGATGTCGGCCATGCTCTTGCCGGCCAGCGCTCGCTCCTGCTCATGCGTGAGGCGCGCCTCGTTGACGCCGCCGTCCTCGTCGAACCAGCGCACCACGCGGCCGTGCTCACCGTCGTCGAGCACGCCGCGGGTGGGCAGCCAGGTGCCGTCGAAGAGGTACATCACCAGCGCGACGCCGGCCACGACCGCACCCAGCCCGAACCCCACCCAGGAGAAGATCTCAGCGACGGCGTCGATCGTGGCGTCCATCGGTCCTCTTCGCGTGGTGAGGGTACGAAGAAGGCCCGCCAGAAGCGGGCCTCTCCCGTGTGAGCCACCTAAGGGAATCGAACCCTTGACCTATTCATTACGAGTGAATCGCTCTGCCGACTGAGCTAAGGTGGCGCGCTTCGCTTGCGCGATGCACGATCAACGATCTTACAGGAGCCGGGGGGCGCTCGCGAACACGCCCCCGGCCGGCGGGTGTCGACGTGTTACGACGCGATTCGGCGCCCGATGGAGCCCGACGTACCGTCGATGGCGTACCGCGACGCAGCGAGCGCGGTCCGCCGATCGTGCTTGTGGTCCACCCCCGTCGCGGCCTTGACGCACAGGAGCAGACATGTCCAAGAAGATCACGATCGCAGCCGCCGCGGCCCTGCCTCTCGCCCTCCTCCTCGCCGGCTGCGCCGGCGCGAGCGCCGAGACGGGTGGCGCAGGTGACGCGGGCACCGACGAGGTCGTCCGCATCGGGGTCGTGGGCGCCGGCGACCCCTACTGGGAGACGTACAAGGAGGCGGCGGCCGCCGAGGGCATCGCGATCGAGCTCGTCGACTTCAGCGAGTACACGCAGCCGAACCCCGCGCTCTCTGCCGGGGAGCTGGACCTCAACCAGTTCCAGCACGTGATCTACCTCGCGACCTACAACGTGGCCGGCGACGACGATCTGCAGCCCATCGGCGCCACGGCCATCTACCCGCTCGGCCTGTATTCGTCGCAGTACGACTCGGTCGAGGACATCCCCGCAGGCGCCACGGTGGCTGTGCCCAACGACGAGAGCAACCAGGCCCGCGGCCTGCTCGTGCTGCAGTCGGCCGGTCTCATCGAGCTGAAGGACGGCGGATCGATCTTCTCGACCGTCGCCGACGTCGAGCCGTCGTCGAAGGTGAAGGTCGAGGCGCTGGACGCCGCCCTCACGGCCACGTCGCTGCCCGACGTCGCCGCGGCGATCATCAACAACGACTTCGTCGGCGACGCCGGCCTCAGCTTCGAGGACGCGATCGCGGTCGACGACCCGTCCGACCCGAATGCCCTCCCCTACGTCAACATCTTCGCCGCGCGGGCCGAGGACGCCGACAACCCGACCTATCTCAAGCTCGTCGAGATCTACCAGACCACGCAGGACGTGCTCGACGGGGTGCAGGAGGCCTCAGGCGGCACCGCGGTGCTGCTCGACACCCCCGCCGAGGACCTCGTGACGTCGCTCCGCGACGTCGAGGAAGACATCCGCGCCAACCAGTAGGCCCGTCGCGTCGTGCGGCCCGTTCGATGCGAGCGGGCCGCACACGCACGTCTCCAGGAAGAACCATGAGCCTCATCCGACTGAGCGGCGTCTCCAAGACCTTCCCGCCCCCGGCCAAGGACGCGCCACCGGTGACCGCCGTCGACGCCGTCGACCTCGAGGTCGCCGCGGGCGAGGTGTGCGGCATCATCGGCTACTCCGGCGCCGGCAAGAGCACCGTGCTCCGCCTCGTGAATGCACTCGAGACGCCGACGAGCGGCACCGTCACGATCGACGGCCGCGACGTGACGCGGCTGCGCGAGCGCGAACTGCGCGAGCTCCGCGGCGACATCGGCATGATCTTCCAGCAGTTCAACCTCTTCGACTCCCGCACGGTCGCCAAGAATGTCGCCTACCCCCTCGAGATCGCGGGGCGGCCGCGCGCCGAGATCGCCGCGCGGGTCGACGAGCTACTCGCCTTCGTCGGCCTGGCCGACAAGGCCCGCAATCACCCCGAGCAGCTGTCCGGCGGCCAGAAGCAGCGCGTCGGCATCGCCCGCGCCCTGGCCACGAGCCCGCGCATCCTGCTCGCCGACGAGGCGACGAGCGCGCTCGATCCTGACACGACGCAGGAGGTGCTCGGACTCCTCCAGCGCGTCAACCGCGAGCTGGGGATCACGATCCTCGTGATCACGCACGAGATGGACGTCATCCGCACCCTCGCCGACCGCGTCGTCGTGATGGAAGGAGGGCGCGTCATCGAGAGCGGGGAGGTCTTCGACGTGCTCTCGGCGCCGCAGCATCCCTCCACCCGCCGATTCGTCTCGAGCATCATCGAGGACGTCCCCGCCGGTGCGCAGCTGCGTACCCTCCGCGACCGCCACCCCGGCCGGATCGTCACCTTCACCGTGCGCGACGGCGACGTCACGCAGGCCGACGTGTTCGCCGCGCTCTCCGCGCACGGTGTGCGCTTCGAGCTCATCCACGGCGGGATCAACGACATCCGCGGCCGTGTGTTCGGGCATCTGACCCTTTCGCTCGATGGGGATCCGGCAGCCGTCGACGCCGCGATCGCCGCAGCGTCGGCGTTCGCGCCGCTCATCGAGGAGGACATCCGTGGATAGGCTCATCGACCTCCTCCCCGAACTCTGGGCGGCCACCGCCGAGACGCTGTACATGGTCACCGTCAGCCTCGTGCTGGGCGGCTTCGGCGGTCTCGTGCTCGGCGTCGCCCTCTACGCCACCCGTGCGGGCAGCCTGTTCCCGAACCGCGCCGTGTTCGGCACCCTGAACGTGATCGTCAACACGGTCCGCCCGATCCCATTCGTGATCCTGCTCACAGCGCTGCAGCCGCTCGCCCGCAGCGTCGGCATCCCCGGGATCGGCACCAACTTCGGCGTTTTCGTGATCTCGATCGCGTCGCTCTTCGCCATCAGCCGCATCGTCGAGCAGAACCTGCTCACCGTGCGTCCCGGTGTGATCGAGGCCGCCCGCGCAGCGGGTGCCAGCCGGTCGCGGATCCTCTTCCGGCTCATTCCGCGTGAGTCGCTGGGGCCGCTCATCCTCGGCTACACGTTCATCGTGGTGGCCCTCGTCGACATGACGGCGATGGCGGGCGCGGTCGCGGCCGGCGGGCTCGGCGACTTCGCGATCGTCTACGGCTTCAAGCAGTTCAACCCGTGGGTCACGTGGGCTGCCGTGGTGGTCATCATTATCATCGTGCAGGGCGTGCAGTTCCTGGGGAATGCCCTGGCCCGCCGAGTGCTGCGCCGATAGCCGAGCGGATGCCGGGGCGCCCGGTCAGTCGCAGGTGACGTCGCCCTGCGGGACCGTGCCCTCGAGCAGGTACGCCTCGACGGCCTCGTCGACGCAGGCGTTGCCCTTGTTGTACCCCGTGTGACCCTCGCCCTCGCGGGTGATGAGCACGCCGGACGCCAGCTGGTCGGCCAGCGACACCGACCACTCGTAGGGCGTGGCGGGGTCGTTCGTGGTGCCGATCACCAGGATGGGCGCGGCGCCCTCGGCGGCTATGGGCTCACGGACGCCCGTGGGCGGGTACGGCCAGTCGTCGCACGGGTTCGCGCCGAACCAGTACGGCGCGACCGTGGGGGCCTCCTCGGCGAGCCGCGCGCGGGCCGCGGTGATCTCGTCCGGGGTCGCCTCGGTGGGGTAGTCCATGCAGTTGTACGTGCGGAACGCCTCGGTCTGGTTGCTCAGGTACTCGCCGCCCTCACGGTCGTAGTAGAAGTCGGCGAGGAGGAATGCGGTCTCGGGGTCGCCCTCGAGCGCACCCTGCAGGGCGAGCGACAGATACGGCCAGCTCTCCTCGGCATAGAGCGCCGCGACGATGCCGGTCATCAGGGAGTCGGCGCCGAGCTCGCGGCCATCGGCCGCCGGGAGCGGGTCGCGATCGACCCCGGCGAGCAGCGTGCCGAGATCGGCCATCGCCCCGTCGACGGTGCCCCGGAACGGGCAGTCGCTGCCCTCGAGGCAGTCTGCCATGTATGCCCGCAGTGCCGACTCGAAGCCGATCCCCTGCACGATGTCGACCTCGAGGTTCGAGATCGCCGGATCGACCGCGCCGTCGAGCACGAGACGGCCCACCTTCTCGGGGAACAGCTTCGCGTAGGTCGCGCCCAGGAAGGTGCCGTAGCTGTAGCCGAGGTAGTTCAGCTCGCGGTCGCCGAGGACCGCGCGCAGCAGGTCCATGTCGCGCGCGCTGTTCTCGGTCGTGATGAACGGGATGATGCCGTCACTGTTGGCGTCGCACGCCTCGGCGAAGGCCGCATGCCGCTCGCGCAGCTCTTCGGCCCAGGCATCCGTCCCCCGCCCGTTCTCGGGGATGTCGAACAGGTACGCGTCCATCTCGGGAGCGTCGAAGCAGCGGACCGCGGTGGACTCTCCCACGCCGCGCGGGTCGAAGCCGATGACGTCGAACTGCTCGCGCACCGGCTCGCCGACGGCGTAGGCGAGCGAGTCGCGGATGAGGCCGACGCCGCTGGCGCCCGGGCCGCCCGGGTTGGTCAGGAGCGAGCCGATGGCCTGGCCGTTGGTCGCACGGCTGCGGATGACCGACAGCTCGATCTCGCCGGCGGACGGGTCCTCCCAGTCGAGGGGAGCGGTGACCGTGGTGCAGTCGAACCCGTCGCCGCACGTGCTCCAGTCGAGCTCCTGCCCGTAATAGGGCAGGAGGTCGGCTGCCACGCCCTCGGTGTCGGGAGCAGGGCTCTCGGTCGACGGCGGAGCCGAGGTGTCGGGGATCATCGTGTACAGGCACCCGCTCAGAGCGAGTGATGCCGCCGCCAGGCCGGCGACGATGGCGATGACGCGGCGAGCGCGGCGCGGAGTGTTCACGGAGTCCTTCCGCTCGCGACAGTCACGAGCATGCTCTCGAGGGCGAGCGTGGGCGCGGCGTTGAGCTCGACGTTCTCGCGCGTCACGCCGATGCGGTCGACGACCGTGAGCGTGCGGTCGACGGACCAGGCGCCCGCGAGCGACCGCAGGTCGGGCTCGAGCTCGCGGTTGATGAGGTCGGCGTCGCGCCCGAACTGCAGCATCAGCACGTCGCGGAACATCGACTCGAGGTCGGTGAGCACCCGGTCGATGCCGTCGCGCAGACTGCGCGTCGCCCGGCGCTTCTGGTCGTCTTCGAGCGCCGAGAGCTGCGAGCGGACGGCCGGCGGCACGGCGGCGCCCTCGGCGATGCCGAGCGTGCGCAGCAGCGCGGTGCGCTCGGCCTCGTCGCGCTCGGCGGTGAGGGCCTTGGCGTCTTCGGTCGCCGCCTGCACGATGCGGCCGGCGACCTCGACCGCGTCGCCGACTCCGCGCACGTGCAGGACGGCACGCAGCGTATCGTCGCGGCGGGCGCGGGCCGCGGCATCCGTCGCCAATCGCTGCGCCATGCCGATGTGACGCTGCGCGTGCCGCGCGGACTGCTCGGCGGTCGCGCTGTCGACTCCGGTGCGCTCGACGATGAGGCGCGCGACATCGGAGATGCCCGGCTCGCGCAGGCGCAGCGTGCGCACGCGGGAGCGGATCGTCGGCAGCAGGTCGGCGTCGCTCGGAGCGCAGAGCACCCACACGGTGCGCTCGGGCGGCTCTTCGAGCGCCTTGAGCAGCACGTTCGAGGTGCGTTCGGCCATGCGGTCGGCGTCTTCCATCACGATCACGCGGTAGCGGCCGAGCGAGGGCGAGAAGTACGACCGCTCAACGAGCGCGCGGGCGTCCTTGATCGAGATGATCACGCCCTCGGTGCGCAGCGCCGTGAGATCGGGGTGGGTGCCGGCGAGCACCTGGCGCATCGCGTTCTCATCGCCGGGCTCGGCGATGAGAACCGCGGCGAACGCGTAGGCGAGCGTCGAACGGCCCGAGCCGGGCGGGCCGGTGATCAGCCAGGCGTGGGTGAGCGAGGCGGGGTCGGATGCCGCTTCCTTCAGCGTCTCGACCGCGGCGTCCTGCCCCCAGACGGCTCCCCAGGGAACCTCCGCGAGGGCGCTCGAGGGCGCCGTGCCCGCTGTGGATTCCATGCTCGTCAGCCTAGTAGCGGGGAACGACGGTGCCGCCCGGCCAGCCCGGTCAGCCCAGGAGTCCGGCGACGCGGTCGCGCACGGCCGCCGTCAGCTCGGCGGCCGGGAGCGTCGCGTCGAGCACGAGGAACCGGCCGGGCTCGGCGGCCGCGAGGGCGAGGAACTCTTCGCGCACGCGCACGTGGAAGGTCTCGCGCTCCGCCTCCAGCCGGTCGAAGGGCTTGTCGTCGGCGTCGAGGCGCTGCCGGGCGACCATGGGGTCAAGATCGAGGAGCACGGTGAGGTCGGGAAGCAGGCCCGCCGTCGCCCACAGCGAGAGGTCGCGCACCTCGTCGCGGCCGAGCACCCGGCCGGCGCCCTGGTAGGCGATGGACGAGTCGAGGTAGCGGTCCTGGATGACGACGTCGCCGCGCTCGAGTGCGGGGCGCACGACGGTCTCGACGTGATGCGCGCGGTCGGCGGCGTAGAGGAGCGCCTCGGCGCGCGGCGCGACCTCGCCCCGGTGGTGGAGCACGATGTCGCGGATGAGCGTGCCGACCTCGGTTCCTCCCGGTTCGCGCGTGCGCACGACCGCGTGCCCGGCATCCGTCAGCCACTTCTCCAGCAGCGACGCCTGCGTGGTCTTGCCCGCGCCGTCCCCGCCCTCGAACGTGATGAAGAGTCCGGGGTGCCCTGCAGCGGTCACTTCTTCGCCGGGGCCTTCTTGGTCGCCTTGCGGGTCGCGCGCTTGGGCGCCGGTCCCTTCGCGCGCTTGTCGGCGAGCATCTGCACGGCGATCTCGTAGGTGATGTCGTCGGGCGTCTGGCCGCGCGGAATGGTGACGTTCGTCACGCCGTCGGTGACGTACGGGCCGAATCGGCCGTCCTTGACCTTGATCGGCTTCTCGCTGACCGGGTCGTTCTCGAACTCCTTCAGTGCGCTGCTCGCGCCGCGGGAGCCGTACTTCGGCTGCGCGTAGACGGCGAGCGCCTCGTCGAGAGTGATGTCGAAGATCTGCTGCTCGCTCTGCAGCGTCCGCGAGTCGGTGCCCTTCTTGAGGTACGGGCCGTAGCGGCCGTTCTGGGCGGTGATCTCGGCCCCGGACTCGGGGTCGACGCCGACGACGCGCGGCAGCTCGAGCAGGCGCAGCGCGGTCTCCAGGTCGATCGTGTCGACCGACATCGACTTGAACAGCGAGGCCGTGCGCGGTTTGGGCGCCGCCTCCTTCTTCGCGCCGCGCTTCTTCGGTGCCGGCTCGGGCTCGGGCGCCTCGACGATCTCGCCGGTGGCCTCGTCGACCTCCTCCGCCGCGGGCGGGTCGGCCTCCTGCACGTACGGGCCGAAGCGTCCGTCCTTCACGATGACGAGCTTGCCGTTCGCGGGGTTCTCACCGAGCACGCGGTCGCCCGCCACGGGGGCGTCGATGAGCTCCTGTGCCTTGACGGGTGTGAGCTCGTCGGGCGCGAGGTCTTCGGGGATGTTGACGCGACGGGGTTCGCCGTCGGGCTCCTCGGCGTTGGCGACCTCGAGGTACGGACCGTACTTGCCGAAGCGGAGCGTGGCCACGTCGCCGATGGGCGTGGAGTTGAGGGCGCGCGCGTCGATCTCGCCGAGGTTGTCGACGATGTTGCGCAGACCGACCTGCTCTTCCGAGCCGAAGTAGAACTGCTTCAGCCAGTCCTCACGCTTCTGCTCGCCGCGGGCGATGGCGTCGAGGTCGTCTTCCAGGGCCGCGGTGAAGTCGTAGTCGACGAGGTCGGCGAAGTGCTGCTCGAGCAGCCGCACGACGCTGAACGCCAGCCAGCTCGGGATCAGCGCCTGGCCGCGCTTGGTGACGTAGCCGCGGTTGAGGATCACGTCGATGATGCTCGCGAACGTCGAGGGACGGCCGATCCCCTTCTCCTCGAGTGCCTTGACGAGGCTCGCCTCGGTGTAGCGGGGCTTGGGGCTGGTGGAGTGGCCCTTGGGTTCGACGTCCTTCAGGCGCAGCACGTCGCCGACCGCGAGCGCAGGCAGCGCCTGGTCGTCGGCCTTGTCGGCATCGCCGCGCTTCTCGTCCTTGCCCTCTTCGTACGCCTCGAGGAAGCCCTTGAAGGTGTACACCGTGCCCGACGCCGTGAACTCGGCACGGCGTCCGCCGGCGTCGACGGCGAGCGTGACCGTGGTGGTCTCGTACTTCGCATCCGACATCTGGCTGGCCATGGTGCGCTTCCAGATGAGGTCGTACAGGCGCAGCTCGTCGCGGTCGAGCTCGGAGGCGACGGACGCAGGTGTGCGGAAGGTGTCGCCCGAGGGGCGGATCGCCTCGTGGGCCTCCTGCGCGTTCTTGCTCTTGCTCGCGTAGGTCCGCGGGTTGAGCGGCACGGCCTTCTCGCCGTACATCGCGACGGCCTGCTCGCGCGCCGCCTGCACGGCCTGCGTGCTGAGCGCCGTCGAGTCGGTGCGCATATAGGTGATGAAGCCCTTCTCGTAGAGACGCTGGGCGACGCTCATCGCGTGCTTGGCGCTCATCGAGAGCTTCCGGCCGGCCTCCTGCTGGAGGGTCGACGTGGTGAAGGGCGCCCGCGGGCTGCGGGTGCCCGGCTTGGCCTCGACAGCGGAGACGGATGCCTCGGCCGCGGCCTCGATCGCGGCGGCGAGCTCACGGGCGGCCTCCTCATCGAGGACGACGACGGCCTTCTTCAGCTGGCCGCGGTCGTCGAAGTCGGTGCCGCGCGCGAGGCCGGCGCCATCGACGCGGGCGAGGCGAGCGGCGAAGGACTCTGCGTCCTTCATGGCCTGCGTCTCGATGTCCCAGTAGGAGGCCGAGACGAACGCCATCCGCTCGCGCTCACGCTCGACGACCATGCGGGTCGCGGCGGACTGCACGCGTCCGGCGGATGTCCCCTGCTGCACCTTGAACCAGAGCACGGGGCTGACGTCCCAGCCGTAGAGACGGTCGAGGATGCGCCGGGTCTCCTGCGCGTCGACGAGCGCGAGATCGAGCTCGCGGGTGTTCTGCACCGCGGCCTGGATCGCGTCCTTGGTGATCTCGTGGAAGACCATGCGCTTGACCGGGACCTTCGGCTTCAAGGTCTCGAGCAGGTGCCACGCGATGGCTTCGCCCTCGCGGTCTTCATCGGTGGCGAGCAGGAGCTCGTCCGCCCCCTTCAGCGCGCGCTTGAGCTCGGCGACCGTCTTGCGTCCCCGATCGCTCTCGACGTAATAGGGGTCGAAGCCGTTGTCGACGTCGATGGAGTACTTGCCGTACGCCTGCTTCTTGTCGGCCGGGATGTCCTTCTTGTCCGCGAGATCGCGGATGTGCCCGACCGAGCTGAGCACCTCGTAACCATCGCCGAGGTAACCCTGGATCGACTTCATCTTCGTCGGAGACTCGACGATGACGAGCTTCTTGCCTTCTGCCAACGGGGGCGTCCTTTCTTCGTCGCAAACCATACACGCCAGTTCCCGGAGTGGTCGCTGTGAGTCGTCGTCAGGGCGGCGGCCCCGCGCGCGCCGACGCGCCGGCCCGGAGGACGCCGAATCGGACCGAGACGGCGACGGTGGCGACCAGTCCGTCCAGGTCGCAGGCGTCGAGCGCGACACCGGCAGCCGCGGCCAGCTCGGCCGCGCGGTCGCACGGCACTCCGGCCGCCGCACCGGAGGCGGCATCCGCCGCGGCGAGCGCGGCGGCGTCGGCCGCGCCGGCGACCCGCTGCCCGACGACCGACGCCGATGCCACAGATGCCAGCCCCAGCATGATCGCCGCTGCGGCACCGATCAGGCCGGCCGCCGCCGCGGTGCCGGGCATCAGAGACCGCCGGCGAGCCCGCAGCTCGTTGCGGCGAGCGTGAGAGGGAGCGCGGTGCCGACCGTGCCGGTCACGCACACGAGGTCGCCGCGCGGCTCGATCGAGGTCGTGGCTCCGGGGGCGACCGACGCGACCGCGGCGCGCACGCGGTCGGCCGGCTCGCCCCGTGCCGCGAGACGCGCCGCGTCGGCGACGGCGTCCTGCAGTCGCACCTGCCGAGCACCTGCCCCCAGGACGCCTACGCCGACGACCAGCACGACGATGACCGCCGGCAGCGCGACCGCGAACTCGGCGACGACCGACCCGCGATCGTCGTCGGGTCTGCGGCGGATCACGCGACCGTGAGAGCGCGGCGGATGAGTTCGGTGAGGATGCCGCGCACCTCGTCGCTGCGCATGATCACGACCAGCAGTCCGGCGAAGGCCACGGCCGCCATGGTGGCGATCGCGTACTCGGCGGTGGCCGCGCCGGTGTCGTCGGCGTGCGTGTCGGCGAAGAGCTTTGCCGCGCGGCGGGCAGTGAGAAGAGGAAGGGTCATGAGGTCTCCTGTCGTGGGTGTGCGTGGGGTGGGCACAGGCGGGTGTCGTCGGGGACGGGACAGCGGGCACGAGCCGGCCGGCTCGCCGGGCTCGGCGTGCTGGCTCGATGCCGGCACTGGTGGCCAGGCATCAGAACGCGGCGGGCATGGAGGACATGACGCTCAGGAGCATCGGCGCCACGCCGAGGAGGAGAAAGGCGGGGAGCGTGCACACCCCGAGCGGGAGGAGGAGGCGCGACGACAGCTGCGCTGCGCGCAGCCGGCCGTCGATGCGCGACCGGTGACGAGCGAGCTCCGCCGTCGATCGCAGCAGTTCGACCGCCGGCACACCCGCTGAGCGCGACAGGGCGAGGGCGGCGGCGGTCGACGCATCCGCTCCCCTCCCTCCGGCATCGGCGACGATCGCCGTCGCCCGTTCGATGGAGACGCCGCCGCTCAGCGCGATCGCGAACAGCTCGGCGTCGAGGCCGGGAATGCCTGCGTCGGCGCGGGCCCGGCGCACGAGGTGGGCGCTCCAGCAGCGGGCGGCGATGATGAGGACGCCACCGCCGAGCAGACACGCGACACCCAGCGGCCGACCGAGCAGCGTCCCGAGGGTGTCGAATCCGAGCGCCGCGCCGAGGGCGACGGCCACGAGCGGCAGCCACCCCATGAGCCGGGCTGTGCCGGCGGGCTCGGCGAGGGCGACGCGCACGTCGTCGGCCGCCTCCTGCGCGTCGCGCAGCGCGGTGGCCAGCCCGCGCAGGCTCTCCGCGAGCGGCGCGCCCACGGTGGTCGCCACGCGCCAGGCCGCGGCGACCTCGGGCCAAGGATCATGAGCCGGCTCGCGCCACCGCGCCTTCGGCCGGGGGCGCGGCGGCGCGGCCCGCGCGATGGCGTCGGCCAGCGGCATCCGCTTCTCGCAGCCTTGGACGACGCGAGCCGCTGCCGGGTCGCCGGCGTCGGCCAGATGCGCCCAGGCCCGCGCCGGCGAGAGCCCCGCCTGCAGCAGCACGGCCAGTCGCAGCACCGACTCGGCGACGGCGCACCCGGCGTCGGGCGTGGCAGGGGGCCCGGCATCCGGACCCGCCGATCCCGTCGGACGAGCCGAACCCGCCGCTCCCGCCGGATTCGCCGGACCCGCCGACCCCGCGGGTCCCGCCGATCCCGCCGATCCCGTCGGACCCGCCGATCCCGCCGATCCCGATCCCGCCGGCCGAGGCGACACCGCCTCGGCACCACCGCCCCGTGAACTCACCGTGCGTCCCATGCGACCTCCTCGATCATCAGCCGGCCCGCAGAGTCGACCCGAGGGCGTCCGATGCCCGCCAGATGGCGACCGCTGCCCGTCCGCTCGACGTGCAGCACGAACCCGATCGCGCTCGCGACCTGGCGTGCGACCGCGTGGTCGTCGAGGCCGGCGAGGGCACCGAGCGCCTCAAGTCGCGCCGGCACATCGTGGAGACCGTTCGCATGGAGGGTGCCGGCACCGCCATCGTGGCCAGTGTTCAGCGCCGACAGCAGCTCGCGCACCTCTTCTCCCCGGCACTCCCCGACGACAAGCCGGTCGGGACGCATCCGCAGCGCCTCGCGCACGAGCCGCGCGAGACCGATCGCCCCCGCCCCTTCGAGGTTCGCCTGCCGCGCCTCCAGCCGGACGTGGTGCGGATGGTCGACTCGCAGCTCGGCGACGTCCTCGATCGTGACGATGCGCTCGTTCGGCGGAGCAGCGCTCAGCAGGCTCGCCAGGAGGGTCGTCTTGCCGGCGCCCGCCGCGCCTGTCACCAGGATGTTCTCGCGGCGCGCGATCAGGTCGTCGAGTCGTGCGCGCGCCTCGTCGCCGAACATCCCGGCGGTGCGGAGGTCGTCGAGACTCGGCCGGTCGAGCCTCGGCACGCGGATCGACAGGACCGTACCGTCGGCGGCGACCGGAGGCAGGACCGCGTGGATGCGGATCCCGCCCTCGAGCCGCACGTCGACGCACGGCGTCGCGTCATCGATGTGACGGTCGCCCAGCCCGATGAGCGCCACGGCGAGCCCGCGCACCTCCTCTTCATCGGCATGCCAGGCGGAATCGCGGATGGGGCCGGCGCCTCGGTCGACGAACAGCCCCGACGCACCGTTGACGAACAGATCGGTGACGTCCGGATCGTCGAGGTGGCCGGCGAGCGGTTCGAGCGACGGATGCCACGGCCTCACCCGCACCAGGCCGGCCGGCGCGTCCGGCACCCAGGGCGCAGCCGACACCGCCTCCATCGCCCGGGCCGGGACGACGCGGTCCAGGACGGGCACCGCGGTGCTCCGTGGTCGGACGACGAAGGGCTCGGTCATGCCTCGACGGTAGGAGGGCCCTGCCCGGCGGGGACGCCTCGGTCCTCGCTCCGGGGACGAGCGCTCCGGCGCAGCGGCTGGGGAGGAGGCGCCGCCCGGCGATCTTCCCCGGAAAACAGGGGCGGCATCCCATGGGGGGAATGGGATGCCGCCACGCGCGACACACCACTTCGGGGGGTGATGGGGGTGCCGCAATGCCAGAATCGATGTTCGGCCGTGGGACAGCATATGTGAGGAAGGGGTCCGTGCAAAACAGTTGATGAGAGCCTTCTCACTCATATATCGGTCGAGTCGAAAAATTCGAGGCCCCTACTAACGGGGGTAGTCACTCCGTGGCACCGGAACTACATTTCTCGTCAGACTCGCCGGAGTCCCGGCATCGCCCACTCGCGCAAAGGAGCGTGCTCAATGAGCAGCCAGATCGACCACCTGCTGAACGAGGACCGCCGGTTCGCGCCGTCCGAGGACTTCGCCGCGAACGCCGTCGCCACCGCAGACCTCTACGAGCGGGCCTCCGCCGACCGCGAGGGCTTCTGGGCAGACCAGGCGCGCGAGCTGCACTGGCACACCCCCTTCACGAAGGTGCTCGACTGGTCGAATCCGCCGTTCGCCGAATGGTTCGGCGACGGCGAGCTCAACGTCGCGTACAACTGCCTCGACCGTCACGTCGAGGCAGGCAACGGTGACCGCACCGCCCTGCTCTGGGAGGGCGAGCCCGGCGACGACCGCCGCGTCACCTACGCCGAGCTCACCGATGAGGTCAAGCGCCTCGCGAACGTGCTCGAAGGGCTCGGCATCGGGCACGGTGACCGCGTCGCCATCTATATGCCGATGATCCCCGAGGCCGTCGCCGCCATGCTCGCTGTGGCGCGCATCGGCGCGATCCACTCCGTCGTGTTCGGCGGCTTCTCGGCCGACAGCCTACGGGCGCGCATCGACGACGCCGGCGCCAAGCTCGTCATCACCGCCGACGGCGGCTACCGCAAGGGCAAGGTCTCGGCACTGAAGCCGGCGGTCGACCTCGCCCTCGCCGACCGCGGTCAGGGGGTGCAGGAGACCGTCGAGCACGTGCTCGTCGTGAAGCGCGGCGGCAACGACGTGGACTGGACCGACGGCCGCGACCTGTGGTGGCACGACGTCGTGCCGCAGGCATCCGGCGAGCACGAGGCGCAGCCGTTCCCGTCGGAGAACCCGCTGTTCATCCTCTACACGTCGGGTACCACCGGGAAGCCGAAGGGCATCCTGCACACGTCCGGCGGCTACCTCACGCAGGCCGCGTTCACGAACCGGGTCGTGCACGACATCCACCCCGAGACCGACGTGTTCTGGTGCACGGCCGACATCGGCTGGGTCACCGGCCACACGTATGTCACGTACGGACCGCTCGCCAACGGCGCCACGCAGGTGCTTTACGAAGGAACCCCCGACACCCCGCACCCCGGCCGCTGGTGGGAGATCGTGCAGAAGTACGGCGTCACCATCCTCTACACCGCGCCCACGGCCATCCGCTCCTTCATGAAGATCGGCCGCTCGGTGCCGAAGCAGTTCGACCTGTCGTCGCTGCGTCTGCTCGGCTCGGTGGGCGAGCCGATCAACCCCGAGGCATGGATGTGGTACCGCAAGATCATCGGCGGCAAGACCGCTCCGATCGTCGACACGTGGTGGCAGACCGAGACCGGCGCCGCCATGATCTCGGCGCTCCCGGGCGTCACCGAGACCAAGCCGGGGTCTGCGCAGGTGCCGCTTCCCGGCATCTCGATCGACGTCGTCGACGAGGACGGCTCGCACGTCGGCAACGGCAACGGCGGGCTGCTCGTGCTCACCGAGCCATGGCCCTCGATGCTGCGCGGAATCTGGGGCGACCCGGAGCGTTTCGTGGAGACCTACTGGGACAAGTTCCAGAAGCAGGGCTTCTACTTCGCCGGCGACGGCGCGCGTCTCGACGACGACGGGGACGTGTGGCTGCTCGGCCGCGTCGACGACGTGATGAATGTGTCGGGCCACCGCCTGTCGACGACCGAGATCGAGTCGGCGCTGGTCGGCAACGAGGCGGTCGCCGAGGCCGCGGTCGTCGGTGCCTCCGACGAGACGACCGGACAGGCGGTCGTGGCGTTCGTCATCATCAAGCAGTCGTACCTGTCCACGCACGCTCCGGACGGCCTCGCGCAGACCCTGCGCCAGTGGGTCGGCGAGCAGATCGGGCCGATCGCCCGCCCCCGCGACGTCTACATCGTCGGCGAGCTGCCGAAGACCAGGTCGGGCAAGATCATGCGCCGCCTGCTGCGCGACGTCGCCGAAGGCCGCGAGGTCGGCGACACCACGACCCTTGCCGACACCGCCGTGATGAGCGTCATCTCCGCCCAGGTCAGGTGATGCGCGAGCGGCGGCGCGAACTCGCCCGGCACGCCCTCGAGGGCTATCCGGACGGTCCCGCCGCCGCTCTCGTCGCGCACACGGCGCTCGAGTCACTCGACACCATCGCCGCCCTCCACGGGATCGTGCTCGTCGAGGGGGTGAGCGACCGGATCGCAGTCGAGGCCGTGGCCCGGCGCCGCGGCACCGACCTCTCGGGCATCGGTGTCGTCCCCACGGGTGGCGCGCAGGGCATCGGGCGGATGCTGCGCACCCTGGCCGTCCGCCACCCCGGTGTGACGGTCGCCGGCGTCAACGACGTCGCCGAATCGGCGGTCGTGAGGCACGCGCTGGCCGCGGCCGGCCTGCTCGAGCCGGGGGCGGACGCCGCGTCGGCGGGCTTCTTCTCATGCGTCGACGATCTTGAGGATGAACTCCTACGCGGGGTCGGCCTGGACCACGTCGAGGACTGCCTCGCGGCGCAGAGTGACCTGGCGTCGTTCCGTCGCATGCAGCAGCAGCCGCAGTGGCGCGACCAGGATCTCCATGCGCAGCTCAGGCGCTGGCTGGCCGGCGGGGCACGCCGCAAGCTGCGGTACGCCCGCATCCTGGTCGAGGCGATGCCCCTGGAGCGGATGCCTCGGCCCCTGCTCGCGGCGCTGGACCGCGTCGCGGCGACGCGCTAGCACCGCCCTTGCCCGGCCCGCCCCCTCCGCCCCCACCCTTTGGCGAGACTTCACTGGTGCACCGAGACAGCGGCTACTGACCGCGGCCTCGGTGCACGGATGCAGTCTCGCGGGAACGGCGGGGTGCCGGGGTACCGGGACGGGCGGACGGCGGGCCGGCGGTCAGGCGAAGGAGAAGACGACCTCGACCTCGACGGGGGCGTCGAGCGGCAGCACCGGCACTCCCACCGCGGACCGCGCGTGGCGGCCGGCCTCGCCGAAGACCTCGCCGAACAGCTCGCTCGCGCCGTTGATGACGCCCGGCTGACCGGTGAACTCGGGGACGGATGCCACGAACCCGGTGACCTTCACGACTCCGGTGAGGCGGTCCACCCCGCCGACCGCGGCAGCGGCTGCGGCAATGGCGTTGAGGGCGCACTGGCGCGCGTAGGCCTTCGCATCGCCTGCGGGCACGAGACCGTGCCCGTCGCCGACCTTGCCGGTCGCGGGCAGCGCGCCCGAGACCATCGGCAGCTGGCCGGCGGTGAAGACGAGGTCGCCGTGCGCCTTGGCGGGCACGTACGCGGCGACCGGCGGCACGACGTCGGGGAGATCGATGCCGAGGTCGGCGAGCTTCTGGGAGACGGTCATGGGATCAGTTCCCCTCGAACTGCTGGGATGCCTGGGCCGCGGCATCCAATCCGGAATTCTGGGCACCACCGCCGACCGGACGCTTGAGATACGCCACGAGGCCTCCTTCGGGGCCCGGCACGATCTGCACGAGCTCCCAGCCCTGCTTGCCCCAGTTGTTGAGGATCGCGGCGGTGTTATGGATCAGAAGGGGCGTGGTGAGATACTCCCACGTCGTCATCGCGGCTCCTCGAGTCGGCGAGCGGAAACGGGCTGGTGAAGGCTGGGAAACACCCGCGTGGGCGCACGTCCGTCAGGGAATCGCCCAGGTAATTCCCTTACGATCAAGCCTATGCCTGATAACAAACGAACGGCTAGCGGTGTGCTCGGTGGGATCACGGGCGTCGTCGGCCTCAGCGCAGTCGCGGGTGTTCTGGTCGCCGCTACGGTGACCCCCGCGATCGCTCTGTCGGGTGCCGCTGCGACCAGCGCCATCACGATGTTCGACAATCTCCCCAGCGTCCTCGAGATCGATGATCTGATGCTGCCCAGCAACTTCTACGCGACCGATCCCGAGACCAAGAAGCCCGTTCTGCTGGCCAAGTTCCTCGAGCAGGACCGCACGCCGGTCACGTACGACCAGGTCTCCCCCGTCATGTACGACGCCATCCTCTCCAGTGAGGACCCGCGGTACTTCCAGCACGGCGGCGTCGACCTCATCGGCACCACCCGCGCCATCCTGTCGAACGCGCAGGGCGGCGGCGAGACGCAGGGTGGATCGACGATCAGCCAGCAGTACGTCAAGAACGTCCTCATCCAGAAGTGCGAGCAGAACGCCGAAGCGCACGAGGAAGAGGACGAGAACGGCGAGATCGTCCAGATCACGCGGGAGCAGGCCCTTCAGGACTGCTGGGTCGCTGCGACCACCGCGAAGGACGACGAAGGCTACATGCGCAAGCTGCAGGAGATGCGCTACGCGATCGCCCTCGAGCAGAAGTACTCGAAGGAGGAGATCCTCCTCGGTTACTTCAACATCGCCAACTTCGGCGGCACGACGTACGGCGTCGAGGCTGCCGCTCGGTACTACTTCAGCACCACCGCGGCGAAGCTGACCATCGCGCAGGCGGCGACGCTCGCCGGAATGGTGCAGAACCCGAACAACTACCGCATCGACAAGCCCGGCGGGTCGATCTTCGGATCGGACGGCACCGCCTTCAACAAGGCGCCCGACGGCGTCATCGACGAGGGCGCGAACATCCGCGTGCTCGACGCCCTCGTGGAGTCGGGTGAGATCACCGAAGAGCAGCGCCTCGCTGCCGCCGACGGCTACACCTCGACCAAGGTGCGCCAGCTCTACGTGCTGAGCCGCATGCTGGACGACGGCAAGATCACGCGCGAGCAGTACGTCGAAGCCGCGGCCTGGCCGATCACACCGGCGATCAAGCCCACCAAACCCGGATGCCAGGCGGCCGGCGGTGCCGCGTACTTCTGCCAGTACGTCAAGTACGTCATCCTCAACGACCCCGCGTTCGGCGAGACCGAGGAAGAGCGACGGGAACTCCTGTCCCGGGGCGGGCTGAACGTCTACACGACCCTCGACTCGCGGGTGCAGTCTGCCGCGCAGAGCGCAATGGGCGAGCTGGTCCCGTCGTCCTTCGACATGCCCACCGGTCGCACTGTCCCTTCGAAGGGCCGCCTGGGGTCGACCGTGGTCAGCGTGGAGGCGACGACGGGTCGCATCCTGGCGATCGCCCAGAACACCAAGTTCAGCGAGGACGCCTCGGTCGCGGGCGACCCCAACTATGCCTCTCTGGTCTTCGCCGGCGACACCACGTACGGCCGATCGGGCGGCTTCCCCGCCGGATCGACGTTCAAGCTCTTCACGCTGATCGACTGGCTCGAGAAGGGGCACTCGGTCAACGAGACGCTCAACGGCACGACGCGCGTCTTCAAGAAGATGACGAACTCGTGCGAGGGCGACTGGTACAACGAGGGCAACGTCATCGTGAAGAACTTCGGCGGCCAGGGCGGCATGGTGTCGACGCCGATGCGGTTCACCGCACAGTCGACCAACACCGGCTTCTTCGCGATGGCCGAGAAGCTCGACCTCTGCGACATCAAGAAGGTCGCCACTCGCATGGGCGTGACGCAGGCGAACGGCAACGAGGTCGCCATGACCAACCTCAACTCGGTCATCGGCACGAACCCGGTCTCGCCGCTGGCGATGGCCAGCGCGTACGCCACGGTCGCCAACAACGGCGTCTACTGCCAGCCGCAGGCGATCGACCGTGTGACCGACGCAGACGGGAACGATCTGCCGAAACCGGAGCGCAGCTGCACCCCGGTGCTCGAGCCGAAGGTCGCGGCGACGGCCGCCTACGCCCTGCAGGGCGTCATGAACGGCGGTACCGGCGCCGGCGGCAATCCCTACGACGGCACACCCCTCATCGGCAAGACCGGAACGCACGAGGAGATCCAGACCTGGCTCGTCGAGTCGAGCACCAAGGTCGCCACCCTCGCGTGGGTCGGCAACGCCGACGGCGGCGGTGACGTCTTCAAGTCGTGGCCGAACGGGAACCGCCTGTCCGACGTCCGGTACCAGCTCGTCAAGCGCACGCAGTCCGCTGCTAACGCCGCGTACGGCGGCGGCCAGTTCGCCCAGGCGGACGCCGAGCTGACGCGCTTCGTGCTCACCGACCTGCCCGACGTGCGCGGCATGACGGTCGATGAGGCCACCGCCAGGCTGAGGAATGCCGGGTTCGATGCGGTCGTCGGCAAGGCGGTCAGCTCCGATGTCCAGAAGGGCCTGGTTGCGGAACAGAACCCCGGCCCCGGCAAGGTGGCCGGCGGAACCACCGTCACGATCAGCCCCAGCAACGGACAGGGCATCAGTGTGCCCGACGTGAGCGGCATGAGTCTCGACAGCGCGATCGCGGAGCTGCGCCAGTCCGGATTCGGCAACGTGCAGGCCGGTCGATGCAAGACCGACGCAGACGCGGGCGGAGGAGGTCGTGTGATCAACACCGACCCGAAGGCCGGAAGTGTGATCAACCGCAACTCGTCGATCAGCGTGAACTACGGCGCCCCCGACTGCAAGAACGGTCGCGGGAACGACTAGTGACGCCCCGCGCTCCACGCACCGCCCTCACCGCGCTCGGCGCAGTGGGGGCGGTCGGCGTGGCGGCGGCGATCTGGGGCATCGCCATCGAGCGATACCTCTTCACCGTCCGGTTCCACGAAGTGCCGATCCTTCCAGCCGGCTCCGTCCCGCTGCGTGTGCTGCATCTGTCCGACGCGCACATGGCGCCGTGGCAGCGTCGCAAGCAGCGCTGGATGGCCGCCCTCGTGGACCTGGAGCCCGACCTCGTCATCAACACGGGTGACAACATCGGCCATGAGCACGGGCTGCGCGGACTGCGCGCCGCGTTCGACCCGCTGCGAGGCATCCCCGGCGCGTTCGTGCATGGATCGAATGACCACATCGCACCCTCGCCGCGCAACCCGTTCAAGTACCTCGTCGGCCCCTCCACGGGCAGGGTGAAGTCGCAGGAGGAGCCGCTCGACACCGAAGCGCTCGACGGTTACCTGGCGGACGAGCTCGGCTGGGTCGACCTCAACAACTCGGTCGGCTCGCTCGATGTCGCGGGCCGGCGGATCGACGCCTTCGGAGTCAGTGATGCCCATCGCGGCTGGGATCGTCTGGACGTGCTCCCCGAGCTGATCGACGGGCTGCGCGACGAAGACTCCACCGTGCCGATGATCGGCGTCACGCACGCCCCCTACCGCCGCGTGCTCGACGACTTCGTCGATCTCGGCGCCGACATGATCTTCGCCGGGCACACGCACGGCGGGCAGGTGCGCATCCCGGGCTCCCCCGCGGCGCTCGTCGCCAACTGCGACATCCCGCTGCGACAGGCGCGGGGGCTCAGCGAATGGACGCGGCTCGATCGCACCGTCCCCCTCAACGTGAGCGCCGGCCTCGGCCACTCCATCTACGCTCCGGTGCGGTTCGCGTGCCGGCCCGAGGCCTCCCTCATCACCCTCACCGCCGCAGGCTGACGCTCCGCCCGGTCGACGCTCCGCCCGGTCGGGTCTGCCGCCCGGCTGGGCGCTCCGGGCCGGTCCGGCGTGCGCGCGATGTCGCCTCCTCCCCAGCCTCTCGGAGCGCGTGCTTCACCACGGTGACGCCGCGTGGCCGACAGCACGGTGCCTTGAGCGCGGAGGATCGTCGACGTCTCGAGAAGAGGAGTCGACATGGACAACCCCCCGCTCGCCCGCTTGCGCGGTGCCCCTCTCATCCTGGCTATCGTCGCGGCCATGATCGCGGCGATGGTGCTCCTGCCAGCGAATCCGGCGCAGGCGGCGGCGCGCGGAGCGGGGTTCGGCTCGTGGCAGCCCGTGTCGGCGTACGGCTGGCACGGCTCGATGATCGTCGGCGGCGTCCACGCGTACTGCATCCTCCCCGGCGCTCCGGCGC
The DNA here is from genome assembly GCF_022538185.1 of Microbacterium sp. CFH 31415. Classification (GTDB taxonomy): domain Bacteria; phylum Actinomycetota; class Actinomycetes; order Actinomycetales; family Microbacteriaceae; genus Microbacterium. Next base: position 157,323 of record NZ_JAKYXC010000003.1, on the reverse strand, counting down.
CGACCGGGCCGACCACCGACCTCGGCGTGCGCACGTCCGTGAGCGGTCTGAGCGCCCAGCAGCTCGCGGGCATCAATCACCTCGTCACCGTCTACGGTCAGACCGACGACCCGGTGCAGGCCGCGTCGGTCGCGTGGGCCGTGAAGGCGATCGCCGACTGGGATGCCGCACTGCACCACTACGGGTATCGCGGGAACTCGCTCGCCGGTGCCGTCAACTGGACGTTCTCGGCCCTGTCGCCGCGCCACAACGCCGAGATCCAGAAGCGTGCCGTCGCGTACTACGAAGAGGCACGCCGCGTGCGCGTGCCCCCGGCGCCGAGCGGGGAGCTCGCGTTCACGACCGATCCCGCCGACCCGACCCGCGGGACCGTGACCGTGCGCACTCCAACGAGCGCTGCTCGGGGCACGCTCACGCTGAAGGGCGCTGTGTTCGCCCAGACCGGTGCCGCCACCCTGACCGGCGCCAAGCCGGACGTCGCGTATGCCGTCCGCTCCGCGGCGGGCAAGCCGGGCCGTCCGCACACCGTGACGGGCTCGGGGCGGTTCGAGGCCGGCGTCGCTGCCGCCGTCCGGCACTTCACCACCTCCGGCGGACAGGACACCGCCGGACCGGGCGGGCGCGTGTCTTTCACGGTGACGGGGAGGGATGCCGCGCCGCGCGCAACCGGCTTCACCCCGGTCATCTCGACCCAGGTGATCGCGGCCTTCACCGCGGGCGGGCCGTTCATCGACGACGTCACCGTCCGCGTCGCCGACGGCGAGTGGCCGCGCAGCGCGCGCGGGTCGTTTCTCCCGCTGCGGGCGACGGCCACCGTCTACCGCACCCGGGCGGAGCCGAAGGAGGGCGCCAGAGCGCCTGCCTCCGCGGAGCCCGTGGGCGAGCTCGAGCTCGTCACCGACCCTTCGGTCGGGCCGCGGAAGGCCTACCGCGTGACGTCCGCGTGGAGGGCGGATGAACCGGGCTTCTATGTCGCCGTCTGGAGGATCGCCGCCTCGGCTCAGCCCGACGCCCACGCGCTGCGGCTGCCGAAGGACTATCTGTGGGAGGAGCGGTTCGGCGTCGCCACCCAGATGACGATGGTGCCGGATGTCTCTTCGCGGGCCCAGGCATCGACGTCGGCCGGCGAGACGGTGAGCGACACGATCATCGTGGGTGATCCGCTGCCGTCGGAGGGGCTCGACGTCGGTTCGGCGCTCTATCGGGCGGAGGAAGGGGTGGTGGCGGGTGACACGTGCGCGGATGAGCGGCTGGTGTGGGAATCCCCGCTTCAGCGCGTCACCGCGCCGGGTGAGGTCACCGTGACCTCACCACCGATCGCCGCAGCGGGCACCTACTACTGGCAGGAGCGGGCGCTCGACGCCGAGGGTGCGGTCGTCCACCTCGGCGCCTGCGGCATCCCCGACGAGACCTCGACCATCGTGCCCGCGCCGACGCCCGCACCGCAGCCCACTCCCGAGCCCACGCCGACCCCTGAAGCGACTGCCACGCCGCAACCCACGCCCAGCCCGGAACCGACCCCCACCCCGACACTCGTCCCACCGGTGACCGCTCCCCCGCCCGCGTCGCCGCCGATGCCGCCGTCGGGCGGCCCGGGACTCGCGCTGACGGGGATGCAGCCCGATGCACTCCGCACGATCGCGGGTGCCGGAGTCACCGCACTCACCCTGGGGGCGACCGCATTCGCGTATCCTCGACGACGGCGGTTCGGAGCACCCTCCACCATCGGGTAGACTCGGGGGGTTGCAAATCGGGGTGTGGCGCAGCTTGGTAGCGCGCTTCGTTCGGGACGAAGAGGCCGCAGGTTCAAATCCTGTCACCCCGACCGACAAGAGGCTCCGCCGGAAGGCGGAGCCTCTTCCATGAGTTCAGCAAGGAGACCGACGTGACCGAAGGAAGCTCGCCGCTCCTCGTTGCCTTCGACCTCGACGACACCCTGGCCCCCTCCAAGAGCCAGATCGACCCGCGCATCGGCGAACTGCTCGTCGCGCTCGCGGAGCGGGTCGAGGTCGCGATCATCTCGGGCGGTCAGCTCGCGCAGTTCACGACGCAGGTCGTCGACCGGCTTCCGGATGCCTCCCCCGCCGCGATCTCACGACTGCACCTGCTGCCCACCTGCGGAACGCAGTACTACCGCCTCACCGAGGACGGCGTGACGACGGTCTACGCCCACAGCCTGACCGACGACCAGAAGACGCGCGCCCTCGCGGCCGTCGAAGGCGAGGCGCGGCGTCTCGGACTCTGGGAGGCCGAGACCTGGGGTGACATCCTCGAGGACCGCGGCTCGCAGATCACCTTCTCGGCGCTCGGCCAGCGCGCGCCGCTGCATGCCAAGACGGCGTGGGACCCCACCGGCGAGAAGAAGAGCCTCCTGCGCGCTGCCGTGGCCGAGCGCATCCCCGACCTCGAGGTGCGCTCCGGCGGCTCGACGTCGGTCGACATCACCCACCGCGGCATCGACAAGGCGTACGGCATGCGCCAGCTGTCCGAGCAGACGGGCATCTCGCTCGACGACATGCTCTTCGTCGGCGATCGTCTCGACCCCGACGGCAACGACTACCCCGTGCTCGCGATGGGCGTGACGTGCCAGGCGGTCGACGGCTGGGAAGACACCGCGAGGTTCCTCGAGGCGCTCATCCCGACCCTCCCCGCGCGCCCCGCCGTCTGACGAAGTACGAGGTTCGACGAGCAGCGCTGACCCGCTGCCGGAAGCATCACCCGCCGGTGACCTCGATGTCGGGCGGCGCAGGGTTCGCCGCGCGTGACCCGTTCGCCGCACTCGCCCGTGGGGATGTCTTCGCCGCCGTCTTCGTCGTCCGCGGCGTGCGGGCAGGCACCGCCGGCGAGCCGACGGGAATCAGCCGCTGCAGCTGCGTGACGTGCCGGGGTTCGAGCTCGGCGAGGGTCGCGACGCCGAGCAACTTCATGGTGCGTTCGATCTCGCTGCGGAGGATCGCGATGGTGCGATCGACGCCCTGGCGGCCGCCGGCCATGAGTCCGTAGAGGTAGGCACGGCCGATGAGGGTGAACTTCGCTCCGAGCGCGATGGAGGCGACGATGTCGGCGCCGTTCATGATGCCGGTGTCGATCATCACGGTGGCGTCCTTGCCGACCTCCTTCACGACCTTCGGCAGCAGGTGGAACGGGACCGGCGCGCGGTCCAGCTGACGGCCGCCGTGGTTGGACAGCACGATGCCGTCCACGCCCACGTCGATGAGCCGCACCGAGTCCTCGACGGTCTGCACCCCCTTGACGACGATCTTGCCCGGCCACAGGTCGCGGATCACCGCGAGGTCGTCGTAGCTGATCGTCGGGTCCATCGCGGCGTCGAGCAGCTCACCCACCGTGCCGCCGGTCGACGACAGCGACGCGAACTCCAGCTTCGGCGTCGTGAGGAAGTCGAACCACCACCACGGCCGCGGGATCGCGTTGACGATCGTGCCGAGGGTGAGCTGCGGCGGAATCGAGAACCCGTTGCGCTTGTCGCGCAGCCGCGCACCCGCCACAGGCGTGTCCACGGTGAACAGCAGAGTGTCGAAACCGGATGCCGCGGCACGCTGCGCCAGCGCGTACGAGATCTCCCGGTCGCGCATCACGTACAGCTGGAACCAGTTCCGCCCGTCCGGATTGGCCGCCCTCACCCCCTCGATCGACGTGGTGCCGAGCGTGGACAGGGTGAACGGGATGCCCGCGGCACCCGCCGCGGAGGCTCCCGCGACCTCACCCTCGGTCTGCATCAGCCGGGTGAACCCGGTCGGGGCGATACCGAACGGCAGCGCACTGGGCCCGCCCAGGATCTCCACCGACGTGTCGAGCTCGGGAGCCGGACGCAGCACGCCCGGGTGGAACTCGATGTCCTCGAACGCCTGACGAGCCCGCGCCAACGACAGCTCCCCCTCCGCCGCCCCGTCGGTGTAGTCGAACGCCGCCTTCGGCGTACGCCGCTTCGCGATCGCGCGCAGGTCGTAGACCGTCAGCGCCGACTCCAGCCGACGCGTACGCCCGTTGAGCTCCGGCTTCTTGAACTGCATCAACTCGAGCAGCTCGGCGGGCCGGGGCAGCTGACGCTGGACCATGGGGGTGCCTTCCATCTGAGTCGAGGGGTGACGACGTCAGTCGCTCACGCGGGCCAGACCGGCGTCGGCGTAGTACCCGGTGATGTGGTCGTGGAGGAGGGTGCCGGCTGCGCCGGCGTCGCCCGCGTCGATCGCGTCGATGATCGCGCGATGCTCGGTGCGCAGGCGCGCGGCCGCGGCATCCCACTCCGAGATCCGCTCCGCGCCCGCCTGCACGTACGACTCGATCGCCGTCCGCAGGCCAGCCATCATCGCGGCGATGACGACGTTGCCGGATGCCTCGGCCAGTGCGAGGTGCAGCTGGGCATCCAGTGCGAGAAACTCGGCGGGGGTCAGGTCGCCGGCGTCCATGGCGTCGGCCACGGCGCGCGCAGCGCTCGTGTCGCGGGCCGTGTCGGAGGCGAGCGTCTCGACGACGGCGGACTCGAGCACGAGGCGCGTACGCACGACGTCGTCGAGCGGGAAGCCCTGTGCCGCCACCTGCAGGCGCAGCAGCGCCGACATGCCGCCCCGGGGCGTGGCGATGATGATCGCGCCCGACGAAGGGCCGGAGCCCGTCCCGGTGCGGATGAGTCCCATGACCTCGAGCACCCGCAGCGCCTCGCGGACACTCGATCGCCCGACGCCCAGCGTCGTGGCGAGTTCCCGCTCGGGCGGGAGGCGATCGCCGGGTCGGAGTCTGCCGTCGAGCAGATCGGTCTCGATGCGTTCGAGCACCAGCTGCCATGCGCGGGTCTCGGTCACGGTCACCTCCTATGGTCAGACCACACTAACCTGTGGTCCGACCACGTTCAAGCGCTACCCTGACCGCATGGATCCGCTCCTCCTCGTCATCATCGTCGCAGGCGTGGCCTGCGCCTTCTGCTGGATCGCGTCCCTCATCACGAAGGACACCTCGTGGGTCGACCGCCTGTGGTCGGTCGTCCCGGTCGTGTACGTCTGGATCTTCGCGGTCGCCGGCATCGCCGCCGGCGTCGACCCCACCCGCCTCATCGTCATGGCCGTGCTCGTCACAGCGTGGGGTGCGCGCCTCACGTTCAACTTCGCCCGCAAGGGCGGCTACACCGGCATGGAGGACTACCGCTGGGCGATCCTGCGAGCGCGCATGAAGCCCTGGCAGTTCCAGGTCTTCAACCTGCTCTTCATCGTGCTCTACCAGAACGCGCTGCTCGTGCTCATCACGCTTCCCGCGTACGTCGCGTTCCAGCATCCACTCCCCTTCACGGGATGGGATGCCGCGTTCGCCGCGCTCTTCGCCGCGTTCCTGATCGGCGAGTTCGTCGCGGACCAGCAGCAGTGGGACTTCCACCGGGCCAAGAAGGCCGCGGGCGGCACGCTCGAGCCCGGCTTCCTCACGACGGGCATGTTCGCCTACAGCCGCCACCCCAACTTCTTCTTCGAGCAGGCGCAGTGGTGGGTGTTCTACGCGATCGGCGCGACGGCGGCCGTCGCGGCGGGGCTCGGCGTGTGGGGCGGAGCGCTCAACTGGACGATCGCGGGCGCCGCGCTGCTGACCGTCCTCTTCATCGGCTCGACGATCTTCACCGAGTCCATCACGGCGTCGAAGTATCCCGCGTACGCCGACTACAAGCGCTCGACGTCGATGCTCATCCCGCTCCCCGCGCGGCGGCGCGGCACGACGGAGGCACCCAAGACGGCCTGACGTGCGGACAGCCCTCGAGCGTCAGTCGCCCTCGAACCCCCGCGGGTTCTGCGACTGCCATTTCCACGCGTCGCGCGATGCGTCGTCGATGGTGAGCTTGGCCTTCCAGCCGAGCTCGCGCTCGGCCTTCGACGGGTCGCAGTAGGTCGCGGCGACGTCGCCGGGGCGACGGGCGAGCATCTCCTTGCGGAACTCGCGTCCCACGGCCTTCTCGAACGACGCGATGAGCTGCAGCACGCTGACGGGCTCCCCCGTGCCGAGGTTGTACACCGCGTAGCCGGGCGCGCCCTTCTCGAGGGCGGCGACATGCCCCTCTGCCAGGTCGACGACGTGGATGTAGTCGCGCAGCCCGGTGCCGTCAGGCGTGTCGTAGTCGGTGCCGAACACGCCGACGCGGTCGAGGTCTCCGATCGCCACACGCTGGACGTACGGCATGAGGTTGTTCGGGATGCCCTTGGGATCTTCGCCGATGAGCCCGCTCGGGTGCGCGCCGACCGGGTTGAAGTAGCGCAGCACCGTCACGTCGAGGTCGGGCTTCACCCGCGCGACGTCCGCGAGCACCACCTCGTTCATGCGCTTGGACTTGCTGTACGCGTTCGAGAGGTCGACGCTCGTCTTCGATTCCTCGGTGAACGGCAGGTCGGCCGGGTCGGAGTAGACCGTTCCGGTGCTCGAGAAGAGGAACGAGCGGATGCCGCGCGCGATGCCCACGCGCAGCAGGGCGAACGTCGTGTTGAGGTTGTTGTCGTAGTACTCGAGCGGCTTCTGCGTCGACTCTCCGACGGCCTTGAACGCCGCAAGGTGAACGATCGCGTCGAACGGGCCGTGCGCGTCGAAGACGGACGCGAGCACGTCGTCGTCGGCGGCGTCTCCCACCACGAGCGGGGCCGCACGACCCGTGATCTGGGCCACGCGGTCGGCGGCGGCAGCGGAGGCGTTGCTGAGATCGTCGAGGAGGACGACCTCGTGGCGGGCCTCGAGCAGGGCGACGGCCGTGTGGGCCCCGACATAACCGGCGCCGCCGGCGAGAAGTGCGCGCATGAACCCAGCCTACGCGGGAGTCACGAGCCCGCGATGCGCCCGCCGGACTCCCGCAGGTAGCACTCCGCGCACATCGACTCGTACGTCACACGGTCGGCCGACAGCTCGTCGATCGCGACCTGATCGCCGTCGAAGACGAAGCGCCCGCCGACGAGACGCGCGTTGAACAGCGCCTTCCGGCCGCACCGGCAGATCGTCTTGAGCTCTTCGAGACTGTGGGCGAGCTCGAGCAGCCGGCGCGAGCCCGGGAACGCCTGCGTCTGGAAGTCGGTGCGGATGCCGTATGCCAGGACCGGGATGCGATCGAGCACCACGATGCGCAGCAGATCGTCCACCTGAGCCGGCGTGAGGAACTGCGCTTCATCGATGAGCAGGCACGCGACATCGGGGGCAGCGCCGGTCGCGGTCGACTCCGGGATGAGGGCGTCCTCGGCCCGCGACCGCACCTTCGCCCGGTACTCGGCGAACAGCGCCCTCAGGTCAGCGTCAGGGGTGATCAAGAAGTCGACCGTGCGCTTGACTCCCAATCGGCTGTCGATCTGGTCGGCGCCCTTGGTGTCGATCTCGGGCTTGGCGAGCAGGACGTGCTGCCCGCGCTCCTCGTAGTTGTAGGCGGCCTGCAACAGCGACGTCGACTTGCCGGAGTTCATCGCGCCGTAGCGGAAGTACAGTTTTGCCACCCGGCGAGTCTACGGAAGTCAGCGACCGCCGAATCCGCCGCCGCCACCGCCACCGCCGGAGAACCCGCCCCCCGACGAGCCGCCCGACGACGACCAACTCGACCCCGACGACGATCGGACGCCGCTCGAGCGCCCGCTGGAGACGGGGGTGGCCGCCAGTCGGCCGATCGACCGCGAGGCATCGGACAGCGCGTCGGACGTCACAGCGTCGAACAGCGGCACGGCGCCGACGGCGACCGGCGCCGCGTTGCGGATGACCCCGACCCACTCGCGTTCCATGCCGAAGAGCACCGCGTACGGGAGGAGACGCTCGTACACGTTCACGACGTCGGCACCCGGCCCGTTGGGCGCGTCGCCGTAGGGGCGCGCCCCCGCTGAGACGAGATCGGCGGTCTGCGGCGACTGGGCCGCCCGCAGGCGATCCTCTTCCGCCAGGCGCAGGTAGGCACGGATCCCGTCGAGGTAGGTGCGGTGCGTGCCGCCGGCGCGCGTGAGCACCGTGCTCGGCGTCGAGAAGAGCGGCAGCGCGAAGCCGGCGAAGAATCCGCTGGCTATGGCAGCGATGTAGATGAGGGTGCCTAGGGCCCCGAGCGGCGCGAGCACCTCCCACGAGCCGTCTCCGACGAAGATGAGCAGCAGCGCGAGCACCAACCCGCTGGTCTGCACGGCGCCCCGGACTGTCCTGATCCAGGACGGCAGCGGTGCGCGATAGCCGCGCTGGGTCGTGAACGTGTCGATGCGACGCACGTACGTGACCGCGCGGCTGGGGGGCTTGCGAGCGAATGCTCCGAGATCGACGTCGGCGCCGGCGGCGGCCCCCTTGCCGAACAGCGTGTCGATCACGCGACGGTCGTCCTGCTGGAGGCCCTCGCGCTCGATCAGCACGAGGTGGAAGTCCCCGGGATCGTCGCGGTCGCCGGTCGCACGGATCTCGATCCTGTCGCGCACGGCGAGGTCGACGACGTGGGCGGCGAGCGCGCGCTCGGGCACATCGAGGACGCCCGCCGACAACGTGACCGACTCGTCGGGCGGCGGTGTGTACTGCACCACGACGGGCGAGTCATCGGGATTGCGCCGTGCCACGACGCCGACCACCAGGATGAACACGAGGCCGCCGACACCGGCCAGCAGGGCGAGCGCGGGGAGGATCCACTGCCACCACGGGTACGGCGGGGGCGGAGGCGGCGACGGCGCCGCGAACGTGCCCTGCGCGAACCCGATGGCCAGGGTCACGTTCTCGTTCGGCCCGAGGTTCTGGTCGGCGGCGGTGAAGGCGACGGCCGCGGCATCCGACTCGCCCGTCATGGGCAGTTCGAGCCACAGTGACGCGACATCGGGCCAGTCGGTGTCGGACGTCGGGCCGGCCATGTCGCACTGCTCGGTCGATCCGGCAGGTCCGGTGTAGCAGAAGGCACGGCCCTCGAGGAGACCGGATGCCGCGTCCCCGGCGATGTGCACCCGCGCCGTCACCTCGCCGAAGGGCTGCGCGTGATCGGTGCCCACGGTGTCCCAGTAGAACTCGTCGGCTTCGGTGTCGTCATAGCGCAGCACGACGTCGTGCTGCAGGTAGGTGATCACGTAGGTCTGCACGCCGCGCACGTAGTCGTCGTCGCCGGTGAGCACGTAGACCCAGTCCTCGTCGCCTTCCGTCCACCACGGGATCGGGGCCCCGTCGGCAGCGGTGACGTCGACTACTGCGGTGCCGAGGTCGACCCCGTTGCCGGCGCGGGGCAGCGCCCGCACGATGCCCTTGTTCTGGTCGAATCCGGGGAATCGGGCGACGATCGTCTCGGTCGTCACGAGCCTGCTGCTTCCGTCGGCGGCGCGGGCGAGCCAGTAGTCGGCCTCGAACGAGTCGAAGGTGAAATCGTCGACCGAGCCGGCCGCCTGGGCGCGGAAGGCGGCCTCCGCACCGCGCTCGCCCCCGCGTCCTGCGATCGCGGCCGGCTCACCGGCCGGACGGGTCACGACCAGCGCGAGCACTGCGGCGAGGACGGCCCCCACGACGATGATCGTCAGCGCGACCGTCGTCGACGTCAGGCGTCCCCGATGCCCCATGTCCCCCACGATAGAGGCAGCAGGCTCGGTCACCCGCGCCAGGACGCGCCCGCGCGGGGCGGGCGGATGCCTAGGCGGTGAGCGCGAGCGCTTCGGCGGTCTCGCTGAGCACCTCTTCGGCGGCGTCGGGACGCGCGTTGAGCGTCTCGCCGAAGCTCGGGATGAGCTCGCGCAGGCGCGGCTCCCAGCCGTCGATCCGGTCGGGGAAGCACGTCTTCAGCAGGCCGAGCATGATCGACACAGCGGTCGACGCTCCCGGCGACGCGCCCAGCAGGCCGGCGATCGAGCCGTCGGCGCCGGTGATGACCTCGGTGCCGAACTGCAGCACGCCGCCCTTCTCGGGATCCTTCTTCATGACCTGGGCGCGCTGGCCGGCCTGAATGAGCTCCCAGTCCTCGTCCTTGGCGGTGGGCACGAACGTGCGCAGGCTGTCGACCTTCTTGGCGTGGTCCTTCACCAATTCGCCGACCAGGTACGTGATCAGCGACGGGTTGTCCCACGCGACCTTCAGCATCGGTCCGATGTTGCCCGGACGCACCTGGCCGACGATGTCGAACAGCGAGCCGTTCTTGAGGAACTTGGGGCTGAAGGTGGCGAACGGCCCGAAGAGGAGGGATGCCTCGCCGTCGACGACGCGCGTGTCGAGGTGCGGCACCGACATCGGCGGTGCGCCCACCGACGCCTGCGAGTACACCTTCGCCTTGTGCTGCGCGACGAGTGCCGGGTTGGTGGTCTTGAGGAACTGACCGCCGATCGGGAACACGCCGTAGCCCGAGATCTCGGGGATGCCCGACCGCTGCAGCAGCTTGAGCGCCCAGCCGCCCGCGCCGACGAAGACGAACTTCGCGCGGATCTCGCCCGGGGTGCGGCCGATCGAGCGGCGGTACTTCACGCGCCACGAACCGTCGCCGAGGCGCTTGAGGCGACGCACCTCGGTGTTCGTGCGCACGTCGGCGCCGTTCTCGGCGAGGTGGTCGAACAGCTGACGTGTCAAGGCGCCGAAGTCGACGTCGGTGCCTGCCGGCACGCGCGTCGCCGCGAACGGCTCGCCCTTGCGGCGCTTCTGCATCAGCAGCGGCGCCCAGGAGTTGATGACGCGGGAGTCCTCGGTGTACTCGATGCCGGTGAACAGCGGCTGCTCGCGAAGCGCCTCGTAGCGCTTCTTGAGGAAGGCGACATCCTTCTCGCCGCGGACAAAGGTCATGTGCGGCGTGGAGTTGATGAACGTCGACGGCGCATCGAGCACGCCCTCGTCGACGAGCTTCGACCAGAACTGACGGCTCTGCTGGAACTGCTCATTGATGGCGATCGCCTTGGCGGGGTCGACCGAGCCGTCCTTGCCCTCGGGCGTGTAGTTCAGCTCGCACAGCGCGGCGTGGCCGGTGCCGGCGTTGTTCCACGCATTCGAGCTCTCGAGCGCAACGTCGTGGAGCCGCTCGAACACCGCAATCTTCCACGTCGGCTGCAGCGCCTGCAGGAGGGTGCCGAGCGTCGCGCTCATGATCCCGCCACCGATCAGCAGAACATCGACAGTGCCTTCGGGCATGTCGCTGTCGTCGGGGCTGGGCAGGGCGTCGGGCGTTTCGGTCACCCGACGATTCTAGTTCGCGCCGAAAGGACCACCGACCGCTGGTGGGCTCTCACAGCGAAAGAACGGCAGTTCCTGCGCGACCATCAAGCGAGCGGATGCCGCGGCTCAGGCCTTCGCGCCGAGCGAGGCCGCGACCACCTCGGCGATCTGCACGGCGTTGAGCGCGGCCCCCTTGCGCAGGTTGTCGTTCGAGATGAACAGCACGAGCCCCTTGCCTTCGGGCGCCGACTGGTCGGCGCGGATCCGACCCACGTAGCTCGGGTCATTGCCGGCCGCCTGCAGCGGCGTGGGGACCTCCTCGAGCACGACGCCCGGCGCCGTCGCCAGCACCTCGCGCGCCCGCTCGGGCGTGATGTCGCGAGCGAACTCGGCGTGGATGCTCAGCGAGTGCCCGGTGAAGACCGGCACGCGCACGCACGTGCCCGCGACACGGAGACCGGGCAGCTCGAGGATCTTGCGGCTCTCGTTGCGGAGCTTCTTCTCTTCGTCGGTCTCGTTCAGGCCGTCGTCGACGAGGTTGCCGGCGAGCGGTATGACGTCGAAGGCGATCGGTGCGACGTACTTCTCGGGCTGCGGGAAGTCGACCGCCGCACCGTCGTGCACGAGGTCGAGCGTGTGGCCCTGGGCGAGCACGCCCTCGACCTGCCCGAGGAGCTCCTCGGCGCCCGCAAGGCCCGAGCCGCTGACGGCCTGGTACGTCGACACGATCAGGCGCTCGAGTCCGGCCTCGGCGTGGAGCACCTTGAGCACCGGCATCGCGGCCATCGTGGTGCAGTTGGGGTTGGCGACGATGCCCTTCTTGGCCTCGGCGATCGCGTGGGGGTTGACCTCGCTGACGACGAGCGGCACCTCCGGGTCCATCCGCCAGGCGCTCGAGTTGTCGATCACGAGGGCGCCGGCCTCGGCGAAGCGCGGGGCGTGGGTGCGGCTGCCTGTGGCGCCGGCCGAGAAGAGCGCGATGTCGATGCCCGAAGGGTCGGCGGTGGCGACGTCCTCGATGATGATGGTCTCGCCCTTGAACTCGACGGCCGTGCCGGCGGATCGGGCCGTCGCGAACAGGCGCAGCTCGCGGATCGGGAAGTCACGATCGACGAGGATCTCGCGCATCACGGTGCCGACCTGGCCGGTGGCGCCGACGACGGCGACGGAGAGTCCTGAATCGGAGATGCGGGTCATGAGGGATCCTTGGAGCGAAGCGGTCGCGCAGACGCCATCGGAGCGCGGGATTCGTGCGAGTCTACCGGCCGGTCCGGGCCGCCCGGCCCGTGTTACCCGGCGCCGGACGGCCGAATCGCTACGCATTCCCGCCATCAGCACTGGCAGCGGGTCCGCGACGTCGGTACTCGTTCACGACGACGCCGGAGGCGAATGCGCGCGAGGCGGTCAGTTCGAACGCCGCGGGGCGGTACTCCCCCGCGAACAGCGGGATGCCGTCGCCGAACACGAGCGGGTTCACCTTGATCACCAGCCGGTCGATCTCGTCCCGCAGCTGCGCGGCGACATCCCCTCCGCCGCAGAGCCAGATGTCGCCGCCCGGCTTCGATCGGAGATCCGCGACGACCCGACGCGGGTCATCGTCGGTCACGCGGATGCTGCTGCCCTCGGGTGCTGTCCGCGTGCGCGAGAAGACGATCTGCTCGAGGTGGGGATAGGGATCGTCGGTGAACTCCAGCCCGGCGGCGAACGTGTTCCATCCCATCAGCACCGTCGTGAACCTCCCCCGAGGTGCTGTCAGCCCCAGGGCGCGGTACATCGCGTCCGGGACGGTGTCGGCCCAGTCCGTGTTGATGACGTCGATGTGGTCGCCCTCGACGGCGAACGCGTCGAAAGCTCCCTTGGGCGAGGCGATGCGGCCGTCGAGGGTCGTGGCCACGTAGTAGACCAGTTCGCGCATTGAGATTCCTTTCACGACATATGTAGTGATTAGAAACTACAACATCTGTCGTGGTTGCGCTACCCTCGTGGCATGGCCAGAAACGATGCCCGCCGCCGCGATCTCGCGGACGCAAGCATCTCGGTGCTTGCAACCGAGGGAATGCGCGGGCTGACGCATCGGGCGGTCGACGCTCGCGCCGGCGCGCCGATGGGTACCGCATCGAACTACTTCCGCAGCAAGGAGTCGCTGATAGGCGCACTCGTGGAACGCATCGGCGAGAGGTTGGCTCCCGACCCGGCGGTGCAGGACCAGTGGGCGGGGAGAACGCCCGATCGCGAACTGTTCGCCGATTACACGCGCGACATCGTCCGCCGCCTGATCTCCGAACGCGAGGTGACCCTCGCGCTGCTGACGCTGCGGATCGAAGCAGCCCGCTCGCCGTGGATCGCCGAGGCGCTCGGCGAGTGGATGCGCAGTGGGTTCGCTGCCGACGTCGCGTTCAATCGCGCGGCGGGACTCCCCGGCGGAGCTTTCGAGATCGCCCTGTTCCACTATGCGATCGAGGGACTGATCCTCGACCGGCTGACGGTCTCGATCGAGGCCGAGGGATCGACCGATGATGTGGTGGACGCGCTGGTCCAAGGGCTGCTGAGCGAACGCCCCACGGCCTGACGCGCGCCGATCGCGTCAGCGGCCGGTGCCGGCGTGGACGACGGCCTCGATGTCGCCGTCGAGACCGTACGCAGTGTGGACCACGCGCGCGGCTTCGGTGAGATCATCGCCGCGCACGACCACGGAGATGCGGATCTCGGACGTCGAGATCATCTCGATATTGATGCCCGAGACGCTGAGCGCCTCGAAGAGCGTCGCGGACACGCCCGAATGCGTGCGCATGCCGGCGCCGACGACCGACAGCTTGCCGATCTGGTCGTCGTGCACCAGGCTCTCGAACCCGATCTCGGCCTGGTCGCCGGCGAGCGCCTTCAGCGCGGTGGCCGCGTCGGTCTTGGGGAGCGTGAAGGAGATGTCGGTGCGACCCGTCGCCGCCGCCGACACGTTCTGCACGATCATGTCGACGTTGGCGCCGGACTTGGCGATCACCTTGAAGATCTCGGCGGCCTTTCCCGGCACGTCGGGCACGCCGATAACCGTGATCTTCGCCTGGCTCAGGTCGGTCGCGACTCCGGCGACGATCGGCTCTTCCATGTCTTCTCCCTTTGCGCCGTCGGGGAGCGTCATCCCCGGGCCGAGAACGTAGGTGCCGACGCTCGAGCTGAACGTCGAACGCGCGTGGATCAGGACGCCGTGACGGCGGGCGTACTCGACGGCGCGGATGTACAGCACCTTCGCACCGTTGGCGGCGAGCTCCAGCATCTCCTCCGCCGAGACGACGCCGAGCTTGCGGGCCTTCGGCACGACCCGCGGGTCGGCCGTGAAGATGCCGTCGACGTCGCTGTAGATCTCGCACACGTCGGCGTCGAGCGCCGCGGCGAGGGCGACGGCGGTGGTGTCGGAGCCGCCGCGGCCGAGCGTGGTGATGTCGCGGGTGTCGCGGTTGAAGCCCTGGAAGCCGGCGACGATGACGATCGCGCCCTCGTCGAGCGCTTCGCGGAGGCGGATCGGGGTGACGTCGACGATGCGGGCCGACCCGTGGTCGGCCGTCGTGATCATGCCGGCCTGCGAGCCGGTGAACGACCGCGCCTCGAAGCCCATCGAGTGGATCGCCATGGCCAGCAGCGCCATCGAGATGCGCTCGCCGCTGGAGAGCAGCATGTCGAGTTCACGCGGAGCCGGGATCGGGGCGACCTGCGCCGCCAGGTCGAGCAGCTCGTCGGTGGTGTCGCCCATGGCGCTCACCGCGACGACGACGTCGTGCCCGGCACGACGCGCATCGACGATGCGCTTGGCGACGCGCTTGATGCTCTCGGCATCCGCGACCGACGACCCGCCGTACTTCTGGACGATCAGCGCCACGTGGTACTCCCCGAAGTGCCGCCGTGCGGCACACAAGCCTGACAGGAGCGATCGGATGCCGCACCCGAGCCTCCATCTTACGGACGCGCCGATTCCGGACCGGCCATGTGACGGGTGAGCCGGTCAGCCGGGCGCGACGGGAGGCAGCTCGGCCTCGACCTCGGGTTCGGGTTCACGCTCGCGGGGCCGGACGGTGCCGCCCGTCGCGGCGAGCCAGCATCCGAGGATCACGAGCGGGAACCCGAGAAGCAGCCCCAGCGTCAGGCTCTCGCCGAGGATGATCGTGCCGAGGAGGATCGCCACCACAGGGTTCACGTAGGTGAACAGCGGCGCGCGCACCGGACCGACGCGCGCGATGAGCGCGAAGAACACGATGAACGCGACAGCCGTGCACACGACGCCGAGGGCGATCAGCGCGAGCGTGGCGTCGATCGTGGGCACTTCGTGCTGCGTGAGCATTCCGATCGGCAGATAGAAGACGCCGACCGCGAACAGGGCGAGGGTGATCGTGCCGAGCGCCGGCACGTCTTTCAGCTTGAGCGCGATGATGAACGGGGCGATCGCGTAGAGGATCGCGACGAGCAGGATCTCCCCGACGGCGACGAGCCCTCCTCCTCCCTCGATCGCCAGCCCGGGCCCGGCGACGATCACGGCGACGCCGGCGAAGCCGACGACGAGCCCGATCGCGCGGGCGGGCTTCAGCACCGAGCGGTCGCCGCCGCCGAACGCGATCAGCGCGGCGAACAGCGGCACCGTCGCCACGAGGAGTCCGGTGAGTCCGGACGGGAGGGTCTGCTCGGCGTGGCCGAGCAGCAGGAACGGGCCGGCCATCTCGATCGCGCCGAAGGCGAGCACCCAGCCGATCTTCGACCACGCCGGGCGCAGCGCCTTCTGACGCAGGGCGAACGGCAGCAGGATGAGCGCGCCGATGAGCGTGCGCCCCGCGACCACCGCCGCGGGCGAATACGAGTCGACCGCGACCTTGATGAACAGGTACGGGACGCCCCACACCACCGCCATGATCGCGAAGAGCACCCACGCCCGGGCGTCGAATCGCTGAATGGTGCCGTTCACGTCGCCTCTTTCATCGCTCCAGAGTGCAGGGCGCCCGGTCGCACCGCGACGCACGCGACTGCCAACGTACCGCGGACTTCGGACACCGATCCTCGCCCGGCGCACCCGACCGCTGGGCTGCTGAAGGTGCCCCCGGCTCAGACCGAGCGCCGGCCCTCGAAGGCGCGGCCGAGCGTGACCTCGTCGGCATACTCGAGGTCGCCGCCGACGGGGAGACCCGACGCCAGGCGCGTGACGCTGATCTCGAGGGTGTTCAGCAGGCGACTGAGGTAGGTGGCCGTGGCCTCGCCCTCGAGGTTGGGGTTCGTCGCCAGGATGACCTCCTGCACGGTGCCGTCGGCGAGGCGCTGCATCAGCTGGGTGATGCGCAGGTCATCGGGGCCGATGCCGGCGATCGGGCTGATCGCGCCGCCGAGCACGTGGTAGAGACCGCGGAACTCGCGGGTGCGCTCGATGGCCGCCACGTCCTTCGCGTCTTCGACGACGCAGATGAGGCTGAGGTTGCGTCGCGGGTCGCGGCAGATCGAGCAGCGTTCCTGCTCGGAGACGTTGCCGCACACCTCGCAGAAGCGCACCTTGTCGCGCACCTCGGCGAGCAGCTGCGCGAGGTGCGACACATCGAAGTTCGGCGTCTGCAGGATGTGGAACGCGATGCGCTGCGCCGACTTGGGGCCGATGCCCGGCAGACGGCCGAATTCATCGATGAGGTCTTGGACGATCCCGTCGTACATGGGCTAGCTGAACCTCGTCGGCGGCTCGTAGGGCTCTTCGCGCACGAACGTCGCGCCGAGCATCTGGCGCACCACCGCTTCGCCGTAGCGCTGGACGCCGTCGTTGCGCGTCGTCACCACCGGGGGCAGCGGCGGCGCGACGACCGGCGGAACCGGGACGTCGGCCGCGGCATCCGTCGGCACGTCTTCCTCTTCGTCGTCGGGCTCGATCGACGGCTCGACGTCGGCGGCGCGGAGCACCTCGCCCTCGCGGACCGGAGCCAGCGTCGCGATGCGCGACCGTGCGGCGGCGTCTTCGGGCTCGTCGTCGACCGCGAACTGCCCTGCGGATAACGCCGCCGGCGGACCCGGGTCGGGCGGCGGCGCGTCGGCGTCGCTCGGGATCGGGGCCACAGCCCACTCGGTGACCGGAGCGGCGGCCGCCGGGGCCGCGGCACGTACCGGAGCGGGCCGCGAGGAGGCGGGCGGAGCGGCGGGAGCCGCCCCCTGCCCGCGCGGCGCCGAACCGCCGCCGTCGTGCTTGGCCAGATACTTCACCCGGATGCCGAGCACCGCCAGGATCGCCTGGCGCAGGTCTTCGCTCGGCCCACCGCCCGCCGCCCGCTGCTTGAACTTGGCGACGTCGGACTGGCTGGCGAAGGCGAGGGTGAGCACATCGTCGTCGAGACCGGCGACCTCGGCGTTCGAGGCGAGCAGCCATGACGTGCGGCTGATGCCTTCGAGGCGACTCAGGATCTCGGCCCACGCGGTGCGCATGCGCTCGAGCGTGACCGGGCCGTCGGGCACCGGGGTCGGCGCCGGCGCGGCGACCGGCTCGGGAGAGGACGCGCCCGCCGGCGCCGCCGGGACCGCGGCAGGTGCAGGTGGCGCAGCCGGCCCGGGTGCGGGCGCCGTGGGCGCGGCTGCAGGCTCGATCACCGCGGCGGTGCCGCGGGCGGTCGTGGCCACCGTCGGCCCAGCGGAGGCGGGTTCAGCCGGAGGGCGCGCAGGCTCGACCACGGGCGCGGCAGCAACCGGCGCAGCAGCCGCAGGGGCGGCAGCGGCCGCAGGCGCAGCCGCAGGCGCAGCGCCCGCAGCAGGCGGGGCCGCGGCATCAGCTCCCCTGGCCAGCACTCGTGCGACCATGAGTTCGAGCTGCAGCCGCGGCGAGGTGGCGCCGGTCATGTCGTCGAGCGTGGCGATGACGAGGTCGGCCGTGCGCGAGAGACGCACAGTGCCGAACGCGGCGGCCTGGCCCTTCATGCGCTCGAGGTCTTCGGTGGAGATTCCGCGCAGCACCGCGGCCGCGCCATCGCCGGTCGCGTCGACGACGATGAGGTCGCGCAGCCGCTCTAGCAGATCGTCGACGAAGCGGCGCGGATCCTGCCCCGTCTGCACGACCCTGTCGACGGCCGAGAACGCGGCCTGCGCGTCGCCTGCGGCGAACGCATCGACCACCTCGTCGAGCAGCTCGGCATGCGTGTAGCCGAGGAGGGCCACGGCACGCTCGTAGCGGACCTTGCCCTCTTCGGAGCCGGCGATCAGCTGATCGAGCAGCGACAGCGTGTCTCGCGGCGAGCCGCCACCGGCGCGGACGACGAGCGGCAGCACGCCCTGCTCGACCTTGACGCCTTCCTGCCCGCACAGCTCTTCGACGTACGACAGCATGGCCCCCGGCGGCACGAGCCGGAACGGGTAGTGGTGCGTGCGCGAGCGGATCGTGCCGATGACCTTCTCGGGCTCGGTCGTGGCGAAGATGAACTTGACGTGGTCGGGCGGCTCTTCGACGAGCTTGAGCAGAGCGTTGAAGCCCTGCGGCGTCACCATGTGCGCCTCGTCGAGGATGAAGATCTTGAAGCGGTCGCGCGCCGGAGCGAAGACGGCCCGCTCGCGGAGGTCACGGGCGTCGTCGACGCCGTTGTGGCTCGCCGCGTCGATCTCCACGACGTCGAGGGACCCGCCGCCGCCGCGACCCAGCTCGACGCAGCTGTCGCAGGTTCCGCACGGGGTGTCGGTGGGCCCCTGTGCGCAGTTGAGGCATCGGGCGAGGATGCGCGCAGACGTGGTCTTGCCGCAGCCGCGCGGCCCCGAGAAGAGATAGGCGTGCCCGACGCGGTCACCGCGCAGCGCAGTCATGAGCGGCTCGGTGACCTGCGACTGGCCGATCATCTCGCCGAACGACTCGGGTCGGTAGCGGCGATAGAGGGCGGTGGTCACCAGGACAGCCTACGGCGTGGCGACGACATCGAAGCAGGCGTCCTCACGCGTCGGCGCCCTCCTCGATGTCGGCCGCGCCGATGACGATCGGGATCGACGCCGTCACCGTCGGCACCGACGCCGACAGGTACGAGCCGTCCTCGCGCTGCACCTCGGTCAGCTCGCCCAGGGTGGGTCTGCCGGGGATCACCGGGCCCTGCCCCTCGAGCCGCACGGAAACTTCTTCGCCGGCTCCGACGACGTATCCCGTCCCCCGCACGCTGAATCCGACGGGATCGCCCTCGGATGCCGCGACGCGCAGCTCGTCGCGCGTGACGGTGATCTGCAGCCGGGTGCCGTGCCAGTGCAGCACGAACGACAGCTCGGGCCAGTCGGCGGGCAGGCGGGGATCGAACGAGAGCTCGCCGAAGTGGTCGCGCATGCCGCCGAAGCCCGACACCAGCGCCGTCCACACGCCGCCGGCCGACGCCACGTGCACGCCGTCCGCCGCGTTGTGATGCAGGTCGGCGAGGTCGACGAAGATCGACTGCCGGAAGTACTCGAGCGCGAGGTCCTGGTAGCCGACCTCTGCGGCCAGGATCGCCTGCACCACCGCCGACAGGGTCGAGTCGCCCGTCGTCAGCGGGTCGTAGTACTCGAAGTCGGCGAGCTTGTCCTCGTCGGAGAAGTGGTTGCCCTGCAGGAACAGCGCCAGCACGACGTCGGCCTGCTTGAGCACCTGGTACCGGTAGATGACCAGCGGGTGGAAGTGCAGCAGCAGCGGCCGCTTGTCGGGCGGCGTGTTCTCGAGGTCCCAGATCTCGCGCTCCAGGAAGACATGGTCCTGGGGGTGGATACCGAGATCCGGGCTGAACGGGATGTGCATCGCCTCGGCGGCACGCTCCCACCCCTCGGGCTCGGCGGGGTCGAGGCCCAGTCGGTCGGCCATCCGCCGGTACACCTCGCCGTCGACCTCGGCCATCTCACGCACGGTGCGCGCGGCGAAGCGCAGGTTGAAGCGGGCCATGACGTTCGTGAACAGGTTGTCGTTGACGACCGTCGTGTACTCGTCGGGACCCGTCACACCGTGGATGTGGAAGGTCTCCTCGCCCGCACCTTCGACGGTGCGCCAGAACCCGAGCGTCGCCCACAGTCGCGCCGTCTCGACGGCGATGTCGACGCCCTCACGGTAGAGGAACTCGGTGTCGCCGGTGGCGCGGATGTACTTGGCCAGCGCATACGAGACGTCGGCGTTGATGTGGTACTGCGCCGTGCCCGCGGCGTAGTACGCGGACGCCTCTTCGCCGTTGATGGTGCGCCAGGGGAACAGCGCGCCGTGCTCGTTGAGCTGGAACGCCCGCTTGCGGGCGGCCGGCAGCATCAGATACCGCATCCGCAGCGCGTTGCGCGCCCACAGCGGCGTCGTGTACGCCAGGAACGGCAGCACGTAGATCTCGGTGTCCCAGAAGTAGTGGCCGCTGTACCCCGACCCGGTCATGCCCTTCGCGGGCACGCCCTGGCCGTCCGCCCGGGCGGACGCCTGAGCCAGCTGGAACAGGCACCAGCGCGTCGCCTGCTGGAGGTCGTCGTGCCCGCCGATCTTCACGTCGGAGCGCTCCCAGAACCCGTCGAGCCACTCGCGCTGCCGGGTCGCCACCGTGTCCACGCCGAGCGTGAGCGCGCGGTCGAGAGTGCGACGGCAGCGGTCGACGAGTTCGCGCGCCGGGACGCCGCGCGACGTGTGGTAGCTCACGAGCTTGGTCACGCGGATCGGGACGCCGGCCTTCGCCTGCACGCGGAACACGTTCTTCGCGATGTCGGGCTCGATGAGCGTGCGTGCCGAGTACGGGTTGTCGGTCTCGACGATGTGGTCTGCGACGACGGCGAGCGTCATGCCGGATTCGGTCACGCGGTAGGACAGCGCCGACCGCAGGCCGTCCTGCCAGTACTCCTGCGGCTGCAGCACGCGCTCCTGGATGCGCTCCGCCTTTCGCGGGTCGAAGCCCGCCTTCTTGGGCGCGGTCGGGGTGCCCCCGTAGACGTCCTCGCCGTCCTGACGATTGATCAGCTGGCAGCTGACGGTGACCGGCGCGTCGGCATTCAGGACCGTCACGTCCACCGTCATGACCGACAGGTGCTTCTCCTCGAACGACACCAGCCGGGAGTACTCGATGCGCACGTCCTTTCCGGACGGCGTCGTCCAGAGCACGTGACGGCGCAGCACGCCGTCCCGCATGTCGAGCACGCGCTCATACTCGCGCACGTCGGCGACGTCGAGCGACAGCGGCTCGTCGTCGACGTAGACCCGCATCACCTTCGCGTCGGGGGCGTTGACGATCGTCTGGCCGACCTCGGCGAATCCGTACGCCTGCTCGGCGTGGCGGATGGGGAACGTCTCGTGGAAGCCGTTGATGAACGTGCCGTCCTCGTGCGACTGACGCCCCTCGGGGTGGTTGCCGCGCATGCCGAGGTAGCCGTTGCCGACTGCGAACAGGGTCTCGGTGACACCGCTGTCCTCGAAGTCGCACTCCGTCTCGACCAGACGCCAGGGGTCGACGGGGAACCGGTCGCGATCCATCATGGCGTGGTCTCCTCGGGGCGGGTCGGGGTGGCGATGGCGGGCACGAGCTCGGCCAGGTCGTCGACGACGACGTGGGCTCCGGCATCCGTCAGGGCTTGCTCTCCTGCACCACGGTCCACGCCCACGACGAGCGAGAACCCTCCCGCCGCAGCCGAGGCCACGCCGCTGAGGGCGTCCTCGACGGCGGCGCTGCGCGCAGGGTCGACGTCCAGCATGCGCGCGGCTTCGACGAAGACATCGGGAGCGGGCTTGGAGGCGAGGTGGTCGCGCTCGGCGATGACGCCGTCCATCACGACGGCGAACCGGTCGCGGATGCCGGCGACGGCGAGCACCTCCTCGGCGTTCTTCGAGCTCGACACGACGGCGACCGGGGTGCCGGCCGCGGCGAGCGCGTCGAGCAGGGAGAGGGAGCCCGGGTAGGGGGCGATGCCCTCATCGCGCAGGACCGTCTCGAACACGACGTTCTTGCGATTCCCGATGCCGCACACGGTGTCGGCCGTCACGGGATCGGACGGGTCGCCCCAGGGCACCTCGACGTCGCGCGAGCGCAGCAGGCTCGCGACGCCGTCGTAGCGCTTCTTGCCGTCGAGGTGATCGAAGTAGTCGCGTTCGGTGTACGCGGGCGTGATGTCCCAGGCGGCGAACAGCGCCTCGAACATGGTCTGCCATGCGTGCATGTGGACTTCGGCGGTCGGGGTCAGCACGCCGTCCAGATCGAAGAGCACGGCGTCGTAGGCGGACAGGTCGGGCAGGGCTTCGGTGGACACCAGTCAAGGGTAGCGAGGGCGGCTCAGCCCTGCGCCACGCTCACGGTCTGTCGGGCGATCTCGAGCTCCTCGTCGGTGGGCACGACGAGGACGGTCACGGCCGAGGCATCCGTCGAGATGATCCGGATGCCGCGGCCCGGCGCCTGATTGCGCTCGTGGTCGACCTCGATCCCGGCGAAGCCGAGCGTCTCGAGCGCCGCCGCCCGCACGAGCGGGGCGTTCTCACCCACCCCCGCGGTGAACGAGATGACGTCCACGCCGCCGAGCTGGGCCAGATACGCACCCGCGTACGCGCGCAGCCGATGGACGTACACCTCGTACGCGAGGATCGCCTGCGGGTCGCCGCGCTCGACGGCGGCGCGGATGTCGCGCAGGTCGGACGACCCGGCGAGCCCGAGCATGCCGCTGCGCTTGTTCAGCAGGTCGTCGAGGTCGTCGATCGACAGCCCGTCGCGGCGGGCGAGGTGGAACAGCACTGCCGGGTCGATGTCCCCCGACCGGGTGCCCATCACGAGCCCCTCGAGTGGCGTGAAGCCCATCGAGGTCTCGACCGAGCGTCCGCCGTCGACGGCCGTGACTGACGCGCCGTTGCCCAGGTGGAACACGATCTGCCGGAGGTCGGCGAGCGGGCGGCCGAGGAACGCCGCGGCCGCCTCGCTCACGAACTTGTGGGAGGTGCCGTGGAACCCGTAGCGCCGGATGCGGTGGGATGCCGCGAGCAGGGCGTCGATCGCATACGTGTAGACGTGCGGCTCGAGAGTCTGATGGAAGGCGGTGTCGAAGACCGCGACGTGCGGGACATCGGGGAACGCGGCCTTCGCCGCCGTGATGCCGGCGAGGTTCGCAGGATTGTGGAGCGGTGCGAGCACGGAGAGCTCGTCGATGTTGATCTCGACGAGCGGCGTGATCAGGGTCGGCTCGAAGAATCGCGCACCCCCGTGGACGACGCGGTGACCGACCGCGATCGGCGCGTGCTCGTCGAGGGAGGGGCCATCGGAGGCGAACGCGTCGAGCATGACGCGGAAGCCCGCGGTGTGGTCCGGGATCGGCAGCTCGCGCGTGTGCGTGGCGTTCAGCATCGTCGGCGCCGGCCCGTCGGCCGGCGGCGCGACGACGGTGTGGGTGGCGCGACCGGTCGGCTCGCCGATCCGCTCGACGAGGCCAGACGCGAGCGTCGTCTCGGTGTCGATGTCGATGAGCTGGTACTTGAACGACGACGAGCCGGAGTTGACGACCAGCACCGGAGACATGCTCACTCCCCCTGGGCCTGGATCGCGGTGATCGCGATCGTATTGACGATGTCGTCGACGAGCGCGCCGCGCGACAGGTCGTTGATGGGCTTGTTCAGGCCCTGCAGCACCGGCCCGATCGCCACGGCTCCGGCGGAGCGCTGAACCGCCTTGTAGGTGTTGTTGCCCGTATTGAGGTCGGGGAAGATGAACACCGTGGCGCGGCCCGCCACATCGGAACCCGGCATCTTGGCCGCCGCGACGGCGGCGTCTGCGGCTGCGTCGTACTGGATCGGCCCCTCGACGAGGAGCTCCGGAGCCCGCGAGCGGACGATGGCCGTGGCATCCCGCACCTTCTCGACCTCTGCGCCCGAGCCCGACTCCCCCGTCGAATACGACAGCATCGCGATGCGCGGCTCGATCCCGAACTGCGCAGCAGTGGCCGCCGATGAGATCGCGATGTCGGCGAGCTGCCCCGACGTCGGATCGGGGATCACGGCGCAGTCGCCGTAGACCAGCACGCGGTCCGCGAGCGCCATCAGGAACACGCTCGAGACCACCGAGACACCCGGTGCGGTCTTGATGATCTCGAAGGCGGGCCGGATCGTGTGCGCGGTCGTGTGCGCTGCGCCCGAGACCATGCCGTCGGCCAGTCCGAAGTGCACCATCATCGTGCCGAAGTACGAGACATCCGTCACGGTGTCGGCCGCCTGCGCGACCGTGACCCCCTTGTGGGCGCGCAGCCGGGCGTACTCCGCGGCGAACTTTTGGACGTGCACGGCATCGAGCGGCGACAGCACCTCCGCCGCCTGGATGTCGATGCCGAGCTCGACCGCACGGGCGCGCACCTCGAAGGGCTCGCCCAGGATCGTGAGGTCGGCGATGCCCCGCTTGAGCACCGTGGCCGCCGCGCGCAGCACGCGGTCGTCGTCGCCCTCGGGGAGCACGATGCGCTTGCGCCGGGCGCGGGCGCGCTCGATGAGCTGGAACTCGAACATGAGCGGCGTGACGACGGTCGCGCGCGCGACGCCGAACGCCTCGAGCAGCTCGTCGGTGTCGACGCTCTGCTCGAAGAGCGCGAGGGCGGTGTCGTAGCGTCGTTGCGAGTCGGCGGCCAGCCGGCCCCGGGTGCTCATGATGCGCGCGGCCGTCTCGTAGGTGCCGAGCTCGGTCGTCACGATCGGCACGTTGGATCCGAGTCCGTCGAGCAGGCGCATGACCGGCTCGGGCAGGTCGAAACCGCCGTTGAGCACGATGCCCGAGATGGAGGGGAAGGTGCCGGACGCGTTCGCGAGGAGCGCGGCGAGCAGCACCTCGGCGCGGTCGGCCGCGATTACCAGGACGGCGCCTTCGAGCAGTCGCGGCAGGACGTTGACCATCGACATGCCCGCGACCACGACGGCGAGCGCCTCGCGCGTGAGGCGCTCCGGGTCCCCGGCGAGCAGCTCGCCGCCGACGGAGCGCATGATGCCGCGCATCGAGGGGGCGACGAGGAACCGGTCCTCGGGGATCGCCCACACGGGCACGCGCTTGCCCGGACCGAGCGCGGTCTCGACCGACCGCCGGATGGCCGCGATCGTCGCCTCGGCCTCGGACTGCTCGGCGCGGTTGGCCACGACGGCGAAGAGCTCCGCGCGGCCGTGGGCGAGTTCGGCGAGCGCGAGGTCGGCGATCTTGCCCATCTCGGCTGCGGTGCGCGGCAGCGACGAGCCGAGCTGCTCGGGACGCGTCTGGGTCTGCGCCGACCGCCCGCCCAGCACGAGGAGGACGGGGGCGCCGAGGTTCGCGGCGATGCGCGCGTTGTAGCCGAGCTCGGCCGGGCTGCCCACGTCGGTGTAGTCGCTGCCGAGGATCACGACCGCGTCGCACTGCGCTTCGACCGCCTTGTAGCGTTCGACGATCGTCGCGAGCGCGGCATCCGGATTCTGACGCACGTCGTCGTAGGTGACTCCGATGCAGTCCTCGTACGGCAGCTGGACGCCGTCATGGTCGAGCAGCATCTCGAGGACGTAATCGGGCTCGGCGGTGGAGCGGGCGATCGCCCGGAAGACGCCGACCCGAGGAGTCGCGTGACTCAGCGCGTCGAGAACACCCAACGCGACGGTCGATTTGCCGGAGTGGCCTTCTGCTGACGTGATGAAGATGCTCTGCGCCACGCGACCAGCCTATGGGCGACGGGCCTCACGCGGGGCGCGTGCGCCGCTGCACGCGGATCCCCGGGGAAGAGCGGGAAAAGTAAGACTCTCCGCGAACCCGGCAGAGCCTGGTTACCCTTGCTACGTTTCCGTCCTGGGGGAGTTGGCCTGGATGCCGCCTCGCGGAGAGCTGACACCAGTCTAACCCGGTCGCGCGGCGGGGCGTGACCTCGACCACCCGGTCACCCGGCGAGCGGGATCACCCGCACTCCCCCGTCAGGCTCGGCGATGACCAGCGCGCGGGGGGCCGAGACCCCCTCGAGTGCGGCCGGGAGGCGCGCAACCCAGGCTTCGTCTACCGACCCGGCTCCGTCGGTCGCCTGCCAGAGGACCACGGATGCCGCAGTCGCGGCCTTGACCCGCTCAGCGATGTCGGCGGTGGCGGCGGCTGCGACGAGCACGATGCGACCCACCGTGTGAGGCCGCTCGGGCGCGGCCTCCTGAGCGAGGGCTCGGTCGCGTCGCCAGACGGCGAAGTGGTACGCGAACACGATCGCGGTGGCCGCCAGAAGGCCGACCGGCCCGCGGATCCGCTCGATGAGCCCCCCGGCGCCGCCCGGGTCGAGCACGAACTCGAAGATGCGGTAGCCGATGATGAGCAACGTCACGATGGCGGTGATCGCGCTCGCCCCGAACACCGCGACCAGGTACACCCGTCGCGCCGTCGACGCGGCATCTTCGACCGGCACTGGCCGCCCGGGCCGCCAGGCGAGCCACCACACCGGCAGACCGATCACGAGCGCGCTGAGACCGCCGAGCAGCAGTGTGCGGGCGTTGTCGCCCGCCAGCGTCGGCGTCAGCGCAGCCAGAAGCGCGTTGACCACGACCCCGAATCCGCTCGCCGCGCCGATGAGCGCGACGGCCGAGACGACGAGCCGGGCGCCGCGTCGCGTCGCGTCGTCGCGGGCGACGACGACCCGCGCGTGGATCACCCAGACGATGCCGCCGACGAGGGCGGCGGCGATCGCGCGGTCCAGTGGCGCGATCGCCTCGGCGGCCGGCACGGTGTCGAGCGCCAGGCGCAGCAGCACGAAGAGCACCGTGCCGATCGCGAAGAGCGTCACCGCAGCGGCCGCACCCACCACGATCACGAGCGCGACACCGGCGAAGGCACCGGGCGCGGTGCGCGCACCCTCGCGCCGCCAGTGCCACCACCACACCAGCCCGCCGAGCGCGGTCCACACGAGCGACTGGAGCAGCGGCACCCACCATTGCTGCGCACTCGCCAGCGGCACCGCCACGACGGCGAGAGCCTCCCCGACGAGGGCGGCCAGCCCCGCGATCGCGCCGGTCGCGAAGACGCCGACGCCGTACACCCAGCCGAGGATCGCGCTGAGGTCGGCCAGTCGCGCGGGCGACAGCCGCGCGCTGCGCCGCAGCGATCGGTGCCAGAGCCACACGCCCGTCCACACCACGCCGGTCGCGAGGCTCCCCGGGCGCCACACCCCATCGATGCCCGCCGCGACGGCGGAGCTGAGAGCGACCGTCGCGGTGACGAGCGCCGTGGTCGACATCGCCGCGAGGTAGAGCGACCATGCGAGCGACGCCCGGTCATCCGAATCGAGCAGCCGGCGCCGTTCCCACCACCACAGCAGGCCGGCGAGCGGGGCGCCGATGAAGGTGAAGGCCAGCGACTGAGCGAGGGCAGCGGTGCCTCCCGCCAGGGTGATCGTGCCGCCGATCGCGCGCTCGAGCAGGCCGCTCAGCCCGATCGCGGCGACGGTGACGAGCGCGAACAGGATGACGAAGACGATGACCCGGCGGACGACCCCCTGCGCCCGGCCGGGCGCGGCCGGCGCGCCGGATGCGGCCGGCGCAGTCACAGGCCGGCTCCGCTCTGGTCGCACACCGTGAGCTCCCACGGGGAGGTCGCGATCAGCCACTGACCGCCGACCTGCTCGAGCTGGAAGACGCCGTCGGTCTCGTACTCGTCAGGGCCGAGCGGCCCCGACCCGTACACCGTCGCGATGACCACCTCGACGCGCGCGGAGTCGCCGTCCACCGTCGTCTCGGTCAGCGTGACGCGGTGATCGCCGTCACCCCCGCCGGTGCGGCTGCAGTCCTCGGCGATCTCGGGGATGAGCAGCTCGATCGCCGCCCGCGTGTCGCCCTCGATCACCGCCTGGCTGTACTGCTGCACGACGCCCTCGGGGCTCTCCGGATCGAGGGTCGCGGTTCCGCCGCGAGTGAAGACCGCGATCAGCGCGATCACGATCACCAGGGCGACACCGCCGAGCAGGGCGATCAGCACGCCGCGCGTGCGCTTGTCGTGGTCGGTCATGGCCACATCATGGCACCGGGGCGCCCCGCGTCACAGCAAGAGAGCGGTCCGCGCGCCCAGCGTTCTCCCAGCGGCGGCCATACCGCTCCCATTTCCCCGCGGTTAGGATCGGTCGCGGGGCGAGGATGCCCGCACCACCCGACACGCTCGTTCCAGGGCGCGACAGGAGTCTGCGATGGTCGATACCGCGATGACGGAGCAGGCGCGTGCGCGCGGGGCGCTGACGGCAGAGGACTTCGCCCGCACGACGGACGCGATCCTCGGCGGCGTGGGCAGCGTGATCGACGGCAAGCCGGAAGCGGTGCGCAGCGCGCTGGTGTGCCTCTTGGCCGAGGGGCACCTCCTCATCGAGGACGTGCCGGGCGTCGGCAAGACCATGCTCGCGCGGGCTCTGGCCGCTTCCGTCGACGCGACGGTGCGCCGCATCCAGTTCACTCCCGATCTGCTGCCCGGTGACGTGACCGGCGTGAGCGTGTTCAATCCCGTCGAGCGGGAGTTCGAGTTCAAGCAGGGAGCGATCTTCGCGAACATCGTCATCGCCGACGAGATCAACCGGTCGTCCCCCAAGACCCAGTCCGCGCTGCTCGAGGCCATGGAGGAGCGCCAGGTGACCGTCGACGGTCACACGCACTACGTGCCCGAGCCGTTCCTCGTCGTGGCGACGCAGAACCCGCTCGAGATGGAAGGCACCTATGCCCTTCCCGAGGCCCAGCGCGATCGCTTCATGATGCGCATCTCGATGGGCTACCCCGACGAGCGGTCCGAGGCGCTCATGCTGCGTCAGCGCGACACGCTGAACCCCCTCGACCAGCTGTCGGCGGTCGTCTCGGCCGACCAGGTGACGGAGCTCATCTCGTGGGCGCGCGCGGTGCATGTCGCTCCCTCCATCGAGGATTACGCGGTCGCCCTGGCGCACGCGACACGCACCCACTCCGACCTGCGGCTCGGCGCGAGCCCCCGGGCGACCCTGCAGCTCGTGCGGGCGGCCAAGGTGTGGGCGGCGCTCGACGGACGCGGGTTCGTCATCCCCGACGACATCACGGCCCTGCTCGCGCCGGTGTTCGCGCACCGTCTCATCCCGACCCGCTCGGCCGGCGGCGCGCGTGCGCGCGGGGCAGCCGACGCCATCACGACGATTCTGGAGCGCATCGCCTCGAACGTGCGCGTCCCCATCGCGCCACGTCAGTGAGTCCGCGATGAGACGCCTGTGGCCGCTGACGGTGCGAGGCACCGGAGCGCTCATCCTGGCGATCACGTGCTTCGTGATGGCGAACGAGTTCGGCATCACAGAGCTCATGTACTTCGGCATCCTGCTGCTGGCGGTGGCCGGCGCGAGCATCGCGTCGCTCTATCTCACCCGGCGCACCGATGTCGTGACGCGGTCGTTCACGCCCGACGTCGTGACCGTCGGCCGCACGTCGACCGTCGCCGTGCGCGTGGGCGTGCGCACTGCGGTTCCCACCCCGCCCGGCACGTGGCACGACGCGCTCCCGAAGGGACTCCGTGGCCGTTCGGAGGGCGTGTTTCCCGCGCTCGGATCGGGGCTGCGCGGCGGCGAGAGGGTGGTCGACCTCTCCTACACGGTGACCGGCGTGAGGCGCGGTGTGCACTCCATCGGACCGCTCTCGGTGCGCTCGACCGATCCGTTCGGACTCGCGCGGCGCCGCACCCTGTTCGGCGAGCGCACGGCGGTGACGGTCGCCCCCGCGCTGATCGACCTGCCGCCACTGACCGACTTCGCCGGCGAGACCGGCGGCACGCTGCACACCACGACGAACCAGCTGGGCCAGGGGGCGGACAACCTCGTCGCCCGGCCGTACATCCCTGGTGACTCGATGCGCCGCATCCACTGGCGCGCGACGGCCCACCGCGACGAGCTCATGGTGAGGCAGGAGGAGCAGGAGTCGACGCCCGAGGCGAGCGTCGTCCTCGACCGGGGCGTGCTGCGCTGGGCGGCCGAGGCGATGCAGGCACCTGGCACGGACCCGGGGTTCGAGATGGGGGTGTCGGCGTGCGTGTCAGCGGTGGCGCGCCTGGTGCACGACGGCTACGCGGTCGAGGTGCTCGACTCCGACGGCACCGTCCTGGCCGAGCGGATCGACGGCGGCGACATGGTCGAGGTCGAGGCGCTCCTCAGCCACTTCGCGACCCTCACGGCGCGCCGGGACGACAGCCTCGCCCGGCTCACCCGGCTGTTCGCCGGCGTCATGACCGGGCCGGTGATCCTCATCGTGGGGCGGTTCGATCCGTCCGACGCAGACGCGATCGCACCGGTCGCGCACCACAGCACGCTGCCGATGGTGCTCGCGGTCGGACCGCTCGGCGACGCGCTCGACCGAGCGGCCGACCACGGCTGGAGGGTCGCGGCGATCGACCCGGACGGCGATCTCGCGGCGGCGTGGGGCAATGCGGTCGGCCGAGGAGTGAGCCATGCCGTCCTCTGACGACTCCCCGCGCACGCGGCGCGGCGGCGAGTGGCTGCTCACCCTCTCTCTGCTGGTGGCGCTGCTGGCCGCGCTCATGCCGGTCATCGGCGTCGTCAAGCCGGGCGGCTGGCTGCTCGGCTCGGTCGCCATCGCGACCCTCGTGCTCGCCGCCGGCTACGGCGCGCGGCGTCTCCGCCTGCCGGCCGTCGCCGTGAGCCTCATCGAGGCGGGCGTCTGGGTAGCCGTGATGACCGCGGTCTTCCTTCGCGACACAGCCCTGCTGTGGGTCATCCCGACCCCCGAGACGATCCGCGCGGTGCCGCCCCTGTTCGACGACGCGATGGACGAGATCATCCTCGGCGCCGCGCCGCTCGAAGGCACCGTCCCGCTCGCGTTCCTCATCGTCGGCTCGATGGGACTGCTCACGATCATCGTCGATCACGTCGTGCTCACCGCGCGGATGCCGCTGCTGGCGTCGATCGGGATCGTCGCGGTATCGCTCATCCCGGCGATCGCGGTGCCGCGCGAAGTCGATGTGGTCGCCTTCGTGTTCCTGGCCGTCGCGATCCTCTTCCTCATCCGGGCCGAGACCCGATCGCGCGAGCGCCCGCTCGAACGCGACGCCGAACGCACCGCCGGCGTGCCCGCGACAGCGCTCGGGATCGGTGCGATCGCGGTTGTGGTCACCCTCGTCGCGACGCCGCTCCTGCCCCAGCCCCTTATGCGCGCCGGGACCGGCCTCGGCGGGGGCCCCGGGATCGACGCGACGCTGCAGCTCGGTGACGACCTCCGCCGGCCGGAGCAGATCGAGGTGCTGCGGGTGCGCTCGAACGCCCCGTCGCCGCCGTATCTTCGGGCGACGACGCTGTCGCGGTTCGAGGGCGGCGTGTGGGAGCCGGACCGGGTGCGCACCGTGCCACTCGACAGCGAGTTCGGCCTGGGCTCGGTGAGCGTCGCCGAAGACGTGCGGCTGGCGGAGTACACGACCGACGTCGAGGTGATGAGCCTCGCCTCGGTGTGGCTGCCTGTCCCGTACCCGGCGGTCGACGTCACCGGCCTCGACGGACGCTGGGCGGCCGTTCCCTACAACCGCACCGTCATCTCGCAGTCGGGCACGACGCAGGGCCAGGCGTACACGGTCGTCTCGAACCAGGCGCGTCCGACGCTCGA
Organism: Microbacterium sp. CFH 31415; assembly: GCF_022538185.1. Taxonomy (GTDB): domain Bacteria; phylum Actinomycetota; class Actinomycetes; order Actinomycetales; family Microbacteriaceae; genus Microbacterium. The sequence continues at coordinate 125,735 of NZ_JAKYXC010000003.1, read as the reverse complement.
GCAGATCCGGTCGTACAACGCGGGCGGACCCGAGCTTCGCGACGAAACCACCCAGGTCCCGCCCGAGACACCCGCGATCGTCACGGAGCTGGCCGCTGAGGTGACCGCGGGCGCCACGAACGACTACGACCGCCTCATCGCGATGCAGCGCTGGTTCCGCGGCGGCGAGTTCCGCTACTCGCTCGAAGCCCCGGTCGAAGAGGGCTTCGACGGCAGCGGCGCCGAAGCGGTCGCCGAGTTCCTCGAGCGGCGACAGGGCTACTGCATCCACTTCGCGTCGGCGTTCGCACTCATGGCCCGCACCCTCCACATGCCGACGCGCATCGTGATCGGGTACCTGCCCGGCGTCGCGACCACGGATTCCGTCGGCGACCAGGTCGTCTACTCGGTCTCGAGCTCGCTGCTGCACGCGTGGCCGGAGGTATACTTCGACAACGCCGGGTGGATCCCGTTCGAGCCGACCGCAGGGCTCGGCGTGCCGACATCCTTCTCCCCCGCCGCGTCGCTGCCGGGCGAGACCGACGATCCGAACTCCCCCACCCCCGGCGCGACGCCCTCACCCACGCCCAGCTCCGAGCAGGGACCCAACGGCCCGCTCGACCCGCGCGACGACGCCCTGCCCGGCACCCCGCTCGGCACCGCGAACCCGCTGCCGATGCTCGGCGTCGTTCTGCTGATCCTGTTCGTCCTCTCCCTGCCGTTCCTGGCACGCGAGCTGCGGCGCCGGCAGCTCACGCTCGCGGCGCGGGGCGGCGACGCCGCAGCGGCGTGGATGATCGTGCAGGATGCCGCGATCGACGCCGGCATCACCGTGCCGGCGAGCGAGACCCCGCGCGCGTTCGCGCAGCGGCTCATCGACCAGCACGGCGCCTCCGCCGACGAGATGTACACGCTGGTGGTCGCGATCGAGCGGGCCTCGTATGCGCCCGCCGGTGGGCGGGACTACTGGATGGGAGATGCGGCGATGGATGCTGCGACCGCCGTGCGCGCGCAGCTGCTGGCGGCGGCCCCTCCGGCGCGCCGCATCCTTGCCGTCATCGCCCCGCGATCGCTCATCGTGCGGCCCGGGAGCGTGTACGCAGGAGGCGCTCCCGCGACCAGGTAGGATGGCCTGTGGCCCTCCGGGGCCGTGGAGGATTCGCCTAGTGGCCTATGGCGCACGCTTGGAAAGCGTGTTGAGTGAAAGCTCTCAGGGGTTCGAATCCCCTATCCTCCGCCACCCCGATCCCGATGTGTTCAAGGGATCGCTCGCTCAGCCCGTGCTGGCGGCCGTCTGTGCTGCTGATTCGGCGTCAGGACTCACGTGAACTGGGCGATGCCACCAGTCAATGCAGAAAGTCGGGCTACTCCGATCGGCTCCTCCGCCAGCAGCGGGACGATAGCCACGCGGTCCGCCAGCTCCCGAACGCGGGCAATCTGTGCCACCTCGTTGCGCGCGCGCACGCGCAGAAACGCCGATTCCGGCTGGGCGGCGGCGATCGAGTTGTTCACCACCCACGCCCAGGGGTGGATGCCGGCTCTCTGCAGGTCGTCTTGCAGACTCGCCGACTCGAGGACCGGGGTCGTCTCAGCGAGGGTGACCAGAATGACCTTCGTCTGAGCGGGATCTTGCAGACGCATCAACGGCGTGGAGTACGCCAGGTTCGCGGCGCCCATCTGTCGTGCGATCTCACGGTGGTAGGAGCCGGCGGCATCCAGCAGCAGCAGCGTGTGACCGGTGGGGGCTGTGTCCATGACGACGAAAGTGCGGCGGGAGTCGTGCACGGCCCGCGAGAACTGCTGGAAGACGGCGACCTCCGCCGTGCACGGCGACATCAGATCTTCGGCAAGTGCCGCGCGGCCCGCCTCGTCCAGGTCCCTTCCCTTGGTCGCCATGACGCGAGCTCTGTACTGCTCGAGCGCAGTGTCGGGGTCTATCCGCGTCACGGTGAGCCCGTCGACTTCTGCACCGAGCGTGTCTGTGAGGTGGGCGGCTGGATCGGTCGTCGTGAGGAGCACCTCATGGCCGCGCTCAGCCAGGGCGAGTGCGACGGCAGCCGCGATCGTCGTCTTGCCGACGCCACCCTTGCCCATGCACATCACGAGTCCGTGGCCGTCTCGCTCGATCTCATCGATCAGCGTCACCAGGGGTGCATCGCCCGCATCCGCGAGATCCGTTGATCCGGGATCCGTCATGTCAGCAGAACTCGACACGAAGAACGCGAGAAGGGCGTCGAGGCCGACAACATTCTCGGCCTTGAGGTCCAGCACGTCGCGCGGCAGGTTCGCAATCGCCGTGGGCATGTCCGACATCGCGGATGCCTCCCTCGCGCGCAACGCGCTCGCGATGGGCTCCTCACCAGCACTCTCGGGAAGAACGCCGTTGATCACGACGAATCCGTTGCTCATGCCGATCGCCGCCAGTTCGGAGAACGTCCGCTGGATCTCCTTCAGCGCCGATGGCTGCGGGCGTGCGACCAGAATGAGCCTGGTTCGGGCGGGGTCGGTGAGGGCTTCCACCGCGGCGGCGTATGTCGCACGGTGCTTGTCGAGTCCGGCCAGCGGGCCGAGACACGACGCTTCGCCGCCGGTGGAGAGGAACTCGGTCCAGGACCCTGGCAGCTGCAGCAGTCGAATGGTGTGGCCGGTAGGTGCGGTGTCGAAGAGGACATGGTCGTACTGCCCGTACGCGGTGTCGTCCGTGAGGAGCTGGGTGAACTCGTCGAAGCAGGCGATCTCGGTCGTGCACGAGCCCGAGAGCCCTTCGGTGATGCTCGCGAGCTCCTCATCGGGCACCAAGCCGCGCGCAGGTCCTATGATGCGCTCCCGGTACGCCTCGACCGCCTGCTCGGGGTCGATCTCCAACGCGGCCAATCCCGGCACAGCAGGGATCGCCGTCACGTGGTTGCCGATCGTGAGGCCGAACACCTGGCCCAAGTTGGATGCCGGGTCGGTGCTCACGAGCAACACGGGCCGCTCGAGGGCCGCGAGACGGACCGCTGTGGCACATGCGACCGATGTCTTGCCGACGCCGCCCTTGCCGGTGAAGAACAGGAACCGTGGAACGTTGTCGAGGAATCTCATCTCACGAACCATCTTCTGCGGAACCCGCCCCACGCTACGGGCCGAAGGTCCCCCGCTCCCGGGTGGACCCACCCCTGGGGGAGATCGAGAACGGCGGCGCGAGTTCAGACAAGAGGTCGATGACTCGGCCGCGGATGCTGTCTCGCACCTGCCGCACTCCGTCGAGGTCGAGCGTCGCCGGATCGGCGAGCTCCCAGTCCAGGTAGCGCTTGCCGGGGTACAGCGGGCACGCGTCGCCGCAGCCCATCGTCACGACGGCGTCGGCCGCGCGCACGACCTCGTCGGTGAGAGGCTTGGGGAACTCCTGGTCGACGTGGATGCCGATCTCCTCCAGGACGGTGATCACCGACGGGAGGATGCCCTCGCCGGTCGGCTTCGACCCCGCCGAGCGGACGTGCACCCGGCCATCGGAGAGATGCCGGGTGAGGGCGGCCGCCATCTGCGAGCGGCCGGAGTTGTGCACGCAGATGTACAGCACCTCGGGCACCGCTTTGACGACGAGCCCCTTGGTCTGCGCGAGCGCGGTGAGACGATCCTCGGCGAAGCGCTCGGTGAGAGCGGGAAGGTGCATCTGAACCTTGGCAGTCCGGCCGAGCGCGACGTAGGACTCGAAGACGACGCGTTCCACGGTCTCCTCCCCGACCATGCCCGCGAACCGCTGTGCCAGGCGCTCCGCGGCGCGACGGAGAACTGAGTCAGGCGAAAGCAGAGCAGCCTGGACCGGCGGGATGCTCACGCCGCCCGCCCATCCGGGAGGATCTCGTCGAGCAGCGTCTCGATCCGGCGCCGGATGTCGTCGCGGATGGGACGCACCGCGTCGATTCCCTGCCCCGCAGGGTCGTCGAGCTCCCAGTCCTCGTAGCGCTTGCCCGGGAAGATGGGGCACGCGTCGCCGCAGCCCATGGTGATGACGACGTCGGACTCCTTCACGGCCTCCACGGTCAGCACCTTCGGCGAGTTCCCTGCGATGTCGATGCCCTCCTCGGCCATCGCCGCGACAGCGACGGGGTTGATTTCGCTCTTCGGCGCCGAGCCTGCAGAGAGCACCTCGACGCGGTCGCCGCCGAGCGCGCGCAGGTAGCCGGCGGCCATCTGGGAGCGACCGGCGTTGTGGACGCAGACGAAGAGGACGGTGGGCTTCTCGGCCATCGAGGTCTCGCTTTCTCTCACGGAAAGCATAGATGTTCATCTATTGGTCGACAATGAACAGCCGATGAACGGTCAGGTCGGGAGCAGCTCGATCAGGAGGGAGCGCACGCGCCGCTCGATGTCGTCCCGGATGGCGCGCACGACCGCGGCCGGCTTTCCGACGGGGTCTTCCAGATCCCAATCCAGGTAACGGCGCCCCGGATAGATCGGGCACGCATCGCCGCAGCCCATGGTGACGACCACGTCCGCGGCGCGCACCATCTCGTCCGTGAGCGGTTTCGGGAACTCGCCGCCGAGCGAGATGCCGATCTCATCGAGAGCGTGGACGATCGACGACCGCACCTCCGGCCCGGGGGCGGAGCCTGCCGTTCGGACTGCCACCCGGTCCCCGGCCAGCTGCCGGAGGATCCCCGCCGCCAGTTGCGAGCGCCCGGCGTTCTGCACACAGACGAAGAGCACCTCCGGTCGGTCGGTGCGATCACCCGCGACTCGGCTCAACGCGTCGAGCCGGGTGGCGGCGAATCCCGCGGTCCGCGAGGCCACGAGAGGCGGAGCAGTGACCCCGGCGAGCAATTCGTAGCTCTCGGAGACCTGTGCGCGGACCGTCTCAGGGCTGAAGGTCCCGCGGTAGCGCGTCGAGAGGTCGGCGACGATGCGCTCGAGGTCGGGTGGGCGCACCGGGGGCCCGCCGCCGAGGAGTGCGTCGACGCGCGCGGCTTGATCGGGCGCGATCGAGTACCAGACCCGTCGCCCGTCGGGTTCGCGGACGACGACACCTTCGGCGAGCAGAGCCTTCATGTGATGACTGACGGTGGGCTGCCGGAGGGCGAGGGCCTCGGCCAGGCGCCCGACGAGCTGACGGCCATCGGGGGAATCGCGGATGAGCCGGAGGATCTTCGCCCGGGTCGGATCGGCCAGTGCAGCCATCCCCCGTGACCCGTCCGAACTCATAGATCGGAGTCTATCGACCGGCTGATTCAATCGGTCCCGTTGCGATCGCTGCGTCGTTCGATCACCACCGTGTCGCGCCACCGGCCCGCGTGCGGCCCGAGGCCGGATCGCGCGATCCGTTCGCGACGGCCCACTACTCGGAATCCCGCCCTCTCGTGGACGCGCAGGCTGGCGGAATTCTCGGGGAAGACGCTGGACTGGATCGTCCAGACGCCGGCATCCTCCGCCGCCTGGATGAACGCGTCGAGGAGAGCGCGCCCGATGCCGCCACCACGCGCATCGCGGTCGATGTAGACCGAGTGCTCGACGACCCCGGAGTACGCGGGCCGACCTGAGACGGCCGATGCTGCCGCCCACCCGAGCACCTGGCCGGCGTCGCCCACAGCCACCAGGCGCGCGTAGGGGAGCTTGCCGGCGTGGAAGGCCTCCCAGGTGGGGGTCGTCGTCTCGAACGTGGCTTCGCCGTCTTCGATGCCTTGCGCGTAGATCCGCTCGACGTCGGTCCAGTCCTCGGGAACCATCGGCCGGATCCGTGTCACGAGCAGCAGCCTCCTGCTGCGTCCGCCAGGTCGGTGGAGCACACGCCGGTCGCCGGCAGCACCAGCTCGACCTGCGAGGCAGAGGCGAGGTCGCCGTCCAGCCACGCGGCCACCGAGCGAATCTGCTCGTACCCGGTCGCGAGGAGGAAGGTGGGGGCGCGGCCGTAGGACTTCATGCCGACGATGAAGAACCCGTTCTCAGGGTGCGTGAGCTCGCGGAAGCCGTGCGGCTCGACGGTGCCGCAGGAGTGGACGTTCGGGTCGATCAGAGGTGCGAGCCGCTTGGGCGCTTCGACGATGTCGTCCAGCTCCAGGCGGATCTCGCGCAGCATTTCGAGGTCAGGGCGGAATCCGGTGGCGTTGACCACGAGATCGGTCTCGTGCGTGACGACCTCGCCACGGCGGTGACCGACCAGCTCGACATGACCGTCGATGCGCCGTGCACGAAGGATCTCGAACCCGTCGACCACCGTGACCGTTCCCGCGGCGACGGCTTGGTCGACGCGGCTGCCGAGCTTGGCGCGGTCGGCGAGTTCGTCGTCGGGAGCGGAGGACACCCGCACGGCCTGGGCATTGCGGATCAACCAGGTCACGGAGGTGCCCGGTTCCTGGCGCGCGAGCTCGGCAAGGCCCAGCAGCGTGTTCGCCGCTGAGTGGCCCGCACCGACCACCGTGGTGTGCCGCCCGGCGAACTGCGCACGGTCGCGACCGAGCACGTCTGGAAGAGCCGGCGTGACGGCATCCGCGATCTCCTCGGAGCCGAGGAGCCCGAGCCCGTTCGAGGACAGTGGGTTGGGCGTCGAGTAGGTACCGGATGCATCGATCACCGCCCGTGCCGAGAGTTCCTCGAGGCCGTTGTCGGTCGTGACGCGGACGACGAACGGTGTGGCCGCGCGTGCCCGGGAACGCGTTCGGTCCATCCCCTCGCGAGTCACGGCGACGACCCGGGTGCCGGTCCGGATCACTGATGCCATCGGGGCGAGGGCGGCCAGCGGCTCCAGGTAGTGCTCGACCAGTTCGGCACCCGTCGGCGCTCGCTCGGGGTCGCGAAGCTCCCACCCGGATGCTTCGAGCATGCGGCGGGCTACGGGGTCGACCAGATGCTTCCACGGCGAGAACAGCCGCGTGTGGCCCCACGAGCGGATGCTGGCGCCGACACTCTCACCGGATTCGAGGACCACGACGTCGATGCCGCGATCGATGAGATGCGCTGCAGCGGCGAGGCCGATCGGACCGGCTCCGACCACGACGACGGGAAGCGTCGAGAGGCGATCGTTCGTGGCGACGCGGGGGGTGAGATCGAGCAGGGTCACGGTGTGCCTCCGTAATATCGATGACTTTCGATATCGCAGTCTGCACCCATCTATCGACGAGTGTCAATATCGAGTATTGTCGATGCATGATCACGCTCGAGGTGACCGATGTGACCGCCACCTGTTGTGCGCCGCTCGTCCGCGACACGCTCTCGCCGGAGGATGCAGAGCAGCTGGCGCACACCATGAAGGCCCTCGCCGATCCGACGCGCTTGCGGCTGCTCTCGATCGTCGCTGCATCGGAAGACGCCGAGGCATGCGTCTGCGACCTGATCGAGCCCGTCGGTCTCAGCCAGCCGACGGTATCCCACCACCTGAAGGTGCTCAGCGAGGCCGGGTTCCTCTCGCGGACCAAGCGAGGCACGTGGGCGTACTACGCACTCGTGCCGGGAGCGCTCGACCGCGTGGCACAGCTCTTCGTCACCTCGTGAGCAGCGCACGCGCCGTGGCGGGCGAGTTCCTCGGAAGCGCGGGCCTGACGACCGTGGTGGTCGGTTCGGGAATCGCCGCACAGCGGCTCTCCCCCGGCGACACCGGCCTGCAACTGTTCGAGAACGCGTTCGCGACCGCCTTGGGCCTCACGGTCCTCATCCTCGTGTTCGCGACGGTCTCGGGCGCTCATTTCAACCCGGTCGTCACCCTCGCCGACATCACCCTCCACCGCGAGAAGTGGTCGATCGCCGCCGTCTACATCCCTGCTCAAGTGATCGGATGCATCGCCGGCGCCATCCTCGCCAACCTGATGTTCGACGAGCCCGCCGTCGCGTGGAGCACCACCGAGCGAGCCGGATGGCCCCTGCTTCTCGGCGAGGTGGTGGCGACCGCCGGGCTCGTCGTGGTCATCTTCGCCCTGGTGCGCACCGGACGCTCGCACCTGGCCGCTCCCGCTGTAGGCGCTTACATCGGCGCGGCGTACTTCTTCACGTCATCGTCGAGCTTCGCGAACCCGGCGATCACCGTCGGCCGGATGTTCACCGACACCTTCGCCGGCATCTCCCCCGCGTCAGCGCTCCCGTTCATCGCCGCTCAGATCGTCGGGGCGGCCCTGGGCTGGATCGCAGTCCGCGCGCTGTTCCGGATCGAGGGCAAGCGCGTCACCGTCGAGGCCTGATGCTCGCCGGGTCGCGACCGCGGGTCGCGCTCGCCCTGCTGGCCGTGGCCCAGGTCGTCGCATGGGGCGCCCTCTACTACGCCGTCCTGGTGGCGGCGCCTGCGATCGCCACGGAGACCGGCTGGGATGAGCAGAGCATCTTCCTCGCTGTGACGGGTGGGCTGATGGTCTCCGCTGCGTGCGGCGTTGTCGTCGGACGCTGGCTCGATGCCCGGCCCCGGGTCGTGATGGTCGTCGGAGCCGTCGCCTCCGGGGGCGCCCTCTTGTGCGCGGCCGCCGCGCAGGATGTCCTGGTCTTCGCCGCCGCATGGCTTCTCGTGGGAGCCGCTCAGTCGGCCGTGCTCTACCAGGCCGTCTTCACCGTCATCACGCACCGCTACCGCGGCGCTCGGCACGGACCGCTGACGATCGTGACTCTGGCCGGCGGCCTCGCGTCCACGATCTTCGCACCACTGACCGCAGCACTCGTGGACGTGTTCGGATGGCGGATCACCTTCGCGATTCTCGCCGGGCTCATCACCCTGGTCGTGGTGCCGATCTACACGATCGCCATCGAGGACGGATGGGAGCCGATCGTGGAGACGCGGTCGGCCGAGGATTCGACCGGCGTCCTGTCGTCGGCGAGGTTCTGGCTGCTCGGCCTCTCCTTCGCGACGATGTCGTTCGCCTTATACGCGGTCACGCTCTCCGCTGTGCCTGCGTATTTGGAGAAGGGCCTCGACCTCCAGGCGGCGGCGTGGGTCCTCGGCGTCATCGGGGCCGGCTCGGTGCTCGGCCGCCTCGTTTACCTCGCACTCCCGCATGCCGCGGCGCCGTGGGTGGCAACGGTCGCCGTCGGGCTCGCGGGGGCGGTTGCGCTGGCCGGCTTCGGTGCCGCACAGGGCACCGTGGGGATCTTCCTCGCTGCGGTGATCACGGGTGCACTGCGAGGAGTCCACACTCTGGTGCAGGCCTCCGCGATCTCTGACCGGTGGGGCCACGCGCAGTACGGACGCCTCAACGGCGCGCTCGCCCTGCCCGTCATCGCGCTCACCGCGTTGGCGCCGGGAGCGGCCTCGGCGATCGCGGGCGCGATGGGTTCGTACCAAGCGCTCGCCTTCGCGATGGCCGCGCTCTGTGGCGTGGGCGGTCTCCTCGCTGTCAGGCGATGAGCCGTGCATGCGCACGCAACCCTCCGCATGCCATCCCGTCGCGGCATCCGCTCGTTCACTACCCGCAGTTCGGGCGGCAGCCGCGCTGCGTGACCGCGTCGATCAGCACCGTGCCGATGTCCGTCGGTTTGAGCGCCTGATACGCCGCGCCGTCCGTGGCTGCGGCGATCTGCTCCAGCGCGGCCTGGTCGGTGTCGGGACCGTAGCCGATCGCGATCACCGCGACCGGCTTCGCCGGATCCCGCAGCTTCTCCAGCTCGACGAGCAGACCAGGCAGGTCGAGACCCTCATCGTCCTCGTTGAAGCCGTCGGTGTTGAGCAGCACGAGGTTGACCTGCCCCGCGACGTACGTCTCGCGCAGATAGGTCACGGCGGCCAGAACACTGTCGTAGAGGCCGGTGCCCCCGCCGACGAGGCTGTCGAGACCGTTCGCCGAGTCGATCATGCGCTGCTTGTGCGCGGGGTCGCCCAGCTCGCCGAACGGCACGATCTCCTGCCAGTCCTGGCCGCCGATGCGACGGCTGGAGAAGACCCAGTTCGCGATCGAGGAGTCGTCCGAGAGCGAGTTGATGGCACGGACCGCGGCCTGCTCGAACAGGTCGATGCGGCGCATGTCGGCGGTCGCGGGCTGGTTCATGGATCCCGAGACGTCGTTGAGCGCGATCATGCGCGACGGCGCGGTGAGCATCTGCCAGGTGCGCAGCGCCTCCGCCTGGTTGGCGCCGTCGGCGGGGTCGGCCGCCACCACGGCGGCGTCGCCGCCCGTGGCACCGGCCGCGTGGCCGGCGGCATCCCGCAGTCCGTACTCGGCGAGCCGCTCGGATGCGCCGGCCACCGCCTCGGACAGCACGTCGACGGCCTCGAGCGTGTCGACCGTGGCGTCGCCGAGCGTCACGAGCGGCATGCTCACGGCGGGCTTCACATCGGTGGGGAAGACCGGCACGAGCGGAGCGTCAGCGGCGGTTCCGTATGCGAGGAGGGCCTGCTCGGTCGTCACCGCGATGGTCGGAGTGGTAGCGGCGGATGCCGCGGCGAGCGCGTCCGCGGCCGTCGCGACGACACCCCGCTCGAGGCCGAGCGCCAGCGCCGTGAAGACTCGCGCATCGCCGCCGACCGCGGTCTGCAGCGCGAGCAGTGCCGCCGAACTGCCGGCCACCGCCGCGGGGTCCGGCACGACCGCCGACACCGTTCCGCCGGCGAGGCTCGCGAATCCGGCTCCCTCGGACTCTAGCGCGGCCGCGGTGTCCTCCGTCGTCGCGAAGACCACCGGCGTGCTGGCCACCGTGCCGGTGACGACGAGGTCCGCGGCATCCACTTCCCGCAGCTCTGCCATGCCGGTCGCCCGCGCGGGCCACATCGCGGAGTCGGGCACCCACACGTCGAAGTCGGGCACCGTGCCCTCAGTGATCGCTGCGGCGGTGACCGCGCTGTCCTCGGCCCGGATCGACACCTGGGGGCAGTCGGTGCGCGGCCCGGTGAGATCGGCGACGATCGACTCGAGCGCCTGGGCGACGGCCGGGTCGGCGGTGATGCGCAGCGACGCGGGGAGGCACGTGCCCTCGGGCGCGGGCTGCTGCGCGGACGGGCCGGGGAATCCTCGTACGAACATGACGCCGAGCACGGCGACAAGGGCGACGACCAGGAGCAGGATCACGCCCGCCAGGATCAGCGAGCGCTTCTTCTGCTGCGCCGCGCGGACCGCGGCGCGTGTGGGCACCGTGCCGGAGGGCGTAGACGGCTGAACTCGGACCAATGGCACTCCGATGAACGGCGGGTGGGGCCCGCATCGGGGATACGGCGTCGTCCCGGGGGAAGACTGCGCCGTACTTCGGGGGGAATACTCCAGTGGAGTTTAGGTGACAGGCCTGAGAGGTCAAAGGGCTCCTGATGCGCGCGACCGCAGCAGGGAGGCCACCTCACCGACGTCAGGTGCCGAGCATCCCGCGCAGAGTGCGGGCGTTGCGCACCGCGTGACCCTCGCCGTCGTTGTTGAAGTAGGCGTAGACCGAGTGACCCGATCCCTCCCACTCCCGGATGCGCGCCGCCCACCACGCCAGGTCGTCGTCGGAGTAGGAGCCGCCGTAGAGGTGCTCCTGATCCGGTCCGTGCAGCCGCACGTACACGACCGGGGCCGTGGCCCGAAGCATGCACGGCAGCCGCGCACCGCTCATGACGCAGTAGCCCGCGCCCCGGTGCTCGAGCAGCCGGAATACCTCCTCCGTCGCCCACGAGTCGTGGCGGAACTCGACCACCGGCCGAACCCACGCGGGCAGGTGCCGCAGGAGCCAGTCGAGCCGGGCGTCGTCGCGCTGGTGCGACGGGTGCAGCTGGATGAGAAGCGGACCGCGTCGAACACCCAATTCGTGCAGGCCCGCCTCGATGCGCTCGATCCACGCTTCCGGATGCAGCAGCCGTCGTGCGTGGGTCAGTCCGCGCGGCGCCTTGACCGCCATCTCGAAGCCGTGCGGCAGCCGCTCACGCCACGACGCGAACCGCGCCGGCGGCGGCCAGCGATAGAACGAGGCGTTCAGCTCGACGGTGTCGAACTCCCGGAAGTACGTCTCGAGCCGTGCGCCGGCGGGCAGCCGCGGAGGATAGAGCACGTCCTTCCAGTGGTCGTAGCTCCATCCCGAGGTGCCGATGCGTGCCATGAGGGGGAATCGGATGCCGCGTGCCCGCTCACGGCTGGAGCACGACCTTGATGCATCCGTCCTCCTTCTTCTGGAACGTCTTGTACATCAGGGGCGCATCGCTCAGCGGCACGCGATGCGTCGTCAGATCCATGACCCCGAGCGGATCGCCCGGGTCCTCGACGAGCGGGAGGAGCGCATCCACCCACCGCTTCACGTTGCACTGCCCCATGCGCAGCGAGATCTGCTTGTCGAACATGGTCTTCATCGGCAGGATGTCGGCGTCACCGGCATAGACGCCGCTGATCGACACCGTGCCGCCGCGGCGCACGAGGTCGATCGAGGCGTAGACGGCGGCGAGCCGGTCCATGCCCGCGGTGTCCATCACCTTCCGGGCGAGTGGATCCGGCAGCATGCCCGCCGCGCGCTGGGCGAACGCGATCATCGGATCGCCGTGGGCCTCGAGACCGACCGCATCGACGACGGCGTCGGCGCCCCGCCCCTCGGTGAGATCACGCAGCTCGGCGACGATGTCGTCGGTCAGGTCGAAGGCCGACGCACCGTGGCGCTCGGCCATCGCCCGACGCTCGGGCACCGGATCGACCGCGAGCACCCGGTAGCCGAGGTGCACGCCGGCACGGGCGACGAACTGGCCCACCGGCCCCAGCCCCATGACCGCCACCGTCCCGCCGTCGGGGACATGGGCGTACTGGAGCCCCTGCCACGCCGTGGGAAGGATGTCGCTGAGGAAGAGGTAGCGATCGTCGGGAAGGTCATCGCCGACGCGGATGTGGTTGTGGTCGGCGAGCGGGACACGCAGGTATTCGGCCTGACCGCCGGGAACCTGGCCGTAGAGCTTGGTGTAGCCGAACAGAGCGGCGCCGCTGTCGTACTCCCGCACCTGTGTGGTCTCGCACTGCGACTGCAGTCCGCGCACGCACATGAAGCACTGCCCGCACGCGATGTTGAAGGGGATGACGACGCGGTCGCCGACGGCGAGCTGCGAGACGTCGTCGCCCACCTCGACAACGATCCCCATCGGCTCATGGCCGAGCACGTCCCCCTTGTCGATGAACGGCCCGAAGAGCTCGTAGAGGTGGAGGTCGGAGCCGCAGATGGCCGTCGAGGTGATCCGGACGATCGCATCGGTGGGCTGTTCGATCCGAGGATCGGGCACATCCTCCACGGTGACCTCGCGTCGTCCCTGCCACGTCAGCGCCTTCATCGTCCCGTCCTCCCGGCCCGTCGCCGCGGGCGTCGCTCGCAGATCCCCGAGGTGGGGCACCCCTTCGATTCTGGGCAGGGGAGGGACGTCACCGCGCGGGGGTTGACATCCCGCGGGCGCTGGCGCAGACATGAACTCTTCGCAGTTCGCCCCCGCAGACGCGACCTTCGGGAGGCTCTGACCCGCCGGCGGGGTGTCAGGCCGCGGTCAGCACGCGCTCGCGGTCAGGCGACGGGGCGGGCGCGGAGGCGAAAGACTCCGTCAGCCCGAGGTCGTCGAGGCGCAGGACGAGGCCGCTGTTCGAACTGGCGGCCACCGCGAGCGACGCGAGCAGCGCCCGATCGAGCTGAGGGGCTTCGGCCGACTCGAACACGAAGCGCATCGGAATCGAGGGCTGCACCCAGATCGACGAGCGACCGGAGCCGTCGGCGTGCGCCCACGACATCATGAAGCACTCGTTGCGCCGCAGCTTCGTGGCGATGACCACTTTGACGTGGGCGAGCAGGAGATCCGGGATCTCGATCGGCTCCTGCTGGGCGCCGTAGAAGAGTTTCGCCATGGTTCGACCATCCGTTCTGGTGAACTCATAATACTTCGAGACCAAATATTTAGATAGTGAGATATCTCTCTCACTGAATTATTCGCTGACAATAGGGCATACTCTCCAGGACACGATCGATTGGGGACGTCATGACGCAGACCACCGGGGCAACTGCCGACATGGTGGCCGCCGATGCGCCCGATGTCGCCGGCGTCCTGGAGCAGCTCCGCCTCGCCGAAGCGCGTCTGGCGCGGCGCCGTCAGCACGAGTCCGGCCTCGCCGAGACGGATCGCGCCGCGATGCGGTTTCTTCTCGGGCGCGTCGACGCCGACGAGGTCACCCCGACGATGGTGGCCCACGCAGTGCACCTCTCGCCGGCTGCGGGCACGGCGCTCATCGACCGGCTTGTCGCGCGCGGGATGGTCCACGTCGAGCCCCATCCTCGCGACCGCCGGAAGAAGCTGGTGCGGCCATTCGATCGCAGCGCCGACCCGGACCACCTCGATCCGCTGACGACACGATTGCGCGAACTCGCTTCGCGCCTCACCGATCACGATGCGCGCATCATCGCAGCATTCCTCGAGAGCGTGCGAGCTGTGGTGTCCGACACGGCGACCGCCACCACCGTCAGCCCCTGAGACTCCCCCGCCCTCGCACGGTGCCCGTGAGGAGCAGCACCCCCGCGCCCCACACCAGCAGCCGCGCACCGCGAGACCGCCAGCCCCCCGTGACCGGCGAAGCCCCAGGCGGTGCGTCGAACACCGTGCCATCACTCAGCGGCGCGTCGCCCCGCAGTTCGATCCTCTTCTTCACGAAGCGGGTCAGCAAGTCGTATGCCCACGGCGACGCGCGGTGCAAGGGCACGACGACGCGCTGCAGCAGTCCGACCGACGTCGCGAAGCGCCGTCGTGCCGGTGCGCGCACGATGGCCCGCGCGACCGCGGCGACGACCTCGCGGAACAGCCGCGCCGGCGTCTCCTCGAATCCGCCGTAGCTGAACAGCCCCGCGTTGCCGACCCAGACGTCGATGCGGCCGTAATCCCCTGCGGCCGCGGCAGCCAGCGCCCGAACCTCGCCCTCTTCCGTCACGTCCGTCGGGACGACCAGCACTTCGGCGCCGTGCGCGCGGCACTCCTCGGCCACGGTCTCCAGAGCGGCCGCGCTCCGCGACGCGATCACGAGCCGGGCGCCGCGCCTGGCGTAGGCGCCGGCAGTCGCGCGGCCGATCCCGCTCGACGCCCCGGTGATCACGACCACCCGTCCTTCAGCGGTCACGTCATCCCCTTCGGCGGACTGAGATCCGGCAGCGTCCGAGTGCCGAATTCATGGCGCAGTGCACTGCGGGCGGCGAACCATCCTGCGAGGCCGTGCACGCCGGGGCCGGGCACCGCCGACGCACCGGCGAGGTAGACCCCGGGAATCGGCGTGCGCCACGGGTCGGGCGTGAGCACGGGCCGGCGGATGATCTGCCAGAGCGTCGGCGCACCCGCGGCGATGTCGCCGCCCGGGTAGTTCGGGTTGTGGCGCTCCACGTCCAGGGCGGTTCTGGAACTGGTCGCGAGGATGAGGTCGCGGAATCCGGGTGCGAACCGCTCGATCTGCGCGATGACCGCCTCGCGGCGATCAGCCACGCTTCCCGCCGGTACGTGGGTGTAGGTCCACAGCGTGTGATGGCCGGCCGGTGCACGCGTCCCGTCGAACACCGACGGCTGCGAGACGAGCACATACGGCCGCTCGGGCAGCCTCCCCGCGTTGACCGCGTTCTCGGCCGCCGCCACCTCGGCCCGGGTTCCTCCGACGTGCACGGTTCCGGCATGGCGCACCTCGGCGTGGGACCAGGGCACCGGGCCGCTCAGGGCGAAGTCGATCTTCGCAACGCCGCCGCCGTAGCGGAACGCCTCGAGGGCGTGGCGGTAGCCGACGGGCATCGCCTCTGCCGCCATGCGGAGGAACGCGCGGGGCGTGACGTCGAGCAGCGTGGCCTGGGCGCGGGGCAGTTCGCGCAGCGACCGCACCTCGTGGTCCAGCACCACCTCCCCGCCGTGGGCGCGCAGATCGTCCACCATGGCGTCGACGATCGCCTGGCTGCCGCCGACGGGGATCGGCCAGCCGCGGGCGTGGGCGTACGCGGTGAGTGCGAGGCCCGCCCCCGCCGCGGCGATGCTCGGCTGCGGCAGGATCGTGTGCGCTGCGACACCGGTGAGCATCGCCGGCGCCGCGTCCTCCCGGAATCTGGCGCTCCATGCGGGCGAGCCCTGCTCCAGCGCGCGCACGCCGAAGGCGGCAGCGGTCGGGATGTCCGCCGGAACGGCGAGCAGAGACGACCCGGTGAACTCGGCGATGCTCGTCGCCCTCTCGGCCAGCGGACGCATCAGCCGCTCGTACACTCGTCCGTCCCGGCCCAGGCCGTCGCGCGTGCGGCTCAGGTCGCGGTGGGCGAGTGCCGCCCTGCCGCCGTCGAGCGGATGTGCGAAGGACAGGTCGGGAGTGACGAAGCGCACGCGCGACCGCAGGCCGAACTCGCGGAAGAAGCGCGACTCGAAGGCCATCGGGTGCACGGCCGAGCACACGTCATGTCGGTGTCCGGGGAGCGTCAGCTCGCGCGTCGACGCGCCGCCGCCCGCCTTGTCCGCGCGTTCGTAGACGCGCACACTGAGGCCGGCACGGGCGAGCGTGACGGCGGCGGCGAGACCGTTCGGGCCGGCGCCCACCACCACGGCGTCGCACTCGGTACTGCCGACGGCCGCTGCGCTCATGACGAAGCGGCGTCGGCGCCGATCTCCTGCTCCGCGGTGGTGTCACCCGGCGTGCGGGCAGCGATGCCCTCGGCGAGGTACGCCAGCCGGTGGAGCGTCTCGGTGTTGCGCCAGTGCAGCAGCACGTCCATGATCGCGTCCGGCACGAATCGGCCAGGGCCAGCGACGGCCTCCTCCTGGATGCGCACGACGCTCCGGTCGCCTCGAGGCTTGACGTCGATCGTGACGCGCGCCTCGCCGATGGGCCAGCCTCGCGCACGAAGCGCGAGCGTGTGCGGCGGGTCGCACGCCTCTACCACCGTCCTGTCGTCGATCAGCAGCGGCCACGTGCCGAACGAGTGGTGCAGCTCCGCACCTGCAGCAGGCCAGGCGTCGTCGACATCACGCATGCGCGACGCCCCCACCACCCACGACGGATACAGCCAGCCGTCGCCCAGCACCCGGAACACATCCTCCGGGGAGCAGCGCAGCTCTCTCACGTTGCGGGACATCGGTCATTCCTCCGTTCGCGGTGAGGGTGCGGAGCGGACTCGGCGTCCGCCCCGCACCCGATCGACTCGCGTCAGACGCCGGAGACGGTGTCTCGCGCGTCCTTCGCACGGTCGGCGACCGTGCCGGCTTGATCCGTCGCCTCGCCCTTGACCGTGTCGAATGCGCCCTGGGCGCTGTCCTTGACGGCGGTGGCGGCCTGTCGGGCCGGCTCCTTCAGGTCGGAGGCGACCTCTTTGGCGACCGAGCTCACCTGGTCGACGAGCGGCTGTGCCTGCTCCTTCACGGATTCGGCGAGCTGCTTCTCACGGTCGGACGCAGGGATGAGGGATGCTGCGACCAGCCCGACGCCGAAGGCGATGAGTCCGACTGCCAGCGGGTTGCCCTCGGCTTTCGCCTTCACGTCGCGAGCGACACCCGCCGCACCGTGAGCCATGTCGGACGCCGACGATCCGGCGTCGTCCGCGACTCCCATGACGCGGTCACGCAGTGAGCCGAAGGCGCCGCGCACCTTGTCGGTCTGGCGGCCCACGATCTTGGACGGCGTCACCTTGTCGGCGAGCGCATCGACGTCGGCGCCCAGCTCTTCTCGCGTCCGCTCGATGTCGGCGCGGATCACGTCGGGTGAATCAGTCATCGGTTCTCCTCGTTTCTCTTGAATGCCTGCGGAATCTCCTCGAGCGTCTCGACCGTCTGCGGGGCGCCCTTCACCTGCTTCATCTGCTTACGGCCTACGGAGTAGAGCACGGCCGCGATGATGGCCCACACCACCGCGACGACCAGCCCGGACCAGCCGCCGCCGATGAGGTTCGCGAGGCCCGCCCACGCGGCGATCGACAGGAACAGCACGGCCATCGCCGCGGCATATCCCGCCCCGCCGAGCAGGCCCGCGCCTTTCGCTGTCGCTGTCGCCGACTCCTTCAGCTCCGCCTTGGCCAGCGCGATCTCCTGGCGCATCAGCGTCGACAGGTCTCGCGTCACCTCGCCGAGCAGCTCGCCGAGCGACGCCGTCGCGGCGCGCTGCTCAGAGGGAGTCTGATCGCTCATCGGTGCCCTCCATTCCATTGCCGTCGAAGCGCGCGGCCGACTGCGAGTAGATCGGCGCGTCCGCTCCCGTGGCGTCCATCGAGGCATCGCCCATCGGGGTGTCGTTCATACCGTCACCGGCTGAGGCCGTACCCGCATTGGTCGCGCCGGTCATGCCCGTCGCACCGGTCGCACCGTTTCCACCCGATACGCCCAGACCTGTTGCGGTGTCGTAGCCGGTGGACGCCGGCAGTGCCGGTCGTGCGGTTCCCGTCGCGCCGGAGTCGCTGCCGTTGCCCGATCCCTGGCCTGAGTTCGAGGCGAGCGCGCGCGCCAGTCGTCCGACGACGACTCCGGCGACCACACCCGCCGTGATGAACACGCCGGGGCGACGGCGTGCGAACGCCTTCACCTCGCTGAGGACCATCGCCGGGTCGCGCTCGGCGAACCACGACCCCACGGCGCCGACGCGATCCGACGCCTGCTGCACCAAGTCGGCCGCGACGCCCGAGGTCTGCGATCCCGCCGCCATCGATCCGAGCTGGTCCCCGACCGAGGTGAGGCCGGACGCCAGTCGCTGCTGCTGCTTGGACGCCTGGTCGCGGAGCTCCTGGCGGCCCTGGTCGAGGAGAGCGCGCGCCTGATGCTTCGTCTCGCGGGCCACCCCGCCGGCTTCCTGCTTCGCGGTGGCGGCGACGTCCTTCACAGCGCCGGTCGCGGCATCCTTCACCTCACCGGCCTCGTGCTTCGCGGTGTCCACCGTGCTCGACTCCTGACCGGAATCGGCGACGTAGGGGTCGGCACCTCCGGCTGCATAACCCTGTGACATGGGGTCTCCCTTCCCTTCGACCTCCACCGCGGGGCCGGTGGAGGTTCTCCATTGAAAGCAACCTCGTTCGCACGTCAGAGGGGGTTGTGCGATGAGGAGGCATGTGCTTCGCGCGGGCGATGAATGGATGCGCGCAGGGGAGACGATCCCGATGATCCTCATCTTCTTGGTCGCCCAGAAGCAGACCATCCGGGGGATCAGCGCCGGCGGGCTGAAGGGCTGAGGGCCCCGTCACTCGGAGATGGCCTCCACGGCCTCGCCGGTCTGCGTCGCCGACAGCGTCAGGGCGATGTCGGCCTGACTGATGATGCCGACGAGCTCGTGGCCGTCGAGCACGGGCACCCGACGCACCTGGTGCCGCTCCATCGACGTCAGGACCTCGCGGATGTCGTCGTCGGCGTTCGCCAGCACCAGAGTGCGCTCGGCGAGCAGGCCCGCGGTCTCGATCGCGGGCCGGCCGCCGCGCGCGACGCACTTGACGACGATGTCCCGGTCGGTGAGCATCCCCCGGAGCTTGCCGTCCGCGCCGCAGATCGGCAGCGCTCCGACGTCCAACTCGGCCATCAGCCGTGCGGCCTCCTGCAGGCTCTCGGACTCGCCGATGCACCGCGGGTCCGGCGTCATGATCTCTCGTGCAGTGGTCATGTGAAACTCCTCTCCCCGCCGCCGAATCTAGGCGAGGGGGCAGGGCGCACGGAGGGGCTTGACAGGCTGCCGCGGAGCGACCGTCGCGAGAGTCAGCCTTCGAAGTCCTCGGGCTCGACGTCGTCGAGGAAGCGCTTGAACTCGTCCAGGCTCTCGGCGGCGTCGGTCTCGGTGAGCACGTCGGGCACGCCCGCCTCTTCCATCACCTGGTCGGCCACCCAGATCCCCGCCCCGACACGGGTGGCCAGCGCCACGGCGTCGGAGGGCCGGGCGTCGACCACGCGGTCGCCCAGCGCCGTCGACAGCGTGACCTCGGCGTAGAAGGTGCCGTCGTCGATGCGCGTCACCTCGACGCGTGTGACCTCCGCACCGAGCGTCTCGATCAGCGAGCGCATGAGGTCGTGCGCGAGCGGGCGCGGCACGGGCGCCTGCTCGATCGCGACGAGGATCGAGGTCGCCTCGAGCTGCCCGATCCAGATCGGGAGCACCTGGCCGTCGCCGGGGATCTCGTCGATGGGCTTGAGCAGCACCACATGCTGCCCCGTGGCGTCGAGGGCGACACCCGCCACACGGACCTGCACCATCGCTTCGCCTCCCATCGCATCCCCTCCTGCCATCGTAGGCACGTCGCGGCGCCCGCGGCCGGTGGAGACGGAACGCATCGGCACCACCAGAGGTCGGTTCCGAAGCCTGTTCATTCACCGGAATGGATGTCGCGGGCGTACGGTTGCACGCAAGCATGAAGCGCTTCGGAACCCTCTCCTTCGGTCACTACGGCCCCCTCGGCGGCGGCCGTCAGCTCACCGCGGCCGACTCGATGCTGCAGGCGATCGATCTGGCGCAGGGGATGGACGATCTCGGCGTCGACGGCGCGTACTTCCGCGTGCACCACTTCGCGCGCCAGCAGTCGTCGCCGATGCCGCTGCTCGCGGCCATCGCCGCCCGCACCGAGCGCATCGAGGTCGGCACCGGGGTCATCGATATGCGTTACGAGAACCCGCTGTATCTGGCTGAGGAAGCGGCATCCGTCGATCTGATCTCCGGCGGCCGTCTCGCCCTCGGCGTGAGCAGAGGCTCACCCGAGACGGTCGTACGCGGCTACGAGGCGTTCGGCTACACCGGGTCCGACGACCCTCGCGGTGCGGACCTCGCGCGTGAGCACTTCGACCTGTTCCTGCGCGCCATCGAGGGTGAGGGATTGGCGGAGCGGGATGCCTCGTCGCCGTTCGGCACCGGAGCGACGGGGCTGCAGCGCATCGAGCCGCACTCCCCCGGGCTTCGCTCGCGGGTGTGGTGGGGAGCGGGCAACCGCGACTCGGCCGAATGGGCGGGTCGGGTCGGCGTGAACCTCATGTCGTCGACGCTGCTGACGTCGGCCGACGGGCGCCCCTTCGACATCCTGCAGGCCGAGCAGATCGACGCGTTCCGGGCAGCCTGGCGCGAGGCCGGTCATGCCGGCGAGCCCCGGGTGTCGGTGAGCCGCTCGATCTTCCCCCTCGTCACGGCTGAGGACCACCTCTACTTCGGCGGGCGCCAGGACGGCGACCAGATCGGCGTGATCGACGGCATCCGCTCGACGTTCGGCAAGACGTACGCGGCCGAGCCCGACGTGCTCATCGAGCAGCTGAAGGACGACGCCGCGGTCCAGGCCGCGGACACCCTGATGCTCACGATCCCGAGCCAGCTGGGCGTCGAGTTCAACCTGCGGGTCGTGGAGACGTTCGCGACGCAGGTCGCCCCGGCGCTCGGCTGGGTGGGCACGCACGCCTAGCGCGATCCGTCGTCCTCGATGAGGTGGAGCTGCGTGCCATCGGGATCGATCAGGTAGCCGGCGCGCTGGCCCCACTCCTGGAGCGACACCGGGATCAGCCGCGGGATGCCGACGGTCTTCTCGGGCACGCCGCTCGCGCGGACGTCGGCGTAGAGGCGGTCGAGATCCGACACGCGGATGCTCGTCATGAACCAGCTCTCGTACGG
This sequence comes from Microbacterium sp. CFH 31415, assembly GCF_022538185.1. Taxonomy (GTDB): domain Bacteria; phylum Actinomycetota; class Actinomycetes; order Actinomycetales; family Microbacteriaceae; genus Microbacterium. The sequence goes on along the minus strand of NZ_JAKYXC010000003.1, from coordinate 104,340 downwards.
GTCGTGCTCGGGCGCGAGGAAGAACTCGAGCACGATGCCGCTGCGGCCGAGGATCATCCAGCCGCCGTCGCGATAGGTCACCTCGAACCCGAAGCCGCCGTAGAACGTGACGGTGGCATCGAAGTCGCGGGAGGGGAGATTCGGAACAGCCCTGTCCATATCCCGACCCTACGACTTCGCCGGGACGCCGCCCACCCTGCGCACGAAGTCGCGCAGCAGCAGGTTGACCTTCACCGGATCGCGCGCCTGCGGGAGGTGACCGCCTCCCTCGATGACGACGAGGTCGCCGCCGGTGAGCTCGGCGACGAGCGGGCCGCGCCGGGGGTTCTGGCACATGTCGAGCGAACCCGTGATCACCAGGACCGGGCAGCGCACCGCTTCGCAGATCGCGCGGGAGGTCGGGATGTCCTGCGCCCGGTATACCGACGCGTACTCGAGCAGCAGCATGTCGGCGCCGGCGCCCATCGACCACTCCACGCAGTCCTCGACCTGCTTGCTGGAGTGCGGCTCGGGGAACATCTCGCGGAAGAAGAACTCGGACCAGCCGCGCCAGTCCTGCTTCCAGTAGTGGCGGTTCTGCTTCTGCCACCCCTCGTACGACTCACGCGGCTCGTCGAAGTCGAACTCGATCCGGTGCGGCAGCGGCTCGGTCAGCCGCACACCGGGATTGATGGTGCACGCCCCGAGCACCCGCTCGGGGCGCTCCCCCGCCATGATCAGCGCATGACCTGCGCCGCTGCAGAGCCCGACGAGGACCGCCCGCTCCGCGCCGACGGCGTCGAGCACCACCCACTGGCCGGCGAGCTGCACCGTGTCGTCCATCTGCCGCGCCACGACGGGGGTGCCGCTGCGGCCGTTGCCCGGCGGGTCGCTGACCACGACGCGGAAGTGGCGGGCCAGGAATGGGATCTGCGCCTTCCACGCGCGGCTGTGCACGATGACGTCGGGCATCAGCAGGTACACCGTCGGCGACCCGTCGCCGTAGACCTCGTAGTGCACCGCCAGGCCGTCGTTGTCGACGGATCCGGTGGCCGTGGGCTGGAGGGCACGCATCAGAGCAGCTCCGCCAGCATCGCCGCGGCGCGTGCGGCGCCGTCGGTCTCGACGGGCCGGTACGCCACCTCGCGGCCGAGTTCCGCCACGAGGGCGGCGGCGAGCGTCTCAGGGTCGCTCGCCTCGGCGTAGCGCACGCACCGGCCGGCGCCGTAGTTGTCGAGTCGGCGGCGCACGTGGAAGTTCTGCTCGAAGTGGTTCTCGAGCGGGACGTAGAGGAACGGCCGCCGGGCGGCGGTGAGCTCCATGCAGGTCGTCAGACCGCCCTGCACGACGGCGACGTCGCACGCGGCGAGCGCGAGGTAGAGGTCGGGAACGAAGCCGCGCACGGACGCGCCCCGGCGGCGTGGCAGCTCGGCGGGATCGATCCGCGGCCCGGTCACCACGAGGAACCGCAGTTCAGGGCGGAGGCGGCGCGCCGCGGGGATCGAATCCATCACGCGATGGAGCAACGCGCGCCCCACGCCGGAACCGCCCACCGTGACGACGCACAAGAGCTCGTCGGCGCCGACGCCGAGCCGTCGCCGGGCGCCGACACGCTCCTCGGCGGACGGCGGCTCGAACCCCGTCACGTAGCCGGCGAAGTCGAACTGCGCTTCGGTCCACTCGCGGATGCGGGGAAGCCCGGCGCCGAACGGCTCGTCGACGACGTCGTCGGGGTTGCCCACGAAGATCGACCGATCCCGCAGCCGGCGGTAGCGCGCGCGCTGCTCGAGCATCTCGGCGTTGTAGTCCGCAGTGAGGGCGGCCTCGGCGTCCCCGCCCTCCGGCATCGGCAGCCAACCCACGAAGTCGGTCAGCCACGCGAACGCGAATCGCTTGAGCTCGGGGTTCTCGTGAAGGAAGTAGTCGACGTCCCAGGCCTCGTCGCCGATGACGAGGTCGTAGTAGGTCTCGTCGACCACGTCGTTGAAGACCATGAAGTTGTTCACCAGGATCTCGTCCATGCGCCGGATGGCCTGGAACGCGTGCAGATCGTGGTCTGCGGACTCGTCCTCGATGTGGGCCGACTCGTTGGCCAGGAAGGCGGATGCCGGGTGGACCGGCTCTCCGGCCTTGGCCAGGACGCGTGTGACGGGATGCTGCGCCAGCCAGTCGATCTGCAGGTCGGGGTGCAGGCGCCGCAACTCCTGCGCGATCGCCACATCACGCCGGGCATGACCGAGCCCGATCGGGGAGGACAGGAACAGCGCCCGCCGCGGACGGCGCTGCGCCCGGACCCACGTGTGGCTGCGACCCGGCATGGCCATGGCCCCAGTCTGCTCCTGCCCGTGCCCGGTCGTCAGGGCCGTGCTTCGATGACGCGGTTGAACGGCGTCTCGGCGACGCTGCGGAATCGGGTGAATCCGCCCGCAGACGCGACGTCGCGGATGCGCGCCGGTCCGGCCTGCGTTCCGAGCGCGAGCCCTACGTCCTGCGACAGTGACGACGGCGTGCACAGCAGCGTCGAAAACCCGTAGTAGGCGCGGCCGACCGGGTTGAGGTTGTCCTCGACGTGGTCGCCGGCCATCGGCTCGACGATCATCCACGTGCCGTCGTCGGCGATCGCCTCGCGCACGTGCCGGGCTGCACCCACCGGATCGCCCATGTCGTGGAGGCAGTCGAACATCGCGACCAGGTCGTATCCGGTTCCGCCGAACTCCTGGGCCGACGCGACCTCGAATCGCACGTTCGTCACGCCCGCAGCGGCCGCTCGTTCCCGCGCCGTCTCGATCGACTCGGCGTGATAGTCCGAACCGACGAACGTCGAGTTCGGGAACGCCTGCGCGAGCAGGATGGTCGAGGCGCCGTGACCGCAGCCGACGTCGGCGACGAGCGCGCCGGTCTCGAGCTTCTCGCGAACCCCGTCGAGCGCGGGGATCCAGGCGTCGACGAGGTTGGCGTGATAGCTCGGCCGGAAGAATCGCTCGCAGCCGATGTGCACGTCGGTGTCGTGCTGATGCCAGCCGTAGCCGGCGCCGCTGCGGGCCGCGTCGACGATGTGCGTGGTGTCGTGCACGGTGCCCAGCGCGATCTGGAAGAACCCCGGCAGGAATGCCGCACTGTCGGGATCGGTCATCGCGAGCGCGTGCTCGGGCGGCAGGGTGTACCGCTTGCTCTGCGGGTCGTAGGTGACGTACCCGCCCGCGGCCTGCGCGTTGAGCCACTCCCGCGCGTACGGCTCGGCGGTCTCGGTGCGCTCGGCGAGCTGCGCCGGGGTCGTCGGCCCGTGGGCGGCGAGGTCGCGGTAGTACCCGAGCTTGTCGCCCATGACGACGAGCGCGGCGTTGAGTGTCGCGCCGACCTCGTCGACGGCACGGAAGACGAAGCTCATGAGCTTGTCGGTGTCGATCGCGGCCGGTTCGGTGAGGGTGGACATGGTCCTGCTCCTTCGGTTCGAGATGGGATACCAGCGGATGCCTCGACGGTATGAACCAGCGCGCGGCGACCGCATCCGGGGACCCCCCTAGTCGTCCGGCGGCCTCGTAGGATCGGGGCATGCTGGTGGGTCGGCAGGCCGAGCAGCAGGCGCTGGACAGGCTCGTGGCAGCCGCGCGCCTGGGGACGAGCGGCGTGCTCGCGATCTGCGGCGAGGCGGGCGTCGGCAAGACCGCCCTCCTCGACGACGCCGTCTCGCGACTGACCGAAACGCGCGTGCTGCGCGCGACCGGCCACGAATCCGAGCGCGAGGTCCCCTACGCGGCACTGCTGCAGCTGCTGCGTCCGACGCTGGGCTCGCTGGACGGCATCCCGCCGCGGCAGGCCGCTGCACTCGCGGGCGCGCTCGCGCTGCCGCACGGCGACGACGATGCGGAGGGTGCGGCCGGTCCTGGTCGGCGGGACGCGAGCGACCGCTTCGCCGTCGGCGCCGCGGTGCTGAGCCTGCTGTGCCGCTATGCCGAGGACGGTCCCGTCGCCGCCGTCGTCGACGACCTGCATCTCGTCGACGCAGCTTCGGCGAATGCTCTCGTGTTCGCCGCGCGCCGGCTCGCTGCCGATCCGGTCGTGGTGCTCTTGGGCGTGCGCTCCCCCGAGGGCGACGACGTCGTCTCGGGGCTCCCCTCGCTGCGCGTCGGAGGCCTCGACCTCGCGGCTGCGCAGGAGCTGCTGCGGGCCGCGGACGGCCCCCGCATCACCGAGGAGCAGCTCGGACGGCTGCACCGCGCGACGGCGGGAAACCCGCTCGCCCTGCTCGAGCTCCATAGCGCCGACACCGACGTCGTCGACAGCGTCGACGCGGGCCTCCCCCTGCGGGTGCCTCGGGCGGTGACACGTGCGTTCGGCCGGCAGCTGACGGAACTGGATGCCGCGCCCCGGATGGTCCTGCTCGTCGCTGCGGTCTGCGGCGCCGAGCTCCGGCTCATCACCGCCGCGTGCGCCCGCCTCGGCGTCGACGCGTCCCTGCTCGGGGAGTCGGAGGATCGCGGATTCATCGCGCTGCAGGGGGGACGCGTCGAGTTCCGGCATCCTCTGCTGCGCGCCGCCGTGTACTCCGAGGCGTCCGCAGAGGATCGCCACGCCGCGCACCGCGCCGCGGCTGCGGCCATCCCGGAGGCCGATGCCGACCGCCGGGCGTGGCATCTGGCGGAGGCGACGTGGCACCCCGACGCCGAGGTCGCCGGGCTGCTGGCGGCGGCGGGCGGCAACGCGGTGTCCCGCGGCGCCCACGGCGTCGCCTCGCGCGCGTTCGAGCGCGCGGCGCAGCTCTCGCCGAGCGACGACGAGCGCGCGGCCCTGCTGCTCCGCGCGGCCGACACGGCCTGGTCGGCGGGCGACGGCGGGCGGGCGATCGGTCTGCTGGACGAACGGATGCGGGACGGCCCGGCGACGCCGCGAGAGGATGACCTCGGGCTGCGTGCCGCCATCGCGGCGCGAACGGGATCACTGCGTACGGCACTGGAGCTGCTGATGGCGGCCGCCGACCGTCGGCGCTCGCCCGACGAGACGCTCGTCTCGCTGGCCGACGCGGTGCACGCGACGTTCTACCTGGGCGACGCCCGCACCGCATCGGCACTCGCCGACCGCATCGCCGATCTGCTGCCGGCAGCGACGACCCCGACGTCCCGAGCGCTGGGGCTGATGGCGTCGGGCATGGCCCGGACGCTCGCCGGACGCGGCGGCGCGGACGACATCCGCGCGGCGGTGCCGCTGCTCGAGTCCGACGCGGAGCTGCAACGCGATCCGCGGCGGCTCGCCTGGCTGATGCTCGCTCCGCTGTACCTGCGCGACGCCTCCAGCGGCGCACGGCTGCGCGCGCTCGTCGACGAGGTGCGGGGGTCCGCCGACGTCGGCGTGCTTCCCGTCGTGCTCTTCCACGTGGCGGTCGACGAGGCCACGACCGGCGCGGCCTGGGCGAGAGCGGAAGCGGACTACGCGGAGTCGATCCGCCTGGCGTCGGAGACCGGGCAGGACACCGAGCGCGCGATGTCGCTGGCAGGTCTCGCTCGCCTGGACGCCCGGGCCGGGCGGGCCGACGCGTGCCATGCGCACGGCGAGGAGGCGATCGCCCTATGCGCTGCGCGTGACATCCACGTCGGCGAGGTGTGGGTCGCGCACGCGCTCGGCGACCTGGAGCTCTCGCTCGGGAACGCGGCCGGAGCGACGGAGCGGTTCGAGCGACTCATGGCGCTGCTCGGCGAGCTGGATCTCGACGACGCCGACCTCTCTCCCGCGCCGGAGCTCACCGATGCCCTGCTGCGTATCGGCCGCCGCGACAGCGCCCTGGCCGTCGCGGCGAGGTTCCACGCGCAGGCAGCGGCGAAGGGGCAGCCATGGGCCTGCGCGAGAGCCGGCCGTGCGCGAGGGCTCGCCGCCGGCGAGGACTTCGAGCCATGGTTCGAGTCCGCACTCGAGTGGCACGCCCAGACGCTCGACCGGTTCGAGGACGCACGCACGCGTCTCGCCTACGGGTCGCGGCTGCGGCGGGCCGGGCGTCGGGTGGACGCGCGCCCACGGCTGCGCGAGGCGTTCGACACGTTCGCGGAACTCGGCGCGGTGCTATGGCGCGATCACGCCGCGGTCGAGCTGACCGCGACCGGCGTCCATGTGCGCGCCCCCGGTGAGGATGCGACGCGCGAGCTCACGCCCCAGGAGCTGCAGGTGTGCCTTCTCCTCGCCGACGGACGGACGACGCGTGAGGCGGCGGCCGCGCTGTTCCTCAGTCCCAAGACCATCGAATACCACCTCCGCAAGGTCTACGCCAAGCTCGGTATCGGCTCACGCGCAGAGCTCGCCGCAGCGCTGGCTGGGCAGGCTCCGCCGCCATGACGGTCGCGGGGTCCGGCGTACCCGGCGCTTGCAGGACGCGCTCAGCGCTCGGGCACGCCGGTGACCGGCAGCCCCACCCACTCCCCCAGCTCGTCGAGTTCCGCCCGCACCATCTCGTGCTCCTCGGCCTCGAACGGCAGGAACTCGTGGATGGCGTTGACCTGCAGCACGCCGTTCTTCCTGTCGACCTCAGCGTCCAGCATCCCGACGAATCGATCGCCCATCAGGATCGGATGCGCGAAGTATCCGTACCGGCGCTGCGCGGCGGGCTTGAACTGCTCCAGTACGTAGTCGAACTCGAACACCTCGCTCAGGCGCGGACGGTCGAACAGCATGCTGTCGTACGGATTGAGGAACGCGACGCGGCCGCCGTCGTCGGCGTCGGCGGCATCGAGGGCGGCGAGCGCTGCCGGGTCCACGCGGAACCGCCACTTGCTCCCCTCGACGGTCACAGGTTCGCCGGCCATGTCGGTGAGGGACCATGGCGACTTCTGCTTGGCGAGCCCGGCCGCCTGCAGGCGACGCTCGGCGAGCATCTCGGCCGCCTCGTTCGCGTCGTACTCCGGCATGTGCGCCGGGTAGACACGCTCGGCGAGATCCCAGCGGCGGTGCCGGCCCTCGCGTCCGACGATGGCCACCTCGCCCTGCCGGGTGAGGAAGTCGAGCATATGCGGCACCTGGTTTCGGCCGTACCAGCCGTCGGGAGCGCGATCCACCTCCGCGGTGTCGGGGATGTCGCTCGTGAACAGCGGGCCTTCGGCGCGCAGGCGAGCCAGGACGTCGGCTCGGAAGGTCGCGTTCGCCTCGAGCCACTGCCGGCTGCTCTCGCGTCGCGGCCATGTGCGCATGGCGGGCAGCATGAGCGGCAGCAGGCTGATGGGGCGGAACGCGCCGTCGAACTCGAACAGCAGCCGGTCGATCTCGACCGCCTTCTGCAGCTGCCCGGCCTCGTAGGACCACCCGATGCGCGACCACAGGACGGTGTGCTCGCACGGCGTGATCACCGCTGTCGGGTCGATCTTGATGTAGCCGAGCTGTTCCGCGACCTCGACGACGTCTCCTGGGCGATCGGCATCGAGGAGCTGCGCGCGCACGATGATGCGGCGCGCTTCATCTCTCGTCAGCGCGCGGGCGGTCATCACGCGACCGGCTGCCGCAGGATCTTCTCCATCGCCTTGCCGCGTGCGAGCTCGTCGACGAGCTTGTCGAGATAGCGGATCTGCTGCATGAGCGGCTCCTCGATGTCTTCGACGCGCACCCCGCAGATGACGCCGGTGATGAGCGAGGCGCTCGGGTTCATCCGCGCCGCCGCGAAGAACTCGTCCAGCGGGGTGCCCGCATCGATGTGGCGGCGCAGCTCGGCGTCGTCGAACCCCGTGAGCCATTCGATGATCTCGTCGAGTTCGGCGGTCGTCCGCCCCTTCCGCTCGACCTTCGCGACATAGAGCGGATAGAGCTTGGCGACGCTCAGGCCGTAGATCTGATGCACGTGGGTCAGCGTAGACCCCGCGTCAGGACGCCGCTTCGGATTCGTCGAATCCCGGGCCGGTGAGCGGCAGCTCGCGGTTCCGATCCCACGGCTCGGTCCAGCCGAGGCGGTCGAAGAGTCCCTCGAGCACCATGCCCGTGAAGCCCCACACGAGGTGGTGCCCGTCGGCGTGCGGCACGAGGAACCCCGGTCCGCGCCATACCTGACCGTCGCGGCGGATGACGGTGGAGCCGCGGTGGGCAGGGTTGAGCAGGTCAGCGACGGGGGCACGGAACACCGCGGAGGATTCAGCCTCGTCGACGACGCGGATGGGCGAGGGATGCCGCCACCAGCCCAGCACGGGCGTCACGAGGTGCTGCGAGTAGGCGAGCGGGATGTCCTCGAGGGCGCCGAGCACCTCGACGCCGTCAGGGTCGATGCCGGTCTCTTCCCGCGCCTCGCGGAGGGCGGCGGCGATCGGCCCGTCGTCGGCGGGATCGACGCGCCCGCCGGGGAACGCGATCTGGCCGGCGTGCGAGCGGAGTGTCGAGGCGCGCGAGAGGAGGAGCACGTCGAGGTCGCGCGAGACGGCGCGCGCGTCGGCGTCGTGGTCGCTGGGGTGACCGTCGAGGATCCCGAACAGGATGAGGACGGCCGCGGGACGTGCATCCGGCGTCGTTTCGAGCCCGGCGAACCGCCGAAATCCCTGATGACCGGGGCCGGAGGCGGCGACATCTGCGACCAGTGCGGCCAGCTGCGAACGGGCGCTTTCAGGGGTCGGCTCGGCGGGCATTCGTCCAGGTTAGCCGCGGTCTCCGACCCTCCGGCCGGCCCAGCGCCTCCCATGTAACGTTCAGGTAACGCACCGGAACCGTCCAGGGTGCCTCGGCAGACTCGGGGACTTGTGTCCGCCCGAACGGACCTTTCGCGTCGCGCTGTCGACGCCTCTGCCCCATACGAAACCGGTTTCATGCGTTCGATCACGTCAGCCCATTCCGCCCGCCGCAACACCCGCGCCGCCGCGCGACGCCTCCGCCGCCGACCGGTCCTGGCCGTCGCCGGACTGTCACTCGGCATGATCGTCGCCGCGGGGATGACCGTGACGACGCCGACCAGCCTGGCCGAGGCATCCGGCTCGACTCCCACTTTCGCGCTCGCCTCGTTCACCGCGCCTCAGCCGTTGGCTGCTGCCCTGTCTCCGGCCGAGTCTGAGGCGCTCTCCGCTGCTCGGGCGACCGTCGAGTCGGCGGATGCCTCGATCGCCGCGGCATCGCAGGTCACGACCGACATCACGGCCTCGAAGCTCGACATCGGAGACGCCGAGACGACCGTCGACACCGCCGAGCTCGCGGCCGCGGTCGAGCGGCTCGACGGCGCCAAGGCGCTCCCGACCCTGATGCTGCCCTCGATCATCGAGGACGTCACCGTCCTGGCCGACGCCGTCGACGAGCGCGTCGCCGAACTGCGCGGCAAGCTCGACGCCGCCAAGGCGCTCAAGGCCAAGCAGGAGGCAGAGGCGAAGGCGAAGGCCGCGGCTGCAGCGAAGGCGGCCGCCGAGGCAGCCGCTGCCCGGGCCGCCGAGCAGGCACAGTCCCAGCCGTCCGCTCCGGCGCCGGTGTTCGCCACCGGCGGCGCCGTCGGCGGCACCAGTCCGGCCGATGCGCAGGCGACGGCCCGATCGATGCTCAGCCGCTACGGCTGGGGCGACGACCAGTTCGGCTGCCTCGTGTCGCTCTGGAACAAGGAGTCCGGCTGGAACTACCGCGCGTACAACGCGAGCAGCGGTGCGTACGGAATCCCCCAGGCCCTGCCCGGCAGCAAGATGGGCAGCGCAGGCGCCGACTGGCAGACCAACCCCGCGACCCAGATCGCGTGGGGCCTCGGCTACATCTCAGGTCGCTACGGCACTCCGTGCGGCGCGTGGGGTCACTCGCAGTCGGTCGGCTGGTACTGATCCAGCCCGGCACGATCTGACGCCGTCCGCCCCCTCCTCCCCTGCCGGGATGAAGGGGCGGATCGCTAGCACATCCCGTTGACCGCCTGCCAGGTGAGGCCGCAGTCACCGACGAACTCACCCCCGTGCGTCTCGATGACCCACAGCCCGTAGCCGTGCTCGGCGTAGTTCCGCTGGTTCCACGCGATCCATGCCGCCGCCTCTTCGCGATTCTTCGGGGCGGGGTAGAGCCGCACGACCTCGGGATCGCCCAGCAGTCCGGCCATCGCCTCGAAGTCCGTCGGTGCCATCTGGCGGAAGCGGAGTCTCGCCGTGTCACGGGGAAGCACCCCAGCACGATAGCGAACGCGCCGTCACGACGGAGCTGCTCGCGCGGTCCTGCATAGTTTCGATACTCACTGCCTTCTGGGCGACATCTCCCTCGTTGGAATGTCCGAGGTTGCCGGTAGTTTCTGGGTATGGACGACGACGCCGATTGGGAGGGAGCTCCGATCCCGGACGCGCTCGACCGGGTCGTCGAGGTCGCCGACATGATCGCGGTCTTCGCGGCGCAGCGGCTGTTGCAGGTCAACGCGATGCGCCGCGAGGCACTCGAAGATGCCGCCGTGCATGGGCGCGCATTGACCGACGTGATCGAGCGCGGGGTGCGGCTCGAATTGGCGGCGGCGCTGCGCATCACGGAGAACGCCGCCGGTGAGATGATCGCCCAGGCAGCGGCACTCGTGGAGCGCTATCCGGCAGTGCTCGATTCCCTCGGTGGTGCCCGCATGACCGAGCGGCACGCCGAGATCCTCGTCGACCTCATCGAGCAGGTCGAACCCGAACTGCGGTCCGACCTCGTGCCGCAGGCGATTCGACTCGCCGAGCATCACCCGATCGGCTCGTTCCGCCGCAATCTGCGGCGTCTGATCGACACCGTCCGCTCGGTCACGCTGGCCGAACGACACGAGGAGGCCCTCGCGCGTCGTCGGATCGTCGTCGAACCCGCAGACGATGCGATGGCGTGGCTGCACGCCTACCTCCCGGCCGTCGAGGCGCAGGCGCTCTTCGGGCGCGCGACCGCTATGGCGAAGGCGATGATCACGAACGAGGAGGAGACGCGCACGCTCGATCAGGTGCGCGCCGACGTGCTGTGCGACCTGCTCATCGACGGCGACACCGCGTCACTCGACTGCGATGCTCGGGGGATCCGTGCGAGTGTGGTCGTGACCGTTCCCGCCCTGGCGCTGCTCGCAGCCGACGACCGCGAGCGAGACGATGCCGGCCTCGCTCCGGCATCGGTCGAAGGCGTCGGACCGATTCCGCTCCAGCGCGCGCGTGAACTGTGTGGCGGCGACGGTGGCTGGATGCGCATCCTCACCCATCCTGAGATCGGTGCCGTGCTGTCGGTCGGCCGCGAGCTGTACCGGCCTCCCGCGGCGCTGGCGAGGCTGGTGAAGTGGCGCGCCGACCGCTGCATGGCTCCCGGGTGCGGAATGCCGGCGTCACGGTGCGAGATCGACCACACGCTGGCGTGGGTCGAGGGTGGCACGACCGGGCTCGACAACCTCGCCCCGATCTGCCGCGGTCACCATCGGGTGAAACATCACGGCGGCTGGCGGGTGAGACAGGTGCCCGACGGCGGGGGCGCCGTCGCGTGGACGTCCCCCGCAGGGCGTGAGTACACGGTGAACCCTGAGCGCCGCTATCCGATGTTCCATCCTTCGGCGGCCGCCGACGCCCCCTTCTGAGTCCGGGTGAGTACGGGTGACCGGAAGGTCCGCACATGTCAGAGCGACGGCGGCGTCGACCGACGACCGTCTCCACCACCACCGCTTGACGCGATCAGTCGAGACCCTGCTCGTCCTGCCCCGCGGCGTGGCTCCACAGATCGTGCAGCCGCGCGTTGGCGTCGCGTGGCACCCGGTTGCCCGAGCGGAACTGGAACCGCCACGCGATCTCGGGCACGACGACTTCGAGCAGTTCGCGGGGGATGCGATCGGCCTCGGTCACGAGCGAGTCGAAGGCCACATCGACGAAGTTCGCCATCCGGCGCGGATCGGCGAAGTGCACGTCCTCGTAGGTGTCGGTGAGCACAGTACCGTGGCCGATGATGCCGTACGACCCGCCCTGGCGCAGCAGCCACGCGTCGGTTCCGGGGGCGACCGCTTTGCGCGCCCCCACCGACCATTGCGTGACGAACCGCTCTCCGCCGGCGACGCCCGCCACCACAGCGGCGTACGATCCCGGCCACTCATCCCAGAGGCTCGGGTTCCAGCCCATGATGACGCCTTCGCCGACCGGGCCCGGTATCGCTGCCATGCGCCGACCCTACCCACCGGCATCGCGCACAGGAGCCCGCTTTACAGCCCCACCATCTCTGCGCTCTCGTCCCACAGGCGCTTCGCGAGCGCCGGATCGTCGGCGAGGCGGTTCGTCCGCGAGACGCGATTGCGGACGTAGTACGCGCCCGGCTGCCAGTCGACGCCGGGCTTGCCGAGCGCGAGCCAGGTGAGGCGCGACCCGCCGACGTCGTTGGAGTCGAGCAATGGCCGCGTGAGCCGGCTGGTGTAGAACCACCGGACCGCGCCTCGCGCCGTGCCGCCGAATCCGCTGCCGATCACGCCGGGATGGAACACGACGGCGTTCACGCCTGCTTCGCCGTATCGGCGATGCAGCTCCTTCGTGAACAGCACGTTCTCCAGCTTGCCGTTGCCGTATGCGGCGCCCGCGGAGTAGCGGCGCGCGGCCTGCAGGTCGTCGATGTCGAATCGAGCCATGGTGCGGGACGCCTCGCTCGAGGTCTGGATGACCGATGCGTCACTCTCCACCAAGCGCTCGAGCAGCAGATTCGTCAGCAGGAAGCCGGCGAGGTGATTGACCTGGAAGGTCTGCTCGAAGCCGTCGACCGTCGTCGTCCGCTCGGCGAAGATGCCGCCGGCGTTGTTCGCAAGCACGTCGATCCTCGGGCAGGTCTCGAGCAGTGCCGCGGCGAGCGCGCGCACCTGACCGAGATCGGCGAAGTCGGCGACATGGTGCTCGACGCCCAGCTCGTCGGCGATCCGCTGCGTCTTGCCGGGATTGCGGCCGACGACCACCACCCGCTCCCCCGCTTCGTGCAGCTGGCGCGCGGCGGCGGCGCCGATCCCGTCGCTCGCGCCGGTGATGACGATGGTGCGTGGCACGTGGCCTCCTCGGTCGTCCGTTCAGGCTAGTCGCGTGGCCCGGCGTGGTAGCCGACCGGGTCAACCCCCTTCACAACACTCCCAGGGTCGCGTCGGATGGAGTCATGACAGATGCCAGCCTGCCGCCCAACGCACCCGGCCCCGAGCCCGACACGACCGACGCCGCCGAGGCCGACGACATCGACGACGAGCTCGATCCCGAAGACGCCCCGGTGATGATCGAGGAAGACCGGGTCGAGGAGACTCCGGCCTGACGACCCAGGCGAGCGCCGGGGCAGAACTCCTAGCCCGCTCCCAGGTTCACGGGACCAAACCGGCCGCCGCCGCGGTTCTCTCCTGTGACGCCGCAGCCAGCGACGCCGAAGCGAAGGGAACACCCATGAGCCCCGATGACTACCGCAAGACCCCCGAGGCCCTGAGCGGCCTCACCGACACGCAGTACCGCGTCACGCAGAGCGACGCGACTGAGCCGCCGTTCCGCAACGCCTACTGGAACAACCACGAGCCCGGCATCTACGTCGACGTGGTTTCGGGTCAGCCGCTCTTCTCGTCGACCGACAAGTACGACAGCGGAACCGGCTGGCCGAGCTTCACTCGGCCCATCCAGCCCGACGCCGTGACGACGAAGACCGACCGCTCACTGTGGATGACGCGCACCGAGGCCAGGTCCTCCGGCGCCGACAGCCACCTCGGCCACGTCTTCGACGACGGACCGCGGGATGCCGGTGGCCTGCGCTACTGCATGAACTCCGCCGCGCTCCGGTTCGTCCCGGTGGCCGAGCTCGCCGAGCAGGGCTACGCGGAGTACCTGCCCCTGTTCGAGCGGGCGCAGGACTCGAACGCCTGACGGACATCGGCGCCGCACGCGAAGCCCGGTCCCTCAGCTCGGCCGGGCTTCGCCGCCGCGGAGAACCTCACTCGCTCCCGACCATTACGACGACCTTGCCCTTCGCGCGGCCTTCGCCGTGCCAGGCGAGCGCCTCGCCGACCTCATCGAGCGGGAACGTCCGATCGATGTGGATGTTGATCCTTCCCTGAGCGCAGAGGTCCGCCACCGGCGCGAACCCGGCGGGCCCCTGTCGCACGAGGAGCAGTCCGAGGTGCCGCCCGGTGAGTCGCCCGAGCAGCGGGCCGACCGTGACCATGCGCAGCACGGTGCGGCTGGTCCCGCCGACGACGACGCAGCGGCCGCCCGCGGCGAGCGCCCTCCGGTAGGCGAAGATCGAGCGACGGGCGACCAGATCGACGATGAGGTCGTAAGGCCCCGTGCGTGTGAAGTCGGCCTCCCGGTAGTCGAGGACCTCGTCCGCTCCGAGGGCACGCAAGAAGCCGAGCTTGCCCGCGTTGTCGACCGCCGTGACGTGCACTCCGGCGGACCTCGCCAACTGCACCAAGAACGACCCCGAGCCGCCGCCGGCCCCGTTCACCAGCATCCGCGATCCTGGTGCGGCGAGCGCCGCGGCCTGCGCCGCGATCGCGCCTGCCTGAGGGATCGTGGCGGCTTCTGCGAACGACAGCGCGGCCGGCTTCGGTGAGAGCGCACCCTCGGGCGCCACACAGTGCTCGGCGAAACCGCCCATCAGCGCCAGGTTGTCACCGAACACCTCGTCGCCGACGGCGAACCGCCTCACACCCGCACCGATCGCGGCGACTCTTCCCGCGATGTCGGAGCCCAGCACGGTGCGCTTCGGCCGGAACAGGCCGCCGATCCGCGCGTAGCCCGGATTCCCCCGCAGACCTTCCCAGTCGGAGAGGTTGATCGCCGTCGCGACCACCTCGACGAGCACCTGACCGGTCGACGGCACCGGCCGCGGCACGTCCCGCAGCTCGAGCCGTTCGGGTCCGCCGTACCGCTCGTAGACCATCGCCCGCATCCGCTCACTCTAGAGAGGCGCCGACGCCCGGCGCGAGCACGCGGCAGCGCGAACTCACGGCCCGCTCCCAGGCTGGCGGGACCAAAACGCGCCGCTCGCCCGTTGTCCCTCTATGACGCCGCAGCCAGCCGCGTCCGTCGGATCCCTGAGACACTGGTCTCCGGGCCACGAACCACTCCACGAAGGAGCTTCACATGACCAGCGGACCTTTCGACTCCGGAGAGATCACGCGCACTCCGGGCACCGAGACCGCCGTCCTCGCCGGCGGCTGTTTCTGGGGCATGGAGGACCTCATCCGCCGCCAGCCGGGCGTTCTCGACACGCGCGTCGGCTACACCGGCGGGGAGAACGACCACGCGACCTACCGCAAGCACCCCGGTCACGCCGAGGCCGTCGAGATCGTCTTCGACCCGACCGAGACGACGTACCGCGACATCCTGGCGTTCTTCTTCCAGATCCACGACCCGTCGACGCTGAACCGTCAGGGCAACGACATCGGCACGAGCTACCGTTCCGCGATCTTCCCCCTCTCGCCCGAGCAGGAGCACGTCGCGCGCGAGACGATCGCCGACGTCGACGCGTCGGGTCTCTGGCCCGGCAAGGCGGTCACGACGATCGAGCCGGCCGGCCCGTTCTGGGAGGCCGAGCCCGAGCACCAGGACTACCTGATCACCTACCCGAACGGGTACACGTGCCACTTCCCGCGCGCCGGGTGGGTGCTGCCAAAGCGCGCTGACGCGACGGCGTAAAGAGTGAAGAACAGCGGATGCCGCGGCCCCACGGGTCGCGGCATCCACTGTCTTCACCATCCGGCGTCAGCCCTCGAGACCCGACTGCAGCACCCGATAGCGCACGTGCGTCGCGAGCGGGACTCCCCTCGCCGCGATCGGCTCGAGCGCGAGATCGCTCAGTCCTTCGAACGGGCGGAGGCCCTCGCCGAGGATGCATGGCGCGATCTGCAGCCGGAGCTCATCGACGAGCCCGGCGCGCAGAAACGCGTTGAGCGTGCTGACCCCGCCGGCGATGTGCACGGGCAGGTCGCCGGCCGCATCGCGGGCCCGGTCGAGCGCGGCGTGGATGCCGTCGGTGACGAAGTGGAACGTGGTGCCGCCCTCCATCTCGATGGGCTCATGGGGGTGGTGCGTGAGCACGAAGACGGGGGTGTGGTACGGCGGATTCGGACCCCACCACCCGCGCCAGTCGAGATCCCACTCGCCGCGGACGGGACCGAACATGTTGCGACCCATCACGTACGCCCCGGCACCGAGGATGAGGTCGATCTCCGGGCGACTCTCTTCAGGCGCCTCGAACATCCAGCGGTGCAGGACACCGACCGGAACGTCGCCGAACGGGCGGTCCTCGGTCTGGTTGCGCCCGGCGCCGACGCCGTCGAGCGAGATGGACATGGTGCCGATGACAGGCTGCATGACGACCTCCAACTGATTGCGATTTGCAACTGGTGCCTCACCCTAGCCTCGTCTGGTTGTAGAGTGCAAGCAGTATGGCCGAGATGCAGCGCTCCGGATGCCCGATCAACCTCACGGTGGAGGTGATCGGCGACAAGTGGTCGCTGCTCGTGCTGCGCGACATGATGTTCGGCAACCGTCGGCACTTCCGCGAACTGCTCGCCGGTTCGGAAGAAGGCATCGCCTCGAACATCCTCGCCGACCGCCTGCAGCGGCTCTCCGACGCCGGCCTCGTGACGCGCGCTCCCGACCCGACCCACAAGCAGAAGGTCGTGTACTCGCTCACCGAGCCCGCGATCCAGCTCGTCCCGGTCATGGCGGCCCTCGGCTCGTGGGGCCGCCGTCACCGCCCGGCGTCGCGCGAGCTGTCCATCCGCGCCGAGCTGCTCGAGCGCGGCGGCAGCGAGATGTGGGATGCGCTCATGGACGACCTGCGCGTGCAGCACCTGGGCGCCACCCCGAAGCCCGAAGCGCGCTCGGTGCTCGGCGAGCTGACAGCCGCGTACCTCGCCGAAGTGCAGGCGAGGCGGACCGTCTGACCCGCGACGGCCGCTGACACGGTCCCCTGCCCTCGCACCTGTTCCGCCGCCGCCGTACGCTCGACGCATGGCGACGCAGGCGGAGCCGGGCTGGTACGACGACGGCACGGGCAGACAGCGCTGGTGGGACGGCACGCGCTGGACCGCGCACTTCGTCGATCTGGGCGAACGCGACATCGAGCTGCACACCGACGCGACACCGCCCGTGAGCATCGCGTCCGCCCCGGGCTGGTACGACGACGGCCGCGGCCGCCTGCGCTGGTGGGACGGCACGCGCTGGACGGATGCCGCGCGATTCAGCGGCGAGGAGGAGACGCTGGCGGGCGTCACGGTCGACGGGCGCTGGATGCACTTCGGCGCGTCGAGTCAGCCGGTCGCGGGAGCGAACGCCGCGTGCGTCGCCGGCGCCGAGCTGCTCAAGCGCGGCACTCTCGCAGCCCCCGCGACCGCGCGCACGCTGCTCGGCCCGTTCGGCCCCATCACGCCCCGCCTGCTGAAGCGCGCCGTCGCACCCACCGCGCTGTACCTGGTCGTCCAGGTCGCCGGTGAGGTCTGGCTGGCGACCGTCCCAGCCGGACAGGAGGCCGCGGCCGGCCGCTTCGCGATCTGGATCAACACCGTCTCGGACCACTACCGCTGAGCCGACGACGACGGTCGCGCTCCGCGTCCCTGCCCTTGCGGGCGGTGGTTGACTGTTGCGATGGACGCGGTTCCGATGTTCCCGCTCGGCTCGGTGCTGTTCCCGCACACACCGCTGGTGCTGCGCATCTTCGAGCCGCGCTACCTCGTCATGCTCGGCCGGCTGCTCGATGAGGACGACCCCCACTTCGGCGTGGTCCTCATCGCGCGGGGCCACGAAGCCGGCGGCGGCGACCAGCGCAACACGATCGGGACCATGGCGCGGATCGCCCAGGTTCAGGTCGGCGCGGACGACCTTCACCTCATCGCCGTCGGGGCGGAGCGGTTCTCCGTCGACCGCTGGCTCGACGAGGATCCGCACCCCGCCGCCGATGTCACACCGGTGCCGCCGCTGACGTGGAACGACGATCTCGCTCCGCTTCGCACCGAGGCGGAGCGCGTCGTCCGACGCGTCCTCGGGCGTGCGGCGGAGCGAGGGGACACCCGGTGGCAGCCTGACGTCGAGCTCTCCGACGACCCGATCGAATCGGCGTGGCAGCTGGCGGCCATCGCGCCTCTGGGCGACTTCGACCGCTACCGCCTCCTGCAATCGACCACTGCGGGCGGGCTGCTGCGCGAGACCATCGATCTGACGCTCGACATCGAGGGGCTGCTCACCGCCCCGATGGACCCGGACTTCTAGCGCCGCCCGAAGCCCGAGAACACCGCATGCAGCAGCGGCAGCACCGAGACGACCATCAGCGTCGTGCCCGCGACCGGCTCGTCGGGCCGCAGGACTGCGCCGCCGATGAAGAGACCGGCGAAGAGCACGGCGGACACCGCGCGGCGCACCACGCGCTCCAGGGCGCGCATCCGCAGCTCCGCCTTCGGCGACTCCGCCGTCAGCCGCCCCTCCTCCAGTCGTGTCACGACGTCGTCCAGCCGGCGCGGAAGCCGTGCGGCGATGCCCGCTACGGTGACCGCCTCGCGCGCGAAGCCCTGCACCACGTTTCCGCGCTCGTCGCGCACCAGCTGCGCGGCGTAAGGCTCGACGGCATCCCACATGTTGAAGTCCGGTTCGAGCGAGCTGCACACCCCCGAGGTGAGCGATACGGCGCGCACGATCAGCAGGAAGTTCTCGGGGAGCTGGAACGGGAGCGAGCGGATGACGTCGCCGAACTCCGTGGCGAAGGCCTGGAACTCGCGCGGATCCACCTTCTGCAGCTCGGCGAAGCCCATTCCGCCGAAGCGGGCGAACAACGCCGTCATCGCCCGCTCGAGTTCAGCCGTGTCGGCGGACGGCAGCAGCACGCCGACATCGCGGATGCTGTCGATCAGCTGCTTGCCGTTGCGCGACGCCACGGCGATCATCACAGCCTGCAGGTCGCGCCTCAGCCGGTCGGGCACCTCGCCCATCATGCCGAAGTCGACGAAGGTGAGCCGCCACGGCCGCTGACCGCCGGGCGTCGGGGTGACGAAGAGGTTGCCCGGGTGAGGATCGGCATGGAAGTAGCCGTCGCGGAAGAGCTGGTCGAACATGACGGTCGCGAACTCGGACGCGACCTCGGCGGGATCGATGCCGGCCGCGCGAAGGCCGTCGAGGTCGATGATCTTCACGGCCGTGACGTCTTCGAGCGTCAGCACTCGCCGTGTGGTTCGCTCCCACGCGACCTCCGGGACGCGGACGCGCGGGTCGTCGGCGAAGTTCTCGGCGAACCGGGCGGCGTTGCGCGACTCGTGGAAGTAGTCGATCTCCTCCAGGCTCGTCGCCGCGAACTCCTCGATGAGCACCGGCAGATCGACGTGGGCGGCGACCACCGTCACACGGTCCAGCCAGCCCGCGACCCGCCGCAGTGCCGCCAGATCGACGTCGACGATCTTCTCGATGCCCGGCCGCTGCACCTTGACCACGACGTCGGCGAACCCCGCGTCGGCCGCATCGGCCGGCGACAGCCGCCCGCGGTGCGCTTGACCCAGGGATGCCGCGGCCACCGGCACCGGATCGACCGACGCGAACACGGACTCGAGCGGAGCACCCAACTCCGCCTCGGCGAGGGCGCGGATCGCGGCGAATTCGACGGGCGGCACCTCGTCCTGCAGCCCCTCGAGCTCTTTCGTGATCTCCGGGGGCAGCACATCGAGGCGCGACGACATGAACTGGCCGACCTTGATCATGAGACCGCCGAGCGACACCGCGAGGGCGTGGAAGCGACGGGCGAGCCGCTGCAGCCGGGCAGCTCGGCCGCGGGCGGCGAGGCGCGAGAGGCCGATCCGGGGCAGGAAGAGCTCGAACCACCAGGCCTGCACCATGTAGCGGGCGGCGAAGCGCAGGATGCGCCGGTAGCGGGCGCGCGAACTGCCGGCGTCGGCCATCGGGGCTCCCTGAATCGGGATCGATCCGGGCCGACGGTCGGTCGGCATCCGGTCAGTCCTGGGCGAGGATGGAGTAGAGCTTACGCCGGGCCTCGTCGAGCACCTCGACGGCCTGCTGCACCTGCTCGGGCGATCCGCTCGTCGCCACCTGGGCTGCGGCCTGCGCGAGCTTCGCCCCGGCCTTGGGCAGCACCGTCGCGCGCGCGGCATCCCGCCTGCTCGAACTCTCCCACGGCGGTGACGTGCCCTCGGCCGCGGCGGCCTCGGCGCGGCCGGCCTCCGTCAGCGAGTACGTCTTCTTGCCGTTCGCCTCCTCGGCGGTGATGAGCCCCTCGTCGGCGAGCAGCTGCAGCGTCGGGTACACCGAGCCCGGACTGGGCTTCCAGGTGCCGCCGCTGCGCTCCTCGATCTCGTAGATGATCTGGTAACCGTGCATCGGGCGCTCGGCGAGCACGGCGAGCACCGCCGTGCGGACATCGCCGCGCCCCATGCGCGGACCGACGCGCTGCTCGAACATCTCACGCAGCTGGTCCATCGCATCGAACAGGCCACCGCCCGGGCGGGATCCGCCCTGGCCGCGGTCGCGCGGACCGAACCAATCTCCCGTGAACGAATCGCTCATGACGACCTCCTTGGAATGGCATCACCGACATACCGGCGATAGTCAACGATATATCGCTGAACGCGATGAAGCCACCCTTGGCGCTGATTCGACCGACACACGAGGGGCGACCGTCAGGTTCGGGGAGATCTGCCGTGCTAGGGTGAGACGCCCACTCGGGTCATGCGTCGTTTTCCACTCTGCCTCACTGCGCAGCAGCAACAGCCTGACGCCCGGACCGACCTCGTCGTCCGATGGCCTCCCCGTTCGCGAGCACCCAGCGCTCGCCTCATCACTTGCTCCCCGCTTCGGTCGGGAGCGACCCACCACCCAGACGTCCGCACCGAACACGTTGGCGCGGCACACCGGTCGCCTCTGGCGGCCCGCAGAATAGAAGGAAAGACACGATGGCCACTGGCACCGTGAAATGGTTCAACTCCGAAAAGGGCTTCGGCTTCATCGCTCCCGATGACGGCGGCGCCGACCTGTTCGCGCACTTCAGCGCGATCGCCGGCGAGGGCTACAAGGAGCTCCGCGAAGACCAGAAGGTCGAGTTCGAGGCGGAGCGCGGCCCTAAGGGCATGCAGGCCGCCAACATCCGCCCGCTCTGATCCCACCGGTCCGCCGGGGCGCGCGAAACGCGTCCCGGCCGGCCAGGCGGCCCCGACCGACATCAGGGCTCGCCGAACGTCGCACGTGCGCGCCACACTGGAGCGCATGAGCGACCCGCCCCGCCCGTGGGTGCTGCACGTCGACCTCGACCAGTTCATCGCTGCGGTCGAGGTGCTGCGGCGACCCGAGCTCGCCGGCAAGCCGGTCATCGTCGGCGGCCGAGGCGATCCCTCCGAGCGCGCCGTGGTCTCCACTGCGTCCTATGAGGCGCGTGAGTTCGGAGTGGGCTCCGGCATGCCGCTGCGCATCGCCGCCCGCAAGATCCCCGACGCGATCATCCTTCCCGTCGACGCGCCCGCCTACACCGCGGCATCCGACGAGGTCATGGCCACCCTGCGCGAGCGGCCCGGCGCCGTCGTGCAGGTGCTCGGCTGGGACGAAGCCTTCGTCGGCATCACGAGCGACGACCCCGAGGCGTACGCGCAGGACGTCCAGCGCGCCGTGCTCGCGCGCACGTCACTGCACTGCAGCGTCGGCATCGGCGACACCCTCGTCCGCGCCAAGAACGCCACCGACTTCGGCAAGCCACGTGGGACCTTCCGCCTCACCGCCGACAACTGGCTCGAGGTGATGGGCCAGCGCCCCACGATCGAGCTCTGGGGCGTCGGCAGCAAGATATCCCGGCGGCTCGCGGCGCACGGGATCGTCACGGTCGACGACCTCGCACGCGCCGATGAATCCGTGCTCGCGGCGGAGTTCGGCCCCAAGATGGGGCCGTGGTACCGGCAGCTCGGACGCGGTGACGGCTCCGCCGTGGTCGACGACTCGCCGTGGGTGGCGCGCGGCCATGGCCGCGAGACCACGTTCCAGCAGAACATCGTCGAGCCCGCCGAGATCGAGAACGCCGCCCGCGAACTGGCGGCCCAGGTGCTCGAGGACGTCGTCGCCGAGGGCCGCCCCGTCGTGGGTGTGGGCTTGAAGGTGCGCTACGCGCCGTTCCTCACCAAGACGTTCGTGCACAAGATCCCGGCGACGTTCGACCGTGGGACCGTGGTGGCCGAGGTGCTCGCGCTGGTCGAGCGCATCGAGCCTGGTCGCCCGCTGCGACTGCTCGGCGTGCGCGCCGAGATGGAGATGCCCGACCACGCGAGGAAGGGCCACACGCCCACCCGGAGCGGATGGTGAACGCCGCGCCGCGGCGTCGGGATCTCGGGTGGTGCCGCGTCGACTGCATCCGCTAGTCTCCCGTTCAGAGCGGTTGGGGAACCGCCATGATCATTCGCACTGGGGAGATCATGATCATTCGTACTGGGGAGACGATGAGCGACCGCGATTTCGGCGAGCAGGTTCCGCCGCCTGGCTGGCTGTACGACATCGAGACGGGACGCACCCGCTGGTGGGACGGCGTGCGATGGACAGACCTGGCGAAGCCGCTCGATCCCATCGTCGTCCGCACCCCGACGGCGTACGCGCGCGTACCGGGGTCGGCGGTGACCTTCTCGGGCCATCCTTCGTCGCCGCGGAACGGCACCTCCACCGCCGCCGTGCTGTTGGTCGTGATGACCGCGCTCGCACTGGCGGCCGGCTACTGGCTCACCGGCAGCCTCGACCCGTCGGCGGTCGCCGTGCTCGCGGTCGCCACCAGACTCCTCGTGACGGTGGCGTTCGTGGTGGCGATCGCGGCGCTCGTCATCGCGATCCAGCGCCAGACAGGCAAGATCCTCGCGATCGTCGCCCTCGTCGCGTCGTCGCTGCTGCTCAGCCTGCTGATGCTTCGCCTGCTCGACGGCTTCTCCGCCTGACACACGCCGGGTGGCGGCATCCGCTTCGCTACTCGACGCGCACGAGGGTGCGCTGCCAGCCGGACGACCCGTCGGGTGCGATGGCGGCACGTTCCTCGATCTGCAGCTGCCCGGCACGATCGACGGCGCGGACCACGACGTCGTGGTTGCCGGGCGCGGCGTCCCACTCGAGGAACCACTGCACCCAGGTGTCGTCGTTGACGGCCGATGAAAGCGTCGCCTGCTGCCAGTCGCCGTCGTCGATCCTGACCTCGACGCTGTCGATGCCCACGGTCTGCGCCCAGGCGACACCCGCGAGCACCACGGTGCCGGCGGCCACGGGTTGCCCGGTGCGCGGAGTGTCGAGGCGCGACGAGAACTTGATCGGCGCCCGGGCGCTGTAGCCGCGCGGCGTCCAGTAGGCCTCGTCCGCGGCGAAGGTCGTGACCTTCAGCTCGGTCAGCCACTTCGTCGCCGACACGTAGCCGTAGAGCCCCGGCACCACCATGCGCACCGGGAAGCCATGCTCGAGCGGCAGCGCCTCGCCGTTCATCCCGACCGCGAGGATCGCGTCGCGACCCTCGTCGGTCAGCGCCTCGAGCGGGGTGCTCGCCGTGAACCCGTCGACGCTGCGCGACAGCACCATGTCGGCCCCGGCGCGCGGACCGGCGAGCGCCAGCACGTCCCGCACCGGCACCCCGAGCCATTTCGCCGTCCCGAGCAGGTCGCCGCCGACCTCGTTCGAGACGCACGTCAGCGTGATCGAGTACTCGTCGAGGCCCATGGCGACGAGGTCGTCGAAGCTCAGCTCGACGGGCTCGTCCACGCGACCGCCCACCCGCAGGCGCCACGTCGCAGGATCGATCGCGGGAACCGTCAGCGCGGTGTCGACGCGGTAGAAGTCGGCGTTCGGCGTGTAGAGAGGCGAGAGGCCGGGAATATCGAACTCCGCACCGTCGGGCACGGTCACCCTCGTCCGAGGCTCGGGCAGTCGCAGCGCCCTGCGCACGGACGCGATGGACGTGACGGCGACGTTCGTCGCGCGTGCCGCGACCCCGGCGACCAGCGCGCCGGCTCCGGCCACACCGACGATCTGGAAGAAGCGCCGGCGGTCGAGCCGCGGAGAGCGGGTCGCCGTGGCCTCGCGCTCCGACTCCACGTCTTCGGTCGAGCCGAGCCACCCCTGCGCCGCCGTCCACGCCTCCACGTCCGCCCAGCGACGCAGGCGTCCCACGGCGAGCACCAGCAGGGCAGCTCCGGCCCCCGCGCCGACCAGCGGCGGCAGCCAGGCCCAGGCGGACGCTCCCTGCCGCGTGACGATGGCAGCGGTCGACAGTGCCGCCGCGAGGCCGAGCGCGACCACGCCGAGGGGCGGGCGGAGGAACTGCAGCACACCGGCGACAGCGGAGGCGATGACGACGGCGATCCCCAGCCCGACGAGGAGCGCGATCTTGTCGTACGCGCCGAACGTCGAGATGGCGAGCTCCTTGAGCGGCTGCGGCACCACGTCGATCACGAAGGAGCCGACCGCCAGGATCGGGCTGCTCTCGCGTGCGACCAGGAGGGCCACGACTTCGGCGACGGCGAGGAACACGCCCGCGCTCACGACACCGGCGAGCGCGCTCAGCGCCATGAATCCCGCGGCACGGCCTCGGTCCGGCATGGCCACTCCTCCCCGGGTCATCCCCGATCCCCGGGGGCATCCCCGGTCTCCGGGGTCATCCCCGACGTGCTTGTTCGGGGCGGCGACCCGGACGGATTGCGGCGCGCCGCGGCGGGGCTCGCGACGAAACCGCGCGGCGCGGCATCCGCTCATCTGACTACGGTGGATGCCGTGACCTTCCCGCCGTCCGCCGTGCCCCTGTTCGTCTACGGCAGCCTGCGACCGGGGATGGCGCTGTGGGAGGCGATCAGCGCGCACGTCCTCCGCTCGCGTCCGGCCACGCTGCGCGGGCGACTGTTCTGGGATGCCGGCGGCGAATGGCCGGTGCTCGTGCTCGACGACGCCGCCGGGCTCGTGCGCGGCGAACTGCTCTCGCTGCAGCCTGGCGACGCGGTCAACCGGGTGATCGTCGACGAGGAGCTGCTCTACGGCTACGACGCCCGCTGGCTGCCGGTCGCGACCGACGCGGGCGAGCACGACGCGCTCGTGCTGGTGTGGAACCGCCCCCAGGGACTCGGGCCGGAGATCGCGCACGGCGACTTTCTGCGGGCAACCGCCGAGCGGGCGGCCGCCCAGACCTGACTCCCGCTCGGAGTCAGACCTGAGCCCGCTCAGAGCACGACGAGCTCGACCGCGCGCAGGGCACCGGAGTCCACCACGACCGTCATCATCGTATGGTGCGGCTGGCGGCGACGGTCGGTCGGCGAGCCCGGGTTGAGCAGTCTGAGCCCGCGCGGCGTCGTGGTGTCCCACGGGATATGGCTGTGCCCGAACACGAGCACGTCGGCGTCGGGGTGCGCGTCGTCCAAGCGTGCTTCACGACGACGGGCATCGCCGGTCTCGTGCACGACCGCGAACCGCACGCCCTCGATGTCTCGGCGGGCTACCTCGGGCAGCCGCGCCCGGAGGTCGGGCCCGTCGTTGTTGCCGAAGACGCCGAGCACCTCGCCGTGCTGCTCGAGATCGTCGAGAACGGATGCCGCGACCCAGTCGCCGGCGTGGATGATGAGGTCGGCGGCATCCGCCGCGCGCAGGAGCGCATCGGGCAGCCGACGCGCCCGGCCCGGGATGTGGGTGTCGGAGACGAGCAGGAGGCGCGTCGTCACGCGTCGCCTACCGCATCGGTCACGGGCTGCCGCAGGATCGTGCGGAGCTTCGCGGGGTCGGTGCGGCGGATGTCGCTCAGGTAGATCTCGTGGTGTCGGCCCGTCATGCGCAGCCCCCGGGAAGGGATGACCTCGTCGTGCAGGCGCGCCAGCACCGGCCCCTCCTCGTCGAAGGGGCCGAGGTGGAGGGTCTGCACGCAGCGCCCTTCGTCGAGCGTCTCGAGCCGGAGCCGATCGAGCGCGGGGGCGCCGGAAGCCGCCGCGAGGGCGCGCTCGAGGTGATCAGCGGGCGTCCAGTCGGGAACGAGGATCATCGCGGTCCAGTCCCAGCGCGACTTGTCGCGATCGGACGTGAACGTCGTCATGTCGTCAGACCACCACAGCGCCTCGAGCGGCATCACGACGTAGTCGCGGTCGAGTTCCTTCCTGCTCATGAACTTGAGCTTGTAGGCGACAGGGAAGAGCGTCGACACCGCATCGGCATAGGCCTGCTCGTTCGGATCGCCGTGGCCGTCGATCATCAGGTAGCGCAGCAGCGGCAGCTCGACGACGTCGAAGATGCCCCGTCGCGCCGAATAGGCGGCAATCTCTCTCTTGAGGTCGGTCTTCATGGCGCGACCAGGCTAGCGGGCGTCACGGACGCGGTCACCAGCCCATCGACCCCGGCACGCCCTTGAAGGGTCCGGCCACCGTCGAGGTGATCCAGCCGCCGTAGAACCCACCCGGCTGCGGCTCGACGAGCTCGCCGTCGACCTCGCACGCGTCCATCGGCCGGGCGTACACCGCGACGCGATCGGCGAGCAGATCGAAGCCCGGCGACGGATCGGGGTAGTTCCAGGCGGCGCGCTGGGCCGCGGCATCCCCTCCCTGCACATCGAAATACCGCGCGCTGCCTTTGAACTCGCAGAACGACCCACCGGTCGCCGGCACGAGCGCACCCTCGGCGAACTCCGCGATCGGCAGATAGTAGACGGGCGGGTGGCTGGTCTCGAGCACGCGCACCACGTCATCGGTGTCGACGATCACCTCGCCGCCCAGCCGGATCACTACGCGCGCGTCGATCTGCTCGACCCGAGGAGGACGCGGGTAGTCCCACACCGACTCCTGGCCTGGCGCGACGGGGTCGGGAACAGGATGACGGCTCATCGCCCCAGCGTAAGCACGCCCGCGGGGGTAGGGGCGCGATCGGGGAACGTCAAGACCCTGACGCCGCTGCGGCGGCCCCCGTAGCCTGCCCGGATCGACGAAGGGACCATCATGCTCCATGCGCTCGCGCTCAACTGCACACTCAAGCCCTCTCCCTCGGAGTCCAGCGGCGACCTCCTCGCCCAGCAGGTGCTCGACGCCCTCGCGCCCTACGGCGTCGAGGGCGAGATCGTCCGTGTCGTGGACTTCGACGTCAAGCCGGGCGTCGAGGCCGACATGGGCGACGGCGACGAATGGCCCGGCATCCGTGAGAAGGTCATGGCGGCCGACATCCTGGTCTTCGCGACCCCGACCTGGATGGGCCACATGTCGAGCGTCGCGCAGCGGGTCCTCGAGCGACTCGACGCGGAGCTGTCGGAGACGGACGACGAAGGCAGGCCCATCCTCGCGGGCAAGGTGGCGGTCGTGGCCGTCGTCGGCAACGAGGACGGGGCCCACGCCATCATCGCGGACGCCTATCAGGGCCTCGGGGACGTCGGCTTCAGCATCCCGTCACAGGGCGGCGTCTACTGGAACGGCGAGGCGATGCACACGACCGACTACAAGGACCTCCCGGAGACGCCTGAGAAGGTCGCGAGCACCACCCAGACACTCGCGCGGCACGCGGCGCACCTCGCGAAGGTGCTCGCCGAGCAGCCCTACCCCGCGCCCTGAGTGTCGCGACGGTACTCCTCGAGCCAGCGGAGCCACACCTCGCTCACCGTCGGATACGACGGGACCGCGTGCCACAGGCGGTGCAACGGCACCTCCCCCACGATCGCGATCGTGGCGGAGTGGAGCAGCTCCGCGACATCCGGGCCGACGAACGTCGCGCCCACGAGAACGTGGCGGTCGGTGTCGATCACGGCTCGCGCCTGGCCGCGATAGTGGTCGGCGTGGGTGCTCGCGCCGGAGATCCACGACAGGTCGTAGTCGACGACCCGGATGCCGAGCCCTGCCGTCCTCGCGGAGGCCTCGGTATGCCCGACCGACGCGACCTCCGGGTCGGTGAAGGTCACCTGCGGAACCGCGTCGTGGTCGGCCGTGGCGACGTGCGCCCCCCACGGAGCATCGTCGACGGCGCGCCCGAGCGCGCGGGCGGCGATCACGTCGCCCGCGGCACGGCCCTGGTACTTGCCCTGGTGCGTGAGCAGCGCGCGATGGTTGACGTCGCCGACGCCGTAAAGCCAGTCGACGCCGCGCACGCGGAGCGTGTCGTCGACGTCGAGCCACTCGCCCGGTGTGAGGCCGACCGTCTCGAGGCCGATGTCAGCCGTTCGCGGCACCCGGCCGGTGGCGACGAGCAGCTCGGCGGCTCTCACCTCCGAGCCGTCCGACAGGCTCAGCACGACGTCTCCGCCGTCGACGCGAGCGACCCTCTCGACCTCGACCCCGGTGCGCACGACGGCTCCGGCTTCGCGCAGCGCGGCCGCGACGGCCTCGCCGGCGAACGGCTCCATGCCGCCCAGCAGCCCGGAGCGGGCGAGGATCGTGACCTGCGTGCCGAACGACGTGAAGAGCGTGGCCATCTCGCTGCCCACGACCCCGCCGCCGAGGATCGCCAGCGAGGAAGGGACCTCGCGCACTCCGGTCGCGTCGCGGCTCGTCCAGGGCGCGGCATCCACGAGTCCCGGAATGTCGGGGAGCAGGGCGGCCGAACCGGTCGAGACGACCACGGCATGCCGGGCGACGAGGTCGGCGGTGGTGCCGTCGGCGGAATCGACCGTCACGGCGCGCTCACCCGTGAGACGTCCGCGGCCCCGGACGAGCTCGATGCCGGCGCCCTGCAGCCACTCGACCTGCGACGAGTCGTTCCAGTCGTAGACGATGGCGTCGCGTCGGCGCAGCGCCGCCGCGACGTCGACACCGCCCGTGACGGCCTGCTTCGCGCCGTCGACGTCACGCGCGGCGCGGAGAGCCGCCCCGCTGCGCAGCAAAGTCTTCGACGGCATGCACGCCCAGTACGAGCACTCCCCGCCCACCAGCTCGCTCTCGACGACGACGACCGAGAGACCGCCCTGCTTTGCACGATCGGCGACGTTCTCGCCGACGGGTCCGGCACCGATGACGATCAGATCGAACTCCCGAGTGGTCATGCGCCCACGCTAGCGGCGCCCTGTGGCGCCAGGGCCGACTCGTCGGAATCGCGGTCGCACCCATCCGCTGGCCGCTCGGCGCCGAAGATTGCGCAGGGCAACGGCCGGATCACGCTTCGCGGGTTCCGCCCCCGATGTCGCAGACCTGTGGTTGGCTGGGAAACCCGCGGAAAGGACAGCATGGCGATCGAGTTCCGATCCGTCTCCAAGCGGTTCGCCGACGGCACTCTGGCGGTCGACGACTTCAGCCTCGTCATGCCCGCGCACAAGACGACCGTGCTGGTCGGATCCTCGGGGTGCGGCAAGACCACGCTGCTGCGCATGATCAATCGCCTCGTCGAGCCGACGAGCGGCGTGATCGCCATCGACGACGAGCCGATCTCGGGCCGCGACCCCGTGAAGCTGCGGCGCGGCATCGGCTACGTGCTGCAGAACGCGGGCCTCCTCCCCCACTTCACGGTGATCGACAACATCGCGACGGTGCCCGTGCTCAGCGGCGTCCCGCGCAAGACGGCGCACGAGCGCGCGCTCGAGCTGATGGATGTCGTCGGTCTCGACCGCACGCTGGCGGAGCGCTACCCGAGCCAGCTGTCGGGCGGTCAGCAGCAGCGCGTCGGGGTGGCCCGCGGGCTCGCCGTCGATCCGAACATCCTGCTGATGGACGAGCCGTTCGGCGCCGTCGACCCGATCGTGCGCAAAGAGCTGCAGGCCGAGACGCTGCGGTTGCAGCGCGAGCTCGACAAGACGATCGTGTTCGTGACGCACGACATCGACGAGGCGTTCCTGCTCGGCGATCAGGTCGTCATCCTGCAGAAGGGCGCGAAGATCGCCCAGGTCGGCACGCCCGACGAGATCATTGAGAACCCTGCCAGCGACTTCGTGGCCAGCTTCATCGGGGCCGAGAAGGGGGCCAGGGCACTGCGTCGCAAGGAGACGCCGCACGGCGCGGTCGTGGTCGACGAGTCCGGCCGCACACAGGGGGTGCTGGTGGAGGACGCGTCGTGAGCTGGGTGCTCGGCAACCTGGACCTCATCTGGGGCCTGTCGCTCGACCACCTGCGGCAGAGCCTGATCGCGATCGTACTCGGATTCGTCATCTCGGTGCCGATCGGCTGGGCGGCGTTCCGCTACACCGCGGTGCGCGGCCCCACTCTCGCCACCGTCGGCCTGCTCTACACGATCCCGTCGCTCGGGCTCTTCGCCGTCCTCGCCGCCGTGTTCGGCATCCCACTCCTGTCCGAAGCCAACCTCGTCGTCGCGCTCACGATCTACGCGGTAGCCATCATGACGCGCTCGGTCACCGACGGTCTGGCATCGGTGGACCCGGTCACGCGTGAAGCGGCCGTCGCGGTCGGATTCGGCGCGTGGCGGCGCTTCTGGACGGTCGACTTCCCGCTTGCCGGTCCCGTGCTGCTGGCGGGACTCCGGGTGACGGCCTCTTCGACCATCTCGCTGGCCACCGTCGGCATCCTCATCGGGGTGCAGAACCTCGGCTACCTGTTCACGAACGGCTCGCAGCGCCGCATCATCCCCGAGGTGCTCGCCGGTGTCGTGGCCGTGGTCGTCATCGCGGTGCTCATCGACCTGCTGCTCGTCGTGGCTGGCCGGCTGCTCATGCCCTGGAACCGGCGCCGGCCGACCCGCGCCGAGCGCGCTCTGCGGGCGGTGACGGCGTGAACTACTTCCTCGAAGCGTTCGCCTGGATCCTCTCCCCGGCCGAGTGGCCGAACGGACTGCCGCTGCCGACCGCGATCATGCAGCATCTCCTCTTCACCTTCGGGTCGGTCGTCATCGCGTCGGTCATCGCGATCCCCGCCGGATGGATCATCGGCCACACCGGCCGGGGCCGCGAGATCGCGGTGTTCTTGTCGGGCGCCGCCCGCGCACTGCCTTCGCTCGGCCTGATCGTGCTGCTCTACCTGGTTCTCGGGGTCTCGCTCAAGACCGAGGCCGCGGTCACGGCCTTCGTGCTCCTCGCGATCCCGTCCATCCTCGCCGGCGCGTATGCGGGCTTCGAGGCGATCGACCGCACGGTGATCGACGCCGGCCGCGCGATGGGCATGACGCCGTGGCAGATCCTCTGGAAGATCGAGGTGCCGCTCGGGCTGCCGCTCCTCATCGGAGGTCTCCGCACCGCCACGCTCCAGGTCGTCGCGACCGTGACGATCGCCGCGTACGTGGGCCTCGGCGGCCTCGGCTACTACATCATCCAGGGCATCCCGCTGCGGGACTTCCCGCAGATCCTCGGCGCCTCGATCGTCGTCATCGCCCTCGCGCTGGCGCTCGACGGCGTCTTCGCCGTCGTGCAGCGCCTCGTCGTGCCGCACGGCGTGGCCGCACGACTCCAGTCCCCTCAGCAATCCCCTGGGATGCGCACGCGCACCGTCGCGAGCACGCCCGCCTGACCCTCACCACAACCGGAGGTTCCACATGTCCACAGCACGCACCCGCCTCGCGCTCGCCCTCAGCGCGACGGCGATCGCCGCCCTCGCGCTGGCCGGCTGCGCCTCGAGCGACCCCCTCACGGGGGACGACGGCACCACCGACGAGCCCGGCACGTCGGGTCCGATCGTCATCGGCTCGCAGGCGTACTACTCGAACGAGATCATCGCCGAGATCTACGCGCAGGCGCTCGAAGGCGCGGGCTTCGAGGTCGAGCGCAACTTCAACATCGGGCAGCGCGACGCCTATATGCCTTCGATCGAGGACGGGTCGATCGACCTGTTCCCCGAGTACACGGGCAATCTGCTGCAGTTCTTCGAGCCCGACACGACGGCCACCACGTCGGACGACGTCTACGCCGCGCTGCAGGAGGCGCTGCCTGAGGGAATCACCGTGCTCGACCAGTCGTCCGCGACCGACCAGGACTCGTACAACGTGACCGCGGCGTTCGCCGAGGAGAACGACCTCGTCTCGATCGCCGACCTGGCCGGCATCGACGGCCTCGTGCTCGGCGGCGCTCCCGAGCTCGAGGAGCGCCCCTACGGTCCGTCCGGCCTCGAGGAGGTCTACGGCGTGACCGTCGCGTTCCAGGCGACCGGCGACACCACCGTCGACGAGCTCGTCGCCGGCAACATCCAGGTCGCGAACGTCTACAGCGCCGACCCGCTCATCGAGACGCAGGACCTCGTCACGCTCGAAGACCCCGAGGGCCTGTTCCTGGCGTCGAACGTCGTCCCGGTCGTGAGCGCCGACCTCGCCGACGAGATCGCCGACGTGATCAACGCCGTCAGCGCCGCTCTCACCCCCGAGGGACTGGTCGCGCTCAACGTGCAGTCGACGGTCGACCAGATGTCGTCCGACGACATCGCGGCGGCCTGGCTCGCCGAGAACGGGCTCGACTGATCTGACCACGCGGAAGGGTCGGGCGGATTCGCCCGGCCCTTCCGCCAGCCGCCAGCCGTCGGGCGCCGCCGGCCCGCCCGTCTGGTGCGAAGGGCGCGTCGGCGGACGCGTCAGCGCGCGGTCACCTGCCGGCGCGACCGCGAGCGCGCCACGAGCCCGGCGATCACTCGCCATCCGACGAGGAACATACAGAGCGTCAGGGTGGCGACCACGATGAACGCCACCGCGGTCCCCTGGCCGGAGGCCGCGCGCAGCAGCATCCCTCCGACGACCGTCGCCGCCCAGACTCCGAGCCCGGTGCGAACCGGAGCCGCCGGGGCGCGCCACGCGAGCGTGATGAGCCAGCCGGCCACCAGGCCGACGAGGAACGGCCACGCGGTGATGCCGAGGCCGATCAGCCAGTCCTCGCCGTGGCTCGCGCGCCCGATGGCGGCGAACGCCACCACGAGCATCACGTCGAGCGCGAAAGAGCCGGCGACGACGCGCCAAGCCGGCTGCGGCATCCGATCCTCGGTCATCACGAAGCCATCGCGGTCGTCCGCGGACGCAAGTCGGGCGTGAGCGCCTCACGCTCGTCGAAGACGAAGCACTCGCCGTTCCAGTGGGCGCCGCCCACGTTCTCGAAGTAGCCGAGGATGCCGCCCTCGAGCTGCAGCGCGTCGACGCCGTTCTCGCGCAGGTGGATCGCCGCCTTCTCGCAGCGGATCCCCCCGGTGCAGAAGCTCACGACGGTCTTGCCCGCAAGATCCCCACGGTGCGCGGCGACGGCTCCTGGGAACTCGGTGAAGCGCTCGATGCGCCAGTCGACGGCGCCCGCGAACGTGCCGTAGTCGACCTCGAAGGCGTTGCGCGTGTCGAGCAGCACCACCTCGCGGCCGGTGTCGTCGTGCCCCTCGTCGAGCCAGCGGCGCAGCGTGTCGGGCGTGACCGCCGGCGCGCGCCCCGCCTCGGGCCGGATGGCCGGGTGGTCCATGCGGATGATCTCCCGCTTGAGCTTGACGAGCAGGCGTCGGAACGGCTGGGCATCCGACCAGCTCTCCTTGGTCGTCAACGCCGCGAAGCGCGGGTCGGCGCGCAGGTCGTCGACGAAGCCGCGGACGGCGTCGGGGCCGCCCGCGAGGAAGAGGTTGATGCCCTCCTCCGCGAGCAGGATCGTGCCCTTGAGCCCGGCCGACTCCGCACCGGCACGCAGCACCGGGCGCAGTGCCTCGCGGTCGTCGATCCGCGTGAACAGATACGCCGAGATGTTCAGGACGGATGCCACGCCACAAGCCTACGTTCCGCCCGGCACCGCACGATCCGGGCAGCCGCGGGGGCGCGGGTAGACTCGCCACGTCGCGCTCGCGGCCCCTCCCGCCGGTTCTGCCCGGTTCCCGCGCGCAACGGAGAGCGCCCGCCCCCGACTCCCGGAGCATAGCCATGCCCGCTGCACCCGTCACCACGCCCGACAGCCCGTCCCGCTACCGCATCGAGCCGACGGTGCTGCAGGCGCTGCGCAGTCCGCGCATCCTCACGCGCGAGCTGCTCGCCGGCCTCGTCGTCGCGATCGCGCTCATCCCCGAAGCCATCGCATTCTCGGTCGTCGCGGGCGTCGATCCTCGCGTCGGCCTCTTCTCGTCCTTCGTGCTCGCCGTCGTCATCGCCTTCACGGGCGGCCGGCCGGCGATGATCACGGCGGCCGCCGGCGCCGTGGCCCTCGTGATCGCGCCGGTCTCGCGCGAGTACGGCATGGACTACTTCATCGCGACCGTCATCCTCGCGGGCATCCTGCAGATCCTCCTCGCCGTGCTCGGCGTCGCGAAGCTCATGCGCTTCATCCCCCGGAGCGTCATGGTCGGCTTCGTCAACGCGCTCGCGATCTTGATCTTCGTGTCGCAGCTGCCGCAGCTCATCGACGTGCCGTGGGCGGTCTACGTGCTCGTCGCGGTCGGGCTCGGCATCCTCGTCCTCTGGCCGCGCATCACCCGCGCGGTGCCCGCCCCGCTCGTCACGGTGGTGCTGCTGACCGCCGCGGTCGTGGTGTTCGGCATCTCCGTGCCGGACGTGGGCGATCAGGGCGACCTGCCGCGCAGCCTGCCGGAGCTGCTGATCCCGAATGTGCCCCTGACGTGGGAGACGCTGCAGATCATCGCGCCCTACGCGTTCGCGGTCGCCCTCGTCGGCCTGCTCGAGTCGCTGATGACGGCGAAGCTCGTGGACGACATCACCGACACGCACTCGCGCAAGACCCGCGAGGCGTGGGGGCTCGGCGTGGCGAACCTGGCCTCCGCGTTCTTCGGCGGCACCGGGGGCTGCGCGATGATCGGCCAGACCATGATCGGCGTGAAGGCGTCGGGCGCCCGCACTCGCATCTCGACCTTCATGGCCGGCGTCTTCGTGCTCGTCCTGGTGGTCGCGCTCGGCGACGTCGTCGCGATCATCCCGATGGCCGCGCTGGTGGCCGTGATGATCGCCGTTTCCGTCGCGACGTTCGACTGGCACAGCGTCCGCCCCTCCACGCTGAAGCGGATGCCGCTGAGCGAGACGCTCGTGATGGTCGTGACCGTCGCGCTCACAGTGTGGACGCACAACCTCGCGGTCGGCGTCATCGCCGGCGTGCTCGCGGCGATGGTGCTCTTCGCGCGCCGCGTAGCCCACTTCACGACCGTCACCCGCACCGTCGACGGCGACGTCGCCCGTTACCGGGTCGACGGCGAGCTGTTCTTCGCGTCGAGCAACGACCTGACGACGCAGTTCGAGTACGCGTCCGATCCGTCGGACGTGGTCATCGACATGACGCGTTCGCATGTGTGGGATGCCTCGACGGTCGCTGCCCTGGACGCGATCGTCACGAAGTACGAGCAGCGCGGCACCACCGTCGAGCTGGTCGGCATGAACGAGGCGACCACCGCCTTCCACCGCCGGCTGAGCGGTGGCCTCGCCAGCAGCTGAGTCAGCGTGGGCGTCAGGTTGGTCGCTCCGACGAACGCGCGGGCGAGGCGTCACCCCTCCGCATCGGGAAGCAGCGCGGGGCATTCGCCGCCGGGGTCGGTCGCGATCTCGAAATGCCAGCGCTCATTGGCATAGATCTGGCACAGCCCCCACCCGGCGCCGTGCTCGATGAGCCAGAACTGGGCATCGAGTGGGCCGACATCGACGGCGTGGCCGGTCACGTGGTGCGAGCGGTCGGGGGTGGCGACGAATTGCCGCGCGATCTCCTCGCTTCCGTACGTCGTGATGGCGTCGTCGAGCAGCCACTGCTGGTACTCCCGGCTCCGCCACCCGCCGGTGATCTCGAACCTCACCCCGTCAGCCGCCGCAGCGGCGGCGGCCCCGCGCACCGCATCGCGCAGGACGGGGTCGAGGTGGGCGATCGCGGGCAGCGAGTCGTCGTCGATGGCGGCCGCGGACGCGAGCTCGCCCGCGGCCGAACTCGGCACGAACCGCGCGGACAGCGCCTGTGCGGGGCTCCACAGGTAGGCCGCGGTCACGGCGCCAGCGGCGAGCAGCACGGCAGCGATCACGCCGGTCGCGACGAAGGACGCGCGGCCGCGACGAGCGGGCGGACGCACGGGGGATGCGGTGAGGAGTGACATGCGACCATCCCACGCGGGCGTGTGTTGCGACGGCGTACGCGGATTCGCATACACCCGCGATATAGGCGGCGACCTAGGCTGGTCGCCATGCGCGTGCTGATCGTCGAGGACGAGCTGTACCTCGCCGAGGCCATCCGCGACGGACTCCGGTTGGAGGCGATCGCCGCCGACCTCGCGGGCGACGGGGACACCGCGTTCGACCTGCTCGCCGTCAACCTGTACGACGTGGTCGTGCTCGACCGCGACATACCTGGCCCGAACGGCGACGAGATCGCCCGCCACCTGGCGGCCCTGCCGGCGGGTCCGCGCGTGCTCATGCTGACCGCGGCCGACCGGCTGGACGACAAGGCGACCGGCTTCGAGAGCGGCGCCGACGACTACCTCACCAAGCCCTTCGCGCTGCGCGAACTCGTCCTGCGGCTTCGCGCGCTCGGGCGACGGCCGGCCGCCGGGACTCCGCCGGTGCTCGAGTTCGGCGCCCTGCGGCTGGACCCGTTCCGCCGAGAGGTCTACCGCGACGGGCGCTACGTCTCGCTCACCCGCAAGCAGTTCGCGGTGCTCGAGGTGCTGCTGGCCGCGCAGGGCGGCGTCGTCAGCGCCGAGGACCTGCTCGAGCGCGCGTGGGACGAGAACGCCGACCCCTTCACCAACGCCGTGCGCATCACGATCTCGACACTGCGCAAGCGCCTGGGCGAGCCGTGGGCGATCGAGACGGTTGCCGGCGTGGGCTACCGGGTGAGTGAGGTGACGGATGCCGCGGGGTGAGGCATCCGCTCCCCGCACGGGGCGTCCGCGCGGGCTGTCGGTGCGGGTGAAGCTGACGCTGAGCTACGCCGGCTTCCTGGTCGTCGCGGGGGCGGCGCTGTTCGCCGTCGGCTTCCTGCTGCTGCGCTTCGTGCCTGAGGGGAACGTCTACGTCGTGGGCGGCGGCTGGGCGCCGAATCGCACCAACCTCGTCGAGGTCTTCGTGCGCTACGCGTGGTGGGCTCTCGCCGGGCTCGCCGCATTCGGGCTCGTGGGCGGCTGGCTGCTCGCGGGACGCATGCTCAGACCGCTCGACCGCGTCACCGACGCCGCCCGCCGCGCGCGCGACGGGTCACTCGACCACCGCATCGACTTGCCCGGCGCCCGCGACGAGCTGACCGAGCTCGCCGACGCCTTCGACGCGATGCTCGGCCGCGTGCAGCAGACGCTCGATGAGGAGCGCCGCTTCGCTGCCAACGCCTCGCACGAGCTGCGCACGCCGCATGCGATCATCCGCACGATGGTGGAGGTCGCGCGGGCCGACCCCGACGGCCGCGACGTCCACGAGGTGCTCCGGCGCATCGGCGACACCAACGACCGCGCGATCGCGACGACCGAGGCCCTGCTCGCGCTGGCCCGCGCCGGACGCGGCGGAACCTGGACGCGTGAAGCGGTGGACCTCGCGTCGATCGTCGCCGGAGCGGTGGAGGAGGAGACAGCGGATGCCGCGGCCGCCGACATCCGCATCGACACGTCGCTCACGCCGGCGACCGCGCTGGGCGACCGCACTCTGCTCGGGCGGCTGGCCGCGAACCTCGTGCGCAACGCCGTCGTGCACAACGAGCCGGGCGGCTGGGTGTCGGTGACGACGGGGCGCACCGCTCGGTCGGCCGAGCTCATCGTCGCCAATACCGGCCCGGTCCTCGATCCCGCCGTCGCCGACACCCTCGTCGAGCCGTTCGTCCGCGGCGCCGGACGCGCGCGCGGCGCCGAGACGGAGCGCGGCGCGGGCCTCGGACTCGCGATCGTCGCGGCCGTCGTGCGCGCCCACGACGGTGTGCTCGACATCACCGCCCGTCCCGGCGGCGGGCTGCACGTGCGCGTGGAACTCCCCCGCTCAATGCCCCGCCGCGACTGACCCCGCGATCAGCGCGTGGGCTGCGGCATCCGGTCCGGCCGTGCCAGGGCGCGCACCGCCGCGCACACCAGCCGCACAGCCGTGACGACGATCACACCGATCGCCGCGCCGACGGTGTTCCACAGCACGTCCGCCGGGTCGGGCACGCGACCGGGGATCGACCGCTGCGCGTACTCGACGCACGCCGACAGCGCGAACCCGCCGAGGATGGCGAGCGGCCACCACCGTCGCCCCAGCAGCAGGGCGATCGTCGCACCGAGCGGCACGAACATGATCGTGTTGAGCACGCGCTCGGCATCGCCGTACGGGAACCAGGCGAGCAGCGGCGCGGAGGCGGCATCCACCGCGCTCAGGAACGCGCCGCGCGCCGGCGCGACCAGGGCGCGCGGGCCGAGCGTGAGGATGCCGACGGCCGTGACGGCGAGCGCCGCCGCGATGGCGCGGGCGGCGCGGGTGGGCGCGGTCGGAGCGGTGTTCGAC
Source organism: Microbacterium sp. CFH 31415 (assembly GCF_022538185.1). GTDB lineage: Bacteria > Actinomycetota > Actinomycetes > Actinomycetales > Microbacteriaceae > Microbacterium. The sequence continues at coordinate 66,259 of NZ_JAKYXC010000003.1, read as the reverse complement.
ACGGTTCCTGCTTCCCGCCGGCTCATGTGCCGACAGGTTCAGCCCAGCGGAACCGATGTTGCGGGAGCGTATGCTCCGCGCCCGCTGCGGTCAGCGCAGGAACATCGCGGGGTCGAACTCCTCGATCGGGATGACGCGCACCCGTGGCAGCGGCGCGTCGAAGACCCGGGCGTCGTACTCGAGGTCGAACTTCTCGATGCCCGGCAGCGTCGCGAATCCGGCGTTGCGGAACTCGGTGAACGCGAGCACTCCGACCCGCCGCTCACCGTCGACCAGCGCGGCGACGTCATCGAGGAAGTCGCCGTCGTGGCTCACCAGCATGACGTCGTCGGGCCGGTCGACGATCGCGCGCAGCGTGCGCTGCACCGCGATGTCGACGACCTTCTCGTCGGGTGCGCCCGACAGCGGCACGACCTGGTAGTCCATCGCCTTCAGTGCTTGAACGAACGCCATCGGGATGCCGGTCGTCGCGTTGAGGAAGAACAGGCCACGGGCGGGCTGTCGCCACGTGCGCGACGCGAACGACATGAGCCGGTCCCACCGGGGGCGCTCGTCCGGCTGGGGACGCCGTCCGAGGATCGAGCCCCCGAGCGTCGCGTCGATGTTCTCGCCGTCGACCAGGATCCAGGTCGTCCGTCCGTCGTCGCCCACCACGGGCCCCCTCACCGGGTCCGAGCGGTCGGGAACCCGAGCACGATCCTACGTGCGGGGTCAGCCCGCTGCATCTGCGACCGGGTCGAGGCCCGCGTGCGCGCCCACCTCCGGCGCGACGACGGCTGCGCCCGGCGGTAGCACGTCGTCCCGGACAGTGCAATCCCCAGGCGTGCAGCGAGCAGGCTCATTAGCTTCGAAGAGTCCCGACGAAAAGGAGAGACATCGTGGCCACGACCACCGCGAAGAAGACCGCCCCGACGAAGACCGCCGCAGCGACCTCCAAGAACAAGCGGCGCACGGCCCGAGGCGGAGTCGGCGCCGAGCTGACGAGCGAGCAGAACGCGGAGCACGGGTTCACGGCCTCCGAATCCCTCAGCGAGAACCTGCAGAAAGTGCTCATCGATCTGATCGAGCTGTCGCTCCAGGGCAAGCAGGCCCACTGGAACGTCGTCGGCCGCAACTTCCGCGACACGCACCTGCAGCTCGACGAGATCATCGAGGCCGCCCGCGACTTCGCCGACACCGTCGCCGAGCGCATGCGCTCGCTGCACGCCCTGCCCGACGGGCGCAGCGACGTCGTGGCCGAGACCACCACGCTGCCCGAGTTCCCCCAGGGCGAGATCGCGACCACCGAGGTGGTCGACCTCATGACCGAGCGACTGGATGCCGTCGCCATGACCTGTCGCGACGTCCACGACGACGTCGACGAAGAAGACCCCACCAGTGCTGACATCCTCCACGCGATCCTTGAGCGCGTGGAGCAGCTCTCGTGGATGGTGAGCGCGGAGAACCGCACGCCGAAGCGGTGACCACATCAGGCGCTCGACGCTGCCCACTCTCCTCCGGGACGGTGGGCAGCGCTATTTCCGACGCCGTTCGCCGCACGACGCCGGTGTGAGCGGTAACTCAACCCTTGCCCATCCATGTGGTGAGCGCTAACATCGCACGGAAACCTCTTCCCCACACGCCGCGCCGACGCGGCGAACGAAGGATGTGCGATGAAGCAGCCCCTTGTCCGACGCACGCTCACGAGCCTCACGGCGATCGCCCTCGGCCTGACCGGCGTGATCGCCGCGACCCAGCCGGCGGTCGCCGCCACGACGCTCGTGGCCCACTACCCGCTGACCGAGACGACCGGAACGATCGCGGTCGATGCCAGCGGCTCGGGGCGAGATGGCACCTTCGTGGGCTCGCCCGCCCTCACCGGCGGCGAAGGGGTGCGCCTCGACGGTGCAGACGACCACGTGAAGCTGCCCGACAGTCTGCTGGCCGGCCTCACGTCCATCACCGTCAGCGCCGAGGTCCTCGTGCGGGCTGCGCAGGGCACGCCGTACTTCATCTACGGCTTCGGCAACACCGATTCCGCCGGCGTGGGCAACGGCTACCTCTACTCGACCGGCAACACCTACAAGACCTCGATCGCGTCGGGCAACTGGTCCACTGAGCAGACCGCCAACAGCAGCGCGAACCTCGAGCGCGACGTGTGGAAGACGATCACCTACACGCTGGACGACGCGACCGACACGGCCCGCGTGTACCTCGACGGTGTGCAGGTCGCCCAGAACACCGGGGTCACGATCACACCGGGATCGATCGGCGGCGGCGTGACGACGGCGAACTACCTCGGCAGGTCGGTCTACGACGCCGACAAGCGCCTCGCCGGCAGCCTGCGCGATGTGCGCATCTACGACGCCGCGCTGAGCGCGTCGGAGGTGTCGGCTCTGGTTCCGAGCGACGACACTCGCCTGCAGCGGGATGCTGCGGCTCTGTCACTCGGTGACCTGAGCGGCGTCACCGCGAACCTCACGCTGCCGGCCAAGGGCGCGAACGGCGCCGTGATCGCGTGGGCCTCCAGCGACTCGGCGACCGTCTCCGCCACCGGCGCCGTCACCCGCCCCGCCGCCGGCCAGGCCCCGGCCGAGGTCACGCTGACCGCCACGCTCACACGGGGTGCGGCATCCGCGACCCGTTCCTTCACCGCGACCGTCCTGCCTCTCCCCGGCGGTGACCAGCTCGCCCAGGCCGACCTGGATGCGATCGTGATCCCGAACGCCGACGACATCCGCGGCAACATCACGCTGCCCACGTCGGGCACCGTCAACGGCAGTGACGTGACCTGGAGCGCCTCGCCCGCAGGCGTCATCACGACGAGCGCGCAGGGCAGCACACCCGCCGGCGTCGTGACGCGCGGGGCCACCGACACGGCGGTCACGCTGACCGCCTCCGTCCCCGGCACCGCCGCGACCCGCAGCATCCCCGTCACCGTCACCGCCGCGCCCGTCGACCTCGACACCGACTACACCGCCGGCTACCTGTGGACGCACTTCGCGGCCGAGGGCGGTTACGAGAAGATCTTCTACGGCTACAGCGAGGACGGCCTGCACTGGTCGAAGCTCAACGACAACAAGCCGATCCTCGCCAACCTGGGTGGCGACCTCGGCGTGCGCGACCCGCACCTCGTGCGCTCCCCCGATGGCGACAAGTACTGGATCATCGGGACCGACCTGCACGCCGAGGGCGGCGGCCCCGGCGGCTCCGGGTGGGACCAGCTCAACGCCAGCCAGAACCTGGTGGTGTGGGAGTCGACCGACCTGGTGAACTGGAGCGACCAGCGCATCGTGTTCGCCGGCTTCGACCAGGCCGGCTGCGTGTGGGCGCCCGAGGCGACCTACAACGAGGCGACCGGCGAGTACTACGTGTACTGGGCAGCGCGCGACCGCACCGACGACGGCACCCCTGACTGGGCGCTGCGGATGTACCTCACGAAGACCCGCGATTTCGTCACGTTCACCGAGCCGGAGATCTGGACGTCGCTCAACGAGAAGGGCGACGGACTCACCGGGCCCAACATCATCGACTCCACCATCGCGCAGGAGGGCGACACCTACTACCGCTTCTCCACCTCCGACTGGCACACGGTCGTCGACACGGCACCCAGCCTGGACGGCCCGTGGACCCGCGAGATCGCTCGGGGCGAGGCATCCGCTCACGGTCTGCGCGCTTCGATGGAAGGGCTCACCGTCTACCAGCTGCCCGACGGCCGCTGGGCCGCGATGGGCGACCAGAGCGGGTACTACGGTCACATCGCCGACACGCTCGACAGTCTGCAGTTCCGTCAGCTGACCGTGGGCAGCGGGGCCGACCAGTACTCGTTCGACCAGCGGTTCCGCCACGGCTCCGTGCTTCGCCTGTCGGCCGCGGAGGAGGAGCGCCTGCTCGAGGCGTACGGCGACGAGCCGGTCGACCCGGAGGAGCCGGAGGAGCCCCAGGAGCAGCCGATCGCCGAGTACACCTTCGACGACGGGACGCTGGCGGACTCGATCGGCGACGCCGACCTGACGAAGAGCGGCACGGCCGCCGTCGCGACCGACGCCGTTCAGGGCCAGGCCCTCAAGCTGGACGGCTCGACCAACGGCTTCGCCGCGTTCCCGACCGGCTTCTTCGACGGCCGCAGCACGATGACCGTGTCGATGGACGTCAAGTCCGAGAAGACCAGCGGCAACTTCTTCACCTTCGCGTTCGGCGCCGACACCAGCAAGTACTACTTCCTGCGGCTCCGCGGCGGCGACGTGCGCAGCGCCATCACGCAGACGTCGTGGCAGAACGAGTCGGCCGTCACCGGAACCGTCAGCAGCGGCCAGTGGCACCGGATCGATGTCGTGTTCGACGGCGCGAAGATGACGGTGTACTCCGACGGCGTCAAGCTCGGCGAGAATGCGACCCTCGGTGCCACGGTGGCCGACCTCGGCGAGAACCTCGTGGGCTACCTCGGCAAGTCGCTCTACTCGGCGGACGGGTACTTCCAGGGCTGGTTCGACAACGTGCGCGTCTACAACCGGGCGCTGTCGGCGGGCGAAGTGCTCGCCAACGCCGGCGTCACCGACCAGCTGCTCGAGGTGTCGCTGTCCGACCCGTCGAAGCTCAAGGTCGCGCCGTTCGTCGACTCCACCGCGCACACGGCCGTGATCCCCGTCGTGAAGGGAACCGACCTCACCGCGCTGGCACCGACCTTCAGCACGGCACCGGGCGTCACCGTCTCGCCCACGTCGGGCACCGTGGTCGACCTGAGCAGCCCGGTCACCTACACGCTGTCCGAGCCGGACGGCGGGACGACCACGTGGACGATCGAGGCGCGGGTCGTCAACAGCCCTGTGCTGCCCGGTCTCTACGCCGACCCGAACATCGCGGTCTTCGGCGACACCTACTACATCTACGCCACGACGGACGGCTACGCCGGCTGGGGCGGCAAGGACTTCTACGTGTGGAGCTCGAAGAACCTCGTCGACTGGGAGCGCTCGGACGAGCCCTTCCTCACGCTCGACGGCGCCAACGGCAACGTGCCGTGGGCGACCGGCAATGCCTGGGCGCCCACGATCATCCAGCGGGACGGGAAGTACTACTTCTACTTCAGCGGGCACAACGCCGCGCTGAACCGCAAGACGATCGGCGTGGCCGTGGGTGACAGCCCCGAGGGGCCGTTCGTGGCCCAGCCCAGCGCGATGATCCTCAACAACGAGGAGGTCACGTCAGGCCAGGCCATCGACCCGGCCGCCTTCCACGACCCGGTGACCGGCACCTGGTATCTCGGCTGGGGCAACGGCGGCAACGCGGCCGTGCTCGCCGAGCTGAACGACGACATGATCTCGCTCAAGACCGGGACGTATCAGCGCATCAACGGCCTCACGAACTTCCGTGAGGGTGTCTTCTTCAACTACCGCCAGGGGCTCTACCACCTGACGTACGCGATCGACGACACCGGGTCGGAGAACTACCGCGTCGGGTACGCCACGGCGACGAGCATGAACGGGCCGTGGACCTATCGCGGCGTGATCCTGCAGAAGGACCTGTCGCTCGGCATCAAGGGACCCGGCCACAGCTCGATCATCAATGTGCCGGGGACCGACGACTGGTACATCGCCTACCATCGCTTCGCGATCCCGGGCGGCGACGGCAACCATCGCGAGACGACGATCGACAAGCTCGAGTTCGGCGCCGACGGCCTCATCAAGCCGGTGGTCCCGACGCTCGAGAGCGTCGCACCGCAGACGATCGACCTGCCCGAGACCGGACCGCAGATCGAGGTCACCACGACCTCGCGCTGCATCGCGGGCAAGGTGACGCTCGTCGTGCAGGCGAAGAACGTCGACGACGTCGCCGCGACCCTCGCCGTCCGGACGACCTACGGCAGCAAGACCGTCGTGGTCCAGCCGGGCAAGACGACGTCGCAGGCGTTCACCACGCGCCTCGCCAACATCGAGGCCGGCACGGTGTCGGTCACGGCGGATGCGACACGCGACGGCGAACCGGTCACCTCGGTGACCGAGGCGTCGTACGGACTGCAGACCTGCGGCTGAGCGCGCGGCGGTGATCACGGGCCGGGTGCCGTCGTCGAGACGGCACCCGGCCCGTCGCTACTCTGTTGCGATGGACGTGCACGGCGGCGGGAGCCGCCTCGCCTGGACCGACGTGCCGGTCTTCGTTCGCACGCGCATCGAGGAGATCGTCGGCGCGTCGGTGATCGCGACGACGACTGCGGCCGGCGGCTTCTCCCCCGGCCTCGCCGCCAGCGCGGCGCTCTCCGACGGACGTACCGTGTTCGTGAAGGCGGTGGGCACGGCGACCGGACCGGGCAGCGCCGATCTGCTGCGCCGCGAGCGCGACAACCTCGCGAGACTCGGCCCGCTCCCGTGCGCCTCGCGCATGATCGCGTCGAGCGACGACGGCGACTGGGTCGCCGTCGTGTTCGAGCACGTCACCGGCCGGGCGCCGAATCCTTCCGTCCCAGGCGAACGCGCGCGGATGATCCGGGCGTTCGAAGAGGCTGCGGCATCCCTCACCCCGTCCCCCATCGAGGCGGAGACGTTCGCGGCCAGGGCCCCCGACGACCTCGACGGCTGGGCGAGGACCGAACCGGACGACCCGGCGGCGCGCATCGACCCGTGGATCTCCGCGAATCTCGAGGCCGTGCGGACCCTGGCAGACGGATGGCGGGATGCCGCGGCCGGCGCCTCTCTCGTGCACGGCGACCTTCGAGCCGACAACATGCTGATGTCGGGCGACGACGTGGTGATCGTCGACTGGACCGAGGTCTGCGTCGGCGCACCGTGGCTGGACTGGGCGCTCGCAGTGCCGAGCGTGTGCCTGTTCCCCGGCACGCCGTCGCCCGACTCGGTGTTCGCGGAGTCGACGCTCGCAGCCACCGCGCCCGCGGCAGGCGTCACGTCGATGGTCGCCGCCGTCGCGGCCTACTTCCTGCGCTCCTCGGTGCGCCCGGTCGTGCCCCAGCTGCCGGCCCTGCGCAACTTCCAACGGGAGCAGGGTGTCGTCGCAGCCGCCTGGCTGCGCGAGCGCGTCGACGCCGGGCTCAGCTGAGGTGGCGTCACCGCTGCGTCCGGGGTCTCACTCCGCCGTCGCGGTGCGCACCGGCGACAGGAGCGCAATGAGGAAGGCGGTCGCGAAGACCGCGGCGATCCCGAAGAGCACGGCGTTCAGGTCGGCCAAGGACGCCGCCGTCCCGCCCGCGATCGCGCCCAGTGCGGCGAACGTGCGGTTCGCGGAACGCAGCGTGCCGTTCACCCGTCCGAGCAGGGCGTCCGGCGTCACGATCTGCCGGAAGCTCATCTCGTTCGCGTTCTCCACTCCCGCCGCGAAGCCCTGCAGTGCGAATGCGGCGAAGAGCGCCACCAGCGCACCCGTTCCGGCCGCCCCGGTGTCGGGGATGAGCGCGATCGTCGCCCACGCCACCGGGTAGAGACCGCGGGCGCACGTGACCACCGCTCCGGCGCCGAAGCGACTGCCGGTGCTCGACGCGATCGCCGCGCCGAGCAGAGTCGCCGCACCGCCGGCCGCGAAGAGCAGCCCGTAGGCGAACGGCGACAGTCCGAGAGCCCGCAGTGCGAAGACCGCGAGAACCGTGAGGCCCGCGGCGTTCGCGAAGAACCAGACGTGGGTCGACCACGCGAGGGGCGTCAGTGTGCGGTGCCGATATGACCAGCGCAGTCCCTCGGCGATCTCGCGGCGCAGCGAGCGCTCGGCGCGGCCACACTCGAGGCTCTCGGAGATGCGCGCGCCGGCGATGAGCACGGCATCGACGATATAGGTCACGGCATCGACCGCGATCGCGAGCGGTGCGCCGATGAGGCCGACGAGCCCACCGCCGAGCGCGGGTCCGGCGGTCTGCGCGGCAGCCTCGGCTTGATCGAGCCGGGCGTTGGCGGCGAGGAGCGCGCGCCGCTCGACGATCTGCGGCAGAAGCGACTGGGTCGCGGCGAACCCGAACACCGCGAACGAACCGAAGAGCAGGAGCAGCCCCACGAGCACCCACACGTGCAGGAGCCCCGCCAGCCACAGCACCGGGATGAGCGCCAGGCTGACGGCCCGGCCGATGCTCGCCCACACCAGGACCCGCTGGCGACGCCACCGGTCGACATACACCCCGGCCACCAGGCCCAGAAGCGCGTAGGGGACGAACTGCGCTGCCGCGACGATCCCCACCTCGAACGGATCGGCCTCGAGCACGCCGACGACGAGCACCGGCATCGCCACAGCGGTCAGCGCCGTTCCGAAGGCGCCGATTGCGACGGCGGAGAAGTAGCGGGCGAACGCCGGGCGGCGGAAGAGTCCCTCCTCGCGCTCGGTACGTCGTCGTCTGTCCAGACTGTCAGACGGCGCGGCGGCTGTCCGAAGAGACATCGACGACCCGCCGTCTCATCCTGTTCGGATGACGCGCGCACCCGTATCCCTGTCGATAAAGTCGTGCGCATGGCATCAGGACATCACCAGCAGGAGGCACCGCACGGCGGTGTGCTCAGCGGCAACGGCAGCCCGGCGCTCTGGGGCGCGCTGCTCGGACTCATCATCTTCGCGTTCGTCGCCGTGCCGATCTCGGCGGCCGTGCGCTTCGCCACGCACCCCGCCACGCAGCAGCTCTTCGGCGGCCGTCTCTCGGAGGCGACCACCGGCGGCTACGTGGCCTTCTGGTGGATCGTCGCGATCCTGCTCTTCGCGCTGCCGTTCCTCGTCGGCTGGGCCGTCGCCAAGCTGTCGGGCAAGACGCTCGCCATCGTCGGCGCGATCCTCGCGGCGTTCTTCATCGCCATCCTGATCATGGGGCAGCTGTTCGTCTTCTGACGTGAGCGGTGGGCGGCGGCATCCCCCGCCGCCCCGGAATAATGGAGACATGACCGCCGGATACAGCGCGATCTCGAGCTACTCACGCGTCGAGATCATGCATCTGATCCAGCAGCGCGCCCGGCGGCCGATCGCGGAACTCGTCGAGGCGACCGGACTCCATCCCAACACCGTGCGCGAGCACCTGCAGCGGCTGATCGAAGCCGGGTACGTCATCGCCGAGACCGAGCGCCGCACCACACGGGGGCGCCCCCGCGTGCTCTACACCGCGGCGACCGGAGAGGCTGCGGCCGGCGAGGCTGCGGCGTACAGTCCGGTCGCCGTCCGGAGGGCGAAGGATGCCGCGCGTCGCGGCGACCTGCTGCGCCGGGTCTACCCGACCGAGGCGAGCGAGATGCTCCCGGCCGGCGCTCTGCACCAGCTCGACGCCCTTGTCGAAGATCTCGCCGAGGCCGGGTTCGACCCGCTCGTGGACGAGGACGCCCTCACCGTCGACCTCACTCCATGCCCGCACGCGCCCGCCGCCGACCACCGCGGCACCCTCTGCCACGTGCACATCGGCCTGATGGATTCCGTGCTCGCCCAGGCTGGCGGGCCACTGAAGGTCGACGGCATCGCGCCGTCGTGCGATCCTTCGCAGTGCGTGGTGCACCTCTCCGTGCAGTGATCGCGGGGGGCTGCCGGTTCCTCCACAAGCAGGTCGAGGGGTCGGCCATCCACAACGATTTCGCTATCTGATCTGGGAATTCGTGTCGACATCGATGTCGAAGGGGGTCGGCAGGATGGAGTCATGACAGACCTTGCCGCACCGCTCAGTGCGATCTGTCACAAGCTCGGCGCCCTCGTCACCGCGGCCTTCAGCTCCCACGCCGCCGCGCGCCTGCAAGACGACGACCTCCTCGCAGCACTCGCCACCCTGTCACGCCTCCGCCGCCAGACCGACGCGCTGCTGGCCGAGCTCGTGGCGCAGGTCGATGAGCGAGCGGATGCCGCACCCCACGCCGAACGCATCACCACGGTTCACGGCTGCCGATCGGTCAACGAGCTCGTGCAGCGCGTGACGCTCGTCTCGCGCCGCACCGCCGGGGAACTGCTCCGGGCCGGACGCGGGATCGCGCAGGAAACCGCGCACACGACCGGCGCGGTGCTCGAGGCGACCTACCCCGCCATGCGCACGGCAGCCGCCGACGGCGTCGTCGGGATCGATGCGCTTCTCGCCGTCATCGACACCCTCGACGCCGCTGACTGCGAGGGGACGGAACTGCGCAGCGCCGACGACGAGCTGGCCATCGCCGCACGCGGGGACGACAAGGGTGCGCAGCCGTGCGCCGATGAGCTGCGCCTCCAGGCGAGCGTGTGGGCGATGTACCTCGACCCCGACGGCGCCGAGCCACGCGAGGCGCGTGCGCTCCGCAATCGCGGGCTCACCCTCGGCGTGTGCCGAGACGGACTGGTCCCGCTCCACGGCTCGCTGCTTCCCGAGGTCGCGGGGCAACTCAGCCGCATCTTCGACAGCCTCCTGAACCCGAAGGTCACCGCGTCGGCGACAGGGCCCGTCTTCGTGGAGAGCGAGACGGTCTCACCGGACGACCACGACCGCCGCAGCCGCGTGCAGAAGCAGCACGATGCTCTCGCGACCGCCTTGACGGTCGCCGCGCGTTCGGGCGAGCTGCCGACCATCGGAGGCTCCGCGCCGACACTCGTCGTCTCCGTCCGGTCCGATGACCTGGCGCAGGATCGCGGCTACGCGCACCTCGACGACTGCGACGAGCCGGTCGGCCTCTCCGTCGCGCGCCAGGTCGCGTGCACGGGCGCCGTGCAGCGGGTGAGCGTCGACGAGCGGGGCCGCATCCTCTTCATCGGCATCGCGGACCGCGTGTTCGCCGCCCACCAACGCAAGGCGATCGCGCTGCGCGACGGCGGCTGCGTCATTCCCGGCTGCAGCGTGCCGTCCGCCTGGTGCGAGATCCACCACGTGGAAGAGGCGGCGCGGGGCGGCCCCACTCACACCGACAACGGAGTCCTCCTCTGCTGGTTCCACCACCGCACGATCGACAGCGGCGGGTGGAAGGTGCGGATGAGTCGAGGTGTGCCCGAGATCCGCGGGCCGTCGTGGTGGGATCCCTCAGCCCGCTGGCATCCCGCGACGAAGTCTCCGACCCGGCTGCTCGATCGGCGGGACTCGCGGCGTCTGGCGTGACAGTGGTCATGTCCGCGCGGGGCGCTCGGAGCGGTGCTCGTGAGCCGGCGCGCGGAGCCGGCGCGCGGAGACGCGCCGCGTGCAGACGCGGCGCGTCGAGACGCTTGCGTGTCACGCAACTGCGCACGAGCGGCGCGCGACGCCGGACACGCGCCGCCGTTCCGTCGCCGTCAGTCCGACGAACCGCGCAGCACGCGGTCCGGGCGCGTGTACAGGTTCAGCGACTTTCCGCGCACGAAGCCCGCGAGCGTCAGCCCCGACGCCTCGGCCAGCTCCACCGCGAGCGAGGACGGCGCGGACACGGCCGACAGGATCGGGATGCCGGCCATGACGGCCTTCTGCACGAGCTCGAAGCTCGCCCGCCCCGAGACCTGCAGCACGGTCCCCCGCAGCGGCAGGCGGTCGTTCAGCACACCCCACCCGACGACCTTGTCGACGGCGTTGTGGCGCCCCACGTCCTCCCGCACGACGAGCAGCTCGCCGGTGCCGGCGTCGAAGAGTGCGGCGGCATGCAGACCGCCCGTCTTCCCGAAGACCGCCTGCTCCGCGCGCAGCCGATCGGGCAGCCCCAGGAGGTCCGCGGCGCCGAGGGTCGCGGCATCCGACCCCACCTCATGGGACGAGACCGTCTCGACCGCATCGATCGACGCCTTGCCGCACAGCCCGCATGAGCTCGTCGTGTAGAAGCTGCGCGCCAGCTCGGGGTCCGGCGGCGCTACGCCGGGGGCGAGGGTGATGTCGAGCACGTTGTAGGTGTTCTCAGCGCTGCCGGCGACGCCGACGGCGCCGGTGGCCGGCCCGCCGCAGTGGATCGCCGAGCGGAACTGATCGCCGCGCGCGATCACACCCTCCGACACCAGGAATCCTGCGGCGAGTTCGACGTCGTGACCGGGCGTGCGCATGGTGACCGCGAGCGGCGTGCCACCGACACGGATCTCCAGGGGCTCCTCGACGGCGAGGGTGTCGCTGCGCCGACGCTCACCGACACCGTCGTCGGCGCTCACGAGCTTGACGATAGGGCGATGGACGGTGAGCCGACCCACGACGTCAGCCGCCGATCGCGTTCATGCCGCGCGCTGGCTGGAGGAAGCTCGGATCGTTGATCGCGTGCCCCGGGAGCTTGCCGTGCACGCAGGAGCGCAGCATCCGGTCGATCTCCTCCTCGCCGTCACCCGACCCCGCCCTGCGCAGGATCGGCAGCAGGTCGTACTCGGTCGTGGAGAACAGGCAGTTGCGCAGCTGGCCGTCGGCGGTGAGACGCAGGCGGTCGCAGTCGCCGCAGAAGGGCGCCGTCACCGACGCGATGACGCCGACCGTGTGCGGTCCCCCGTCGAGCAGCCAGCGTGCGGCGGGGGCGCCGCCGCGTCCGGGCACCGGCGTCAGCGACCAGCGCGCCGACAGCGTCCCGAGGATCTCGTCCTGCGTGACCATGCGCGCGCGATCCCACGTGTGGCCGGCGTCCAGCGGCATCTGCTCGATGAACCGCATCTGCGCATCGTGCGCGACCGCGAACTCGACGAGGTCGACCAGCTCGTCGTCGTTGACATCGCGCATGGCGACCGCGTTCAGCTTCAAGGGGCGCAGAGCGGATGCCGCGGCCGCCGCGATCCCGTCGAGGACGTCGTCGAGGCGGTCCCGGCGCGTCAGCTCGTGGAAGCGGGCGCGCCGCAGCGTGTCGATCGAGATGTTGAGCCGGCGCAGGCCCGCGTCCGTGAGTTCGGGGAGCAGCTCGCGCAGTCGGATGCCGTTCGTCGTCATCGCGATGTCGACCGGGCGCCCGTCCGGTGCGGTGATCGCGGCGAGGCGCCGCACGACGTCGCCGATGTCGGTGCGCAGCAGGGGCTCGCCGCCGGTGAGCCGGAACGTCGTGATGCCGTCGGCCGCGGCGACGGTGGCGATGCGAACGATCTCATCGGTCGACAGGATGCTCGAGCGTGCGAGCCACTCATTCCCCTGCTCGGGCATGCAGTACGTGCAGCGCAGCGAGCAGCGGTCGGTGAGCGAGATGCGCAGGTCGCGGTGGACGCGACCGTGCGTGTCGACGAGCGGGTCGCCCGGACCGCCCGCGAGCGCATGCGACGAGCGCGGGTCGGGGCGAGGCATCCGGGGCGCGATGGTGACGGGAATCGCGCTCACGACGCCCTCCCTCGCTCCGGCCCGGCCTCCATGGTTCGAGGGTAGCCCGCGGCGTGCACGCCCGGCCGCGGTGGGACGGTCTTTTTCACGGCTCCCGCACGAGCGGCACTGCGTCGCGCCTGGAACGCTGGGTGGCGGGATCACGCTTCGGATCGATGTCTCCCTGTGGTCTGACCACATGCTAACGTGGTCAGACCACACCTCCCGCTCGAGCGATCGGAGAACGCCTCGTGGATCTGCTGGACCCTCTGCTGCTCGCCCGCTGGCAGTTCGGCCTCACGACGCTGTACCACTTCCTGTTCGTGCCCCTCACGCTCGGAATGGCGCTCACCGTGGCCATCTTCCAGACCGCGTGGCACCGCACCGGCAAGGTGAAGTGGCTGCATCTCACCCGCTTCTTCGGCAAGATCTTCCTGATCAACTTCGCCATGGGCGTGGTCACGGGCATCGTGCAGGAGTTCCAGTTCGGCATGAACTGGTCGGCGTACTCCCGCTTCGTCGGAGACGTGTTCGGTGCCCCGCTCGCCTTCGAAGGACTCATGGCGTTCTTCTTCGAGGCGACGTTCATCGGCCTGTGGATCTTCGGCTGGGACCGCCTGCCCCGCGCCCTGCACCTCGCGAGCATCTGGATCGCGACGATCGGCGCCTGGTTCTCGGCGTACTTCATCCTCGCGGCGAACGCATTCATGCAGAACCCGGTCGGCTTCCGGATGGCCGATGATGGCTCCCGCGCCGAGATGACCGACTTCTTCGCAGTGCTCACCAACCCCGTCGCGCTGGCCGCGCTCCCCCACACCCTGTTCGCGGCGTTCATGATGACCGCCGGCGTGATCATCTCGATCTCAGCCTGGCACCTGATGCGCGGCCAGAACGTCGAGATGATGCGGTCCTCGCTGCGCTACGGGCTGTGGGGCATGATCGTCGCCTTCGCGGGCGTCGCGATCTCGGGCGACCAGCTCAGCCTCGTGATGGTCTCGACGCAGCCGATGAAGATGGCGGCCGCCGAGGCGATGTTCGACAGCGCGTGCGGAGCGGATGCCTCTTTCTCGATCTTCACGCTGGGCACACCCGACGGCTCGACCGAGCTGTTCTCGATCCGCGTGCCGTATCTGCTGGCGTTCCTGTCGACCCACACGCTGGACGGCTGCGTCGAGGGCATCAACGACCTCAACATGCAGTACACGACCGAGTTGTTCCCGCAGTTCGCCGACCAGGTCGACGGCAACTTCGCCCCGATCCTGTGGGTGACGTACTGGTCGTTCCGCTGGATGATCGGCCTCGGCGGCATCGCGGCCCTCACCGCAGTTGTCGGCTTGTGGCTCACGCGCAAGAAGGCCAAGCGCGACGTGCCGCAGTGGGCGTGGAAGCTCGCGGTCTGGGCGTGGCCCGCCTCGCTCTTCGCGATCCTGGTCGGCTGGGTCTTCACCGAGATGGGCCGGCAGCCCTGGATCGTGTTCGGCCTCATGCTGACCGAGGACGGCGTCTCGCCCAGCGTTCCCGGCTGGACGGTGCTCATCTCGCTCGTCGCCTTCACCCTGATCTACGCCGCGCTGGCGGTCGTCGAGGTCGGCCTGATCATCAAGACCTCGAAGAAGGGGCCGGAGCCGCTGCCCGGACCCGACGATCCTGGCCCCCGGGAGCGCGCGGTCGAAGACACCCCCACGACGGTCTACTAGGAGCATCGACATGGACCTCGCATACCTCTGGTTCTGGATCGTCGGATTCCTCTTCGTCGGCTACTTCGTGCTCGACGGCTTCGACTTCGGCGTCGGCATGTCGCTTCCCTTCCTCGGCAAGGACGACATCGGGCGCCGCCAGATCATCAACACCATCGGTCCGGTCTGGGACCTCAACGAGACGTGGGTCATCGTCGCCGGCGCGTGCCTGTTCGCGGCGTTCCCCGAGTGGTACGCCACGCTCTTCAGCGGCTTCTACCTCGCGCTGCTGCTGATCCTGCTCGCGCTCATCCTGCGCGGCGTCTCGTTCGAGTACCGCCACCAGCGCGACAGTCTGCGGTGGAAGCGCGGCTTCGACACGATGATCGTGGTCGGGTCGGCTGTGCCCGCGCTGCTGTGGGGCGTCGCGGTGGCCAACATCGTGCAGGGCGTGCCGCTGGACGCCGACCATGAGTTCACGGGGTCGCTCCTCACCCTTCTCAACCCGTACGGCCTGCTCGGCGGCCTCACGACGCTGCTGCTGTTCTTCACGCACGGCGTGTACTTCGTCGCGTTGAAGACCGACGGCCAGGTGCACGAGGACGCCCGGCGCCTCGCGCGCCGCGCGGGTCTGCTGACGGTGGTCGTGGCCGCCGCGTTCCTGATCTGGACCATCTTCATCGCGGCCGGTCACGGGGCGCCGCTGATGGCGGCAGTCATCGGCTGCGCCGGAGTCGCCGCGGTGACGCTGCTCATGTCGCTGGTGTTCAATTTGCGCGACCGCGAGGGCTGGGCGTTCGGATTCGGCGCGGCCACGATCGTGGCCGCCGTGCTGACCCTGTGGTTCGCGCTGTTCCCGTACGTCATGCCGTCGTCGACCGACATCACGCACAGCCTCACGATCGAGAACGCGTCGAGCACCGACTACACCCTCACGATCATGACCTGGGCGGCCGCGATCTTCCTCCCGCTCGTGCTGCTCTACCAGGGGTGGACGTACTGGGTCTTCCGCAAGCGCGTCTCGCGCTCGCGCATCGAGAAGGCGGCCGCGCTCGTCCACTGACCCGGGCGCGGTAGGTAGGGTCGAAGGGCCATGAGCGACGACGACCCCACCGAGCCCGGCAGACGGTCGGGCGGGCCCGTCGATCCCCGGCTCCTGCGGTACGCCTCCGCTTCGCGCGGGTTCTTCGTCGCGATCGGAGCCGTCGCGGTGGCGCAGACGGCGGTCATCGTCGCTTTCGCGTGGCTGCTCGCGCGCGCGATCACGGGAGCGATCGACGGGATGCCGCCGCCCGACCTCGCCGTGACCCTCATCGCCCTCGCAGTCGTCGTCGCCCTGCGCGCCGTGCTGCTCTGGGCCCGCGAGGCGACCGCCGCGCGCGCCGCCGCACGCGTCCAATCGCAGCTGCGGTCGGCCCTCGTCGACGCCGTCGTCACTCTCGGTCCCGGATGGCTCGACGGGCGCAACTCCGCCCAGCTCGCCGTCACCGCCGGCCGCGGACTCGACGCGCTCGAGGCGTACTTCGGCCGCTATCTGCCGCAGCTCGTGCAGACGGTCGTCGCGACGCCGATCATCATCGCCGTCATGTGGTGGCAGGACTGGATCTCGGGCCTGACCGTCGTCCTGACCCTCCCCCTCATCCCGATCTTCATGGTGCTCATCGGGCTCGCGACGCGCTCCGTGCAGCAGCGGCAGTGGAACACGCTGCACCGCCTCGCAGCGCGCTTCGCCGACACCGTGCAGGGACTATCGACGCTGAAGGTGTTCGGCCGGCAGCACCGGGCAGCGGCATCCATCGAGCGGGTCACCGGCGAGTACCGCCGCGAGACGATGCGGGTGCTGCGCGTGTCGTTCCTCTCGGGCTTCGCCCTCGAGTTCCTTGCGAGCATCTCCGTCGCGATCATCGCCGTCTCGATCGGCTTCCGCCTGATCGACGGCGCCCTCGTCCTCGGCGTCGGGCTGTTCGTCCTGCTGCTCGCACCCGAGGCCTACCTCCCGCTGCGGCAGGTCGGTGTGCAGTTCCACGCGGCCTCCGAGGGCGTGGCCGCGGCCCGCGACGTGTTCGAGGTTCTCGATGCCGCCGCCTCGGCCCTCCCCTCCCCCGCCGCCTTCGCCGACCCTGATTCCGCGAAGCAGGCCGCGGACGTCCGGGCGGGCGCTGAGCTGCGATTGCACGACGTCCGGGTTCGAAGAGGCGAGCGGATGCTGCCGCCCATGTCGCTCGTCGCGACACCGGGTACCGTGACCCTGATCGAGGGACCGAGCGGCGCCGGCAAGTCCAGCGTCCTCGCGGCGCTGCGCGGCGCCGCCGCGTTCGAGGGCGTCGCGACCTACGACGGCGCGGATGTGCGCGCGGTGGCGCCCTCGACCTGGCTGGCCTGGGCCGGACAGCAGCCCGGTCTGATCGCCGGTTCGATCGCCGCCAACATCACCCTCGGCGACAGCGAGCCCGACGCCGCGCTGGTGCGGCGCGCACTGACACTGGCGTGCGCGGAGGAACTCGCGCCCGACCGTGCGCTCGGCGTGCAGGGCGCCGGGCTGTCGGGCGGTCAGGCGCAGCGCGTGGCCGTCGCGCGAGCGTTCTATCGGCGGCTCCGCGGCAGGGCCGGGGTGATCGCCCTCGACGAGCCCAGCGCCGCGCTCGACCCCGACACGGAGGCGCAGCTGTGGCGCAGCGTGCGCAGACTGGCCGACGCGGGCGCGACCGTCCTGCTCGTGTCGCACCGCACGAGCGCACGCGCGATCGCCGACGCCGTCGTGCGCCTCGAGCCCGCGGGGGTGGTCGTATGACGTCGGTCACCCGCACCGATGTGCTTCGCGGTGCGATGCCGCCCGTCCGCCGCTTCTGGCCCACGCTCGCGGCGGGCTTCGCGTCCGAGGCATCCGCGGTCGCCCTCCTCGCCGTGAGCGCGTGGCTCATCGTGCGGGCGAGCGAGCAGCCGCCGGTGCTCTACCTCTCGGCGGCGGTCGTGGGCGTGCGCCTCTTCGCCCTCTCCCGCGCGACCTTCCGCTATCTCGAGCGGCTGGCCGGCCACGACGCCGCCCTGCGCCAGCTCGCGACGACCCGCGCGACGCTCGTGCGCCGCCTCGTCCCGCTCGCGCCCGACGGCCTCGCGCGCACCGCGCGCGGCTCGGTGCTCGGCGCACTGGTCGACGACGTGGACGATCTGCAGAACCTGCCGCTTCGCGTGGTGCAGCCGCTCGTCGCGTCGGCGGCGGTCGCCGTCGGGGCGGTCGTGCTCGTGTCGATCGTATGGTGGCCGGCCGGTCTTGTGCTCCTCGCGTGCGTCGTCGCGGCCGGACTGGCGGCGACCCTGTGGGGCTGGGCGTCCGGCGCTCGCGCGGAGCGCGACATCGCCCCGCTGCGCGCCCGCCTCGCCGATGCGGTGCTCGACCATCTCGGCAGCCTCGACGTGCTGACCGCGTTCGGCGCCGAAGCCGAGAGCCGCGCCCGCGTCGCGGCGGCGGACGCCGCGGTGCGCCGCGCCGTCGTACGGCGGGCCGGTGCGCAGGCGGGCACGACGGCGATCGTCTCGCTCCTCGCAGGCGGCGCCTCGATCCTGGCGGTCCTCACGGCCCTGCCCGGCGTGGCGTCCGGAGCGCTCGGCGGGCCGGCCCTCGCCGTCGTGGTGCTCGTGCCGATGGCCGTATTCGAGGTGTTCACCGCCGTGCCGCTGGCGGCCGCTGCGTGGCGACAGGTGGCGGCGTCCGCTGATCGCATCGCCGGCGTGCTGCCGAATCGGCTTCCCGACGCGCTCGTGGACGAGACCGCCGCGGCCACCGGCCAAGGCCCGGCGCTCGGCCGCGGGATCCGGCTGCGCGGCGCTTCGGTGCGCTGGCCGGAGGGAGCGGAGGCCTCCCTCCACGACGTCGACCTCGACGTCCGGCCCGGCGAGCGCGTCCTCGTCGTCGGGTCGAGCGGCGCCGGCAAGACGACGCTCGCTCACGCCCTCGTGCGCTTCCTCGAGACGGAGGGCCGCTTTGAGATCGGCGGACGACCGGTGCGCGAACTCGCCGGCGACGACGTGCGGCGCACCGTCGGGCTGTGCGAGCAGCAGCCCATGCTCTTCGACGAGGACATCCGCCAGAATCTGCTGTTCGCGCGCGACACCGCGAGCGATGCCGACCTCGAGTCCGCGCTCGCACGCGTCGGTCTCGGTGACTGGCTGCGCGAGCGCGGCGGGCTCGACGCACGGGTCGGCGAGCGCGGCGCGCTCGTATCGGGCGGCCAGGCGCAGCGCATCGCCCTGGCCCGTGCCCTGCTGCGCGGCTTTCCGGTGCTGGTGCTCGACGAGCCGACCGCGGGCGTCGACCCGGAGGCATCCGATGCCCTGCTCGCCGACCTCCTCGGCGCGGTCGGCGACGACCAGGCCGTCGTGCTCATCTCGCACGTCACCGTGCCGTCCGGGCTGGTCGACCGCGTGGTGCGGTTGGAGCACGGGCGGCTCGTCTCGGGCTGAACCCCGAACGCGCCTGTGACCGGCAGACGACTCGGCTAGCGTCGGAGGCATGACGCTGAGGGTCCGCGTCGCCACGCGCGACGACGCTGCGAGCATCACGCGGGTGCGCATCGACACATGGCGAGCGGCGTACGCGGGGCTCATGGCGCAGGAGATCCTCGATGCGATGGACTCCGAGCGCGAGACCGAGCGACGGCTGGCTCGGTGGGACGAGATGCACGGGGAGCTGCACGCGTGCGACCTGCTCGCCGAGATCGACGGGGTCGCCGCGGGCTGGGCATCGATCGGCCCGTCGATCGACAGCGATCGTCCCCGCGACGGTCAGGTGTATGCGATCTACGCGCGGCCCGAGCACTGGTCGCGCGGCGTCGGCCATGCACTTCTCGTCACGGCGGAGCGGCGGCTGCGCTCGTCGGGGTTCCGCAAGGCGCACCTGTGGGTGCTCGACGGCAACGAGCGCGCGGCCGCGTTCTACGAGCGCCACGGCTGGCGGGAGGACGGCGCGACCATGACCGACGAGCGGCGCATCGCGGGCACCGGCCACACTCTGCTCGAGCGACGCCGGATCCGCGACCTCAGGGAGCCGCTGCCGACGCCGTGACCGCGGGGCCCGCCGCCGAGCCGACGTCCTCCGGATCGCCGGCGACGACGTCTGCCGGCGCCCCGGATCCCGCCACCGTCTCCGCCGCGTCGGCGATGCGCCGCGCCATGCCCGCGAAGATGAACCCGTGGAAGGGCAGCACCGCCAGCCAGTACAGCCGCCCCGCCAGCCCGAGCGGGAAGAACACCGCCCGCTGCTCGTAGCGCGAGCCCGCAGCATCCGGGACCGCCCGCAACTCGAGCCACGCGAGACCCGGCACCTTCATCTCGGCCCGCAGTCGCAGGAACGTCCCTGGCTCGAGGGCCTCGACGCGCCAGAAGTCGAGCGCGTCGCCGATGGCGAGCCGCCCCTTCGAACGCCGGCCGCGAGCGAGTCCGATCCCGCCGACGATGCGGTCCATCCAGCCCCGGATCGCCCACAGCACCGGTGAGGAGTACCAGCCGTTCTCGCCGCCGATGCCCTCGATCACGCGCCACAGCGCCGACGGCGGCGCCGAGGTGACGGCGGACCGGCGGTCGGTGAACACGACGCGCCCCGCCCACTCCGGGTCACTGGGCAGCGGGTCGCTCGGAACGCCGAGAACCTCGGCGTCCTGCCAGCTCGTCTCGACCGCATCGCCCTCGACGCGGCCGAGTGCCAGTCGCACGGCGGCGCGGTACCCGGTCAGCCCGTCGCCGGGACGCGGAATAAGGGCGTCGACGTCGTGATCCTTCATCACGCACTCGTTCTGCAGCGACTCGACGAGAGGCCGCGCGATCGACCGTGGGATCGGCGTGACGAGATTCACCCAGTGCGACGCGAGGCGCGGCGTGAGCACGGGCAGCGTCGCGATGGGCCGCTGACGCAGGCCGGCCTGGACGGCGTAGCCGTTCATCATCTGCCCGTAGCGCAGCACGTCCGGCCCGCCGATGTCGACGGCACGGTTCACGTCGGCGGGCACGCGCGCGGCGCCGAGGAGGTAGTGCAGCACGTCGCGCACGGCGATCGGCTGGATGCGGTTGCGCACCCACTTGGGCGCCGGCATGTACGGGAGCACCTCGGTGAGGTGGCGCACCATCTCGAACGACGCCGACCCCGACCCGATCACGACGCCGGCCTGCAGCACCAGCGTCGGCACTCCGCTGCCGAGGAACGCCTCGCCGACCTCGACGCGCGAGCGCAGGTGGGGCGACAGCTCCACGCCGTCGGGGTGCAGTCCGCCGAGGTAGACGATCCGCCCGACCCCGGCCGCAGCCGACTCCCTCGCCACCGTCTCGGCGGCCGTCCGGTCGGCGTCGGCGAAGCCTTTGCCCGACGACATCGAATGGACGAGGTAGTACAGCACGTCGACGTCGGGGACCGCGGATGCCACGGCCGCGGCATCCGTCGCATCTCCCGCCCTCACCTCGACGCGGTCTCCCCACTCGAACGCGCCGAGGCGGGCGGGGTCGCGGGCCAGCACCCGGACCGCGTAGCCCGCGGCCAGCAGCCGCGGCACGAGCCGGCCGCCGATGTAGCCCGTCGCCCCGATGACGAGCGCCCGCGGCGGGGCACCGTCGGGGCGCGGCACCGCGGCGAGCTCGGGTTCGCGTCCGGTGGGTGCGGAGAGGTCGTCCATCCCGGCAGGCTACGCGGACCGTCGCGCATGCCGAAGGGGTTGCGCTCGCGCGGACGCTGTGGTCGCCCGCGCGTCAGACGAGGCTCATGCCGAAGGCCTGCGCGCCGTCGTGCGACGGCAGCGGCGCGAAGCCCACCCGCGGGTAGAACGCGATGGCCCCCGCGTTGTCGGCCGATGTGACCAGGTGCAGGCCCGTCACGCCCTGCGCGCGCAGCGCGTCGGCGAGCGTCGCGATGAGCAGCCGCCCGATCCCGCGCCCCTGGGCTTCGGGGAGGAGGTCGATGTGCAGGTGCGCGGGGTACGCGTCTCCGTAGGGCTCGGCTCCGCCGCGCCGGCCGTACGCGTATCGCACGATGCCGTCCTGACGCGACGTCTCGGCTTCGGGATGCGGCCAGCGCGTGGCGTGGCGCGGCCACCACTCGGTGCGGAACCACTCCTCGAACGCGGCGGTCTCGGGCGCCCCGACGATGTAGCCGACGACACGTTCGTCGTCGGTCTCGACGACGAACGCCAGCTCGGGGTGCCGGACCACATAGGGGAGGACGAAGATCTCGGCCCACAGCTCGTCGTCGTCGAGAACCCCCGTCCCGTCGGCGCCGGCATCCGCCGTCTTGAGGCAGATGTCGGCGAGCGCCGGCTCGTCACCGGGTCGGAAGGGGCGGATGCGGGTCACCCGACGAGTCTAGGAGCGGCCCGGCAGCACGCGTGAGCCGAGGGCGTCAGCCGCGCGCGTCAGCCGAGCGGGACGAAGCGCGCGTCACCGGCGTCCAGGCGCAGTCGCACCGGGAGCCCCGACGTCAGGCCCAGTTCGGCCGCGCGGTCGGCGGTGAGGTCGACGGCGACCTCGGGGTCGGCGGTGCGCACGCGCACGCCGCCCGGCGTCTGCTCGAGCCGCGTCACGCGCGCCAGCCACTCGCCCTCGACGATCGACGGGGCGAGCCGCAGCGCGCCGGTCCAGGTGTCGGCCTCGGTGCGCTCGATCCCGACCGCCGACGGCCGGAAGACCGCCGCGACAGCCGTGCCGTCGGAATGAGCGGATGCCTCCTGCCCGGCAGCCAGCACGACGTGATCGCGTTGCCAGCGACCCTCGCGCACCTCTCCCTCGACGCGGTTCAGGCCTGCGACGGCGGCAGTGAAGCGCGTCGCGGGCGCCGCGAGCACTTCGCGCACGAGACCGGTCTGGGTCACGCGGCCCTCCTCGAGCACGAGCAGCCGTGATGCCAGTGCGACCGCGTCGACGGCGTCGTGCGTCGCGACGATCGCGGTGGAGCGCGTCGCGGCGAGCTGATCGTGCAGGAGCGCCCGCACGTCGCCGCCGGTCTCGGCGTCGAGGGACGTCAGCGGCTCGTCGAGGAGCAGGGCGTCCGGGCTCGTCGCGAGGGCCCGCGCGAGCGCGACCCGCTGCTGCTGCCCGCCCGACAGCTGAGCCGGCCGGCGCGACCCCATGCCGTCGAGCCCCACGCGCCAGAGCCACTGGTCGGCCTCCGACGCCGCGACCTGCTTCGTCGCGCCGTGCGCACGCAGGCCGAAGGCGATGTTCTCATGCGCGGACAGGTGCGGGAAAAGGCGCGGCTCCTGACCCAGCAAGACGATCCCGCGACGCGACGGCGTCGTGCGCACGCGCGGCCGAGGTGCCGTGTCGAGTTCGCGGTCGCCGAGCCGCACGTGGCCGGCGTCGAGGGCCACCAGCCCGGCGAGAACGCCGAGGAGCGTCGACTTGCCCGCGCCGCTCGGGCCCATGACGGCGACCACTTCGCCCGGCGCGGCCTGCACAGTCGCGTCGAGACGGAAACCCGGTCGCTCCACGACGACATGCGCGTCGAGGGCGGTCATCGGGGCGCCTCCGGCCGCCAGGCGCGCACGAGCAGAAGCACGCCGATCGCCGTCACCAGCAGCAGCAGCGAGAGCGCGACCGCCGAGCCCTGCGACACGCCGGCGCCGTTGAACGCGGTGTAGATCGCAAGCGGCATGGTCTGCGTCACACCGGGCGCGTTCCCCGCGAACAGGGCCGTGGCGCCGAATTCGCCGACCGCGCGGGCGAAGCACAGCACGATGCCCGCGATGAGTCCGGGGGCCGCGAGCGGCAGCGTCACGCGGCCGAGGATCGTCCAGCGGCCCGCGCCCAGACCGGCCGCGGCCTGTTCGTAGCCGACGCCCGTCGTGCGCAGCGATCCCTCGAGCGCCAGCACCAGGAACGGCAGAGCGACGAACGTCTGGGCGAGCACGACCGCGCCGGTCGTGAACGGCACCCGGATCCCCCATTCGGCGAGCACTCCCCCGAGCCAGCTGGTGCGACCGAACAGGAAGAGCATGGCGACACCGCCGACCATCGGCGGCAGCACGAGCGGCACGGTCACGAGCGCACGCAGCACCGCCGCCGGGCGCGCGCGGCTGCGGGCGATGACGAGCGCGAGCGGCACGCCCAGCACCACGCAGACGACGGTCGCAGCGAGCCCGGTCGTCAGCGAGAGACCGAGCGCCGACAGCGCCTCCGGGGAGGTGATGTCCTGCCACAGCGTCGACCACTCCACCCGCAGCACGAGTGCGGTGAGCGGCAGGATGAGCAGCGCCAGCCCGATCACGGCGGGGATCGCGAGCACGCGCGGGGCGAACCCCACGCGATCGCGTCCGGCTCGGAGCTCGGTCACGGCGCCCCGAAGCCGAGCTCGTCGAGCACCGCGCGGCCCTCGCCCGACAGCACGAACTCCACGAACGCCGCCGCGGCAGGGGGGTTCCCCGCCTCGGTGAGCGCGGCGACCGGGTACCGGTTGACGACATCGGCCGCACCCTCGGCGTCGACAGCCTCGACCCGCGGTTCCCCGCGGGCGTCGGTGACGTAGACGAGACCGGCGTCGGCCTCGCCGGCTGCGACCTTCGTCAGCACGCCGGTGACGTTCTGCTCGAGACTCGCGGGGGTCACGACCACCTCGTTCCGTTCCAGAAGAATGGCGGATACCGCGCCGCACGGCACCTCGGGGGCGCACAGCACCACCGTGAGGGCGTCAGCCGCGAGGTCGTCGATCTCGGTCACGCCGCCCGGGTTGCCGGCCGGCACCGCGATGACGAGTGTGTTCGAGGCGAACAACCGCGGCTCGTCGGCGAGACCGGCGTCGACGATCTTCTGCATGTTCGCCTCATCGGCGGAGGCGAAGACGTCGGCGGGCGCCCCTTCGATGAGCTGCGTGGCGAGCGTGCTCGAGCCGTCGTACGAGATGGGCAGGACCTCGACCGACGTATGCCGCTGCTCGAACTTCATCGCCAGCTCGTCGAACGCGGCGCGGAGGGAAGCCGCCGCGAAGATGGTGAGCTCGCCGGACAGCTCGGGCGCGGCCACGCCCGGCGCAGGAGCGGACAAGGAGCCGGGCGCCGCGTCGCGCGCCGCACCGGCACAGCCGACGAGGGCCAGCGCGGCAACGAGCAGGGAGGCCACGACGGGACGGAGACCGGGGCGAGGCATCCTCACACTCTCGGAGTCTCGACGATGACGTGCGTGGCCTTCACGACAGCGGCGGCGAGCGAGCCCACCTCGAGCCCCAGTTCGTCGACCGCCTCCGACGACATCAGAGAGACGACCCGGTGCGGCCCGGACTGGATGTCGACCTGCGCCATGAGTCCGTCCCGCTGTACGCGCGTCACCAGGCCGACGAACCTGTTGCGCGCACTCGACGGCACGTCGGTCGTGCCCGGCGCGGCGGCGGCGAGGTCGACGGCGCGGGCGGCGAGCGCGTCACCGGGGATCTCCGCCGGAGTCGCTCCGGTGGTGGGCAGCGTCCCTGCATCGACCCACCGACGCACGGTGTCGTCGCTCACGCCGAGCAGCCGCGCGGCGTCAGCGATCTTGAAGCTGGGCATGCGCGAACGCTATCACCGCGCTTGCGGATGAGAAAGCCTTCCATCGCCGCATCCGCGGATGCTACGGTCGCTCCTCGGGTGGGACGCCCCAGCTTTCCTGTGCACGGCTAGCCTGAGGGCATGGCCTTTCCTCCGCTGGTCGAGCCCGTCGCGGAGCTCGACGACGACGAGCGCATCCGCACGGCGCGGCACCGCGTGCTGGCAGGCTTCGGCGAGATCGCTCAGCGCCGCCTCGCCGCCGCCCATGTGGCCGTCGTCGGCGCAGGCGGACTCGGGTCGCCCGTCGTCCTCGCGCTCGCAGCCGCCGGAGTCGGCACCCTGACCGTCATCGACGACGACGGGGTCGAGGCATCCAATCTCCAGCGTCAGGTCATGCACCGAGTCGGCGACGTGGGCCGGCCCAAGGTCGACTCGGCCGTGCGCATCGCGGCCGATCTCTCGCCCACGACCGTCGTGCTTCCGGTCTCCGCACACCTCACGCGCGACAACGCCGCCCGGCTGCTGGAAGGCGCGCACGTCGTCATCGACGGCACCGACACGTTCCAGACGCGGGATGCCGTCGCCGCCGCCTGCGAGCGGCTCGGCGTGCCGCTCGTGTGGGGCGTCGTGCAGGAGTTCCACGCTCAGGCCACCGTGTTCTGGACGGCGCCGCCCGCGGGCGTGGCCGCCGTACGGCTGAGCGACCTGTATCCGCCCGAGACGGTCGGCGAGGTGCCGACGTGCTCCCAGGTCGGCGTGCTCGGGTCGCTGTGCCTGCAGACCGGGTCGTTGCTCGCCACCGAGGCGATCAAGCTCATCGCGGGCGTCGGCGACCCCCTGCTCGGTCGCGTGATGGTGATCGACGCGCTGCGGGGCCGCACCGACGAGATCCCCCTGCGACCGGCCGGAGCGAGCGCGGCAGCGCCGGCCACAACCGAGCCCGCGGCCGCCGCTCCGATCCCCCACGTGAGCCTCGACGCCGCGGTCGCCGCACACGAGGCGGGCGCGGTGCTGCTCGACGTGCGGGAGCCGTCGGAGACGGCGCTGGGCGTGCTGCCCGGCGTCGTCGAGCGGCCGCTCGGCGACGTGCTCGCCGACCCTGCATCCGTGGGCGCCGGACCCGTCGTGGTCGTGTGCAAGGTGGGCGTGCGAGCCGAGCGCGCCGCGCGGGCGCTCCGCGACGCGGGGATCGAGGCATCCGTCCTCAGCGGAGGCATGGATGCCTGGCCCGAGGCCGTCGTCGTGCGGGAGCACGCGTGACCGGGAACGCCGACGACGCGCTCATCGACATCGAGGAGCACCTGGCGACGGTGCTCGAGACGACGCCGGCCGTCGACACGGCCGACGTGCCGCTTGCCGCCGCGCTCGGACGGACGCTGTGCGAGGACGTACGGGCCGCCGTCGACATCCCGGTGTTCGACAACTCGGCGATGGACGGGTTCGCCGTGCGCTTCGACGACGTCGCCGGTGCGTACCCGAAGTCTCCCGCACGCCTCCGCGTCGTGGCCGACCTCCCCGCCGGCACGGCCCTCGACCCCGCGCTCGCTCCCGGCGAAGCCGCGCGGATCATGACGGGAGCGCCGGTGCCCTCCGATGCCACCGCCATCGTGCCCTTCGAAGACACGGCGGGCGGCCTGGCCGACTCGCTGGGCGACATCACGGTCCTGGCCGCGCCCGCCCGAGCCGGAGCCCACATCCGCCGTCGCGGCGAAGACGCCGTGGTCGGCGATGTCGTGCTGCCGGCGGGCATCCTCGTCGGCGCGCTGCAGGTGGCTGCCGCGGCCGCGGCGGGCGTCGAACGGCTCACCGTCGCGCGAATGCCGCGCGTCGCGATCGTCTCCACCGGGTCGGAGCTCGTCGCGCCCGGGGCGCCGCTCGAGCGCGGCCAGATCCCCGAGTCGAACAGCGAGCTGCTGGCCGGGCTCGCCGCCGGCGCGGGCGCCGAGGTCGTGCTGCGCGCGAGCGTGTCCGACGAAGGCGACGGCCCACGCGAGGCGATCACCGCCGCGGAGGCCCTCGGCGCCGACCTGGTCGTGTTCACCGGCGGCGTCAGCGCCGGCGCGTACGAGCCCGTCAAGAACACCCTGAGCGACCGCATGGCCTTCCGCAGGGTGCGCATGCAGCCCGGCAAGCCTCAGGGCTTCGGGCGCACCCCGTCGGGGACGCTGCTGTTCGGCCTCCCCGGCAACCCGGTGAGCGCCGCCGTGTCGTTCGAAGTGTTCGTGCGCCCGGCACTCCTGCGCATGCAGGGTCGCCGCGACCTGCGGAGACCGGTCCTGCGGCTTCCCGCCGCGACCGCGTGGCGCACGCCGCCCGGCCGGGCGCAGTACCTTCCCGTCACGATCGACCGCAGCGACCCGGGCTCGTGGCGCGCGGTGCCCGCCACGAGCGGCGGCTCGCACCTCGCGGGCGGTCTCGGCCGGGCCGAGGCCTACGCCGTGGTGCCCGCCGAGGTCGGCCGGGTCGACGCCGGGGACCCCGTCGATGTCATGCTGATCACATGAGCTTCACTCATCTCGACGACGCCGGCCGCGCGCGCATGGTCGATGTCACCCAGAAGCAGCCGACCGTGCGATCGGCGACCGCCCGCGGGTTCGTGCGCTGCTCGATCGAGGTCGTCTCAGCACTGCGCGACGGCACCGTGCCGAAGGGCGACGTCCTCGCCGTCGCGCGCATCGCGGGCATCCAGGCGGCCAAGCGCACCCCGGAGCTCCTCCCCCTCGCGCACGTCATCGGCGTGCACGGGGCGGCCGTCGACCTCCGCATCGTCGACGACGGCGTCGAGATCGAGGCGACCGTCCGCACCGCCGACCGCACCGGCGTCGAGATGGAGGCGCTCACTGCGGTGTCCGTCGCCGGCCTCGCGATCGTCGACATGGTGAAGGGCATCGACAAGGGCACCGCGATCCACGATGTGCGCATCGTCGCCAAGACCGGCGGCAAGAGCGGCGCCTGGCATCGTCCGGGCGAGGCCTGACGTGAGCACGGGCTCGCTGGGCGCGATCCTGCTCGCGGGCGGCCGGGGATCGCGCGTCGGTGGCGCGGTGAAGCCGCTCTTCGACGTGGGCGGCACCACCCTGATCGGCGCCGCCGTGGCCGCTGTCGCCGATGCCGGGGCCGAGCCCGTCTCGGTCGTCGGACCGGTGCTCGATCCCGGGCTCCGCGTCCGCTGGATCCGCGAGAGCCCGCCGTTCGGCGGACCGGCGGCGGGCGTGGTCGCGGCTCTCGCGTCGTGGGACCCGTCGTCCGACCCGGAGTGGACCCTCCTGCTCGCGTGCGACCTTCCGGCGGTCGGAGCAGCGGTGCGCCGGCTCGTCACGGATCTGCCGCTGGTGCCCTCCGGGAGCGACGGGATGTGCTTGGCGGATGCCTCGAGCCGGCCGCAGTGGCTGATCGGTGTCTACCGCACCCGGGCTCTGCGGGCGGCGGCATCCGCCCTCCCCGACGCGGGCCGGGACGCACCGGTCCGCGCCCTCTTGGACGAGCTGTCCATCGTCGTCGTCGCCGCGCCCGACGACCTGACCCGCGACGTCGACACATGGCAGGATCTGGAGGAGGCCCGGGCACGGGCCGCCCAGGCCGAGGAGACATCATGACCGAGCAGTCCCGCACCCTTCCGCCCGAAGCCCTCGACGCGTGGGCCGCCACCCTGCGCCAGCAGTTCGGGCTCGCCGAAGCCGACGTGCCCGTCTCCGCGGTGCTCGACCTCACGCGCGACGTCGCGAACGGCGTCGCACGGCCGGCCGCCCCGCTCGGCGCGTTCGTCGCCGGGCTGGTCGCCGGCCGCGCAGGTGACGATCCCGCCCAGGTGCGTGAGGCTCTCGACGCCGTGGCTGCGCTCGCGGCGGTGTGGGAGGAGCAGTAGTGCCGCTCGTCCGCTATTTCGCCGCGGCCCAGGAGGCCGCCGGCCGCGACGCCGAGCGCCGGATCGAGGCGACCCTCGGCGACCTGAGACGCGCCGTTGCCGCCGACCATCCCGGGCTCGGCACGATCCTGCCGCGCTGCGCCGTGCTCGTCGGCGGCTCGCGCGTCGATGACGCGACGACGCTCGGCCACGACGACCTGGTCGACGTGCTGCCGCCCTTCGCGGGCGGCTGACGCGCCCCCGGCCGGCTGACCCCCCGCCCGCTGAACGACGGGGTCACGACGATGGGTCAGCCGCCGAGGCCGAGCCAGGTGGCGGTGCCATCCGCCTCGACCTGGCGCTTCCAGACCGGCAGCCCCGTCTTGATCGTCTCGATGAGCGCGCGACAGACCTCGAAGGCCTCGGCGCGATGCGGGGCGGCGACCGCGATCACCACGGCGGCGTCGCCCACCGCGAGCGTGCCGATGCGGTGCGACACCGCGACGAGCGCGTCACCCGTGCCGATCGCCTCCTCGGCGAGGCGCTGCAGCGCGGTCGCGGCATCGGGGTGCGCGGAGTACTCGAGGGCGACGACCGAGGTCGCGGCATCCGGATCATGGTCGCGCACGCGACCGACGAAAGTCGTGAGCGCGCCCATCGCGGGGTCGCCGACGGCGTCGAGATGCGCCGCCAGGTCGAGGGGCTCCGGGCTGATCACGGCGAGCCGCACAGCCGACATCAGTGGTCGCTCCCGCCGAGCTGGTCGAGCACATGCCGCGCGACGGACAGCACCACGGGTATCCCCGACACGACTCCCTTCGGCGAGCCGGGCAGATTCACGATGAGCGCCCCGTGCGGATCGGCGACGCCGGCGACCCCGCGTGACAGCATGCCGGCGGGCATCTCGGCGGCACCGCGGCGACGGAGCTCCTCGACGATGCCGGGGACCTCGCGCGTCACCACGCGGCGCGTGCCCTCGGGGGTTTCGTCGCGCGGGCCCACGCCCGTTCCGCCGGAGGTCACGATGAGCTTCGCTCCCGCCAGGATCTCGGCCACCAGCGCGCGCTCGACGCTGTCGGCGCCGTCGGGCACGACGACCGCGTCCGCGCAATCGAACCCGGCCTCGCGCAGAGCGGCGACGGCGACCGGACCGCTCGCGTCGCCCCGCTCGCCCGAGGACGACCGGTCGGAGACGGTGATGACGGCGGCTCGGCTCATTGCTCCAGCCTAGAGAGCGTCAGCGGTCGCGGTGCTCGAGACGGACGACCACCGACTTCGAGGTCGGCGTGCCGCTGACGTCGGCGACGGAGTCCAGTGGCACCAGCACGTTCGTCTCGGGATAGTAGGCGGCGGCGTTGCCCCGCGGTGTCCGGTACGGCACGATGCGGAACCGCTCCGCGCGCCGCTCCTCGATCCGGCCGTCGGTGCCGGTCCACTCCGACACGAGGTCGACGATCTCGTCCGGCGCGAAGCCGAGCGCCATGATGTCCTTCGCGTTGACGAGCACGACCCGCCGCCCGCCGTGGATGCCCCGGTAGCGGTCGTCTTTGCCGTAGATCGTGGTGTTGTACTGGTCGTGCGAGCGCAGCGTCTGTAGCAGCAGGCGCCCGCGCGGGATGCGCGGGTACTCCAGCGGGTTCACCGTGAAGCGGGCCTTGCCGTCAGCCGTGGCGAACCGTCGGGCGTCGCGCGGACCGTTCGGCAGGTGCAGCGTGCGCCCCTTGTCGATGCGCGCCTCGTAGTCGTCGAAGCCCGGGACGACCCGCTCGATGTGCGTGCGGATCAGCGCGTAATCGGCCTCGAGTGCCGTCCAGTCGGCGCGGGGGACGTTGAGCGGATGCCGCAGCTCCGCCATCTCTTCCCCGTTGCCCCACCCCGCGTTGCCCGGAACAGGTGTTCCGGCGTAGGCAGGACGATCGACGCCGGATGGGGCCTGTGCTCGCCGGACCACCTGTTCTGGGCCCGCGCCGGACTCCTCGGCAGGGTCGGAGCCGCCGGCCTCCTCCTCCGGGGTGCGCTCGACCTGCCCGCGATCGACGTCCTGCTGCGGCGTCCCGCCTCGCGGGATCGACAGCGGAAGGCGAGGGGATGCCGCGGCATCCGCGTCCCCGAAGAGGAGTCCGCATAGCCGCGCGACGATCGCGACCTCGCTGAGCAGCTCCTGCGAAGGCGGAGCGAGCCGTCCGCGCGACGCGTGCACGGCGCCCATCGAATCCTCGACCGTGACCCGCTGCTCGCGCCCGCCGCGCTGATCGCGATCGGTGCGGCCGAGCGTCGGCAGGATGATCGCGCGCCGCCCGGTGACGACGTGCGACCGGTTCAGCTTGGTCGAGACCTGCACGGTGAGGTCGACTCGGGCCATCGCCGCCTCGACGACCGCGGTGTCGGGCGTGGCCGAGACGAAGTTGCCGCCCATGCCCATGAAGAACCGCACCCCGCCGTCACGCATCGCGCGGATCGCTCCGACGGTGTCGAAGCCGTGCTCCCGCGGTGCGGCGAAGCCGAACTCGGCGTCGAGGGCGTCGAGGAACGCAGCGGACGGCTTCTCGTAGATGCCGACCGTACGGTCGCCCTGCACGTTGGAGTGGCCGCGCACCGGGCAGACGCCGGCTCCCGGGCGCCCGATGTTGCCCTGCAGCAGGAGCACGTTGACGATGTCGCGCAGCGTCGGCACCGAGTGCTTGTGCTGCGTGAGGCCCATCGCCCAGCACACGATCGTCGCCTTCGAGGTGCGCACCGCCTCGCCGACGCGGCGCAGCGTCTTCTCGGGCAGGCCCGTGGCTTCGACGAGCTCGCGCCACGAGGCATCCGCTCTCGCCTGTCGATACGCCTCGAAGCCGCTCGTGTGCTCCGCGATGAAGTCGTGGTCGAGCACGCCGCCGTCACGCTCCTCGGCCTCGAGCAGATGCTTGCCGATGGCCTGGAAGAGCGCCTGGTCGCCGCCGAGGCGGATCTGCGCGAACTGATCGGCGAGCTTCGTTCCGCGGAAGGCGACGCCCTTCACGGTCTGCGGGTTCTCGAACCGCATGAGACCCGCCTCGGGCAGCGGGTTCACCGCGATGATGGTGGCTCCGCGCGCCTTGGCCTTCTCGAGCGCCGACAGCATGCGCGGGTGGTTGGTGCCGGGGTTCTGCCCTGCGACGATCAGCAGGTCGGCCTCGTGGATGTCCTCGATCGACACCGTGCCCTTGCCGATGCCGATGGTCTCTGTGAGTGCCGAGCCCGACGACTCGTGGCACATGTTCGAGCAGTCGGGCAGGTTGTTCGTGCCGATCCCTCGTACGAGCAGCTGGTACAGGAAGGCCGCCTCGTTCGAGGTGCGCCCCGAGGTGTAGAACACCGTCTCGTCGGGGTCGGCCACCTGGGCGATGGCTCCGGCGATCTCGCGCAGCGCGTCATCCCACGAGATCGGCCGGTAGTGCGTCGCTCCCTCGTCGAGGATCATCGGGTGCGTCAGCCGCCCCTGCTGCCCCAGCCACCAGTCGTCGTGCGCGCGCAGCTCGTCGATCGAGTGGGCGGCGAAGAATTCGGGATCCACGCGGCGCAGCGTCGCCTCCTCGGCGACCGCCTTCGCTCCGTTCTCGCAGAACTCGGCGATGTGGCGCTTGTCCTCCTCGGGCCAGGCGCAGCCGGGGCAGTCGAAACCGTCCTTCTGGTTCACCCGCAGCAGGGTCTGCACCGAACGGGTGACGCCCATCTGCTCGTTCGCGATCTGCAGCGCGTGCAGCACCGCGGGCACGCCGACGGCCACGCGCTTGGTCTGCGTGACGCGCACGCGGGACTCGTCGATGTCGGCTTTCGGAGGCTTCGTCGCCATACGTCCAGGCTAGGCCCCTCGGCGCCGCGCCGGGTCAGGCGCGGTTTCTTCGAGCGGCGTTTGGCGCGGTCGGCGCGGTTTCCTCCCCTCAGCTCCCTCGCGCTGTCGATTCCTCATATCGCTCCCTCGCGCTGTCGATTCCTGCCATCGCTCCCTCGCGCTGTCGATTCCTGCACGCGCTCTAGTAATCGACGGGCGCACTTGCAGGAAACGACAGCGCGATCGAGAGCGTCGTCGGCGGATCAGGGGCGCATGCAGGAAACGACAGCGCGATCGAGAGCGTCGGCGGTGAGCGTCATGGCGACTTCGGGCGCGCATGCAGGAAACGACAGCGCGACCGAGGTCGCGGTAGAGCATCGCGGCGCCGGGCTCGCGCGAGAGCGCGCCGGGCTCGCGCCGGGGGCGCCGCGCCGGTCAGCGGCGCCCGGTGCCGAACATCCCCCGGATGACGCCCCCGAGGATGGTCTGCGTTGCCTTGGAACCCAGCACCTGCTCGATCGCCGACTTCTCGGTGCTGCGCTTCGTGCGGCTCGTCCCCTGCGTCTTCTTGAGCAGCCGCTCGTACTCCTGCTGCGCCTTCTTGTCAGCCGCCGCCTGCGCCTTGTCGATCGCCGCCTTCTGCTTGGCGTACTCGGCGTCGGCCTTGGCCTTCGCCAGCGCGGCCTCCTCCGCCGCGGCGGCGTCGTCGGCGGCCTTCATCTTCGCGGTGAGGATCTCGCGGGCCGACTCGCGGTCGATCGCGGTGCCGTACTTCGCCAGGAGCGGGGATGCCTTCACCGCGGCCTCGATCTGCGGGTCGGGCGTCGGCGACATGAGCCCCTGCGGAGCGCGCAGCCGGGTCCACGCCACGGGGGTGGGCGCGCCCTTCTCGCTCATCACAGTGACGATCGCCTCGCCGGTGCCGAGCTCCTGCAGCACGCGCTCGAGGTCGTACCCCGACTTCGGGTACGTGCCGACGGTCGCGCGCAGCGCCTTGGCGTCGTCGGGCGTGAACGCGCGGAGGGCGTGCTGCACGCGCGACCCGAGCTGCGCGAGCACGTCGGACGGCACGTCTTTCGGCGTCTGGGTCACGAAGAAGACACCGACGCCCTTCGAGCGGATGAGCCGCACGGTCTGCACGATCGCGGCGAGGAAGTCCTTCGAGGCATCCTTGAACAGCAGGTGCGCCTCGTCGAAGAAGAACACGAGCTTGGGCTTGTCGAGGTCGCCGACCTCGGGCAGCAGCTCGAACAGCTCGGCGAGCAGGTACATCAGGAACGTCGAGAACAGCGCGGGCTTGTCGATCACCCCGGGCACCTCGAGCAGGCTGATGATGCCGCGACCGTCGGCTGCGACCCGGAGGAAGTCGGTGACTTCGAACTCGGGCTCGCCGAAGAAGACGTCGGCACCCTGGTCGGCGAAGGTGATCAGCTCACGCAGGATCACGCCCGCGGTCGCGGCGGAGAGGCCGCCGAGGTTCTTGAGCTCCGCCTTGCCCTCGTCGCCCGTGAGATAGGTGAGCACTGCCCGGAGGTCGGACAGGTCGACGAGCGCGAGGCCCTGCTGGTCGGCATAGTGGAACACGAGTCCGAGGCTCGACTCCTGCGTCTCGTTGAGGCCCAGCACCTTGCTCAGCAGCAGCGGCCCGAAGCCCGACACCGTGGCGCGCACGGGGACGCCCTTGCCGATCCCGCCCAGGGCGAAGTACTCGGTGACGGATGCCTCGGCCTTCCAGTCCTGGCCGATGGCACGCGTGCGCGCCAGGAGCTTCTCGTTGCCGTCGCCCGGCGTCGCGACACCCGACAGGTCGCCCTTGATGTCGGCGGCGAACACCGGCACCCCCTTGGCGGCGAGCTGCTCGGCCAGGCCCTGCAGAGTGCGGGTCTTGCCCGTGCCGGTCGCGCCGGCGACGAGCCCGTGGCGGTTCATCATGCCGAGCGGAATGCGCACCTGCGCCTCGGGCACGGCATCGCCGTTCACGAGAGCGCCGACGTCGAGCGTCTCGGACTCGAACGTGTAGCCTGCGACGATCTTCGACACGTCGTCGGCCGACAGCGGACCGTCGGACGGGGCGGATGCGGCGGGGGTGGTCGCTACCTCGGGAGCGGGTGCGTCGGTCGTGGTGGGTCCGGGGGCGGGTGCCGCAGCCCCGGCGGCAGGCGCCGGCTGGGGCTCGGGCTCGGACCCCGTGGGCGGCTCGGGCGCCAGCTCGGGCTCGGGCTCGGGCTCGGGCTCGGGAGCCGCGGGCGCCTCTGCCGTCGCAACGCGCGCATTGCCGACCGCGGCTCGGGCCTTGGCCGCCTCCGCCTCGGCGGCCGCAAGGGCCGCTTTGGCCTGGGCTGCCTTGAGCTGCGCCTCGGCCGCTTCAGCTTCGGCCCGCAATCGTGCCAACTCCGCCTCGGCGGCGGCTGCGGCGGGATCGGGCGTCTCGGGCGCTGGGCCCACGCGCCCGGAGGCTCCGGGCGACGCGCCAGCGGCGGCGGGATCGGGCGTCTCGGGCGCAATCATGCGCTCAGCCTAGCGACGCCCTCTCCCCGGTCGGCGGCGATGTGCTCGCGGGCCATCGGGACGGCGAAGGCGGCGGCGACGACGAGGGCGGCTCCGGCTCCGATCAGCACGCCGCCGACGGTGTCGCTGAGCCAGTGCGCGTGCAGATAGGTGCGGCTGAACGCCATGAGCAGCACCCAGCACGCGCCCACGATCATCACCCAGACCCGCGGGAAGATCACGGCCGCCGCGACCGCGATGGTTGCGGCGTTCGCCACATGCCCCGACGGGTATGAGCCGTAGTCCGACACTACGATGATGTCCTCAGGGCGCACGCGTCCGAAGAGGTGCTTGAGCACCTGAACGCCCCCGGCCGACACCGCCTCCGCCGCGAGGAAGTAGGCCGCGGCCCACGGCCGACGCAGCAGGATCAGCCCGATCGCCCCGCCGATGGGGACGACGAGCACCCCGAACCATCCGCCGCCCACCCAGTTCATGACTCGCGAGAATCCCGTGAGGAACGCGGACGAGAGTTCCGCCGTCGTGGTGTTCCACCACACATCCACAGCGAAGGGCGGTTCCCCGTGGGTGAGGATCCACCACCCGAGCCCGCACGCGAGCGTGATGAGGACGAGCCCTGCGACGAGGTAGGCCATCGCCGGGCGGACACCTTCGGTTCGCCGGTCGGTCATCGCCCCATTGTGCCCGGCGGAATCCGCGGCCCGCATTGCATTGCGGCCGGGCGCCGCCCCTGCTAGTCCCGGACGGTGGATGATGGCGGCATGCCCCGCGTCGTCGACACCGTCCGCGCGCTCATCGCGCCCCTCACGCGTACGCGCGTGTTCCGGAGATTCCTCGGTCCGGTGCTGCTCCCACCGATCGAGCGCGTCGTCTCGTGGGCCTCGCGCGGGCGCGTGCAGGTGAGCGCGCTCCTGGTTCCGTCGCTCGTGCTCCACACGATCGGCGCGAAGTCGGGCGAGCCGCGCGATGCTCCGCTGATGTACTGCCCCGACGGTCGAGGACGGGCGATCGTCGCCGGCACGAACTTCGCCGGCGAGCGGCATCCCGCATGGACGTCCAACCTGCTCGCTCATCCCGACGCGGCGATCACGGTCCGTGGCCGGCGCATGCCGGTGCGGGCGAGCCTCGTGCCCGACGACGAACGCGACGCCGTGTGGGCGCGCATCGAGGCGCAGTGGCCGGGCTACCGCAACTACGAGCGCGAGTCCGGCCGCACGGTGCGCCTGTTCCGCCTGCAGCCGGTACGAGCTGACGGCCTCGCCTGAATCAGGGCGCGAGGCGCTCCACCGTGCGCGGGCGCACGATCAGCCACAACGACAGCACGCCGATGACGGCGCAGCCGACCATGACCGAGGCCATCGTGGTGGCGGTGATGCCCGAACCGGCCGAGATCCACCCGACGATGGGGGTGATGATGCCCGCAACACCGAAGTTCGTCGCGCCGATGATCGACTGCGCGGTGCCGGCCGCCTTGCCGTGGCGGTCGAGGGCGAGCACCTGCACGCACGGGAATGTGAACCCGCACGCGGTCATGAAGAAGAAGAGCGGCACGACGGTGCCCCAGAGGCCGAGGCCGAGCTGGTCGGTGACGATGATGGCGGATGCCGCGACCACGAGCACGGCGGTCGACCACGCCATCACCCACTGCGGGCCGAAGCGGGCCGCGAGGCGCGCCGCGACCTGCACGCCCAGCACGACACCGAGCGAGTTCGCGGCGAAGAGCAGACCGTATTGCTGGGCGTTGAACGCGTACGTCTGCTGGAACAGGAACGACGAGGCCGACAGGTACGAGAACAGGCCGCTGAACGTCATGCCGCCGATGATCAGCACCCCGATGAACACGCGGTCCGAGAAGACGCTCCGGTAGCGCTGCCACACCGTCGTCGCTCCCCGCTCGTGTCGACGCGCCGGGGGCAGGGTCTCGGGGATGAAGACCGCGGCGGCGATCAGCATGATGCTGCCGTACACGCCGAGCACCACGAAGATCCCCCGCCACGGCATGACCACGAGCAGCGCCGAACCGACGAGGGGGGCGAGCACGGGCGCGACGCCCGAGACGAGGGCCAGACGCGAGAGCATCACGACCAGACGGCGGCCGCCGAAGAGGTCGCGCACGACGGCGGCGGCGATGACACCGCCGGCCGCGGCACCGGCGCCCATGAAGACGCGCGCCACCGAGAGCAGCTCGAGGTTCGGGGCGAGGGCGGCACCGACGCTCGCTGCGACATGCAGCGCGGTCACGACGAGGAGCGGCACCCGCCGGCCGACCTTGTCGCTGAGCGGGCCGACGACGAGCTGGCCGAGCGCGAACCCGACCATGGTGCCGGTGAGCGTGAGCTGGATCGCCGCGGCCGTCGTCTGGAACTCGGACTCGAGCACCGGGAAGGCCGGCAGATAGAGGTCGATCGTGAACGGTCCGAGGGCCGTCAGAGCACCGAGCAGCACGATGTACAGGACGCGCTTGCGGTGCGGGATCGAGTCGCCGGGGTGCAGGACGATCGGCGCAGTCGCCGGGTTGGCGCCGAGCGTGCGGATGGCGCCGGTGGGCGAGACGGCGGGCACGCGCGGAGCGGCGTCGGCGGACTGCTGGGTGGGGATGGAGGCGGTGTCGAGCACGGTCACACTTCGTTTCGGCGGCGATGCGGGAGGCGTCGACGCCGATGGAACGGCTCAGGCGCGCAGAGAGGGAGGAGGGAATCGCGAAGATATCGAATCGATTCGAGACCCCATGATAGCGGATGCTCCGCCCCGGCCCGCAACCGGGGCGTGAGGCGTCGGCTCGCCCTCGGCGTCATCTCGGCGCTCTGTGGGCGCCCTCTCAGCAGTCAGCACATGCGCTCGCATAGGATTGCGGTGTCCTGTTTCTTGCCCGCGGCGCTTCTCGCGCGCCACGCCGGGTGCCCGAGCCGAGATCACGCACATGACCCCGACACCCCCGAGCCCCTCCGACAAGCGCAGCAGCGGCAATCCTGCCAAGCAGGCCGAGATCAACCTCACCGTGAAGCAGCAGCGCGAGCAGAAGCGGCAGGAGAAGCTCGCCGAGTACCAGAAGCAGCTCGCCAAGCGCCGTCGCAGCAAGCTCGTGTGGTGGGTCGTCGGCACCACCGCCGCGGTGGTGATCATCGGCCTGATCGTGGCCTCCATCGTCTTCGCCCCGGCGCCGCCCAAGGCGTACACCCCGGGCGGCGAAGGCGTCGAGATCGAGGGCGTCGAGACGTACGAGAACGCCACTCAGCACGTGGAGGGCACGGTCGACTACGAGCAGACCCCGCCGGCCGGTGGCCCGCACAACGCCGTCTGGCTGAACTGCGGCCTCTACGATCAGCCCGTTCCCAACGAGAACGCGGTCCACTCGCTCGAGCACGGTGCCGTCTGGGTAACCTACAACCCCGACGACATCGCGGGCGACGACCTGGCGACGCTGGAATCGCACCTGCCGTCGACCTACGTCATCCTATCGCCGTACGAGGGCCTCGACGCGCCGATCGCCGTGACGAACTGGAACCACCAGCTCAAGGTCGACTCGGCCGATGACGAGCGCATCGAGCAGTTCTTCGAGGAGTACTGGCGCAGCGCCGACGTGCCCGAGCCGGGCGCCTCGTGCTCCGGCGCGCTCGACGCACCCGGCCAGCGCTGAGTCCGATGATGAGCGACGTATCAGCCCCCGGCGCCGCGCCCTCGCGGCCCTGGTGGGCGATCGCGCTCGTCCTGCTCGCCGTCGCCGCCCTCGCGTTCGCGATCGGCCGCTTCTCGACGTTCGGGGCACAGAGCCCGAGCACCGCGCCTGGGCAGACTTCGCCTGACGCGGGCTTCGCGCGCGACATGCAGGTTCATCACGGTCAGGCCATCGAGATGGCCATGGAGGTCTACCGCAAGACAGAGGATGCCGAACTGCGGGTGCTCGCGTACGACATCGCCACCGGGCAGGCCGCGCAGCGCGGCGAGATGTTCGATTGGCTCGTGAAGTGGGGGCTCCCCCAGTCGGGCGAGCCGATGATGAGCTGGATGAGCGGCTCCGAGGCCGGCCACGGCCACGGCGGCACCGCAGACGAGCCGATGACCGACGACGAGGCGCACGCCGCGATGGGCATGGCGTCGGCCGACGAGCTGACCGCCCTCCAGGACGCCACCGGCCAGGAGGCCGACTGCCTGTTCCTCGACCTGATGATCCGGCATCACGAGGGCGCGATCCCCATGACCGAGGCCCTTCTCGAACTCGGCAGCGACCCGCGTGCCCTGCAGGTCGCCCAGGCCATGAAGGACGGCCAGACCGCCGAGATCGACGCCATGCAGTCGATGCAGGCGCGGCTCGGCTGCGGCTGACGCCCCCTCTCACGACGAAGCGGCGTCCGTGCCCCCCGGTACGGACGCCGCTTCGGCCATCTCAGCCCTTCGTCGCTCCAGCCAGCAGGCCCCTCACGAAGAACCGCTGCAGCGCGAAGAACACGACGAGCGGGAACAGGATCGTCAGGAAGGTTCCTGCAGCCTGCAGGAACCACTGGTTGCCCCACGTGCCCGACAGCGACGCGAGCGACTGCGTCATGGGCAACGACGAGGATGGCGCGAAGATCGTCGCCACGAGCAGGTCGTTCCACACCCAGATGAACTGCAGCACCGCGTACGACGCCAGCGCGGGCGTAGCCAGCGGGAGGATGATGCGGAAGAAGATCTGCCCGTGCCCGGCACCGTCGACCCGAGCCGCCTCGATCACCTCGTGCGGGATCTCCGCGATGAAGTTGTGCAGCAGGAACACGGCGAGCGGAATCGCGAAGATCACGTGCGCGATCCAGATCGTGGCGAAGCTGCGATCGACGTCGCTCATATCGAGCCCCGGGAAGATCGTCACATCGTTGATGGTGAGACCGCGCGAGAACAGGCTCAGCAACGGCACCAGGGCCATCTGCAATGGGACGATCTGCAACGCGAACACCGCGACGAACAGGAAGCCCTTGCCCTTGAAGTCGATCCAGGCGAACGCGTAGGCGAGCATCGACGACACGGTCATCGCGAAGAACGCCACCGGGATCGTGATCGCCAGCGAGTTGACGAAGGACTGCGCGAGCGTGAGCGTGGTGCCGCCCGCGGTCAGCGCCGCCTCGTAGTTCGACAGCGTGAACGCCGGGTCGACGAACACCGTCCACCAGCCGGTCGACTGCACATCGGCAGGCGGCCGGAACGAGGTGACCAGCAGTCCGAGGGTCGGGATCGTCCAGAAGAACGCGATAACGATCGCGGCGATCGTCGCACCCTTCGACGACAGTCGCTTCTGCGCGAGCTTCTCGTGCTTGCGCGTCTCGCGCGCCACTTCGCGAGCCGTCCGCGCGTCGGGGTTCGGCTCGATGACCTCCACTCCGACAGTCATCGGATCTCCCTCTGCTTCCGGATCTGGATCACGTTGAACACGATCAACGGGACCACGAAGATGAACAGCACGACGGCGAGAGCCGCGGAATGGCCGTAGCTCTGGAACCGCTGCTGCTGATTGACCATCTCGAACGCGAGGACCGTGGAGTCGTTGCGTCCGCCGGTCATGACCGCGACGATGTCGTAGATCTTCAGCGCCCCGATGGCGATGGTCGTCACGACGACGACGATCGACGAGCGGATGCCGGGAACCGTGACGTTGCGGAAGCGCTGCCACGCGCTCGCGCCGTCGAGTGCGGCGGCCTCGATCTGCTCGGTCGGCACCGCCTTCACTGCTGCCGACAGGATCACCATCGCCAAGCCGGTCTGACTCCAGATGAAGACCACGAGCAGCAGGAGCGTGTTCACCAGCGGCGTGATCGACAGCCATGCGACGGGCTCGAACCCGAACGCCGTCACGATCGCGTTGAGCAGGCCGAGCTGGTTGCCCTGCTGGTAGTCGTACATGAAGCCCCAGATGATGCCCGCGCCCACGAACGAGATCGCGAAGGGCATGAAGATCAGCACCTTCAGCACCTTCTCTCCCCGCGCGCGGTCGATGAACACCGCGTAGGCGAGCCCGATGATCGTGGCGAAGGTCGGTGCGACGATCACCCAGATGATCGAGTTGATCACCGACCAGAAGCCCTGAGGGTTCGTGAACACCCAGACGTAGTTCTCCATGCCGACGAACTCCGCGCCGGTCTTGTCGAAGAACGACTGGACGAAGGTCGCCACCGCCGGATAGAGGAGGCCCACGACCAGCAGCGTGAGTGCCGGGGTAGCGAACAGGATCAGCTGGTAGAGGTGACCGGCGCCCTCCCGCGCCCGGTAGTCCGCCCAGAACAGCAGTGCGCCGAGGAGCACCGCGATCCCGATGACGTAGATCACCGCGTTCTGGTACGGCCGCAGCAGCATGAAGGCCACCACGGGAATCGCGAAGCAGGTCACGAGGCGCAGCCAGAAGTAGAACTTCCCCGGACGGGGCGCGTACTCGATCAGCAGCAGGATGATCCCGACCACTGCGAAGAAGACCACCAGGACGAT
Organism: Microbacterium sp. CFH 31415; assembly: GCF_022538185.1. Taxonomy (GTDB): domain Bacteria; phylum Actinomycetota; class Actinomycetes; order Actinomycetales; family Microbacteriaceae; genus Microbacterium. The sequence goes on along the minus strand of NZ_JAKYXC010000003.1, from coordinate 24,396 downwards.
GGGGATCTGCAGGATCGGGTTGAGGTCGCCCAGCCAGCGCATGAAGCTGTTGAACGAGAAGCCCAGCGACGTGGGCCGGGCGTCCTCCACCGGCGGTCGCGTGACCATGAGGAGGACCAGCGCCGCGATGAGGATGAACCCGATCGTGACGACGATGACGGTGAGGCGGCGTCGGCGGGCGATGCCGGCCTCCTTCGCATCAGAGTGAGCGGTGCCGGTCAGGGGCGGTTCAGTCGCCTCCGACACCTTCGTTGTATCGGTCATGGATGCCTTCCGAGCGCTTCACCGAACTGGGATGGAACCGTGGCCGGGACACCGCTCGTCCTGGCCGGAGGGACGATGGGGCCGCTCGCGGCCGCGAGCGGCCCCATTGTCCTCGGAGCCGGCGATCAGTCGTCGTAGCCGGCCTGGATGTCGCTCAGCACCGTCTCGGTGTCCTTGCCATCGACCCAGTCGACCATGCCGCGCCAGAACGATCCCGCACCGACGGTCGCCGGCATGAGGTCGGAGGCGTCGAAGCGCACCGTCGTGTTCGGGTCCTGCAGCAGGGTCATCGCCTCGGTGAGGAACTCGCTCGACGCGAGGCTCGGGTCGGCGTTCAGGTTGGCCGAGATGTTGCCGCCCAGCTCGACGCGGGTGTCGGCCCACTCCGGTGTCGACATGTACTCGAGCACGGCCTGCGTTGCCGCGTCGTCGGAGAACGCCGTGACGAACTCGCCGCCGACCTCGATCGTGGCGGCACCCTCGTCATAGCCCGGGAGGACGAATGCGTAGACATCGCCATCGGGAGCCACGTCCGGCGTCGCACCTTCGGCCGTCTGCACGTCGAGGAAGTTCGCCGACAGGAACGAGGCCTGGTGCGTCATCGGGCACGAGCCGTCGGCGACCTTCGCCGCGACGTCCGCGAAGGCGACGTCGTTGATGCTCGCCACGTTGCCGAATCCGGCGTTCACCCACTCGGGGTTGAGGAGGATCTCGCCGACGGCGTCGAATGCCTCCCGGATCTGCGGGTCGGTGAACTCGACCTCGTTCGCGACCCACTGGTCGTAGACCTCCGGTCCCGACTGACGCAGGACGAGGTCCTCGATCCAGTCGGTGCCAGGCCAACCGGACGCGGCCTCCGAGAAGAAGCCGGCGCACCACGACGGTCCGCCCGTCGCCTCGGCGATCGTGCCCGAGATCTCGATCAGCTCGTCCCATGTCGTCGGCACCTCGACGCCCCACTCCTCGAACTTCGCGGGCGAGTACCACACGTAGCCCTTGATGTTCGCGAGCATCGGCGCGGCGTAGAACACGTCGTCGACGGTGCCGTAGGCCTTCCAGTCGGGCGACCAGTTCTCGTCGACGTTCGCCTCGACCGCCTCCGGCGCCTCCTTGACCTCCCCGGTGCCGACGAGCGTGCGCAGCAGACCCGGCTGGGGGACGATCGCGATGTCGGGGGCGTCGCCGCCCTGCACCTTCGTGACGATGTTGCCCTCGAACGCCTTGTCACCCGAGTACTCGACGATGACCCCCGTCTCCTCGGTGAACTGGTCGAAGGACTTCTGCATGTTCTCGGCTTCGATACCGGTGATGCCGCCGGCGATCGTGACCGTCTCGCCTTCGATGTTGCCGTCGTCACCCTCGTCGCCGCCGCCTTCGGCGCATCCGGCAAGGGCGAGGGTCGCGACGGCTGTGACTCCGAGTGCGGCCAGCAGATGGCGCCGCCTCGGCGTTCGCATTGCAGTCATGTGTGCCTCCTCATTGAGTTCTGCGGAACCGCGGTCACGCATTCCGCACGAACGTCGGGAACCGATTCCATGCTCACGCTAGGGGATGCGGGATGGGCCGCACAATCATCGTTGGTCACAAGTCGATAACCCGGGATCGACGGTGGCGGATTGCGCGTGCGCACGGCACAATGTGCACGGAACCGGTTCCACAAACCTCGCCGATGCAGGTGGAGCCGCCTGACTGCCGAGGAGGGCCGATGGCGGGCATCGCCGACGTCGCTCGCGCCGCAGGCGTGTCGAAGTCGACCGCGAGCCGCGCGCTGACCGGCGCCGGGTATGTCTCGGACGAGACTCGAGCGCGGGTGCAGGCAGCGGCGACGGCGCTCGGCTACGTGCCGACGACCAGCGCCGTGAGCCTCGTCACCGGGCGCACCCAGACGATCGGCGTCGTCATGCCCACCCTCGACCGGTGGTTCTTCGCGCATGTGCTGGAAGGGATCCAGGACGCGCTCCTCGAGCGTCGGTACGACCTCGCCCTCTACGGCGCACCGCCCGAGTCGGAGGCACGGCGCGAGATGTTCGAGCACTTCCTCGCGCGCAAGCGGTTCGACGGCCTCATCGCGGTGGGCATCGAGCCGAGCGCCCACGAGCTCGAGCGTCTCGTGGCCTTCGGCAAGCCGGTCGTGAGCGTCGGCGGCTACGACGTGGGCACGAACGCCGTGTCGATCGATGACCACGCCGCGGGCCGCATTGCAACCGAGCACCTCATCGGCCTCGGGCACCGTTCCATCACGTTCATCGGCGGTGATCCCGACGGCCGGCGCACGAGCTTCGGCGACCGGCAGCGACTCGACGGATACTTCGGAGCGATGCGGGCCGCGGGGCTCGAGGCATCCGCTCGTCACTCCCATTCCGAGGCGACCATGCCCGGCGGCTACAGCGCGGCGGCCGACCTGCTGGGCGACCGCCGCACCCGTCCGACCGGACTGGTCGGGGTGTGCGACGAGGTGGCGGTCGGCGCGATCATCGCCGCACGAAGGCTCGGCATCCGCGTCCCCGACACGCTGAGCGTGGTGGGAATCGACGACCACTCGTACGCCGACATGTTCTCCCTCACGACGATCCAGCAGAAGCCGCACCAGCAGGGTCGCGCGGCGGTTCAGCTGCTCATGTGGCAGCTCGACGACCCCGAGGCGCCGACGCATCGCATCTACGAGTCGTCGCCCCTCATCGTGCGCAGCTCGACCGCGGCCATCGATGATGAGGCCTCGGCCATCGTCGGCGTCCGCACCTGACCGCCCGAGCTGTGTCGACCCGCGCAGCGCACGTCCGCGCTGCGTCGGCCCGCGGTGCGCATGGGCATGACGAAGGCCCCGGGTGCGAGCACCCGGGGCCTTCGTGGAAGAGCGAGATTACTTGAGGGTAACCGTCGCGCCGGCCTCTTCGAGAGCGGCCTTCGCCTTGTCGGCGGTCTCCTTGTTGGCGCCCTCGAGGACAGCCTTGGGAGCACCGTCGACGACGGCCTTCGCCTCACCGAGGCCGAGCGAGGTGAGCTCGCGGACGACCTTGATGACCTGGATCTTCTTGTCGCCAGCGGCCTCGAGGACGACGTCGAACGAGTCCTTCTCCTCCTCGGCGGCAGCGTCGCCGGCACCGCCGGCGGGGGCGCCCGCAGCGGCAACCGCGACCGGGGCGGCGGCGGTGACGTCGAAGGTCTCCTCGAACGCCTTGACGAACTCGCTGAGCTCGATGAGCGTGAGCTCCTTGAACGCGTCGAGCAGCTCCTCAGTGCTGAGCTTTGCCATGATGATTCTCCTTGATTGGGGTTTTGCTTAGCCGGGGCCGGTTCAGGCCGCGGACTCCTGCTTCTCGCGCAGTGCGTCGACCGTGCGAACGGCCTTCGACGGCAGTGCGTTGAAGACGTAGGCTGCCTTCGTCATCGTCGCCTTCATCGCGCCGGCGAGCTTCGCCAGCAGGACTTCACGGCTCTCGAGGTCGGCGAGCTTGGTGACCTCATCCGCGGTCAGGGGCTTTCCGTCGAAGAAGCCGCCCTTGATCACGAGAAGAGGGTGTGCCTTGGCGAAGGCACGGAGACCCTTCGCGACGGAGACCGGGTCACCGTGCACGAACGCGATGGCCGACGGACCCTTGAGGTCGTCGTCCATCGAGGTGATCCCCGCGTTGTTCGCGGCGATCTTGGTCAGCGTGTTCTTCACCACGGCGTATTCCGCGTCCTGACGAATGCTGTTGCGCAGCTCCTTGAGCTGGGCAACCGTCAGACCGCGGTACTCGGTCAGCAGAACGGCGGTCGAGTCCTCGAAGTGCTTCGTGAGCTCGGCGACCGATGCTTCCTTCTGCGCCATGGCCACTCCTTGTGTGTACGTGACGCTCCGCGATGGCGGGACGTCGGCCTCGACATCCGCTCATCTGCTCTCGTCACGGCAAAGAGAAAAGCTCCGGCGCAAGCGCACGGAGCTTCAGAAGTTCGTGTCACCTGCGCGGGCCCCTGCGATGCAGTGCTTCGATCTTCGTTCGCTTGCGCGCACGTCGATGACCGGCGGTCTTCGGTTGACACCCAGTGTACGTGAGCCCTCCGCACCTGCCAAATCGAGCCCGGGTCAGCCCGTGATGAACTCGCGGTACCGGTCGAGCGCCGCGCCGACGTCGGCGCGGCCGGCCATGCCGGGAGTGAAGAGCTCGGGGATCGGAGCGTCGGCATGACGGCCGACGGCGATCGAGTGGGTCCAGACGCCGACCACCTCCCCCTGCGCGACGATGATCGGACGCACGATGCCGTTCATGCTGGGGCCGATGGCCGCGAGGAACTCGGGGGCGCACGGCACGGTGCGGTCGACGTACGACAGGTAGTACTCCTCGAACGGCGGCAGGGCGAGTACGGCGGGGGCCGCCGGACTGCGCCGCGGCGCCGGGCCGGCGGCGACGTACTGCGGCTCGGGCTGGTCGTCGACGACGACGAGACGATCGGATGCGGCATCCGCCGCGCTCCGCGAAACCCCGAGCGGCAGCCCCGTCCACCACGCGAAGTCGCGCGCGCCGGCGGGACCGTGCGATGAGATGTAGCGGAAGAACAGCTCGGCAAGGGGATCGGCGGGGGACGCGGCATCCGTCACCCACTCCTCGGTCAGCACGAGGAACTGCTCGCGCGTCGGCCCGACCGGACGAGGCACGACCGGGCCCTGGCAGACCGCCGCTCGCAGCGACAGCGCGACGAGCAGGTGGTAGCCGCGCTGGCGGGCGGTGCTCACTCCCCCGGTCTCGAGCACGTCGAAGAGCTCTTTGCGGGTGAGACGGTTGCCGCCGCGGAGCGCCGCACGCGCGAGACGCTCGGCCTTGCCGAGCTCATCGTCGTCGATCGACTCGGCGCGTCGCACGGCCGCAGCCTGGCGCCCCTGGCGCTCGCCGGTGATCGAGAGCACCCACGCGAGGTCGCGGGCGGGGATCAGGTGGATCGTGCCGCGCTGCGTCCACGACCGCACGATCTCGCCGCGGTCGAACGCCGCGTCGACGTCGTGCACGGTCGTGCGGCCGCGCGTGCGCGCCGCGATCGCCCACCGGCCACCCCAGAACTCCTGCGCCTGCGTGGCGAGCATGTGGGTCGCGGCCTCGAGGACGGTCGCCGCCGGGGCGCTCAGCCGATGCGACCGCAGCCGCTCGTGACGCACGGATGCCGCATCCATGCCCCCATCATGGCGTGCACCGCGGACGCGAGGCGTCAGGCGTAGGGGTTGGCGGTGAGGGTGTACTTCGTCTGGAGGTACTCGTGGATGCCCTCCGCGCCGCCCTCGCGGCCCAGGCCCGACATCTTCCAGCCGCCGAACGGCGCGGCGGCGTTCGATACGACGCCCACGTTGAGGCCCATCATGCCGGTCTCGAGCTTGTCGATCATGCGCTGTCCGCGCGAGAGGCTCTCGGTGAAGACGTACGAGACGAGGCCGTACTCGGTGTCGTTGGCGATGCGCACGGCGTCGTCTTCGGTGTCGAACGGGATGATCGCGAGCACCGGCCCGAAGATCTCCTCGCGGAGGATCTCGCTGCCCGGCTGCACGTCGGTGACGACGGTCGGCTCGTAGAACGTGCCCGCACCCTCGACCTCGCTGCCGCCGGTGCGCACCTGAGCGCCGCGCTGGACGGCGTCGGCCACGAGCGAGGCGGCCTTGTCGACGGCGTCCTGGTTGATGAGGGGTCCGATCGCCACGCCGTCCTCGGTGCCGCGCCCGATCTTCATCCCCTGCACGCGCTCGGTGACCCGGCGGGCGAACTCGTCGGCCACGCTGCGCTGCACGATGAAGCGGTTGGCCGCCGTGCACGCCTGGCCGATGTTGCGGAACTTCGCGAGCATCGCCCCGTCCACAGCCTTGTCGAGGTCGGCGTCGTCGAACACGACGAACGGGGCGTTGCCGCCGAGCTCCATCGACGTGCGCAGCACGCCCTGCGCCGACTGCTCGATCAGGCGCTGGCCGACCGACGTCGAGCCGGTGAACGACAGCTTGCGCAGGCGCGGGTCGCGGATGATCGGCTCGGACACCTTGCCCGACGTCGAGGTCGTGAACACGTTCACGACGCCCTTCGGCAGCCCGGCGTCTTCGAGCAGCTTCGCGAATGCCAGCGTCGTGAGCGGCGTCAGCTCGGCGGGCTTGATGACCACGGTGCAGCCGGCCGCCAGCGCCGGCGCGATCTTGCGGGTCGCCATCGCGAGCGGGAAGTTCCACGGCGTGATCAGGAAGCACGGCCCGACCGGGTGCTGAGAGACGATCATGCGACCGGTGCCCTCGGGGTTCGCGCCGTAGCGGCCCTGCACCCGGGCGGTCTCCTCGCTGAACCAGCGCAGGAACTCGCCGCCATAGGCGACCTCGCCGCGCGCCTCGGCCAGCGGCTTGCCCATCTCGATCGTCATCAGCAGCGCGAAGTCCTCCTTGCGCTCCTGCAGCAGGTCGAACGCGCGCCGCAGGATCTCCGCCCGCTCCCGCGCGGGGGTCGAGGCCCACGCCGGGAACGCGTCGACGGCGGCGTCGAGAGCGGCCTTGCCGTCTTCTGGCGACGCGTCGGCGATCACCTTCACGACCTCGCCCGTGGCCGGGTCGTACACCTTGAGCGTCTTGCCGCCCTGGGCGCCACGCCACTCGCCCCCGATGAACAGGCCGTCCGGAACGGACGCCAGCAGTTCGGTCTCACGGTTGTCGGTCACGGGGACTCCCCTTGTCGATGACGGTTCGGGATGCCGCGGCCCCGCGGCATCCGATCAGTTCATGGTCTTGCGGGCCATTCTGCCCGCAGCCGCCGGAGCGGCCGATATACGTGATGTACACCACGAGGGCTCGCATCGCCCACGCGGACAGGGTCAGCGGGCGGCGGCGACCGCGCGCTGATCGAGAAGCGCCTGCGAGAAGAACTCGGCGAGCTCTTCGGTGGCGGTCAGCGGCAGCACTGCGGCGACGTACTGGTCGGGACGCACCACGATCACGACGCCGTCACGCGACAGCCCGCGCTCTTCGAAGATGTCGGTGCGCGTCCACGCGTTCGGCTGCGCGGCGTACACCTTCTCCCAGTCGGTGAGGGCGAGCGGCCCGACCTTCGGCAGGAAGAGACCGGGCGCGCGCGTGATCTCGACGTCCTCGTAGCTCTGCTGGTACACGACCTTCACGTCGAACAGGGCGTCGATGTCGGTCCCGGCGGGCGTGTGCCGGGCGATCGGGCCCTCGGGCGAGGCCACGAACGCGGCCCAGTCGGTCAGGGCGGACGGCTCGCCGGCCGTCGGCGCGTCGGCGAAAGCGTAGATGCGCCAGCGACCGTCGGCCGTGGCGTGGTGGCCGAGGTGCACGGCGTTGCCGTCGCACACCCGCACCACCTCGGATGACTTGAATCGCTTGCCGACCGGGAAGCCCGACGCGAGCTCCTGGTGCTCGGCGCCGCCCACGATGGGCGACGCCCCGTACTGGGTCATGAAGCCCGAGGGGAACTCGGCGGTGCCGAGGTAGAAGGTCGCGAGCTCCTGCGGATCGGAGATCTCCTCGGGCTTGCGCGCCATGAGGCTCGACCACTGGCGGTCGAAGTCGATGAGCTGCTGCGCGACGGGCTGACGCTCGGCCGAGTACGTCGACAGCAGCGACGCGGAGCTGAGGCCCGTGAGCACGTGCCCGAGCTTCCAGCCGAGATTGAAGCCGTCCTGCATCGAGACGTTCATGCCCTGGCCGGCCTTCGCACTGTGCGTGTGGCACGCATCCCCCGTGAGGAACACGCGCGGGTCGTGGCCCTGGTCGACGTCGACGTCGTCGAACTTGTCGGTGACCCGGTGGCCGACCTCGTAGACGCTGGACCAGGCGACCTCCTTCACGTCGAGCGTGTAGGGGTGGAGGATCTCGTTCGCCTTGCGGATGATCTCCTCGATCGGCGTCTGGCGCACCTGGTGGTTGTCGTCGGCGGCGACCTCGCCGAGGTCGACGTAGACGCGGCTGAGGTAGCCGCCTTCGCGCGGGATGTGCAGGATGTTGCCGGCCGCCGAGTTGATCGCGCACTTGGTGCGCCAGTCGGGGAAGTCGGTGTTGACGAGCACGTCCATCACGCCCCAGGCATGGGCGGCGAAGTTGCCGACGTGCTTGCGGCCGATAGCCTCGCGCACGCCGCTGCGCGCGCCGTCGCAGCCGACGACGTACTTCGCACGCACGGTGCGCTCCTCGCCGGCGCGCTCCCCCGCCGCGTAGCGCACGCGGACCTCGACGGGGTACTCGCCGTCGCCGTGCACGGTGAGGCCGAGGAACTCGATGCCGTAGTCGGGCGCGATGCGGGCGGGCCCGTAGGCGGCGGCCTCGGCGAAGTAGTCGAGGACGCGCGCCTGGTTGACGATCAGGTGTGGGAACTCGCTGATCTTGAGCCCGTAGTCCTCGGTGCGCGTGGTGCGGATGATGTTGCGCGGGTTCTCCGGGTCGGGGTTCCAGAAGTTCATGTAGCCGATGTTGTAGGCCTCGGCGATGATGCGCTCGGCGAAGCCGAAGGCCTGGAAGGTCTCGACGCTCCGCGGCTGGATGCCGTCGGCCTGACCCAGGGGCAGGCGGCCGTCGCGCCGTTCGATGAGACGCGTGGTCACGCTCGGGAACTGCGACATCTGCGCCGCCAGCAGCATGCCCGCAGGACCGGAGCCGACGATCAGCACGTCCATCTCGTCAGGGAGCTCGGCCGGGCGATCGATGCCCGTGCCCGCGGCGTTCTGCACGCGGGGCTCTCCGGAGACGTATCCGTGGTGGTGGAACTGCATCGTCCTGGTCCTTCCTGACGACTTCGTCGGGGTTGTGCTCGCATCCGGTGCGTTCTATATTCGAACACAAAGTTCTACTATTGAACAGATCGTATACGAAGCGGATGCCGCGCGACAACCCCCTGTGCGGAGAGGACCCCGATGACCACGACGACCACAGCGCCCGCGTCGCAGACGCTGAGCCGCGGCATCCGGGTGCTCGAAGTCCTCGCCGATGCCCGCGAGCCGCTCTCGATCGACGATCTCGCACGCCGGCTCGACCTGCATCGTTCCGTGGTCTACCGGCTGCTGCGCACACTCGAGGACCACGGACTCATCACCCGCGACACGGCCGGGCGCGTGCAGCTCGGCGCGCGGCTCGCCGCCCTTGCCGCGGGGGTCGCCCATGACCTGCATGCCGAGGCGCTGCCGGAGCTGACGGCGATCGCGAACGAGCTCGGCATGACGTGCTTCCTCGCGGTCCTCGATCGCGACGAGTGCATCACGCTGGCGAGCGTCGAACCGCGGCACGCGGTGGCCGCGGTGGCACAGCGCCCGGGAGCTCGCCACTCCATCACCGTCGGAGCGCCGAGCAAGGCGATCCTGTCAACCCTCGATCCGGCCGAGTGGCCGACCGCCGTCGACGATCGCCTGCGCGCCGAGATCGCCGAGACCGCACTGCGCGGCTACGCGACCAGCCACGACGAGGTCATCCCGACCGTGCAGTCGGTGTCGGTGCCGCTCCGCCTGCGCGGCAGCCAGCGTCCTGCGGCGATCGCGGCGGTCTACGTCGCCAGCCCCGTCGAGCCCGAGGTTATCGCGCAGCGACTGCATCGCTCCGCGAGCGCGATCCGCGAGGCGCTCGGCGCCTGACGACCCGGGTCATCGCCGTGGGGCGCATCCGGCTCGCCGCGGGCGCTTCCGGCGCCGCGGGGGTTCCGGCGCCACGGGCGCTTCCGGCTCGCCGCGGGCGCTTCCGGCGCCGCACGGACTCAGGCGAACTGCTGCCCGACGAACGCGATGTCGTACACCGCGACACGCTGCGGCACTCCGGCGAACGCCTCGGCGCGGGCATCCGATGCCATGTACTCCTGCTCGAGGGCGACGAACGCCTCCTCGTCGCCTTCGGCGCTGACAGCCCAGACGAACTCGTTCGACGCGGGCAGGCCGTACGCGAACTCGATCCGGAACCCGGCGGCCGGACGCACGCGCGGCATGCAGCCCTCCCACCACGCGACGAAGGCGTCGTACTCTCCGTCGACGAGCGTGTACCGGCGCAGCTGGATGGTCCTCATGGCCTCCATCATGCCCGGCGCGGAGTCCTATACTCGAAGTCGTCCGGCGGGAACGAGTCCGCCGGTGCTCGAAAAATGGGCACGCAGCGCGAACGCGCGAGACATATACGGCCTCCCACCGTCCCGTCTTGCAGGAGTTCCCTCATGCCGACCGTCTCCGCGCACGTCGCGCTCACCCTCGCCCGCCACATCGACCACGTCTTCGGGGTCATGGGCAACGGCAACGCCTATTTCCTCGATGCCCTCGAGAGCTCGACCGCCGTCTCGTTCACCGCCGTGCGGCACGAAGCCGGCGGGGTCGTCGCCGCCGACGCCTTCCACCGCGCCTCGGGCAGGCTCGCCGCCGCCACGGCGACCTACGGCGCCGGCTTCACCAACACCCTCACCGCACTGGCCGAGGCCGTGCAGGCGCACGTGCCCCTGGTGCTCGTGGTGGGTGACGAGCCCACCTCGGGCCCGCGCCCGTGGGACGTCGACCAGATTGCCATGGCGTCGGCCGTGGGGGCGCGCACGTACACGGTCGGACGAGCGGATGCCGCAGCCACGACCGTCATCGCGATCGAGCACGCCCTGACCTACCGCGTGCCCACCGTGCTCGCCATCCCGTACGACGTCGCGGCGCGCGATGCCGGACCCGTTCCCGAGGCGCCCGAACCGCGCCTGCCCGGCCCGCTGACGCCGACCGGCCCGTTCGCGGAGGGGGCCGTCGCCGACATCGCCGCGGCCCTCGCCGGTGCGGAACGCCCCTTCCTGCTCGCCGGGCGCGGGGCATGGATCTCCGGCGCGGGCGACGCGCTCGGCGAGCTCGCCGACCTCACCGGAGCCCTCACCGCCTCGACGGCCCTCGGCCGAGGCATCTTCCCCCGCGCCGAGTTCGACCTCGGGGTGACGGGCGGATTCGGCGCCGAGGGTGCGATGGAGCTCGTGCGCGAGGCCGACGTGGCCGTGGTCTTCGGCGCCTCGCTCAACCAGTTCACGATGCGGTTCGGCGACCTGTTCGCCCCCGGGACGCGCATCTTCCAGGTCGACGTCACGCCCGCGGCGACGCATCCGCACGTCGGCGGATTCGTGCGGGGGGATGCCGCGACCGTCGCCGGCCGGCTCGTGACGGCCGTGCGCCAGCTGCGCACCGAGGGCAGCGGGTGGCGCGAATCGGTCGATGTCGCCGCGGCCCGCGGCTACGACAGGGGGGAGGGGGTCGCCGCGGATGGACACCTGGATCCCCGCTCGGTGGCCGCGCGCATCGCGAAGCTTCTGCCCGAGGACCGCGTCGTCGTCTCGGACGGCGGGCACTTCATCGGCTGGGCGAACATGTTCTGGCCGGTCGCGTCTCCCGACCGCATGATGATGGTCGGCACGGCGTTCCAGTCGATCGGCCTCGGCTGGCCGTCGGTGCCCGGTGCGGCGCTCGCCCGGCCCGAGGCGACCGTCGTGCTCACCACTGGCGACGGCGGCGGGCTCATGGCGCTGTCCGACCTGGAGTCGGCGGTGCGGGTGGCAGGCGGCCGCGGCATGGCTGTGGTGTGGAACGACGCCGCCTACGGCGCCGAAGTCAACCTCTACGGGCTCAAGGGCCTCGCGAAGGAGCCGATGCTCATCCCCGAGGTCGACTTCGCCGCGCTGGCCGCCGGCGTCGGAGCCGAGGGCGTGGTCGTGAGGACCATGGCCGACCTGGAGCGCCTCGCTTCGTGGGCGGCCGAGGACCCGGCAGCCCGCCGGTTCCTGGTGCTCGACTGCCGCATCTCGGGCGCCGTCATCGCGCCCTACCAGCAGGAGATCATCCGCGTGAACTCCTGACGAAGGCCGTCGATCGGGCGCGTCCCGGTCGTTGAGCGAGCACAGCGAGACCCAACGCGGTGAGCTCCGCCCGGCGCGTTGTTCGGAGGCCTGCAGGCGCGCGCCGGCACCGTACCGCGACCCCGGCCGCCGGCATAGCCCGTCCCGGCTCCGTCAAGGCGTCGGGAGATTTCGCCCTCAATGGGGCGATGGAAAGCTTCCGGCCGGCGTTTCGCCCGACCGTTTGACCACCCGGGCGCTCCACACCGCCGATCGAGTGCGCGCGCAGCGCGTGCATCGAGATCCCTGGGATGCCCCGGTCGTTTCCCACGGTGGATGACCGCCACAACGTCGGAGATCCTGGCGACACGCCGGGGCGCAGCATCGATCGACCGGCATGTCCGACGAGATGTCCGATCTTGCGACGTACGCGGGCCCCGGCCGGGCGGAGTGCGCCGGCTCGGGCCTACGCCTCGAGCGTGACCTCGCGGCGTGCGGGACGGACCACCGGGTGCGCGCCGGCCATCTTCTCGAGTACCCGGATCACCTGGCACGAGTATCCGAACTCGTTGTCGTACCAGACGTACAGGATGAGGTTGTCGCCGGCGGCGATGGTCGCCAGGCCGTCGACGATGCCGGCGCGATGCGATCCGACGAAGTCGGTCGAGACCACCTCGGGCGACTCGACGTAGTCGATCTGCTGGCGCAGCTTCGAGTGCAGCGACACCCGCCGCAGGTAGTCGTTCGCCTCGTCCTTCGACGCCGGGCGCTCCAGCGTCAGGTGCAGCACGGCCAGCGACACGTCGGGCGTCGGAACCCGGATCGAGCTCCCGGTCAGCTTGCCCTCCAGCTGCGGCAGCGCCTTGGCGACCGCCGTAGCGGCTCCGGTCTCGGTGATCACCATGTTGAGCACCGCCGACCGGCCGCGACGATCGCCGCGGTGGAAGTTGTCGATGAGGTTCTGGTCGTTGGTGAACGAGTGCACCGTCTCAACGTGGCCGCGCACGACTCCGTAGGCCTCGTCGATCGCAGCGAGAACCGGGGTGATGGCGTTCGTCGTGCACGACGCCGCCGACAGGATGCGGTCGTCGGGTGCGATGGCGTCGTCGTTGATGCCGTGGACGATGTTCTTCAGCGGGCTCTTGCCGGGCGCCGTGAGCAGCACCCGTGCCACGCCCTTCGCCCGCAGGTGCTGTGACAGCCCGGCCTCGTCGCGCCAGCGGCCGGTGTTGTCGACGACGATCGCGTCGTCGATGCCGTAGGCGGTGTAGTCGACGGCTGCGGGGTCGTCCGCGTAGACGACCTGGATCCGCGTGCCGTTGGCGATGATCTGCTGGGCGTCCTCGTCCACCGAGACGGAGCCGGCGAACGGACCGTGGACCGAGTCGCGCTGCAGCAGGCTGGCGCGCTTCTGGAGGTCGTTCGCGCTGCCCTTGCGCACCACGATCGCACGCAGGCGCAGGCCGCTGCCGCCGCCCGCGTGGGAGATCAGGATGCGGGCGAGCAGGCGCCCGATACGGCCGAAGCCGTAGAGCACGACGTCCGCACCGGCCGGGATCGCGCCGCCGGCGCCCGCCACGTCGGCGAGCTCTGCCGCGAGCTGCTCGGCGAGCGACTCGGAGCACCCGCGGGCGATGGTCGCGAGACGGCCGACGTCGATCGACGCCGCACCCGGCGCGAGCGCCTCGAGCTCGGTGAGCACGGCGAGCGTCTCGGCCGGGTCGAGCTCGTCGTGGCCGAGCTGACTCACCCGCTCGTGGACGCCTAGGAGGCCCGTGGTCGACAGGTTGATGATGCGGTGTCCATGCAGCGACGTCACCACGCCCTTGCGGTAGAGCCGGCCGATGATCGGGATCATCTGCTCCGCGAGCTCTTCTCGCGTTGCCCAGTCCTCGGTCTGCTGTGCGTCGACCACGTGGTGCCTTTCGTTGCGGAGCGCGTGTCGCGGGAGTGCGGGGTGTTCGTGACACCGACGATCAAAAATACCTGCCGCTGTGCAGTGATCCGCCGTCCTTGCCCCGCCGCGGCGCGTCAAGAAATGCGGTTCTTAACGGACGTGCAGATCTGCTCGCGACGCGGCGCATTCCGGCTCACCTCGACCGCTCCCCGACCGCTCCCCGACCGCTCCGCAACCGCTCGACGACCGTCGGCGACCGGGCGTCGTGCGGGTCAGGCGCCGGTGAAAGTCGGCTTGCGCTTCTCCTGGAACGCCGCGAACCCCTCGCGGTAGTCGGCGGTGTCACGCAGCTCGGCCTGTCCGCGAGTCTCGTCGGCGACGACGCGCCACAGCCGCTCGTCCCTCAGCTTGTCGATCAGGCGCTTCGACGCGAGGAACGCCTGCGTGGGCCCGGCTGCGGCCCGTGCGGCGCGCTCACGCGTGAAGTCGAGCAGCTGGTCGGCGGCAACACTGCGGCTGAAGAGGCCCGCCGCCACGGCATCGGCTCCGGTGAGAAGCTCGCCGGTGTAGATGAGGTCGAGAGCGCGGTGCGCCCCGAGGCGCTCGTAGAGCAGCGCGTGACCGCCCGAGTCGAGCAGCGCCCCGAGGTTCGCGAAGGGCGACCCGACCTTGGCTGTCTCGGCGACGTACACCACGTCCGTCGCGATGGCGAGCCCGAGTCCGACGCCCAGGCACGCCCCCTGCACGGCCGCGAACGTCGGCGCCGGGAACGCGGCCATCCGCCGCATCAGCGCCTCGACCGCGCCGAGGTACTCCCCCACGTCGTCGGTCGCCGGATCGACGCCGGCGATGTCGCGCCCGGCGCAGAACGCGCGTCCTTCGCCGCGCAGGACGAGAGCGCGGGCGCCGGATGCCTCGGCCTCGGCGTACGCGGCATCCACCTCCCCGATCGCCTCCAACGACAGGGCGTTGAGCTTCTCGGGGGCATCGAGCACGATCTCGGCGACGCCCTCGTCGACGGAGCTGGTGATCACGGGAACCTCTCTCAGACGTCGTAGTCGACCACGACGCGGTCGGTCGTGGGGTGGGACTGGCAGGTGAGGATGTAGCCGCGCTCGAGCTCGTCGGGCTCGAGCGCGTAGTTCTCGGTCATCGTGACGGACCCCTCGCGCAGCAGCGCCCGGCACGTGCCGCAGACGCCGCCCGCACACGCGAACGGTGCGTCGGGGCGCACGCGCAACGCGGCATTGAGGATCGATTCGTGCGCGGAGACCGGACTCTCGATCGTCGCCGACTGGCCGTCGAGCGTGACCTCGATCCGACGCACGGGCTCGTCGGCCTTGACCTCGACCCGGCGTCCGGACGGCGCCTCCGCCCGGCCGCCCTCGCCCGTCGTGAACAGCTCGTAGCGGACGTGCTCGGGGGCCACGCCGATGTCGGCGAGCGTGTCGCGACACAGCTGCACGAGCTCGAACGGGCCGCACAGGAACCACTCGTCGACTGTGTCGGGAAGCACGAGCGCGTCGAGGATGCGGCGGAGCCGCTCTTCGTCGATGCGTCCCGAGAGCAGCGGCGCTGCCCGCTGCTCGCGCGAGAGCACGTGGTGCAGGGCAAGTCGCGAGGGGTAGCGGTCCTTGAGATCGGCGAGGTCCTCGAGGAACATCACATCGGAGGTCGATCGGTTCGTGTAGACGAGGGTGAAGCGCGAGGTCTCGGACCGTGCGAGCACCGTCGCGGCGAGCGCCATGAGCGGAGTGATCCCCGAACCCGCGGCGATGCCCGCGACATGCGCGCCGTCGAGGTCGGCGA
Organism: Microbacterium sp. CFH 31415; assembly: GCF_022538185.1. Taxonomy (GTDB): domain Bacteria; phylum Actinomycetota; class Actinomycetes; order Actinomycetales; family Microbacteriaceae; genus Microbacterium. Next base: position 8,658 of record NZ_JAKYXC010000003.1, on the reverse strand, counting down.
GTGACGACGTGAACGTGCCCTGCGGGCTCATGACGTCGATGCGGTCGCCGGGCTTCAGCTCGGTGTGCGCCCATGTCGAGAACCTCCCGCCCTGGTCGCGCTTGATGGCCACGCTGATCGTGAGCGGGCCGTCCCCTCCGCCGCCGGCGTCGACCGCGCGGCACAGCGAGTACGAGCGCCGCACCTCGTGGCCGTCGAGCGTGGTGCGCAGGGCGACGTGCTGGCCGGCGAGGTAGTCGAAGTCGCCGCGCGCCTCTTCCGGCACGGCGAACGTCACCTCGACCGCGGCGTCGGTCAGCGGCCGCACCGCCGCGACGCGCAGCGTATGGAAGCGGGCACGGCGCTTCGCCTCGCGCGGACCGCCGACGGCGCTCGTCAGGAGGGCCTCGGCGATGCGCTCGCGCTCGCGGGCCCCGATGTTCTCTGCGGCCATCAGTGCACCTTGAAGTGGTCGAAGGGCTCGAGGCACTCCCGGCACTCGTAGAGCGCCTTGCACGAGGTCGACCCGAAGCGCGCAAGCTCGCGCGTGTCGAGCGAGCCGCAGCGCGGGCACTTCACCGCGAGCTGCAGCCGGATCGGTCCGCCGACCGACGCCTTCCCCGTGGGCGGCGCGATGCCATAGGACCGCAGCTTGTCGCGGCCCTCGTCGCTCATCCAGTCGGTGGTCCACGCGGGAGTGAGGGTCAGCCGCACGTCGACGTCGGTGAACCCGGCCTCGGTGAGCGCGAGCACGATGTCGTCGCGGATGGCGTCGACGGCCGGGCACCCCGAGTACGTCGGCGTGATGGTCACCGTCACCCGGTCGCCGTCGACCGACACGTCGCGCAGCACCCCGAGGTCCTCGACGGTGAGCACCGGCACCTCCGGATCGGGCACGGCCGCGGCGATGCGCCAGGCGCGCGCGGATTCCGCGGCCACGGCATCGCGGGACTGCAGGTCGCTGAGCGTCACCATGTCGCCCCCGGATGCTGCCGCGCGAGCACTTGCATCTCGGCCAGGATGTAGGCGAGCGTCGTGAAGTGCCGGCCGTCGCGGCCGCCGCCCGCGCTCACGAACCCCTGCGGCACGTCGAGCTCCGCCTCGGCGAACACCGCGCCGACGACGGCGTCGAAGGCAGGGCGCAGGCCCGCAGGACGCACGGCAGCCGCCCCGAGCCGCTCGATCAGCGGGTCGTCGCGGAAGAGCTCGTCGACGTACGGCCACACGTCGCCCACGGCGCGGATCATGCGCGCGCGCGACTCCTCGGTGCCGCCTGCCAGGCGCAGGGTCCACTGCACGGCGTGGTCGCGGTGGTACTCGACCTCTTTCACGGCCTTGGCCGCGATCGCCGCGAAGGTGGCATCGCTGGATCCGGCGAGCGCGCGGTAGAGCTCGAACTGGTAGGTGGATGCCGCGAACTGCCGCGCGATCGTCTGTGCGAAGTCGCCGTTCGGCTGCTCGAAGAGCCAGGCACAGCGGAACTCGGGCTCGTCGCGCCAGAACGCGAGGTCGTCTTCGGTGCGGCCGTCGAAGGAGCCGGCGTAGCGAAGGAACGAGCGCGCATGCCCGAGCAGGTCGAGCGCGATGTTGCCCAGCGCGACGTCCTCCTCGAGCTCGGGTGCGCGCGCGATCCAGGCGCCGAGCTGCTGCGACAGGATCAGCGCGTCGTCGCCGAGGCGCAGCGCGTACTCGGCGATGTCGGCGGTCGCCGCACGGCCGCCCTCGCCCGCGAGCTCGGCGGAGAGCTCGATGCGGTCGACGCTGACCTCGCCGTGCGGGTCGTCGTGGATCGTCTCCGTGCTCACAGGTGCGGCACCCCCTCCGACGCCGTGTAGTACACCGCGTGCCGGTAGTTCTTGCCTGCCGGGCTCTCGAAGAACGCGCCTTTCGAGTCCGGGTCGCTCGTCGTGATCGCGTCGGCGGGCACGACCCAGACCGACGTGCCCTCGCCGCGGCGCGTGTACAGGTCGCGCGCGTTGCGCAGGGCGAGCTCGGCGTCGGGCGCGTGCAGCGAGCCGGCGTGCACGTGGCTCAGCCCGCGGCTCGCGCGCACGAAGACCTCCCACAGCGGCCAGGTCTCGCGGTCGGAGTATCCCGGAGCAGCCATCACGCCACCTTCCCTTCCGCGCGGGCGGCCTGCGTGCGGGCGTATTGCGCCGCGGCCTCGCGCACCCATGCGCCGTCCTCGTGCGCGTTCCGGCGGCTGCGCAGACGCTCCGCGTTCATCGGCCCGCGCCCGCGCAGCACCTCGTGGAACTCGGTCCAGTCGATGTCGCTCATGTGCCAGCGCTGGGAGTCCTCATCCCAGCGCAGTTCGGGATCGGGCAGCGTAACGCCCAGCACCGCTGCCTGGGGCACCAGCATCCCGACGAATCGCTGTCGGAGCTCGTCGTTCGAGAAGCGCTTGATCTTCCACGCCATCGACTGCGCGGAGTTGGGCGACTCGTCGTCGGGCGGGCCGAACATCATGAGGCTCGGCCAGTACCAGCGGTTCACGGCATCCTGCGCCATCTCCCGCTGCGCCGCGGTGCCCTGCATGAGCGCGAGCAGGATCTCGAACCCCTGCCGCTGGTGGAACGACTCCTCCTTGCAGATGCGCACCATCGCCCGGCCGTAGGGCCCGTAGGAGGCGCGGCACAGCGGCACCTGGTTGCAGATCGCAGCGCCGTCGACGAGCCAGCCGATCGCGCCCATGTCTGCCCACGTCGGCGTGGGGTAGTTGAAGATCGACGAGTACTTCGCCTTCCCGGCGATGAGCTGCTCGGTCATCTCGTCGCGGGTGATCCCGAGGGTCTGGGCGGCCGAGTACAGGTAGAGCCCGTGGCCCGCCTCGTCCTGCACCTTCGCCATCAGGATCGCCTTGCGCTTCAGGCTCGGTGCCCGGGTGATCCAGTTGCCCTCCGGCTGCATGCCGATGATCTCGGAGTGGGCGTGCTGCGAGATCTGCCGGATGAGCGTCTTGCGGTACCCATCCGGCATCCAGTCGCGCGGCTCGATGCGCTGCTCGGCCGCGATGAGCGCGTCGAACGCGGCCTGCTCGGCGGCCTCGTCCGGCGCGTCGGCCTCGACCACGGTCGGTTCGGGTGCGGTCGTCATCATCGACTCCTCAATTACAGACCATTCGTTCAGTAAGTCTACTACGGTCAGTCCGCAAGGTGCTCGCGGCGGGTGGTGAACGAGCGCCCTCGGAACTCGGCGACCACGTCACCGGACTCGTCGGTGACCGTCACGTCGTACAGGCCGCTGCGACCCCATGCCGCGCGCCGGCGCGCGTGCGCGGTCAGCGTCTGTCCCGCGCGCGTCGCCTTGAGGAAGGCGATGTCGGCGCCGGCGGCGACCGTCACCCCGTCGTCCTCGTTGCACGCCATGGCGAAGGCGGTGTCGGCCAGCGCGAACACCATGCCGCCGTGGGTGATCGCGAAGCCGTTCGTCATGTCGTCGCGCACGCGCATCGACACCACGGCCTCCCCCGGCTCGTCGCGTTCGACGACCATGCCGAGCGCCGCCGACGCGCGGTCGCGCTGCAGCATGCGGCGCTGGCCGGCGAAGTGCTCGGCGGGCTCGGTGGGCTCGGCGTGCCCGGCGGGCTCGGCGGGCTCGGTGGGCTCGGCGTGCCCGGCGGGCTCGGCGTGCCCGGCGGGCTCGGCGGGCTCGGCGGGCTCGGTCACGGCGTCCCCTCCACGCGGTCGAAACCTGCATCCGCGGCAGAACCCCGAGCCAGCGGATGCCGATTCCGACCGCGCGCGGCGACGGAGGGCGTCATGCCCCGACCTCGGCGGGCGCGGACGGACCTGAGGAGTCGGCAGCGGCTTCCGCTTCCTTCGCCACCAGGGTCAGCACGTCGTAGGTCGCGACGATCTCATCGGACTGGTTGTGGATGACGGCGTCCCACCGCACCTCGCCGTAGTCGTCGGTCTCGCGCGGGGTGATCTGCTTCGCCGTGAGCACGACGCGGATCTCGTCGCCCGGCGACACCGGCGTCATGAAGCGGAGGTTCTCCAGCCCGTAGTTCGCCAGCACCGGACCGGGCTCAGGATCGACGAACAGGCCCGCGGCCCATGAGACGAGGAGGTAGCCGTGGGCGACGCGTCCGGGGAAGAACGGGTTGGCGGCCGCTGCCTCCTCGTCCATGTGGGCGTAGAACAGGTCGCCGGTGAAGTTCGCGAATGTCTCGATGTCATCGAGCGTCACGACGCGCGTGGCCGAGACGAGCTGGTCGCCGATCGCGAGTTCGGCGAGCGACTTGCGGAACGGATGACGGTCGGTTCGGGATGCTGCGCCCTGATGCCACACGCCGGTCAGCGCTGTCAGCATCTCGGGCGAGCCCTGCACGGCGGTGCGCTGCATGTGGTGCAGCACCGCGCGGATGCCGCCGAGCTCCTCGCCGCCGCCGGCACGGCCCGGACCGCCGTGCACGAGGTGCGGCACGGGTGCGCCGTGACCCGTCGACGTGCGCGCGTCGGCGCGATCGAGGAAGAGGAGACGCCCGTTGAACGCCGCGACGCGCGTCAGCAGCGTCGTCGCGACCGCCGGGTCGTTCGTCGCCACGCTCGTGACCAGAGATCCCCCGCCGCGGGCGACAAGGTCGGCGGCCTCGTCGACGGTGCGGTAGGTCAGCACGCTGGCGACCGGACCGAACGCCTCGACCTCGTGCACGGCGTCGGCCGAGGCATCCGCGAACCCGATCAGCAGGGGCTCGACGAATGCACCGTCCGGTGCGGGGCCGACCGACCCGTCGGCGCGCACGACCTGCGGCGCGCCGGTCGACCCGAGCAGCAGCCGGCCCCCTGCGGCTTCGAGCGCGCTCACGGCGCGCAGCACCTCATCGCGCTGCGCCACCGACACCAGCGGACCCATCGTCACATCGGGGGCGTGCGGATCGCCGAGCACGACCCGCTCGGCCACCTTCGCGCGAACGGCCTCGACGAGGTCGTCGACCGCGCCCTCCGGCACGATCGCCCGTCGGATGGCCGTGCACTTCTGCCCGGCCTTCGTGGTCAGCTCGACCATCAGCTGCTTCACGTACGCGTCGAACTCGGGGGTGCCGGCGACGGCGTCCGGTCCGAGGACGCTCGCGTTGATCGAGTCGGTCTCGTTCGTGAACCGCACCCCGCCGGTCTGCACGCTCTCGTGCGAGCGCAGGCGCTCCGCCGTCGACGCACTGCCGGTGAATCCGACGAGGTCGCCGAGACGCAGGTGGTCGAACAGCCCGGGCACGCCGCCGCTCACGAGCTGCAGCGAGCCCTCCGGCAGAAGCCCCGTGTCGACGAGGATGCGCACCCACGCCTCGGCGACGTACGCGGTGGGCGTCGCAGGCTTGACCACGCTGGGCACGCCCGCCAGGAACGCGGGCGCGAGCTTCTCGAGCGCACCCCACATCGGGAAGTTGAAGGCGTTGATCTGCACTGCGACACCGGGCAGCCGCGTGTACACATGCCGTCCGAGGAATGAACCGTCCTTCGACAGCGGCTCGACCGGGCCGTCGAGGTAGACCTGCCCGTTGGGCAGCTCGCGGCGCCCCTTCGACGAGTAGGCGAAGAGCACTCCGATGCCGCCGTCGATGTCGCCGGCCGAGTCGCGCGCGGTAGCGCCCGCGCGCTTCGAGAGGTCGTAGAGCTCCTGCTTGCGCTCGGTCAGCGCGAGGGCGAACTGCTTCAGCAGCAGCGCACGCTGATGGAACGTCAGCGCGCCCAGACTCCGCTGCCCGACGGTGCGCGCGTAGTCGAGCACGCCGGCAAGATCGAGGCCCTCGGTGCTGACCCGTGCGATCGCCTCGCCGGTCGACGCGTCGGCGACGGTCACGGCGGACGAGGCATCCGCCGGCGTCCACCACTCGCCTCGCACATAGCTCGGAAGGATCTCGGTCATCACTCGCTCCATTCGTAGAAACCGCGGCCGGTCTTGCGGCCCAGCTGTCCGTCGGCCACCATGCGCCTCAGCAGTTCGGGGGGCGCGAACCGATCGCCCAGTCGCGCGTGCAGCTCTTCGGCGATGCCGAGGCGCACGTCGAGGCCGACCAGATCGGTCGTACGCAGGGGACCGACGGGATGCCGGTACCCGAGCTCCATCGCCGCGTCGATGTCGGCCGCGGAGGCGACGCCCTCCTCGACCATGCGGATGGCCTCGAGTCCGAGCGCGACGCCGAGCCTGCTGGACGCGAAGCCGGGGGAATCACGCACCACGACGGGCGTCTTGCCGATCGCCGCCACCCAGTCCTTCGCCGCAGCGACCACGTCGTCGTCGCTCGCCGGTCCGACGACGACCTCGACCAGCTGCGACGCCGGCACGGGATTGAAGAAGTGCAGGCCGACGAACCGGCCCGGGCGCTCGAGGCCGGCTGCGAGGTCGTCGATCGAGATGGACGACGTGTTCGTCGCGAGGACGGCGCTCGCGTCGAGCACGCGCTCGGCCCGCCCGAGTGCGGCAGCCTTGAGTTCGCGGTCTTCGGGAACAGCTTCGACCACGAGTCCGCAGCCGGTGAGGGCCGCAGCATCGGTCGCCGTCTCGACCGCGGCCTCGAGGACCTCGAATCGGCGCGAGGTCGCGCCGCGGTCGATGCTGCGCCGTACCGCCTCGAGAACGCGGGCGGATGCCGCGCCCGCCGCGTGCTCGTCGCGTTCGACGATGACCACGTCGGCCCCGGCGAGGGCGAACGCGTGCGCGATGCCCGCGCCCATCCGGCCGCCGCCGATCACGCCGACGCGCGCGGGGACCGGCGTCTTCCGGGGCGAATCGTGCTCGGTCATCGCGTGCGCCTCTCGAGGAATTCGGTCATGCGTCGCTCCTTCTCGGGGCTCTCGAAGAGCTCGGCCTGCAGCTCGAGCTCGAGCGCGGGATGGGCGCCCGGCGCAGCGGTGAGCGCCGTCTTGGTGTGGCGCGTGGCGAGGGGGTCGTTGGCGGCGATGCGGTCGGCCATCGCGTGGGCTGCGGCCAGCAGTTCGTCGGGTTCGTGCAGCGAGGAGACCACACCCCAGGCGAGCGCCTCGCCGGCGTCGAGGATGCGGCCGGTGAGCAGCAGCTCGGCGGCGCGCGCCTCTCCCACGATTTGCGGCAGCCGCCAGGTCGCGCCCGCCGCGGCGATGATGCCGAGTCCGGTTTCGGGGTTGCCGATCTTCAGCCGTGGCGTGCCGATCCGCAGGTCGGCCGCGTAGGCCAGTTCGGCGCCTCCGCCCAGTGCGTAGCCGTCGATCGCCGCGATCACCGGCATCGGCAGCGCGCGGATGCGCTGGAACGCGCGGGTGTTGATGCCCCGGCGGGCATCCGCGGCGCGGCGCTCGCGCAGCTGGGCGATGTCGGCGCCCGAGGCGAAGACCCCGTCGGCGCCGATCAGGATGAGCGTGCGCGGCGTCGCCTCGAGCTCGGCGCACAGATCGTGCAGGGCGTCGATCATCGCCTGGTGGATCGCGTTGCGCGCCTCGGGGCGCGTCAGCGTCGCGACGACGCGATCGTCGGCGCTCTCGATGCGCAGCGGCTCAGGCATCCACCCGCTCCACGATCATCGCGGTGCCCTGCCCCACGCCGACGCACACGGGCGTGCGGACTCCACCGACCAGGTAGGCGTCGGACATCGTCATCCCTCCGCGGCCGCATCGGCGCGGCACCGGTACAGATGATACCTAACCGATCGTTCAGTATTCCAATCCCGCATGCGACACTGGAGCCGTGCCCGCCCTCGACGTCGACTCAGCGAACAGCGCACCCCCGCGCCGCGGTCGTCCCGGCTACGACCGTGCACAGGTGCTCGAGATCGCTGTCTCCCTCTTCAACGAGCAGGGGTACGACGCGACCTCGGTCGCCGATCTCGCGACGCGACTGGGCCTGACGAAGTCGGCGCTGTACCACCACTTCGATTCGAAGGAGCAGCTGCTGTCGCTCGCCCTCGACGAGGCGCTGAGCGCGCTCGAGGGCGTGCTCGATGAGCCCGGCGCCCAGCACGGATCTGCCGCCGAGCGCCTCGACGCGGTCCTGCGCGGGGCCGTGCGGGTGCTCGTCGACCGGCTCCCCTACGTGACCCTGCTGCTGCGGGTGCGCGGCAACAGCGACGTCGAGCGCGCGGCCCTGGAGCGTCGGCGGGCGTTCGACCACCGCGTGACCGCGCTCGTCGAAGCGGCGCAGGCCGCCGGCCAGGTGCGCGACGACATCGACGGCCCGGTCGCGACCCGCCTCATCTTCGGCATGGTCAACTCCCTCGTGGAGTGGTACCGCCCCGGCGGCCCGGTCGACGGCGAGCGCCTGGCGCACGACGTCGTGGCGGTCGCGCTCGACGGCATGCGCACGCGCTGAGCCGCGGCATCCGCTCTGCATTCCGGCCCCAGCTTCGGTCCCCGAGCTGATCTGCACCGACGACCGCTCAACTGTCACGAAGTGTCTGCTGGGCGAGCACATCGTGACAGGCGAGCAGAGGGTCCGAGTCGACAGAAGCTCACCTGTCACAAAGTGCCGCCTGGCCCAGCACATCGTGACAGGCGAGCAGAGGGTCTGAGTCGACAGAAGCTCACCTGTCACAAAGTGCCGCCTGGGCGAGCACATCGTGACAGGCGAGCAGAGGGTCTGAGTCGACAGAAGCTCACCTGTCACAAAGTGCCGCCTGGCCCAGCACATCGTGACAGGCGAGCAGAGGGTCTGAGTCGACAGAAGCTCACCTGTCACAAAGTGCCGCCTGGGCGAGCACATCGTGAC